>CAWJUQ010000012.1:0-337317 GCA_963846055.1 uncultured Alphaproteobacteria bacterium
TGCCAGTTTAAGTTGTAATTTTCAAAAATACAACAGCTTTGAATTTTATTCGCAGGGAGCCGTAAGCCGCAGGCAGGATCCGCGCAAGGCGCTGCGCCCATTCGCGCTGGCCGTTTTCTTCCACGATCAAATCCTGACGGATTTCGATCAGCGCATGGGTAATGTTGCGGCGCTCGCCGTGCACGGGAATGGTGTAGTCGGTGTCGTCGCTGACAAAATAAGGTTGGTTGTCGCCAACGTTCAGTCCGGGTTCGGCGCGCAGCAGCGCGAGCAGCGCATGCGCAAGCTTCGGATCGCGATGATAAAGTAGTGCCGCGTGCCACGGCCGCTCGAGGGATTTGAACACCAGCGTAAAACTGTGCAGCGCTATCAGCGCCGTGGGCGTCTCCGCTTGCCGGCGTCGCTCGAGCGCAGCAGCGATCGCGTCGTGATAGGGCCGGAAAATTTCGCGCTCCGCGCGGCCCGCTCGGCTGCGCTCAGGCCGACGTTGCCCGGGATTGGCGTGAGCTCGCTGATTTCTGGAATCGACGTCATAGCGCTTGGCGGCCTGTTGCAGTCGATCACAAGCCGAAGAATAATTTTGTTGAATGAGTGGGGCGTCGAGCGCGTCCGCCAAAATCCGACTCACATTCGCGATGCCGATGTCGAGCGCGATATGACGCTGCGCTTCTGGTGTCGAGATGCCGAGCCGGCCGAGCGTCCGCGGAAAGATATTGCCGGCGTGGTCGGCGACGAGAAGAAAAGGTGATTGGCCGCCGCCGTTATAAAGCGCGACCGGCGCGGGATCGCCGGCGGTGAGTAGCGTTTGTGGCGCATCGTTCATCGTAGGTCCCGCTCCGTGCCGCCCGCGAAGTCCCTGTTGGTTCCAGCTTGCATGCGCATTCGAGCAAAGAGAATGGCGATGAGGTAAACGAGACGTATGTTCGCCGGGCGCCGCATTTCAGCGCTTAGTACAAAAAGGGCGGATTGGCCAACATCTACAGGGGCAAACGCGCGAAATTGCCCGCGGATACCCGCCCGCATCGCAGTGCACGCGGCGTGCCTTATAGGCCGATCCCCGGTTGTAAATACCGAATTATGACTCTTCCGCTAAGCTCCGGTCTTTAGATTTGGGGCGATTGTGCGCATCGTTGTAGTCGATCCAAGCCGGACGATCTTGAAAGCCGTATCCCGGCTTCTTGAAGACGACGGCCACGTGGTGAGCGTGTTCAGCGAGGGCCGCGAGGCGCTCGACTTCATCAAATCGGCGCCGGATGTCAGCGTCCTGATGACCAGCGCCGAACTTGCCGCCATGTCCGGTCTCGAACTTTGCTGGGAAGCGCGGCTGCTCTCCGGCCGCGACCGGGCGCTCTACATTATCTTGATGTCCTCGAATGCCGAACAGAGCGCCGTGGTCAACGCGCTCGACAGCGGCGCCGACGAGTTCATCAGAAAGCCGCCGGCCAGCGAGGAGCTTTATGCACGGTTGCGTACTGCCGAGCGGCTGTTGGGCCAGCAGCGCGAGATGATCGTGCTCGCCAATCTGGATTCGCTCACCGGTGCGTTCAATCGCCGTGCGTTCTTCGAGAAGACCGGCGATCTCGCCGAGGCCGGCCGTTGCTTCGCCGCGATAATGTTCGACATCGATCATTTCAAGGACGTCAACGACAATTACGGGCATGACGTCGGCGATCGGGTTCTAAGCGTCATCGGCGGCGAGGCCCGCAAGAACAAGGCGATTTTCGGCCGTCTCGGCGGCGAGGAATTCGCGGTCGTGCTCGAGGGATCGAGCCTCGACGCCGCGACGCGGTACGCCGAAGAGGTGCGCGAGCAACTTGCCGCGCTGTCGTTCGAGAGCGGCGGTCAATCGTTCTCGATCACCGCAAGCTTCGGAGTCGCCGAGCGAGCCGCGCAGGAGAGCATCGACCTTTTGCTCAAGCGCGCCGACGCCGCGCTTTATCAGGCCAAGCGCGCTGGACGCAATCGCGTGGTCGCGGCTCCCGCGGAAACGGGCGAACACGAGGCGCAGTGGTCGAATTTGCTGCGCGGCGGAAGGCGAGGCAGAGGCGACCCGCAGGCGTCCTCGATGCCGGGATCCGCACCAAATATCGGAACCCCGAGCGGCGGCGCGCAGTCGCAGGCGGACCCAACCGCGACCGAGGTTGCGCCGGCTCCGGCCGTTGCCCGCGCGTTCGTGCTGGGCGACGAGCTGCGAATTGCGGTGATGATCGGCAAGGTTTTGGAGGCCGGTGGGTTGGCGCCGCGGACCTTCACGACGGTCCAGGAGTTTCTGACCGCACTAAAAGGCGACGCGCCGGAGCTTCTCGTAGTCGATCTCTCGCTCGGCGAATTGAACGTGGTCGAGATCATCCATCGGCTGGAAGCCTGCGGCTACCGCGGCAAGCTTCTGTTGATCAGCGGTCGCGACGAAACCACGCTGTTGGAGATCGCACAGATTAGCGCCAACCACGGACTTTCGACGTTGCTGCCGCTGAAGAAGCCGTTCCGGCCAGCCGACGTGAGGCAGCGTTTCCAGTCGGGACAAACGGTGTCCGCGGCCGAGTCGGGTCTGCCGCCGCTGGAGAGCGTGGGATTACCGGCGCGGTTTGCCGATCGGCTCTATCGAACGGCGTCTTGAGGGCAGCGGCGGCTCGCTTGCCGCCGCCGCAACCTCGCAAATCATACTGAATTTATCCGACGAGCGGCCGTGGCTGCTCAGCCGCCATTTGAGCCGTGGTAGTCGGAGCTTCCTTCCGGAAACGAGAGCGATTGCGGGGCGGTGACGGCCCTGGGTGCAACAGGCGGCGTCGGCATCGGGCGGCTCACTTGCGTTGTAGCCCGGTAATAATTTCTCGCCTCTTCGGTTCCTCGTTCGGCGTGCGCGGCCGAAACGAGCGATGACGTAACGACGAAGGCGGCGAGCAGTGCGCGGCTGCGGATACGAAAGAGAGACATCTGCATTCTCCTGGTTTAATCGTGACCTTGATCACGGCGCCGCGAAGGGTCTTCGGCGGCTTCAGGAGACGAGACTGGCAAGTCCGGCGTTTATTCCCGAACGGCGATCACGGATGCTTGAAGCGAAAGGTCCGCGAATTTCGCTTCCGGCGGGCCGCCTGCGGAACAACGCTTCCGAACTTGGTCGGGTAAAATGGCCCAGGAAATGCATGCCAAAGGTGTTATGCGTTATGGTGGCCGGGTGACGCTATTCTTCGACGATAACGGTGCGAGCGCGCTTGTTGCGGTGACGCAGGCGAAAACCGATGCCGCGCGCCGAGGGATCGTTCGATGAAGATCCGCGCCGGCTACAAGATCTCCTATCAGTGTCCGCAGCCGACGCCGATGATCCTGATGCTCAGCGTGCACCCCTCGCGTGCGGGCGATCTTGTCATCCCCGACCGGCTCCATCTTGCGCCAGAAGTTGCGGCCAACGCTTATCGCGACGGCTTTGGCAATGTCTGCCACGTGGTCCACGCGCCCGCCGGACTCTTGACGCTATCGGCTGATTTTCTGATCAACGACAGCGGCAAGCCGGATGATGTGGCGCCCGAGGCCATCCAGCATCCGCTGGAGAATCTCCCCGTCGACACGCTGGTTTATCTGCTCGGCAGCCGCTACTGCGAGACCGACCGTTTCATCCAATTAGCGTGGGCGAAATTCGGTCACGTGGCCAAGGGTTGGCCGCTGGTGCAGGCGATCTGCGATTACGTCCACGCTCACATCGAGTTTGGCTACGCGCACGCGAGCCCGACCAAGACCGCGTGGCAGACGCACGAGGAGGCCCGGGGCGTGTGCCGGGACTTCGCGCACCTCGCGGTTACGCTGTGCCGCTGCATGAATATTCCGGCGCGTTATTGCACCGGCTATCTCGGCGACATCGGGGTGCCGCCGGAAGATACGCCGATGGATTTTTCCGCCTGGTTTGAAGTCTATCTTGGCGATCGCTGGTACACGTTCGATGCGCGCCACAACGTCCCGCGCATCGGCCGGATTCTGATGGCGCGCGGACGAGACGCCACCGATGTCGCCATCACCACTTCGTTTGGTCCGAATACGCTAGCCGGCTTTGCGGTCCATACCGACGAAGTGCCGGAAACCGCAGCCGCTGCGCGGTGAACGTGGCCGGCCGCGCGGCTTGATCTTGAATTTCGAATCCGGCTAGTGAACGTGATCCCCCGTATGCCCGACGTGCCGGGAGGCATGGCTTGGAGCAGGCGTTTCGCAACGGAATGGTCGCGCTGCAAATCGGCGCGATTGCCGCATTGTTGACTGTGCCGCCTGCCGGCAACGTGCAGGCTGGCGATGCCGCCGCGACAGTGGCTTTCATTCGCCACGGAGAAAAGCCGCCGGCAGGATTGGGCCAGCTCGATTGCCAGGGCCTCAATCGCGCGCTTGCGTTGCCCGCGGTCATCGAGCGGATGTTTGGCAAGCCCGACGCGATCTTCGCTCCCGACCCCTCCGGCAAGAATGACGACGGCGGGATTGCCTTCGACTACGTAAGGCCGCTTGCGACCGTCGAGCCGGCCGCCATAGCCTTTGGTCTGCCGGTGAACGCCAGCATCAGATTTACGCAACGCCGCGCGCTGAACGCGGCGCTGGAAAAGGCTCTGACCAAGGGCGGCGCGAAGTTCGTCCTCGTCGCCTGGGAGCACAAGGTCATCGCGCCGTCAGTGAAGGCGCTGCTGGCGGCGCATGGCGGCGATCAGGCCGCAGTGCCGGATTGGAACGGCACCGACTTTGACAGCATGTATGTCGTCACCCTTGGCGCGAACGGCGGCAAGGCGAATTTCGAGATCAAGCACGAAGGGCTCGATGGACAGCCCAAGACCTGTCCCCAGTAAAGCTCTTCGAGCAAGCGGCGCCTCGCGGCGTCTTTATGCTATAACACGGGGCAAAATTTCCCCGGTCCCGTAGCTCAGCTGGATAGAGCAGCGGTTTCCTAAACCGTTGCGGCACATTTTGTCCTGTATCGTGCAGTTCTATTTGGTCCAGAATTTCAGGTGTTTGTGAATTTCCACTAACCGTTCAATCCTGCCGTTTCCCACCCTGTAGTGAGGAGTTCGGTGGGAAATCGGGTGGGAAAATCGTAAGACTTGACCTGACGGATAGATGGGCGCGTCCACACTGCAGTTCTGAAGCGTCCGATACTGCGTAAACGGAGATGTGACCGGAGCGGCGTGTTAATGGCGCGAAAGGGCACAAAACTCATGTCGCAGAAGGCGAGGAGAGACCGTGCCTTCATTGTATGATGGTCGAACTAATCGAGGATTTCCTTATCGGAGTACCCTGTAGCACCAAGTGGTTCAGACAATGTCGACACCGGAGAGGCGGATGAAGTGATCGTCGCTGTCGCGAAGACCATCGCAGAACTGACTAGTCCCGTCAAGACGGCGCGATCCGCCAGACAACTGATCGAGGAACTGATGCGCCAAATTATGAAATATGACGATGAGTTTCGTCGGGAAGATGTGGCTGGCGATTCGGGTCTCATTCACGTCATTAGACGCTTGTAAAAGAGGACAGTGGCGTCTGCTCAGGCGGTTTGCTGGAGGCGGGTCCTTCGCTCGGTGCTGGGCCCGGGAGTTGTGCCACGACGGAGCGATTACAATAACTTAGATTGTCAAACGTCACTAAGTGCGTCCGCGGCCGTTAAAGGCATTTTGCCGCGCTGTAAAGCCGGATGATTGACCAAGCCTGATGATATGGTCTTTGGTCATCATCAATTGGTGCATCCCGAAAGGGATTGATCAAAACAATGCAGTCAGATTTGGCTACTTCGAAAATGTGACGGTAAAGCACGTCCTATGGCCGTCATCGCGGGAAATAATTTGCAGATTGCCGCCAATCTCCTTTACGAACCGGAGGATAAGTTTCATCCCAAGCCCTTTGCTCTTGGCAGCCTCAAATCCAGCGGGTAGTCCCGGCCCATCGTCCAGCACTGACATCGAATAAGCGTCGAGCGCGCTCTTCTCAATACGAACAGTGATGTTGCCGTTCGCGTGTTTCACCGAATTGGTGATCAGCTCAGTTGCGATAAGCCCGAGTGGGTTGGCCAGCGACGACGGTATATCAACCTTCGTTCCCTCGACCACGATGGCGTGATCGGTTCCGCTTTGGAATAACAGCCGCGAAAGGTCGTGGCACAGACCTATGAGACATTGCTTGAATTCCACTTTGGCAGGTTGATTGAGAAGATGTAACCGATGATGGACGCTTCCTAGGGCATCAATCCGACGGGCGGCGATCCCCAGTTGAATAGATGCTTCTGGCGTCGTCATGGCCCGGCTTTGCAATACCAGCGAACTTGCAATCAATTGCAGGCCGTTGGCAACACGGTGCTCCATTTCCTGGGTCAGGATCACTTGTCGCTGTGATAAATCACGCTTCTCATCTCGTAACGCTTCTTCGCGGGCAAGCGACGCACGCAATTCGCTTGCCAGCGCATCGTATTGCTTCCGGTCGATTGCATTGCGCTCGACCGTCCGCCACTGCGGAAATCGAAATATAGGTTCCCGCGCAAAGATGGAATTGCTCATCGGTCCCTCCGTGCTTCGCTGGCACAAAGGTTTGCATTGCGTCACGAATGCTGACTGAGCCAAAGTGCTCACTGAGCAAATTTACTAAAGTTTTTCAGATTTGCGCGACAAAGCGTAATCGCTCGCTTGAACTCTGGAAATTTCAATCCGCCGGCGGGTCGCTCACGGAAATACTGGGCGATCTTACGCTGCGCGGCTGCTCGGCCAGGACCACGCTCAACAACGAACTATGGACTTCGAGATGACCGTTGTAATCAATGAACCCTGCCTCGCGAAACTTATTCATGAAATGGCTCACCCGCGACCGCGTAGTACCGATCATCTCCGCGAGCGTTTCCTGAGTGATCTTCGCCATCAGCGGTTCGGGCCGACCTTCCTTGCCGAAATTTGCCAACAGCAGCAGCAATCGAGCAAGCCGCTTCTCCGTTGAATTGAATAGTTGGTCAACTAAATCTTCTTCCACGCGAGCGGTCCGCGCCAAAACGTGCGAGACAAACATTTGTGAAAATATAGGCTCGTCCCGAAGAAGCCGTTGGATTTCGGTCTTCTCTACTCGCATAGTGACGCATTCGGACATGGCACTCGCCGTCGCCAATCGTTTCGGTTGTCCGATCAAGCATCCTTCACCCACAAATTCATCAATACCCAAGATCGCGACCACGGCTTCCTTGCCCTGCTTGGATACGACGGTGACTTTGACTTTGCCCTTTTTAATATAGAAAACTGCATTAGCCTCATCGCCCTGCGAAAAGATGATTTCGCTCTTGCGATGCTTTGCAATAGTTCGGCCCTTGGCTGCGGTTTCAAAGAACAGAGCCGGGTCAAACCGCCGTGCGCCTCTCGTCTTTTTGGGGCTTATGATCCGCTCGTCCATTTAGGCTCCTTGCCAACTTGGCATTAGGGCACAATTCAACGCGACGGAACTGTATAAAATAGCTCACTTTGGGCAGAAACCCGAGTACATCGGGCCAGGGCAACATATGACGTCTGATACGCCTGATCTGTCTAAATATTTTGCTTTCGTCGTCCGACCAAGATTTCAGAGCGCCTATCCCGAGATAGTGATGACGCCTTCGCCAGGTTCATCCTTTTAGATGGATCTATCCAGTGATCAGGGAGGTTGTGATTTGCGATCTACGCCGGTGAAGGACAGCCCGACACCCGTGGCAAACACCCCCGAAGAATTGGAAACATCAATGTATAAGATCAAATTGCTGACTACGACGGCCATCGTGGCATTCGCCATCGTTGGAACAGCCTTTGCGGCGGATCCGATGGTCGGCGGCGCTGCTATGTCTAACCACAAAAATATTATTCAGAATGCTGTGAACTCGAAGGATCACACGACGCTTGTGGCCGCGGTCAAGGCCGGCGGCTTGGTCGATACGCTTGAAGGAAAGGGGCCTTTCACAGTATTTGCCCCCACGAACGAAGCCTTCGCGGCCCTCCCGGCGGGGACCGTGGACAATCTCCTGAAGCCCGAGAACAAAAAGGCTCTGGACAAAATCCTGACCTATCATGTCGTTCCGGGGAAGCTCAACTCTGCGGCGCTCGACCGAGAAATCAAGAGCGGCGATGGCAAAGCGAGCCTCAAGACAGTCGAGGGCGGCACATTGACCGTTAGCGGCAGCGGCAAGGACCTGATGATTACGGATGAAAAGGGCGGCACCTCGATGGTGACGATTGCCGATGTCGATCAAAGCAACGGCGTCATCATGGTGGTCGACAAGGTGTTGATGCCGAACTAAGGCGCGCTGATTGTAAAAACGGGCGGGCTGCATGACTATGCAGCCCGTTCCGGCTTTTACATCCGCTCTGGAAAATCGGGGCGACGCCGACGGCCGCAGGTTGGGATCGTGTGGCCACAATCACTCTCGCCAAAAATCCTTGAACCGCGTAGCTGATAACTCGGTGTAGCGTACCGTATGTTGGATGTTGCGGTGGCCGAGATAGGCTTGCAGAGCGCGCGTGTCGTGACCCTTGTTTGCGAGCGCATAGCCGCAAGCGTGTCGGAGCATGTGCGGGTGCGCCTTGAAACCAAGCTTGGCCTCCGTGCCCGCACGCTCGAGCATTCGGGCGAAGCCAGCGGTACTGAATGGCGCTCCCCGTTCCGACGTGAACACAAAGGGTGATTTTGGTTCCTGCTCACGTTGAAGTCGCCGCAGCGCCCGCAGTTCGTCCCCGAGGGTCGGATGGGTACTTGGGGTGCCCTGCTTGACCCTGCGGACGTGCAGCGTTGCCGTTTTGAAGTCCACCTGCTCCCAACGGAGGTCAACCAATTCGGATGCCCGGAGGCCGTGCCGATAGGCCACGAGGATCACGGTCGCGTCGCGATGGCCATGACGGTTTTCCTTGGCGGTTGCCATCAGCTTCTCGACTTCGGCTTCCGTCAGGTACTCGCGGGTCCGCAGCTTAGCGTTGGAAAGTCTTTTGGGCGTGACTGTTCGTTTTAGGGTAGCTGGCGTGACCAGCTTGAGGTGTGGCTTGGCCATGTGTTTCACGCTCGCGCTTTGTTGAGTGTTCGTACAAGACCCCTGTTACGAACAGTCGTACCGAGCTAACGATCCCGCGTCGTGCAATGCTTACGATTTTGACCCTTCCCATCACGCGTCGGAGCGAGCCCTTCATTTTGCCAAGTGAATGCCGTGTGAATCACACGCCACTAGACTGACGCGTCCGGAGAGATTCTAACTCCTGACCCTCAGATTCACAGTTCGGTGCTTCCATTGAAATCGCGGGTGAGCTCATTGAGGATCAGAAGACTTCCAAGCTTTTCGGTTAGAACCCAATTTTGTCTATCCATTTGCGGAGCACCGGGAGAGAGAAGCCCTCGCCATAACCGGCCGCCACCGTTCGTTCCTCATGTCCTAAGATCGCCCATCGAATATCCTCGGGGCACTCGGCGGCACGCAGTCGATCTTGCGCACGATGCCGCAGCGAGTGGACTACCTTTCGGGGATCGGTGATCCCAGTGTCATCCAAAAACTTGCCTAAGCGTTTCGACGCCATGTCTGGCGGGTCTAGGTGCTCGGTCACAAACAACCGCCCTTTGATAACCTTTGGCAGATACGGCAACACGCAAGCGGGTAGCGGCACGCGGCGCAACGATTGCTCGGTCTTTTTGCCTACTGTGACATAGCGCACGCCGCGTTCCTTCATTTCTCCGTCAATCTCGAATGCCTCGCTTAACCGCATCCCAGTGGCCGCTAGAAACCGGAACAGCGTTTGATCGAAATCACTGAGCTTATCGATATGGCGCTTGACCAGCCTCATATCGACGTCGCTGAGGGGAAGCCGTCTAACTGCGTCTTTGCGGTTCGGCACGATTGAAGAGAACGGATTGAACTTCAATCTCCCTTCCTTAATCGCGAGATTGCAAGCGGCGGTTAGCCAGCCGACCTTTTTCGCTATCGTCGCGCTCTTAAGTCCGCGAGACTCGAAGTGCGCGACTAACTTGCGGCCATCATCTCTGTCCGCCTCTTTCAACGGCTTGTCGCATAATGACCGAAACAAGCCCCAAACGGTCCGAGCCTCTCGCTCGAAATAGCCGCTTATATTGGCGTGTTTCAGGTAAGTTTCGAGGACGGCATCGTCGCCATTCTTTTTTGGCGGGGCTTCGCGCCTCAGCTTCGCCAAGTCAATGATTGGTCCGACGCGTCGCAATTCGGCGAGCGGCCGTGTCGTACCCTCATCGATAATGACCGCACCCATCGGCCAATTCAGAAGCCGTTGCGCCGGGCGGTTCGGCTCGGTCTTTATCAGGGCGCCGGCGGCATCCAGGTAGATTAATTCCCGCGTGGTCGCTATGACGCGCTCGCCATTTGGCCCGGTGTGTTCGCCGGGATCAAGCGTGTAAGGCGTCAGCTCAAGACGGGGGCGCGCGGCCACTAGGGCGGCTTTATGCTCGGCAACCATCGGCGCGGCTAACATCTCTGCCTCTCGACGGTCGGGCGTGCGTAGCGATTTCTCGATTCGCCGGTTGCCGGAGCGCAGTCGGACCCACCAATTCGTTGATCCGTCGCGCCGGAATAAGTAGCTGCCGTGTCGTGCTCTCGCCATGCCCGGATGTCCCTATTGAACGGCGGCGAATATACAATGGCGACAGCAATTGACGATACTGAAAGGCGACAGCAATTGGCGACAGGGTAAATGTCGATGAAATGGGCACTTCTCTGACTTTTTTGTGCCAGAGGTTTCCGTCCTCCCGGGCCCACCACGTTCATCCGAATAGGGGCAGCGCGCCTGGCGAGAGCCCGCGCTCGTTCGGGTCAGGTCTCCTCCGGCTAATGCGATTGCAGAAACTCGATGCTGAGCTTGTTGAACGTCTCTGAGTCTTCCATTTGCGGCCAATGGCTACAGTGCTTCATCTCGATGACCTTGGCGTTCGGGATGAGCTTGACGATGGTGCGCGCCGTTTCCAGGAAGACGTCCTGATGATCGACCGCGGCAATGATCAGGGTTGGGGCGCGCAACCGCTTCCAATCGTCGTCGGGTATGCGATTGCGGTTGTAAACCTCCGGATCGAGGAGCGCCAAAATGTGCGGCATGGCCGTTTTCATGTCGTGGCGCTTGTAGACGGCTAGACGCGTCGCAATAAGATCGTCCCAGACCTTGCCGGGATCGTGAAACAGGCCTTTGAAGATTTCGAAAATATTCTCCCACGTCGGATTGGCGGCCGCCGCAGACCGGGAACGCTGGATGTCACCTTGTATCGGTTTTGCGGGAAAATAAGCCGTCGCTGACAGCAGGATAAGGTTGTCGACCATCTGCGGATGGTCGATGGCGAGGCGGCTGGCAACCCGGGCGCCCAGCGAGAGACCGATCACCGAGGCTTTTTTTACGCCGATTGCGTTGAGAAAATCGGCGGCGTGTTTGACGTAGTGCTGCGTCTCGTAATCATAGTCCGGCTTGTCGGTCATGCCGGAACCGATCATGTCGAAAGCGATGCAATTAAAATGGCGCGCATACGCGGCGATATTGGCGGCGAAGTTTTCCAAACTCCCGGCCGTTCCGTGCATCAAGACAAGCGGCGGGTTCGCGGGATCTCCAGCCTGAATAAAGCGCGTCTTTAAACCACCGGCGTCGACCCAGGCCTGACGGAAAGGTGTGTCCAGAAGTTCGGTCCAGACGCTTCGATACGGTTGCTGCATGTGATTTCTCTTTTTGCCGTTCTGTTTGGAGATTTGATGCGGTTCAATAAGCCGGCCCGCGAAGCATTCACGCCGCAACTCTTTGAGTCCTAGTGCGCGTACACCGGTACGCTGGTCGGACGGCGGCTGGCGGTGCGATCCATGAAGACGATCTTGTCACTGGCAAGTCGATAATCGGGATATCGAGAAAGGAAGCTCGCCAGCGCGATGCGCAGCTCGAGCCGCGCCAGTGCTGCGCCAAGACAATAGTGCACGCCGTGCCCGAGTGAAACGTGACGGTTGGGACTACGGGTCACGTCCAGCCGGTCGGGTTCCTCGAATTGGTCCGGATCGCGGTTGGCGGCGCCGATCATGATATGAAGAAGTTGGCCTTTACGAATTTCCTTGCCGCCGACGCTGAAATCTTGCCGCGCAGTGCGGATGCCGCGCTGGGTCGGGGCGTCGAAGCGCAAGAATTCTTCCGCCGCCAGATCGATGAGTTCCGGTTGCGCTTTCAGCTTGGCGAGTTCGTCTGGAAACTGGTGGAGCCACCACAGCGACATGGCGATGGCGCTGCGCGACGTGCCGCCGCCGGCCGTCGCCATCATGTTGCAGGTCGCAAGAATTTCGAGGTTTGATAAACGCTCGCCGGCAACTTCGGCCGTTGCCATGGCCGAAATCATGTCATCTGCGGGCTCGCGGCGGCGCGCTTCAATCAGCGGCATGAAATAGGCTTGCTGCGCGTCGAGAATTTCGCGCTGCTCTTGCGCCATCGCCTCTTTATCCGGAGCAACGGGCTGAAACAGAAAGTTCGAGCAGCGATCGCTCCAATGCCGCATCATTCCCTCGTCTGAATCGGGAAGGCCGAGCAGGTCGAGCATCACCTGCGTCGGCAACCGCGCGGCAAAGTCGAGGTAGGCGTCGAACGCGTCGCGGTCTTTCAGCGAATCGAGGATGATATCGACGCGCCGTTGCATCATGGGGCGGAGCCTCTCGACGGCGCGTGGCGTCATGGCTTTCAGAAACAGCCCTTTAAGCCGGTCGTGGTAGGCGTCGTCCCGATACAGCAGCCAGCGGTTATAGTGGTCGACGATATCGCTGAAGCGCTCCGGATTAACTCGCGGCAAATACGAATACAGCGTCTCGACGCGATCTACGCTGAGGTCGGGCCGGTCCTGCAGGTCATAGACATCCGCATAGCGAGTGAAATACCAAGCTTGCGCCTTGTCCGACCAATGCACCGGCTCCTGTTCGCGCATTCGCCGGTAATGCGGATAGGGATCCTGCACCGCTTCGGCGGTGAACAATCCGTAGCTGTCGAGCGTGTCTGCGGCCGCGCTCACGCGTGACCCCACGCCCGCTGCCCGACCTCGATCAGCCGCTGGATTTTAAGCGTCTGGAGATCGGGGGTGAGTTTGCTGGGTTTGACCGCAAATTTCGACATCGCCGCGCTGGCAAAGCCGCATTGCGGGCAAATGCCGAGCCGGTCCATCGGCGCAAAGCGGCTTGCCTCGTCGAGGCGATGCATTAGTTCGTCCACCGATTCCAGCGCCGGATTTTTCGTGCTGATGATTCCGAGATACGCCCGCTTGCCGGCTGGCAGATGCCGCAATGGCGCGAAATCGCCAGCACGGGCGGAATCGTATTCCAGCAGAAAGGCATCCACGTCAGCGCGGTTGAACAAGGCTTCGGCGATCGGCGCGTAACCGCCGTCGCCCATCCATAAGCTTTCCATATTGCCGCGACACAAATGCATGCCGATCGTCATGTCAGCCGGGCGATCGGCGACGGCGCGATTGAGAACATCGATATAGCGCGCCGCCAGCTTATCCGGGTCCTCGCCTTCGCCTTTTGCCACGGCGCGGATCTTGTCGTCGCACAGCAGCGCCAGCGGTACTTCGTCGAGCTGCAGGTAGCGGCACCCGACAGCGTAAAGCTCCGTGATCTCTTGTTTGAACACCGCGATCAGATCGTCCCAGTATTTTTCAATATCGGGATAGACTTTGGCGTCGACAGCTTCCTTGAATTGGCCGAAGTGCATGTGCGACGGCGTCGGCATGGTCACTTTGGCAGGGTTTTTGGCCACCGACGCGATGAACTTGTAGTCGTCGACGACAATCGGCTGCTTTCGCTTGATCGGTTTGGTCGTCATCGGTGCCGGCGACGGCGTCGAGAATCCTTCATCATTGCGGAAGACGAGCTTCGATCCGCGGAATTCGAATCCTTCGACCGCGTTGAGAAAGCCGCGCGACCAGCCGCCGCGCCGGAATTCACCGTCAGTTACGATGGGAAGGCCCAGCTTTTCCTGCATGGCCACGGCGTCGCGGATGGTGTCGTCCTGTACCTTCCGCAATTGTTCCATCGGCAGCTTGCCGTCCTCCCAAGCACGCCAGGCCTGCACCAATTCGGGTGGCCGTTTGAGGCTGCCGACGTGATCGACGGCGTTGGTGGGTACTCTTGAGGTGGCCATGCAACGTCTCCCGGGGGTCTAGCCGGCGGCAGTCCGCAACGGCGGTGAAGGTACGACTGAAGGTGGCGGCAAACGGCGCGCGAGAACCGCATCGAGTTCTGCCGCGGTCAATGCCACGCCAAGGATGTGACGATCCGGGCGGATCACCAGCGCCTCGGTTTGAAGTTCGGCAAGGTAAGCCTCGGCGGGACCTGTCGCGGTCACGAAGACAACATCGGCATCGGATTGCACATTGCGTTTGGCCGGGAGCGAGCCGGCAAACCGCGGGGTTGTCAGAACGGCGAAGCGGTATCCGACTTTATCGTCGAGGAGCGTACCGTCCGCGAGCCGCGGCTGAGCCGCACGCGTGCCCGCAGGGGCGGGTTCGTCGCCATGCAGGCCGCGGCCAAGTCGCGGCGTGATCGGCCGCAACATGGTCGGATTGGCGATCAAGTCGCGGTCGCGCGCCTGCGCCCGTTCCGGATCGGTTGTTTGAATGACGCCACCCAGCTCGACGGCGAGCTCGATGAAAGCGCGCACGTGTTCGGACCGTTCAGTCTCATAGGTATCGAGCAAACTGTCCGGCGCCGCGTTTTTGATCACTGCGTCCAGCTTCCAGGCAAGATTGGCGGCGTCGCGCAGCCCCGAGCACATGCCCTGGCCGAGAAACGGCGGCATCTGATGCGCAGCGTCGCCGGCGAGCAACAGCCGATCGCGCCGCCATCGCGTCGAAAGCGCCGAGTGAAACGTATAGACCACCGCGCGCTCGATCACCGACGTGGCCGGATCGATGCTCCAGGGCTTGAGCATTTCGTAGATTTGCTCCGGCTTTGTAATCGTCGCCGGGTCGTCACCGGGCATCAGCATGAATTCCCAGCGATGCCGGTTACCGGGCATTGGCACAAACGTTGTCGGTCGTGCCGGGTCGCAATACTGGATCGCATCGACAACACGCCCGGTTTCATCGGCGGCCTCGGGCACGCCTTGCGGCGGCTGTTGGAGCTTCATGTCGAGGACGATCCAGCGTTCGTGCGAGCGCAAGTCCTGCAGCGCCGCGCCCATAAAGCGCCTGACCGTCGAGCGTGCTCCATCGCAACCAACGACGTAGCGCGCCGCGATCTCCGCTAGTTCTCCGGTAGCGAGGTTCTCATAGCGGACCCGGACGTGATCGCCGGATTCATCGAGGGCAAACGCCTCGCAGCGTGTGCGCACGTCGACCGACGCGAACCGCTTGACGCCGTCGCGCAAGACCGCCTCGAATTCCGGCTGGTAGAAACGGTAGGCGTGGTTCCAGCCCTCGGGCCCGATGCCGCCGCGACTGATCAATAAGAGCAGTTTGCCGTCGGCACTGACGTGACGGATGTTGCGGCTGACCGAAAGCAACGGCCGCAATTGCTCGGCCAGCCCCATTGTTTGGATCAGCCGCATGCCTTCGCCGTCGAGCGCGACCGCACGCGGCAAGTGATAAACCGACGGTTCGCGTTCGAGCACGACAACGCGCAGCCCGCCCATCCCGAGCAAATTGGCCAGCGCTGCACCGACCGGCCCGTAGCCGACGATGCAGATATCGAATGGTGGAGCCGCGTTCATCGGGCGCCGGGCCGTGTTCAGGATCTCGTCAATCCCATTTTCTTGGCGAGCTCAGCCTGATAATCGGCAATCGGGCGAAAGCCGGGCGCGCTGCGGCAGAAGGCATCCGACTTCGCTTTGATTTTGTCGGCCGGCTGCGAGAGATCGAGCTCTTCGATGCAAGGCTGCTCGATGTACCACTTGGTATCGCAAAAAACTTCGAGCCGGTTGCCCTCGGGATCGCGAAAATAAAGCGACCACGCGTTGCCGTGATCCATCGGCCGCATGTCGCTGACGCCCGGCTCATCTTTCACCTTTCGCCACACCTCCTGAAGATCCTCTAGCGAGGTGACGCGAAACGAAATCTGGTTGACGTGATTAAAGCCGAGATCCTTCGGGCGGCCGGCGACGAGCGCGACCTGGTGGTGGTCCTTCGGGTCCCAGCTGGTGAACACGATATCCGTGCCCCGCACCTTGCCGCGGTCGGTCACGGTGAAGCCCAGGACCCGGGTGTAAAAATCCTCCATCTTCGGCAGATCGTGTACGTAGAGCCCGATGTGGCTCATGCTCAGCGGAACGCGCCGCGGACGATCGCCCGAATTACCCGCTGCTCCTGTCATGGCGTTCTCCCTCGCTTTTTCAAAAACGCTAATACGGCTCAGCACCGCGAGCTAGAAATCTTGACTCGATGTCCGCACAGTGGACAATCGTCCCACCGGGAGTGAAACAATGGGACGCAGAGGCGGTCAAACGCGAGATAGTGGGGTGCGTTCGCTGGAGCGCGGACTGGCGCTGCTTGTCGCGATGAACAGGCGCAAGCTTCCATCGGTCGTGGAATTGGCGCGCGATACGCGGCTGCCTCGACCGACAATTTATCGGCTGTTGGCGACCCTCAATCGCGCCGGCTTTGTAGCGCGCAGCAGCCCGGCTGATCGCTTCTGCCTCACGCCCAAGGTGCGCAGCCTCAGCGACGGCTTTCTCGAAGACGATTGGATTGCGGAAATCGCCGCTCCATTCATGGCGAAATTCACCCGGGATCTTGTATGGCCGGCGGCGCTGATGACCTTCGAGCAAGGACGCATGCTGGTGCGCGAGACCACGCACGAAGCCAGCGTTCTTTCGATCGATCACGGCATGGTCGGGCGCTCGCTGCCGATGCTGCGAACGGCGGCCGGCCGCTGTTACCTCGCTTTCTGCTCGGCGAGCGAACGGCGCGCGATTCTCGAAATGCTCGCACGTTCGCCGAGCCTTGAAGACAAAGGCGCTCGCGAGAGCGACCGTGTCGGCGCGCTTCTCGACGCTATCCGTACCAAGGGTTTTGCGGTTCAGGATCGCGAGATCAATCCGAAAGCGGCCGGTATGGCGATCCCGATCCGGGCCGGATCGAGGATTTTGGGTTGCCTGTCGCTGATCTGGATATCGTCGGCGCTGTCGATCGCCCAAGCCGAGCGTCAGCTCTTGCCGCCACTTCGCTCGATGGCGCAGCATATCGAAACGGCAATCCGCGAGCGTTCCGTTCGGCGCGGCGATTACGCCGGTTAGCCGCAAGATTAGCTATTGGGTGTTCTAGATCCCGCGCGCCTCAATGCAAGGTGTGCGGCAGCCACAGCACAATACCTGGAAGCAAAATCAAGATGATCAGCACCGCGAAATCGGCGATCAGAAATGGAACGACGCCGCGGTAGATAGTGGACATGGATATTTTCGGCGCGATGGCGTGCAGGAGGAAAACGATGATGCCCATCGGCGGATGGATCAACGCCATTTCGACCTGGATGAGACAGATGACGCCCCACCACAACGGGTCGTAGCCGAGACTGACGATGATCGGCAGAATAAGCGGCAGCGTGATGAGGATCGAGGACATTTCCTCGAAAAAGGTGCCAAGAAGAATATAAACGACGGTAAGTGTGAAGATGACGCCGAGCGGCGGGAAGTGATGTCCATCGATCCATTGCACCAAAGCCTCGGGCACGTGCGCGAGGTTGATGAAATAGGTAAAAATCGGCGCGGCCATCAGGATCAGATACAACATGGCCGTCACTGAAGCCGCTTCGTACATGCCGTGAACCAGCGACTTCCAGCTTAGCCGACGCCGCGCCAGCGCAAACAGCAACGCAAGCACGGCTGCCGCCGATGCGGCTTCATTGACGGTAAAGATGCCGCTGTAAATGCCGACGAATACCCCTAAGAGAAGTACCAGCGAGGGGGCGGCACGGCGCGTCGCCATCCAGCGCTCGTCCCAAGCTGCTCGATCGCTGACCGGGGCTATTTGCGGACGGCGCCGGACCGTAATGGCGATGGCGACAAGGTTGAACGCGATGGTCATCAGCGCCGGAATGATGGCAGCGACGAACATGTCGAGGATGAACGTTTTTGCCACGACGCAGTAGATGATCATCACCAGCGAGGGCGGGATCAGCGACTTGAGCGTGCCGCCGGCAGCTATCACGCCGGTCGAGAAAGCCGGCGAATACCCGCGGTCGAGCATTTGCGGCAGCGCGACCTTGCCGAACGTTGCTGCCGTTGCGGTGCTCGATCCGCAAATGGCGCCGAACGCGGCAGAACCGCCGATAGTGGCGTAGGCGAGGCCGCCGCGACGGTGGCCGATGAACGCTGCGGCTGCCCGGTAAACATCTTCGGAGAAGCCGGCCATGCTGGCGAATACGCCCATCATCAAAAACAGCGGGACCGCGGCGAGGTCGGTGCTCGAAAGCACGTAGGACGGTTCCTGGGCGAGGAAAGAAAATGCCGGGAGCCATCCGGCTTGCAGGGCAAAGCCGACGACGCCGACCGTCATCATCGCAAAACCGATCGGCACCTGGAGGAAGATCAACGCAAAGAGAGCGCCGATTCCGACAGCACCAAAAACCGCCGGCTGCAAATGCGATCTCCCCCTAACTCAATCGACGATGGTCGGTGAAGCATCGGCGAGGTAATCGCCACGCACGCTTTTGACGGCAACCACGACCTGCAGCAGTGCGCTGAGGCCGAGAATAGTTGCGACGGCCGCCCAAACCGGCGCTGTCGGAATCCGCAGCATCCAGGTGGCGCTGCCATTTGACTGCGCTTGCTCGGCAAACAGCACGAACTGCCAGGTCATCAAGAGCAATATGATTTCCACCAAGATCGCGGCGGCCACATCGGCGACTTGGCCGGCGCGAGCACCGATGAGTGTCGGCAGGAAGCGAATGGTGATGTTGCTGCGCTCGATAATCGCCACCGGAATGCAGCAGGCGACAGAGAACGCCGCGATAAGCGAACTCGCATCACGGACGATGTCGATCGGGTGTGCGAAGAAGAACCGCAGCAAACCGTCGGCCATTGTCATTATGGCGAAGGCCAGCAACACACCCAGGCCAAGGACCGCAAGCGCTCGTGCCAGCATCCCGCTCGCCCAGTCGATCCATCCCATTGGCATTACCCCCGCCCGGGCCTCCACTCATCATGTGGAAGTGCCAAGAGGCGCGTCTGTATAAAGCCGCTAATACCGGCGCGCTCAGACCTAACCTTTGCTCCCACCGCGAACGCTGGCAAGTTCGGCGTCAAGCGCGGCCTTCAATTCCTTATGACGGTCACTCGCCGCGACCCACTCCTCGCGCACCGGCGCGAGTAACGCTTGGGCTTTGTCGATCTCTTCCTGGGACGGGAAGACGATCTTGTTCTTGGGGTTACTTTTCAGTTTTTCCAGGTTGGCGGCGTTGTAACTGGTGATCGAATCTATCCAGGTCTTGGTCAGCGCCGGCCCGGCGTTGCGTTCGATCACGGCCTGAGCAGATTGTGGAAGGGCGTCGAATTTTTTCTTGTTCATTAAAATGGTCAACGGAACGACGCCGAGGCCGATGAAGAAGTGATTGTTGGTGACGCGATCGAGCCCAAAGTCGAAAAACGGCGCAAGGTGCGATGTCGTGCCGCTGATTGTGCCACGGCTGATGGCCTCTGGTATCTCTGTCACCGGCATGCCGACCGGAACGGCCCCAAAGGCGCGCAGAGCCGCGCTTTCATTCTTGCTCGACGCGCGGATGGTCTTGCCCTTGAGATCGGCAATCGAATTGACCGGAAAGTTCGTATGGATGGAGTAGGGCGCTGTTCCCCAAAGTCCGACCACGTAATAGTCGCCGTAGTCGCGAAGCACATTGCGTGCATTCAATCCCGACGCCGTGAGCGACGATTCGCGCAAATCCCTGAACATGCCCGGAAGCTCGAGAACTTCGGTATCGGGGAATCGGCCGGGCGAATATGAAGGGATGACCCAGGCCAGATCGGCGACTCCATCCAGCAGCATCTGCGGCTGCTGGCCGGGATTGCGGCCAAGCGCGCCATTGGGAAACAGATCAAAGACGACGGCGTTGTTGGTATCGCGCTGCACGGATTCCGCGAAGGGCTTCATCACTGTGCGGAAAGTCACCTCGCTGTCGGGCGTGAAGACCGCCCATTTGAGGTGATCATCGGCGCTCGCAAAGGCGCCCCCAAGCATGCTCGCCGCAGGCAGCGCCGCGGCTGTCGCAAGAAAGCTTCGCCGATTCATGTTGTTCCTCCCTTGTTTCGTCGTCTTTCGGACGAAATCGCCGATTTTTAACGCTGGAAGATTGAGCTTCGGGGCGGGAAACCGCGTTTCCTGCAAACTCTTACGCGGCGCTTAGCATGCTCCGCCTATCCGCGCGCAGGCAATCCTCCCATTTTCTTATTGTCGATAGTGTGCAGTTGCCGTCGGCCCGCCGGCAACCCGGCTAACGGCTGAGTCCGCATAGCGGACATTTCTTTGCGCAAGCCACGATGTAGCCAACTCACTCGCTGGCCTTCCTCAAAAGGTAAGTATCCATGATCCAGCCCTTGCGGTTTTTGGCTTCCGCTCGCGTGCGGTCAATGTCGCGCGTGATCGCTGAGAGTTTGCCTGACATAAGGATTTCGTCGTCGGTTCCGATGTACGCCCCCCAATAGATATCAATGTCCGGATCCCTCACGCTTTTGAACGAACTTTCGCCGTCCAGCATGACGACAACGTCCTCGAGCGTATCGGACAATCCCTTGGTGAGATTGCGCCCGGTCGTGATGTGAATGGATTTGCCGATTCGATTGAGCGCGATCTTGTGGCGGGCCGCCAGCGCCTGCACGCTGCTAATTCCGGGAATGACCTCGTACTCGAACGCAACTCTTCCTTTCGCCGCCACGCGCTCGATAATTCGCAGCGTGCTGTCGTAGAGGCAAGGGTCGCCCCAAATGAGGAAGGCGCCGCATTCCTCATCCCCGAGTTCGCGTTCGATCAATCGCTCGTAAATGGCGGCGCGCTGGTCGTGCCAGGCCTCGACTGCCGACGCATACGACGGCGACTTCCGATCCCGCGCGGGGTCGGCGGCCTCAACAATCCTGTAAGTTTGGTCCTTGATGTAGCGCTGGCAGATGTCCCGGCGCAAGCGAAGCAAATCCTCTGTCTCTTCACCCTTGTTCATCATGAAGAAGACGTCGACTTCGTTGAGCGCATTGACGGCTTGCACGGTGAGGTATTCGGGATTGCCCGCGCCTATGCCAATGAGCAACAGCTTCTTCATCGCAATCTCCGTGGCCGTGTATGTCGGGAACAGAAAAGTGTCGGACCTGCAAGAACGGGCGTCAGGTCGCCGACGCCGATTTCCTCGCGACGGAGCGCTTTTCGAACATCCGTAAGCATTGCGGGCAAAGACAGTCTTTGAATGGTCCGATCTCCGGCGGTAACGGTGAGGGCAGCCGGTAGCTTTCCTTCGCACACCAGCAGTTGGTCACGTCGTCGCGCGAGCAGGCGAATTCGGCACCGCAGTTTTCACATGCCATGCGTCGTGGAGGCGCGTTCATCCGGCCCATGGTAGCAGTGAAACGCGGCTGACTCGGCAATAATTTGCCGTTAACGTCTACCGCCAACCTCGGATGACACGGGGGGCAACCATCTGTTGAGGAGCGCCATGCTGTCTGTCTCGACTGATCACCTCGGCGACTTGACGCCTGACAAGCGCTTGCAAGCACTGGGGATCGTCCTGCCGCCGGCGGCCGCCGCAGTCGGCGATTACGCCCCGACCGCCATTATCGGCAACCTGCTCATGACCTCCGGCCAATTGCCGTGGATCGCGGGCGACCTGAAGTTCAAGGGTAAAATAGGATCGGATTTGACGGTCGAGCAAGGGTACCAAGCGTTCCGCCTGAGCGCGCTCAACGCGGTCGCTCAGCTCAACGCGGCCCTTGGCACGCTCGACCGCGTCAAGCAGATCGTTCGCCTCGAGGGCACGCTCAATTGCGCGCCGGGGTTCACCGATCAGCCCTCGGCACTTGACGGCGCTTCCCACGTCATAAATGAAATCTTCGGACCGCGCGGACGCCACACCCGCATGGTCTATTCGAACCACGAGATGCCGAAGGACTGCGCTACACTCGTCGTGCTGTACGCCGAGATCGTCCCTCAATCCGACAAGACGACGCGGTTTAGCGCGAACGTCCGCACTTAGGCGGTTCAGAGGTGATATCTTTGCGGCCGAGGCATCCATGATCGCGACATTTCTCCGCCACGGGTCCAACGCCTGGCTCGCGCTCGGGCTTGTCGTACTCGTCGCGGCATTCGCAGCAGGGTCGCTTCCATTTTCGCTGCTTTGGCTCGTGATCGGTGCGCTGACGTTTTACGTTAGCGAATATGGCTTCCACCGTTTCGCCTTTCACGCTGAGCCGTCGCGATTTGGCTTTATCCGCAAATTGCAGCACCGGTTGCATTACGATCATCACGCCGAACCTGATCGCCTCGATCTGTTATTTTTGCCGATGTGGTTCCTCGTGCCCAATCTGCTGCTGACCGCGCTAGGCTTCGCGATCATCTTCGGGTGGTCCGTAGCGCCATCGGCGATATGCGGCGTCATGCTCGCCATTTTCCATTACGAGTGGGTGCACTACGTCGCCCACATTCCCTATCAGCCGCGCACGCGGCTCGGGCGATGGATCAAGCAGTATCATCTCCGTCATCACTTCATCAGCGAGAAGTTCTGGTTCGGCGTCTCGAATCCTTCGATGGATTTTGTCGGGCGCACGTATAAGGTCGCCGGCGAAGTGAAGCGCAGCGGAACGACGCGCAAGCTTTACGGCTAGACGCAAGCCTGCATGACCGACGTCCCCGAATTCGACGCTGTGATGGCCCGCCGCCTTGCCGCGCGCATTCGTTTGCGGGCGACGGAGATGGTGGCGATCCAGGGCTTCGGCTATCTCGGCCAGGCTTTGTCGTCGGCGGAAATTTTCGCTGTGCTGTTCGGTGGCGTCATCCGCTACGGACACGATCGTTTCGTGTTGTCGCCGGGGCATTACGTCATCGCATTGTATGCCGCCGCTGCCGAACTCGGCGTGCTCGATCCGCAAGCGCTTGCGACTTACGGCAAGGATGGCTCGCTGCTTGAAGCGATCGGCAGCGAACGCACGCCGCTCGGCGATCTGGTTTGCGGCTCGCTGGGGCAGGGGCTTTCCGGCGCAGTCGGCTTCGCGCTCGCCGCGGAGCTTGCCGGCGAGGACCGCGACACGTTCGCTTTTCTCAGCGACGGCGAAATGGAAGAAGGACAGGTATGGGAGGCGGCGATGTTCGCCGCACACAGGCGCTTGGGCCGACTGACGGTCGTGATCGACGCCAACAATTCGCAGGTCGACGGCCCGGTCAACTCGGTGACCACGCTCGAGCCTTTGGCCGACAAATGGCGCGCCTTCGGCTGGCGGGTAGCCGATCTCGATGGCCATGATGTCGAGGCGCTGCACCTCGCGTTCGCCGCGCGGCACGATGGTCCTGAGCCGTTTGTCGTTGTCGCGCGTACCCAAATTCTGGGAGGACTACGCGCCATTCCGCCGACAGTCGACGGGCATTTCATCAAACTAGATCCTGCCCTGAGGGCAGCAATCACATCAGAACTCGAGGCCGCGATTGCGTGAGCCGCCTTACGTCGACCGTCCTCAAGCCTTACGGCGCGGCGCTGGTGGAACTGGCCCGGCGGCGGCCGGAAATCATTTGCCTCGGCGCCGACCTGACCCGACAGACTGAGACTGACCTGTTTCGCGATGAGCTTGCCGACCGTTTCATCAATCTCGGCATGGCCGAAGCCAACATGATCAGCGTCGCCGGCGGTCTGGCCCGTGCCGGCCGTGTCGTCTTCGTCAACACGTTCGGGGTGTTTTGCACGCGTCGCTGTTTTGACCAGATCGCCATGTCGGTCGCGTATCCGAACCTCAACGTCAAAATCGTCGGCTTCATGCCCGGCCTCTCCAGTCCGGGCGGACCGAGCCATCAGGCGATCGAGGACGTTGCCTTGATGCGCGCGCTGCCGAACTTCACGGTGGTTGAGCCCGCCGACGCGATCGAAACGAAACAGGCGGTCGCCGCCATCGCGGCGCATCCCGGACCGGTTTATCTGCGGCTCAAGCGCGGCGAGATTCCGGTCATCTTCGAAGACAGCCACCGGCTCGATTTGCGCCGGGTGCAAATCGTTAGCGGCGGCGAAGGCTGCGAAGTCTGCATTGTCGCGTCGGGCATGATGCTTCCCGCCGCGCTCGCCGCGGCGCGCACGCTCGTGGAGAATGACATCAGCGCCGCCGTGCTCAATGCGCCGGTGATCAAGCCGTTCGATGGCGCGACCATTTTGAGTGTGGCACGCGGCAGCCGCCTCGTTATCACCGCGGAAAACCACACCGTCGTCGGCGGGCTCGGCTCAGCGGTCGCCGAGGTTCTGGCGGAAGCCGGCATTCCGGCGCCGCTGCGCCGCGTCGGCATCGCCGATACGTTCGCCGAAGCCGGCAGCCGCGAGTTTCTGTTCGCGAAGTACGGGCTTGGCACGCAGGATATCGTCAACGCTGCGTGGGACGGGCTCCAGATAAATCGGCCGCCGCCGCAAGCACTGGTCGTCGAGGCCAACCCCGGTGAGTACGCGCCGGTGTGAACTGCGACTTAGTGAAACGCGGTCTTGCCGCGGATCAGGTCGGCCGCTTTTTCGCCGATCATGATCGACGGCGCGTTGGTGTTGCCGCTGGTCACGGCCGGCATGATCGACGCGTCGGCGACGCGCAGCCCTTCGATGCTGTAAACCCGCAATTGCGGATCGACCACGCTCATCGCGTCGATGCCCATCTTACAGGTACCGGCTTGGTGGTGGTAGGTTTCGCACGTCTGCCGTACCCATTGTTCGCGCTCGGCACGTGTCTTGGCTTTGGGCCAGACCGACCGCTTGCGCCATTTGGCGAACGCAGCGTCCTCCAGAATATCGATTGAGACTTCGAGCGAATGGACGAGTGCGTTGAGATCGGCAGCCTGGCTCAGGTAGCGCGGATTAAGGTGGATCGGCGCACCGGGATCGTTCGCGGTCAGCTTTAGTTCGCCGCGCGAGACAGGACGAACAATGCCGGGCGCGATTGCATAAGCCTGCGGCGGGATGTCCAGCCCTGGCAGCGGTGGCGCATTGCACATGAACAGCGGTTGATGATCGGGCGCGGGCAAGCGCGGGTCGCTTTTGGCAAATAGGTGCGCTTCGAGAATGTTGTGTTTGGGTGCGGGAATTTCCCGGCTCGCCTCGTAGATGGCGAAAGTCAAAAGGTGGTCGTGCAGGTTTTGTCCTACGCCGTGCAGGTCTGCGTTCACGCGGATGCCGAGTTTGCTCAGATCGTCAGCGCGCCCAATCCCGGAAAGCATCAGCAACTGCGCGGATCCGATCGTACCGCCGCTGACAATAACCTCGGCCGCGGCGTGCGCCGTGTGCAGCTTTCCCTCGCGCTCATAGACGACGCCTTTGCACCGCCCGTTCTCGATTACGAGACGATGGCTGCGCGCCCCGGTTTGCACAGTCAGGTTGCGCCGATTGTGCGCCGGTACGAGGAAGGCCAAGGCAACGCTGCAGCGGCGGCCGTCGCGCATTGTTGTCGTATCGGCGTAGCCGGCTCCAACAATTTCAGGCCCGGAAAAATCGTAATTGACGCGATGACCGGTGTGGACGGCTGCCTCGATAAAGGCGTCGGTCAGCGGACTGGGATGGGTGTGGCGCAACACCGAGAGCGGGCCGCCAACGCCGTGATAATGCGATGCACCGCCGTAATAGTCCTCGGATTTTTTGAAGTAGGGCAGGACACTTTCGTAGTCCCAGCCGGCGTTGCCAAGATAAGCCCAATGGTCGTAATCGGCAGCAGCGCCCCGGATGTAGATCGTGCCGTTGAGACAGCTTGACCCGCCGAGCACTTTGCCGCGCGGCCAGAACATTTCCCGGTTCAGCGCCCCGGGCTGCGGCACCGTCATGAACGCCCAGTCGAACGGCGTATTCCACAATTCCCAGGCCCGGTGCGGCGCGGAAATTCTATCGTCGTCGTGATCGGGGCCGCCGGCCTCGAGCAAAAGGACGTTGACCGACGGGTCTTCGGACAACCGGGCGGCAATGACGCTCCCGGCCGATCCCGCGCCGACGACGACGTAGTCGTACTCAGCCACGGCACCCTCCCACCTTTCCGGTCTTCGCAGCGAAACCGGTTCCCGATGTAACTATCGCAGGATGGGCATGCTCCAATCAAGTAGCAGAGTGGCGCGCGCCGGCTTCGCTATCGAGGTGAGCCATTTGTGGTGCGTCGTAGCGGGTGCCGGCGGTGAGGTTGGGCGTTACCGCCGCATCGATGCGCGCGAGGTCGTCGGCATCGAGCTTCAAGGCCAGCGCGCCCAAACACTCGTTGAGCTGCTCGCGGCGTCTTGCGCCGACGACCGGGACAATGTCGGATCCGCGCGAGCGCACCCACGCTAGCGCGAGCTGGGCGGGCGTGGCATTTTTTTCGTCTCCAATCCGTTTCAGCGCTTCGACCAGTTTCAGGTTCTGCTCGATGTTGCCGCTCTTGTAACGCGGCATACGTGCGATACGGAGGTCGCCTTTGCTGTCCGCCGAAGGGACCCGTCCGCTTAAAATTCCACGCGAGAAGACACCATATGCAGTCAAGCCGATGCCGAGTTCACGCGTCGTCGGGAGAATTGCGCTCTCGATGCCTCGGCTCATCAACGAATATTCGATTTGCAAATCGGAAATGGGATGAACGGCCCGCGCCCGGCGTATGGTATCGGGGCCTACTTCCGAGAGGCCGATATGGCGGACATAGCCTGCGCGCACCATGTCGGCGATCGCCCCGATGGTGTCTTCGATTGGCGTCGTCGGATCGAGCCGCGACTGACGATAGATGTCGATGTAATCGGTGCCGAGGCGCCGCAGCGAATAAGAAAGAAAATTTTTGACGGATTGCGGCCGGCCGTCGTTGCCGTGGAATGCGCCGGAGGGGTCGCGCAACGAACCGAATTTGACCGAAAGGACGATGCGCGAGCGCGGAACACTTTCCAGCGCGCGCCGGATCAGCATTTCGTTGTGCCCCGCGCCGTAGAAGTCGCCGGTGTCGATCAGCGTGATGCCGGCATCTATCGCGGCACCGATGGTGGCGAGGGCTTCGGCCTCGTCGGAGGGGCCGTAGACGCCCGGCGACATACCCATGCAACCGAGGCCTATGACACTGACGGTGGGCCCCGTTTGGCCGAGTTTTGCGGTTTCCATAACTTCCTCGTCGGCGATTGAAGGAAAGACGTGCGCCTAGCGTTGCTTTCAATGCGGTGCCGCGTGGAGAGTTCAACCGTCGATTTGAATTGGATGGCGTCGCTGGCTCGTCGCCATCCCTTGACGCCAAAGGGTGCAAGGGACCATGCAATCTTCGCACGAATCATTATCGTAGGCGCCGATGCGATCCTCGTTGCCTGCCATTCCCGTGATTGACGTTCGCGACGGCGGCCCGCTGCGTCACGCGCAGATGCGCCCGGCGCAGGCCCGTGCGTTGCGCGACTCCTGCCTGCGGTTTTTCCCGCGCGCGGCGCTACCGCTCGTTCCCGCCCTCGACCGGCTTTCGCGCCGCTCTCTGCAGCGATCGCGTTCGCCGTATCTCACCGAAATCGCGGCGATTGCCGATGTCTTGGATTTCTCTGGCGTCTGGATGCTGAACGCATCGTACCAATGGGGCTGCACGGCGCGCGCCTGCTCACAGAACGGCGAGCCCTGGCTCATTCGCACGCTCGACTGGCCGTTCAAAGGCCTTGGACGGCATACCGAGATTGCGCACATGCGCGGCGCCGGCGGCGAGTTTTTCAGCCTCACGTGGCCCGGCTATGTCGGCGTGCTCACCGCAATGGCGCCGCGGCGGTTTGCGGCCTCACTGAACCAGGCGCCGATGTGGCGCCGCACCCGGCATCACTGGCTTCGTCCTTTCGATCACGTGGCCAATATGTTCCGCAGATCGGGCGTCTCACGCATCGCACCGGACCAGTTATTGCGCCGTGCGTTTGAGGAGTGCGATGACTTCGCTTCGGCGCGGCGCCTCCTGGAGGCGACGCCAGTTGCTCGCCCGGCGATCTATACGCTGGTCGGCTGTGGCGCGGACGAGGGTTGCGTGATCGAGCGAACCGAGACTGAATTCCTTACCCGTTTTGAAGACACGTGCGCCGCCAATGACTGGGAGCCGCGTCGTCCGGGCTGGGAAGGCCGTATCGGCATGCGGCGGTTTTTGGTGTGTTCGTTCGACGAGGCGGCCGGCTTCAGCCGGGCGCGCCAGGAGTTGCTTGCGGCATGGGGCGGCTCCTTGTCGGCAAGAGAATTCGATTGGGTGAGAGAGCCGGTGCTCAATCCCTATACGCGGCTGGCAGTCGCGATGAATCCGGCCCGCGGGATTTTGCGCGCGGTTGGTTATGATGTGGACGGCGACGTTTTGCCCGCGCCGGTGACGGAGATTTGCGAACTCGAACTTATGGCCGAGGC
Source organism: uncultured Alphaproteobacteria bacterium (assembly GCA_963846055.1). GTDB lineage: Bacteria > Pseudomonadota > Alphaproteobacteria > Rhizobiales > Xanthobacteraceae > BOG-931. The sequence goes on from CAWJUQ010000012.1 coordinate 28,457, forward strand.
GGCGTAGCCATCAACAGCGAGATCCCGATGACCAAGATCACTGCATCTGACGGCACCAAGCTTTATTGTGAAGAAGCCGGTACCGGAACTCCTATCATCTTCGTCCACGAATTCGCCGGCGACTATCGGACGTGGGAACCGCAGATGCGCTACTTCTCACGTTCGCATCGCTGCATCACGTTCTCGGCCCGCGGCTATCCGCCCTCGGACATACCGCAAGATCCGGCCCGCTATGGTCAGGACATTGCTTGCGATGATGTCGTGGCGGTTATGGATGGGCTCGGCGTCGACAAGGCCCACATCGTCGGGCATTCCATGGGTGCGTACACCGCGCTCCACGTCGGTATCCTGCACCCGCGACGCTGCATCTCGGTCACGGCCGCCGGCTGCGGCTGGGGCTCGCTGGCCGATCCAGAGGCACGCGAGGCGATGCGCAGATTTGCGGCTTCAACCGCGCAGATGTTTACTGAGAAAGGCATGGTGGAGGCGGCCGCGACCTACGCGGAGGGTCCGGGCCGACTGACCCACAAATATAAAGACCCGCGCGGCTTTGCCGAATTTGCCCGGATGCTCAGCGAGCACTCGGCGCAAGGCCATGCCCTGACCATGTCGATGGTGCAAGCGCGCCGTCCGACGCTATTTGACATGGAGGCAGTGTTACGCCGGTTTGCGGTTCCGCTTCTCATCATTGTTGGGGATGAAGACGACACCTGTCTCGAGGGCAGCTTGTTCCTCAAGCGCACGGTGCACACCGCAGGCTTGTTGGTGGTCCCACGTTCCGGTCACACCATCACCAGCGAAGAGCCGGGCGCCGTCAACGCAGCGCTCGCCGAATTGTTCGCGGCTACCGAGGCGGGCCGCTGGCTCGCACACCGGCCGCCGGCGGGTGCGCCGGCCGCCGGTGCCGCGCACTAACCCTGGTGACGCTGCAAGAAGCTCAGCGTCTTTTCGTTGAACTCGGCGACGCTCTCATAGATGGGCGCGTGCGCACTGGTCTCGAACACCAGAAGCTCGCTGCCCTTGATGCCGCTTTGCATAGGACCCGCGAAGCGCGGCGAGCATACGAGATCGTGGCGTCCAAAGGTGATTTGCGTAGGAGCCTTGATGCGCCCGAGTTGGCCTAGCGCATCATGCGCGATGACCGCATCCGATTGACTGATGAAGGCGTCCATTGGCTGCTTCGGCCGGCTGCGCACGAATGGCGGCCAACTGGTCGATATAGTCCGGCTTGGCGGCATAGAGTTCGGGCGTGAAACACCAGGGAAAAATTCCCTGGATGACCATTTCGGTCACATCTCCGAGACCCTTGGCGATGGTACGCCAGCCTTGCACGACGGTTTTGAGAAACGGATCGGATTTGGTCCAGCCGCTGTGCACCGAGAGGGTTTTGACCCGTTCGGGATATTTGCCGGCAAGCCACAGACCCGTTGCAGCGCCGAGCGAAACGCCACTGACATGGGCGCGGTCGACTCCGATTGCCTGCATGAAGGCCGCAAGATCGTCAGCGAACAATTCCATGGAATACGCGCCCGGCGGCTTGTCGGTTTCGCCTGCGCCGCGCGGATCGACCGAGATGCAGGTAAAGTGCTTGGCGTAATCGGCGACCTGAAAGGCATAGCAGGCGTTGTCGGCGGTCAAAAACGGAATGAGCAGGAGCGGTTCGCCTGCTCCCTGTTGCTCATAGTTGATGGTGATGCCGTTTGCTTTGACTTTCGGCATGCGGTCCTCCCGTGCTTGTGTGGCCGCCTTCTTGTCGAGGCGTCGCCCGAAGCTCGAACCGTATACTTCGTCCACCAGTCGCGCTAGCGAGCGCGCGCTAAACACGGCGCAACGGAATCGACCAGGCGAGCCAGGCGCCGATAGCGGTGAATGCCGAAATCGTGACAAAGGCGGCGCGAAAAGCGCCGTCGATCTCAGCCTGGACCATGGCTTGGCGCGCAGCCGGCAGCGCGGCAATCGCGTCCGGGCCCCGATCGATCAGCGCTCCAAACAGGCCGGCGGTCTCGAGATCGGCCGCCGCGATAACGGAGAACAGAACTGCCGCCACGGCCGCGGTACCGAACGCGGCGCCGACCGAGCGGGAAAATTGCACCATGGCGGCGCCGGTCCCGAGCATGCGCTGGCCGGCGACCGATTGTATGGTGACTTGAACCACCCCCATCACCGTGCCCATGAAGATCGCCATGCCGCCCAAAACCCACGGCAGTTGTCCGAGCGTCAGGCGGGGCATGTAAAAAGCCAGGAAGAGCAGCGATGCCGTTGCCGCAATGTAGCCGTACGACGGAAAAACCGCGGTGCGTCCGGTTCGTGTCACCAACTGCCCGGTGACCAGCGATCCTATTCCGATGCCGAACATCAGCGGCAGCAGTAAAAGCCCGGTCTCAGCCGGCGATGCGCCGCGCACGACGCGCAGATAAATCGGTAGAAATGTGATCAACGAAACCAACGCGGCGCCGTGGCAGGCGGCCAAGCCATCGCTGCGCCACACCGACGGTTCCCTGAATAAAGCCGGAGGAATGAGTGGTGAACTCGAATGCCGCTCCTGCCAAATCAGGGCGAGCAGGGCCAGTCCGCCGAATAGCAAAAGGCCGAAAGCCAGCGGTAGGCTGCGGGCATCCATGCGTTGCACTTCCTGCAAGGCCAAAATCACTGGGCTCACGAACAACGCGAACAGCGCCAAGCCGGGGGCGTCGAATGTGGTTCGTCGCCGGTCGGTAGGCGGCGTTTTCAGCCGCAACACCAGAACAACTGCAATAAGGCCGAGCGGCAAATTGACGAGGAAAATCGATCGCCATCCGAACGCTTGCGTAAGGTAGCCGCCCGCGACCGGTCCGAAGGTGCTGGATGCGACTGAGACACCGGCCAGAAAGCCCTGATAGCGGCCGCGTTCGCGCGGCGGGACGGTTTCCCCGACCAGCGCCTGTGACAGCGTCATCAAACCGCCGCCGCCAAATCCCTGAAGCACACGCATTGCGGTGAGGATTTCGATGTTTGGGGCAAGTGCGCAAAGAAGCGAGCCGATGATGAAGAGGGCAAGCGCGGTGAGGATCATCCGCCGGCGCCCGTAGGAATCGCCGAGCCGTCCATAGACCGGAGCCGCGATAGTATTCGCAATCAAATACGAGACGACGACCCAGGACAGACGCTCGACCCCTCCGAGCGTCGAGGCAATATCCGGCAAAGCGGTGGCGACAATGGTTTGATCGGCCACCGCCAGAAACATCGGCAGCATGATGGAAGGGAAAACCGCCCAAAAAAGCGATTTGCCGCTGGGCGGCGCTTGCAGCTCCGCGCTGGCATCCGTTTCGCGGTCAGCGAGATTTTCATTCATGGATGATGGCGACCGACAGCACCGCTCCGATGCTAACGTTGTCGGCCAGCGCGGGGAAGCTAGCCTTCGGCCGCCCAAGAACACCGGCCGCCTGAGGCGGCCGGCTTAAGTGATCATTCTTTCACGCAGCGGATTTAACCGACGAAGCCAACCCGCTCTTGTTCGCGGGCCTCGAGTTCGGTTTTCGGCTGCGCCGGCAGCTGCAACACGCTCGCCGTTTGGCCTTCGCACAACAGTGTCAACAGCACGATGCGTCCGTCGGGAAATTCGAGAGCATCGTGGTGTGCGGCCAACTTGTCCTTGTTGACCTGGCGGAAGATGGCGGTTGCGTGATTGATGGTTTTCGTTTTCCAGCCGAGCAGGCCGGCCGGCAGGCAAGCGACCTCGCCGGCGAAGGCGAGCTCCGTTCCTGGCAACAGACAAACCGCCATTCCGACGTCCTCAGCATCGGCAAATCCACGCGTTCCGGTGCCGAAGTCACGCGTTACCAGTTTGTCACCAACTTTTGCGGGTCGCGATCGCACGCTTTGGAGGCTAAAGTCACACATCGGCGACTCTCCTTTCTTCCCGGCCTCGTCAGCCGGGGTCTTCGTTACCCCCCAACACCCCTTCGCTAACGAACTCAAGCAAGAATGGTGCCGCGCGTGCTGCACGAACACATTGGGCTGCAGCAGCATGTCGCAATTATGGCCTTCGGCTCACAACACATGCGGATCATTTGACGCAAAAGCTTATTCATCGTCGCGTTCGGCAATCGCGTTACCGAACCTTGTCCACGCGATAGCGTAGACTTGATGAAAAATCGCGGGCGCGACTAAACGAAAGCCATCGGGCCGCCCATCGGAGCAGCACTCGGGGAAATTTGCGCCATATAATCTGCGGTGCGGCGTCCGTCGGCCTCAATGGCCAACAGCAGCTCCCGCTCTCGCCGGACCGACCCGACGGATCAGTAGAAGCGTCAGCGGCACCAGCGCGGCGGCGAAAATCGACCAACTGAAAAAAATGTCGATGTAGGCCATGAGCGCCGCCTGGCCGCCGATCAACTGGCCGATGTAGCCGACGGCATGACTCTGGGCGCTTGCCGGCGATCCACTTTGCCCGAAATACTGCATGAGATGCGCAATCGCGGATTTATACGCCGGCGACGACGCCGACAAATTTTCCGTCAGCCGCGCCTGATGAAATTGTGAGCGCTGCGCCAGCTGGGTTGCCGCCAGCGATACGCCGATGCTGCCGCCAAGATTGCGCGCCACGTTAATCAGCGCGGAGCCCTCGTTGGTTTTCTGCGGCGGCAGTTCGGCATAGGCGATGGAATTGATCGGAATGAACATGAACGGCATGCCGAGCGTCTGCAGCACACGGACCGAGGCGAAATAGGTGAAGCTCGCGTCGGGCACCAGCGAGGTCGACACCCACATCCCGAACGCGATCAGCATGAACCCGATGGCAAGCCAGTATTTCGGCTGCATGCGCGGAATGATCTGGCCGGCGATGGGCATCAGCAGCAGCATCGTCAATCCTCCCGGCATCATCGCCAGGCCGGACAGCATTGCCGTGTAAGGGAAGTTCGTCTGCATCAGCTGCGGCGTCACCTGGTTGGAGCCGAATAGCAGCGCACCCACCGCGAGCATGACAATGAACGCCATCGCAAACTGGCGCCGAAACAACAGCCGGATGTCTACAATCGGATCGTCGCGGGTGAGCTCCCACGGAATGAAAAAGATGAACGAACAGGCGGCGATGGTCGCAAAAGTGACGATGGTCGGCGACGAAAACCAGTCGTCGATCTGTCCGCGGTCGAGCACGATTTCGAGGCTGCCGAAGGTCAGGGCGATGAGCGCGAACCCGACCCAATCCACCTTCAAGCCGCCGGCCAGGCGCTCGCGGCGTTCCTGCTCAAGCACTTCCGGCTCGACCACGAGCCATTGCACCAGGAACAGCGAGAGAATGCCGAACGGTACGTTGATGAAGAAAATCCAGTGCCAGGAATAATTGTCGGTCAGCCACCCGCCGATGGTAGGGCCGACGGTTGGCGCGACAATTACGGCAATGCCATAAATCGCGAATGCCTGGGCACGTTTCTCGGGCCGGAAAGTATCCGCCAGCATCGCCTGCTCGCTGGTCGGCATGCCGCCGCCGCCCAGTCCTTGCAGGATGCGAAAGAAGATCAAGGCATTGAGACTGGAGGCGAGGCCGCAGAGCAAAGAAGCCACCGTAAATACGGCGACGCAAATCATATAGAAGCGCTTGCGCCCGATCACATTGGACAGCCAGCCGCTCACCGGCAATACCACCGCGTTGGCGATCAAATAGGTCGTCACTACCCAGGTGCTCTCGTCAACGCTGATGGCGAGGCTGCCGGCGATATAGCGCAACGCGACATTGGCGATGGCGGTATCAAGCACGACCATGAAGGTCGCGATCGAAACAACCAGCGCGATCAGATAAGGGCTCCGGTCGCCGGCCGCGGAGCGGCTTTGCGGCCCGGAGTACCGGTCGGCACTCATTAAGTTTTGACCGTCGGCACGACCGACATGCCCGGTCCGAGAAGGACGTCGGGCGGCTGATCGAACACGATCTTGACCGGGACACGCTGGACGATCTTGACGTAATTGCCGGTCGCGTTCTCGGCCGGCAGCAGACTGAATGCCGTGCCGCTGCCTGGCTGGATGCTGTCGACGTGGCCCTTGAACACACGATCTGGGAAAGTGTCGATCCGGATATCGACCGGAGCTCCGGGGCGGACCGTGCGCAGCTGCGTCTCTTTGAAATTTGCCGTTACCCAAACGTCGCGCGGTACGAACATCAATAACGTACTGCCAACCGCGGCGTAATTGCCCTTGGTGGCGGTAAGCCGTGCTACTCGTCCACCGACGGGCGCGGTGATGACGGTGCGCGACAAATTTGCGGCCGCTTGATCCTTCGCGGCGTTGGCCTGCTCCCACTGTGCCTCGGCTTGTTTGCGTTGCGCCTGGAGCACGGGAAGTTGTTTGTCCGTTGCGATGGCGTTGGCTTGCGCGGCCGCGAAGTTAGCCCGCGCTTGCAGGAGACCCGACGCATATTGTTGCGCCTGTTCCTGAGTGACGGCGCCTTGCTTCACCAGCGCCGTATAACGTTGTTCTTGTTGCTCGGCAAAAGCCAGCGCCGCTTGCGACTCCGCCGCCTGCTTTGCGGCCTGATCGATGCGCGCCTGCTGGGCGGTGAGCTGCGCATCGACGTTGGCCAAACTGGCTTTCGCCTGATCGACTTGCGCTGCCGCTTGATCGAACTGCGCCTTGTAGTCGCGGTCATCGAGCCGCACCAGCACGGCGCCCGCCTCGACCAGTTGATTGTCGGTCACCGGCACATCGACGATGGCGGCGTTGATCTGTGAACTGATCGAAACCGTGCGCGCGTCGATAAAAGCGTCGTCGGTCGATTCATATCCGCTGGTGTTGAACCACCAGGTGACGGCGCCGACGATGACGACGATGATTAACGCGGTAACGGCCAGCACCATGCGGCGCCGTCGCCGCTGCGCGGCAGGCGGCTTCGCCGCCGACCCTCGAGCCGGCCTGGTCTCCCGGCCGGGCGCGGTGTCTTGCCGTGGGTTTTCGTCAGTACGCTGATCCATGCCCGGATTAAACGTTAGTGCGCCACGGGAATCGCCGCACATCGAGGCCGCGGCCCAGCGCAATCGCCAGAATCTGTCCAGTTTTTAGCCGCTAACCCATGTCCAGTCACGAGGGCCGGGAGACGGCGATTTCCTATACCTAATGTGAGAGTGCGGCCGGCCGCGTTTGAGTGGGCAGGGAAACCGTCCCCGGCGCCGAGGGCTGACCGGGCTTTTTCTCAGCACTTGCTGCGCAGAATTGCTCAACCGCGGCGACGGCGGCAGCGCCTATCAGGTTGCGCCGTTCGGGTGTCGCTAATTCCAGTTCTTCCTTTCGATTGACGATCGATCCCGCCTCAAGCAGCACCGCGGGCATTCGCGTGTTGCGGAGCACGACCAGTTCATCATACCGGTAGACGCCCGCGTCGGCGTCGAGGAGCTGGTGACGATGGCGGCCCATGAGCGGCAGTGTGTAATGCGGGGTGTAATGCATGCCGCGCGCTTTCAGCTCGCTTCCCAACAAATGACCAAACGCCAAGCTGTCCTTAAGATCGGCATTGGCCTGCGAGACGAAGATGGAGTAGCCGCGAAAGCGGTCGCTGAATTGATGTTTCTCTCCGTTGTATTCCCACTTCTCTATCAGATTGTTCGGAACGGAATCGTGGTGAATGGCAAGGAACAGATCAGCCCGCAACTCGTTGGCGCGCGCGGCCCGCTCGAATAATCCGGCCCATGGCCGCGTCGCCGTGATCAATCGGACGGTTTTGGTAAAGCCGGCGGCGACCAGAGCCTGTTTGATGGCGTCGGCGAGTTGAAGATTGAAGGTGTATTCTGGAACGCCGCGCGCGCTGTCGGCGCCGGGAACGCCCGCGGTGTGACCGACGTCCAGCACAACACGAAAGGCGGCCGGCTGACAGGCATTGGCCTTCTCCGCCGCCGGTGCTTTCTCGGCGCCCTGCGCAGCGGTCGCTGCCGAAATGAAGACAGCGGCTGCGAGGATCGCAAGCAGCGGTCTGGTTCGCCCCGTCTTGTTCATGGTTTCCACGGTCCGTCCAATTTCACCGGCTTCATGCTGCCTTTGCCGAGTTGTTTACGCCTTTCGTCTTGCGGCCGTGACGCCTGCTTGTGCCGGGCCTTTGCCTGTCGTACCAAAAAACACCGGTCTGGAGTGAGTGGACAGCTGATATGACCATAGTCCGCGAACCGCTGATAGCGGCCGTTGCCATCGGTGATTTGAGGCCCACACAAATTACCGTCGGCCTGCGCGAAGTGGCAACTAAAAGGAAGCGCTGGCGCGAGCTTGGCGCCAAGAAAGACCAGAAATTTCTCGGCAAGCATATCATCCCGGTGGTCTTGGGTCCGAAGCAACGCCCCTACGTCGTCGATCATCATCATCTTGCCCGCGCGTTGCACGACGAAGGGGTCAAAGAGGTGGCGATCACGGTTGGCAACAACCTCAGTGGGCTCGATCGCGACGCGTTTTGGACGGTGATGGATAATCGCAACTGGATGCATCCGTACGACGCCGAAGGCGTGCGGCGGCCCTATCGCGATATTCCCAAAACTGTTGCCGAGCTCATCGACGATCCATTCCGGTCGCTGGCTGGTGAACTCCGCCGCGCCGGCGGCTTTGCCAAGGACACGACGCCATTCAGCGAGTTTCTTTGGGCCGATTTTTTGCGCCGCCGCGTCAAGCGAAAACTTGTTGAACAGGACTTCGACCATGCGGTGGAAGCGGCGCTGCAATTGGCGAAAAGTCAGGAAGCGGGATATTTGCCTGGGTGGTGCGGTCCGTCGCCCGGAGCTTGACGGTGTGCGTGTCGCCGAAAAGCGCGATTCGAGCCTAGCTCCACCCGCCATTATCGAAACTGAGGCCGTAATGACTGCTCCTGTGGTCGCCGTGATTGCCGCCGGAATGATGGGCTCAGGAGTAGGCCGAAGGCTCGCAGACCACGGCGCCAAGGTGCTGACGTCGCTCGCCGGCCGCGGCGCCTCGACGGCGGAACGCGCCAGCGAAGCTCGTATGCTCGCGGCGAGCGATTCTGAAATTGCTTCCGCGGATTTCATCCTGTCGATCGTGCCGCCGGGCGAGGCCATGTCGCTCGCCGAGCGATTCGCGCCGGCCCTTAAGGCGAGCAACGCGAAACCGGTCTATGTCGATTGCAATGCCATTAATCCCGCGACGCTTGCGCAGGTAGCCGCGGCGATCGCGCCGAGCGGCTGCGCTTTCGTTGACTGCGGCATTATCGGTCCTCCCCCGCCGCGCGTTTTGCCGTCGCGAGCGGCCGGCGAAATCATTCTTACCGGCCCACGCTTCTACGCCTCGGGCCCTGCGGCCGCGCGATTTGCCGACCTGCGGCAATACGGTCTCGACGTGCGCACGCTGCAAGGGCCGCTGCATGCCGCATCCGCGTTGAAAATGTCCTATGCCGGGATCACCAAGGGCACGCAGGCCGTCGGCGCCGCGATGATGCTGGCGGCGATGCGCGCCGGTTCGGGTGAGGCACTCTATGAGGAGCTTGCCTTCAGCCAGAAAGCGGCTCTTGCACAATTCAAGCAGCAATTGCCGATGATGCCGGCCAAGGCTTATCGATGGGTCGCTGAAATGGAGGAAATCGCGGGATTTGTCGGCGACAACTCGGCCGCCCACGAGCTTTACCAAGCGGCGGCGCGTTTTTACAAGCACATGGCCGACGACTTTGCCGCGAATAAAGAAGATGCGGGCGCGCTCGAGACTTTCTTGAAGAACGCTTCGGTCGAATAAGAGCGCGGCACGCGCGCCGAAGGCGCTAGCCTGCGACGGCGGAATGCTCGCTGTTGCGGACGAGATCGACGATCGTTGCAATCGAGCGAAAGTTCGCCGGTGTCATTTCCCGCTCGGGAATGTTGAGCGAGAAGTCCGTTTCGACCGAAAGCATCAGATTGACCAAGTCGAGTGACGAAAGGCCGCACGCGCGGAGATCGTCATGGGCGCCAACGGGCCCCGCAATAGCGCGCTTCTCCGTGATTTTGCGCACAAGCGACGCCACACGATCAGTCAACTCGGCATCGGAGCAATCGAGCACGGTTAATACTCTCCAAATAGATCGCAGCTCATTCGCTACTAGCGAAATACTGCAGGTCGAATAATTACAGATGAATTGCTTTCAATTGGTAACCTTTATGAGAAAGAACAGAGACAATTGTTCGCAATATCCGCCGAAAAGGCCGAATTTTGCGCTACCTGTGGCATCCGAGAAAGCGGTCAAAGCCGCTCGGCTATCGAGGTGTCAATGAGCGCATCTACCCCCATGCGAACCGTTGCTATCTCCCGCGGGCCGGCGCGCGGTCTCCTGGTCGCGGGCGGCCAACTCCAGCCCAACCAAGTCCAGACCAACACGGAAAGCCTGTCATCGCGCGTCGAGAAAGTGGCGCGTGTTGCCGCCGCGCATGCTGCAATCGTTGATCGCGAGTCACGCCTGCCGCAAGAAGCGATTACGGCGTTGCGTGAAGCGCGCTTGCTCGGCGTCGCGGTGCCGCGTGAGTTTGGCGGCGAGGGCGCTTCGGTCGCCGAGGTCGCCGATATTTGTTACGCGCTGGGCCGCGCCTGCTCGTCGACGGCCATGATCTACGCCATGCACCAGACCAAGGTGGCCTGCATTGCCCGGCACGGCCGCGGCAGCGCGTGGCATCAGTTGCTGTTGCGCCGCATTTGCGGCGAGCAGATGTTGCTCGCTTCGTCGACGACCGAGGGTGACCGCGGCGGCGACATCCGCAACAGCGCTGCGGCGGTCGAGCGTCACGACGCACGTATCACACTCGATCGGAACGCGACGGTCATCTCTTATGGCGAGGCGGCCGACGGAATTGTCACGACCGCGCGACGCGCGAACGACGCCGCCAGCGCTGATCAGGTCCTGGTCGTGTTCCTCAAGCAGGACTATACGCTGCAGCGGCAAGTCGGTTGGGATGCGCTCGGCATGCGCGGCACGTGCAGCGCAGGCTTCAAGCTCGAGGCGTCGGGAGCGGGCGAGCAGGTGCTGCCTGTCGCCTACGCCGAGATCCATGCCCGCACCATGATGCCGGTTGCGCATTTGATGTGGAGCAGCGCGTGGGCCGGAATAGCGGCAGCTTCTGTCGAGCGCGCCCGCGGGTTTGTTCGCAAGGCGCGGCATCGCGCCGAAGGCGTGCTGCCGCCCGGCGCCGCGCATCTGACGCGCGCGAGCGCGACGCTGCAAACGCTGCGTTCGCTGATTGCCGCCGCATTGCAGCGGTTTGAATCGATCGCGGACGACGGTGCGGCGCTCGACTTTCTCGACTATCAGACCAGCATGAACCTGCACAAAGTCAGAGCGTCCGAGCTCGCCGTTTCGACGGTAATGAGCGCGATGCAGGCCTGCGGTCTTTCCGGTTATCGCAACGACAGCGAGTTCAGCCTCGGCCGGCACCTGCGCGACGTGCTGTCGTCGCCGATCATGATCAACAATGACCGCATCCTCGCCAATCTGGCGGAGGTGTCGCTGGTAAGTGGAGTTCCGACCAGTCTGCGCGGTTGAATGCGGCGAGGAAGTCCGCAAGCGAAATGCGGCAAAAAAGTCCGCAAGGGAAATTAAAGTGAGGCGTGAGCAATGAATATAGCGTTCAAGGCCCCCAAGCCGTCGTTTCGTTCACTCGACGCCATCGCCGAGAAGTTGTTGCTGCCGACAGGCATCGACGGTGTCTATACGCGCACAGCCGCTTTCGAGACGGTCATTGACGCGCTGAGCGCCCTGATCTCCCGGCATCGCGAGCCGGGAACGGAAGTGTTGCGTTTCCCGCCGGTGATGAGCCGGCGGCAGGTCGAGAAATCGGGCTATTTGAAAAGCTTTCCCCACTTCCTCGGCTGCGTTTGCTGCCTTCCGGGGAAAGAAAGCGAAGTCCGCGCCGCGGTCGATCGCTTCGAGGCGAATCAAGATTGGACGCCCGCGCTCGCCGCGGCCGATCTCGTGCTCAGCCCGGCGGCTTGTTATCCAGTCTATCCGTTGGCGGCGAGCCGCGGTGATGTGCCGGCCGAAGGCCTGAATTTCGATGTCGCCGGCGATTGTTTTCGGCGAGAACCGTCAAAAGACCTCGACCGGTTGCAGTCGTTCCGCATGCGCGAGTTCGTTCGCGCCGGTACGCCGCAGCAAATCGATGAGTTTCGCCGCCGTTGGCTCGCCTGGGCGCCGGGCTTCGCAGAGCGGCTCGGGCTCGACTACCAGATCGCTCAGGCCAGCGACGCGTTTTTCGGGCGCGGCGGAAAGCTGATGGCGCTCAGCCAGATCGAGCAGGCGTTGAAATTCGAACTGTTGATCCCGGTTCGCTCCATCGAAGAGCCGACGGCCTGTATGAGCTTCAATAATCATCGCGACCATTTCGGCACGGCGTGGAACTTGCGCGACTGCGCCGGGCGGGTGGTCAACACAGGATGCGTGGCTTTCGGAATGGATCGCCTGGCGCTGGCGTTGTTCACCGCCCATGGCGCGGAGATCGAAGGCTGGCCCGCGACGGTGCGCGAAGAGCTGCGGATCTAAACGCCGAGCAAGGCGTACTCGGTGTACGCCAGATCGCCTAGACGCGGACGCTGCGGCCCCTTGTAGTACTTCGGCATCTTGTCCGCGCTGAAACCAGCCAACCAGGCCGGGTATGGGACCATTCGCGTCTATGACAACAAAGAATTTGCCTCGCCGGGCAAGAAACCGTCCGATCGGTCCGGCAAAGCGGACAAAGTCGTCAACGCTGCGGCAGTAGATCAGTTGCGCGCAGGGAATGCGGCCTTTGACCAGACGCGGGCGGAATACAAACGGCGAAGCTTGCCCCGAAGCGACGCACCACAAGCTATCGCAGCCAAGCGCGGCGTGCTGCAACAGCACCTCGCGGTCGAACGGATCGCATTTGATGTCCGGTTGTTTGGTGGCGTCGAGGACCTCGGCCTTGCGTCCGCCGAACAAGCCGTTCAATGCGGTGATCGCAACAAAAACGCCGTCGCTGTAGCGCGAGAATCCTTGCGCCTCGATAATCGGCCTGGTGTGCGGGGCAGGCGAGACGTTGGTGTAGGTCACGTCCTTGTGCCGTATGGCTTGCGCGACCAGCATCGGGGCATAGGCGCGAAATTCGGGATCGACATACCAGCTCGAGAGGTTGCAACGTGTGGCCGTCGTGCCGCCGGTACGGATGGTCGAACAAATCAGGAGAAGGGCGCCGACAACGGTGTCGCCCATGGCCAAAAGGTAACCATATTTCGGCAACCCTGCGGGCGGCTCGTGCCGCGAAAGCTGGGCGAAGGCTTTGAGCCAGAACTCACGGTCGTGGATTGGAAAGCCGCGTGCCAAAAGCGACGCTACGGCCCCGATATCGGCCGTTTCAATTTGACGGCAGCGCAGCGCTGTAGCGGCAGAAACCATTCGCGTTGACCACGACGCATTCGTGAACTTGATCGTAAGTGTTGCGCGAATATACCGGGCCGGGATGAACAAACGGTAGGCGCGGCATGTCGGTAAAGTTAACCATAATGGAGCAGATGGAGCAGGTGGCCCGCGAGCACGGCAAGATTTTGCCGCCGCTGAAGGAAGATCTCGTCCTTGCCAATTGCGGTCTCGACTCGCTCGGCTTTGCCGTTCTGGTGGCGCGGCTCGAGGACACGCTCGGCATCGATCCCTTCACCGCCGCCGAAGACGCGATTTTTCCGATTACGCTCGGCGACTTCGTAAAAGTCTACGAGCATGGCCGGCGGTGAAACCGCGCTGCGCGACCAGGTAACCGCGGCGCCCGGCGATCGGTGGATTTGGGATCGCGAAAGATCTATTCGCCTCGCCGATCTTCGTCGTGGTTCGATCCTTGGCGCGGGACTTCCGTCGCTGGCCGGGCGCTCGGTTCTGCTTGCGGTCGACAATCAACTGAACGCCGCGCTGGCTTTGATCGAACTTGACGGTGTTGCGCGGCGCGTCGTGATCCTGCCGCCGGGCGTTGAGGCCGGTCATCTGTCCACGATCGCCGCTGCGACCCAGGCCGACGCCGCGATCGTTGATGACGAATCGCCGCCGCTGGCGATGCTTGAACTCCCAACTCCAGTCCGTTGCGAATCCTCGATCGCCCCCATGACGGAACACTCGGCCAAGCTGCGTGGCACCGAATGGGTGTTGGTGACCTCGGGGACGACCGGCGTTCCCAAAATGGTCGTGCACAATCTCGCGAGCCTCACGGCGCCGTTGCACGCACCGAGCCCCGCCGACGGCGCCGCCGCGTGGGGGACTTTTTACGACATCCGCCGCTATGGCGGCATGCAGATTTATCTTCGCGCTGTTCTGGGCGGCGCTTCGCTCGTGCTGTCGGATCCTGACGAGAGCGTCTCCGATCATCTCGCGCGGCTCGCGGCGCACGATGTGACTCATTTGTCGGGCACGCCATCGCACTGGCGCCGCGCGCTGATGAATCCGGACATCGGAAAAATCGCGCCGCGTTACGTCCGACTTTCGGGGGAGATCGCCGACCAGGCGGTTCTCGACGGGTTGCGCGCGGCTTTTCCTGAAGCGGCGATCGGTCACGCCTACGCGTCGACGGAGGCCGGCGTCGCGTTTGATGTCAACGATGGCCGCGCCGGTTTCCCGGCGGACTATCTCGCCGCCACGCGGGACGGCGTGGAGATGAAAGTCGTCGACGGTTCGCTCCGCATTCGTTCGTCTCGCACCGCGTCAGCCTACCTCGGCGCGGCGCCGCGGCTGGCCGACTCCGAGGGCTTCGTCGACACCGGCGATATCGTCGAGCAGAGACGGCGACCGCTGTTATTTCGCCGGCCGGAAGGGCGGCATCATCAATATCGGCGGCATGAAAGTGCATCCCGAAGAGGTCGAGGCGGTCATCAATCGCCATCCGCGCGTGCGCATGTCGCTGGTGCGCGGACGGCAAAGTCCCATTACCGGATCGGTGGTGGTCGCCGACGTCGTGCTGAGTACCGGGCAAGAGCTCGAGCGGACCAGGCAGATCGAGGTCAAGAACGATATTCTCAAGTTTTGCAGCAATGCTCTGCCCCGGCACAAAGTGCCGGCGTCCATCAGCTTTGTGCCGAAGCTCGACGTTGCCGCGACCGGCAAGCTCGTCCGTCGGCAGGGCTAGAGGCGATGGCGGACACAACGCGCAACGTGCTGGTGACCGGTGGCAGCCGCGGGTTGGGTCTTGCCATTGCGTGCAAGCTCGCGGGCGCGGGTTATCGGGTCATCGCGGTCGCGCGGAAAAAGAGCAAGGAGACCACCGACGCCATCGCGCAAATCGAGAGCGGGCAGGGGCCCGGTGCGCTTCACTTCACGCCCTTCGACCTCGCCAACATCAATGAGATCCCGGTTCTGCTGCGGGGATTGCGAAAGGAGTTCGGTCCGCTGTTCGGGCTGGTGAATAACGCCGCGCTCGGCACCGACGGCGCGCTGGCGCTGATGCACAACGCCAAAATCGAGCAGCTTGTGCGCGTCAACACGTTATCGCCGCTGGTGCTGACCAAATATGTCGTGCGCGGCATGATGGCGGACGGCGCCGGCCGCATTGTCAATATCGCCTCGATCATCGGTTTTACCGGCTATAGCGGTCTGTCTGCTTACGCAGCAACCAAAGCGTCGATGCTTGGATTCACGCGTTCGCTGGCGCGCGAGGTCGGACGGATGGGTATCACCGTGAATGCGGTGGCCCCGGGTTTTTTGGCGACCGAGATGACCGACGCGCTCGCCAATGATCAGCGCCAGCGCATCGCGCGACGAAGCGCGCTGAAGCGGCTTGCGGAAGTGGACGACGTGGCCAACGCGGTCGAATTCTTGCTGAGCCCGAAGGCCCGTAACATTTCCGGGACGGTGCTTACCGTCGACGCCGGCGCGACCGCTTAGTTATCGCCAATCGTCAATGATGAAGAGACCGGGCCGCGAATAGCCCGGGTCGTTATCCTTGTGCATGGCGACGCCCTGGATCTCGGTGCGATAGCCGCGGGCGACGAACAACCGATAAGCTTCGTGACGGGCCATGTTGACGCCCGCGAGCAGCTTCGCCGTGCCGATTTCGGCGGCAAAGGATTCGCCGGCCTCTATGAGCCGGACAAAATCGCGCTCGGCCGAAGCTCCGGCGCGGGCCGCGCCGAACTTGATGTAGCATGCGTCCGCGCCGGCTTCGCTACCGGGTCCATGATGGCAAATGGCGAAGGCCGCTATGCCCTGCCTCCCTTCGATCAACAGCGTTTCGCCCAAGCCTAGCGCCATCGTGGCGCGAATCTTCTTCCGTCAGGTCCAGTCCGGGAAAAAGCGTGTTCGTCAGCTCGCGACAAGAAGACAAAGCTTCGTCTTGCGCTACCTTCGTCAACGCCGCGAAACGCAACATCCCGGGCGTGTCGCGCGCCTGAGCTGGCGCCGACATGATGGCGGTGAGAAACCGCGCGGAGAATCCGAACTTTTGATAGAGGCCGACGTGCTTGGCGCTTTCCGCGAAAGTGAACAGACCGATGTGCTCGGTGCCCCAAGCGACGAATTGCGTCATGGTTTTCTTGAGCAAGGCTTGCGCTACGCCGCGGTTCTGCAGACCAGGACGCACTGATAACGGCCCGAAGAATCCGACGCTTCCCCATTTTGTGGCGAAGTTCGAGCCGACGAGTTTGCCGTCAAGTTTGGCGCCGAAGGCTGCGACGTGGGGCGCAGCGTATCGGCCATGCGCGTAGTCGCGGTCGCTCCAAAAAGCCTCCGGATTGGGGGCGCGGAAAAAGGTGCCGAAGGCGAGACGGACAATGCGCGCGGCTTCCGCGATATCGTCCGCGCTGAGGGGGCCAACCGTCAGTTGGCGCCCGGCGATCACTTCAACAGTTTCAGCGGCGTCGTCCCCCGACATTGCTCCACCTTGCTTCAATCGATATTAGCTTTCCAGCCAGCGGGCATTGCAAATAACTTACAGAATAGGCGTGGCCAAGTTCATGGTGGCACTGGCGATATTCATTGCACTCGCAGGTCTGATGGGCGCAGGCGGGGTCATCCTCGCGGCGGCCGGTGCGCATGGCGCTCCCCATCCGGGCGTCGAAAGCGCGGCCTACATGCTGCTGTTTCATGCCGCCGCGGTGCTCGGCGGCGCCGCGGTTACGCAACAGGGTCTGTTGTGGCGACCACTGATGCTCGCCGTCCTTGGCGCCTGGGTCGCGGGTGCCGCACTTTTTTCGGGCGATATCGCAATACGAGCCTTCGCCGGCCATCGGCTGTTTCCAATGGCCGCTCCCAGCGGCGGTACGATCTTGATCGTCGCATGGCTCATGCTCGCCGGCGCCGCGATTTGCGTGCTCATTCGCCGTGCCGGTTGAGCGCTTCGGCGTCAATCGTCACTGCTTGATCGGGAATTTGCCAGAACTCTTCAAGCATTGAAAGTGCCGTGGCCCCTTAGGCGCGGGAATTGCATGGCGTGTAGCGAGCAATTTGCCGCGCGAGGATGTCCATGAGCCAGCCTGTCCATCCCGTCGACCAGATACTGCCTTATCCGAAGCTCGCGGCGCTCGGCCTGCAACACGTGCTGGTCATGTATGCCAACGCGGTCGCGGTGCCGCTCATCATCGGCGGCGCACTGCACTTGCCGAAGGATCAACTCGCGCTGTTGATCAACGCAGATTTGTTTGCCTGCGGGATAGCGACGCTCATTCAGACGGTCGGCTTCGGGCCGTTCGGAATTCGCCTGCCCATCATCATGGGCGTGACCGCGGTGTCGATTTCGCCGATGCTGGCCATGGCGGCCATGCCCGGCGTCGGACTGACCGGGATCTACGGTGCGGTTCTGGTCGGCGGAATTTTCGGCCTGTGCGTCGCGCCGTTCGTCAAATACGTCCTGCGGTTCTTTCCGGCGGTGGTTACCGGCACGATCATCACGATGATCGGCGTGGTGTTGATGCGCGTCGGTGTCAATTGGGCGGGCGGCGGCGCCGGGAAGGCCGACTTCGGCGCGGCCGGCTATTTGCTGGTCGCCGGATTGGTACTCCTCATCATTTTGCTGGTGATCAAGTTCGCGCGCGGCTTCCTGCAAAACGTCGCCGTGCTGATCGGCATTACCGCGGGCTATCTCGTGACCATCGCGCTCGGCTGGACGGATTTCGGCGGCATCGAAAACGAGCCGATTGTGCGCGTAGTCCTGCCGCTGCAGTTCGGTTGGCCCCAGTTCTATCTGATCCCATGCCTGACCATGTGCCTGGTGATGACCATCGTCTTCATTGAGGCGACCGGGATGTTCCTCGCGCTCGGCGCCATGACCGGGCGCAAGGTCGACGCCGACGACGTGAAACGCGGTCTGCGCGCCGAACTCGCTCGGCACCGTCATCGGCGCGATCTTCAATACTTTCCCTTATGTCTCGTATTCACAGAACATCGGGCTGGTCGGCGTGACGGGTGTGTACAGCCGGTGGGTCTGTGTCGCCGGCGGTATCATCATGCTTGTGCTCGGCCTCATTCCGAAGCTTGCGTTCATTGTCGCTTCCGTTCCGCAATGCGTTCTCGGCGGCGCGGGCTTCATCATGTTCGGCATGGTGGCGGCGACCGGCATCAAGATCCTGTCGACCGTGGATTATGCCAAGCAGCGCAACAGCGTGCTGGTCGTGGCGATCTCGATCGGCTTCGGCCTTATCCCGATCGTCGCCCCGACGTTCTTCCACGTCTTTCCCGACGTTGTGAAGCCGATCTTCGGCGACGGCATTATTTTGACGTCGATCGCGGCGGTCGTGCTCAACGCTTTTTTCAATCGGACCAGTACCGAACAGGCCGAAGCCGATACGTTCCTCGCGGCTCAAGCAGCGGAGCACATTTAGTCGGTGCGTGGTGAGGGGCCGCCCTTAGACCCGCACTTTGCCGGCGGCGATGCGGGCGAACAGCGCGCTGTCGAGGCGAACATAAGTCTTTTTCGCCGGATCGTCGAAGTAGATCGCGTCGCTTGTCGCCGCTGGATCAAAACCTTCGCGCTGCAAATTGGTTTTTGTCGGCTTGAATGTTGCCGTCGCTTCAAGCCGGCCGGCCAGGCGCAGGAACAGCGGTCGCGCGTAGGGAGGCAGCCACGCGGTCAGGTGCTTTCGTAACGCGACCAAATCAACGTTGCCGTCGCAGACGACCGCTGCCATGCCGGCGGCGCCTTCTGTTCCCGGCACGCGCACGCCATAAACGTTGGCTTCTTTAACGCCCGGAAAGGTCGCGATGGCGGCGCCTACTTCCGAGGTCGAGACGTTCTCGCCTTTCCAGCGAAACGTATCGCCGATGCGATCGACGAAATAATAAAATCCGGTGTCGTCGCAGCGCATGAGGTCGCCGGTCCGGTACCAGGCATCGCCGCGCTCGAATACGTCGCGCAAGATTTTTTGCTCGGAGTGTTCGGCTTTGCTGTAGCCCTCAAACTCGCCCCCGGCACGAGCCGACGCATCGTGGATGCGGCCGATCGCTTCGCCGGCTTCGCCTGTGGCGCAGCGGATGCAAAGCCCGTCTTCGCCGCGTAGCGGCACGCCGTTCCCGTCGTCGAACTTCACCAGCGCGAGGGGAAACCGGTGACGCAGAAAAGCGGGAATACGGCCGATGGCGCCGATCCGGCCCTCGACATTGTAGAGCGAAAAATTGCCTTCGGTTGACGCGTAGAACTCGAGGATCCGCGGAATGGCAAATCTTTTCTGGAATTTCTCCCAGATGTCGGCGCGAAGCCCGTTGCCGCAGGCGACCCTCAGCCGATGCGCACGTTCGCGCGGTTGGGGCGGTGCGGTCACCAGGTAGCGCGCGAGCTCGCCGATATATTGAAATATGGTGCAGTCGCCGTCGACGATATCGTCCCAAAAGTGCTGCGCGGAAAACTTGTCCCGGATCAGCACCGATCCGCCGCGCACCAAAACCGCGCCCGTGGCAACAATCCCGCCGACGCTGTGATACATCGGCAGGCAATCGTAAACGCGATCATGCGGGCCGGTGTTCATCAGGCCGGCAAACCACAAGCCCCAGAGCAGGACACGCCGATGGCTGACATTCGCCGCCTTCGGCAGGCCGGTGGTGCCGGAGGTGTAAATCAGGAGGGCACGGTCGGAGATTGTTACCGCGCGACGCTCGGAAGCGCTTAGTGGACTGCCGGAGAATTCGGTGATCGCACGATCGATCCGCGGCAACGGGTCGTCTCCGCCGTGAAACCAGAATTTCGGTTGGTTGCGCAGGTTCGGCGCCAGCGATTGCAGCTCCGCCGAAAATTCAGCCGCAGCTATCGTGTGCGCGGGCGCTACCGCATCAATGCAATGAGCGAGCGACGGGCCGCGCAGCTGCGTGTTGATCAGCGCGACGACGATGCCGATGGAGGTAAGTCCCAACCAGATCGCCATGTATTCCGGCCGGTTCGGCATCATCAGGCAAACGGTGTCGCCCTTGGCGATGTTTTGCGCGATTGCCCAGCGCGCATACGCGTTCGCCCGCGCTGCCAGCGCGGCGTAGGTCAAGCTCTCGGCTGGCGGAAACGAGCGCGGGCGCATCGGGAGAGGTTTGCGCCAATTCCTCGATGATATGGAATAGCAGGCGGTTCGGCTTCGTTGCGACCGATGCGGTCGCTTCAAGCGCGCGCAGCCAATCGCGCTGCGCCGTCTCGCGGACTCCCGGTGCAGGCCTTCTATGTTCGGCTTCGAGCAGGGCCATCGCAAGATAGTGGCGCGACAAAGTGAATCTTCGGGTTCGAGATTGCCTAAAATTCTAGTCATCGCGTTCCGACGAAGCCAAACAAGCGGCCGATTAAGGTTACTCATTCGAATTTTCGACCGTTAAGTTGTTTGCACGGTGCGCGACGGATAAAAAACGAAAAGGGGATAGCTTTGCTGAGGGGTAGAGATCGCGACACGGCGGGGAATTATGAAAAGCGATACGGTTGCTATCCACGGCGGTTACGAAACTGAGCCGACCACCAAAGCCGTCGCTGTTCCCATCTACCAAACCGTCGCGTACGAGTTCGATAGCGCCGATCAAGGCGCCGCGCTGTTCAATCTCGAAATCGAAGGTCACCGTTACAGCCGGATCAGTAATCCGACGACGGCTGTGCTCGAGCGGCGGGTTGCCGCGCTTGAGGGCGGTCTGGAGGCGCTGTGTGTCAGCTCCGGCCAGGCCGCGCTGAATTACGCTGTCCTCAATGTGACTTCTCTGGGCAGCAACATCGTTTCCATTCCCCAGCTTTACGGCACGACCCACACGCTGTTCGGTCACATCCTGCCGAGCCAGGGCATTCAGGTTCGTTTCGCCGAATCCGACAAAGCGGATGCGCTCGAGCGGCTGATCGACGACCAAACGCGCGCGCTGTTCTGCGAGAGCATCGGCAATCCGGCCGGAAACATTTGTGACATCGAGGCGCTGGCCGCGGTCGCCGCGCGCCATGGCATTCCGCTCATCGTCGACAATACCGTCGCCACGCCGATCCTGCTCCGCCCGATCGATTACGGCGCCGATATTGTCGTGCACTCGCTGACCAAGTTTCTCGGCGGCCACGGCACCACGCTCGGCGGCGCCATCGTGGATTCCGGGCGGTTTCCCTGGCGTGACAACGCCAAACGCTTCCCGATGTTCAACGAGCCCGACCGGTCGTACCACGGCCTCGTCTACACCGACCATTTCGGCGCAGCGGCTTACATCGCGCGATGCCGCAGCGTTTATCAGCGCACCACCGGCGCGGTGCTTTCGCCGCTATCGGCGTTTCTTTTGCTGCAAGGCATCGAAACCGTTGCGCTGCGGGTCGAGCGGCACGTCGAGAACGCGCGACGGGTCGCGGAATTCTTGCGCGCCGATCCGCGCGTGCAATGGGTCAATTACGCCGGCTTCGCCGACAATCCGTATCACCACCTGGCGCAAAAATACTTCTCGCGGACGCGCGCCATCGATTTTGACTTTCGGCATTGCCGGCGGATTCGAGGCGGGGAAGAATTTTTACGACGCGCTGAAGCTGTTCAAGCGGCTGGTCAATATGGGCGACGCCAAGTCGCTCGCTTGCCACCCAGCATCGACGACGCATCGGCAAATGTCGCCGGCCGAGCAGGAGAAGGCCGGCGTGCGGCCCGAGATGATCCGGCTCTCGGTCGGCATCGAGCACATCGATGACATTGTCGCCGACCTCGATCAGGCGCTCGCTGCCGCGCAGTCGTTTCGGTCGCCGTTGATTGCGGCCGAGTAATCGCGGGGCACGATCTCGATGCCAATTCTTCTGGATACCGCCCGCTCCGGCACCACCGCGGAATTGCGCGGAGACAATTGCCTGACCATCGGGTTGGTCAACAACATGCCCGACGCGGCGCTCGACGCCACCGAGCGTCAGTTTATGAATCTCATCCGGGCCGCAGCCCCCGATCTGATCGTTCGCTTCAAGCTGTTTTCGTTGCCGGCAATTCCCCGGAGCGCCCAGGCCCGCGCGGCGCTCGCCGTCCGCTATCGCGATGTTTCCGAGCTTTGGGACGCGCATATCGACGGCTTGATCGTGACCGGCAACGAGCCGCGCGCACCTTCGTTGCGCGACGAACCCTATTGGCCGGCTCTGACCAGACTAATGGATTGGGCCGAGCACAACACCAATTCAACAATCTGGTCATGTCTCGCCGCGCATGCCGCGGTCCTCCATGCAAGTGGCATTGAACGCGAGCCGCGTGCGGAAAAGCTTTTTGGCGTGTTTCAGTGCGACGTCATCCGCTGGCACCCGCTTACCGCCGGCATACCGTCGCGGCTGCCGGTGCCGCACTCGCGGCATAACGACCTTCCCGGAGCGGCGCTTACCAACAACGGCTATCGCGTTCTGAGCCGATCAGCGGCGACCGGCGTTGATATGTTCGTCGGACCCGATCGCGGCGCCTCGCTGTCTCTGTTCCTTCAAGGCCATCCGGAATACGACGCGGATTCGCTGGCGCGCGAATATCGCCGCGACGTCGGCCGCTTTTTGCGCGGCGAACGCGACAGTCTTCCGGTATTGCCGCAAGGCTATTTCGACAAAGAGGCGAGCAGGCTCATCGAAGAATTTTGCGAACGCGCCCGGACCGAGCGAGCCGAAAAACTGTTGCGGCAGTTTCCCATGAACGCGATAGAAGGCGGACTGCAAAATACCTGGCAGGCGTCGGCCATCGCCGTCTATCGAAACTGGGTCGCTTATCTGCAGGAGCGCAAGGCCAACCGTCGCGCTCCGGTTTGGGCCCAGCGCATCAGCCGGGATACTGTCGGGCGCGCCCAGGCCCAAGTTGCCAGCCTCGTTGACAAGCCGGTGGCTGTTCCTTAATCAACCGGCCAACAACGCCGGATCGCGCCATGAAAGTCCGTAATTCCCTGAAATCGCTCCGCGGGCGTCACCGCGACAACCGGATCGTACGCCGCAAAGGCCGCGTTTACGTCATCAATAAGACGCAACGCCGCTTCAAAGCCCGCCAAGGCTAAGGCGCCGCTCAAATATTGAGCTCGTTCACGGGTCTTTGACCGGAATTCGGCCTTGTTGTGCCGTGTTCCGCGGCTAAACTCATTGCCATGGCTAGGCGATTCACCGGCCCGACGGTGCTCTCCGTATTGCTGCTTTTGACTGCTGCGCCGGCGGTCACGCCGTCGTTTGCGCAGAGCGCTCCGGAAGCGAAGCCGTCGTCACCCGACTGGGTGACGCCACCAAGCGATTTACCGCGCCAGGATCGCGGCCCGCGCACGCCGAGCCTCGACACGCTCTTCGAAGCGCTCAAGATCGCGCCCGATGCCGAGAGCGCCAAGGCCATCGAGACCCGCATCTGGGGCGTCTGGATCGTTTCCGGCAGCGATACCTGCAATCTGCTGATGGGCCGGGCGAAGGTCGCCGCCGATGAAAAAGATTACGACCTGGCGATCAAGCTTCTCGACGCCGTAGTCGAACTCAAACCGAACTATGTCGAAGGGTGGAACCGGCGCGCCACGGTGTACTATTTGATGAACGACTATGGCCATTCGCTGGCGGATATTCGCGAGGTGCTGGCGCGCGAGCCGCGCCACTTCGGGGCGTTGGCCGGACTAGGCCTGATCCTGCAAGAACTCGGTGACGACGCGCACGCGCTCGAAGCCTATCGCCGGGCGCTCGCGATCAATCCGCACCTGGAGCATGTCGGCGAAACGGTCAAAACGCTTCGGGAGAAGGTGGAAGGCCGCGATATCTGATAGCATCCGTTCCCTCTCGCCGAGGAAAGGATGGACAATCTCATGTCAGATGTTGCCGCCGACAAAGTCGCCATCCGCGAACTGGTAGAAAACTGGGCCGTGTGGCGCGATGCCCGCCTTTGGGATCGCTTCCGCACGGTCTGGCAACCGGAGGGCCGCATGATGGCGACGTGGTTCCAAGGCGGCTTCGAGGAGTTCATCAAGGTCAACGATGAAGGCTGGGCGCGGGGCGTGCGAATTTTGCACTTTCTTGGCGGCAGTTCGATTGACGTTTCCGGTCACCGCGCCATCGCACAGACCAAAATGACCATTTCGCAACGCGCGCCCGTCGAGGGAGTAGTTTGCGACGTGGTGTGCACCGGGCGGTTTCACGATTTCATCGAGAAACGCGATGGCCGCTGGGGAATAGTGCTGCGCCAGCCAATTTACGAGAAGGATCGGCTCGACCCGGTCGATCCGTCAGCGAAGCTCGCGCTGGACAAGCATCTGCTGGCGAGTTTTCCGGAGGGTTATCGGCATCTCGCCTATTTGCAGAGCAAGATCGGGTACAAGGTCAAAACCGACATGCCGGGTATCGAAGGACCGGAACTCGACAAGCTTTATGCCCGCGGCGCGGCTTGGCTCAAGGGTGAGCCGCTTGGTGTTTAAGCGTTAACCGCGCCGGGCGGCGCTCGCTCACATGACTGTGCTGATTATTATCGCTGTCGTTCTTTTGGCCGGAGCGTTGGTCACGCTGGTCGCCACTTGGCTGATTCAGTGGCGGCATCCGCCCAATGGCCGTTTCGTCGACGTTCATGGGTTGCCGCGTCACGTCTTAGAACTTGGTGCGAGCTCCGAGGGGCCTGATTCATTGCCCGTCGTTCTCCTCCACGGCGCGGGGGCCAACCTCAAGGACATGGAAGTTGCGGTAGGCGAACGCCTTGCCGCACGGCATCGCGTCATTCTGATCGATCGTCCCGGATTCGGATTTAGCGCGCGCAAGAAAGGTGGCGAGACGACGCCAACCGAGCAAGCAGTCGTGCTGGACGAATTGTTGAGCCGGCTCGGCGTCGATCGCGCCATCATTGTCGGCCATTCCTGGGGCGGCACGCTGGCGCTGACCTTGGCGCTGGATTTTCCAGCGCGGGTGGCGGGGCTTGTCCTCATTGCGGCGCCAACGCATCCCGGCCTCTGGGGCATGGCCAAGCTCAACGCGGTGCTGGCGACGCCGATCGGCTGGCTGTTTGCCCGCACCTTGGCGCTGCCTTTCGGCGCGATCTTTATCTGGCCGGGCTCGCGTACCGCTTTCCTGCCGCAGATAATCCCTCGCGGCTACATCAAGCGCACGGCGGCGATGCTGGTGCTGCGGCCGAAGACACTGTTGGCCAATTGGTCCGATGTCGGCTGCATCGATGACTTTCTTGCGCAACAAGCCAGCCGTTACGGCGCACTCGCGGCGCCAACTATCGTGCTGAGCGGTGACCGCGATCCGCTGGTGCCGCCGGAAAAACATGCGATGAAACTTGCCGTCGCTACCCCGGTGGTAAAGGTCGAGGTCCTCAAAGGCTTCGGGCACATGCTGCATCACGCCGCCGCCGATCGCGTCGCCGCGGTGGTCGAAGAAATGAGCGAGGGTTTGCGGGAGAGAGAAGCAAAAGCGGGCGCATCAATTAAATAGCGCACGGCTAGCCGCCGGCGTTTGCACCCGCAACGTACGCGACACGTATCATGTTGGTCGCACCCGGTGTGCCCAAGGGTACTCCCGCCACGATGATGACGCGTTCACCGGCTTGGGCGAAATCTTCTTTGTTGGCGATCTCGCAGGCGCGGCCGACCATATCGTCCTGGTCGCGCGCGTCCTCAGCGACCACGCAGTGAATGGCCCAAACCAACGATAATTTTCGCCCAGTTCCGACCATGGGTGAAATCGCGATGATCGGCGATCGCGGCCGCTCGCGTGCGACACGCATTCCGGTGGCGCCGGACGAAGTCCAGCAGACGATCGCGGCGAGGTCGAGCGTTTCGGCGACTTGCCGCGCCGCCGCGGCAATGGCATCGGCGCCGGTCGGCTCGGGCTCGGTGTGCAGCACGTGCAACGCCGGCAAATAAAGTCCTTCCCGTTCTACCTCCTCGGCGATCCTGTTCATGGTTGTCACCGCCTCGAGCGGATATTGGCCGGCGGCCAATTCGGCGGAGAGCATGACGGCGTCGGCGCCGTCGAAAATGGCGGTGGCGACATCGGAAACTTCGGCGCGTGTCGGCACCGGGCTCGAGATCATCGATTCCAACATCTGCGTGGCGACGATTACCGGTTTGCCGGCGCGGCGGCAGGCGCGCGTCATCTCCTTCTGCACGCCGGGCACTTTTTCCAGCGGCATTTCGACGCCTAGGTCGCCGCGCGCCACCATCAGCGCGTCGGCGAGGTCGAGAATCTCGTCAAGCCGCGAGACAGCTTGCGGCTTCTCGATCTTGGCCATCACCGCGGCGCGACCGCGAGTGAGCTTCTTGGCTTCGGCAACGTCTTCGGGGCGCTGGATAAACGACAGGGCGACCCAATCGATCCCGGCATCGAGCGCGGCTTCGAGGTCGGCGATGTCTTTCGGCGCCAAAGCCGCGAGCGGCACCACCGTGTTGGGCAGGCTAACGCCCTTGCGGCTCGAAACTTTGCCACCGACTTTGACCTGCGCGACAATGCGCTGCGGTTCCGCCACCGCAACGACCAGCCGCAACTTGCCGTCGTCGATCAGCAGAGTGTCGCCCGGCTGAACGGCCGCGAAGATCTCGGCATGCGGCAAACTTACCCGTGTTGCGTCGCCGGGCGTCGGATCGGCGTCGAGCACAAAATCCTGTCCGGCATCGAGCTGCGCGGATTCATTCTTGAAGTTGCCGAGCCGCAATTTCGGACCCTGCAAATCGACCAGGATGCCGATCGGCCGGTTCCACTCCGCTTCGATTGCCCGAATGGTTTGCACGAGCTCGCGCATCTTGTCGTGCGCGGTATGGCTCATGTTGATGCGAAATACGTCGGCGCCGGCTTCGAACAACTTGGCAATCATGCTGCGGCTTGAAGACGACGGTCCAAGCGTCGCCACCAGTTTGGTGCGCCGCCGCCGTCTCATCGACTTCCCGGTGGTGCGATCGAGGTTGGGCCGCTTGGCGCGGTGCGGCCGCCGCCTGGCGTCGCCCGCGCGCCGGTGGCTGGCGCCGTGCTAAGCGGATTATCCGCCGGCAACGGATGCTGCGGCGCCTGTTCGCTCAACTCCGTGAGCTGCACCGTCCAGGCGCGCTGTTCGCCGGTATCTACCTCAAAAAAGCCGGTACGGTCGAACCCGCGCGCCAGGCAATCGGCGATGCCCCGGATCGTGAACTCTTTATCCCGGGTGCACATGAAAGCCTGTCCCATCCATTCGCCGCCGCGATCGTAGTCGATCGCATAGACGTAGTAATAACGGGCAACCAGGTTGCCCTTGAGGATGGTCTCACAGGTATGTGACGGCAAGTTCCACCAGCCTTCGGTGGTCCAACCTTCGGCATCCTTATAGCCGACTGCAACGCCGACGCGACTTGCCGTGTTGTTGCACAAACGGAAGTCTGCGGCCGCCGGGTCCGCCGATGCGGCAAGAAACAGCAACGCCGCCGCGAGCGCGAACAGACCCGGAGTTCCGGCGAGCGCGAACTGCCGAAGCCGGCGCTTCACCGCCGCGCGAGCGAACAATGGCGCTCCCATCCCGAAACCATTCGCGTCCTTCATTGGTAGTTCAGAATCCGGTTATTGGTTATCTGTCAATAAGAATGGCGCGGAAGTCGGTGACGTTGGTGAACGTCGGACCCGGGCGAAACAGGTCGCCGATGCCATTGAAGAATCCGGTAGAATCGTTGTCGGCGAGAAACGCGGCGGCATCTTGGCCGACCGCGCGTGCCCTCGTGAGCGTGTCCGGGTCGACGAACCCGCCAGCGGGATCATCGCTTTGCCCACCGCCGCCGTCGGTTCCATCGGTGTCCGCCGCAAGACCATGGATTTGCGCCGCCCCGTCCAGGTGTACGGCGAGAGCTAGGGCGTATTCCTGATTCGGGCCGCCGCGGCCTTTGCCGCTTAGCGTGACCGTCAATTCGCCTCCCGAAAGGATCGCGGCTCGGCGGCCTTGCGCGGCTAGATCGCGAGCAAGCTGCGCGTGCTCGCGGGCGACTTCGCGGGCCTCGCCCTCGAGGGTGTCGCCCAAAATGACGGGTTCGTATCCGGCCGCCTGCGCCACCTGTGCGGCGGCGCGCAGTGCGTCGGCGGGGCGCGCCACGATGCGATAATCGTTCCTAGCGAACACCGCGTCGCCTGGCTTCGGCGTTTCGTTGGCCGGGTCTGAAAGCGCAAGCGTGACGGCTTCCGGCAAAACGAGCCCGTGCCGCCGTACAATGTCACGCGCGCCGGCGAGCGTCGTCGGATCAGGCACCGTTGGACCGGAGCCGATCACGGCCGGGTCATCGCCGGGGACGTCAGAAATGGCGAGCGTGACCACTCTCGCGGGATGAGCGCGCTGAGCAAGCCGTCCGCCCTTGATGCGCGACAGATGTTTGCGGACCGCGTTCATTTCACCGATCGCGGCGCCGCTTCTTAGCAGCGCGCGCGTCGTCGCCTGCTTTTCTTCAAGCGTCAGCCCTTGCGCCGGAGCGATCCAGTTTGCCGAGGCACCCCCCGACAAAAGGACAAGCACAAGGTCGTCGGCGTCAACCGCGTCCACCAGCGCAAGCGTCCGTGTGGTCGCCGAGATCCCCGCCTTGTCCGGGACCGGATGTCCAGCCTCGATAACCGGGATAATGCGGGTTGGCCGGCCATAGCCGTGGCGGGTAACGCCAAGACCCGCGAGCCGCTCGCGCGGTATAACGCCCGCATAACGCGCTTCTGCGACTTCGATCATCGAGCCGGCCGCTTTCCCGGCGGCAAGGATGACCAGCCGTCCCCGGGCGGGCGGATCCGGCAGATTGGGCGGCAGACATCCGGACGGATGGGCAGCTGCGACTGCAGCACGGAACAAAGATTCGAGCAGTTGTCGCGCTGAATTCGCCCGGGCGTCCGACATCGCAGCCATACATGATTGCAAGGCGCACCATAGCAACATGCCTCGCGCGTCTCTATCTTTGGCGCATCAATACGCCGCGGAGGACAACATGGCTACCGACGATCGAAGCCGTCTGGAACTGGAAGCGGCGGTCTACCGCCGCCTGGTCGAGCATTTGCGGTCGCGGACTGACGTGCAGAATATTGACCTGATGAATCTCGCCGGTTTCTGCCGCAACTGCCTTTCAAACTGGATGAAGGAGGCGGCCGACGCGCAAGGTGTGACCCTGACAAAAGACCAAAGCCGCGAGATCGTTTACGGCATGCCTTACGATGAGTGGCGCGCCAAATATCAAAAAGAGGCGTCCTCCGACCAGAAGGCGGCGTTCGAAAAAGCAAGCCCGAAGCACTGAGCGGCGAATTACACACCGCTACTCCTGTGTAGTGCTGTGGATGAAGCGCGAAGCACTTGACCGGAGTGGCCCTGCTTTCGAATGGTCTTCCCTGACTGAAATCCTTCTCGCGAAGTCCGATCCTCGCTTCGAGCGGACTGCGCACGTCAGGAGTGCCCGATGGCAAATGCTGCACACGCCGATACCAAGAATGACGATACGCCCCGCCGCTTTGCCAAGGATCACTTGAAGGCGTTCGTCGAGCGTGTCGAAAAACTGGAAGAAGAAAAAAAGGCGATCGCCGACGATATCCGCGACGTGTATGCGGAAGCTAAAGGAAACGGCTTCGATGTGAAAGCGCTCCGCACCATCGTGCGGCTGCGCAAGCAGGACGTCAACGAGCGCAAAGAACACGAAGCGGTCCTTGAGACCTATATGCACGCGCTTGGCATGCTGAACTAAGCTTGGCTTGAGCGGTGCAGCCGAGCCAAAACGTCGGGCTGGCGAGGCGCTAGGATCGGCCGCGATAGATATCGCGCGCGCACCGTTTTTGAGCGCGGGATTACTGCAGCTCGGCGGTGCGAAGCGGGTAGGTGACCGTGGAAATGAAAACGATCGCGCTGCCGCTGAAGCGATCGTTTGTCAGTCCGGACTTGGGATCGGTCGAAAAGGTCATCAGCACCGAATTGCCCGGCTTCACCATTAGCCCTGACAGCGAACGAAAATCACGCACACCAAGTTCGGTGACGTAAAGGAAGCGGTGGACGCTCGGCGACCACGCGACAGCCCGCAGCCAAGGATCGTCGAGTCGCGCGGTGTTGGCGAGGATGGTCGACGATGTCTTTTTCGCAACCGTGAGAATGGCCGAGGTCGGCCGGCCGCTGACCCGCTTCACCGCAATGGTCATTTCGTCGGCGCCGGTTCGAACAGCAAGCGGAGCCGTTACCGTCGCCTTTGGCGCCGCTTGGCCGGTAGCGCCCGCACTCGAGGGGAGAACCGCCGACGCGTCGTCAGGCAACTCCGCATAGGCGAGCGCGCCTTCCGGCGCGGTGCGATCCTGATGCTGGGTAGAGAACGGCGGAATCGACTCGGTTGTTTCCGGGTCGCTGTTGGCGGTTTCGTTTGCCTGCGTCGAGCCGGCGAGCGCCGCCACCGACTTGGCGGCCGCAGCAGCCACTGAGCGAATCGCGTCGCCCTCGGGCAGTCCCTGCCAGAATCCGCGGCTTTCAATGACCTGGTTCGGCGTGGCCGTCGGAGCTTCGGCGCGGGCCATGCCGCGCGCCTTCGAGGCGATCTTGATCAGTTTGGTCTTTTCCGCGGACAGCTTGTCTTCGGCGCTGGAAGCGACCTGAGCGAGCTTCGCTTTTCCCGCCGCAAGCTTGTCTTCGGCGCGGGAGGCGGCGTCGGCCAGCTTTTTCTTCTCGGCGGCCAGTTTGTCGCTGGTTCGCGCGATAGCGGCGGCGAGCGCCGCCTTCGCGCCGGTCCGTGGCGTTTCGGCGGTCGAAGCGGTGGCCGCCGGTGCATCACCCTCGTCATCCTCGTCGGACTTCCCGAGGCCGAACAATTTGGCGAATGGGCGAGCGATCCGGTGTCCGACGCCCTCGTCGGCCACGTCAAATCCGGCGCCACGAGCGGCTTCCAACGAGGCGTCCGACGGACTGTCACCGCGCTTCTTGATATCGGCGAGGGCGAGTGCATAGCCCGCCAGCGGCTTGCCGTCGGTCGGAATATGCACGGTCCGGCCATCCGGGAACACCCGTACTAACTGCTCGCGAGTCATGCGCGGCCAGTGCCGGATGCCGCCGGTATCCATATGGACGAACGGAGATCCAGAAGTCGGATAGAAGCCTACGCCGCCACGCTGCAGGCGCAGACCAATGGCGCGAA
This sequence comes from uncultured Alphaproteobacteria bacterium, assembly GCA_963846055.1. Classification (GTDB taxonomy): domain Bacteria; phylum Pseudomonadota; class Alphaproteobacteria; order Rhizobiales; family Xanthobacteraceae; genus BOG-931. Next base: position 59,814 of record CAWJUQ010000012.1, read on the forward strand.
GCTGGTCCAGCGGTACGCCCGGAACGTAGAAATCCATGGCATGGCCGAGGATGTGCTGGCTAAAGCGCGCCACGCCGTTGCTGTGACGGCGCAGCATCGCGTTGGTCTCAGGCGAGCGATAGCCGCAAACCACCCAAATCGGCTCTTTCGACCCGCTCTCCCGCTGTACTTCCCAGACCAGGTCGATGAGATGCGGATCCATCCGCGTCTGCTGTTCTTTTCGCCAATCCCGCAGGAACCAGCTGATCTTCTCAAGCGCCGCCTCGTCGTAGCGACCATCGCGCTTGAAGGTGATGGTGATGTCTTCGCTCGTATGCATGTGATGCATCGAGATGGTACGCGTATCGCCTTCGGCGATAGCGTTCTGCAAACCGCGCGCACCGAGGAGGAGGGCGAGAAGCGCCAAGCCGCAGGAATAGAATGCCGGTGCTGCGGCGATGCGCAATCTGTCGAGTCGCTCCCCAGCAAAGAGCACTGGCGTCCCCACGTTGACACACCGGATCGGTGCGATCCGCCGCAGCATCCCCACCGCGGCGAAAACCCTAACACAGCGTAAACTTGGGAAGGGTTAACGGAAGACTACGCGTTCACCCACCCCCGACCTTCCGGCATTAACCGTGTAGTGTGGCAAAAAATGGCCATTTTTCGGCCGTGCCCGCCTTGATCGGGCAGATGGTCGGAAACAAGGGTAACACTTTGCTACGGATCGGCCATTACGGTTTATCAATAGTTATCAATCGGTTAGATCGCCGCTGTAACGGCATCCGATCTGGCCGCCGCCCAGACTTTCCAGTAGGCCGCGTTTTCAATCAGCGCGGTTCGTCATACCGGATTCCGACGTGCACCCGGTTTATCCCCCGCGAATTCAAATCTGCCGTAAAATCGAAGGTGCTCAGCTTCCGCTGACGAAAAAGGGGCCCCTCATGTCCGTGCAGACCGGCGCAAGTCCTGCCGTTAACCAGACTGCGGGGGCCAACACGGAGCCGGTCTGGTTCGCCTCCTATCCTCCCGGAATTCCGCGAACCATCGACCCTGACGCTTTTCCCTCGCTGACGGCGATGCTGGTCGACGCATGTGCCAGGCATGCCGGTCATCCGGCCTTCGAATGTCTGGGGTCGCGGATGAGCTTCACCGATTGGGACCAGGTCAGCCGTAACTTCGCGGCGTTTCTGGTCGAACAATTGGCTTGCCAGCGCGGCGATCGGGTCGCGATCATGCTGCCGAACCTGATCGCCTATCCGGTGGCATTTCTCGGTGCGCTGCGCGCGGGTCTCGTCGTCGTCAACGTCAATCCGCTCTACACCCCGCGCGAACTCGGCAATCAGCTCGCCGATTCCGGCGCCACCGTCATCGTCATCATGGAGAATTTCGCGCACAAACTCGAAGCCGCGCTGCCCCAGACGCAAATCAAGCACGTGGTCGTCGCGAGACTTGGCGATTTCATGCCGACATTCAAACGTGCGGTATTTAATTTCGCCAACAGCTACGTTCGCCGCGCAGTACCGGCATGGCGCATCAAAAACTGCACAATGTTGCAAACGGCGTGTGACCGGCAGGCAAGCGCGCTCTACGCCGACGAAAAGCTACCGTCCTCGGCTCCCGCCGTCCTGCAATATACCGGTGGAACGACCGGGATCCCCAAGGGGGCGGTACTTACTCACCGCAATCTGGTCGCGAATTGTTTGCAGTGCCGGGCGTGGATCGCGCCCAATCTTCCGGAAGAGAAAGGCAGCGTGCTCACCCCGCTGCCGCTCTATCACATCTTTTCGCTCACCGCGAACTTGTTGGCCTTTGCGCTTATGGGCGGCTTGAGCGTGCTTGTTCCCGATCCGCGCGACCTGAAGGGGCTCATTCGCACCATGCGCCGCGCGCGAGTAACGACGATGACCGGCGTCAACACGCTGTTCAATGCGCTCATTCACAGGCCTGATTTCGCTACACTGGACTTTTCCAGCTTGAGCTTCGCCATTGGCGGCGGCGCTGCCGTGCAAAGTGCGGTGGCTATGCGCTGGAAGGAATTGACCGGCAGCGAACTCGTCGAAGGTTACGGCCTAACCGAGACTTCGCCGGTCGTTTGCATCAATCCGGTGAGACGGCCGAAGCTCGGCACGGTCGGCCTGCCGGTGTCGTCCACCGAAGTCGCCATCCGCGACGATAACGGCAACGATCTTGCCATCGGAGAAGTAGGAGAGATTTGTGTGCGTGGTCCGCAAGTCATGCAGGGCTATTGGCAACGACCCGACGAGACCAAACTCGTTCTTACCGAAGGCGGTTGGTTGCATACCGGCGACATCGGCGCGCTCGACGCGGAAGGCTTTCTGAAAATTCTGGATCGCAAGAAGGATATGATCAACGTCTCAGGCTTCAAGGTTTTCCCCAACGAGGTCGAGGACGTCATTGCGGGGCATCCTGGCGTCCTGGAAGCCGCCGTGATCGGCGTCAGCGATCCACAAACGGGGCAGGGAGTGAAGCTGTTCGTCGTCAAGCGCGACCCGGCGCTCGAAGCTGCCGAGATCACGAAATTCGCGCGGGAAAACCTTGCCGCTTACAAGGTGCCCAAGACGATCGTGTTCGTCGACGCCCTGCCCAAGAGCAACGTCGGCAAGATCATCCGCAAAGACCTGAAATAACGGCATGTAGCAGCGCTGCCGCTTAGCTCGGTCAATGCGCCATCAGCACCGGCAGCTTGGCATTGGCGAGGATCTGCCGCGTGGTGCCGCCAAAGATCATCTGCCGCAGCCGGCTTTGCGTGTATGCGCCCTTGATGATGAGGTCGCAGCCGAGCTCTTCGGCTTTCGCCAGAATGACATCGCCGGCGCTGATTTTGCCGGCGGGCAGGGTGATCGGCTCGGCGGCGATGCCGTTGGCGCGCAACGCTCGTGCCATTTCAGCGCCGCTCGGTCCGGCAACGGTCGCTCCTTCGACGGTCAGGATAGTGATGCGCTCGGCACGGCGAAGGAGCGGCATCGAAAAAGCCATGGTCCGGGCCTGTTCGGTCGAGCGGTTCCACGACACCAGAACATTGGCGCCAACCGATTGCGGCGATGTCGGAGGGGCGATGAGAACGGGACGCCCGCTTTCGAACAGCGCCAATTCAAGGGTGACCATCGCCGGGCTCTGCCATTCTCCGCCGGGGCGCGCCAGTACGATAATGTCGAAGACCCGGCCGTAGCTGCCGACGAATTCGTGGCCGCTCGGTGCCGCCGGCAGCCAAGTCCAGGATAACGAAGCCGCCGCCGCATCGTCTGTGCGTTGCGGCACGTTGTTACGTTCCATGAACGAGTAAAACAGGCTTTGCGCCTGACGCACCATTTCCGCGTCGTTCTCCTTGACCGCGACCATGGTCAACCCGGCATCCGGGTCCATGGCGAGCATGTCGGCGACCGCCGGTCTTAAAGGGAAACCTTCGATGCAGCTCTCGAATTTTCTTGCCAGCAGCAGTGCCGTATCGAGCGCCGAAACGATCGGTGCGTTTTGTTCGGCATTGTACTCAATCGGAACGAGAATGGTCTTCATTGTGCGGTCCGCTGCGCATCCCGGTTCGAGCGATCATACCGCCGGCGGCACAATGCGCATAGTGCAGCGATATCAGTGCGACTCGCTTGGGCGCGAAGCGGTCGGCTTGAAATCGGCAAGCACGTCGGCGAGCGCCTGCGGTTCGACCCTGATCGCACCGGAAAAGGGGCGATCGATCATGACAATTGTCAGGAGTTCGAAAAAGACCAGAATGGACAATAACCCGGTCATCATCGTCTGTGCCGGCAGACTGCGCGTTCCGAAGAAAAAGGTGAAAGCCACCGTCAGTACGGCGCCGCTAAACAAGACAAGCCAGATGACGGCGGGAACAGTGCCCTCGGCGGCGATCAAACGCGCGCGTCGAGCCGTGGTGATGAGATCGAGCTGGTGCAAAGCTTCCGAGAGCAGCGGAGCATCTCCCCCTTGCGGCAACGGCGCCATGAGAAGTGATGCGTAAAGCTCGTCGAGTGCCTGGCGCACCGAGCGGCTTCCCCGAGCTACACCGCGATCCATGGCATGCCAGTCGTCGGCCACAGCGACTGCAAGATAAGCCGTCAAAGCGCCGCGCAGACGGTCTTTCCTTTGAGCATCGCTAAGGCCAGATGATAACCGGTAGATTGTTTCTGCCGCGCCGGCTTCTTGTGCGACCGTCGTCTCGGCGTCGGCGAATTTCTGCCAGACCAGGATGATGGCGAAGGCGAGAAGGACGGCGTAAAGCACTCCGACCGTCGCGAATTTGAACCCGGCAATCTCGTTGTTGGTTGTCAGCCTCTCGAGGGTCACGCAACGGCGAACGAGGTAAGGACCGAGCAGCGCAAGCACGGTCGGCAAACCGACCAGGATCAAAGCCGACACCCAAAGCGGCTGAGTTGTCAGGAAAAACAGCATCCGCACCCCCTCGTGGTCCGGTTTAACATTCGCCGCCGTGCGGCACGGTCTCAAGTGAATGTCAGAATCAAAGGACTACTAGCAAATATTCTTCCTGGCGGGGGGCGCGGCGGGGCGATGACCTTGACGGCGCTACGGTGAGCACGCTAGCCGCGGGGCATTGGAGATTTGCATGGCCGTCTATACCGACGTCGCGGCGGAAGACCTTACTGTCTTCCTTGCGGACTACGATATCGGCGGCCTCCTGGCCTACAAGGGAATCGCCGAAGGCGTTGAGAACTCGAACTTCCTGCTCCACACCAGCCGGGGCTACTTCATCCTGACCCTCTACGAGCGGCGCGTGGCGGAGAGCGATCTGCCCTTTTTCCTGGCGCTGATGGAGCACTTGGCAAGCCGGGGGATTACCTGCCCGCAACCGGTGAAGAACCGTGCCGGCCAAACGCTCGGCAGGCTGGCCGGGCGGCCCGCCGCTATCGTCACTTTCCTCGACGGTATGTGGATGCGCCGGCCCAGCGCCGCGCACGCCGCCGCCTTGGGCGAGGCCTTGGCGCGGCTGCATCTCGCCGGTGCCGACTTCGGCATGCGTCGCGAGAACGCACTCTCGGTCGCCGGCTGGCGAGCGCTGTACGACGCGTGCCGCGAACGCGCCGATACGGTGGCGCCCGATTTGCGTGCAGTGCTGGCGGCTGAGCTCGAACGGCTCGAGCGCGACTGGCCGCAAGGCTTGCCGCAGGGCGTGATCCACGCCGACCTTTTTCCCGACAACGTTTTTTTTCTCGGCAACAAGCTTTCCGGCCTGATCGATTTCTACTTCGCTTGCACCGATACGCTGGTCTATGACGTCGCGATTTGCCTCAACGCTTGGTGTTTCGAGCCCGATCACTCCTACAACGTGACCAAGGGAAGGGCGCTGCTCGCAAGTTACGCGCGGACGCGGCCGTTGTCGGCGCGCGAGTGGGAAAATCTGCCGCTGTACGCCCGCGGCGCTTCGGTGCGCTTTCTGCTCACGCGTCTGGTGGATTGGCTCGACGTGCCGCCCGGCGCGCTGGTGCGGCCCAAGGATCCGCTCGAATATTTGCGCAAGCTGCGCTTTCATCAGAAGGCGACCAGCGCTCGCGATTACGGAATCGATGCGCTGTGAGCCCGACGCTGTCGCACGTTATCATTCACACCGACGGTGCTTGCTCGGGCAATCCCGGTCCGGGCGGCTGGGCGGCGATCCTCGCTTTCGGCGATCGCGAGAAGGAGCTCAAGGGCGGCGAACTTTTAACCACGAACAATCGCATGGAGCTGATGGCGGCCATTGCCGCGCTGGAAGCCCTCAAGCGGCCGTGCCGTGTCGATCTGCACACCGACAGCCAATATTTGCGCAACGGCATCACGTCGTGGATCACGAAGTGGAAGCAAAACGGCTGGCGAACCGCGGACAAAAAACCCGTGAAGAACGCCGACCTGTGGCGACGCCTCGAAGCGGCGCTGAGCAACCACGAAATCCGCTGGCATTGGGTACGCGGCCACGCCGGGCACGACATTAATGAACGTGCCGACGCGCTGGCCCGGCAAGCGATCGCCGAGATCCGCAACGACGCCGAGGCCGCCGATTAAGCGGTGAGCATTCACCCTTAATTTCAATGTTGATTTATTTTCAAGGCTGTTTTGGTATGACGAAAGCCTGACCGAATCTGCGAAGAAACTCCGGTTCTAATAGGCCTTCGATGATCCAGTTGATCACGCAATGCGGCATCGGCCTTCTGGTTGGATGTGTGCTGACGCTGGCGTTCTCTCCATTCGGCCGCCGACGGTCGGCTCCTCCTGCCCAGCGCGAACTTGCCGCCGGGGCTCCACTGACCACGACGGAGATCCAGGCCGAAAGAGATCAGATGCGCGCCGAGTTCGTTCAGTCGGTGCGGCGACTGGAAATCGGCGTGGCAAAGATTCGTGAAAAGGCTCTTGCCCGGCTTGGGCCCGCCGATAAACGCGCCGCTGAGGTCAATCGCCTGCAAGCCGAGCTCGACAAGAAGGCGGCCCAGATCGTGACCCTGCGCGCGCAGGCGGAATGGCACAAGACCGTCGCCAAAAGGATCGTCAAACGGGTGCTCTATATCGGTGCTCGGATGCGCCGCCGGCAAAAGCCGGCCGTTGTGGCGCCGCCGGTATTCAAGTTTGAACAAGGCCCGCAGTGGGAGTTCAAAAAGCAGCCGCTGCAAAACGGTTACGTTTCCGCCGCGGCGCCGGTAGCGGCCAAAACAGCAGCGGTGCAAACCGATCTTGGCGCTGCCACATCGTTCGCGGTCAAAACGCACGTCGTGCAAAATGGTGTCGCGGCCGTTGCGTCAGCAGTACCGACAAAAGCGCAGCCCGCGCAAAACGATCTTGCGACTGCCGCCGTGCCATCGACGCCCGCACATCCGGCGGAAAGCGACCTCGCCGCTACCGCCGCCGCCATCGCGGCGGTCAATCTCAAACGCCGCCGAGCGCTCTCAAACAAAGTTTGAGAGCGGCGACGGCGTCAGTGCGCGTCGCGCCTTCTCGTTAGATCTGCTTGAGCAGATTGTCCGCGCCGGAAACTTCCGCCTTGCCGGGGGCGTCCTCGACGTTGAGCTGTTTGATCACGCCATCTTCGACCAGCATGGCGTAGCGCTTCGAGCGGGTGCCGAGCCCGGCGCCTGAGGCATCGAGGTGCAAATCCAGCGCCTTGGCGAACTCGCCGTTGCCGTCGGATAAAAATTCGATTTTGCCACCAGCCCCGGTCGACTTCTTCCAAGCGTCGAAGACGAATACGTCGTTGACGCCGGTGACCGCAATCGTGTCGACGCCTTTGCTTTTGAAAGCATCGGCGTTCTTCAAAAACCCGGGCAGATGATTATTGTTGCATGTCGGTGTAAAGGCGCCGGGCACCGCAAAGAGCACGACCTTCTTGCCTTTGAATACATCGGCGGTCGTCTTTACGGCCGGTCCATCGGGTCCCATCACGCGAAATTTCGTCTCAGGCAGGCGATCGCCTACTTTCACGGCCATGTTGCTATCCTCTCGTTATGGAGATCGATTGTTTCGAAGCGTTAAATTAGCGCATCGAACGGATTAGTCGAGGCGCGCTTTAACCTCTATCGCATCGGCGGGCGAAACCGCAGTGAGCGTCAGCATCGCGCCGTTGGCTTGCGCGCCCGGCGGCAGTCCGTCAAGCGCGAAGCTAAACCGCCGCACCGACGCCGGGGCGCCCGACGCAGATTTTTCGGCCTCCGGCAGCGGGAGGGCCCAATCGGGCGTCGGACCTTCGACAAAAAGTTCTACCGGCGCGTCCTGTGGCGCGGTCACCTCGACGACGACGCGTTGCCGACCCTCGCCGGGTTCTCGATGCACGGAACGTATGGCGAGAGTTGCGCCGGGCTCGCTTGCCGGAGAGAGCATGGCGTGACGCGGGATGCGCGCCTCTGCCGCCGCCAATACGGAATCTTCGTCGCCTTTTTTCCCCAATAGCGGAATCGCAAAATCGGCTTCCGCCGGAACGCAAAGCTTGCCGCAGACGGCATAGTGAAGCTTGACGTGCAGCGACGCCGGCTTCGAAGTGTCGTTTGGCGTCACCCGCAGCGGCCATATCACGTGGTCGTGGTAGCCGATCGAATGTCCACCGGCGCCGTCATCAAATCGCATCGGCGCAGGCCATTCCATCGATACGGATTTGACGTTGGTCGATTCCGCGAAGTCGAATGTCGGCGGCGTGCCGGAATCGCCCGGATCGCGCCAGTAGGTCTTCCAGCCGGGATCGAGTCGAACTTCGATGCCTGCGCGCAGCGACTTCGCGCCGGACTCGGTTGCAGCGCCTCCGGCGATCAATCGCGCGGCAGCGTGGAGTTCCTCCACCCACGCAGTCGCATCTTGCGCGCCGGCGGCGGCATTGCTCAACACCAGCGCCGTTGCACCGGCCGCCAAGCACTTGATTGCCGAAAGTAACGTCATTCGCCGTCTCTTAGAACGAACCGGTCGGCACGCGCCACTGACATGATTGTGACCGTGGATTGTGCCGTTCGCGCACGCCCTTTTCCCCAAAATAGTTGAGAACTTTTGTCGCGGTCGCTCGTTTGCAAAAGCGGGTTGATCGGCTAACCTTTCGGTCATGAAATTGCCAAGCGGCACGTCGGCGAAAAACCGCAATCGCGGCCGAGGCTATCTGGACGGGCAGATGCTGATCGCCATGCCGGCGATGCTGGATGACCGGTTTGCCCGCTCGTTGATTTACATCTGTGCGCACTCGTCCGAAGGGGCGATGGGTATCGTCGTCAATCATCCGGCGCCGAATATCAACTTTTCCGATCTACTCGTGAAGCTTGACGTCATCCCGGCCACGGATGCGATTCGATTGCCGACCCGCGCCGAAGTCATCAAGGTGATGCGCGGCGGACCCGTGGAAACCGAACGGGGCTTCGTGTTGCATTCTGCCGACTTTTTTATCGAGAATTCGACGTTGCCGATCGACGAAGGCGTCTGTCTTACCGCGACGCTCGATATCCTCAAGGCGATCGCGCGCGGCGCCGGGCCCGTGAGCGCTATTCTCGCCCTCGGCTATGCCGGATGGGCGCCGGGTCAGCTCGAAAGCGAAATCCAGGGTAACGGCTGGCTGCATTGTGCCCCGGATTCGGAACTCATTTTCGGCACCGACGTGGGCGGAAAATACGAGAAGGCGTTAAAGAAAATCGGCATCGATCTCGGCATGCTGTCGAGCGAAGCCGGCCACGCGTGAGATAGACCGAGAGTAAATTTTTATCGGCGCGCCAGTTGGGTTGATCGCTGCCGGTCGAGGACCGGTCATCTCACCATTTCGGCCTTGGCATGCGGCTGCAGCAGCTCGCGCGCTTTCTCTTCCGGCATGGGTTCGCCGAACACAAAGCCTTGGGCGTACTCACATCCGAGCTGATAGAGCTCGACCGCGTCGGAATCGGTTTCCGCACCTTCCGCGACCACGTCCATGCCGAGGTCGTGCGCGAGCGTAATGATCGAACGCAGGATCACCGGCCGGGTACCCTTGGCGGTGGTGCGCACGAATGATTGGTCGATCTTTATGGTGTCGAAAGGAAAGCGCTGGAGATAGGCAAGCGAGGAATAGCCGGTGCCGAAATCGTCAAGCGCCAGCCCGGCCCCGAGCTCGCGAATGCGATGCAGCATCTGCGCGGCGTGTTCGGGATTTTCCATGACCACTGATTCCGTCAACTCGAGCTTGAGCGATCCGCGCGCCAACGGGGCGCGCGCCAATACCGAGCGCAAGTCTTGAATGAGATCGTGGCGCAGCAATTGTCGCGACGAGATGTTGACGCTCGCAAACACGTGGTCGCGTCCCCGTAGCGTGCGCTGCCAGGAGCTCAGCTGGCGCGCTGTGCGCTCGAGAACAAACAAACCAAGTTCGACAATGAGGCCCGATTCCTCGGCGATGGTGATGAATTCGGCCGGCGACATCTTTCCCAGCCGCGGGTGGTTCCAGCGCGCCAGCGCCTCGAACCCGGCGACGGAGCGGTCCTCGAGCCGCACAATCGGCTGGTAGAGAATGCTTATCTCTTCGCGCTCAAGCGCGCGGCGCAAGTCGGATTCGATGGATAGCCGATCGGATTTGCGCGCGCGCATTGGCGGCTTGAATACATCGATGCGATCGCCCCCGTTGCGTTTGGCGTAGTACATCGCCAGCTCGGCGTCCTTCAGCCGCTCTTCCGCGCGCTGTTGTTCGCCATCGCCGGTGGCTATGCCGATAGAGCCGGTCAGAAAAATTTCGCGGTCGTTGAAGGTGATTGGAGCGCGCACCGTGCGCCGAATGGTCTCGGCGAGCGCGGTGATGCGTGCCGTCTCGCGCTCCGACAACAGCAAAAGACCGAATTGATCGCCGGACAGCCGGGCCAGCGAGTTCCTGCGGTTTGATCAAGCGGCCCAACCGTCGCGCCAAGGTGAGAAGAATGGAATCTGCGAGCGCCATGCCGACGGAGTCGTTGACTTGCTTGAAGCGGTCGATGTCGATCACCAGAACGGTGGGCCGGATCAGGCTGTCATTTTTGGCGAAACCGAGTACCGCTTCGAGGCGATCGAGAAACAGTTGCCGATTAGGCAGGCCGGTGAGGTTGTCATGCACGGCGTCATGCAGCAGCCGTTCCTCGGCAGTCTTGACGTCGGTGACGTCGCTTAATGTCCCGACGAGCCGGATGACTTCGCCATCGCTGCCAACGACCGGCCGCGCACGCAGCGCAAACCACACGTAGTGGCCGTCGGCGGTGCGCATGCGAAAATCCTGAGCGATGCGGCCGCGCCGTTGCTCGATAATGCTGTCCAGCGTCGCGCGAAAGCGGTCACGGTCCAGCGGATGCACCACTTCGAGCCAGTTCGCGGCCGGGCCGTCGAGCGAGCCGCTTTTGAGGCCGAGCACGGCTTCGGTTTCAGGGCTGGTGAAAACGCGGTCGGCGGCTACGTCCCAATCCCAGATCATGTCGCCAGCGCCGGTCAGCGCCAACGCGCGGCGTTCGACGTCCGACACAATGCCGTGCGCAAGTCCGCCGGCGAACGCGTGTTGCATCACCGTGAAGCCGATCAACATGACGATGAGAACGAGGCCGCCGAGCAGGGCCGGTCCGACGATATCGTTGGTCAGGAACCCCAGAACCGTCATTGCCGCGCCGATCACCCAGACCACTAAAAGCAGCCAGGTCGGAATCAGCATCACGGCGCGGTCAAAGCCGTGAGTCGAAAGATAGATAACCAGGCCCAGTCCGAGCACGGCGATGAAGAACAGCGAGACGCGCGCGATGCCCGATGCAACCGCCGGCGAGAACATGGCGAGCGCGACCAGCGCGGCCAGAAACGCGAGCCACCCCAACGTGATGTGAGAATAGCGGACGTGCCAGCGATTCAAGTTGAGATAGGCGAACAGGAACACCAGCAGCGTCGCGACCAGGATGGCTTCGCTCGAGGCGCGCCAGATGCGCTCGGCGCCTGACGACATGTCGAACACCTTGCCCCAAAACCCGAAATCAATGCCGATATAGATCAGCACCGCCCAGCCAAGCGCCGCGGCGGCCGGAAACATCACGCTGCCTTTGACCACAAACAGGATAGTGAGAAACAGCGCGAGCAGGCCGGCGATGCCGATAACGATGCCCTGGTAAAGGGTGAGCGAATTGACCTTGTCCTTGAAGGCGTCAGGCTCCCACAAGTAAAGCTGCGGCAAATTCGGCGTGCGCAATTCAGCGACGAACGTGATCACCGTGCCGGGATCGAGCGTGACGCGAAACACGTCGGCCGTCGCGTTATCGAGCCGCTCCGGCGGGTCGCCCGACGACGGAGTGATGTTGATAATCCGCGACAGGCCAAGATCCGGCCAGATCAAGCCCGAGCCGACCATGCGATAGTGCGGCGCCACGATCAGACGGTCGATCTGCTCGTCGCTGTTGTTGGCCAGCGCGAAAACCGCCCAGTTATTCCCCGCCTCGCGTGCCCGAACCTCGATGCGACGCACGATGCCGTCAGCACCCGGCGCGGTGGACACCTGCAGGCGATCGCCATCGGTGTGCTGGAATTCGACCGCCGCAGTGAGATCTATCGCGCCGGCGTCGACCCGCACGTTGACCGCCTCGACGGCCCCGGCGCTGGAGAGCCCGCAAAAAATCCCAAGCGCCAATGTGGCGAGCACCGCAAGGGCGCGACGGAATACCAAAAGCGCGACTCCGACATTAGGCCGCTGGCGCAGAGTGAGCCCCGACGCTCAGGAAATGACCCCGTTCACACCTTATCCGGCTTTATCTGGCTTTGCGTCGAATTTTCGGCCGGCGGGGTTGTGCCGGTTAAACCGAAACCCGTCCAACTTCAATGATTAGCCCGCCCGCGCGGCGGGAGGCAAGAATTTTGCCGTATCTTCAATGCCTGGTGGCTGCCGACATTGCCCCGCGCGTTTGCGCAGGCCGATATGACAAGCGCGGCCGCCGGCGGTACTTACAGGCGAAAGGAGCACGCTCATGGCCGCTATTGATCCCGATGATTTGCCGAAGAAGAAAATTGCGCACGAAATCGGGCAGGAATTGTCGTTGTTGTCGGTCAGCGAACTGGCCGAACGGATCGGCTTGCTCAAGGATGAGATTTTGCGTCTCGAAGGGGAAGTGACTCGAAAGCAGGCCTCGCAGCGGGCCGCCGATACCTTCTTTAAGAAATAACAAGCTTGGTTAACGCCTCCGCCGGGCCGCCAAACGCCTTCGGCGTTTGCTCCGGTGACCGCCACTCTGGCGAGCCAAATTCCTGAAAAAAGACGCAACATTTTTCCAATCGTTAACCTGTGGTTAAGCTTTCTCGTTCATTACAGTTATTGTCCAACTTTTGGACATCGAGTGGCTCCTGTCCACTCTGTTTGACGCCTCCCTGTTATCACCTTGAGCCGCCGGCAACGGCGGCTCTTTTTTTGCTGCGGCTTTGCCTTTTTGTCGCCGCGCGCGGCAACTATGCGGACGATTACGCCGTTTGTTCTGCTGGACTCAGAGAGCGGAGCGAGCGATGCTGCGCCGGTAGTGAGGCGTACCCATGTCCGAGAAGCGTGCGATCGAAGCCGGCGCCGTATCTTTCAGCGAACGACTGGCGGGCTCCCAAGCTTTTTCAACTCTATTTCGCGACGGAATGGCCCTGGTCGAGGAAACGGCGACTTATCTCGACGGTTCAGGACGGATGGAATCCAAAAGGCTCGAACGCAGCGCCGCGCTTGTCTACGCGACGGAAAGCATGCGGTTGACCACCAGATTGATGCAGCTTGCGTCGTGGCTTCTGCTCCACCGCGCGGTCAAAGAAGGCGAAATGACGCTGGCGCAAGCCAGCAAGGAAAAAAGCAAAGTCAAACTTGCCGCCTGTGATCCTGGCGATGCCAAATCTATCGCGCTGCTTCCAGTGAAGCTCCGCGAGCTGATTACTCGCTCGACGAAATTGCAGGCCGAAGTACGCCGCCTGGACGCAACCATGCATGCTCCGGTGCCGCTGAAGATTGCCGTCGGCAATCCGGTCGAACGGCAGCTCGGGTTATTGCGCGCGGCGTTTGAACAAAACCGCATCTGACGTTTGCGCGGCGATTGTCCCTAATCCGGGAAGCTGGATGCGGCCTGACGCGCGGACCGGCGTTATCCGGTCGCCCGACGACCCCAAACGTCGCGCCGGTGGTAGCCGAATGAAATCGCGTGCGGCCGGCTACTTCTTGAGAAAGCCCGAATATTTCTTCTGAAATCGGGACAGCCGCCCGCCGCGGTCGAGCAAATGTTGCTGGCCGCCGGTCCAGGCCGGGTGCGATTTCGGGTCGACATCCAGATGCAGCGTGTCGCCCGGCTTGCCCCAGGTGGTGCGGGTGGTGAATTCGGTGCCATCCGTCATAACGACCTTGACGATATGGTAGTCGGGGTGGGTGTCGGGTTTCATAGCTAACGTCTCTTGCCTTGATGTTCTTAATTAAGCGCGGCGCATGCCGATTTGGGCGGGTCTATAGCGCGCCACAGGAATGCATACAAGCCGCAGCGGCCATCTCGCCGCACATTGCCAGTGGCGCTCGTCGACGGCATTGTCGGCTCGCCGGGCAACGGCGGAAAGCAGCTTAGAGCATGAATTTCCGCGCTGAAAACATCGAACGGCCACCGGCGGCGGCACCCGAGCAGACGACCACGGGCGTCGGATCCATAGCAATGCCCGACGGCGCAGAACCGCAAACCGCCGGCGTGGAACGCGGGACACGCCTGCGGCCACTTGTGTCGTTACTTCCTTACTTCAAGCGATATCGAGGACGGGTCGTCGCGGCGCTTGCCGCCCTGATTATCGCGGCGATCACAACCTTGGTCGTGCCGATAGCGATTCGCCGGATGATCGATTTCGGTTTCTCGCCGCGCGGGCTGGCGCTGATCGACAGTTATTTTCTGGTCATGATCGGAGTCGGCGCCGTGCTCGCGATAGCGAGCGCACTTCGCTACTACCTCGTTACCACGCTCGGCGAGCGGATCGTTGCTGATTTGCGCGGTGACGTCTTCGCCCACATCACTTCATTGTCGGCGGCCTTTTTCGACGAAGCCAAAACCGGAGAATTGATCTCGCGGTTGACCGCCGACACGACGCAAATCAAGGCGGCCGTCGGTAGTTCCGTGTCCGTTGCGCTGCGCAATCTTGTGCTGTTCATCGGCGCAAGCGTCATGATGGTGGTGAGCAGCCCGCGGCTGTCGGCGTTCGTGCTGGCCGCGATCCCGATCATTGTACTGCCGCTCTATGCTTTTGGCCGCGCCGTGCGGCGGCGGTCGCGTTCCGCGCAAGACACGCTGGCCGATGCCTCGGCATATGCCGCCGAACTCATCTCGGCCGTGCGCGTGCTGCAGGCCTTTACCAACGAGCCGCTCGGCATTGCGCGCTTCCGCGCCGCGGTCGAGCGGGCTTTCAATGCCGCGCGAGCTTCGATCAAGGCCCGCGCCGTTCTCACCGCCATTGCCATTTTCCTGGTCGCGGCGAGTGTCATTGTCGTGCTCTGGATCGGCGCGCAGGACGTGGTCGCCGGGAAAATGACCGCAGGCCGCCTCGGTCAATTCGTGCTTTATGCCGTCATTGCGGCTGCCGCTCTCGGTTCGCTGTCTGAAACCGGCGGCGAAGTGGCGCAAACGTCCGGCGCAGCCGAGCGGCTGTTCGAACTCTTGGCCGTGAGACCGGCAATTTCAAAGCCCGCCCAGCCGCGCCCGCTGCCCGCGCCGGCGCGCGCCGAGGTCGCCTTCAGCGATGTGCGCTTTTTTTATCCGACGCGTCCGAATGTCGCCGCTCTCGATGGCGTCTCGTTTCGCGTAGGGGAGGGGGAAAAAGTCGCGATCGTCGGTCCCTCCGGCGCTGGCAAGAGCACGATTTTCCATTTGCTGCTGCGTTTCTACGAGCCGACCGCCGGCCGGATTTTACTCGATGGCGTGGCATTGCCAGAGTTTGACGCCGGAGAACTTCGCCGGCAGATCGCGCTCGTGCCGCAGGAGAGTGTGATCTTTGCCGCCTCTGTGCGTGACAACATTCGCTTTGGCCGCCCGGAGGCGTCCGATGCCGAAATCGTGCGCGCAGCCGAGCACGCGCATGCGGCTTCTTTCATCGCGGCACTGCCCGGAGGTTTCGACGCAAACGTTGGCGAGCGCGGTGTCACCTTGTCGGGCGGGCAGCGGCAGAGGATTGCAATTGCCCGGGCGATTTTGCGCGACGCGCCGCTTCTTCTGCTCGATGAAGCCACGTCCTCACTCGACGCTGAAAGCGAGACGCAGATCGCCGCCGCACTCGGCGAATTGATGGAACGGCGCACCACGCTCGTCATCGCCCATCGGCTGGCAACCGTGCTGTCCTGCGATCGCATTTTGGTGCTGAACGAAGGCCGAATCGTCGAGGAAGGAACCCACCAAGACCTTGCCGCGGCTGGCGGTCTCTACGCGCGCTTGGCGAAGCTGCAGTTCCAGGGCGCCTGACAAGCCGCGGCCGCGGCGCCAGGCTCGGTTTCGGTTCAATTGCTCTTCGGCTCGAAGCGGCAGACCCGATTACGGCCGGTGCGTTTGGCTTCGTAGAGTGCGATGTCGGCCTCTTTTAGCATTTGCCCGATGCCGTTTGTCTGGTCGTAAGACGCGGCGACGCCGACGCTGATGGTTACCGGTATGCGCTCGTCGCCGGTTAGAATTTCCGATTCGGCAACGACCCGCCTCAATCTTTCGCCGGCGGCGGCGGCGCTCTCCGACGATGCCTCCGGCAACAGCAGCGCAAACTCCTCGCCGCCGAGACGGCCGACGATATCGGACGTTCGCTTGTGCTTTTGCAGAATGTTGGCCACCGCCTTGATGACTTCATCGCCGGCATCGTGGCCGTAGCAATCGTTGACCGACTTGAAGAAATCGATGTCCAGCATCAGCATTGCCAGCGGCCGCCCATAGCGCTTAAACCGCGACCATTCCATCTCGGCGAGAACCATGAAATGCCGCCGGTTGTTCAGGCCGGTCAGGCTGTCGAGACTGGCGAGGCGCTCGAGCGCAGCCGCTTCCTTCGCCAGTTCGCTGACGTTGCCGTAGGATAAAAGATGACCGCCGCGTGGCAAGGTCTTGCAGCGGAACTGAATCATGCCGCCATTGGTGAGGCGCATTTGCAGGGGGCGATCTTCGCCGCTGCGGATCAGTTCCATTTGCTTGCCGAGATAATCCTCGGCCCGCTCGTGCGTCATTGCGTAAGCTCGCATACCGCGGCCGTGCCGCATCAGCTGCGCGAAGGTCAGATCGCTCATGACCATCTTGTTGGGCACGCGCCAGAAGTAGCGAAAGGCGCGATTCATGAATTTTACGCGGCCCTCTTTGTCGAGGACGACAATCCCGACGTTCAAGACGTCAACGATTTCGCGCAGCCCAGTCAATTCCTCCGCCATCGCGGCCATTCGCGCACGAAGATCGTCGCCGCGGGTCGGCGAAGGTACGTTCAACGGAAATCTGCTTGCTGCAATGCGCATGCCGCTCACGCGTGTTCCCGACAAGAAAACGAGCGAGCCCTCGCCGAAGCCGCCGCCTGCGCGGCTTTTTATATGCGTAATTCCACCAATCCATTTTTGCAGGCCGAACAATTTGTAACGTCGTGGCGGGCAATCGATTCACTCTTGATTCACCCTCATTGGGGTTCCGCCACGGCGGGGACTTGCGTCAAGGCCGCCAGCTCATGCGGTGCACCGGCTTGCCGGAGATCGGATTTTTTCCGGTGCCGCTGATGACAAAACTTTGCTTCTCATAAAAGCGGATGGCGCGATCGTTGTCGGTGTTGACGTCGAGATCGAGCCCCGCCGGCGAGAAGCGCCGCGCTTCCGCCAGTAGCAGTGCCGCAACATTCGATCCCCACAGTTCGGGTGCGACGACGATCTGATCGAGATAACGCGTCTTCGGGTCGACGGTCACGAACCCAATTAACGCGTCGCCGGCGACCGCGAGCACGATTTCGGCCGACGGCACGAGTTCGTCGCGCCAGCGTGCGCGCCACCAGTCGAGCCGTGCGGCAAAGTCGATGTTCGGATAAGCGACCTGCCAGGTCCGCCGCCACAGCTCGATCGCCGCAGCCTCGTCGGCGGCGGTGTAGCGGCGAAGCGAAACATCAGGCTGTCCGGCCATGACGCCACCGTCGCCACGGGACCCGCGCATTATTTCTCGGTGAGTTTCAGCTCAATGCGCCGGTTGCGGCTATAAGCCTCGTCGGTCGTGCCCGGATCGATCGGCTGGAATTCGCCAAAGCCTGCGGCGACCAGGCGCTGCGGCGAAACGCCTTTGCTGATCAAATATTGCACCACCGAAATCGCGCGAGCGGCGGAGAGATCCCAGTTGGATTTAAACTGCGATGTTGCGGTCAACGGCCTGACGTCGGTATGGCCGTCAACCCGGAGCACCCAGTTGATCTCCGATGGAATTTGCTTGTCCAAATCCAGCAACGCGGTGGCGAGTTTGTCGAGTTCGGCGCGGCCTTCCGGCCGCAGCACCGCCGCGCCGGAATCGAAGAACACCTCCGACTGGAACACAAAGCGGTCGCCGACGACCCGGATATCGGGGCGGTTGCCGAGGATCTCGCGCAATTTGCCGAAGAAGTCCGAGCGGTAGCGCGACAACTCCTGGACGCGCTGCGCCAGTGCGACGTTGAGCCGCTGGCCGAGGTCGGCGATGCGAAGCTGTGACGCCTTCTCCTTGGTCTCGGAAGCGCCGAGCGCGTCTTCGAGCGCCTGAATCTGCCGGCGCAACGCGCCGATCTGCTGATTGAGGATTTCGATCTGCGCGACCGCGCGCGCGGTCGCCTGCTTTTCAACGTCGACCTGCGAGGAAAGCTTGCCGATCTCGGCCTTGTCGTTGTCGGCGCTGGGGGGAGGAGCACCGGCCGTGGTGCGCAGCCGGTCGCGTTCGGTTTGCGCCGCCGACAGCGAGGCGCGAAGCTGCGCGATCTCGTCCTCTAGGCTGGTCTTGCCGGTGCGCTCCAGGGACAGCAAATCGGACAGCCGCGAGATCTGTGCATTGAGTCGTGCCAGCGCCGTGTCCTTGCCGGCGACTTCCTGCGAGAGGAAGAATTGCGCCACCATGAATACGGTGAGAAGGAAAATGACCGACAGGATCAGTGTCGACAGCGCGTCGACGAAACCCGGCCAGTAATTCATGCCGCTATCGCGGCGGGTGCGGGAGAGCGCCATCGGACCGACGCCTATCTATCGACGCTTTCGCGCGCCAGCATTTCCAGGAAGCGGCGGATATCGTTGTTGAGCTTGGCCTGTGCGTCGGCCCAGTCGCGTATCATCTGCTGTTCGGCACGCATGTGCTGAACCAGGCCCTGGATCGCCTCGGCGAGATTGGCCATGGCGGCGGTCGTCGCCTTGCCGGAGGTGCTGTCGGTGATGGAATGGCGGAGCCGCTCGAGCGCGTCGCTGATCGCGGGGGTAGCGCCGGCGACCGCCGGGGCGATCGCAGGAAGATCGTCAACCGCCGTCGCCAGCCAATCTTCGAGGTTGGTGTAGAACCGGTTCTGTGCCTGGCTGGTCTGCAAATCGAGAAAGCCGAGGATCAGCGATCCGGCGAGGCCGAACAGCGACGAGGAAAACGAAATGCCCATGCCGCCGAGCGGCGCGGCCAGGCCCTCCTTGAGCGCATCGAACACTTGGTCCGCATCGCCGCCGACTTTCAGGCCGTTGATGATGCCGCCGACCGAGCCGACCGTCTCGATCAAGCCCCAGAACGTGCCGAGCAGGCCCAAGAACACCAACAGGCCGGTGAGGTAGCGGGAAATATCGCGCGCTTCGTCGAGCCGCATGGCGAGCAAATCGAGGAAGGCGCGCATGGTCTGCGCCGTAATGGCGAGCCGACCGACGCGTTCGCCGCCGAGAATGGCGGCCATCGGCGCCAGCAGTACCGGCTCGCGGGCGACCGCGAGCCCCGGGTCGGCCCGGCGGAAGTTGTTGACCCAGGCGACTTCGGGAAACAGCCGGATGACCCGGTGAAACGAGAGAATAATGCCAATCAGCAGCACGCCGACAATCAGGCCGTTGAGCCAGGGGTTGGCCATGAAGGCGTTGAGGATCTGGCGCTGGAGCACAAAGGCGATCAACGCGCAAAGGATCAGGAACACCAGCATCCGGATAAGAAAGATGCGGGGCGAGGAGAGCTTGTTCTGATCGAGGGGGCTTGCCATTAGCTCTTTAGCTCAGGGCCCGGTGTTGTCCATGCAATATGGCACAGCACGCCCGCGAATAAAAATGCCGCCCCAAGAACCCAATCGGCGCGCGATTTACGGCGGGGCGATGACCGCCGCCGTCACGACGGTTCGTGCACCTTGGCTGCCTCGGCGCCGGCCTCTTTAAGCAGCCGCAACAGCTCGCGGTGCATGGTCTCGTTGCCGGCGGCAATCTGCCCCTTGGTCAGGATGGCGTCGCCGCCGTCGAGGTCGCTGACGAAGCCGCCGGCTTCGCGGACCAGAAGGATCCCCGCCGCCATGTCCCAAGGCGACAGATCGCGTTCCCAAAAGGCGTCGAACCGCCCCGCCGCGATATAGGCGAGATCGAGTGTCGCGGCGCCAAAGCGGCGCAAGCCGGCGTAGTGCTTTTGCGCCGCGAAAATCTCCTCCCGCGCTCTGGCGAGATCACCGCGGCCGTAGTGCGGTAGCCCGCAGGCGACCACTGCCTCGGCGAGCTTTTGCCGGCCGGCGACGCGCAGCCGCCGGTCGTTGAGGAACGCGCCCTTGCCGCGCTCGGCGACATAAAGCTCGTCGTTCGCCGGATTGTAGGTCAGCGCCGCGACGATCACGCCCTCTCTTTCGAGCGCGATCGACACCGCGAAATGTGGAATGCCGTGCAGGAAATTCGTCGTGCCGTCGAGCGGATCGACAATCCAGCGGTGCGTCTTGTCGCTGCCCGGATGGGCGCCGCCTTCCTCGCCGAGAAAGCCATAATCCGGCCGTGCCTTGGCGAGGTCGGCGCGCAAAATCTCTTCGGCGCGACGGTCAGCGGCGGTGACGAAATTGCGCGGCCCCTTCAGCGAGACTTGCAGGTTCTCAATCTCGCCGAGATCCCGCTTGAGACTTTTGCCGGCGCGGAACGCGGCCTTGATCATGACATTGAGCAGTGCGGAATGGGGCATGGGCTTCGCCTAGCTGGCGCGGTGCGTTTACGCAAGGTCGTCGTCGTCATTAAGTTCGCAGACTGCCGATGGCGTCTTGATGCGGCGCAACGCAGCAGCACTGTTATTCGATTACCTCACCGGCGTGAGGCAAAGCAGTCGACTTGGAACTTTCATAACGAGCGGCTTCGTCGGCAAAGCGCCTTTGGCACAGCCTCGAAATGACAAGGAAGCCTTAAGAGGTCGCGTAACACACTGCCTCCGGATACCTTGATAGGTCAGATGGCGGCTTGCGATGGAACCCTCCAACTTCGTCGACCACTACGAAACTCTGGAAATCAGCCCGAACGCCAACGCGGAAACGATAGAGCGGATGTTTCGCTACTTTGCCCAGCGATTCCATCCCGATAATCGGGAGACCGGCGATCGTCGGCGGTTTGACGCCATCATGGAGGCCCATGACGTACTCAGCAATCCGGGCAAACGCGCGGAATACGATGTTAAACACAAATACCAATCGGGCCTTCGCTGGAAATTGGTCAAGGAGGCCAGCGACACCAAAAGCATCGAACCCGACGCCGACATTCAGAACAAGCTGCTGTCAATCTTCTACGTTAAACGTCGACAAAATATCGCCAACCCGGGCATCGGCGATTTGACGCTTGAACGCATGCTCGACTGTCCTGTTGAGCATTTGCAATTCCATCTTTGGTATCTGAAGGAAAAAGGCTGGATACGAAAGACCGAAAGCGGCATGTTCGCGATCACGGTCGATGGCGTCGATCGCGCTAATTCCGCGCTGCATCGCGAGACCAACACCAATCGATTACTGACGGATCAAAGCGTGTTGCACGGTGCGTGAAATAGGTGATCGAGTTTTTATTCGAGTCACAAGCGCACCGCCGCGGCCGATGAGCAGTTAAAGCCTCACGACGGCGGCTTCTTAAGCGCATCGATCCAGGGCTTCGCCGCCGCTTCACCGGCGGCGCGCGTCTTGGCGTCGAGACTGTTGACGTAATCGTCCAGCATCAGGTCGGTCTCGCCCCGCGCCTTGGAAATCAGGCGCCACTTCACTGCCTCGACTGGATTTTTCGGTAATCCGCGGCCGTCGGCGAGAATGCGCGCGAGGCGATCCTGCGCCACGGCGCTCCCGTGCAGCGCCGCGCGCTGAAATACACCAGCCGCCGCCGCCTCGTCCTTGGCGATGCCGGCGCCGTTGAACAGCGCGATGGCATATTCGACCTGCGCGTCGGTGTTGTCGGCGAGGCTTGCCTGTGCGAACAGGCGCACGGCCTCGGCCATGTCCTTCTTCACGCCGCGGCCCTCCTTATAAAAAGTGCCGAGCGCATATTGGGCGTCAGGGTTGCCGGCGTGGGCGGCGACGCGCAGCAGATCGGCGGCGCGGGCAAAATCCTGCGGAAATAATTGTCCCTCGATGTAAAGGAGCGCGAGGTCGTAGGCGGCGAGCGGGTGGCCGAGCTTCGCGGCGGCGGCAAGCCACTTGGCGCTTTGCTCGCGATCGCGCGGACCGGCGCGCCCTTCAAGCCGAAACATCGCCAGCGCAAACATGGCATCCCGGTCGCCGCGATCGGCGGCGAGCTTGTACCATTCAGCGGCTCTTTTATCGTCCTGCGGCACGGCCTCGCCGTTGGCGTAGAGCAGGCCGAGCATGGTCATGGCCTTGGAATCGTTATTCTCGGTGGCGCGATGGGTGGCGAGCCCGAAGGCTGTCAAAAAATATCCGCGCTGGTAGGCGTTGTAGACCCAATCAATTTCCGCGGCGCGTACGGGCGCGAGCAGGAGGGTCGAGGAGGAGCGGGGCAAGCGGCTGAGGCGATGGCAAGCTTCGCGCGGGAATGGGCGGGCGCGTGCTTCATTTTACGTCCGGCGATGCCGCTTGACCGAGACATTGGGTTGCGGCGGCGATCAGCGCGCCAGGTTTTTCTTGTTTCGTCCATAGCCAATCGCCGAGCGCGATGAAATCGCTACCGGCTTGTCCAAGTTCCGACACTTCATCGAGATTATCTGCGTAGCTAACGCAAGGCACTTCGAATACCTCCGCCCACCATTCGACGCGCTCGATCACGGCCGCAAACGGCGGGCGCCGGCCGTAACGATCAGGCTCGCCGAACATGACGTAATCGGCGTTAGCTTCGCCGGCGAGCATGGCGTCATGACGGCTTTTTAATCCGCCGGCGCCGGCAATCCGGTCAGGTTTCAGCGCGCCAATTGCCGCAGTCAGCGCATCGATGCCGGAAAAATGCGCGCCGTCGGCGCCGGCGCGCGGCGCCAATTCGGCCCGCCCGTCAAGAATGAGCGCGACGCCACGCGGCTGCACAATGCCGGCCAGCACCTTGGCGCGGTTGATCAGCGCGCGCTCGTCGGCGTCTTCGAGGCGAAGCAAAACGGCGGCGATGTCGCCGACGTCGAGCGCTGCCGCTAGTTTATCCGCGAACGCCGCGGTGTCACCCAGCAGCGGGGTGAAGAGGTAGAGGCGGGAGTGGTCATCACAACTCCGCCCCCGCGAAGCGGGGGAGGGTTTAATCACGCCGCCTTCTTCTCAAGCTCGGCGGTCCAGCGGCCGAGCGCGGCGAGGCCGTTCATCTGGGCGCGGTGACCGAAGGCGCGCTGCGCCGCGGCGACGTTTTCCGGTTTGCCGGACCACGCCTTCTGCGGCGCCGCCTGCAATGCGCGGCCATATGAGAATGTCACGTGCCAGGGTAGCGGGCCGAGCTTGTTGATGGCGTCGAGATGGGCGGTTGCCTCTTCGTCCGATTGTCCGCCCGACAGGAACGCAATGCCGGGAACGGCGGCCGGCACGCACGCTTTGAGCACGCGCACGGTCTTCTCAGCTACTTCTTCGATCGACGCCTGCTTCGGCGATTTCTTGCCGGGCACCACCATGTTCGGTTTCAACACCATGCCTTCGAGCGGCACGCGCTGAATAAACAATTGCTCGAAGACGGTCTTGAGCACCCATTCCGTGACCATGAAGCAGCGGCCGATGTCGTGATTGCCGTCCATCAGCACTTCTGGCTCGACAATCGGCACAATCTCCTGCTCCTCGCATAGCGCCGCATAGCGCGCGAGCGCCTGAGCGTTAGCTGAGACGCAGCCAAAACTCGGGATGCCGGGGCCGATATCGATCACCGCGCGCCACTTGGCGAACTTGGCACCGAGCCCGCGATATTCGATCAGGCGGTCACGCAAGCCATCGAGGCCTTCGGTGATGACTTCGTTGGGAGCAAACGGTAGCGGCTTCGTGCCCTTGTCGACCTTGATACCGGGAAGGGCGCCGGCCTTTTCGATGATCTGAACCAGCGGCATGCCGTCCTTGGCGTTCTGGCGAATGGTCTCGTCATAGAGAATGACGCCGGAAATGTTCTTCGACATGGCATCGTTCGAGCGGAACAGCATTTCCCGGTAGTCGCGCCGGCTGATCGGGGTGGATTCAACGCCGATGGCGTCGAAGCGCTTTTTGATGGTGGAGGTCAATTCATCGGCGGCGAGAATGCCGCGGCCTGGCGCGACCATCGCTTCGGCAACCTTATTCAATTCGGCGAGGTTCATGGCGCTCTCCTCGATGTTTTAAGAACCGCATGCGGCCTGCCGCGATTATGCCTCGTGGGCGGCCGGAACGGGAGTGGGGGACTTTTTCAATACTTCGACACCCGGCAAGATCTTGCCTTCCAGCCACTCAAGGAAGGCGCCACCGGCGGTCGATACATAAGTGAGGCGGTCGGTGACACCGGCGACATTGAGCGCCGCCATGGTGTCGCCGCCGCCGGCAATGCTGACAAGCTTGCCGGATGTCGTCAGTTCCGCCGCAGCCTCGGCCACTTCAATAGTGCCGTTGTCGAACGGTTCCAGTTCGAACGCGCCGAACGGGCCGTTCCAGACCAGCGTCTTCGAACGTGCCAGCACCGAAACCACCTGCTCGACGGACCGCGGCCCGATGTCGAGGATCATGTCGGCCATGCCAACTTCATCAACGGGGACCACGCGCGACGGCGCGTGCGCGGCGAATTTTTCCGCGACCACGGCATCGACCGGGAGCACGATCTCGCGGTTTTGCGCCTTGGCTTTGGCGAGAATGTCGGCAGCGGTCGGCACGAGGTCATTCTCACACAAGGATTTGCCGACCTTCTTGCCCTGGGCGGCGAGAAAGGTGTTCGCCATGCCGCCGCCGATGATCAGCGTATCGACATGGCTCATCAGGTTGCCGAGCAGGTCGAGCTTGGTTGAAACTTTGGCGCCGCCGACAATGGCCGCGACCGGGCGCGCCGGCGCGTGCAGCGCCTTCTCCAGCGCCTGCAATTCCTCTTGCATGGCGCGGCCGGCATAGGCAGGCAAGAGATGCGCCAGCGCTTCGACGGAAGCGTGCGCGCGATGCGCAACCGAGAACGCGTCGTCGACATAGATGTCGCCGAGCTTGGCGAGCCGCGCGGCGAATTCCGCGTCGTTCTTTTCTTCGCCCTTGTGGAAGCGGGTGTTTTCCAGACAAAGAATTTGGCCCGGTTCCAGCGCCGCGACCGCGCGTTCGGCAGGTTCGCCGGCGCAATCATCGGCAAAAGCGATCGGCCGGTCGATGATGCGGGCGACCGCGGCGGCGACGGGTTTAAGTGAATCCTTCGCATCGCGGCCCTTCGGCCGGCCATAATGCGAAATGAGGATGACCTTGCCGCCGCGGTCCGCGATTTCCCGGATGGTCGGGGCGTTGCGCTCAATGCGGGAAACGTCAGCGACCTTGCCGTCTTGCATCGGCACGTTGAGATCGACGCGCACGAGAACGCGCTTGCCCCTTACGTCGGCGTCGTCGAGAGAGCGGAACAGCATGGCGAAAAAGTCTAGCTCAGCTTGCCCATCGCGACCGCGGTGTCGACCATGCGGTTGGAGAAGCCCCACTCGTTGTCGTACCACGACAGCACTCGCACCAGTGTGCCGTCCATCACCTTGGTCTGGTCCATGTGGAAAATCGAGGAATGCGGATCGTGATTGAAATCGGACGAGACGTTCGGCGCCTCGGTGTAGCCGAGAACGCCCTTGAGCTGCTGCTCGGCGGCGCGCTTGACCGCCGCGTTGATCTCTTCCTTTGAAGTCGGCCGTTTGGCGACGAACTTAAAATCGATGACCGAGACATTAGGCGTCGGCACGCGGATGGCGACGCCGTCGAGCCGCCCGGCGAGCTCCGGCAGCACCAGGCCAACAGCCTTGGCGGCGCCGGTCGATGTCGGGATCATGTTGAGCGCCGCCGCGCGTGCCCGATAAAGGTCTTTGTGGACCTGGTCGAGCGACGGCTGGTCATTGGTGTAGGAATGCACCGTGGTCATGAAGCCCTTGTCGATGCCGACGGCATCGTGCAGGACTTTGACGACCGGCGCGAGGCAATTGGTAGTGCACGAGCCGTTGGAGACGACGGTGTGCGCCTTCGCGAGCTTGTCGTGGTTGACGCCATAAACCACGGTGATGTCGGCACCGTCGGCCGGCGCGGAAATCAACACGCGCTTGGCGCCGGCGGTCAGATGGGCCGCTGCCTTGTCCTTGGCGGTGAAAATTCCGGTGCACTCGAGCGCGATGTCAACGCCAAGCTCCTTCCACGGCAGTTGGGCGGGATCCCTTACCGCGGTCACCTTGATGGCGCCGTTTCCGCAGTTGATGCTGTCGCCTTTGACCGTCACCTCGCCGGGAAAACGGCCGTGGACCGAATCATAGCGAAGCAGGTGCGCATTGGTTTCCACAGGCGCGAGGTCGTTGATCGCCAGAACTTCGAAGTCGTTGCGTCCGGCCTCGACGGCCGCGCGCAAAATGTTGCGGCCGATACGGCCAAAGCCGTTGATGGCTACCCGTACGGACATCTGTTGCCCCCCACCTGCGCACCGCGCTTAAGTTTTGCGTTAAACATCAGCAGTTTCGTAAAATCTATTTAACGGCATTGGCCGCTCGCACAAGCCTGATCCCTCATTCCGATGAACAAATGTTTATCCTCGTAAAGAGCTCATTGAGGAACCTTTTTCTTTAAAGCGGTTTCTCCACGTATCGAACTCTTGCCCGCAGCCCAAGCGAGGCGTACGATCCCGCTGTTGAATTTCATTGAATGCGCTCAAGGACACAGGGAGTTTCCCATGTCGCAGTCGAAGCAATCTTCGAAGCGAAAGCGTCGCGTTAAAGCTACGCCAGTACTTGGCGTGGCCGGATTGTTTTCATTGGCCGGCGTAGGCGCCGCGTCCGCTTCGACCGGTGCGCCGGCTGCGGATGTGCCGCTGCAGGCGATTACACCGAGTTCATGAAATTACGCTCGGCGAAGAAGAAGTCTCCGACGTAAGCTTGGCGACGTTCTACGTCATCGACAAGGAAAACGCCGCGGCGGCGAAATCCGGCGTCCAGGTTGCCTGGTGGCGCGGGTGCGGACGTTGCGGCGGTTGCGGCTGGCGAGGCTGCGGCTGCGGTTGGCGTGGTTGCCGATGCGGCGGCTGGGGCGCTTGCGCTGGTTGCGGCTGCGGTTGGGGTTGGTGCTTGTCGCGTGGCGGATGCCACGCCTGCTAACGCCAGGCCAATCATCCTAGTCGTTAAGGTGATTTGCGGTTCGGGCCGGTGCGGATGAGTATCCGCCCGGCCCGATGCGCAACAGGCCGCTTCTTGCGTCGGCGGATGCGGAAAGCACGCGGCGGTCTCGATAGTCAATCTGCGAGATCGCCGCTAACATTCCATAGAATTTGATTTTGCGCCGCCGACGAAGCGATCAGTCCTCTCGCGCGTCGCGGACAAAAGTGATCAAGGTCGCACATAAATATCATGTCAGGCGCTCACGGCAGGACACCTGCGTCCATCAACAATAAAGACGTTCCGCGGTTTGCGCCGAATTTCAGCGTTTATGTGCTGCCGCCCGACGCGGTTTGCCTCTACTCCGAGGACCGGAAGTTTTTTCTCTACGGCGAGCTTTACTGCAAACTCGCCGCGGCGATTGGAAAAGGCGGCAAGACTGTCCTCAAGCTCGTGCGCGAGCTGGAGCGGGAGTTTCCGGCGGAAAAGATCCGCGAGGCCTTGCAGCGGCTGTTCGACCGCCGCTACGTGCTGCGCGATTCGCGCACGGCTGGTGACATTAATACCGCCTACTGGATGAGCCTCGGGCTTTCGGCGGACACGGCAGAAAAAAATCTGCAAAACTGCCGCGTGCACGTCGAGTCGGTTGCGGTGCAGGGCGGCAAGGAGCTCATCGCGGCATTGCGAAAATTGGGCGTGCGCATCGTCGACCGCGGCGCCGATCTGACCGTGACGTTAGTTGGCGATTATCTCGACGACCGTCTGCGCGATTTGAATAAACGGCATCTCGCCAATCATACGCGATGGCTCTTGGCGCAGCCGAACGGAATTTTTCCGCTAATCGGACCGATCCTGACGCCGGGAAAGAGCGCCTGCTGGACGTGTCTTGCCGACCGCATGCGCCGCAACCGCGAGGTCAGGGCGATGATCGACCGCAAGGGCGCCCATCGCGTCACCGTTTCGCCGCTGGCCGAGCGGCCGTTTGGACAGACCGGTATTCAACTTGCAGCGCTCGAGATCGCGAAAGCAATAGCGACCGATTTTCGCACCGATCTCGGCGATCACATCATCAGCCTCGATCTACTTGGCTCGAGCGTGGTGAAACATTACGTCGCGCAGCGTCCGCAGTGTCCAAGCTGCGGCCGCAAGAAATTGCGGGACCCGCGCCGTTCGGCGGAGCCGGTGACGCTTTCCGCCGGCAACAAGCTGGTGTTTACAAGCGGCGGCTACCGCAGCGTTTCGTCGCGGGACACCGTGGCGCGCTTCCGCAAGCACGTCAGCCCGCTCACCGGGGTCGTCTCGCGGCTTGAGCGGATCGAAGCCGATCTGCCGATGAACACCAACTTTTACGCCCAGCATAATTTCTCGGCGCCGGCGTTTAGCGTCGCTGAACTGCGAGCCGGACTAGGCGGCGGCAGTTTCGGCAAGGGCTCTACTGCCGAGCAGGGCGAAGCGAGCGCCCTGATGGAGGCGATGGAGCGCTATTCGGGGATTTTTCAGGGCGACGAAATACGCATGACGCGGCGGTTTGCCGATTTTCCTCCTGGCGAAGCCATCGCACCGAACGATGTTCTGTTGTTCAGCGACGCGCAATATCGCCGGCGCCAAACGCAGATCGCCAGCCACGACCACGAGCCTTCGCCGCCACCGCCCGAGCCATTCGATCCGGCGGCCGAGATCGAATGGTCGCCAGTTTGGTCGCTGCGTGACGGACGCTTCAAATATCTCCCCACCAGCCTTCTGTATTTTTTCTATCGGGGTCCGGGCCAGATCCACACCGACTCCAACGGATGCGCCGCCGGCAACACGCTCGAGGAGGCCATCGTCCAGGGTTACCTGGAGTTGATCGAGCGCGATTCGTACGCGATCTGGTGGTACAACCGATCGCAGCGCGAGGAAGTCGATCTCTCGCAGTTCAACGATCCCTACATCCACAACCTGCGGACCCAATTGGCCGAAACCGGGCGCCGGCTCTGGGTGCTCGACATCACCAGTGACCTCGGCATTCCTACCTTCGTCGGGATCAGCCATTGGGTAAAGGACGGCAAGGAAAACATCGAGTTCGGTTCGGGCGCGCACTTCGATCCTCAGATCGCCATGCTGCGAACGTTGACCGAACTCAATCAGTTCTTGTCTATCGGCCTGATGGGCGGCGGCAGCGGCGATAAGTCGAGCCTCGACGGCGTGACGCCGCTGCGGCTTGAGGATCATCCGTATTTGATTCCGGGAAAAAAGCCGCCAAACATTAATTCTGCCGGCGCCAAGTTCGGCGGCTTGAGCAGCCGCGAGCAGGCCGACGCGTGTGTGCAGCTGACGGCGCAAGCGGGTCTTGATTTTATGGTGCTCGATCAGACCCGCGCCGACATCGGCGTTCCCGTCGTCAGAGTGATCGCGCCTGGCTTGCGTCATTTCTACCGGCGCTTCGCGCCCGGCCGGCTGTACGACGTCCCGGTCAAGCTTGGATTGCGCGACCGCCCGATTGCGGAAAGCGATCTCAATCCGATACACCCGCATAGCTGACCAGGGCGATGGCGGCGTGCGCGCTCCCAAGAAGAGGCGAGGGAAACGGACGCAAACGCCTGATCTTTTCGTTCGGCTCGCTTCCCACGTGACGCTCGACCTGCAACCCGGCGGACAGGTCCTCGCATCCTTTCACGGCTATTCGATCGGGCTCGGCACGTTTGACGCGTCGGCGGCGTCGCAAGCGACAGCGCTTCGCGCCGGCCTACCGCTAAGTAAAGTTGCCCGCGGCCGGCGCACCGACCAAGGTATTGACGTACTCGTTCGGCGGTTGGCGAGACGCAATCTTGTTGAATACGTACTCGGGCGCGCCGCCGGCAACGATCTCGTCGCCGTCGAGCCGCAAACCGCAGATTACTGGCCGCAATCCGCGCCGCTTCGCAACTCCGACGCGCTCGTTCTGTCGCGGTTCGCCTATCTGCGGCGGCGCGGCAACGACATGGTATTGGAATCGCCGCGCTCCACGGCGTTGCTCCGGATTGGCGATCCGCGCATCGCCGGCTTTTTGGCCAAGCTATCGACCGCGCAGACTGTCGGACAACTGCGCAGGGAGAGAGGCTTTCCGGGGATGATATTTCTAGGCTTGCTTGTCGACTGCCAATTCGCATTCAAAGTCGACGCGAAAAGCGACAAAAATCTCCGGTCGGCCGAGGGCGATAACGATCTGGTTGTTTGGGACTTTCACGACCTGCTTTTTCATGCGCGCAGCACCGAAGGCCGGCACGCCAACCCGCTCGGCGGCACCTATCCGCATGCCGGAACGATTGCGCCGCTGCCGGCGGTGCGGCCATCGTGGCCGGGCAGAAAAATCGCGTTGGGCGAAATCTCGGCTGCGCCGGCAACGAGAAATTCGACTGTCGCCGACATCTTACGCCAGCGTCACTCGGCGCGGAATTTTGACGAGCGCCGGCCGATCACACTCGGCGAGCTTTCGCGGTTTCTCGATGGCGCCGCGCGAATTCTTCCGAAGCCGAAAGGCGCCGCCGATGCGGGTGGCGAGGACGAGTACCTGCCGCGGCCGTACCCATCGGCCGGTGCGGGCTACGAGCTTGAACTCTACCTCTCGGTCAATAGTTGCCAGGGATTGCCGCGCGGCTTCTATCACTATGACGCCGGTGGCCACGCGCTGGTGGAAATCGATATTGCCGGCAACGTGCTCGATGCGTCGCTTGTCGCGGCGGCGTCCGCCATGGGCGTGGAAACTCCACCACAAATTCTGATCACGATTGCCGCACGCTTCGGCCGGATTTCCTGGAAGTATTCGTCGCTCGCGTATTCCCTGATCCTCAGGGACGCCGGGGTGCTGCTGCAAACCTTTTATTTGATGGCAATGGATCTCGATCTCGGCGGCTGTGCGGTAGGCATCGCCAATGTCGATCTGTTCGCCAAGATGACAGGGATTGAGTTCCACGTCGAAGGGCCGGTCGGTCAATTCGCTCTTGGCCGTGGCGCCGAAACGATGTCGACGTAACACTGCCCCTGGCGGGGCGACGATCGTCCGGTTTAAGCGCTGCGGGTCAAGATAACGCAGTCAACGTCGCCGAACCCGCTCGGCCAAAAGTCCAGCCACAACACCTAGTGGCTTGAACTATCGTTCTCTTTATGTTCTCTTCGGGTATGGCTCCGCGGCGCCGATACCCACCGCCTTGGCGGATTCAGGAAAACGACGAGTTTTACATTGTGATGGATGCCAGCGGGCAGCGTCTCGCGTTCATTTATTTTGAGGATGAACCGGTTCGGCAATCGAGCATGAAACGCATCAGCAAAGACGACGCCTGGCAGCTTGCGCGCGCAATCGTGCGCATTCCCGGGCTGTTGCAGCGAGACTAGGACGTCGCGCATGGGCGTTCTCCTCGAGATCAATCGGGATTTTCCATTCCAGGTAGCGCTCGCGTTCGACGAAGCGGCAATGGAAGTTCTCGAATGGCTGGATGACGCCCCTTTCGAATGGGACATGTACGTCGATCTTCCGGAGAACAGTATCCGTTATTGCTTTCGCGCCGCGGCCGACGCGACGTCGTTCAAGCAGCAATTCGCCAGCCGTATGCAGAGGCGAGCGGTTGCCGGAGAACGCTGCTAGCGGCCGCCCACCAAGTCGTCCTCAAAGTGCCGATCACTCCTGGCCGGAGAGGCGCTCGAGAAATCCGACCGCATGGCTGCGCTTGCCGATCAGCGCGAATATGGCGTCTTGAGGATCGGTACATTGCACGATCCAGGATCCGTCGGGTGCTTGCCGCGGACCGTTGACAATTCGCCCGCCGCCGGCGGTCACCCGGCTGACTGCCGCATCGATGTCTCCAACGTTGAAATAATGCAGCCAGAACGGCACTGGAAGCGACGGCGGCTTGGTCAATACGCCGCCGATGGTTTGTTCACGCGAAGCGAACAAATGATAGGTCCCAAGCTCACCGCTCTTGGCGATGGTCTTACGCCAGCCGAAAAGATCGCCGTAGAACGCCAATGCCTGCTCGCAATTGTTGGCGAAAAGTTCGTGCCAGCCGATCCGACCGTTGGCACGCTGCGCCGAGGCCGGTTCTGTCCGCGGCACCATCCACCTGATTAAAGCAAATAGAGCGTGTTGCGGGTCGGCGACCACTGCAAGGCGGCTGATCTCGCCAATATTCGTCGGTGGTACGTAGATCTTTCCTCCGAGCGCCCGCACTTTTCCGGCCGCCGCATCGACGTCGCTGACCTCAACATAGCCAAGCCAGCGTGGCAGCGTGCCGTTTTGCGTCGCTTCCTCGGTCAGATGCAAGAGTCCGCCGACCGCATCGTCTCCGGCAAAAAACAGCGTATAGGGCATGCCCGGCGCGGAAACATCGCGTGTGCTCCAGCCGACGACGTCGCTGTAGAAAGCGCGGGCGGCGTCGACGTCGGTCGTCATCAATTCGTACCAGACGAAACGGCCGCGCGTATCGACCATTGGCTAATTCTCGAGCTCAAAGCGCAGCAATACGGGCGTCCGCAAATTATTCCGGATTTGCGGCTTTAGCTCAATTTGCTCAGCGCCGCCGCGGCCACTTTCTCTGGCGTGATGCCAAAGTGCTGGTAAAGCTCTTTGTACGGGGCGCTCGCGCCAAATCCGGTCATGCCGATGAAGATTCCATCGGAGCCAATGACGGCGTCCCAGCCCTGGCGGATACCGGCTTCCACGGCGATGTTGATTTTAGCGTC
This sequence comes from uncultured Alphaproteobacteria bacterium, assembly GCA_963846055.1. Classification (GTDB taxonomy): domain Bacteria; phylum Pseudomonadota; class Alphaproteobacteria; order Rhizobiales; family Xanthobacteraceae; genus BOG-931. The sequence goes on from CAWJUQ010000012.1 coordinate 92,549, forward strand.
GCCGACAATGGCGGCGCGCTCGCCTTCGGAAAGCGCAAGCAATAATTCCATGCACGGCACCGACACGACACGGGCAGCGATGTCGCGCTCGGCGAGGAGCTTTTGCGCGGCGACCGCGATGGCGACTTCCGATCCGGTGGCGAACAGCGACACCGCGGCCGCGCCGTTCGCGGCGACGAGCTCGTAGGCGCCCGTTGCGCAGCGGTTTGCCTCGTCGAACTTCAACCGCTGCTGCGGAAGGTTTTGCCGCGTCAAAGCCAGCACGCTCGGCGCATCCTGCGTCTCGAGCGCAAGCTGCCAGCACTCGACGGTTTCCACCGTGTCGCACGGGCGAAACACTTTGAGTTTGGGAATGGCGCGCAGCGCAGCGAGATGCTCGACCGGCTGATGCGTCGGGCCATCTTCGCCGAGGCCGATGGAGTCGTGCGTCATCACGTGGATCACGCGCTGGCCCATGAGCGCAGCGAGCCGGATCGCCGGCCGGCAATAATCCGAGAACACCAGGAACGTGCCGGAGTAGGGGATGACGCCGCCGTGCAGAGCCATGCCGTTCATGGCCGCGGCCATGCCATGCTCGCGGATGCCGTAGTGGATGAAGCGGCCGGAATAATCGGCCGCGCTCAAGACCTTCATCCCTTTGGCGCGAGTGTTGTTGGAGCCGGTAAGGTCAGCCGAGCCGCCGATCATTTCCGGCAATGCTACGGTCAGGTCATCCAGCGCGAATTCGGACGCCGACCGGGTTGCAATCTCTTTCGGCGCGTCGGCGAGTTTGCGCTTTAGTGCAGCGACCGCGGCGGCGAGCTTCTCCGATGGCAGAGCGCCGGCAATGCGGCGCTCGAACTCGGCGCGCTTGGCCGGTTCGAGCGCGGCGAGGCGCTCTTGCCAGGCCCGCCGCACCGGGCGGCTGCGGGCGCCGGCTTCGCGCCACCGTTCGAGGATGGCCGGAGGAATTTCAAATGCCGGAGCCGTCCAGCCAAGTTTTGCCCGTGCTGCGGCGACTTCATCGGCGCCGAGTGCGGAGCCGTGAACCTTTTCCGTTCCGGCCTTGGTCGGTGCGCCGAATCCAATAATGGTTTTGCATGCGATCAGTGACGGCCGGTCGCTGCTCCTCGCCGCCTTGAGCGCCGCGGCAATCGCTGCCGGGTCATGTCCATCAATGCGCTCCGCCGACCAGCCGGCGGCTTCGAAGCGCTGCACCTGATCGACGGAATCCGAAAGCTTGAGCGGGCCGTCGATGGAGATGCCGTTATCATCAAACAGCACAATCAGCTTGTTGAGTTTCAGGTGGCCGGCGAGCGCGATGGCTTCCTGGCTGATGCCTTCCATCAGGTCGCCGTCGGAAGCGATCACGTAGGTCGTGTGATCGACAATCTCGTTGCCGAACTGCGCGGCCAGGTGCCGCTCGGCAATCGCCATGCCAACGGCATTCGCAATTCCTTGGCCGAGCGGACCGGTGGTGGTTTCAACGCCCGGCGTGTGGCCGTGCTCCGGATGCCCGGGCGTCAGCGAACCGAACTGGCGGAAGCGCTTGAGCTCCGCGACGGTCATCTTCGGATAGCCGAGGAGATAAAGCAGCGAGTAGATCAGCATCGACCCGTGGCCGGCGGAGAGGACGAACCGGTCCCGATCGGCCCAGTTTGGATCGGCCGGGTCGAACTTCAGAAACTGCGTGAACAAGACGGTCGCGATGTCGGCCGCGCCCATCGGCAGGCCCGGATGTCCCGATTTGGCCTGCTCAACCGCATCCATGGCGAGCGCGCGGATGGCGTTCGCCATGCGGTCATGTTCGGCGCCCGCCGAAGCGGCGCCACCGGCCGGAATAGTAGAAGCCTGAGCGAGAGCTGCACTCGCGCTCGCCGCGAGAACACTTTCTGCCATGGTTTTGAACCGCCAAGCGGACCGCGAATGCGCGGTGGTATCACGCGAGGCGCTTGAGTCAATTGCACCGCCGGCCGGGAAGGGCGTCATTCACAGGGTGGCGCCAAAAATTGCTTTAGACGTTGACGCTCTTGCTCTACGCGACGTAAAGTTCCTTTTGTAAATGGTTGCCATCGCTCCAGTTTTCACCTGCTACTAGGCGACTTTACGGTCGCGGCGGGGAGGCAAATGAGCGAAACGGATTCGAACCTGATTGAGGTCGCCCGGCGGCGGCTTGCAGTAGCGCTTGATGCCTTGGATGCCGCTTGCGAGCGTCGCGGCGACGCTGATCGGCACCAAGAGGCGTTGATGCAGCAGATCGAAGCGCTGGGAGACGACCGCGCCCGCTTGGCGAACGAACTCGATCACGCCGCCGCCCGCGGGCGTGGGCTGGAAGCCGCGAATCGCGACGTCGCCGATCGGCTCGCCGCGGCGATCGAAACAATCAACGGCATCCTGAAAAAGGGCGCCGCCGCGGAGTGATTTTTTAGGACGGCCATGGCTCAGGTCAGCGTCACCATCAACGGCCGCCGTTTCAACATGGCCTGCGAAGACGGTCAGGAAGACCATCTCACCGCGCTCGCTAGTGAATTCGACGCGCGGATCGAGGGGCTACGCTCGAAATTCGGTGAGATCGGTGACACCCGCCTCACCGTCATGGCGGCGCTCACGGTCGCTGACGAACTTTCCGAAATCAGCGTTCGCGTCAAACGCCTGGAGGAGGAACTCGCCGCTGGCAAGTCGGCGCGTGTCGCGGCCGCGGAGCGCACCAAAGACGCGGAAGCGGCTGTCGCCACCGCGCTCGAAGCCGCCGCCGATCGGATCGAAGGCCTCGCCCGAAAAATAAACCGGACAATCGGCGGCAATCCCGTTCCGCTGGGTTAGCGCCAATCACGCTAGCCGTTCGTGCGTCACGCCGCCTGAATAAACTTCTCCGCTTCGCCGGGATCGGCAAGCCACGGGAAGAAGGTTCGCGGATCGTCGAAGCCGTTGACGAAGGCTTTGCCGACCTTGGGCTTGCTCTGCGCGGAGACCAAAATATTGATGACGTGCGGCGGCGGCGGTTGCAGCATGGCGTTGGTCCAGCCGGTGACGAATTGGGCGTAGTTCCAGTAGTCGTCGAACGTCTGCTGCATCCAGGCGCGATCGAACGGCTTGGCGCCATTGTCGAGAATGCTCTTCAGATACAGGCGTGCGCATTTCGCCGCGTTGTTCGAGCCCTGGCCGGTGATCGGGTCGTTGAGCACGACCGCATCAGCCATGCCGAAGACCGCCGCGCCCGACGGCAGCTGTGCGACCGGCTTTCGCACGGTTGGAGCGAAGCGGCCGCTGAGGATGCCGTTGTTGTCGGTGAGCTTGGCGTTCTTTGAACGCTCGGCCTCCCACGGAAAGATCTTTTGTAAGATCTCCAGGCTGCGCGCGAGATGTTGATCCGGCGTCTTGACGTCGCCCCAGCAATCCATCGGCCCGCCCGGAATCCCTTCGAACACCATGATCTCGCACGGTCCCGTCGTGGTCAGCGCCGGAAACACGAAATATTCGCCGACGGTCGGCGCGAGGTTGAAGGCGACGCGCGTCGGCGAATAGGGCGCGAGCCCGGTCACGTAGGTCAAAGCCAAGGCGCGCTGCGGCTGGTCGAACGGTGATTTGCTGGCGTCGCGCTCGAAGAGCTTGACGATGTCGCCCTTGCCGCCGGCGACAATGACCAGGTCGCTGTCGCGCGCGTAGTTTTCGAGGTCGGCGACGGCGGCTTCGTGGATGATCAGCTCGCCGCCGCGATCCTTAAATTTTTTCATCCAGCCTGGATATTTGACGCGCTGGTCGACAGCTTGTCCCGGCCTGTCGAGCGCGTACACCCAGTCGACGGCCTTGCCGCCGTCCGGGCCAGCGATGGTGACGCCGACAGCATCGGTTTTGGGGCATTCTTTTTCCCAGTCATTGAGCCCGAGGTCGCGCTCGGCCTGCAGCGCGTCGCCGAACATGAACTGGCTCGACATTACCTTGCCGCTGGCAAAGTCTTCAGGGGTGCGGTTCGAAATGAGCCGTACGCGATAACCGTTTTGCAGAAGGCCGAGGCCCAACTGCAAGCCCGATTGACCGGCGCCGACTATGGTAATGTTTCGCATGTCAATTCCTCCCCAATTGTAATTCGATTATTCCATAAGCTTCGGAATCGCCGGCTCGTTCTGCTCCGGACCGAGTGCGGAATAGCCGCCGTCGACGGCAATGTCGGCGCCGGTGATGAACGACGCGTCGTCGGACAGCAGAAATGCGACCGCTTGCGCGACCTCGTCCGGATCGCCCAGACGGCCCAGAATATGGAACGGCGCGGCGACCCGATCCGCCTTGGCGCGATCGCCCTTTGAAAGCTCCGAAATGACGTTCGACCACGTCCAGCCCGGCGACACCGAGTTGACGCGGATTTTGTCCGGCGCAAGATCGAGCGCTTCGTTGCGCGTTAGTTGCAGGATGGCGGCCTTGCTGACCGGATATAGCCAGCGGCCGGTCTGCGCGGCCTTGGCGCTGATGCTGCCGAAATTGACGACGGCGCCGCCGCCGCGCGCCGCCATGATCGGCCGCGCCGCTTTTAGCAACATCACACCGCCGACGACGTTGACGTCGAACGACGTCAACCAGTCCTGGCGCGAGGCGTTGAGCGCATCGTCCACATATGAGCACGCGACGTTCACCAGAAAGTCGATGCCGCCGAACGCCTTCACCGTGGCCTCCACGCAACTTTTCACCTGCGCGTCGTCCCGCAGATCGGTGAGCTGAAAAACTGCGCCGTTGCCGGCGGCGCGCGCCGCTTCGCGCCCGCCCTTTTCGTCGATGTCGGCGATCAGAACCGATACCTTGAGGTCCGCGAGCTTCTTGGCAACGCGGGCGCCAATCAAGGTTGCGCCGCCGGTGACGATGGCCACTTTGTTCGACAGGCCGCGCATCGCTCGCTCCCCCAAGCGTTAGAATTTACAGTGGGCCGCCTTACCCAGCAGGTAGCCTATCGTCGAATGCTTTAGCCTTCAAACACCCTTGGGTGCGAAACGCCGGCGTGGCGCTGGCGCTCGCCCTGCACTACATTGGTGGAGCGGGGCTGCCTGGTGCGACAGGAGCCAAATTCTCGGGGCCTTATCGATCCTTAAGGGAGCTGTCCCTGACCGGGCTCGAGGGTTCGGACACACGGCGCCCACCTACTTTTCGTAGGGAACCCGGGATCGAGCGCTTCAACGGCCGGCGCGGCTCCGCACTTATTTTTCGGTTTTTCTGAGTGTCATCATCCATCGATGCAATGAAGGCTGAACTTCGCCGCGATGCGGTCGCGCGGCGCGATGCCTTGCCGGCCGAAGCACGCCAGGCGGCGGCGGAGACCATCGCGGCGCGGGCGTTTCCGCTCGCTATCAGGCCTCGAGCTATTGTGTCAGGCTTCATGCCGCTGAAGAGCGAGATCAGCCCGCTACCGCTGATGCAGAAACTTGCGACGGCAGGTGCGCAACTGGCGCTGCCGGCAATCGCCGGCCGCGGCCAACCGCTGGTCATGCGCGAGTGGAGTTTTGACGCGCCGCTCGATCGCGGCCAGTGGGGGATTCGCGAGCCGAAGCCGGAAGCTGCGGAAGTCGCGCCCGATATTGTACTGGTGCCGCTGCTTGCCTTCGACCGGAGTGGGCACCGCATCGGCTACGGCGCCGGGTATTACGACATGACTATCGCCAGCCTTCGAGCGCAAAAAAGCATTACCGCAATCGGCATCGCTTTTGCCGCCCAGGAGGTGGCCGAAGTTCCAGCGACGGAACGCGACGCGCGGCTCGATCTTGTGCTAACCGAACGCGAAGTCATGGATTTTCGGTAGGCTAAATGCGCATTCTATTTGTCGGCGATGTCGTCGGGCGAAGCGGCAGACACGTCATCACCGCCCGGTTGCCTTCGCTCATTCGCCAATGGCAGCTCGATCTCGTGGTCATCAACGGCGAGAACGCGGCCGGCGGTTTCGGCATCACCGAGACGATCTACGAAGAATTGCTCGAGGCCGGCGCCGACGCCGTGACGCTCGGCAATCACGCTTGGGATCAGAAAGAAGCGCTGGTGTTCATCGAGCGGGCGCCGAAACTCATCCGGCCGATCAACTATCCGGCGGGCACTCCGGGGCGCGGCGCCGCGCTTATCCCAACCAAGAACGGTGGCCAGGCGCTCGTGGTCAACGCCATGGGCCGAATCTTCATGGATCCGCTCGACGATCCGTTTGCCGCGGTCGATCACGAATTGACGGCCTGTCAGCTCGGCCGGGACGCCGAAGCGATTATCGTCGACATGCACGCCGAGACGACCAGCGAAAAGCAGTCGATGGGCTATTTCTGCGATGGCCGCGCCAGCCTTGTGGTGGGTACCCACACCCACACGCCGACCGCCGATTCCCGGCTGTTGCCGGCGGGCACCGCGTTCATCAGTGACGTCGGCATGACCGGCGACTACGAGTCGGTGATCGGGATGAACAAAGAGGAACCGCTGCAGCGGTTTACCCGCCGCGTTTCATCTTCACGTTTTGAAGCGGCATCGGGTGAGGCGACGTTGTGCGCAGTCGCGGTCGAAACCGATGCCAAGACCGGGCTTGCGTCGCGCATCGCCGCGGTGCGGCTCGGCGGCTGTTTGGAGCAGGCGGAGCCGGCGTTCTGGAGCTGACCGCGGTTGCACCGCGCCGTCTTTATTTTCGCCGGCGGCGACATTATTAAACCTCAACTTCAACTTCAGCATTGGTACCAAGGTTAAACGTCAACTTCAGAAGCCGGGACGGCGTCATCGTGCCCCGCACGAACCGCTCCCGACCGCTCGCAGTTTAAAAGAGACGATCCAGCATGGCCGGCCATTCGCAGTTCAAGAACATCATGCACCGCAAGGGGCGGCAAGATGCAGCGAAGTCAAAGCTGTTCGGCAAGCTCGCGCGCGAAATCACGGTCTCTGCCAAGATCGGGATTCCCGATCCCGACATGAACCCGCGGCTGCGCGCGGCCATCATCGCGGCGCGCGCCGAGAACATGCCGAAGGACAATATCGAGCGCGCCATCAAAAAGGCGAGCGGTGGCGACGCCGAGACCTATGAGGAGATTCGCTATGAAGGTTACGGGCCAGGAGGCGTTGCCGTTATTGTCGAGGTGTTGACCGATAACCGCAATCGCACCGCCGGCGAAGTCCGTGCGACTTTCACCAAGAGCGGCGGCAACCTCGCCGAAACCGGCGCCGTGTCTTTTATGTTCGACCGCGTCGGCGTGATTGAATATGACACGGCAGTCGCGGGCGCTGACGCCATGTTCGAGGCGGCGTTGGAAGCGGGCGCCGACGACGTTGCATCCGGCGAGAACGGCCACGAAATTTATGCCGCGCCGGACCAGTTCGGCGCGGTGTCGAAGGCACTGGAGGCGAAATTCGGCGAGCCGCGCCGCGCGGCGCTGGTCTGGCGGCCGCAGAACACCGTCGCGGTCAACGACGAGCAGGGCGAGAAGCTCTTGAAGCTCATCGAGAGCTTGAACGAGCACGACGATGTGCAGAACGTTTACGCCAATTTCGAAGTTTCCGATGAATTCATGCAACGGATGAGCGCTTAGTCTTTAAACTGGGTGATCGGGGATCGGTGCGCGGCGCCCGGGTTAAGCTGGCGGCCCGAACACGGTGCGGAGCCAACTATGCCATCCCCGGCCGCTCCATAGTTCGCGCAGCATTCGCCAGAGATCCTCATACGCGATGACAAAGGGATTGCTGGGCGATGATCGCGGGTGCGAAAGTCCATAACGTATCTTGATGTTGGGAAGCTCCGCCTGGTACGTGCCAAACAAGTGATCCCAGATCATCAGGACGCCACCAAAATTCTTATCGATATATTCGGGATTGCTCGCGTGATGGACGCGGTGGGCGGATGGCGTGTTGATAATCCAATCCAGCCATCCAATCCGTTTGATCAGTTCGGTGTGAATGAAAAACTGATACGTCAGGCTGGCTGAGACCATGCCGAACACCCAGACCGGATCGTAGCCGATCCAGACAATTGGCAGATAGAAAAGGAATATGCCTGACAGCAGCGGCGTCCAGGCAAGACGGAAAGCGGCCGCAACCACCATTCGCTCGGTGCTATGATGGACGCTGTGTGAGGCCCACAGTAGCCGAATTCGGTGTGAGCAGCGATGCTCGACGTAAAAAGCCAGGTCAGTGAGCAGGAATAGCGCGATCAAGCTCGGCCAATTTCCCCAGGAGACCGGGATTGTCGTCAATCGAACCTCATAGACGGCCGTAGCAATAATTCCAAAGATGAGACCATGAGCCGCTGCTTGAGTCAGCAGGTGTCCCACGGCGATTAGGCTTGATACGCCAGCATTTTTCCACGGGTAACTGCCATGACGAGCCTGGATCAGGAGGGCCTCGGCCAAGATCGTGAACAGGAAGACTGGGAGAAAAACCACGGCAATCTTGTTGGGTAACTTCTCAAAGAGGTCGGCAAAGCTGAGGTAAAATTCCACCGTAGGCTCCTTGCTCTCGCCGCGATCCCGGTTGACTGGACTGCTATCTGAAGCCGCTCAGCATCCGACTACAAAATTACGATGAACTTTCATCGACTTGTCCCGGCTGCGAAAACGACCACGCAAACGTTTATTCCAATTTCGAAGTATCCGACGAGTTCATGCAACGGATGAGCGCGTAAGCCTTTCGGTCTGGCCGGTCGGCGGCGCGACCATCGCCCATGGTATGCTTATGATGCCATGAGCCGCCCAATTCGCATTCTCGGCATCGATCCGGGGCTCCGCCGCACCGGCTGGGGCGTGGTGGAGATTGCCGGCAACCGGCTCGGCTTTCTCGGTTGCGGCTCGGTACGCACCCGCGACGACGATCATCTCGCGCTGCGCCTCGTCACCATTCACGAAGGGCTCACCCGCATTGTCGAAAAGTTTCGTCCTGACGAAGCCGCTGTCGAGGTGACTTTTGTCAACCGGGACGCCCACGCTTCGCTGAAGCTCGGCCAGGCGCGCGGCATCGCCATGCTGGTGCCGGCGCAAGCCGGCATAGCGGTCGCCGAATACGAGCCCAATCTGGTGAAGAAGAGCATTGTCGGCGCCGGCCACGGCGACAAAAGTCAGATTCGAATGATGATCACCGTGCTGTTGCCGACCGCGGAGCTGACGTCAGACGACGCCGCCGACGCACTCGCGATTGCCGTTACCCACGCCCATCACCGGGCCAGCGTGATCGTGAAGCTGGCGCTGACATGATCGGGAAATTACGGGGCGTGATCAACTCCTATGGCGAGGATTCCGTCATCCTCGATGTCAACGGCGTCGGCTATCTGGTTCATTGCTCGGCCCGCACCTTGCAGGAATTGCCGTCCGCGGGTGAAGCGGCGACGCTGTCTATCGAAACACACGTCCGCGAAGACCAGATCCGTTTGTTTGGATTCCGCACCGACCTGGAGCGCGAATGGTTCCGGCTGTTGCAGACCGTCCAAGGCGTCGGGGCAAAAGTGGCGCTCGCAGTGCTCGGCACGCTGAAACCCTCCGAGCTCGCTTCCGCCATCGCCATGCGTGACAAGGCGATGGTCGCGCGCACTCCTGGCGTCGGTCCCAAAGTCGCCGAGCGCATCGTCACCGAACTCAAAGACAAGGCGCCGGCCTACTCCAACATCGATCCGGCACTTGTGAGACTCTCGGGCGAGCTCGACGAAAAGCGCGCGCCACAGCCCATCGCCGATGCGGTTTCCGCCCTGATGAATCTCGGGTACGCCCAGCCGCTGGCGGCGGCGGCGGTGGCCGCGGCGAGCCGAAATGCAGGCGATAGCGCGGAAGTCTCGACGCTGATCCGGCTTGGCCTGAAGGAACTGGCGAAGTGAACGCAAAGCGCAAGCTCGGCAAGGCCGACCACGAGCTCATCGAGGCGGCAAAAGACGCCATCAAAAGCCGCTATCGCGATGACTGGCAGGAAGTAGGCGCGGCCCTGCGTACCCGCTCGGGAAAGATTTTCACCGGCGTTAATCTCGATGCCTACCTTGGCCGGATGGCGGTCTGCGCCGAGGCCGTCGCGCTCGGGCGCGCGGTGGTCGAGACCGGTGGAGACGCGGGCATCGAAACTATCGTCGCCGTGCGGCATCCACCGCCGCAGGACAAAGATCAAACCATTGCGGTGGTGTCGCCATGCGGCGCCTGCCGCGAACTTATCTTTGATTATGACCGCAAAGCGCGCGTGATCGTGCCTAATGGCCGCGCACCAGCGGTGGTGGCGATCGCCGATTTGCTGCCCAACAAATATAGCCGTGGAGCTGGAGGGTGACTTCGGGCGCCGGACAGAAGCTTGTGACGCCCGAACGCCGCGACGAGGATGCGGCGGAAGCAAGCCTGCGCCCGCAGCGGCTCGACGAATTCATCGGCCAGGAGCAGGCGCGAAAGAATCTTGGCGTATTTATCGCCGCTGCTCGCGGGCGGCATGAGCCGCTCGACCATGTGCTGTTCGTCGGCCCGCCGGGTCTCGGCAAGACGACGCTGGCGCAGATTGTGGCGCGCGAGCTCGGCGTCAATTTCCGCGCTACTTCCGGGCCGGTTATTGCCAAGGCCGGCGATCTCGCCGCGCTCCTTACCAATCTCGAGGAGCGCGATGTTCTTTTCATTGACGAGATTCACCGGCTCAATCCGGCGGTCGAGGAAATTCTGTATCCGGCAATGGAGGATTTTCAGCTTGATCTGATCATCGGCGCCGGACCCGCGGCGCGCTCGGTGAAGATCGATCTCGCCAAGTTCACGCTGGTCGGCGCCACCACGCGCGCCGGGCTTCTGACCAATCCGCTGCGCGACCGGTTCGGTATTCCGGTGCGGCTCAACTTTTATTCCGAGGCTGAGCTCGAGCTTATTGTCGCGCGCGGCGCCCGCGTGCTCGGCATCGCCGTTACCGCGGATGGCGCCAACGAAATCGCGCGCCGCGCGCGCGGCACGCCGCGCATCGCCGGACGGTTGTTGCGGCGGGTGCGCGATTTCGCTGCGGTCGCCGGCGCGCCCGCCATTGACCGCGGCGTCGCCGATAAAGCGCTCGCCGCACTCGAAGTCGATCCCGCAGGGCTCGACGCCATGGACCGGCGTTATCTGTCAACGATCGCGGTCAATTACGGTGGCGGCCCGGTCGGAGTTCGAAACGCTCGCTGCTGCCTTGTCGGAGCCGCGCGACGCCATCGAGGACATTATCGAGCCTTATCTGATCCAGTGTGGCTTCTTGCAGCGGACCCCGCGCGGCCGGGTGATTACCGGCCACGCCTTCCACCACCTCGGCCTGCCCGAACCGACTCGCGATCCGGCGCAGTTCGGCTTGTTTTCCGCAGGCGAGGATACCTAACGGACGGTCTCGCCGGCGACCGGGCGTTATGAAGCGCGTAACACCGCGAGCCGCGCCGCGCTCAACGTTTCGCCGGCTTCGCTGATCGACAGGTCGAATCGCGGTAGCGGCTTGCGGGCGACGTGCCGGCAGATACCGACCAGCCATTTGAGTTCCGCCAGTGGAAGTTCTGTCGGCTGCGCGGCGGCGAGTTTTTGCAGGAACTCTGCATCCGCTCGATCGCACTCGCCAAGGCAATGGAGCGCCGAGCGGAGCAATTCGGTGATCGGATAGCCGGCATAGCTGCCGAACGGCTTCACGCTGACGTCCTCTCTCGCCACAATCCTGGTCATGACGCGGTGCTCTTTCTGACGCGCTATGAGCGGCGGCAATAAAGCAGCGATCGGGCCGAAGCCCGCTTGCGCCTCACGCTACAATCCCGGAAAACACCGGCTCGCCTGAGCGGCCGTCACTACAAGCGATACGCGATTCGCTGCGACTGAGCTATTTGCTATCAGGCTTGTATTGCGGTTTATCGACGCGGCGAAAGGATGTGGAGAACTTTGCATGAAAGCGAATGGCTGCAATGTCGCAGACCTATGAAGGCGGCTGTCACTGTGGCCGTGTGCGCTTTCGTGTGACGGCGGAACTCTCCCGCGTCACCGACTGCAATTGCTCGGTCTGCCGGAAAAAAGGCTTTCTGCATCTGATTGTGCCACCGGAGCAGTTCGAATTGCTCAGCGGCAAGGATGCGCTGACGACCTACCGCTTCAACACCGGCACTGCGAAGCATACCTTTTGCGCGACCTGCGGCATTCATCCGTTCTACGTGCCGCGCTCGGATCCGGACAAAATCGACGTCAACGTCCGCTGCCTCGACGGTGTCGACCTTGGTACGCTCAAAGTGCATCAGTTCGACGGCCGGAACTGGGAGCACTCCATGACCGAGCGGGTGCCGTGGCGATAGTCGCATGAAGAATATTCCGCTCGACGGCGAAATCCGCGACGGCCGCCATCACTTCACCGTGCGGGTTTATTACGAAGACACCGACTTCACCGGCATTGTCTATCACGCCAATTATCTGCGCTACATGGAGCGCGGCCGCACGAATTATCTGCGCTTGATCGGCGCCGATCATCGCGCGCTGTTCGAGGCGACAGAAAAGGAAGCGCCGGGATTTGCCTTCGTCGTCTACTCGATGAACCTGACGTTTCTCAAACCGGCGCGCATGGACGACGTGCTCGACGTCGTCACCGACCCGCAAGAGGTCAAGGGCGCTTCGGTCACGCTGCGCCAACGCGTCATGCGCGGCGACGAGCTTCTGGTCGAGGCGAGTGTCCGGGTCGCCTTTATCAGCGAGGGCCGCGCCAAGCCAATTCCGAAACCGCTGCGCATCGCCATGAAGGCCGACCAGGATGCCGCCAGCGCGTAGCGGCTGCGGCCATTGCAGGTTTCGGGTCGCCGTCACGCGCCGGCACGCACTATATTGAACCTCATGAGCGAGATTGCTTTTGCACTGTTCGACACCGCCATCGGCCGCTGCGGGATCGCCTGGAGCGCACGCGGCATCGCCCGCGTCGGCTTCCCTGAAAGAAGCGAGCAGGCGACGCGCGAGCGCTTGTGCCGCCGTTTTCCGCAAGCGCGCGAAGCGTCGCCGTCAGTCGATGCGCAGCGCGTGATCGATGGCATCGTTGCGCTTCTCACCGGCAGCCAGGTCGACTTCAGCTTCGCGCGGCTTGATACCGCTGGCCTCTCGGACTTGCAGCGCCGGGTCTACGAGATCGCGCGCACCATTCCGGCCGGCGCGACGCTGACCTACGGCGAGATCGCCGATCGGCTGGGCGATCGTCTCTTAGCGCGCGATGTCGGTGAAGCGCTCGGCCAAAATCCGTTCCCGATCATCGTGCCCTGCCACCGCGTGCTCGCGGCCGGCGGCAAAATGGGCGGATTCTCCGCGCCTGGCGGCGTTCGCACAAAACTGCGGCTCCTGGAAATCGAGGGCGCGCAGCCTGGCGGCCCGACCCTTTTTGCCGATCTGCCGCTAACGGCGCCGAAACGCCGCAAGGCTTAGGTGCCTAAATTCGACCTTCCGGCCGGACTCATGTAAGGACTATTTACATGAGCTGGTCGAAGGACGACAAAGAAAGCCGCGGCTACCACCACGGCAATCTGAAGGAAGCGCTTCTTCGCGCCGCGCTTGAACTGATCGCGCAGAAAGGTCCGGGCGGTTTTACTTTCGCCGAGGCAGCACGATGGGCGGGCGTCAGTCCGGCCGCGCCATATCGACACTTTCGCGATCGCGATGAACTCCTCGCCAGTGTGGCGCTACGCGGTTTTCATCAATTCGAGACCGCGCTGAGCAAGGCGTGGGATGATGGCCGTCCCGACGTGTTCGCGGCGCTCGAGCGTCTCGGCAAAGCCTATCTCGATTTTGCCCGCAAGGAGCCGGCGTATTACTCGGCGATGTTCGAAGCGGGCGTGCCATTGTCGACCAATCCGGAGCTTCGCGATGCCGGTGACCGTGCGTTCGCCGTCTTGCGCGCTGCCGCCGACAAGCTCTGTGCCGAAATGCCGCCACGCGGTCGCCCTCCAGCTCTCATGGTCGCGCTGCATATCTGGGCGGTCGCGCATGGCATCGCCTCGTTGTTCGGACGCGGCGATGCGGCGCGGCGCAGCTTGCCGATGTCGCCCGAAGAGCTTTTGGAAGCTGAAACGCTGATCTATCTGAAGGGCTTAGGTATCTCGGCCGCAAAATAATCGCCGCGCCACTGGCGGGTGGGAAGCGGACCCCCACATAGGCGGCGATCTCCAAGGGCCTTTCCACAGCATCGCGACAGCCCTTGACTCTCTCACCCGTCGATGTAAATGTTATTTACATTCACAATCGGAGTCGTGCCATGGCACTCGTCCTCATGATTTTGGGCTTCATTTGGTGGTGGCCGATTGGCCTCATCATCCTTGGGTTCTTGATCGCGCGCGGCGGGTTCGGCTGCTGGCGCCGTCCGATGTTTGCAGGAGGTGGACCGATGGGCGGCTTTGATTGCAACATGGACCGTTGGGAACACAAGATGACCCGCATGCAGGAAAAAATGGAACGCGTGCGGTCCAAGATGGCGCAGTTCAAGGGTGGCGGCGATTTTTGGGGCGTGGCTTCCAGCGGCAATCGGGCGTTCGACGATTACCGCACCGAGACGCTGCGCCGGCTCGAAGACGAGCAGCGCGAATTCAAGGATTTCCTGGGCCGCCTGCGCTTTGCCAAGGACCGTGCCGAGTTCGATCAGTTCATGAATGAACGCCGCAATCGCCCAGCCGGCGAAGGGCCGCAAGCGCCGCCGCAGAGCTAACAGTCCGCGCAATAACCAACTTTCGGGGGCCGCCCATCGCAGCGAGCGATGAGGCGGCCTTCTCTATGGATGGCCGGCACTTATGCACCGCTCGGGCACCCTGGAGGCGGCTTTAACGTCGCATTAAGCACACTCGGGCTTCGTTAGACCGCAAGTACGGGGTTGCGCCCTAGTTTGGCCAAGTTTCGCGATGATTTCGGACCCCGCCGGGTGGACGGGTCCGGCTTGGGTCCTTGCGAAATTTCAGGTCTTGGTCGGCGCGTAAGGTGCGGCGGCCGTTGCCTTTGGTCCCGACGCGGGGCGCTATTGCCATCGTTGGCCCGCCCGGACTGCGGAAAGGGGACGCACCGATGAATCCTGCCGATGTCTCTGCGTCGGCCCTGCCGTTGACCTCATCCGACCTGTCGTTGTTCCACCTGTTTTGGCAGGCGCACTGGCTGGTCAAAACGGTGATGACCGGTCTGCTTGTTTGCTCGGTGTGGGTGTGGGCGATTGCTATCGACAAGACGATGCTGTTTGCGCGCTTTCGCCGTGCCGCCGACGCGTTTGAACAAGCGTTCTGGTCGGGGCAATCGCTCGAGGAACTTTACAACTCGCTGTCGACGAAGCCGGGGCATTCGACGGGCGCGCTGTTCGTTGCCGCGATGCGCGAATGGAAGCGAAGTTTTGAAGGTCACGCGCGATCGTTCGCGGGACTGCAAATGCGCATCGAAAAAGTCATGGATGTCGCCATCGCGCGCGAAGTCGAAACCATGGAACGCTGGCTTCTGGTGCTGGCGACCGTCGGCTCGGCGGGCCCCTTTATCGGCCTTTTCGGCACGATTTGGGGTATTATGACCAGCTTTCAGTCGATTGCGGCCTCGAAGAATACCTCGCTCGCGGTGGTCGCACCTGGCATCGCCGAGGCGCTGTTCGCGACTGCAATCGGCCTCATTGCCGCCATTCCGGCAACGATCTTCTACAATAAGTTCATGACTGACGTGAACCGGCAAGCGCAGCGTTTAGAAGGCTTTGCCGACGAATTTTCAGCGATACTTTCACGTCAGATTGACGAGCGCGGGTGAGGGCGGGGCATGGCTGGCAGCGTTGTCAGTGCGCCATCGGGCGGCGGCCGGCACCGCCGCCGCCGTCGTCCCGTAATGAGCGACATCAACGTCACGCCGTTCGTCGACGTCATGCTGGTGCTGTTGATCGTGTTCATGGTGTCGGCGCCACTGCTTACTGTCGGCGTGCCGCTCGATCTGCCGCAAAGCCAGGCCAAGTCGCTTGATCAGGACAGCAAGCCGCTGACCGTTTCGGTGAACGTCAAGGGCCAGGTTTTCCTCCAGGACAGCGAAATCAAGATCGACGAATTGGTCGCCAAGCTCAAAGCGGTGACCGATGCGCGCGGCGGGGCCGACGAGCGCATCTACGTGCGCGGCGACAAGAAAGTGGATTACGGTACAATGATGCAGGTGATGGGACGGCTCTCGGCGGCCGGCTTTCACCGCGTCGCGCTGGTGACTGAGGTCGAGCAGGGCGGCTGATGAAGCGCAGCCTCATCATATCGAGTATCGCGCACGTCATTGTGCTCGGCTGGGGACTGGTCGCCTTCGCCGCAAGGCCAAGCGACGCGCCGCCGGCCGAAGCGCTGCCTGTCGAGTTCATTTCCGCAAATCAGCTGTCTCAGCTGACCCATGGCGTGAAGAACGCGCCGAAGGCGCTGGAGAACCCGAAGCCACTGGTCGACAAAATTGGCGAGGCGAAGCCGGTGAAAGAGCTGGCACCGAAAGTCGCGGACAAGCCGGAGATCAGGACCGATTCCGCGAACGCTGCAGCACCTCCCAAGCCGGAGCCCAAACCTGAACCCAAGCCTGAGGTGAAACCCGAGCCCAAGCCCGCGGAAAAGGTCGAGAAGCCGAAGGAGCCCGAGCCGAAGCCCGCCGAGAAGGCAGAGAAGCCGAAGGATCCGAAACCGAAGCCGGATCAGATCGCCGATGAGCTGAAAAAGGACGAATCCAAGAAACCGCCGAAGAAGCCGCCGGAATTCAAGCCGGATCAAATCGCCGAAGAGCTGAGAAGAGACGACACCAAGAAGCCGCGCACCCAGACGAAATTCGACGCCAATCAGGTCGCGGCGTTGCTCGATCACCGCGAGCCGCAGCGGCAGGTCGCGACCGGCGCGACCTTGAGTAACGTCGCTTCGCTGGGTGCGCCGAACGGCAACGCAGCGCATCTCTCGCAAAGCGAGCTTGAAGCGTTGCGGGCCAAATTGATTTCGCTGTGGAACCCGCCGCCGGCAATCAGCTCCACACCGGATCAATACGTCGTGACCATTCGCATTCGCCTGACCCGCGATCATCGTCTGATTGGGCCGCCGGAAGTACTCAACGGCGGCAGCGGCCCGCTATTCGAGGCGACGCGCGACAGCGCGGTGCGTGCTGTTATTCAAGGCCAGCCGTACGACATGCTCTCCGCCAACACGTACGATCTATGGAAAGAAATGGATATCAACTTTGACCCGCGAGAGGTTTTTGGTGGCTGAATTTGATTCCCGTCTGACTGCGCAAATGTCCGGCCGTAATTCCAATTTCATTTTTAATTTAACCCGCCGGCGCGCTTTATCGCTTGGTGCCGTTGCCGCGGTGGCCATGGTCGCCCGTCCGCATCGAGCAGATGCGGTGACGGTCGACATCAATCAGGCGAACGTCCAGCCGATGCCGATCGCCATCGCCGATTTCGTCGGCGGCGGATCAGGCGACGCGGAGACGGCGCAAGGCGTATCGCAGATCATCACCAACAATCTCCGTCGCTGCGGCTTGTTCGCTCCGATCGATCCGGCGGCGTTCCTAGAGAAGATCACCAACGTCGACGCCGTGCCGAACTTCGCCTCGTGGCGGACCATCAACGCGCAGGCGCTGGCGACGGGACGCATGACGCGACAAAACGACGGGCGTCTGAAAGCCGAATTCCGGTTGTGGGACGTGCCGGCCGGCCAACAGCTCGCCGGACAGCAATATTTCACCACGCCCGACAATTGGCGCCGCATCGCTCACATCATCTCGGACGCCATCTACGAGAAGCTCACCGGCGACAAGGGCTATTTCAACTCGCGCGTGGTGTTTGTCGACGAAACAGGCTCGAAGGAGCGTCGCATCAAGCGGCTCGCCATCATGGACCAGGATGGCGCCAACGTACGCTACCTCACGCGCGGCGACGAATTGGTGCTCACGCCGCGGTTTTCGCCTTCGACGCAGGAAATCACCTACATGGCCTACGGCCAGGGCGATCCGCGCGTCTATTTGTTGAACATTGAGACCGGCCAGCGCGAGATCGTCGGCAACTTTCCCGGCATGAGTTTTTCGCCGCGTTTCTCTCCGGACGGGCAGCGCGTCATCATGAGCCTGCAGGAAGGTTCGAACTCCAACATCTTTGTTATGGACTTTCGCTCGAAGGCGATGACGCGACTCACCGACACGTCCGCGATCGACACCGCGCCGTCCTATTCGCCCGACGGCGGCAGGATTTGTTTCGAATCCGACCGCGGCGGTCATCCGCAGATCTACATCATGCCGGCTTCCGGCGGGGCGGCGCAGCGGATCAGTTTTGGCGGTGAAGGTTCGTATTCGACGCCGGTCTGGTCGCCGCGCGGCGACTATATCGGCTTTACCCGGCAGGCTGGCGGCAAGTTCGCCATCGGCGTGATGAAGCCCGACGGCAGCGGCGAGCGAATTCTCACAGAGGGCTATCACAACGAGGGGCCGACCTTCTGTCCGAACGGGCGGGTGATCATGTTCTTCCGCGACCCTGGCGGTAATGCCGGGCCGTCGCTCTACACCATCGATATCGGCGGGCGTAACGAGCTCAAAGTTCCCACGCCGAGCTTCGCTTCGGACCCCGCCTGGTCGCCGTTATTGTCATAAATCGTGAAGCGTCGGCGCCCATATGGTTGCCGCATTCATGCCCTATTAACCATAAGGGACGCTTTCGGGGCGATTGTCAGATTTGACCGATCTTTGCAACGCCGCATCAAGGTTGACAGAACCTTCGCTTAACGAAGGCGCTGCTAAACCGCTGGGGATACCGACCATGGGTCCGGTAAACCACGGTATAATGGAGGCACCGGAATGAACGTGCTGAGCATCGTCCGCGGCGCTAAATTCGCAGCTGTTTTGCTGGGTGCGCTTGCGATCGCCGGCTGCGCCAAGAATGCGCAGAATGACCAAGTGGGAATGGCAGGCGCGGCCACGCCCGGCAGTCAGCAAGATTTTATCGTCAACGTCGGAGATCGCGTGTTCTTCGAAACCGATTCGTCGGAGCTCACTCCGCAATCGCGTGCGACGCTCGACAAACAGGCACAGTGGCTCAACCAATACGCCAATTACGCCTTTACCGTCGAAGGTCATGCCGACGAGCGCGGGACCCGCGAGTACAACATCGCGCTGGGCGCCCGCCGCGCACAGACCGTGCGCGAATATCTGGTCTCACGCGGCATCCAGGCGCAGCGCATGCACACTATCTCCTATGGCAAAGAGCGGCCGGTTGCGGTGTGCAACGACATTTCCTGCTGGTCGCAAAATCGCCGCGCGGTGACTGTGCTCAATCAGAATTCCTGAAGCTGAGCTGCCGGGGCGATCCCGCATCCCAACTTTTTCTTCGTCCAATCGGCGCCTTCGGGCGCCGATTGGCGTTTTGATGACGTTGCCAACAGCTTGCGCGGGTCCAATCGTAGCGCGTGCCGTCTGAATCATTTAACCTTTCAAGCCTCTGGCTGCGCGAGCCACCCCGGCATTTTGCGCGAAGCCTGACGAGGGTGTTCATGCTCGCCAAGGCGATCATTCGCGGTGCGTTTATCGTCGCATCCGCGGCTATCCTTGCCGCCTGCGGTCAAAACAATCGTTATGTGGCTCCGCCGCCGCCGAAAGTCGTCGTCGCGCGGCCCCTTGAGAAGCCGGTAACGTTGTACATGAACCTCACCGGCAATACCGCGGCATTCAACTCGGTCAATCTGGTCGCGCGTGTCCAAGGTTATCTGACGTCGATCGATTACAAGGATGGCGCCACAGTCACGAAGGGAACGCAACTCTTCGGCATCGAGCGCGACATCTATCAGGCGCAACTCGATCAGGCCAACGGCCAGCTGGCTCACGACCAGGCGGCGCTTGACGAAGCGCAAGTCAATTTGACCCGCTATCAAACATTGGAGCAGCAGAAATCAATCGCGGCGCAACAAGCGCAAGACCAGGCTGCCGTCGTGCTGCAGGACAAGGGCACCGTTTTAGTTGATCAGGCCAACGTCGAAACCGCGACCATCAACCTCGGCTACACCAGGGTCCTTGCTCCCTTTGACGGCACCGTCACTAATCATCAAGTCGATATCGGCGCCCTGGTCGGCGCGGGCGGACCGACCACGCTCGCAACCATCGTTCAGTCCGATCCGCTCTACGTGTATTTCACCGCGAGCGAGCCGCAGATTTTGGCGATCCGGCGAAACCTCGCCAAGCGCGGTCAGACCCTGCGAACGACAAATCTTGCGGATATTCCGGTCGAGATTGGGCTGCAGGACGAGGACGGCTATCCTCATAAAGGGCACATGGACTACGTCTCGCCACAGCTCGATGCCTCGACTGGCACGCTGACGGGACGTGCCTTGTTTGACAACAAGGATCACACGCTGTTGCCGGGCCTGTTCGTGCGGGTCCGCATTCCGATTGCGCGTGAGGAAAAGGCGCTGCTGACGCGGGACGACGCGATTGGGACGAGCCAAGAGGGCAGCTACGTGCTGGTGGTCGGCGCGGACAACGTCGTTGCGCGCAAAATCGTCAAGACCGGACAACGGCAAGGTCAGCTCCGGATCATCGAATCGGGCCTCGATCCAGGAGACTGGGTCGTGACCGAAGGCGTTCAGCGGGCCTTTGCCGGCGCCAAGGTCGAACCGCAACAATCCGATTTGAGCTCAATCGCCGGCGACTCATCCGACGCGGTCGAAACGACGGTCCCTAACCCGGCGTCGAAATGAAAAATTGCGAGGGACCATTATGATCTCGCGTTTTTTCATCGATCGGCCGGTGCTGGCCAACGTGCTGGCGCTGGTTTTCGTTCTGATTGGATTGGTCGCGCTTATTCGATTGCCGACGGCGCAGTATCCGAACGTGGTTCCGCCGACCATCCAGGTCCAGACGCTTTATCCCGGTGCAAGCGCCAAGACCTTGATCGATACCGTCGCGTTGCCGATCGAGCAGAGCGTCAACGGCGTCGAGGGCATGCTCTACATGCAGTCGACGAGCGCGGATGACGGCAGCTACAATCTGGTGGTCACCTTCGCAATCGGCACCGACCCCGACAAGGCGCAGATTCTGGTCCAGAACCAGGTGGCCGCCGCGCTGGCTTCGCTTCCACAGGAAGTCCAGGCCCAGGGCGTGACGACGTCGAAGAAAGCGACCTCGATACTTGAAATCGTGACGCTGACTTCGCCCGACAGCCGCTTCGACCGGCTGTTCCTCTCGAACTACGCCGTCATCAACGTGCAGAACGAATTGGCCCGGCTCAAGGGCGTCGGCGGCGTGAACATCCTCGGGGCGGCGCAGTACGCCATGCGCATCTGGATGAACCCGGACTTGCTTCAGGCCCGGGCGCTGACGCCGCAGGATGTGATCAGCGCCATCCAGCAGCAGAGCCAGGAAGTCGCCGCCGGCCAGGTCGGCGCGCCGCCGGCGCCGAAGGGCCAGGATTTCCAGTATACGCTCGACCTCAAAGGCCGTTTGGACGACGCCGCCGAATTCGAGAACATCGTCGTCAAAGTCGATTCCAAAAATGGCGGACAAATCACCAGGATCCGCGACATCGGCCACGCCGAGCTCGGCGCCCAGACCTATAGTTCATCGTTTAATCTCGACGGCCGACCGGCAACCGGAATTCAAATCTCGCTGTTGCCCGACGCCAACGCGATTGCGGTCGCGGACGCCGTCCACGCTAAAATGGAGGAGCTCTCCAAGAGTTTTCCTGAAGGCCTTGTCTATCTGACGCCTTTCGACACGACGAAATTCGTGAAGGCGGCGATCAATGAGGTCTATCTGACGCTGTTCGAAGCCGGGATTCTGGTTCTTATCGTCATTCTCGTCTTCCTGCAGAATTGGCGCGCGATGCTGGTCCCGGCGACGACCGTCCCGGTGACAATCATCGGCGCTTTCGCCGCCATGGCTGCGCTCGGGTTCTCCATCAACCTCTCGACGCTGTTCGCCATTGTGCTCGCGATCGGCATCGTCGTCGACGACGCGATCGTCATCGTCGAGGGTGTCTCACGCTATGTCGAGGAGGGCGTCCCGGGCCGGGAAGCCGCGGGCAGGGCGATGGACGACCTGATGGGTCCGGTCATCGGCATCACGCTGGTGCTGATGTCGGTGTTCATTCCGGCCGCTTTCCTGCCGGGGCTGACCGGACAGATCTACCGGCAGTTCGCGCTGGTCATTGCCGCCACCGCTTTCATCAGCGCCATCAACGCAGTGACCTTGAAGCCCACGCAGTGCGCGCTTTGGCTGCGGCCGCCGACTCCGGAGGCGCAGCGCAATCTGTTCTCTCGCGGATTCAATACCGTCTTCGGCGCCACCGAGCGGGGCTATGCGCGATTAGTTGGCGCGATGACGCGCCGTAGCATCGCCATGGTGGTTCTTGCGTTTCTTCTGATCGGCGCCGCGGTCTGGGGGCTCATCCGCGTGCCGACGGGGTTCTTGCCGGACGAGGACCAGGGCTATCTGATCGTCAGTGCGCTGCTGCCCGACGGTGCCTCCAAGGAACGCACTGACGCGGTCATGCAACAAATCTCAAAACTCGCGCAGAATGTCCCCGGCGTCGAGCATGTGGTCACCGTCACTGGCGTTTCGATCCTCGACAACATGTCACACCTTGCCAATGCGGGCGTTGCTTTCGTGATCCTCGACGATTGGGGCGTCCGCGGCAAGCAGAAGGGGGAGGATCTGCGTTCGATCTATCAGCATTTGAGCCGCTCCCTCCAAGACGTGAAACAGGCCGTCGCGTTTACGTTGCTGCCGCCGCCGATTCAAGGCATCGGCAACGTCAGTGGCTTCAGCATGCAAGTCGAGATCAGGAACGGTGATTTCAACTACGCGATGCTGCAAGGTCTGGCTGAGGCCGTGATCGCAGACGCCACCGCCCAATCGGCTCTACAAAGGCTGGGCACGACCTTTCGCGCTGGGGCTCCGCAGCTCAACGTCACCGTCAATCGCACCAAAGCCGAGACGCTCGGCATTACCGTCGGCAATGTGTTTTCCGCTCTTGCGGGGTACGTCGGATCGACCTACGCGGCACAGTTCAACAAGTTCGGGCACGTGTTCCAAGTCTACACCCAGGCGCTGCCCGAGTACCGCGCGAGCATCGAAAGGGTCAAAAACCTCAAGGTCAAAGCGGGCAACGGCGTGATGACGCCGATCGGCACGGTGATCGACGTCAAGGAAATTCAAGGGCCGCCGCTGATCAGCCTCTACAATCTCTATCCGTCGGCGACGATTGTCGGCAGCGCAGCCGCGGGTTTCAGTTCGGGCCAAGCGCTCGACATCATGGACCAGATCGGCGCGCAGGCGTTGCCGAAGGGAACGGGTTACGAATGGACCGCGATCTCCTATCAGGAGAAGGCGGTTGGCTCGCAGATTTATTTTGTTTTTGGTCTCGCGGTTTTGTTGGTCTATTTCGTACTGGCGGGACAGTATGAGAGCTGGATCCTGCCGCTCTCCGTCATCCTTTGCGTGCCGCTCGCCCTGATCGGAACGGTCGGCGCGCTTTCAGGCCTAGGTGTTGCCAACAACCTTTACACACAGATCGGCCTCATCCTCTTGATCGCGCTCGGCAGCAAGAATGCGATCCTGGTGGTGGAATATGCGCGGCAAAAACGCGCCGAGGGAATGGACATCATGGCCGCAGCGGTCGAGGGAGCGAGGCTGCGGTTTCGGCCCATCCTGATGACCTCCTTCGCTTTCATTCTGGGCGTCTTTCCGCTCGTCGTTGCAACCGGCGCCGGGGCCGGTGCGCGGCGGTCGATTGGCATCGCCGTCTTCAGCGGCATGATCGCCTCGACATGCCTCGTCGTGGTGTTCGTGCCATCGTTCTATGTGGTGATGCAGCGCATCGAGGAGTGGCGCGCCGCGCGCCGGCAGCCGCGCACTCAACCCGCGACCTGAGGCGCAATCGCTGCTAGTGCTAGATCGGCTCAACAGGAACAAAGATAAAGGTTCGCGGACATAATGCGTATGCCGACAAGGCTCACTGTCACAATTTGGACGCAGGGTGGACTATGGTAGGCGCCACTTTTCCACCGCAATTGCTGCTGGCAATGTCCCGCTCGGCATCCGTGCTTTTCTTTGTCTTCGTATCAGCGCTGGGAGCTACTCCTGCACCGGCGCAAGACTCGTCGGAACTGGTAACGCGCATTGAGCGGCTGGAAGGGACCATCCGTACCCTGACCGGGACCGTCGAGGAATTGCAGTACCGCAATCAGCAGCTTGAACAGCAAATCCAGCGGCTGAGCACGGGCACGCCGCCGGTTGCCGCCGTGCCGCCACAACATCCCGCTGCACAACTGCCACCCGCTGCCTCGGCGCCGCCCCAACGTTCCGCCGCGCAGCTACCACCGCCAGTCGCGGCGCAGCCGCCGGTGATTGCCACCGCTCCCGCGCCGTTGCCGGCGCCGGTCGAGCCGCCTGTCGCCGGCATGCGGCGCGGCGACGCGTTCGATCCTAGCGCGAGCCCGAACGCGCCCGGCGCACCGCGACAGCTCGGCACCAGCACCGCCGCGACCGAACCGCCGCCGCCGATCTCCGACGCGTCCGGGCCGGGCGGCCGTCAGATTGGCGCGCCGCTTGACCTCTCGCGCCCGCCTGGAGAATTGCCGCCGCCGCCGCCGGCTAATCCGAGTTCGACCGGCACCATGCAGGCGACTTTGCCGCCGAGCAATTCGCCGCGCGACGCTTACGATCTCGCCTACGGCTACGTGCTGCACAAGGACTATGCGCTGGCCGCCGACACCTTCCGCGTTTTTCTGCGGCAATACCCGAGTGATCGGCTGGCGCCGGAAGCGCAATACTGGCTCGGCGAAAGTCTTTTCCAGCAGCAGCAATATCGCGACGCCGCGGAATCGTTCCTCGCCGTTTCGACTAAGTATGAGACGACCGCGCGCGCGCCCGAAGCTTTGTTGCGGCTTGGCCAATCGCTGGCCGCCTTGGGCGAGAAAGAAGCGGCGTGTGCATCGCTCGGTGAAGTGCTACGCAAATACCCGCATGCTTCCACCGGAATAAAGCAAGCGGTGGATCGAGAACAAAAGCGTGGCCATTGCTGATGCAGCGCTTGCCGAGGAAGAAGCGAACGCGCTGTTCGATGGTCTCGAGAATCTGCGCGGACTGATCCTCGCCGTTTCCGGCGGTCCCGACTCAACCGCTCTTCTTGTCATGGCCGCCGGCTGGGCCGAACACGTCAAACACCGGCTCAAGCGCGCGCCGAAAATTATTGCCGTCACTGTCGATCACGGTCTGCGCGTCGAATCTCGCGACGAGGCTGCGGCGGTGAAGAAGCTCGCGCGTCGGCTCGGCGTCTCGCACCGTATTGTGCGCTGGCGGGGGGCAAAGCCGGGCACGGGTTTGCAAGAAGCCGCGCGCGCGGCGCGCTATCGTTTGCTGGCGCAAGAAGCGGTGCGTGCGCGATTTGAACATATCGTCACCGCGCACACGCTCGACGATCAGGCCGAAACGCTTTTGTTTCGTCTTGCTCGCGGCAGCGGCCTCACCGGGCTTGCCGGCATGACGCATGTTTCACCTCTTCCCGGCGGCGGCGCGGGGGAGATCCTTTTGGTCCGGCCATTGCTTGCCACTCCCAAGAGTCGGCTCGTCGCGACGCTGAATGCTGCCCGCATCGATTACATTAGCGATCCGAGCAACCTTGATCCGCGTTTTGCCCGGACGCGGCTGCGCCGCTTGCTGCCGGAGCTCGCGGCCGAGGGTCTCGACGCCAAGACTTTGGCGCGTTTGGGCTTGCGCATGCGGCGCGCGGAAGCTGCCATCGAATTTTCCGTCGGTGTCGCGCGGGCGTCGCTGGCGCCTGGCGCCTGGCGCGCGCGCGGCCCCATCGTTTTCCCTGCGAGGGCATTCGCCGATCTGCCCGATGAAGTGGGGCTCCGCCTTCTCGGGCGCGCCATCGCGCACGTCGGCAACGAGGGGCCTGTCGAACTCGGCAAACTCGAATTCGTTTATGACAGCCTGCGCGTACCCGCGCCACAGACGCGGCGGACGCTCGCCGGCGCGCTGATCAGTCTCGGCGAGGGGAAATTGACCATCGAACGCGCGCCGCCGCGCCGGGCGGCGGCAAAGCGCCGAATCCGCAATAAGACCTTTAAGAAATAATTGTAAAATCCACGGCTTCCATGATCCTGGCTTCCCTTGGCAGGGCCTTGGCCGGCCCCTACATTCTCAAAGGTAAACAGAGACGTGAAGCCGCCACTATTCGTTAGCACTCTAAAACGGCCGGACGCCGGGCCACCGGCCGGGGACATGCAATGAACGCCAATCTTCGGAATTTCGCCCTTTGGGTCATTATTGTCCTGCTGTTGCTGGCGCTTTTCACGCTGTTCCAGAATCCAGGCACGCACACGACCTCGCAAGACATTTCCTTCTCGCAGTTGCTCAGCGAAGTCGATCAAGGCCGGGTCCACGACGTCGTCATTCAGGGACCGGAAATTCACGGCACGTTCAGCGACGGTCATTCGTTCCAGACCTACGCGCCGAGCGATCCGACGCTGGTGCAGCGGCTCTACAACAAGAATGTTGCGATCACAGCGCGGCCGCAGACCGAGAACGTGCCGTGGTTCGTGTCGTTATTGATCTCTTGGCTGCCGTTCGTCGCGCTGATCGGCGTGTGGATTTTCCTGTCGCGGCAAATGCAGGGCGCGGGCGGCAAGGCGCTGGGCTTCGGCAAGTCGCGCGCCAAGCTTCTGACCGAGGCGCACGGCCGCGTCACGTTCGAAGATGTCGCCGGTGTCGATGAAGCCAAGCAGGACTTGCAGGAGATCGTCGAATTCCTGCGCGACCCGGGTAAATTCCAGCGCCTTGGCGGCCGCATTCCACGCGGCCTCTTGCTGGTCGGCCCGCCCGGCACCGGCAAGACGTTGATCGCGCGCGCGGTCGCCGGCGAAGCCAACGTGCCGTTCTTCACCATTTCCGGCTCCGACTTCGTCGAGATGTTCGTCGGCGTCGGCGCTTCGCGCGTGCGCGACATGTTCGAGCAGGCGAAGAAGAATGCACCGTGCATCATCTTCATCGACGAAATTGACGCTGTCGGCCGCCACCGCGGTGCCGGTCTGGGCGGCGGCAACGACGAGCGTGAGCAGACGCTTAATCAGCTCCTTGTCGAGATGGACGGCTTCGAAGCCAACGAAGGCATCATCCTGATCGCCGCCACCAACCGGCCCGACGTGCTCGATCCGGCGCTGCTGCGCCCCGGCCGTTTCGATCGCCAGGTGGTGGTGCCTAATCCCGACGTGGTCGGCCGCGAGCAGATTCTCAAAGTCCACGTGCGCAAGGTGCCGCTGGCGCCCGACGTCAACCTTCGCACCATCGCGCGTGGCACGCCCGGCTTCTCCGGCGCCGATCTGATGAACCTCGTCAACGAAGCGGCCTTGATGGCGGCGCGGCGCAACAAGCGCATGGTGACGCAGGTCGAGTTCGAGGACGCCAAAGACAAAGTGATGATGGGCGCCGAGCGCAAATCGCTGGTGATGACGGAAGAGGAGAAGCTCCTCACCGCTTATCACGAGGGTGGCCACGCCATTGTCGCGATCAACGTCAAGGCGACCGATCCGGTGCACAAGGCGACCATCATTCCGCGCGGTCGCGCACTCGGCATGGTGATGCAGCTGCCGGAGCGCGACAAGCTGTCGATGTCGCTCGAGCAAATGACGGCGCGTCTCGCCATCATGATGGGCGGCCGCGTCGCCGAGGAATTGGTGTTCGGTCACGAGAAGGTCACGTCGGGCGCCGCCTCCGACATCGAGCAGGCAACCAAGCTTGCGCGCATGATGGTCACCCGCTGGGGCTTGTCCGGTGCGCTCGGCACGGTCGCCTACGGCGAGAACCAGGAAGAGGTCTTCCTCGGCTATTCGGTGGCCCGCCAGCAGAATATTTCGGAAGCGACCGTGCAGAAGATCGACGCCGAAATCCGGCGGCTCGTGGAGGAGGGCTATCAGGAAGCCCAGCAGATCCTCACCGAAAAGCGCGCCGACCTCGAAACGCTCGCCAAGGGCCTCCTCGAATTCGAGACCTTGAGCGGCGACGAGATCAAAGATCTGATCATGGGCAAGCGGCCGAACCGCGAAACCATCATCGAGCCGTCGACGCCGCGCAACACCACGGTGCCGACAGCGGGCGCTGGACGCAACCGCCCGCGCCCCGAGGGTCCGATGGAGCCGCAGCCACAGGCTTAAGCTCGGGGCCGCCGCACCTTCCTTTTCCCTGTCATTTTGGGGGCTATTGCGCCTCGATCCGGCGCGATCGCGCTGTGATGCTCGCCGCCGCAGTCACAACGTAAACTAGTGATTTTATTTTAATACTCGTATTGCGTGTAGGATTAAAAGCTGCTTCACTTCGGTTGCGAATGCCAGGGCTGGGGGTCCTTGCGACGCACCCGAGCGCGCCTGAGGCGCAAGGTTGCGTGTTTCGTTCGGCGTGAATTGCCGTCGCGATGAAATGAGGCCGGCGCAAGCGGCCTTCAGTTCCTGGTCTGCACAACCGCCGCATTTCCAGGAGGGCCAGATGGCCAAGAGAGCGACGCGAACGTCCGTACCGTATCACCATCCATTCCGCATGGGACGAAAGCGGCCGCTGGCACGATGTCCGCGGTTCAGTCTGCGCAATTATCTGATGAAGAGCGTAGCGGCTCCGCCGCCGAGCTGTGACTATTCATCAAACGCAGGCAAAGCGCTTTCCCAATTGTATCTGAATGACAAGCTCGGCGATTGTGTCATTGCCGGTATCGGTCACGTGGTCGGCGTACTCACCGCCGGCGCCGGCAACCAATACGTCTATAGCGACGATGAGATCCTTCAACTCTACGAGGAGATCGGCGGTTATGTTCCCGGTCATCCGAATACTGATGATGGCTGCGACGAGCAGACCGCGCTGAACTATTGGCAGCATCACGGTGCACCTTCAGGCACGCACAAGATCGCCGGTTGGCTCGCCGTCAACGGCAGCAACCCGAATGAATACCGGACCGCCTTATGGCTGTTCGAGAACCTTTATT
The DNA here is from genome assembly GCA_963846055.1 of uncultured Alphaproteobacteria bacterium. Taxonomy (GTDB): domain Bacteria; phylum Pseudomonadota; class Alphaproteobacteria; order Rhizobiales; family Xanthobacteraceae; genus BOG-931. Next base: position 121,409 of record CAWJUQ010000012.1, read on the forward strand.
TCGGGCTCGAGCTCCCGGACAAATGGGTTAGCCCGATGCCGACCAAAGCTGGTTTCACCTGGGACGCCGCCGGGCCGCCCAATCCAGCCAACGGCCATTGCGTGGTCGGCGTCGGTTACAGCAACAAAGGCGTGAAGATCTGCACCTGGGGCATGCTCGGGACGCTGACCGATCGCGCCGTCGAGAAATATGCCACCACCGCAGGATCGGGCGAGCTTTACACCGTCATCAGTCAGGACGCGATCAACAAGGCGACGCAGAAGGCGCCGGCCGGTTTCGACTGGAGCCAATTGATCGCCGACTTCGATTCCATGGGCGGCAACCTCCAGCCGCCAGCAACGCTTAGGCGCCGAAGAGCATAAGGCAACGATCGGCGCTTCCGGCCAATCCGCCGGGAGCGTCTGCTTGCGCGCGCATTCTCACTGATCTCGGTTTTGGCGGGCAACATGCGAACCAACAAATACGCTGACGCCGATCTGCAGCGGCGCTCCGATCTTGCAACCAGCCTCAAATACGGAATAAAGGCGACGGCCGCGCCAACGGCCGCGGGAACATACGCCGAGAACATTCCATTCCCCGCCGGTTTGGCGCCGACGCCGAAACCGATCACGCCGCCGCCGAAGCCGGACGACGCGCTGCCGCAAGCCGACGTGATTGCGATGATGGACACCACGGCGGAATCCGCCGCCATGGCCGACGTTCTCACGCCGGGACACCGGCCGACGACGTGGTACCCGTACACGAAGAACTTCAGCACGGAGTTCTTGCCGCAGATCGGCCCGAACGGTCCGTCGCGGCAAAGCCAGAGGCTCGGCAGCTATTTCATGACGCAGATCGGCACAAAGAAAGTGCTGGTCTACAAGACCGAGTTGCACATGCATGAAGATGCGAAAAGGCTCGCCAACAGCAGCTACACACTGCCGATCAAGCAGATGTTTAAGCAAATGATCGGTGACGCCAAGCCGCAAGTGTTTTTAACTACGGGTACCGCCGGCGGCGTTTACTGCAGCATGCACCTTGGCGACGTGATGGTCAGCCGCGCCGCGGCATTCTACTGCCAGAAAGACTTTGCCTCGGCTTCGTTCAATCACCAGAAATATCAATCGAATTGGAACATACCCGCTGGCCATGTGGCGGCCGCAGAAAGCCTGATGCAGGACTTTGCCAGCCATCTGACCGGTCAAAGCGAACCACGCGGCACGCTGCCGAGTGCGGACTGCGCCTGTTCAGGTCCGGGTTACCCGACCAACATCTATCTGGACGGCACGCACGATATTCCGGCTTTCCATCCGATCCTGACCACCGACTTCTTCGAGTTTGGCACGAGCACCAATAATCTCGAAAAACTCGGAATGGCGGTGGAAATGGACGACGCCTGCCTTGGCCTCGCGTGCAGCGAATTGGCTTCGCCGCCGCGATGGGCCTGCGTGCGCAACGCGTCCGACCCGTGCATCAACGGCAACCTCGGTGCCTCGCAGCAGGAGAGCTGCGCCGAGTTTTACTATACCAAGTTCGGCTATTGGACGACCATGATGAGCGCTTTGACGACGTGGGCGATCATCGCCGGCTTATGAGAAAAGCGCGCTCACAGAAATCCCGGCGCCATGCCGCCGCCGCGCCGCGTTCCCCATGGTGCGGTCCCATTGCAGGCCCATATGCGTATCCAAAGGCGTTGATCGGTGCGAGGGAGCTGTTGCCACAGCGCTTCGAGGCGAGCATTGCGTTGAGCGGTGGATGTATGATCAGATTCTATCCTGCGAATCCGCGGGCTATCTTTCAATCGGCCACACGCAAATGCCCAAGTTTCTTCGCATCGGTATCCATCAGTCGAACGTGTCCGGATACACGTCAAAGGCATGGTGGGTCCGGCGGGTTGGCTCGACGGTTTTCCTGAAGTGGGGCGCTGTCGAGGTTCTCGGTGTGGGAGATGGCCGAAAGATTTACTGGGCGCTTCCTCCTCGCGAGAAAGCAATTCGCTGCGGCACCGTGCAACGCGCCAAAGACTATGCGACAGCCGCCATCGCGCGGCGAAAGAACCATCGTTACGAACCGCTAGCTGGAAATATTTCGATCAGGCGCCGGCCTGCCAATCGTGGCGCCGAGCTCGAACAAGTTCTCGCCACCATCCTGGTCGTCGATATCGTGCGGTCCACCGAAAAAGCTGCGCGGCTCGGCAATTCGCGCTGGGCGAAGGTGATGAATCACTATTACGCCGCGGTGCGTAGGGAACTGAAGATCTTGCGCGGAAAAGAAGTCGTGACGACTGGGGACGGGATCCTCGCGACGTTCGAGCTGCCGGCTTCCGGGGTGCGCTGCGCAACCGCAATTCGGGAAGCTGTTCGCACGCTTGGCCTTGAGATCAGGGTAGGATTGCACGCAGGCGAATATAACGTCAGTGGGGCTGACGTGGTCGGTCTCGCGTTTCACGTTGGCACACGCGTTGCCGCGAAAGCGCGCGCCGGCGAAGTCTTGGTTTCGAGCGCGGTCAAGGATTTGATATCGCAGTCTGGAATCCGCTTCAGGGATCGCGGGGTTCACCGGCTCAAAGGTGTGCCGGAGCGGTGGCGCTTGTACCGCGTAGAAAATTAAAGGATGGCGCGTACGCGAGACCCTGTCGGCGGGCCGCGTCGGATCTCATTGCCCAACTGGCAAGCACTTGCGCTGGTCCGCGCACCACCGCACGGGGCATTTGCTCATGAACGGCAACTCGCCCGACATCAGCTTTGATCGGTGGCCGCCAGGCCGCGCAAAACTACGCGACACCCATGCTTTGCACGAGCCCTAAGCCAATAAGTCCGGCGAGGTTGCGGCTCAGATCGAATTCGTGATGGTCGGAAAGTGCGGCGGCCGCCGCCGCGGCAAGCTGTTTACCGTCGGCCAGCGCCAACAGAAACGACGCACCGCCCGACGGCAGCAAGTGCACCTTCACGTCAAGATGCGGGCGGACCACAAGCGCGTCTTCACCGTGCCAATTCTCAATGGCCGCAAGCTCCCGCTCGCCCGAGTGCATGGCCCAGATCGTCACGATCGGATGCGGCGAAGGTATGATTTGCACCGAGGGGTGCAGATTGACGCGCATGCCGCCGAGGGCGGAAGCGTCGAGTGCAGCGAACTCCGCAACTTCAACAGGCTTCGCGTCCGCCGCGTGGTAGGCGCGCGTGCGCGCCGCTTCGAGCCGGGCTACATCGGCAAGGTAAACCAGTTCACGTGCCGGTTCGAACGTGGCGATAAAGGGGGCGAACTCGTCGCCATAAGTCGCGAGCAGCGGCGTGCTTGGCGGTCGTTCCAGAACGAAGACCCGGGCCATCCCGGCAAAAAATTCTTCGCCGACGATTTTTTCGACCACGGGGAAGCGGCTCCTGAGCGCATTTACGAGGCCCGCCACGACGTTGTTGCGATAAACAGCGAAGCGCCCGGTCGGAATGGCCGCATTGTGCGCGGTGATGCCGGAGGGAATCGGCTGGGCGGTGTCGAGCAGCGCCCGTGCAAATGATGTCTCAAAGGATGCGGACATCGTCCTTCTCAGGCCGCCGATGCGCGCGACGCATCGGTGAGGATGTCACTTGCCGCGATTGCTTCCCCGCATAGCGTCCGCCAATCCGGAACGTTGTTGTCCCATTCGATCAAGGTTGGAACCGCTCCAGTGCGGGCGACAACTTGCGCATAGAGCGCCCAGACCGCTTTCGCAATCGGCGATCCATGGCTGTCGATAAGGAGCGGAGCGCCGGCGTCGTCCGCCTCCTCGTCATGGCCGCCGAGATGAATTTCCTTCACGCGGTCGATCGGAAAAAACTCCAGATACGAGAGCGGGTCGAGGCCAAGATTTTTTGCCGAGACAAAGACGTTGTTGACATCGAGCAGTAGTCCGCATCCCGTCCGCCGCGATATCTCGCCGAGAAAATCCGCCTCCAACATCGTGCTTTCGGTCAAACAAACATAGGTTGATGGATTTTCCAGAAGCATTTGCCGTCTGAGCGCGGTCTGCACCTCGTCGATATGCTCGGCCACGCGCGTCAGGGTCTGCCGCGTATAGGGTAGCGGCAGCAGGTCGTGGAAGTAGACGCCGTCATGGGACGACCAAGCGAGGTGCTCGGAGAAGCTCTCCGGCTCATAGCGATCGCACAGGACTTTAAGTCGGGCGAGGTGACCGCGGTCGAGCGGCGCCATCGACCCGATCGACAGACCGACACCGTGAACCGACAGCGCGTAACGTTCGCGCAGCGCGGCGAGCTGCGCGTGAGGCGGCCCGCCGGCTCCCATGTAATTCTCGGCGTGGACCTCGAAGAATCCGATCGGCTGTGGCGCGGCAATGATGTCGCGAAAATGCGCCGGCTTGAAGCCGACGCCGGCGCGCGCCGGAAGATTTGCAGTAACGGCCACGGTCAGGTTTCCATTCAGGATTTGCTCGGCTCGAGCGAACCTGTGCCATTGGGAGTCCTGATAGTCGCGCAAGTTCCCTTCGGCACGTACTTCCAGGCATTGCCCAGGTAATCCGCGGTCGCGGTACCGGCGCAAGTGGTGCCGGCGCCGGCGGCGCAATCATTGTCGCCCTTCGTGGCAATGCCAAAGCATTTGTCCATGGTCGGTTGCGGAGGCTTGGGGCCGGCGAATGCCGGCGCGGAAATCATGGCTAGCGCCGCGGCGAAGGCACTGGCGATCGCTGCAGCGGTCGGGATGTTCTTTGCATTCATAAGGACGCTCCTTCCAAGCTTTAGGATGATGCGGTTCAGCAAGGCAAAATGCGGGCAGACTTCATAGCAAAGCGGCGCATCGCTTGGCACACACCCGGCTATGACAGGTCAGTGACGTCGTCACAATCGTGTGATGGGACCCAATGTTTCCTACTTCACTTTCATCGTATGCGTTGCGTCCCAGTCGTGTCCCGGCGGCGAATTGAGAAATTGGCCGGCTCGCTCAAGCATGAGACGGGCGGGCTGATCCGAGGGCCGTTCCTCCAAAAGCTTCTGAAAGAAATTCATGGCCGCTGCGAAATCTCGCGCTCGGTAGGCGGCAAGGCCCGTTTCGTATAGCGCAACCCAGCTTGGTGGTTTGGTTCCCGGTTCGGCGACGGCGAGCAACTCGTAGATCGCCAGTCCACCTAATCGTCCGTAGACCATCAGCCGGTCGAGCTCGCGCGTCTGGATGCGATCGCCCGCAAGGCGGCGCGTTTCCTCTCCGATGATGATGTCGGTGCCGTATTCCTTGTTGGCGGCTTCAAGCCGGCTGGCAATATTCACGGCGTCGCCGATGACCGTGTAGTTGAGCCGGAGCTCAGAGCCAATATTGCCAATCAGCATTTCGCCGGAGTTAATGCCGATCCGAATCTTGAGCGGATTGCCGCGGTCGTCGGTTTGTCGCGATGCGCGTAGCGCCGACTGGCACGCGAGCGCCGCCCGGCACGCGTCGATGGCGTGATCAGGATTCGTCATCGGCGCGCCCCAAAACGCCATTACCGCGTCGCCGATGAATTTATCGATCGTACCGCTGTTGGCGCTAACCTCGCGCGACATGGTGTCAAGAAAGCTCGAGAGCAGCGGGATGATCCGATCGCCCAGCCGCTCGGACAGTCCGGTAAAGCCGGCGATATCAGCGAATAACACCGTCAGGGTCCGCATCGAGCCGCCAGGGCGCGGTTCGATACCCGCGCGCACCAGCATCTTCACCAGGTCCGCAGGGATGTATTTCCGGAAGGCGGCCAAACCTCCGGCCATGTCGGCGATCGCCTTCGACAGATTCTCAAGTTCGGCGAGCCGCGAGGGATGTCGGCGCACCTGATCGAGCTCGAAGCGCTCGACGTGTTTGAGTTCATCGACGACCGTGATCAGCGGCTTGGCGATAACCCATCGGGCAAGCCATGCCGAAAGCAGGCCGGCGGCGAGAATGAGAATGGCCAGGCCGATAAGCAAATGCCGGATCGTCGTTTCGATCGGACCGAGAAACTCAGCTTCCGGAATGACCGTCGCCAGCGTCCAGCCGGGAAAATCGAGCGGTGTCAAATTGACCGCATAGGCATTGCCGCGCGGAGAGGAACCGCATCCGATGCGCCGCTTTTTTATCGCTGTCGTACGAACTCCCGGCTTCCCTGAGCGCGCCTTGGGCGATCGGCAGCAACGGCTGATCCGACCGCTGCATATTGACTTCGTCGGCATCCGGATCGGGCGCAGCGATTATGGTCCCATCACGGCCCAGGATGAACGCCGCGCCGGTTTTGCCAACGGAAAGTTGCGACAGAAACTGCGCGAGCCGCGTGTTTTCGATGATGACCGCAAGCACGCCTTGGCGCTTCTGATAGACGTCGATCGGCCCGACGTAGGCGATTGACGGACGAAGTCCGATCGGAAACGCAGTGACTTCGAACCAGGCCGGATCGTCGCTTTTTATGCCGCTCCGATACCATTCCTGCTCGGTGACGCGGTAATCCGTATCCTCGAACCGGCGCTTTTCGAACTGAATGTCGCCGACAACGACCTGATATTTGTCGACGCGCCGCTTGACCACGCCATTGACCGGCGCGATTTCCATCATTTCCAGGCCTAGATCGCCGAGCTTATGCGCGGCAAAGAACGCTCCGTCCGGCCAGCCAAAAGCCACCCAAGATATGCTCGGCTGTGCCTGCAGTTGCGAAAGGAAGACGAATTCGCGCTTATCGGCTTCGCGGGTCTCGAGCACATTTTGAACAAATAAAGTGCGAATGGCAGTGTGCGCGGCGCGTGCCTGCGTCGTGATGGCGTCGAGTTCCTTTTCCACGGCAGAAACAATCTGCTCGTTGATCGTCGCCGCAAGCGTACGGCTGTTGGCTTCCGCCGTGCGCCACCACAACATGTGGACGCCAACGGCGCTGACCACGATCGATGCGAGGGTCAGGCCGGAAATCGCAAATCCAACGCCAATTCGCATGATTTGTTTGAGGCTACTTTGAGCGCGGCAGGCCTAAAATCCGCGCAGATCGTCGCAGAAATATTCCGATGATCCAATCCAGCGACGAGCAATTTCGGTTCACACCAGCGCTCCAGTCGTTAGTCGAGCACCGTCGTCGCCAGCGAATCTTGCCCCTTCCGCGCCACTTCGACCTCGAGCAGCGTGCCGCAAGCGGTGCAGACAAATTCGCGCAACTCGAGATCTGAATGCAGCGTGAGGTAGGGACTGAACATCTGCGGCGAACGCACGCGCTGTTGCGCCCGCGGCTTCCAGTCTTGCGTTGCCGGTCCGAGATCGGCACCGCACAGGCAGCGGAAATGTTTGCGATCGTCGATCATCGGGCAGACTTCGGCGAGGCCCGCCGCCGGCGGCGGCTCCGCCTTAGGCGCTTGCCCGCCGATCCGCTCGGTGCGGATCGCTCGCCTGCGCTGTGCTTGTCGCTTCGTGATCAACGCTTCCGTCATTCGCGCAGCACTACGCCATAAATCTCGTCGGCGCGCGCGCGTGTGACGACGCCGTTCTTCACGTCGCGGGCAACGCGCGCCGGATCGCGGCGGATCGGATCGCCGTAGCCGCCGCCGCCCTGAAACGAATAGGCAAAGACATCGCCGCGATGCAGCGCGAAATGACCGAGCTTGGATTCGAGGCGCTGCACGCTGCCGCCAGCATCGAACAGGTCGTGCATGTTGGTGTTGGCGTCGATCAGGTCGCCTATGGCGCCGTTCGATTTGCGCAACAGGTGAAAGGCGCACGCGCCGGGCATGCCGCCGAACTGGCCGACGGAATTCGGCACCTGCACGCCGTGGCCGACCACCATAGTATGCAGCTCGTCGACATCATGCGGCGTTACCGCCAGCGCCGTGGTAATGCCGCCGCGCATCGCGCCGGCGCCTTCGGTGTCGGGAACAAACGATCGGAACAGATAAAGGAATGGGCCTGACGCCTCGTTGGCTTCGACGTTGGCAATTTGCGGCCGCGGGATAGAGTAGTCGCCGGAACCATCGAGGCCGTCGTGGTCGATGTAAGCGCCGCCGCCGCCGGCCATGGAATCCATGAGCAGGGTGCCAAACGGCCCGCCATCACGGTCGCGGCCGCCCAGCGTCAGTACCGACATCTGTCCCTTGGTAACGGCCTGGCCTTCGGCCACAAGGTCCGGTACGCCCGCCACCATGCGCGATAGCGCCGCTACCGCGACGTTCTGCACGACCCAGGCGGTGGAGATGGTTGCGCCCGAAACCGGAGTCGGCCAGCGGGCGTTGCAGATATTGGCCTCGGGCACCTTGATGGTCACGGGTTTCAGCACGCCTTCGTTCCATCGGATGTCGGGGGCAAGGATCGGAAGCAGCCCGGTGAACAAGGCGCCGCGCAGGCCCGATTTCGTGCAGTTGATGAAACCCGGCGCCTGCGGGGATGAGCCTTCCATGTCGAGGATCAATTCGTCGCCGCGTTTGTGGGCGGCGACCTGCACCTGATAAAGCCGGTTGGCATGACCATCGTGATCGAGAAAATCGCGGGCGCGATAGGTGCCGTCGGGGATACGTTTAAGCCGCTCGCGTAAGCGGCGCTCGGATGTATCGATTTCTATGCGCATCACCTGATCGACTGTTTCCACGCCATAGCGCTGCATCAGTTCACCAAAGCGCCGCGACGCCACGTTGTTGGCCGCGATCATCGCCTTGAAATCGAGCCCGACCACGTGGGGGAGGCGGGTCATGCCCATGATCATTTGCCAAATGTCTTCGCGCAGCACGCCGCCTTCGACGATCTTGACGCCGGGGAGCAGCATCGCCTCCTGCTGCACGTCGGTGGCACCGAACGCCCAACTGCCGAGCGTCATCCCGCCGGTGTCGAGCTCATGTGCGCACGAGCCAGTCCAGGCGATGCGCTTACCACGATGAAAGATCGGCATCACGATCGAGACGTCCGGCTGGTGAATGGCGCCGCGATAGGGATCGTTGAGGATGAACATGTCGCCCTCATTGATCCCTGGATTGTCGGAAAAATTCTCGATGATGGAATAGATCACCGTCGACATGGTGCCGGCGTGAAAGATCACTTGCGGGCCCATGTTCACGATCGATCCGTCGGCCAGATAAATGCCGACGTTGAAATCGGTGGCTTCGGTGACGACCGGCGAGCCCGAGACATTCTTCAGCGTGATCGCTTGTTCCTCGGTGATCGCTTCAAGCTTGTGGCGGATCACCTCGAACGTGATCGGATCGATGTTAGTGTCACGCGATGCGTCGGTGCGAGAAGCGTTCATGGGTGCGGCTCAGGTGAGATCGATGGACAGATTGCCGGCGTTATCGAGGCGCGCGGTTTGGCCGGGCCCGACATAAACCGTGGTCTCCGGATGTTCGACTATGGCGGGCCCGGAAACGCGGAAGTCTGCCGGCATGTCCGGCCACTGAAAGACGTCGGCTTCGGTCCATTTCAGCGTCACCGGCTCGAAGATTCGGCGATGTATTGGTTTCGGCGCCTGTGACGCGCTTGGCTTATGGATCGAAGGTTTCTGGGTGCGGCCTACGGCGACGACCCGGAAGGTCGTTAGTTCGATGCCGGCAAAACGAAAGCCCGCGCCCTTGCCGTAAACCGCTTCGTAGGATTGCTCGAATGACTCGACCAGCGCGCGGGCCGTCGCGGCGGTGACTTCACCATCCGGCACCGGAACCATCAGGTCATGCGTTTGCCGCCGATAGCGCATGTCGACCGAGCGCGTGAACTCGGATTGGGCGCGGCTAAAGCCCGATTGCTCCATGGCGGCGAGGCAGCGCGCCTGCAGCTCCGCGAACACGGTGTTGATGGCGGCACAATCGAGGCCGTCCCATGGATCGCGGTCGCCGCCGCCGGCGCGCAGCACCAATGAGCGCTCGGCCGATTGCTGAATGTCGGAGGCAAGCGCGCCATAGGCGGAGTGCGCCATGCTGGTCGCCGGAATGAGAATGCGTGGCACGCCGAGTTCGGCGCCATAGCCAATGCAATGGGCCGGGCCAGCGCCGCCGTACGCCAGCAGCACGAAATCGCGTGGATCGTGGCCGCGCCCGATGGTGACTTCGCGCAGCGTGTCGGCCATGTGCCCGTCGACGACGCGGCGGATGCCGGCGGCGGCTTCTTCGACGCTCATATTGAGTGGATCTGCGATCTGTTCACGGATCGCCTCGGTCGCAGCGGGAAGATCGAGCTTCATACGGCCGCCGAGGAAATTATCCGGCGAAAGGATGCCGAGTACTAGATCGGCGTCGGTGACGGTCGCACGCTTGCCGCCGCGTCCGTAGCAAACCGGGCCGGGCGCGGCGCCCGCGGATTCCGGCCCTACGCGCAACAGACCCGCTTCCACACGCGCGATCGAGCCGCCGCCGGCGCCGATCGCGCGGATGTCGATCACCGGCGTGTTGAGATGAAAGCCCCCGACCTCGTGGGTACCAGACACCAGCGCCTTGCCGTCAACGACCAACGCCACGTCGAAACTGGTGCCGCCCATATCGGTGGTAATGATGTTGCGGTGGCCGATCTCCTGCGCCAATTGCAGCGAGCCCATTACGCCGCCGGCCGGGCCGCTCGCGACCAGCAGCACCGGTTTGCGCGCGGCCTCGGTAGCGGGAACAACGCCGCCGGCCGAGTTGAGCACGTTGAAGTTTCCGCGAAAGCCGCGGTCGCGCAGCAGCGTTTCGATGCGGCTAAGATAATCCGCGACCTTCGGTGCGAGATAAGAGTTCAGCACAGTGGTGGCGGTGCGCTCGTATTCGCCGATGATCGGCGAGACTTCGCAGGACAGGCTCACGTACGCACCCGGGCGCATTTCGCGGATAATTTCACCGACGCGTTGCTCGTGCGCGGGATTGCGAAACGACCAGAGTAGCGCCACGGCAAAAGTTTCGGCCCCGGCGTCGCTCAATTCACGGACGGCGGTGCGGACACTTTCCTCGTCCAGCGGGACGAGAACGTGCCCGGCCTGATCGACGCGTTCGCGCACCTCGCGCACTAGGCCGCGAGGCACGATCGGCTCTGGATAACGGCGGCGGCTGTAGCGGCCGAGCTGCTCGACCGGAATGCCGGCGGTAAATCCCATCAGCCGTTGCAGCGCGAGCGTATCGCCAAAACCGCGCGTTGCGATCAGGCCGGTCGTCGCGCCGGTACGCTCGATGAGCGCGTTGGTTGCTTGGGTCGTGCCGTGGCCGAAGGCGGTCACTTTCGCCAGCAATTGTTCGACGGCGACCCCTTGCGTGGTTGCCACGAGTGCAATGGCGTCGAAAACGCCTTTTTCCAGCTCGCCGGGGGTGGTCGGCGCTTTAGCGGTGACAATGTTGCCGTCCTCGTCCATGAGGACGAGATCGGTAAAAGTACCGCCTATATCGATGCCGAGATACATGAGGAGAGGGCCTTAACGCTTACGTTTTGGGGCTGTTGCGCCGTGAAGTCGGCGCTGGTCCAAAGATAGCCACAGCGATAGCATATTCATCCAGTAGGTGAGGGCAATTCGTGCGCAAAACCTCGAAAATTGGCTTGGGAATGGTGGCCGCCGTGGCCCTCGCGCTTGGCGCGAGTTCCGCGCCAGCTGGCGCGCAGACGCCGCTTAATACGCAGCCTAGCCAATCACCGGCGCCAAGCGGCAAATCGCAAGCCAAATCCGAAGCCAAGGCCAAGCCGGCGGCCAAACCGGCCTCGACGCCGGAGTCGCGCTCCGCGGCAGCACTTGCGATTTCGGCTGAACCGGTATTCGACGAGGGCACCTTCCAGCGCATCAAAGAGACGCTGCTCTCATACTCCGCCGTTCAGGTTCGCGGCGGCTGGCCGACGTTGCCGGCAGAGCCAAAGCTTGCGCCTGGGACAACCGGGCCGGAGGTCGCCTTGCTGCGGCGGCGTCTGGTGATTTCCGATGACCTCGGGCCTGAAAGGGAACAGGGCGACAGTTATGACGCCGCTGTCGTCGACGCCATCAAGCATTTCCAGTTGCGCCACGGACTTGAAGCGACCGGCACAATCGATACGAAGACCCTGAAGGCTCTGAATGTCCCGGTCGCCGAACGCATCAAGCAGCTTGAGGCGTCGCTTGAACGGCTGCTCGGCATGGACTTCGTTTTCGCCCAACGCTACGTGGTTGTGAACATCCCGGCAGCGTTCGTCGAAGCGGTTGCCAACGACAAAGTCGAACGTCGCTATCGCGTCATCGTCGGCAAGGTCGACAAGCCGTCGCCGACGCTGACCGCGTTCATCACTGCGGTCAATCTCAATCCGACCTGGACGGTGCCGCTTTCGATTACCAAGAACGAGATCATCACCCATATGCGGCGAGATCCGACCTATTTGAGCCGGATGCACATGCGCGTCCTCGGTTCCCGCGACGAAGAAATCGACCCGGGTTCCGTCGACTGGTCGTCGGGACGCTCGCCTAATTTCACCATCCGCCAGGACTCCGGCGGCTTCAATGCGCTGGGCAACCTGAAGATTGACATGCCGAATCCGTATTCGGTGTATATGCACGACACCACGACGCGCAATCTGTTCGCCAACGATTACCGTTTCGATTCCCACGGTTGTACACGCGTGGACAACGTGCGCGACCTCGCCGCGTGGATTCTGTCGGATGTGCCGCCCTGGAATCGTGCCGCAATCGACGCCGGAATCGCCGCTGGCGGACTGAAGGTGATCAACCTGCCGCACAAAATGCCGGTCGCCTGGGTCTATCTCACCGGCTGGGTGACGCGCAACGGCACGGTCAATTTCCGCGACGACGTCTACAAGCACGACGAGTCGCTGGATCGCGACGCGCTCGCTGACGCCGCGGCCGGCGGCTTCGTCGCGCCGGTGAAACAAGTCTCCAATCTCGATAACCGCTGAGGAATTTCCCCTCGCACACGACGGCGACTGCCGATGCGCCGCCCGCTCAAGCTTCATCCACAATCGGTCTGTGCCGCCGTGGCGGGCATCGAGGTCGAGATCGCGCGTCGGGCAGGCGCCAGCCTCATCTTGTCCTATGTCGTGACCGGTATAATCGGTGATCTCTTGTTGCCGCCAATGGCCGCGCCGTCGCGCTCCGACGAGTTGTGGCGGCATTCATGCTTTGAGGCGTTCGTGATGGACACGGCGGGAGAGGCTTATTACGAATTTAATCTCGCTCCGTCGACGCAATGGGCCGCTTATCGTTTCGATCGCTACCGAGCCGGCATGCGCCCGGCGACAGAGATTGAGCCACCGCAGATCGTCGTTCGGTCTGGGCCGGATCGTTATACGTTACGCGCGGCGCTTTCACTGCCGGACCGGCAGCGCGATGGCGACTTACGTCTCGGCGTTGCGGCGGTGATGGAGGAAAGAAACAAAAACATTTCCTTTTGGGCCTTGGCGCATCCGCCCGGCCGGCCGGATTTTCATCGCGCCGATAGCTTCGCGATCGAGCTTGCCAGAGTGTAGATAGGTTTGGTTATAAGCGGCCGCGAAGCCTCAAACCTGTCGAGGGATTTCGCTCACCAAGTGTATCGCAAGGTGCCGGAGCCCGCGTAGGTCTGCGATGTCGGCGCGAATTCGCCATCGAATTTCACCAGCAGGGTCCAGCGGGGCGTGAAGAAAAATTCGGCGCCTGCCGAGGTCAGCGCCGAATCGTGTGGGATCGGCGCGCCGTTGACGACGAAGCTGCTGCCCGGCAGCGATTCAAACGCTGCGCTCAGCGCCGGATTGCTGACGAAGTCGTGCGCCCATGCCAGCCGGCCGCGCAGCAGAATCGGAATGCCGCCGATCACGGCCGGATCGTCAAACCGGCTGCCGAGTTCGGTCCGCGTGTCTGTCGCGTTCATGGCGGCATAGGAAAGTCCGAACCCGCCGCCGGTTGCGTCGGCTTCACTGTAGGAAGGAGTGTGGAAGGCTTGCGCCTGCACTGCCGCGTAGGGGCTCACCCCGAGTGTCGGCAGGACGGCATAGCGATAGCCTGCTTCAACGCGCGCGCCGTAGCTCTGTGCGTCGAAATTTGCCGTGAGGGTGTCGGCCATGGTCCCGCGGTTCGTGGTCATCCAGTGATTGGCAAAGCTTAAAGCTGCACCGAGATAAGCCGGACCCCAACGCGTCGTGCCATAGACTCCAGTCTGGAAAGCGTCGCTTCTCCCGGTTCCCAAGCCGCCGGCAAGTCCCCAATTGGTGCCGCCGCCGCCGAGCGCGAAACCGACGATGGTGTCGGGCGAGTAGTGGTAATCCATGCCGGCGGCAAAGCCGAAAGTTTGTGCGCCCAAGCTGTTCGAACCGACGGCGGGATCGCCGACGGTCGTACTGGCGCCGCCATAACTTGCCCCCCACGTGGTCCAGCGCTGCTGGAAGGCCGGCGCCGGCGGCGCCTTGAGTACGCCGGCGTAGGCAAGCGCTACTTCAGGCGGCAGCACCGTTTGCGCGTCTGGCGCGAAGCCCAGCGCCGGATCGCCGGTAAAACCGGATCCTGGGCCGAATCCCGGGCCGAGCCGACCGTCGACGAACGGATCGAGCATCAAGTTTAAAAACTCGTCCATCAGTTGAAACGCCGTCACCTCGCTCCCGGTCGCGACCTCGCCGTCGAGCTGCATCAGCGTGTTGGCGAAAGCACCTCCGGTTAGGCCGAAGATCGGCAGAAAATTCGCAGGCAACCTGCCCCCGCCGTTGAAATAGTTTTCAAGCGCGGTTGCTACGTTGCGCTCATTGATGGTGAGGCCGCTCAACGAAGGTGCGGCGGTGAGGTTCAAAAATACATCGCTCGCCGAATATGACAGGCTGGCGGTAAAGCCCCCAGGCACATTCGCCACCTTAAGACCCGCGAACGTCGTGCCATCAAGGTTCGTCGCATGCAGGATGTCATATTGACTGATAACGTAGCTGCCGGGCGAGAACCGCGCGTCGACGGTGGCGCCGGAAAGCGTGGTGGTGCCATACACGATGGCTCCCGTCGCGTTTGACGGAGTAATTTGCACCACATAGATCGCGCCAGAACTAAACGCGAGATTGCCGGCAATCGTCAGCGAGGTGCCCGGCGCCGCGCCAGGCGAAAGAATGCCGCCGGAATTGATCTGGGTCGATCCAACCGTTCCGGTGCCCGTCAGTGTCGCGCCACTCTCGACCGTGGTCAGCCTCGACTTGGCGATCGAACCGGTAACGTCGAGCGTGCCAGCCGATACCGTGGTGTCGCCCGAATAGGTGCTGATGCCGGATAGAACCAGCGTGCCCGGGCCTAGCACGTTGAGGATGCCCGGCGTTGCGCCGTCGGCGATGACGCCGGAAAGAGTTTGGGTCGTGCCCGGAGGCGGCGCGAAATTTGGATCGCCGGAAATCTGAAAATTATTGGGAAGCGTAAAATTCGAGCCGCTCATGAACGAGAGCGTGGTCCCGGCAGCAAGCGACACCGGGCCGGGACCGAAAGCCGCATTGTTGCCAGCAACCAGCGTGCCGGCGATGACGCTGGTGCCGCCGGTGTAGGTGTTGGCCGCGGTGAAGCCAACTTGCCCGCCGTTGATTGTCAGGCCAAATGAACCAGAAATCGTGTTGGAAAAGGTCCCGGTGCCTGCCGGCAGCAATGTCGTTGTGCCGTAGAGTACCGTAGGCAGACTGTTGGTGAATCCGGCCGGCAGGTTGACGTTGCCGATCAGGGCAACGGATGGCGTCACCTCACCAAAGGCGCTGTTGACCGTGCCGCTCCACCGATACCCGACATAACCGTTGATGGGATCGTAGAGATAATCGAATCCCGCATAAAACTCGCGACCGGTGTTGAGGAAAGCAGTCGTGCTGGCGCTATTTACCTTGACCGTTGTCGGCTCGAGCGGATTACCGCTGGCGCCGGTGGTAAATGTGTAAAACGCCGGCTGCGGTGCGGTTTGTCCCGGCAGATAAACTTGGATGGTATTGCCGGGCTTGAGGCAATAAGTCTTGCCGCACTTTTGCTCGGTGAGCGACGCGCCCGGCGGCGGAGTGAGGAACGCATAACCGAGACCGCTGTCCGGCAGAATGGCGCCGCTGCTCTGCTTGCCTCCTGCCAAAATCGTGAGCGGCGCGCCGAGCCACGCCGGCGCCGGTTCAGGCGGATTGTTCGTGGTGTTTGGCAGCAGCTTGACGAAGGCGAAGTTGTTGGTGACGCTCGACGAGAGGCCCAGAGTGACGCCGCTATTGGTGATCATGTAGCCGGGTGCCAGGGTGCTGACCGGCTGGCCTGAGGCGAGCGAAACGATATTGACGAACGGATTGGTGTTGTTGTTGGGCGCGGGCGGTTGGGTTGAAGCTTTTCCCCGATCGAAACCGACGCCCATATACGCCACGTCCGGATTCGAATTCGGCCTGCACTTCGGGTGATGCCGCAGGCAGGTGACCTTGGTCACGTCCATGACGGTGACCCTCGCCGTTGCAAGTGGCGTCGTGCTGTTCTGATAGATGACGACGTTGGTCAGGTAGAACTTGCCGTGCTCGACCCTTCCGCTGCTGGTGTAGACCTGTTTTCCTTTGCCAATGTAGACGTCGCCCGGCTCGCGCTTGAAATATTTCTTGGAAACGACGATTCCGGTCGATCCGGTATCCATGACGAACGGAATCGGTTTCTTGGCGCCGCCCACCTCGAGGTCGACTTTCGCGGTCTTGGTTGGGCTCATGGGGCCGTTGACGAACGGAATGGTCGGGAGGCTGGTGTAGCCGTCGTAGAGGCTCCAGCTTTGCGCTTGCGCGGACGCCATCATTGCGACGGCCAGCCCCGCGCCCAGGCCGGCGCTGTGCAATATTTGCTTGATCAATGATTGTTTCTCGACCGTCGTCTCGTCGAGCCGGTGCCAATTAAGCCAGCTGCTGCGCATGTGACGTGCGGCAACGCCAAATTTTCAAAAACGCTTGTGTGGTTACCTGTGACGCTACGGAATTTTTTGCTGAAAAGACCCGCAGCGGCCGCTGGCCGCTTTATGGAATACGCGGACGCATCACGAAGGGAGATCTAGCTAACGTTAAATTATTGATTCGCACAACCGCCAATTGATGGTTCGCGCGAGATTACCGACGCCCTTGTTTGGATTGTTAAATGGCCTGAGTGCGGGGCGGTAAGCGATGTTTGTCGACACCCTAAGACGCCAGGCCGGGACCGGGAAAAGGCGCCAGCCGCTTGCGCCGGACGAGGCAGACTGGATATTGGCAATCATGAAATTCGGCATTGACCGCCTGATCGGCGATCCGGCGCTGCGTGCGCCGTTGCGCGGCCGTCGCGTAGCGCTGCTCGCGCATCCGGCGTCGGTAGCGGCCGACCTCATTCATTCGCTCGACGCGTTGGCGGCGTGCAGTGACATTGCAATCGCAGCCGCCTTCGGTCCGCAACACGGACTGCGCGGCGACAAGCAGGACAACATGATCGAGTCGCCGGACTTTCACGATCCGGTGCACGGCATTCCGGTGTTCAGCCTGTACGGCGAAGTGCGCGAGCCGACCGACGCGATGATGGACGCATTCGACGTGCTGCTCGTCGATCTCCAAGACCTCGGTTGCCGCATCTACACGTTCGTCACCACGTTGCGCTATGTGCTTGAGGCTGCGGCGCGGCAACGCAAGGCGGTGTGGGTGCTGGATCGGCCCAATCCTATCGGCCGGCCGGTGGAAGGTCTCGCGCTCAAGCAAGGCTGGGAGAGCTTTGTCGGCGCCGGGCCAATGCCGATGCGGCACGGTTTGACGCTCGGCGAACTCGGGTTTTGGTTTGTCAAATCGCTCAAGCTCGATGTCGACTACCGCGTCATCGAGATGGAAGGCTGGCAGCCCGAAGCCGCGCCGGGTTTCGGCTGGCCGCTCGGCGAGCGCGTCTGGCTTAATCCCAGTCCCAACGCCCCAAATTTGTGGATGGCGCGGGCTTATCCCGGCACGGTGATGGTGGAAGGCACCACGTTGTCGGAAGGCCGCGGCACCACGCGCCCGCTTGAAGGCTTCGGCGCTCCCGATATTGATGCGCGGGCGCTAATCAATGAGATGCACGTATTGGCGCCGCATTGGCTCGAGGGCTGCCGGCTGCGCGACTGCTGGTTCGAGCCGACCTTCCACAAACACGTCGGCCAGCTTTGCAGCGGCGTGCAAATCCACACCGAAGGACCGGCCTACGATCATCGCCAGTTCAAACCGTGGCGCATCCAGGCGCTCGCTTTCAAAGCGATCCGCCGTTTGTATCAAGACTATCCGCTATGGCGCGATTTTCCTTACGAATACGAGCACGGCAGGCTCGCCATCGACGTCATCAACGGCGGCCCTTCACTCCGCGAATGGGTCGACGATCCTGACGCCACGCCGCAGGATTTGGACGCGCTGGCCATGCCAGACGAGCGTGCGTGGCTGACCGAGCGTGACAAATATCGGCTTTACTAGCGGCTGCGAATTGATGCCGGCCGATGCTACGATCGTTAACGTCCACTGCGTTATAGTATTGGTCTGCGGGATGTCCGTTTATGCCACGCATCGGCCAGATTGTCTCGACCGCGCGCTATTCGCCGGAGCACGTGGTCACCAATGCTGAACTCACTCAACGGTTCACCGCACTGGGCAACCCGACGGTCGTTGACAGGCTTGCGGCCACTTCCGGCATCACCAAGCGTTTCTATGCTCCCGACGATTGGGCTACCTCCGATCTCGCGTTACCGGCGGCCAAAGAAGCGCTGAAACGCGCAGGTCGCAAACCCGAAGATGTCGATCTGATCATCGTCGGCACCACTTCGCCCGACTACGTCACTCCCGACACCTCTGTGGTCATTCAATACAAACTTGGCGCAAAAAACGCCGGGACGTTCGACGTGGGCTGCGCGTGCGCATCGTTCCCACCGTTGATCGCCACCGGGTCCGGACTGATCGCGACGAATCCTTCCATGAAGACAATCCTCCTGATCGGCGTCGACATGATTCACCGGCTGAGCGATCCCGACGATCCGGGTTGTTTCCTCTGGAGCGACGGGGCAGGGGCCGCGGTTTTGGAAGGCGGCGAACAAGCGGGCTTCATCGGCGCCGCGTTCCAGGCCGACGGCGCGTACGCTTCCGGCTGGGGCATCGCGGCCGGTGGCACCGTCGAACCAGCAAGCGTGGAAGCCGTCGAAGCCGGCCGCACCCAGATGCGGCGCGAGAAGGGTAATTATCCGGCTTCGGTCAACGAAGATGGTTGGCCGCTTCTGTTCAAGCGTCTCGCCGCCGAAAACGGTTTTATGGCGGACGACGTCGATCAGTTGCTGTTCACCCAGATCAGCAAGCGGACCATCACAATCGCAGCAGAGCGCTGCGGTGTGCCCATCGAAAAGTGTCACACCATCATGGAGAAATACGGCTACACCGGCTCGGCCTGCATTCCAATGGCGTTGGACGACGCCATCGAACTGGGCAAGATCAAAGGCGGCGATCTTGTCGTGATGATCAGCTCTGGGCTCGGATATAACCAGGCCGCGGCAGCCGTTCGCATGGCTTTTTGAGCCGTTGTCCTGCGCGGCTGGCCGAGGGGGGCTCAATATTTGCCTTACTGAGGCCGGTTCTGGCTACAGCGGCAGCAAAAAATGCGGCAGCGCCTTAACGGACCGATCATAAAGATGGCCGAAAATGAGGGGGTCCGGGAGACTGCGTGTAGCCACATGGTGCGCCGCGAGAGACACGTCCATGCCTAACGACCGCCTGTCGGCGCCTTGCCCAAAGTGCCACGCCGAAATGATCTACGTTGCCGCCTTACCGCATCCAAAATCGCCGACCATGCGGAAAACGACCTTCGTCTGTTACGGCTGCAATCAGACGCACAGCTATGCTCTCTCCGAAGAGATGGCGAACGCGTACGCGGCGAGCCACGGCGACCCGCTTCTTGCCGTCGATGCCGAACCGCCGGCGACGCTCGCGTCGTAGCTGCCGGCAAGCAATCACTTTACAAAAAGTCCCGAAAATTGCTGGGGCGCTGTTTGGGCCTGCGGCACTGTATTATCGTAGCCCTCGACAATGACGAAGTCGGCGTCCAGGTGCCCGTCTCTGATCTTCTTGTTTCGTTTATACTCGGGCGAGTGATAGCACGCGACCGCAGAAGCATAATCGGGAAACTCGATCACGGCGTGCAGCGCACGGGAGGAACCTTCAGGAACCTCAAACGTATGCGCGCGGACCAAAACGCGGGCGCCAAATTTCTCGAAGATTGGTGCGTTGCCGGCGACGTATCGCTTGACGGGCTCCTCGTTTTTTACGTCCACTCGGACAATCCAATACCCCTTGGGCATGTAATGTCTCCCTCGGCGTCGGCGGCGAACGCGTTTGCATGCGCGTGATCCGTCCGGACCCTCCCGCCCGGCCGATCATCTTCGACCCGGTGTCGCGGTGCAACGGGCTGTCGCCGCTAAAATGACAAGCTTGCCAAGGCCAGCAACGGTCAGACGCGCAGGGTCGTCGTCGTGGGCGCGCAGTTCTACTCAATGCTGGAGTTGTCGCGCTTAAAGACGCGATCATATCTCAGGGCCACCACCATCAGAGTAAGTGCGACGGCGCTCAGCACGCACGTCAAGATCACAGAAGACGGTGGCAAGATCAGGCGCAAAGCCTGAATAAGCAGTCCGGCGAACGCCAGGATGAACAAACCCGCCAGGCCGACAAGGCGGCCGCGGAAATTCAGCGCGTTCTCCAGGATCAGAGATCAATATTGTGGGCGCGAGGTCTGCTAATCGTTACTACGCGGCGTGCGCTGGGACCGGCACGGTTGACAGTTTCGATCCTTCGGCGTCGCGCACCTCGATCCACCAACCCTGCCACTGACCGTTCAACGTGAACAAGTTTTCCGCGATCGTTGCCGCATGCTCCACCGCGGCCTCGACATCGCGAAACTCATCACCTCGATAATCGTGCAGCGACTGGCCCTCGGTCGCGTAATCGAAAAAGAAACGCGTCATGTGCAATGATCCCTCGACAAATTTACCCGCGCGTTTGGTACCCAACGGCAGGCTAAACTTGCTTTACGGAAATCCGTAAAGATGGACACATAGGGTTGTCCCGGGTCGCGATTTTGGCCAATCGGCGACAACCAGAGCGCGTTAAGTGAGCGCTGTCCACAATCCGGTGAGCGACGTCGAGCCGCTAAGACGGGGTAAAACCATCTCCAGGTTTTTCGGCTAGGGTGCGGTTGATGAGGAATCGCTTGGGGAATACTGTCAGGCGCTCAAACGAACCTTTTGGGGGAAATCGTGAAGACAACAATCGTCCTGGTTCTTTGTTGCGCAGGCATATGTTTGCCGGTTCAAGGAGCTTCGGCTGCCATCAAGTTCAAGAGATTCGCCCATTGCGCCGAAGGGCTTGTGACGGAGCATACTTGTGAGTGTCACAAGGAAGGATCAACTCACTTTCACTATTGCCACAAGGGTAATTACTGCCACACGTCCGATGGCACTTGCCGGCCGTAGCGTGGTGGCAATCAGCGGCGTGCGATGCTGTATTTTCTAACGACCCAGCCGCTTTGGGTATCGGGCACCATCATCGTCGGATTAACGACCGTTCTGGCGATGTTTGGTCCCTTTTTCGTGCGTCGCCACGTCGCACTCGATCGGCTGACTGCGAACAACGAAATCGCCGGCTTCAAGTTCGCGACCGTCGGCGTGTTGTACGCAGTCTTGCTCGCCTTCGCCATTATAGTGGTATGGGAAAAATTCAGCGGCGCAGAGACGACCGTGGCTCAGGAGGCCGGTGCGGCCGAGAGTATTTTTCGGCTCTCTCACGGTGTCGCCGATCCCGGTGGCGCCGAACTTCGCGAGGCCCTAAGTAACTACCTTGCTGTGACGATTGCCGTCGACTGGCCAGCCATGGATCGGGGAAATTTCGGAGACACAACTCTTCGTGCTCGCCAAGCTCTCGACTCGGTGTACGCGACGCTTCTGAAAGTCGACGCGACGCAGACTATCAAAACGCCGCTGATGTCCGACCTGCTGCATCAAATCGACGTGGTTACCGAGGCCCGTCGCACGAGATTGATCGCGTCGGAGGGGACCGTTCCCAATGTCATCTGGCTGTTGCTGTTCGGCGGTGCTGTCATGACCATCGGCTTCACTTTCTTCTTCGGCATGGAAAGCTTGGCGGCGCAGACCCTGATGACCGGGCTGCTTTCCATTCTGATCTTTTCGGAGCTCTTGGCGATTGTCGCCATCGACCGCCCGTTCTCCGGGGTCGTCAAGGTTGAACCTCACTCGCTTGCCAATGTGTTGGCGCTCTATAAAGCGGCCGTTGCCCCGGAGGCTTCGCGGGAGCAACCGGCCGCCGCGCCGGGAAAGTGAGGAGGGCTATGCGCAAATCCGTTTGGCCGTTTGTCGTGCTCGTGCTCGTGCTCGCGGGCCTGGGTGCGGCGCCGCTCCATGCCGCCGATGAGCCGGATTTGATCTTCAAGCGCTCGACGGTATTTCGGTTTCTGACGCCGAACGACAAGCTCGCGACCTACGGCGTCGACGATCCCGCGGTCGACGGCGTCGCCTGTCACTTCACTGCGCCGGAGCGCGGCGGGGTGAAGGGCTGGATTGGCGTTGCTGAAGAGGTTTCGGATATTTCGCTGTCGTGCCGGCAGATCGGCCCGATCCGCTTCAAGGAGAAATTCGCGCAGGGCGAGGACATGTTTCGCAAGCGCCGCTCACTGTTCTTCAAGAAGATGCAGATCGTTCGCGGCTGCGACACCAAGCGCAACGTGCTGGTCTACATGGTCTACAGCGACCGGCTGATAGAAGGCTCGCCGAAAAACTCGACGTCGTCGGTGCCGATCATGCCGTGGGGCGCCAACGACGAAATTCAGAAGTGCGCCGATTTCGTCGAGAAATAGCGCGGCCCAGAAACCGCGGACGCTGTCTGAAGGCGGGCGTCAAATCCGCGATCGCTCCCAGGCGAGAGCGACAATCACCGCCATCGCCGCCTGGACCGCGATAATCGCGGCCACGCACCCGTCCCAGCCCGCCGCATGCCAGACGAGGCCAATGAGGAACGCGCCGGCGCTGCCGCCGATATAAAAGCTCGACGCGTAAAGTCCGGCCGCCGAGGAGCGGCCTTCCTTGGCAGTGGTAATGACATAGCCCGTCGATATCGCCTGGCATAGCATGCCGCAGGTGGCGCAGATCGTCAGTCCGGCGATGATCACCCAAACCGGCGGCGCCAGCAGCATGAGCGCGCCGCAGATCCACACGGCGATCACGCCCAAAACGAAGCGCCGCCGGCCGAACAGCAATATCGCGCGGCCGACCCAGGGCACAATGAAGCTGCCGCTCAGGTAAGTGGCGAACAGCGCGCCCAACAGCGTTGGCGTGAAATTGTAAGGCGGCGCCGCCAGGTGAAAGCTCACATATGTGAAAGTCGCGATGAAGTTGAACAGCACGCCAAAGCCCACCGCGAAGATCGCGAGCAGCCGGGGATTGCGCAAATGCGCCAGCATCTGCCGCGCTGAAGCGAGCACGCCGCCCGAGCGGACAAAACTTCGCTCGCGCGGCAGCGCAAGTGTTACGATCAAGGCGCCGACGAGTGTGAGCAGCGTCACGGCGAGGAACGACGCGCGCCAGCCGAACAAATCGGCCGCCACGCCAGTGAAAAAGCGGCCGCAGAATCCGCCAACGCTGGAACCGGAAATGAACAGGCCGGCGATGCGCGGCACCTCGGCCGGCGGCCATTCGTCGCCGACATAGGCGACGGCGACGGTGAAAATCGGCGGCAGCAGCAGGCCCTGCACGAACCGCAGCGCCACGAGTTGTGGAACGCTTTGCGCAAACATCATCATCAGGGTCGGCACGACCACGGCGAAGCTCGCGGCGGTGATCAGGCGCTTTCGTCCAAACACATCCGCCAGCGCGCCGGTGAACGGCGCGGTCAGCGCAATCGCCGCGGTGGTTGCGGTCATCAGCGCGCTGACGCCGGCGGCGCCGACCCCGAACTCGCGCGCCAGCTCCGGCAGCAGTGATTGCGGCGAGTAGAGATTAACGAAAGCCGAAAACCCCGCCGTGGCTATGGCGAGCGCGCGGACGTCAAAAGCCATGTTCCTATTATGGGCGAGCCGCCCCGCGAAAGCACCATCTCCGTCACGCGGGGCAGCTAGACGGTTGGCGGCGCGCCAAATTTGGCGGGCTGCGGCCGCGACTTTATAGTGGTGGGAAAGCGCGTCGGATCTGCACAGCATGGCCTTTCGACTTCCACCCTTGAGTTCACTCCGCGTTTTTGAAGCGGCCGCCCGGCACGGAAGCTTTCGCAAGGCCGCCGACGAACTAAATCTGACCGCCAGCGCGGTCAGTCATGGCGTACAAACACTCGAAAGCTGGCTCGGCGTCGAATTGTTCCGCCGGCAATCAGGCGGCTTGCGACTGACCGCGGCCGGTGACGCTTATGCGCCGCTAGTCAATCAGGCGCTCAGCATCATCGCCAAAGCGACCGAGCAGCTTCCTGGCCGCAAGGCGACCGGGACGCTGTCGGTAAGCAGCGCACCGACGTTCGCCAATAAGATGCTGCTGCCCCGCCTGGAAAAATTCGCCGCGCAGTTTCCCGACATCCGCGTGACCATCGATACGTCGATGCGCCTCGTTGACCTCACCCTCGACGATTTCGATCTCGCCATCCGGTTCTCGACGACAAAGAAACCGCCGCCGAACTGGACCCACCTGGTCGTCGAGACCATGGTGCCGGTTTGCAGCCCCGACTCTCAAAGATCAACTCGGCCTTTCCGACGCTGAGCTATTGGCGCGCGCGCCGCTCATCCACGTCACCTCGCTGTCGGCGGACTGGCAGCATTGGTTTCGCGCCAGCGGTTTGCCGTCGCCGGTCGCGATCGACGGCGGATTGCGGGTCGACACGGTGCAAATGGCGCTCGACGCCGCCGTGCGTGGGCTTGGCGTTGCGCTCGGCCGGACGCCGCTGGTCGATGACGACATCGCGGCCGGCCGGCTCGTGCCGCTTCTCGGCGAACCTATCGCAAGCGACAGTTCCTACTGGCTGGTCACTTCGCCCACCGATTTTCAGAAGCCGGAGGTTACCCTGTTCCGGCAATGGCTTCTCTCGGAGCTGGACGCGACTAGCGCGTCGTCCAGAGAACGCGGTGCCGCGCGGGCGGCGCGTCAACCAAAGCAGGCGAAGAAACCCGCGCGAATGGTCTCAAAGAAGACCGCCGTGCCGTAATGCGCCCAAAGCCAAGCCGTTCCAGCTAACAGAATTGCCACCGCAGCTGCGGCTATCGGGACGAGAACCTGCGACGGCGAGCTGCGGATGGCCGGATCGCTCATCGCGACACCTTCAGGCCGGTGCCAAGGCCGTTCGCGCGACCGGCTTTTCGACAATCGGCATGTTGATCAGCGCGGAGAGCACTCCGAACAGAATCGCCAGCCACCACACCGGATTGTAGGAGCCGGTCCGCTCGAACACGATGCCGCCAAGCCAGACGCCGAGGAAGCCGCCGACTTGATGGCTGAAGAAGGCAAAACCGGCGAGCGTCGCCAGCCAGCGGGTGCCGAACATGACGCGCAATGATGCCGTTAGTCGGCGGCACCGTTGACAGCCACATCAGACCCATGACCGCGCCGAACGCGATGCACGAGAACGGCGTGACCGGAAACGAGATGAACACCAGGATCGCCGCCGCGCGGACCAAATAAATGAACGACAGCAGATAACGCTTGGGCATGCGATCGCCGAGCCAGCCGGACGTAATCGATCCGATGATGTTGAACAGTCCGATCGAGGCCAGTGTCCAGCCGCCGACCTGCGCGGACAGTCCGCGATCGATCAGATAAGACGGCATGTGTACGGTGATGAACGCGAGCTGAAATCCGCAGGTGAAAAAGCCGGCCACCAGCAGCAGGTAAGAGCGGTGGGCGAAGGCCTCGCCGAGTGCGCTGCGCAGCGATTGCGTTGCCGCCCCTTTGCCGTCCGCCGTCGGCGTCGTCAGCGCCAGCGACGCCGGGAGGATGGCGAGCGTGCTGGCGCCGAAGATGATCAGCGTCTGCTGCCAGCCGAAACCGTCCGTGAGTGCGACGGCGATCGGTGAAAACAGGAACTGGCCGAACGAGCCGGCCGCGGTGCCAAAGCCGAACGCACGCGAGCGCCATTGCGGGCGGCAGCAATTTGCCGAACGCCGCGAGCACAACCATGAAAGACGTGCCGGAAAGGCCGAAGCCGATCAGGACGCCGGCCGAAACGTCGAGTACCGGCGCGCTCGCCGCCTGCGACATCAGCGCGAGTCCTGCCGCATACATCAGGCCGCCGGCGCACAGCACACGCGCCGATCCGTAACGGTCGGCGATCATGCCGGCGATCGGCTGGCCGATACCCCACAGCAAATTCTGCAGCGCCAGCGCGAAGCCGAAAACGTCGCGGCCCCAGTGATTGGCGCTCGACATCGGCGTCAGGAAAAAGCCGAGCGACGAGCGTGGGCCAAACGACATCAGTGAGATCAGGCAACCAAACCCGATGATCAGAACCGGCGTGCGCCAACCGGCGGCCGCGATAGCCGATGGGGTCGGCAAGGGTCGATGCTCGATGCTGGTCATTTTATTCCCGGTACGTGCGGCACACCCGCAACTCGCAGTTAGTTATAGTTCGCCGCGCGGACCAGCCCCAATGAAAATTACTAAACGCCGGCGCAGTTTTTCTCGTTTGCGAACGTTGCCCGTGCCGACGCATTGATTGCGGCACGGGCTGGAACCTCCGCGGAGCGAGATACCGCATCCAGTCGGCACGTTGCAGTTGGGCTCGATATTCGAAGGGGAATGCAATGATTTGCACACGATGCGGGAGTGCCAAGCGCCCTGACGGCCCCGCTTCGCGGCTCGACGGCTGGGGCCGCCAATGCCTGCACTACGCTTGCACCGAGTGCGGCTATAGCTGGAATGTGTCCCGGCCTGCACAAGTGTGGCCGGAAGGGCGTCATACTCGCGCTCGTTCGCGCGATGACCTCGTTAGGGATTGGATAGGGCTTTTTGCAGCCGACCAGCGCCGGCTTCCCGCCATTAGCCGAACGGCCTGATGCTGTCGGCGACCGAATTGGCAATGTGTTCCTTTGAAATCACGCCGATGATCTCGGACGGCCGCCCGCGGCCGTTGCCCTTGACTACAACCGCCATGCTGGCGGCGTGGCGCGCCATGCGCTGAACCACGTCGAACATGATGTCGCCTTCGCGCGCCAGCGTGAAATTGCGCTGGGCGACGTCGCCGAGATGGACGCCGCTATAGGCCTGTTCGACGCCGCGGCGCAGGCCGATATTGACGCGAACAACGCCGGCAATGTGATTGCCCCGCGTGACAACGACATGTTTGAAGCCGGCGCCGGTTGCGTTTGCGCGCAGGAAGGCGTCGAAATCGGCGTCTGCCGGCAACAGCGTGACGTCCTTCTGCATGACCTCGCGCGCACGCCGCACCAGGAACATGTTGGCGTGCAGCGCCTTCGGCACGAAATGGCCGCGACCGACCAGCTTGACGGTGTAGATGTTCTCGGCCGAAAGAAGCCGCCGCACGCCGATCGCGATGGCGACCGCGACAATGCTCGGCATCACCAGATCGTAATCGCGCGTCATCTCGAAGATCATGGTGACCGCGGTCATGGCGGCGCCGGTGCCCCCGCCGACCATGGCGGCCATGCCGATGATGGCGCAGGTGGTGACGCCAAGTCCCTCGACCGGCACGAACTGATTCACCACCACGCCGAACGCGCCGCCGAGCGTCGCGCCCATGAACAGGGATGGAGAGAAGATTCCGCCCGATGCGCCCGAGCCGAGGCTGACCGACGTGGCGGTGATCTTGGCTGCGAACAGAACAAAGAGGAGTACAGGCAGCCCAAGGCTGCCGGAAAGAATCGCCTGGATGGTCGAGTAACCGACGCCTTCGACATAGTAATGGCCGGCCGTCCGCAGCAACACGTAGATCAACACGCCGATCGCGAGCATGCCGATGGCGTTGCGCAGATAAGGATTGGCGATGCGCTCGAATGTCGTTTCCGCAAAGCTCAGTGCGCGGATGAAGGCGGCCGCCGCCAAGCCGATGAGCGCGCCGAGTAACGCATAGAGGAGCAGGGACGGCAGCGACGCCGGTGCTTGCGAGGCGAGTAGCACTTTTGGGAATAACGAACGCCGGATAGATGCCGAAGAAGATGCGGCCGATGAAGGTTGCCGTGCCGGTCGCGAGCGCGACCGGCAGAAAGGTGCGGGCGCTCAATTCCGGCATCATCAGTTCGATGGCGAACATGACGCCACCAATCGGCGTATTGAAGGTGGCGGCGATCCCGGCGCCGGCGCCGGCCGCGACCAGTGTGATCCGCTGCCACGGCGCCATGCGTATGACCTGGCCGAGCGTCGAGCCGATCGCCGAACCGATCTGGATGATCGGTCCCTCGCGCCCGACCGCGGCGCCCGTGCCGATCGAGAGCGCCGAAGCGAGCGATTTGATCACCGCGACTACGGGACGGATCACGCCTTCCTTGTAGTAGATGGCGTCCATGACTTCGGGAACGCCGTGGCCGCGCGCCTCAGGCGCGAAATTGGTGATCAGGAAAGTGACAATCAGGCCGCCGATCACCGGCACCAGAATGATGAAGGCGCCCCACGGGCTCGGCGGCGTGAACACGCTGGCGTCGTAATCGACCGCGAGCACGCCGAGAAAGGCCGCGTTGTGGATCAGTCCGATCAGCGCGCGGAACAGCACCGCGCCGAAACCGGTAATGACGCCGACGACAATTGCGAGCAGCGACAGCCGCAGCAGACCGAGGCGCAGGGGCCGCCTAAGTTTCATGCCCCGTCAACGCGCGGCGGACGCGTCTAGAGCTGCCGGATCGAGCCGAAATCCCAATTGGCGGCGTCCGCTGGATTTTCGCCGATGCGCAGGGTCGTATCGTTGACAAAGCGATAGGGCGGGACCGGTAGGTTGTACGGCGCCGGCACGCCGGAGAAGACGCGGCCCGCAGGGTCGTATTTGGAGCCGTGGCAGGGGCAGAAATAGCCGCCCAGCCAGCCGGCCACCGGCGAAGTCGCATTCGGTTGCGGATAAAACATCGGGATGCAGCCGAGATGGGTGCAGATGCCGACCACGACGCCGTATTCCGGCTTGATGGAGCGGTGCCAATTCACCGCGTAAGGCGCTTGCTGCATCTGCTCCGAATTCGGATCGGAAAGCTGCGACACCAGTTTCGGATCCTGGAGAGTTTTCAGCGTCTCCGGCGAACGGTGGAAGACGAAGATCGGCCGCTCCCGCCAGCGGATCACCACCTGCTGGCCAGGCGCGATCTTGGAGACGTCGAGATCGACGGGTCCGCCGGCGGCCAGCGTCGAGGCATCGGGATTCATCTGGGCGATAAGCGGAACAAGCGTCGCGGCCGCGCCGACGGCGGCCACAGTCCCGGTCGCGATGTAGAGAAAGTCGCGGCGGGTGCCCTCCGGTCCATGAACGCCGGCCGTCGTATCGCTGCTCGCCATTATCGCGCCTTTCGCCACTGGTTTTCACCGCGCTTATATTGGCCCGGACCTGTGTCAGTCAATCAACGGTTCGCAGCGCGGCGCGGGCCAGTTTTCGCGTGTTTTCCGGTGTCCCGGAGGCGTCTATCTCCGTCCACTCGAGCGCTCCGAGGTCATAAGTCTCCTGCGATTTTGCGACCGCCGCATCGGCATCCGATGCATCCGCGGTGCGCGCCCCGATTCGCTTGAGCCGGGTGTCGAGATCGGCAGTAAGAAACAGCCCGCTGAATGGAAGATTGGCGGACTTTCCTGCCGCCGCGACAAGTGCGCGCTCCGGCTCTTGAGCGAACACGGCGTCGATGACCGCCGAATGTCCGGCGGCGAGGATGCGCCGGGCCTTTTCTGCGAGCGTTGCATAAATGCGGGTGGTGACCTCGGGCGTATAGGCGGTTGCCGGCAATTTCTCAGTCTCGTCGGCGCCGAACAGGGCCTTGCGTTCCAGGTCCGAGCGGATGACGACAGCGCCGGGCATTGGCTCGATGTCGGCCGCCAGCGATTGCGCCAATTGGCTCTTGCCCGTCCCGGAGAGGCCGCCGATGGCGACAAGGCGCGGCGGCGGCGGCGCAATCGCCCGCAGCGCAAACGCAAAGTATTTGCTCGCGGTGCGCCCGATTTCCCGTCGTTCCTCAGCGGGTGCGCGCTCCAGGCGGGCGGCGGTGACTTTGGCGCGTATGGCGGCGCGCATTGACAGGAAAAACGGCAACGCCGCGAGCGCGTCCAAATCCTCAGCGTGCCGGCTGTCGGCCAAGTACCGGTTGAAGACGATATTCGCTGCTTGCGTCAGTCCGCGCTCCAGCAAATCCATCAGCAAGAATGCCAGATCGTAAAGGACGTCGCCGGAAGCGATAATGTCGCTGAACTCAATGGCATCAAACAAGACCGGCTTGCCTTCGAGCAGCACGATATTGCCGAGATGAAGATCGCCGTGAATGCGGCGCGCGAAGCCGGCGCGGCTTCGCTCGCGCAGGAGCGGCGTGATTTGTTGGTAAGCGGCGCGGGTTTTGCGGCCTAGCACAAGCGACATCGTCGCGCGGGAATATGCGCGGATGCTGCCGAAACGCGTCGGCGTGTTCATCAATGTAACTGCCGAGCGCGTCAATCCACGCGCTGCCGTCGAGCGGCGCCGCGCGGCGATGTGCGGTTGCGACGACCTGGCCGAGCGCGTCGGCAAGTCTAGAATCAATTTGTTTGGCGAGATGGTCGAGCGTGCAATCTTCGTCGAAGCGCGCCATTTCCACCGCCCACTCGACCGGCTCGCCCGGGCCGCCGACCGCGAGCTTGCCGCCCCCTTCGCGGGTGATCGCCACAACGCCGCGATAGATTTGCGGCGCGTAGGGCGCGTTGACCTTGAGCTCGGCCTCGCACGCGGCCTTGCGCTTCTCGAGGGTGGAGTAATCGAGAAACGGAAAACGCACGGCGCGCTTGACCTTCAGCGCCCGATCCGCGGTGAGGAAAACCGATGACGCGTGCGTGTCGATGCGCCGCACCTTTTGCCCGCCATGGGTCGCGGGGTCGGCAAGGAAGGCGAGCACTTCGTCCTGGCCAGCGGTCCGATCCGCCATGAAAATCAATGTCCTTTTAGGCGAAGTTTCACTTTTGCTTTCGATAGTGCACTTATCGGGCGGCGGCGTCAGCCGTTTGACCGAAAGTCGCCGAGGAAAACGTTATGCGCAGCAAAGATAACAATCGCACCGCCGCTGAAGTTCTCATCGCCCAATTGCGCGTGCATGGCGTGCATCACGTCTTTTGCGTACCCGGTGAGAGCTATCTCGCGGCGCTCGACGCGTTTGTCGACAGCGATATCGAGCTCACGGTCTGCCGCCAGGAGGGCGGAGCGGCCATGATGGCGGAAGCGGTGGGCAAGGCGACCGGACGCCCCGGCGTCTGCTTCGTCACGCGCGGGCCGGGCGCCACCAACGCCTCGCCCGGCATTCACATCGCCCAGCAGGATTCGACGCCGCTCGTCATGTTCGTCGGCCAGGTGGCGCGCGACATGACGGAGCGCGAAGCGTTTCAGGAAATCGACTACCGCGCCATGTTCGGCTCGATGTGCAAATGGGTGACGGAAATCGACGATCCGGCGCGCATACCGGAACTGGTGTCGCGCGCCTTTTATACCGCCACCAACGGCCGGCCCGGGCCGGTGGTCGTGAGCTTGCCGGAGGACATGCTGACCGAGCGTCTGGCGGTCGACGATGCGCGGCCGTTCCAGCCGATCGAGACTGTGCCGGGTCCGGCCGAACTGGCGAAGTTCGCAGAGCTCCTCGGCGCGGCCCGCAAGCCGATGTTCATCATTGGCGGCAGCCGATGGTCACAGGAGGCGTCGGACCATCTCGCGCGCTTCGTAAAAAAATATCGGCTGCCGGTCTGCACGACGTTCCGGCGGCTGCATCTCTTCGATGCGCTGCATTCCTGCTACGCGGGCGATCTCGGCATCGGTCCCAACCCGAAGCTCCTTGAGCGCATCAAGTCCGCCGATCTTGTGGTTCTGATCGGGGGGCGCATGGGCGAATTGCCGTCGCAGAGCTACACGTTGTTCAACATTCCCCGCCCGCAAATGAAATTCGTGCACGTGCATCCGGGCGCCGAAGAGCTCGGCCGCGTCTATGCTCCGGATCTCGCCATCCACGCGACGCCGGCGGCATTTGCCGCCGCGCTCGATTTGAACGTCTCCGGCGCCTTTAGCGGGGACGGCGATGCGGCGCATGCCGACTATCTCGCCTGGACTGAAAAGCCGACTGAGCAGCCGGGCGCCGTCAATCTCGGCGCGGTGATGGTGTGGCTGCGCGAAAACCTTCCGGTCGACGCGATCCTGTGCAATGGCGCAGGCAATTACGCCGCCTGGATTTATCGCTTCTTTCGCTTCCGCCGCTTCGCCCAGCACATCGCGCCGACCTCGGGCTCGATGGGTTACGGCGTGCCGGCCGCGGTCGCCATGAAGCGGCTTTATCCCGAGCGGACCGGTCGTCTGCATTGCCGGCGATGGCGATTTTCTGATGAACGGGCAGGAATTCGCGACCGCCGTTCAGTACAAGCTGCCGTTCATTGTCGTCATCGCCGACAATCGCGTCTACGGCACCATCCGCATGCACCAGGAGCGCGAATATCCGGGTCGCATCATCGCAACCGAGCTGCGCAATCCGGATTTCGCCGCCTATGCGCGCGCTTTCGGCGGCTTCGGTGTTTCGGTCGAGCGCACAGAAGATTTCCCGGCGGCCTTCAAGGCGGCGGTGGAGTCAGGTCTTCCGGCGATCATCCGCCTCGCGATCGATCCCGAAGCCATTACGCCGGTGACGACGCTATCCAAAATCCGCGCCAAATCGCTGGCTGACCGCGGCGCTTAGCTGTCGCATTCGCGGGCCGCTCAGTCAGACTTCGGCGCTCTGATATACTGCAATCCCAATTCTTGAACGCGGGGCCGCCATACCTTATCGCCGCACCGAAAACGTCGCCCGGCGTCTCGCCGCCCGCCACGACGCGATCATCGCCGCTGCGCGGCAGATCGCAAGCGAGGGCGGCATGGCGGCGGTGCAGATCGCAAGCGTCGCAGCGCGCGCGGAGATCGCGACCGGAACAGTCTATCGTTACTTCCCGGCCAAGACCGACCTCGTGGCGGCATTGTTGCGAGAAATCGCGACGCGCGAGATCGGCGCCTTGCAACGCGCGGCAGATGGCGCGCCCGGACCGCTGTCGGCGCTGTGCGCGGCGTTCATGACGTTTGCCGCGCGCGCCCGGCGCGAGCGGCGGCTTTCCTTTGCCGCGATTGCCGAGCCGGTTGATGCGGAAGTTGATGCCGAACGCACGGCGTTCCGCAGATCGCTGGCCGCCGAATTTGCCCGCTTGATCGCCGCAGCGATCGCCGAAGGCCGCCTGCCTGAGCAGGATGCCGGGTTGTCGGCGGCGGCGCTCACCGGATTGTTGATCGAAGGCGCGATCGGCCCGCTGGCGCCGGACGACGCGGGCCGCGACCGCGACCTCGTGCAGTCGCTCGCGCTTGCCGGCTTGCGTGCGCTCGGCGTCGCCGATGCGCGCGCCCGCGGACTAGTGGTGCAGACCGCGATTCCAGCCGCGGACGAGAGGTCCTGAGCTCCCGGAGCCCGAGATCACTTCGCCGAACAGCTTCCAGGTCTCGCCGTCGAACTTCATCAGTTGCATTTGTTTTATCGGGGCGAAATCGGTGGCGCTGGTCGACACAGTGATGCCCGGCAGCAGCATCGGCAGTTTCAGATCGTGGATGTTCGCGGCCTCTTTCATGACGTTCTCGCGCGTCAGGTTGTCGCCCGCGGCCTTGAGCACCGCGACCATAGTCTGCGAGACGGTGTAGCCATACACGTTGTTGATGTCACTGAGGCTCCCGGATGAATAGTTTTTCTTCATCCATTCCAGCCAGTCTTTGTATTCTTGGCTACTCTGCCATTGCGGATCGGTCGGGTCCTTCAGATAACCTGCCGAGATGATGCCGACTCCCTTTTCCGGTCCGGCGGGTTTCATCACCGAGCCGACCGAAACCGAAACGTTGGTGAGAAAGTGCGCCGGCTTCCAGCCGATATCGTAGACTTTGCGGATTGCCTGCGCCGCGAATTTGGGTGTCGCCGCGGTTAGCAGCACATCAGCGCCGCTGCCTTGCAGTGCGACGACTTGCGAGTCGACGGTGGGATCGGTGGTTTCGTACGACTTGGTGGCGACAATCATCTTGTCCGCCTGGGCGCCGAGACCTTCGCGCAGACCGTTCAGATAGTCCTTGCCGAAATCGTCATTCTGATAGAGCACCGCGACTTTAGCGTTCGGCATGTTCTTGAGAATGTAGCGGCCGTAGATGCGTGCTTCGATGCGGTAGCTCGGCTGCCAGCCCATGGTCCACGGGTGGTTCTTCGGATCGTTCCATTTGTCGGCGCCGGTGGCGATGAACAGTTGCGGCACCTTGTTGTCATTGAGGTAGCCTTGAACTGCGGTATTCGGCGGCGTGCCGAGAATGTTGAAGGTCAGTAGCACCTGGTCTTCCTCGACCAGCTTGCGCACGAGTTCGACGGTCTTGGGCGGTGAGTATCCGTCGTCGCGGCTGATGAAGTTGATCTTGCGGCCGTTGACGCCGCCTTGCTCGTTAAGCGCCGCGAAGAACGCGGATTCGGCCTTGGCGATCGTGCCATAGGCAGAAGCCGGACCGCTATACGCATCGGTGTTGCCGATCTTGATCTCGCTGTCGCTGGCGCCGGGGCCGTATTGTCCGGCCGCCAACGCCAACCCGCTTGCCGCGATGAGGGCCGCCGCCGCCCAACCGGCCGCCATGGCATGTCGCTTGGTCATGAAGTCCTCCCTTGATGTTTCTTGGTTGCCGTGGTGCGCGTCAGCTTCCGGATGCGGAAATGACGTCGCCGAACAGTTTCCACGTCGTGCCGTCGAATTTTTCCAGTTGCATCTGCTTGATGGGAGCGAAGTCGTCGGCGCTGGTGGAGAGTACAATGCCGGGTAACAGCATCGGCATTTTCACGTCGTGAAGGTTAGCGGCCTGTTTCATAATGTTTTCACGCGTCAGATTATCGCCGCAGGCCTTGAGCACCGAGACGAGCAACTGCGCCTGGCTATAGCTGATGGCGGCCTGAATGTCGGAGAGATTGGCCGACGAGTTGTACTTCTTCATGAAAGCAAGCCAGTCCTTGTATTCCTGGCTGTCGGCCCATTGCGGATCGGTGGGGTCCTTGGCGAACCCTGCCGAGATGATGCCGGTGCCTTTTTCAAGTCCCGCACTCTTCATCACGGTACCGACGGAATTCGACACCGAGGTAAGAAAATGCGTGGGCTTCCAGCCGATGTCGTAAACTTTGCGGATCGATTGCGCCGCGAATTTAGGCGTGGCCAGCGTCACCATCACGTCGGCGCCACTTGATTGCAGCGACACGACCTGCGAGTCGACGGTCGGATCCGTCGTCTCGTATGACTGCACGGCGACGATCATCTTGCCGGCTTTGTCGCCGAGCCCGGTGCGCAACCCGTTCAGGTAGTCCTTGCCGAAATCGTCGTTCTGATACAGCACCGCGATCTTCGCATTGGGCAGGTTGTTGAGGATGTAGCGCGCATAGATGCGCCCCTCAGCGCCGTAGCTGGGGATGAACCCCATGGTCCAGGGAAAATGCTTCGGATCGTTCCACTGGTCGGCGCCGGTGGCGACGAATAATTGCGGCACCTTGTTGTCGTTGAGGTACGCGTGAATGGCGACATTGGTTGGCGTGCCCAGCGGCGAAAACATGAACAGCACCTGGTCCTGCTCGACCAGTTGCCGCGTCTGCTCGACTGTTTTCGGCGGGCTGTAACCGTCGTCGCGAGTGATGAAGTTGATCTTGCGGCCGTTGATCCCGCCTTGCTCGTTGATCATGTTGAAATAGGCGGCCTGGGTCTTGCCGAGGATGCCGTAGGCCGAAGCCGGTCCGCTATACGGCATGGTGTTGCCGATTTTGATCTCGGTATCGCTGGCGCCGGGGCTGTATTGGCCGCCGGCAAATGCCGCGCCGCCTACAAGGACAAAAGCCGCGACCGACAGGCTTTTCGCCACATTCCATTTGAACGTCATGCCCGTTGTCATGATGTCCTCCCTTTTCGTCGTTTTAGGCCGTTTCGGCCTTTATCTCTAGCCGCCGGAGCCCTTGATCACGTCGCCAAAGACCTTCCAGCTATTGCCGTCGAATTTCTGCAACTGCATCTGTTTGATTGGTGCGTAGTCGTCGGCAGCGGTTGAAATGGTGATGCCCGGCAGTAGCATCGGCAAGCTGAGATCGTGGAGGCTGGACGCGACCTCCATCACGTGCTCGCGCGTAAGATTGTCGCCGCTTGCCTTGAGCACGGCGACGAGCGTCTGGGCGGTCGAGTAGCCATAAACCGCGAGCGCGTCGGTGACGTTGACCGACGGATTATATTTCATCATCCACGCCAGCCAGTCCTTGTATTCGGGCGTGTCCTGCCACCGCGGGTCGCTGGGATCTTTGGTATAGGTCGCCGACATGACGCCTGCGCTTTTTTCCGCGCCGGCAGGTTTCATCACTGACCCGACGGAAGTCGAGACCGAATTGACAAACTGCGTCGGGCGCCAGCCGATGTCGTAAACCTTGCGAATGGCGAGCGTGGTGAATTTGGGGATGGCCGCGGTCAGCAAAACATCGGCGCCACTTGCCTGTAGCGCGGCGACCTGCAAGTCGACGGTCGGGTCGGTGGTCTCATAGGACTGCGTGGCGACGATCATCTTGCCGGCTTTGTCGCCAAGGCCTGAGCGCATGCCGTTGACGTAGTTCTTGCCGAAGTCGTCGTTTTGATACAGCACCGCGATCTTCGCGTCCGGCAGATTGTCGAGCACATAACGGGCGAAGATGTGCGCTTCGGTGCCGTAACTTGGCTGCCAACCCATGGTCCAGGGATAGCGTTTGGGATCGTTCCACTGATCGGCGCCGGAACCGACGAAGAGCTGCGGAATTTTGTTGTCATTAAGATAGCCGCGGATCGCGAGATTTGGCGGCGTACCGAGCGATTGGAACACCATCAGCACCTGGTCTTCTTCAACCAGCTTGCGCACGACTTCGACCGTTTTGGGCGGGCTATAGGCGTCGTCGCGGCTGATGAAATTGATCTTGCGGCCGTTGATGCCGCCCTGATCGTTGATCATCGCGAAGTAGGCCGCAAGCGACTTGCCGATAGCGCTGTAGCCCGACGCGGGGCCGCTGTACGGCATGGTGTTGCCGATTTTGATCTCAGTGTCGCTGGCGCCAGTGCTGTATTCCGCGGCGACGCAAATGCTGTTGCCCATCGCGGCGAGATTTCCCGCGACGATGAGAGCAAGAATGTGTCTTCTGAACGCCACGGCTTTCTAGGTTCCTTGAGTTCCGCGAACAGGCGGCGGCGCCGATCTTAGGCGCGACGCGTAGAACCGCGCGATCAACGGCTCCAGCGTGCCGACGACACCGCGCGGCATGGTGTACATAAACAGCAACATCGCGAGCCCGTAGATCGCCCACGGCGCCGCGTCGGAAATGTCATTGGCGAGATTCGGCACGAACTGAATAAAGAATCCGCCGACGATGGCGCCGCCAATGGTGGCAATGCCGCCGACCGCCGAGCCGACCAAAAACGAGATCGAGAGAAACAGGCTGTAACCCTCGGGCGAGACATAACCGACGACGATGGCGGAGAGTGCTCCGGCGACGGCAGTAAACGAGGTCGAGGTGCCGAAGGCGAGCGTCTTGTATTTGGCGGTGTCGATGCCCATCGCCGCGGCGGCGATCGGATGATCGCGAATGGCGACAAAGGCCCGGCCGGTGCGCCCGTGCAGGATGTTGGCTGCAATCCTTATCGCGATGAGCAGTACGACGAGCGCGACGAAATAAAGCCAGCGGTCGCGATCGAGGCCCAACCCTGCGGGCGGCATCGGCTTGGCCAGATTGATGCCCTGCTGTCCGCCGGTCCAGGTATCGAAATATTTCAACAGTTGGGGCGTCGCGAGCGCCATGGCGAGCGTCACGAGCGCGAGATACGGACCCTCGAACCTCAACGCCGGCAAGCCGAACAGCACGCCGAGTGCGAAACCGATCAAAGCCGCCGGCGGCAGCGTGAGCCAGTAGGGTACGCCATAACGGTGCATCAGGATGGCGGCGGTGTAGGCCCCAACCGCAAAAAAACCGCCATGTCCGAGCGAGATCTGCCCGTTGTAGCCGGTCAGGATGTTCAGCCCAAGCACGGCGATCGCATAGATCATCACCATGGTCAGTTCGAACACGTGATATTTGCTGAGCGCGAATGGAAGCGCCACGGCGATCGCGATAAGCGCAACGATGCCGATCCATCGCCAGGTATTTGCCCCTGCGGTCACCGTAGGGGCGTCCGCCAGAATCTCGGTTGTGGCGATACGGTTTTCCATGATTAGACGCGGCGTATGATGGCGGTGCCAAACAGGCCATTCGGCCTGAAGACAAGAACCAGGATGATCAATGCAAATGCGACAGTGAGTTTGAGCTGACTGGCGATCAGATAAGTGCCAACCAAATTCTCCGTAACGCCAACAATAAGCCCGCCGACCACGGCGCCGACGGGGCTGGTGATGCCGCCGAGCAGCGCGCCGGCAAACGCATAGATCAGCACGCCGCCCATCATGTTCGGATCAAGAAACAACACCGGCGCCACCATCACGCCTGCGGTCGCGCCGATCACGGCGGCCAAGCCCCAACCGATCGCCAGCATGCGGCCGACGCGAATGCCGCACAGCCGCGCAGAGGCCGGATTTTGCGCGGCGGCTCGCATCGCCAAGCCGATCGGGGTAAAGCGGAAGAACGCGAACAATAAGACGAGCATCAATAGCGTCACGCCGATGACGCCAAGGTCGCGCGTCGTCATCAGCGCGCCGAATACCGGCCGATCAGGGAAGGGACTCGGAAAATCCTGCACCGTGTAGCTGTAAATCCACCCGGCGACTGAGTTGAAAATGAGCAACAAGCCGATGGTGACGACGACCGCCGCCAGGACGGGAGCATTTTCTACCGGGCGGATGACGACGCGTTCGATGACCATGCCGCCAGCAAACGACACCGCCAGCGTGATTAGAAAGGCAAGCCAGAACGGCAGGCCGGCATTCACCAGCGTCCAGGCGATGTAGGTCGAGAACATCGCCATTTCGCCCTGCGCGAAGTTCACCAGATCGGTGGCGCGGTAGATCATCACCAACGCCAGCGCCAAACTCGCGTAGATCGAGCCGGCGGCAAGGCCTGAGAAAATCTGCTGCAAGAACTGGTGCATCGAAGCCTGTTCAATAGCCGAGATAGGAGCGACGAATTTGCGGGTCGTCGGCCAGGCTCTTTGCGCTGCCAGAGGCGACGACGTAACCGGTCTCGATCAGGTAGGCGTGATCCGCCAATTCCAGCGCCAGGTTGGCATTCTGCTCGACCAGAAGAACGCTGACCTGTTGCTCGCGCCGGATGCGCTCGACGATCGAGAAGATACTTTCGACGACGCGCGGCGCCAGTCCGAAAGAAGGCTCGTCGAGCACCAGCAGGCGAGGGGCCATCATCAGAGCACGCGCAATGGCGAGCATCTGCTGCTCGCCGCCGGACAAGGCGCCGGCTTGTTGGCGCCGCCGCTGCGCGAGAATTGGAAAATAGCCGTACATGCGCTCGACCGCTTCCGGGAGCTGCCGCGGTTTGGTGTAACCGCCGAGCCGCAGATTCTCCTCCACCGTCAGGCCGACGAACGTTCCGCGTCCTTCCGGGACGTGGCCGACGCCGAGGCTTGCAATGTCTTCGGTGCTCCTCCGCTGCAGCTCCTTGCCGGCGAACAGGATTTGTCCGTCGCGACGCACCATGCCGCAAAGCGCGCGCAACGTTGTCGTCTTGCCGGCGCCGTTTGCGCCAAGGAGCACGGTCATGCCGCCTTCCTCGACCGCGACGTCGATGCCGTGCACGACCTCTGACTGACCATAAAACGCCCGCAGCGAGCGAAGCTCGAGAATCGGCGCCATCAGTGCCGCGCTCCAAGGTACGCCTCAGCGACGGATGGATTGTCGCGCACCTCTCCCGGAGTGCCGTCGGCGATGACGCGGCCGAAATTGAGCACCACCACTTGGTCCGAGAAACTCATCACCAAGCCCATGTGATGTTCAACCAGGAGAACGGTGATGCCGAGCTGATCGCGGATGGCGCGGATCAGCGCGCCAAGCTCTGCGACCTCCTCGTGATTAAGGCCGCCGGCGGGCTCATCGAGCAGAAGGAGGAGCGGCCGCGCGGCCAACGCCCGCGCTATTTCGACGCGCTTGCGGGCCCCAAAGGGCAGCGTTTCCGCCGAGCGGGATGCCAAATCCGCCAAGCCGACAAAGGCCAGCATGGTGCGCGCGGTTTGCTCGAATTCCTGCTCTTCACGCCGTGTCGCCGGCAGCGTGAGCGCGTCGGCGAGCGGACCGTTGCGGCCGCGGGCGTGCGCTCCGACTTTGACATTGTCGAGCACGGACATCGAGCCGAACAAGGCCGGCGCCTGGAACGTGCGGCCGATGCCGAGGGCGGCGATGTCGGCGGGGGCGCAGCGGTGTAGCGAGTGCCCGTTCAGGCGGATATCGCCGCGACTTTGGCGGTAAAGTCGGCTCAAACAGTTGAACAGCGTGGTTTTGCCGGCGCCGTTTGGCCCGATCAAGCCGACGATACGGCCGCGCTCCACAGCGAAGCTGACGGACTCGAGCGCGACAATGCCGCCGAAGCGCATGGCCAAGTCGGCCACTTCAAGCAGACGGACATCGTTCTGCGGGGCGTTCGCAGCCGCGGGAGAGAGATCGGTCATGCCGATGTCGCCGCCATCTCTGACCGCCACTCCCGAATGCTGTCTCTATCTCTTTTCTTATAAGATTGCCGGTACAGCGTGGGCAAAAGCGTGGCACGCTCCGCCTTTGCCCGTCAATGACCGGAAAGGCGTAGGGGGATCAGGAAAATAGCGACAAGGGCCGTGCGGCCCGAACGGTGCGGACTAATGCGACATCAGTACGGGAAGGGTCATTGTCCGGAAAATGCTGCGCGTGACGCCGCCGAGCACAAATTCACGCAAGCGTGAGTGCCCGTATCCGCCCATCACCATAAAGTCGGCGCCGGAGTCGGCGGCGTGCGACAAAAGGACGTCGGCAACGTCGACATCGCCGAGGACGGTGCGTTTGACCTCGACATTGAGATCGTGCCGCGCGAGATGCTCCGCGATATCAGCGCCGGCAATCTCGTCCTCCTTGCCGCGTTCGTTGGCAACAATGACAATCTCGACACGCTTCGACTGCCTCAAGAGCGGCACTGCGTCGCCGATGGCGCGCGCGGCGGCGCGGCTGCCGTCCCAGCACACCATGACTTGATCGAGCTTGAGCGGCTCTTTCTGGATATACGGGACGACGACGACGGGGCGGCCGGACTCAAACAACGCCGCTTCGGCAATAATCTCCTCGACCGCACTTCTCTCGGGCTCGGCTTGTCCAACAATCGACAGATCGAAGCGCCGTGCGATGCGGCTGAACATGTCGCCGACGCCTGAGAGACTTGCGCTGACGGTAAGCGAGTCGGCGGAGATCCCGGCCCGGTCGGTCGCCGCGTTGAAACGGTCAATCGCGGTTTGCGCGGCGGCTCTGCTTTCGCGCTCCTGGGTTTCGATCACATCGCCGGGAATATAGCCCGCGCCCGAGATCGGAACGATCGGATCGTAGAGAAACGCAATTGCGGTCAGGTGAGCCTCGGTGGCGGCAGCGACAGAAATCGCGTATTCGCTGGCGGGGTTCGTCTTTTCGCCGACCCCCAGATTGACGACAATGTCCTTGATCATGGCGACGTCTCCTCCGGATCGGCAATGCGCCTGTAGCCTAATCCTAACCGACAACTATGGCTCGCGTGACATACACAGTCTTTGTGCGAGATCAATGAACGCCGGATCGTTCATTTCTTGATGTTGCCCTGGGCGTCGAATTGTTTGAGGTAAGCCCAGAGATCGTTGATCTCGGCCTCGTTTTTGATGCCGGCAAAAGTCATTTTGGTGCCCGGTATTTTGGCGCGAGGATCCTTGATGTATTCCTTGAATTGCGCCTCATCCCACACAATGCCGGAATTCTTGTTGGCGTCGGAATAACTGAAACCCTCTACCGATCCGGATTTGCGGCCGTCGAGGCCGTTCAGCTCGGGTCCGACCAGAATTCTTCGCTTCCGGGCCGATGCGGTGGCAGGGCATGCATTTCTTGAACGAATTTTGTCCCTTTTCCACGTCCTGCGCCCATCCGCTTCCCGTCGCGGCAATGCCAAGCACCGCGACCGCAATCAACACTTTCATCATGAACGGACCCTTTCTGATCTGGCGCCAAGTGGAAAGCTCACAACGCTCGGCGGTTCGACCGCCGGCGATATCTTCCCTCCTGTCATTTACGCGTCAATAGCTGAACCCCGCCGTACGCTCATGTCGGCCGCAAGACAGGGAAGAACAGTTTCCTTGACCTTTCTGCGCGTCACGACGATCTTCGATCATAAGCGAGAACATCGAGCCTCGACATGACCGTCGCTATGCCGCCATCTGACGATACCGTGCTCGTCCGCAGGGCCGAGATCGTGGCGGCGCTCAAACAAATCGTCCCGGGCGAGGGTGTTATCGACTCCGAAACGGCGATGCGGCCCTACGAGAGCGATGGTTTGACGGCCTACCGCCAGCTTCCCATGGTGGTGGTGCTCCCGGAAACCACGGAACAAGTCTCGGCGGTTTTGGGCTATTGCCATCGTCACGGCATCAAGGTCGTGCCGCGCGGGGCAGGGACCTCGCTCTCGGGTGGAGCGCTGCCGCTCGATGATGGCGTCCTTCTCGGTATGGCTAAGTTCAACCGCATCCGCGCCATCGATTACGACAATCGAATCGCTGTGGTCGAACCCGGCGTCACTAATCTTGCCGTCTCGCAGGCGGTCGCCGATGCCGGCTTTTATTACGCTCCCGATCCGTCATCGCAGATCGCCTGCACCATCGGCGGCAACGTCGCGGAAAATTCCGGCGGCGTGCACTGCCTCAAATATGGCGTCACCACCAACAACGTGCTCGGTTGCGAACTGGTGCTGATAAACGGTGAGATTTTACGGCTGGGCGGCAGTCACCTCGATTCCTCCGGCTACGATCTGTTGGGCGTTGTCACTGGCTCAGAGGGGCTGCTCGGTGTCGTCACCGAAGTCACGGTGCGAATCTTAAGGAAGCCGGAGACCGCACGTGCGGCGCTGATTGGCTTTTTAAGCTCGGAGGATGGCGGCGAATGTGTCGCCCGCATCATTGGTGCCGGCATCATACCCGGCGGCATGGAAATGATGGACGGGGCGGCGATCCGCGCAGCTGAGGATTTTGTTCACGCCGGCTATCCGCTCGATGTCGAGGCGTTGCTGATTGTCGAACTCGACGGGCCGCAGGCCGAGGTCGATCATTTGCTCGAACGCGTGCAGAAGATTGCACAAGAGTGCCGCGCCGTTAATTGCCGGGTGTCGAATTCCGAAGAC
Organism: uncultured Alphaproteobacteria bacterium; assembly: GCA_963846055.1. Classification (GTDB taxonomy): domain Bacteria; phylum Pseudomonadota; class Alphaproteobacteria; order Rhizobiales; family Xanthobacteraceae; genus BOG-931. The sequence continues at coordinate 164,727 of CAWJUQ010000012.1, forward strand.
GAGCGCTTGTTGTTCTGGGCGGGCCGCAAGGCGGCCTTTCCGGCGGTTGGCCGGATTTCGCCTGACTATTATTGCATGGATGGGACCATTCCGCGGGCCAAGCTTCCGCTGGTGCTGCATCGCATGAAAGAACTCTCCGCGAAGTACGGGCTGCGTGTCGCCAATGTGTTTCACGCCGGCGACGGCAACCTGCATCCGCTCATTCTCTATGATGCCAACAAGCCGGGCGAACTGGAGCGCGCCGAAGATTTCGGCGCCGATATTTTGCGGCTATGCGTCGAAGTTGGCGGCGTCCTCACCGGCGAGCACGGCGTCGGTGTGGAAAAACGCGACCTCATGCCGGTGATGTTTTCCGAAACCGACCTCAATCAGCAACAGCGGCTCAAATGCGCGTTCGATGACAAGAGCCTGCTGAATCCGGGGAAAGTGTTTCCGACGCTGCACCGCTGCGCTGAACTCGGGCGGATGCACGTCCACGCCGGGCGCGTGGCGTTCCCCGATATTCCGCGGTTTTGAGCCGCGCCGCAAAATGAGCGAGGATTTAAGACCGCGAGACACGGCGGAGGTCGAGCAAGCGGTGCAATGGGCGGTCGCCGAAGCGAAAACGCTGGAGGTTATGGGACGCGGAAGCAAGCGGACGATTGGCCGCGCCGCGCAATGGGATGTCACCCTCGATCTTTCAGGCCTGTCGGGAATAACGCTGTGCGAGCCGGCCGAGCTAGTGCTGTCGGCGAAGGCCGGCACGCCGCTGGCCGAAGTCGAAACGCTGCTCGCGTCGAACGCCCAGGAACTTGCCTTCGAGCCGCTGGATTATGGGCCGTTGCTCGGCGTGTCCCCGGGTTCTGCCACCATGGGCGGGGTGATTGCGGCGAACCTATCGGGTCCGCGGCGGGTGAAGGCGGGCGCCGCGCGCGATCATTTTCTCGGCGTCACGGCCGTGTCGGGGCGGGGCGAAATTTTCAAGTCGGGCGGCCGGGTAGTGAAGAATGTTACCGGGTACGACTTGTGCAAGCTTCTCGCCGGCTCGTGGGGCACGCTGGCGGCCATGACTGAGGTCACCGTCAAGACACTGCCTCGCGCCGAGACGGAAGAGACGCTCCTTTTACTCGCTCGTGATGACGCGGCGGCCGCACAGGCAATGACTGCCGCCATGGGTTCGTTTGCCGACGTTTCGGGGGCAGCATATTTGCCGGCCGGTCCGGCGTCGCGCATTGACGAGCTTTCAGCGCTTGGCGCTGGCGTGGCGGCGTTGCGCCTTGAAGGTGTCGCTCCGTCGGTCGCTCACCGCAAGGAGTTGCTGGCGAAACTCCTCGCGGTCTTCGGCAAGCTCGAGAGTTTGAGCGCGACGGCCTCGCGCGCCCTTTGGCGCGCGGTCCGCGACGTTGCGCCGTTTGCCGCGGGCGGTCCCTTGGGCGGGCGCTACGTTTGGCGCATTTCGACGGCGCCGGCACGGGGGATGGACGTTGGCCGAAAGCTCCGCGAGACGGCCCAGGCGGAAAGCTTCTACGACTGGGCTGGCGGGCTCGTCTGGGCAGCATTGCCACCGGCGGACGATGCCGGGGCGGCTGACTTGCGCGCGATCGTGGGGGCGGCCGGTGGTCACGCGACGCTTATTCGCGCGCCAGCCGCTGTTCGGGCCAAAGTCGACGTATTCGAGCCGCAGAATCCGGCGCTTGCCGCTTTGACGAAGCGGGTGCGGGAAGGCTTCGATCCGCGCGGCGTCCTCAATGCGGGCCGGATGTGGGCAGGCGTTTAATATGCAAACCAGCTTTACGCTCGAGCAACTCGCCGATCCCGATGTCGCCGAATCCGAAAAAATTCTGCGCGCTTGCGTGCATTGCGGCTTTTGCACCGCAACGTGCCCGACCTACGTGCTCGACGGTAACGAGCTCGATTCGCCGCGCGGGCGCATCTACCTCATCAAAGACATGCTGGAAAACGATCGGCCGGCGAGCGCGGACGTGGCGCTCCATATCGATCGCTGCCTGTCGTGCCTTGCCTGCATGACGACATGCCCGTCGGGCGTCCATTACATGCACCTCGTCGATCACGCCCGCGTTCACATCGAAAACACCTACACCCGGCCGGTTTCCGAGCGATTTCTCCGTGGCCTCCTGGCCCGGCTGCTGCCCTATCCCCAGCGCTTTAGGCTTGCACTAGCCGCCGCGCTCCTCGGCAAGCCGTTTACAGGGCTCGCCGAGGCGCTCGGGCTAAATCGGCTTGCCGCCATGCTGCGCTTGGCCCCATGGGGCGGGCCGCATGCGCCGCTTGCGCCGCAGGTCTTTCCCGTCGTCGGCTCCTTGCGAAAAGGCCGCGTGGCGCTGCTTGCCGGCTGTGTCAACGACGTGCTGTCCCCGCAAATCAACGCCGCGGCGATTCGCACCCTTAACCGCTACGGCATTGAAGTGGTTGTGGCCAAAAACGCCGGCTGCTGTGGATCAATGGTGCACCACATGGGACGCGAGCATGAAGCCTTGGCTCAAGCTCGCGCCAATATCGACGCATGGACCGCGCTTGGCGACATCGACGCCATTGTCATCACCGCGTCCGGATGCGGCACCACGGTGAAAGACTACGGTTTCATGCTGCGCACCGACCCGGATTACGCCGAACCCGCGGCGAAAGTGGCGAAGCTTGCCCGCGACATCACCGAGTATCTGGCCGGCTTACCGCTCGAATCGGCGACCGGTTTGCCTGAATTGGTCGTCGCCTATCACGCCGCCTGCTCGCTACAGCACGGCCAGCGCATCACCCGGCAACCAAAAGAGCTTCTGGCCAAGCTTGGCTTTGTCGTGAAGGACGTACCGGATGGCCATTTGTGCTGCGGCTCCGCAGGAACCTACAATATTATGCAGCCCGATCTCGCAAGGAGGTTGCGCGAGCGCAAAGTCGGGACTATCGAAAGATTGCGACCTGATGTGATCGCAGCAGGAAATATCGGCTGCATCACTCAGATCGGTGCGGGCACCAGCGTTCCGACCGTCCACACAGTCGAGTTGATCGATTGGGCGAGTGGCGGTCCTTGTCCGCCCGCATTGCAAGAGCATCGGGGGCAAGCGGCCGTGTTGCCGTCTGCTGCCGCGGGCTGACGGGGAGCTCGTCGGTATTGTGGCGTGAACCCGGCCTCCATGTGGGGCCGATCGCATTTTCATACTCGTAGCTTGGATCGGGAGGACTGATCATGGCGAAGAAATCGAAGAAGGCGAAAGCAAAGAAGGCAAAGAAGAGATCGACGAAAGTGAAGCGGAAGGCCGCTCCGGCGCGCAAAAAGAAGAAAGTAGCGAAATCTGCAGCGCGGAAGCCGGCCAAACGCTCGGCAAAAAAGGCCGCTCCGAAGCGTAAGGCCCCGGCGAGGAAGCCGGCTCCTCCGCCGACAATGCCAACGCCTGAGCCCGCACCGGCTCCGTCATGGACGCCGCCGGTCAGCTCCGGGTTTGGTGGGGATAGCGGCAGCACTTAACAACGCATCCCGTTCCGGCTGCGTTCGACCACCAGCCTCACGGCGCCCGCGCGAGCGGGCGCCGTAGCTTTTTGAACTCTGTCCACGCCTGCACGCGTGTCGCACATGGCGTTTCTGCGCGCGGGCCGCATTGCCTCGACAGGGTTCGAGTCCTAGCATCACGGGCATAAGACGCGCGCCGCAGCATATGGCAGTGAGCGCGCCGTATTTGGGAGATGCATCATGGCTGCGCCTTACAACATCCTGATCATGGGTGCGTCTTACGGGTCGTTGTTGGCCTCAAAACTCCTGTTCGGTGGGCACAACATCAAGCTCATTTGCCTTCCCGCCGAAGCCGATTTGATCAACGCCGAAGGCTTCCGCGTGCGGCTGCCGGTGCGCGGGCGCAAGGCGCCGGTCGAACTCAACTCGCGCAAGCTGCCGGGAAAGGTCACGGCCGGGGGCACTGCGGGTGTCGATCCGCGAGACTTCGACCTCGTCGGGCTGGCGATGCAGGAGCCGCAATATCGCTCCACCGGCGTGCGCGAACTGCTCGACGCGGTCGGGCGGGCGAAAGTGCCGTGCATGTCGATCATGAACATGCCGCCGCTGGCCTATCTGCGCCGTATTCCCGACCTCGATACCGATGCCTTGAAGCCGGCCTACACCGATCCAAGCGTGTGGAACAATTTCGATCCGGCTTGCATCACGCTGTGCAGTCCCGATCCGCAGGCGATCCGTCCGCCGGACGAGAAGGTCAACGTCCTCCAGGTCACGCTGCCGACGAATTTCAAGGTGGCGCGCTTTCCCGACGAGGCCCACACAGCGATCTTGCGGCGCTTGCAAGACGAGATCGACGCCATCCGCTTCGACACGCCGGAAGGCCCCACCGAGCTCCCGGTGAAGCTAAAGGTTTACGACTCGATTTTCGTGCCGCTGGCGAAATGGGCCATGCTATTGGCCGGCAATTACCGCTGCGTGACCAAGGACGGCATGCGCACCGCGCAGGAGGCGGTGTGGAGCGACATCGACACGTCGCGCTCGGTCTACAGTTTTGTCGTCGACCTCTGCGTCCAGCTCGGCGCCAAGCCGGAAGATATGGTGCCGTTCGACAAATATGCCGCGGCGGCGCAATCGTTGACCCGGCCGGCGTCGGCCGCCCGGGCATTGCAGAATGGCGCACCCTATATCGAGCGCGCCGACAAGCTCGTGCAGTTGATCGCCGCGCAGCGTGGTCTGCGTAACGCGGCGATCGATGCGCAAGTTGCGCTGGTCGACGCGCGGCTCGAGGCCAACCGCAAGAAGGCGGCTGCTGCTTAGAATTTGCGGGCAGAAGGCGGACTACGCGACTTCGACGTCTTCCCAGAAGCCGAAGCGGCCGCCGACCTTGGCCATTTCCGGCCGCGGCTTTTCGTATGACCACGCGGCGCGGGCGTGGCGCTTACCGTCAATGACGACATCATAGAATTGCACGCCATGCGGACACTTTAGATCGTCCGCGGTCTTTTCGGTTTTTTCCAGCCAGTCCATGCGCACGGCGGAGCGGGGAAAATAGTCATAGCCGTGGGCCTCGATGATGTCGTCGCTGTCGGCGACGACGCGGTCGTCTACGGTTGCTTTCATGACAAACCTGCGGCGAAAGGGTCCAACCCTTTCGACATAGGTGTCCAACGTGCTCGATGCAACGCCTCGCGGCCGGCGGTTAATTGACCGCCGGCCGCCGGCGTCAGCTTTACGCCGTCGCAGTGCCGGCAAACAGGCTCTTTTTTACAATGGCGTGGATACCCCAGTTACCGTCGACCACCTGGGTCACGCCGAAGTCGACGCCAACGGAGATCAGAGAAATCGCCTCGTCTTCCGTCAGCCCTTTCGTCGTCATCAGGAAGCTGCGCATCTTGCGGAACGCGTCGCGCAGCGCGAGGTCGATTGAAGACTTCTTATAGATATCCTGCTGCGCCGATGGACCAAGTTCGGCGAGATAATTGGCGAAGCTGAAACCGTGCAGCACCCACTCGTCCTGGGTTTCGAGCAGCGGATAATTCAGCTGGGCGAGCGAGCCCGTCAGTTCGTTCTGCTTGTGCAGGATGAGCTGGAACGTGCCGGTCAGCGACATCTCGATGGCGGTGCCGCACAATTCAGAATCGCCCTGCGCCGCGTGAGAATCGCCGACCGAGAACAGACCTCCGGGTACGGCAACTGGATAGTACATGGTCGCGCCCTTGCCGATGCGCCAATTGTCCATGTTGCCGCCGAAATAGCCCGGCGGGATCGAGTCGACGATATCGGCTTCCTTCGGCGCGACACCCATCACCCCGAAATGCGGCCGGATGGGAATGCGCACGTTCTTAAGGACGTTGTGGTTCTCTTGCACGGTCGAGTGATCGACCGGCACGCCCGGGTAGTCGATGATCTTGTGCGTGACGCCGTAGGGGTCGGTCTGTGGCGTCCAGCGGAAATTATAGACGGCCTGCGCCCAGTTGCGCTGTCCGCTGGTATCGATCTCGTAGATCGTGCACACCTCGCGCGGCTTTGGCTCGGTGATCAGGTCACTGTACTGAAAGCCCCACCACGCCGCGGCGTTGCTGCCGAAAGATTTTCCCGCATAAGCCGGATTGGCGCAGGGCCGCGGCTTTACATCCATGATGCGCACTTCAAGAATGTCGCCGGGCTCGGCGCCGCGGATGTAGACGGGCCCGGTGCAAATGTGCACGCCAAAACCTTCGCCGGCGCCACGTCCCAGCAGCTTGCCGTCAATCGGTCCGGCGCCGCGGCGATTTACGCCTTTTTTGTCCTTGGTCCACAGGAACACGCTTTCTGCGCCGGGATCTCCCTTCACCATGCGCTCGGCGTCGTCGTTGGCGTGATGGGTCAGCGCCTCGATGGTGATGTAGTCGCCCGAATCCACTTCAAGCTGAGGCTTCAATAGTTTGCTGAAGTAACCCCAGTGCACCGTGTCGGCATTCGCCGGCAGGTAATGGTAGGCCGGTTGACCCGGGCTTGTGGCGGCCGATGCGGGAGAGGCGAGCGTGCCGCTCGCCGCCCAGGCGGCGGCGCCGCCGCCCGCCACGAAAGCGCTTTTGAGAAATCCCCGCCGCTCGTGGTCCAGTTCGTTGAGCAGCTTTTGGCGGTGTAGCTCAAAATCTGGGCATGTTTTGTCGTCGCCTGTGCACATGACGAAATATCCCCCTGTTAAATGTCTGATCTATCGTGCGCCCCGATGCGGCGCAGAAAGCACCGAGGCCACATCGGCAAGTTGCATGCCAATGCGGGCGTAATGCGGGCGGAGGATGGTTACTCGGCGGCGGATGCCAACGGCACTTCCCTGACCTGTGCAAATCCGGCGCCCGGTACCACTTCGAGACGACGCCGATGAAACGCGTTCAGCGTCGCGCGGTGACCGATTGAAACGATGGTCGCGTCGCCGAGCCGCTCGAGCAACAGCCGATAAAGGGCTGCTTCGGCGCGTTCGTCGAGTGCGGCGGTGGCCTCATCGAGGAATACATAGTCCGGCTTCTGCAACAGCGCGCGCGCGATTGCGAGCCTTTGCTGTTCGCCTTGCGACAGCATGCGATTCCAGTGCGCCTGCTCGTCGAGACGCGAGGCTAGCTGAGGCAAACCGACCGCGGCGAGCACCTCGGCGATACTGGCATTGTCGAACGTGCCGTGAGTTGCGGGATAGGCGATGGCGTCGGCGAGCGTCGCGAGTGGAAAATACGGACGTTGCGGCACCAGCATCACTTTCGCGCCCTCAGGCACGCTGACCTGACCGGATCCGAACGGCCAGATGCCGGAGATCGCACGCAGCAGCGTGGATTTCCCCGCTCCCGACGGCCCAGTGATCAGCACACTTTCGTTTGTTGAAAAGTCGAGGTGCTCGGCGGCGACGAGCGGTCTGCCATCGGGCAGACGAACTTTGAGGTCGTCGATCGCAAACGGCTTGCCGGCTTTCTCGGCGGATATTTGGACGACCGGCGGCGTGACCGCGGCAGCGCGGCCGGCGGCCATCGCCGCCTCGAAACCTGTTAGACGCTCGACGATGGCCCGCCATTCGGCGACCTGCCTGTAGGCTGAAATGAAATAGGAAAGAGCTTTCTGCACGCTGTTGAAGGCGGACGCAGTCTGCATCAACCCGCCGAGCTGCATAGCTCCGGAGAAATAGGCAGGCGCAACCACGATATAGGGAAAAATCACCGCGGCTTGCGAGTAACTCTGCGTGAAGAACAGCAGCCGTTTTTGCCGTTGCATCAGCGCATACCAGTTGCCGACCACCGAACCGAAACGGGCCAAGTGCTCCTCGCGTTCGGCCGTTTCGCCCTTGAGCGCGGCGATCTGTTCGGCATTTTCGCGCGTTCGCACGAGATTGAAGCGAAAATCCGCTTCAAGACGCTGCTGTTGGAAATTTAACGGGACCAGCAGCCTGCCGATGATTTGGGTGAGAACGGTACCGATCACCGCATAGAGCAGCGCCGCCCAGACCAGATATCCGGGAATGTCGAAATTCGCACCGAAAATGGTGAGCGGCATGTGGACCGATAACGTCCACAGAATGACGACGAATGAGCAAAACGAGACAATCGCGTTGAGAATACCCGGGCCGATTGTCAGCGTGTATTCCACGAACAGGCGAAGGTCCTCGGCGATACGTTGATCCGGATTATCGGCGGCGTCGCCGAGCAGCTGCATCCGGTAATGATTGGCGGATGTAATCCAGTCGCGCAGATAAGTTTGCGTCATCCATCGCCGCCACCGGATCTGCAGCCACTGGTTTACATAGAGCTGATAGACTTGGAGAACGGTGTAGACCGCCGCCAGAACGCAGAAGAACAGAATGGCGCTGACGAAGGCGCCCCAATCGCGATCTTGCAGCGTGTTGTAAAAGCGATTGTACCATTGGTTCAGAAGGACCTCGAGGCCGACAAGGGACAGCTCGATGGCGATGACTCCGGCCAGGAGCACACGGCCCATCCAGCGGTCTTCGGAACGGAAATAAGGGGCCGATAGCCGCCAGATATCGGCGATGGTCGAGGCGAGACTTTTCACTGAAGCATCTCCAGGCTGGGCCATTGCAGTTGCGGACCAAGATAGGCGTCCGCCGCAATGATCGCCGCAGATCTACTGCTGCGGTGCAAAATGTTCGCGGCGCTATCCGCGCCAATTGTGACAAAATGGCGATAGCGGCGGCGGCCAGACTCGCCTAGTCTTTGAAGCGGCGGGAGGAATGCACCGCTACGGCGTTGGCGGGCCGCTGATCAGGTTGACTGCGTTCGCCGGCGAGCCGCTGGCGATGCAGAGCCGCGGCGACATTGCCACGGAAGATAAAGAACGGTCGCCGGCTGCGGACGGCGCTCAAGGGGGGCGAGCTCATGTGGGACCAGGTCTACGATCCATTCAGTAACCCGGTGCCGTCGACGCTTGCTGCGGCGTTGCCGGTGGTGTCGTTGCTGGTCCTGATCGCGTCGGGCAAAGTCAAAGCGCATATCGCCGCTGTTGTCGCTTTGATCATAGCGATCCTGGTAGCGATTTTTTTGTTCACCATGCCCGCGGGTCTGGCGCTGCGTGCGGCCGTCCTTGGCGCCGTGACCGGCTTTTTCCCGATCGGCTGGATCGTGCTGAACGTCATCTTTCTCTACCGGCTCACCGTGGCAACCGGCGCATTCGCGACGCTGCAAAAAACCGTCGGCGGCGTCACCAAAGACCGGCGGCTGCAACTTCTGCTGATCGCTTTCTCGTTTGGCGCCTTCTTTGAGGGCGCTTCGGGTTTCGGCACGCCGGTGGCTGTTACTGGCGCCATTCTCATTGGCCTAGGTTTCTCGCCGCTTGCCGCGTCTGGTCTGTCGTTGATTGCCAACACCGCGCCGGTCGCATTCGGTGCGCTTGGCACTCCGATTGCCGGTCTTGCGAGTGTCACCGGCATCGATCCCTATTTGCTGGGCGCCATGGTCGGGCGGCAATTGCCATTCTTTTCGGTGATCGTGCCGTTCTGGGTTGTTTGGGCATTTGCGGGCTGGAAAGGAATGAAGGACATCTGGCCGGCAATACTTGTCACCGGGATTTCCTTTGCCGTTCCTCAATATGTGATTTCCAACTTTTTGAATCCGTGGATTGTCGACATCGGCGCTTCGCTGATTTCGATGGCCTGTCTCATCGGCCTGCTCAGGGTGTGGCAGCCGCGCGAATTGTGGCTATCACCGGCCTTGCGGGGCCGCGACGATTCCGCCGGAACCGTCCCGGCCAACCCGATCGACAGCAGCCGCCCGTCGACCGCACAGGTCTGGTACGCGCTCATGCCCTGGATCGTCGTCTGCGTGATTTTGCTCATCTGGGGCACGAGCTGGTTTAAGGGCGTGGTCAATCCGATCTTCAGCTGGAATTACGACGTTCCGGCGCTCGATAAGATGATCAACAAAGTGGCGCCCGTCGTTGCCAAGCCGACGCCGGAGCGGGCGCAGTTCCTGTTCACGTACCTTTCCTATACCGGCTCCGGGATGCTCATCGCGGCGATCATCTCCGGCTTTCTCATGGGCTTCTCGCCGGTGAAGCTCGTCGCGGAGTACGGTCGCACGATCAAGGTGTGCGCGTATTCGCTGATCACCATCTCGGCGATGCTTGCCATCGGAACGCTGACGCGACTTTCCGGCATCGACGCGACACTTGGTCTGGCCTTCGCCGGTGCCGGCGTGCTCTATCCGTTCTTCGGTACACTGCTCGGCTGGCTCGGGGTCGCATTGACGGGTTCGGATACCGCATCAAATATTCTGTTCGGCAACTTGCAGAAGATTACTTCTCAGCAGCTTGGTCTTTCGCCGATTTTGATGAGTGCAGCCAACTCTTCCGGCGGTGTGATGGGCAAGATGATCGATGCGCAATCGATCGTGGTCGCTTCGACGGCAACCAACTGGTTCGGTCACGAAGGTTCGATCCTGCGCTTTGTGTTCTTTCACTCGATCGCACTTGCCTGTCTGGTCGGCATCCTGGTCATGCTGCAGGCCTACGTGTTTACCGGCATGATCGTGCACTGACGTAAGCTCCCGATTGGCGAAATGCGGCGGCGATTGGTGTCAATTCGCCGCCGCTTATGCTTGCAAGTGCAATCAGACCTTGGTCGCGCGCGTCATCAGGTACGGCATCCTGATCGTGTTATCTTCAAAAATATCGCTGGCCAGCGCGTGGAATTCGGCGCGCAGCCGGGCAAGCTTGGCTGGATCGTTTTGCAGCGACTCGATGAGTTTGGTGAGAGGCCCGATGGTCGCCTCCTGGGCCTTACGGAAATGCGCGAGGCTCAGGGCCGGCGTTACGAGAGTTTCGCGCGCGAATTTCAGATCGGTCACCGCCGAGCCTAGCTGCTCGCGCACGACATTCGGATCTCCCCACAGCGGCGGCGGCGCCGGCGGCTCAGTACCAGGCGGAGGCGGCGGCATGTGATGTCCGATCATTGCAAACAAACGGCCGGTGAAATGCTCGGGCGGCCAGGTTGAGAACGCGATGCGACCGCCCGGTTTCAGCACCCGGAGCATTTCCTTGACCACCACGGCGGGGCGGGGTGCGAAGATGTGGCCGAATTGGCTGAGCACAACGTCGAATGAGGCGTCAGGGTAGGGCAGCGCCTCGGCATCTCCTTCGACGAATTCCACCTCGACACCGGCGATCTTCGCGTTCTTGTTTGCCCGTTCGATAAGCGCGGGCGTCAGATCCAATCCGCACGCCGTCGCACCGCGCAGCGCCGCGGTTACCGCGACCACGCCGGTGCCGCACGCGACGTCGAGGACATGCTGCCCGGGGCCGACCTGCGCAAACTTCACCAGCTTTGCGGCTGGCCGTATCGTCGTGATCTCGACAGGACCGAACGTTGACCAACCTTCGCGCTGAGCGGCCTTGAATTTGGCGAATGGATCGGCGGTTTGCATCGTCATTAGGCGCTCCGGATGATTGCCGCGGTTCCGCGCATGATTTGCACCAATACAACAAAAAGGGCGCGGATTTCTCCGCGCCCTTTTCTTTCGCCTGGCAGAAGAACTTAGAAGTCCATTCCGCCCATGCCGCCCATACCGCCGCCCGGGGGCATTGCCGGCATCGCCGCTTTATCCTTAGGCTTTTCCGCCACCATGGCCTCGGTGGTGACGAGGAGGCCGGCGACGGATGCCGCGTCCTGGAGCGCCGCGCGCACAACCTTCGCCGGATCGACAATGCCCTTCTCGATCATGTCGACATAGGTCTCGTTCTGGGCGTCGAAGCCGAAGGTCTCAGATTTGTTTTCCAGGATCTTGTTGACCACGATCGAGCCTTCCATGCCGGAATTTTCCGCGATTTGACGGAGCGGGGTCTCGAGCGCCTTGAGCACGATGTTGATGCCGGCCTGCACATCAGCGTTGTCGTTGGTGAGCTTGCCGATCGCCCGCTTGGCGCGAAGCAGCGCGACGCCGCCGCCCGGGACGATGCCTTCCTCGACCGCGGCGCGGGTGGCATTGAGCGCGTCTTCAACGCGATCCTTGCGCTCCTTCACCTCGACCTCGGTAGCGCCACCGACCCGAATTACTGCAACGCCGCCGGCGAGCTTGGCCAGCCGCTCCTGCAGCTTCTCGCGATCGTAGTCCGACGTCGTCTCTTCGATCTGCGCCTTGATTTGGTTGACGCGGGCTTCGATGTCCTTCTTCTTGCCGGCGCCGTCGACGATGGTGGTCTTTTCCTTCTCGATCACCACCTTCTTGGCGCGGCCGAGCATGTTGACCGTGACGCTTTCGAGTTTGATGCCGAGATCTTCGGCAATGAGCTGGCCGCCGGTCAAAATCGCGATGTCTTCGAGCATCGCCTTGCGCCGGTCGCCGAAGCCCGGAGCCTTAACGGCCGCGACTTTCAGGCCGCCGCGCAGCTTGTTGACCACGAGCGTGGCCAACGCCTCGCCTTCGACATCTTCGGCGATGATGAGGAGCGGCTTGCCCGACTGCACCACCGCCTCGAGCACCGGCAGCAATTGCTGCAAGCCCGGGAGCTTCTTTTCGTGCAGCAGGACGTAGGCGTCCTCGAGCTCGGCCAGCATCTTCTCGGCGTTGGTGATGAAGTACGGCGAGAGATAGCCGCGGTCGAACTGCATACCCTCGACGATCTCGACGTCGGTCTCCAAAGCCTTCGCTTCTTCGACGGTGATGACGCCCTCGTTGCCGACTTTTTGCATCGCTTGGGCGATCATCTTGCCGACGTTGTTGTCGCCATTGGATGAAATCGTCCCGACCTGCTCGATTTCCGACGACGAGCCGACCTTCTTCGAGCGCTTTTTGACGTCGGCGATGACGGCTTCGACCGCGAGGTCGATGCCGCGTTTCAGATCCATCGGGTTCATGCCGGCAGCCACCGCTTTGGCGCCTTCCTTGACGATGGCGGCGGCGAGCACGGTCGCCGTCGTGGTGCCGTCGCCGGCTTCGTCGTTGGTCTTCTGCGCGACCTCGCGCACCATTTGCGCGCCCATGTTCTCGAACTTGTCGTCGAGCTCGATCTCCTTGGCGACGGTAACGCCGTCCTTGGTGATGCGCGGGGCGCCGAAGCTCTTCTCAATGACGACGTTGCGACCCTTGGGGCCGAGCGTCACCTTCACGGCGTTAGCCAATGTCTCGACGCCGCGCAGCATGCGCTCGCGGGCGTCACCGGAAAATCGTACTTCTTTCGCAGCCATAGTTTGTTTGCTCCTTGGTTTGATTTCGTCATCCCCAGGCCCGGCCCGGTGATCCATGCGGCCGCTCAGGCCCCACGGACGGCCGGATCAAATCCGGCCACGACGATGAGTGATGTCAGGCGATCACGCCCATGACGTCGGATTCTTTCATGATCAACAGGTCGTCGCCGTCGAGCTTGACCTCGGTTCCGGACCACTTGCCGAACAGCACGCGGTCGCCGGCCTTGAGGTCCATGGTGATCAGCTTGCCGTTCTCGTCGCGGCCGCCGGGGCCGACGGCGACGACTTCGCCTTCCTGCGGCTTCTCTTTGGCGGTATCTGGAATAATGATGCCGCCTTTGGATCGTTCGTCGGCGTCGATTCGCTTGACGACGACGCGGTCATGCAGGGGACGGAACTTAAGCTTGGCCATGGTCATCCTTACTGCCGCGCCCGGCGCGGCGTTTCACCGGTTGAGTAAAAAAGCCTTGAATTTGCAGCTAGTTGGCACTCAATGAAAATGAGTGCCAATTGGCCACAGGCAAATAGGATTTGCCCCGGCTGCTGTCAAGCAGAGGCTGCATTGCTCTGGCACTTGAGGCGAAAAATCGTCACCATCCCGGCTCATGCTGTGCCGAGCGCGCGCCTGCGGCGTGCAATTCGCGTCCATCTTCGAGCCGTCTTAGGAGGAATTCGTGACCCCACGCTTTCGCAAGTTTCGTCCAGCCGTGGGTGTCGCCGTTGCGTCGCTTGTTCTTTCGGCGTGCGCCTCGAGGCCTTCTCCTGACGCCGTGCCACCGGCCGCGGCCGTCGCGCCGGAAATACCGGCTTCCATCCAGCCCGAAGAGGTCGTCGGACGTTGGGGCTACGGCGCCTATCACAACGAAGCCGATCTGGCGCGCACGCAAGCGGCCGCCAAGAGCCAATGCGGTCAGCCCGTCGTGATCAATCGGGGGCCAAACGGCGGCGTCATGATGTACATGGCCGACAGCGCGCAGCTGCAGGAGCTCCGTCTGAAAGGCAGTCCCAACGGCGTGAACTATGTCGGTCCGCCCGGTCCAGCCGGCGGGCCGCAGGATCGACAAATCGTATCGTTCGACGGCCGCAGCATGGTGCTGCGCTGGATCAATCCCGAAATTGCCGGCCGGTACGGGACCGCAGTGTATGTGCGCTGTGGGCCCGAAGGCGCGGCGCGGCGGTCACCGCCCGCGCACTAAGGATGTTTCTCAGTAGGACGGCGGCCGAATGCCGGCTGCGAACAGTGAGTCCACCTCGCTTTGCGAAGCATGTCCGTCGTCGCCGTCGAGCGGCGGACCGTGCACTGCCGGCGGTGTGTCGTTCGTAACTTCGCCGAGAGCGTCGCCGATCAGGTTCTGCAGCACCGCCAGTGCTGTTCTGACCTTCGCCAGCCGCTGACTGGTCACATCCTGGTAATTGCACGCTTCAAAAATGCCGATGACCCGATCGCGGATATCCTGGGCGAGGCCTTGTTCGCTATTGCCTTTCACCGCGGCTGACAAATTGTTCGCTGCCTGATCGATCTCCTCGGCGGCAGCAAGAATTTTTTGCGTTGCCTGCTCGCTCGCCTTCACCGCTGCGTCAAGTTCAGAGCCGAAACGGCTCATTGGGGCGCTGGCGGTGGCTGTAGTCGCGTCGGGGCCGGTGTGTTCCGCGCCGATCAGCGCGCTTCGAATGTCACGCAAGCGCGCCGCAAGCCTGCGCACTTCCGTACTTTCAGCGACGGAGCTATCGGACGGGCGAGAGGGCGCCGCGGCCAGCATGGCGCGCAAGGCCGCCAACTCCCGCATGACCTCTTCGCAGCACGAGCAAGCGGAATTGCCGGAGGAGGCCGCATCGGCATGCGCCGCCGTCACCTTCTCAATGCGGAAAACTTTTCGGCGCTCAGGCATCGGGTTGCTGACCGGGTATCCAGCTACCCTAGAGGTTTTCGGCTTAACGCTGCGTTCACGCTGCTGCGGAACCTCGCAGGATACGGGTATTGCACACGCCCGATTAAGGTTAATCGTTCCGAGTTCACTCAAAATAAACGCTAACTTGATCAACAATCTGCAAACGAGCCGCGATGCAGAACGCGCGCCGCGAAATTTACCAAACAGTCGAGGTTTGAGTTTCTAGTCGTGAGACCGGATCACTCCACGATCCGGCGTGCAGTCCTGTCGAGTACAGAGTCCAGAAAATGCGGCGTACCTTTGTTTGCGTAAATGCGGCGGTGTTTGTCACGGCTTGCGGCATGACGAGCGTGTTTGGCTCGCAAGCTTGGGCGCAAGAGCAACTCCTCGATCCGGGCTGGCAGCTTGCCTCGTCCGATACTCCGAACGGCAACGGCGGATTTTTCGGCGCGGCGTTTGGCGACGATCCGCGGCGCGGGCAGCGGGCGGCTGCCACTCCGCCGCAGCGCGTGCCCACCCGGTTTGTTCCGCAATCGAGAGTGCAATCCCAGTACTACGTGCCGGCGCAACAGTACCGCGCCTATCAGCGCTCGGCTCCGGCTTATGGCGCAGCGCGAGGCGCGGACAACCTGACGACCGGGTCGATGTATGGCATCACCGGGTCGCCGGACGCTTATCAGACCCGATACGTTCAGCCGCGCGGCATCCTCGAAGGATTGTTCGCAAGCCACGAGCCTGAGCCCGCGTCCGCGCCGGTCTACGCGCCTGCCTACGGTGCGCGAGTTGCCGATCCGGCGCATCCCGCCGTCGATCCGATATACGATCGGCAGGTCGTCGATTATAGCGGCAACGAAAAGCCCGGCACGATCATCATCGATAGCCCGCATTTCTTTCTTTACCTGGTGACGGCCGACGGCAAAGCGCTGCGCTACGGCATCGGCGTTGGCCGTCCGGGCTTTGCCTGGTCCGGGGTGAAGCAAATTTCCGCCATGCGAGAGTGGCCGGACTGGGTTCCGCCGCCGGAGATGCTGGAGCGCCGTCCCGAACTGCCGCGCTTCATGCCGGGCGGTCCGGATAATCCCCTTGGCGCGCGCGCCATGTACCTCGGCTCGACGCTTTACCGCATCCACGGCTCCAACGAACCTTGGACCATTGGCACACAAGTGTCTTCGGGCTGCATTCGTTTGCGTAACGAGGACGTGGTCGATCTTTACAGCCGCGTGAAAGTCGGGACCAAGGTCATCGTACTCTAAGCGGCGTGCCGCTCGATTTCACGAAGAAACAGCTTTGTTGCTGCGGCGGCGGAAATTATTCCGCCGCCGTTCGCGTATGATTGATCGCGTCGGCCTGATCTTCGCGCGGCTTGATGACGTGCTCGGCGATGAAATAGACCGGCCGGCCTTTGATCTCTGAGAGGATTTTGCCGATATACTCGCCGACGACGCCGAGCATGATCAACTGCACGCCGCCAAGCACCATGAGGCCGACGAACAGCGACGGATAACCGGGTACCTTTTCGCCGTACATCAGCGTCTCGTAGACAATCATTCCCCCATAGACGAAAGCGGCCAACGCCAACAGCAAGCCGAGCAGCGTGGCGACGCGGAGCGGCGCGACCGAAAATCCGGTCAAGCCATCGATCGAAAGTCCGATCAGGCGGCGCAAATTCCACGTGCTGCGGCCCTCGGTCCGTGGCTCCGGTTGATAATCGATGCGGACTTGGCGAAAGCCGATCCAGCTCGACAGACCTTTGAAGAAGCGGTTCTTCTCCGGCAGCCGCCGCAACGCTTCGGCCGCGCGCGGCGACAGCAGGCGAAAATCTCCGGCGTCTTCGGGAATATTGGTACGCGCACCCCAGTTGAGCAGCTTGTAAAAGCCTTTTACCAGCACGCGGCGGAAAAGTGACTCGTTGGCGCGGTGCGCCTTGGCCGTATAGACCACGTCGTAGCCGTCATCGAGCCAGCGACCGACCATCGTTTCGACCAGCGCCGGCGGGTGCTGGCCGTCACCGTCGATGAAAATCACGGCGCCGAGCCGCGCATGATCGAGACCGGCGAGGAGGGCGGCCTCTTTGCCGAAGTTGCGGGAGAGCGAAACGATTTGCATGTCGATGCCGTCCGCGGGCAAAGCGCGCGCGATGGCAAGCGTCTGGTCGTGGCTGCCATCGTCGACATAAACCAGCTCGCAGGGCAGGGCGCGTTGAGCGCCCAGCGCATGCGCGACTTCAAGCAACCGCGCATGCAATCGCGCGAGCGACGCCGCCTCGTTGTGCATCGGCACGACAATGGAAAGTCCGGCCGTGGCAGCAGGATGGGGCCGTGGCGCGGGCGGGACGAGATTGGGCGAGGGGTCCGCGGGAACGGTGGCCGGAGCGGGCTCGTTGTCGGGCGCGGGCGACAACGGCGTTCCGCGCAAGGCGCGGGCCGCCTCAGTCAATCGGCTTTCGTTCGCGCTGGTCACCGGCGTTATTTCCCATCTGGCCGACCTATAGCGCAATAGGCAGTGGCTGTCGTGGCGGTTGGCCCGGGTCACGTCGTCCGGGCGACGGCTTCCTGCCGGTATGATGAACGGGGGTGGGCCCGTGGCCGAACCGGGGTGGCGGGTCTTCCCCGACGTGATATGCGGAAGCGGCAATGAGCCCGGTTTTCCGTTACGGCCGTATCCGCGCCAGATTGCTTGTCGCCTGGCGCAATCGTGCAGTCAGCCTGAAGGCGATCGCCTTCGGCCTGGTCGGTGTCGTCAATACGTTGGTCGACTACTGCATTTTTCTGATCGCGCGCGCCGCGTTTGACGGTTCCGCCGCCGCGCTTGCCGCCTTCGCGTCGTTCGCAGCGGTGTGCAAATGCGGCGGCGTCGAGATGTTGTCCTTGATTGCCGCGAACACCATCGCGTGGATCGTCGCCGTCACCGGGTCCTATGTGATGAACTCGTTCGTCACCTTCGCCGCCGAAACCGGCGGCAAACTTCGCTGGAGCGCCTATTTCACCTTTGTCGCGTCCGGCGTCGCCGGCTGGATCGCCAACACCGTCATCCTTCTCGTTCTGGCGGAGGTGTTATTGCTGCCGGTTTTTATCGCCAAGGCGGGCGCCATTCTGGCAAGCTTCGTCGTGAACTTTTCGCTGTCGCATTTCGTCGTGTTTCGGGCGCAGCCGCGAGGAGCCGCCAAACAATGACGCGGTCGGCTGCGGAACGTCAGCCGTTGCGCTCGCGCCGGGGCCTCGCTGCGAGAAACTCCCGCATGGCGAGGGCGGGCTCGTCGCTGTCGTAAGCGGCGGCAAAAGTATCGATGCCGGCCGCAATAGCGGCGCCAAGCGGCAAATCTTCCCACTGCCGGATCAGGCGCTTTTGCAGTCGGACCGCGCCCGGCTGCGAGGTCAAAAGACTTTCGATGCAAGTCTCGACCGCGGCGTCGAGCGATCCAGCCGGCGCCACGCGTTCGAGCAAGCCCCAAGCGAGCGCGTCGGCGGCCGAGAATTTTTCACCGAGCAGCATGATTTCGCGCGCTCGACCCCAGCCCACGAGGGTCGGCAACAGGGCCGCCTCAATGACGGAAGGAATGCCGAGCTTCACCTCCTGCATGCCGAACGAGGCGATGTCTGAAGCGATGCGCAAGTCACACGCGGCGGCGATTTCAAGACCGGCGCCGAAGCAGTAGCCGGAAATGCGCGCGATCACAGGCACCGGGAAATTTCGGATGGCGTCGCAGCAACCGTGCAAGCGGGTGATGAATGCTCTGGCGCTCGCTGAATCGGCGATTGCGGCCATCTCGCCGATGTCCGCGCCGACAATGAACGACTTTTCTCCGGCGCCGGTCAGGACGACCGCGCGCAGCTTTTCATCGGACGCGAGGTGGCCCAACGTTTCGACGAATTCGACCATCAAGGCGCTGTTGAGCGCGTTGAGATGTCGCGCATTGTCGACGGTCAGGCGGGCCACACGACCGTGCCGCCGTTCTTCCATGTGCACGCCGATGTGCGGACGCTCGGAGTTCTCGCAAGCGCGTTCCTCTCTCGTTGCAGCGCGCATCTCCCGTGGTTCCCTTCGGAACGCGGGGCGCCACATTCGCGGATTGAACTCTAGCGCGCGGTGCCGGGCGCGTCGCGCTCCAGCTCGGCGACGAGCCGGGCGTGAAGGGGATTGTCGCGGTCGTAGACGTAGTCGAGCGCCGCGACTGACACCGCCTCGGCGCCGTGGTCGCGCAGGAAAATCGCCAACGCCTGCACTTGTTTCGGCGGGCAGTGCAGCGTGAGCATGCCGGACGAGGTCGGCCCGCCGAACGGCGCGGCAACGCCGAATTTTTCCCTCGCTTCTGTGAGCAGCGTTTCGTTCAGGCCGGCAAAGCGGGTGCGCACTTCGCGATAGGCTTGCGCGCGCTTTTGCGCGGCAACCCGATCGAGCAATAGCCGGGCGATTTCGCGCCGCGCCGCATCCCACGCCGCCCCGCGCGCGGCGACGAGGTTGGCCTGCGAGCGCAAAATGATGCCGTCGTCGATCACTTTGAGCCCGTTGGCCGCGAGCGTCGCCCCGGTCGTGGTGATGTCGACAATCAGTTCGGCGGTGCCGGCGGCAGGCGCCGCCTCGGTGGCGCCGAGGCTTTCGACAATCAGATAATCGACAATGCCGTTGTCGGCGAAGAATCCGCGGGTGAGGTTGGCGTATTTGGTGGCGAGCCGCATCTTGCGGTTATGCTTGAGGCGGAACGCGGTGGCGACATCGTCGAGGTCTGCCATGGAGCGCACGTCGATCCAGGCCTGCGGCACGGCGACCGCCACATTGGCAAAGCCGAAGCCGAGCTGGTCGATAAAAACAACTTCGCGATCCGCGTCGGCAATCATTTCGCGGACCAGGTCTTCGCCGGTAATACCGAGATGCACCGCGCCGAGCGCGAGCTGGGTCGTGATTTCCGCTGCCGAAAGGTAGGCGACCTCGACGCCGTCGAAGCCAGCGATGGCGCCGCGATAGTCGCGGGGGCCGCGCGGCTTGACGAGCTCAAGCCCGGAGCGTGCGAAAAAGCTTTCAGCGTTCTGTTGCAGACGCCCCTTCGAGGGCACGGCGAGGATCAGCGGGGCACTCACGACGCACCCCCGCACGTTGAAAGCTCCTCGATCGAAGCGGCAAAGCCGACGGCAGGGATCGGTTCGCCAGCGCCAAGCCGCGTCAGCAACGCGTCGTAGCGCCCTCCGGCGACCAGCGCGCCATTGGCGCGTGCATCGTGCAGCTCGAACACGAAGCCGGTGTAGTAGTCGAAACCGCGGCCGAACGCGGTGGAGAATTCAATCGCGCGCAAATCGACGCCGCGCGCGGCGAGAAAGCCGGTGCGCGTTTCGAACAGATCGAGCGCGGGCGAGAGGGCAAGCCGAGCATCGGTGGCGAGCGTGCGCAATTCGCCGGCAACATCGTCAGGACCGCCGCGCACCGCAAGGAAGCGTTCGATCAGCGCGCGGATTTCGCGCGGCAGCCGCGTGCCGGTGCCGAGGGCGGCTTGTTCGAGAAAGCGTTCGGCGATTTCGTCGACCGAGCGGCCGCCGACCGCTTCGATTCCGGCGATGGAGAGAAGATCGGTCACGAGGTGATGCGCCGCTTTCGGATCCGAGCCCGCGAGTGCCGCCAGCACGCCCTGGTACTCCGGCGGCCGATTGGCGGCCGCAAGCGCCAGTTGGTCGAGGTCATGCGCCAGCGACCACTTCCTGTTGAAATCTTTGATCAGCCGGCGCTTCCATGCGGGCGCAAGATCGAGTGCCGCGACGAAAGCGGTGAACAGCCCGACGTCGCCGACACGGATCGACGGCGCCGCGACGCCGTACAGCGATGTCGCGTCAAGACCGAGCGCGAGCATCTCGGCATCGGCCGCGGCAATGTCGCGGCGGCCGAAAGATTCAATGCCGGCCTGGACGAATTCGGCGGTGCGGCCCTCGCGGTGACGAAACACCGCGCCGAGATAACAGAAGCCCGCAGGCTTGCCGGCGTCGGGCGATTGCAGATAGGCGCGCGAAACCGGGATGGTGAGATCGGGCCGCAGGCAAAGTTCGCGGCCGAGCGGATCGGCGGTGAGAAACATGCGCCGGCGAATGTCTTCGCCGGAGAGATCGAGGAACGGCTCCGCCGGTTGCAGCACCGGCGGATCGATCGGCGTATAGCCGGCGCGCCTATAGGCGGCGACGAGCTTCTGCGCGCGCTGGTCCGTTCCGTTGAGTGCACCGCCCGACATCGATAGCCGCTTCCACGCCGCGTATGGTTAATCCATTGTCTCAGCACGCGGCGATAATGATGATTGGACGGCCCTTTAGCACGGGAACCGTCGCTATTCGATAAACATCGCTGCCGGCCGTTAATCCTGGCGTGAATGCGGTGAATCAAGGCCTTAAAGCTAAAAGTCCGCACGTTGAGGCGGAAGATCAGGGCATTTCCGCAAGCCTTCGCCATGCGCGCTCCGCAGCGGCGTGCTGAGTTTCTGCCTTAGGATGAAGGAGGGCGGCTAACCCTGGCCGCGCACGGCGGCGAGGATCGCCGGCACGGCGCTCGGATCGACCGTAAGCGCGGTGTGCGAAAGTCCCGGAACGACGGTGGCCGGAATGCCGGGCCGCTCCGCGTTAAGCGTCGGCCCGAATTTGTTGGCGTCGAAAAGTTCGTCTTTTTCACCGGCGACGACCGCAAGCGGCGTCTGCGCATTGCGTACGTCGGCGGCATAGTCGCCCGTGCCGAACGCGCGCATCAGCAGCCACGAATAATGTCCGACGAGGATGTCGCTGCGCGACGGATCGATGGCGAGGAGGAGCGTGGTCAAGTGATCGAAAGCGTGAATGCCGATGCGGTTGAGCACCGCGAGCGACATGATCCGCGGAATGAATGGCGTCGCATACTTTTGCTCCTGCCGGTAGGTCGGGGCAAACGGGCCGAGCATGGGCGACAGCAGCACTGCACGCGCGAAATTTTTGCCGAGCGGCGTCGCCGCGAGATGCAGCGCATAGCCTCCGCCGGAGGAAAAGCCCATCAGCACAAGTTTGGCATCGGGATATTTGCCGCGAACCATGGCGACGAAGTCGGCCATGTCGTCGTCGAGCTCGCTCGCGTAGTCGATGTCACCGCGCACGCCGGTGCCGCCGTGGCCGCGGATGTCGGGAGCAAACACCGGAATGCCTTCGGCGCTGAGCGCCTTGCCGAGCGGATGCATGCTTGCGCTCTGCGCCGACGAGCCGTGGATGGTGATGACGACGAGCGGCGGATCGGCGGGAGCGGGGTTCGGCAGCCATGCGCGGTAGGCGATCGGCGAACGATTGTTCAGGGATAACGTTTGCACCGCCGGCAGGTCGCTGAAGTTGACGGCGCGGAATGGCGCGCTGAGCGAGGCAAGCGGCTGGGCTGGTGCGCTGGTGCCGAAGGCCAGCATGCCGGCGAGCGCAGCAGCGATGGCGACGAAGCCGCCGCAGACGATAATGAGAGCGATCTTGCCGGCTCGGTTCATATTATTTGCCTAAGCCATGGCGCGCGAGCAACGCTTGCACCGTGGCGACCAATTCGTCCTCGCCTATCGTCACTTGGGCTTGCGTCTGCTTTTGCAAGTGCTCGTCGCGGCCCTTTTCCAGCTTCGCCAGTTCGGCGCCGACAAACAGATCCTTGACGGTGACTTCACCCTTAGCCTTTTCATCGGACCCTTGGATGACAACGCAGGGCGAGTTGCGACGGTCGGCGTATTTGAGCTGGTTGCCGAGATTTTTCGGATTGCCGAGGTATAGCTCGGCGCGGATGTTTGCCGCGCGCAGCTTTGCGACCATGTTCTGATAATCGGCGAGGCGGTCCCTGTCGAACACAGTGACGACCACCGGACCATAGCCGGGCTTGCTGTCGAGCTTGCCGAGATGTTCGAGCGCGGCGGCAAGCCGCGACACGCCGATGGAAAATCCGGTGGCGGGCACGGGCTCGCCGCGGAAGCGCGACACCAGGCCATCGTAACGTCCGCCGCCGCCGACCGAGCCGAAGCGCGTGCCGTCTTTGCTCGGGAATGTCAGCTCAACTTCAAATACGGGGCCGGTGTAATATTCGAGGCCACGGACGACGGAAGGGTCTACGAGAACGCGGACATCAGGATTCGCGGCTAGTTGCGCCATAGCCGGCCTCGTTCAACTAAGTCGGCGATAGCCAGCAACTCATCGCAGCCTTGCGAAAGGAGCTTATTTTCGGTTTGCTGGCGTATCGTTTTTATAGTGTCGCGATTGCGGATTCCTCCGCTACGCGTCTGTGTTAAAGCGCCCCGAGAGAAGGCTCGGTGAAATACTTTTCAAGATGACCTCAGCGTCAGTCGGACTAAGCCCTGCTCCCTTTCGTGAAATCGCCGCTTTCATCCTTGCGTCCCTGACCGAAGCAGTTCACGGACCCCTTGTTCTCCAAGCCGATCCAATTTGTCGATCGCGCGGAGGACTGCGAGCCGTATGCCGGCATTCGCTTCACCGACCAGTCCTATCGAATTCAAGAATGCCATCCAGTACCTTCCGATTATTCACCTTCACCACATAGCTCCCGCGCGGAATGCCGAGCGCTTCCATGGTGTCCGCGGCCATCATGCACATTTCGGCGTCGGCGGCGGGCGAAGCGGAGCCGACGGTGTCGGCGTCGAACTGCATGAATTGGCGGAAACGGCCGGGGCCCGGTTTCTCGTTTCTGAAAACCCAGCCGACCCGGTAGCTGCGGTAGGGCAGCACGAGATTTTCGGTGCCGACGCGCTCCGCGACGTAGCGCGCCAGCGGCGCGGTCAAGTCGTAGCGCAGCGACAGCCACTGCTCGTCGTCATCCTGAAACGAAAATACACCCTCGTTCGGCCGGTCCTGGTCGGGCAGGAATTTGCCAAGCGCGTCGGTGTATTCGATCTCCGGCGTCTCCACCGGTTCGAATCCATAGCGTTCGTAGACCACGCGGATTTTTTCGATCATTTCCCGCGTTGCGGCGATCTCGGCCGGGTCCCGATCGGCGAGCCCGCGCGGCAGGCGCGCCTTGAGCTTGTTGGATTTGTGCTTTTCGGCCATCGGCTGTTCTCGCCGCGCTCGTGTTTTAGAGGATCGCGGGTTGGTATCGTACCCGCTGGGCGAGCGCAATTGCATATCCGGAAAGGGGCAAGCGCGATGACGCCTAGCCAATGTGAAACCACTTCGTTAGTTTCGGCCAGGTTTTCAGCGAGGATTCGGCATGATTTCCCGGCGCAAGGCGATCGCACTGGCGGCAACCGCATTGATCGTGGCGGTAACCCCGGCATGGGCGAAAAATTCGACACTGGTCGGCCAGTTCGACCTCGACAATGACGGCACGGTCGATCTTGCGGAAGCCAAGAAGGCCGGCGCCGCGATGTTCGACAAGCTCGATGTCGACAAGGACGGAACGCTCAGCCGCAAGGAGCTTCACGGCAGGCTGAGCGGTAAGGAAATTGCCGCCTTCGATGGCGATCGTGACGGCACGCTGACCAAGGAAGAATACCTCGCCGCGGTGGAAGCGCGCTTCAAAGCCGCCGACGCCAACCATGACGGCAAGCTGACGCACTGGGAGTTTCACACCGCCGCCGGCCGCGCCCTGACGCGGCTCCTGCGCTAAGCGCAGGGCCCGTTAGAGTCAGTCTAGCAACGCCGCTTCGGGCGGCGCGGCTTTGTGCTTCACTCCGCTCAGCAGTAAGATGAACGCGCACATCCCCGGGGCTTTTCGCTATCGGGGGCGCGGGCGGGCGCAGTCGGAGGATCGGCCATCATGACGGAAGCAGCGAGTTTGGCGCGGCAAACCAACGACCTCGATGCGTTCTGGATTCCGTTCACGCCCAATCGCGCATTCAAGCGTGCGCCGCGGCTGCTCGCACGGGCGAAGGACATGTACTACTTCACCCCGGACGGCCATCGCGTGCTCGACGGACTTGCCGGCTTATGGTGCAGCAATGCCGGTCATAATCGCGATCCGATTGTCGCGGCCATCGCGCGGCAGGCCGCCGAACTTGACTACGCCGCCGCCTTCCATTTCGCCCATCCGAAATCGTTCGAGCTCGCCAGCCGGCTTGCGGCGCTCGCGCCCGCCGACCTCAACCGGGTGTTCTTCTGCAATTCCGGTTCAGAGGCGGTCGATACCGCGCTCAAGATTGCGCTCGCCTATCACAATGTGCGCGGGGAAGGCGGGCGTACCCGACTGATCGGCCGCGAGCGCGGCTATCACGGCGTCGGCTTCGGCGGCATTTCGGTCGGCGGCATTGTCAATAACCGCAAATTCTTCGGCTCGCTGCTCACCGGCGTGGACCATCTGCCCGCGACCTACAGCCGCGAGCACCAGGCGTTCAGCGTCGGCGAGCCGGAATGGGGCGCGCACCTTGCGGATGACCTTGAACGCATTGTCGCCTTGCACGGCGCGTCCACTATTGCTGCCGTCATTGTCGAACCGATGGCCGGGTCGACCGGCGTGCTGGCGGCGCCGAAAGGGTACCTCCAGAAACTGCGCGCGATTTGCGACAAGTACGGCATTCTCCTGATTTTCGACGAGGTGATCACCGGCTTCGGCCGCCTTGGTGCCGTGTTCGCCGCCGAGCGCTACGGTGTGACGCCTGATCTTCTTTGCTTCGCCAAAGGCGTCACGTCCGGCGCGGTGCCGATGGGTGGCGTCATTGCGCGCGAACACGTCTACGACGCCTTCATGCAAGGGCCTGAGCACACCATCGAGTTGTTCCATGGCTACACCTACTCGGCGCATCCGCTCGCCTGTGCGGCGGGCATAGCCACTCTCGACCTCTATCGCGACGAAGATATTTTTGGCCGGGCCAAACGGCTGGAACAGCGCTACGCCGAAGCGGCAATGACGCTCAAAGGCCTTCCCGGGGTGCTCGACATACGCGCCGTCGGCATCGCCGCCGGCATCGATCTTGCGCCGCGCGCGGGCGCGCCGGGCGAGCGGGGCTATGAAGCGATGGACCGCGCATTCCACGACGAGGACCTGGTGATCCGCATCACCGGCGACACGCTGGCGGTCGCGCCGCCGCTGGTCGCGACCGAGGCGCAAATCGGGGAGATCTTCGAGAAAGTAGGCCGGGTGATTCGGGCGGTGATGTCGTAAAAGCGACGCAACACCGTACTTGCGGGCTTGCGGCGCTTGTGGACACTGATAGGAGCCGGGCGCGAATCGCTGCTCCCGGCGAAGGGACCGAAAGAAGTTCCGTCTACCTCGCGCCGATTGGGCGTCATCCAGCGCGGGCGGAGCAGGATCACTGATGGTGCGCATCAGCGCCTTTTTCATCGCCTTCTGCATGGTGCTCATTGCCGCATCGGTCGGCGTAGCGCTGCATTTCCGCTTCGCCGTCTCGATTACCGACTCCGCTCTCGTCGGGCTTGGCGTGCTGTGTGGGCTCTCGATCTACAACGCCATTGCCGGCCGCAAGCACGACCGAGCTGAGGTCAGCGATCAAGTCTCAAATATCGTGCGCGGTTCCGGCGACCTCGCCCGGCAGATGGCCGAGTTCGACCGCCGCCTCGGCGTTGTGGAAAACCACGTCGAGACCGCGATCGGCCGGACGCTCTCGAACACCCAGCCGCTTGCCGCCGAAGTCGAGGAGCTTTCCCGGCGCCTGAGGCATCTTGCGGAATCGGTGTCGCGCCATGATGCGGTCCTTCGCGGAACGCCAAGCGAAACGCGCGCCGAGGCGATCCCAGATCCGGCGGCCGTCGTTCCCGCTGCGACCAACGGTAAGGGCAGCCGCGTCGATCCGGCGGTCCCGGACAAGATTGCGGCGTTCCGCGGGCTCGACCGCGACGGCGTCGCCGCACTGGTCGCCGGCGCGCTCAAGGCAAACCGGATCGACCTCCACCTCCAACCCATTGTCACTCTGCCGCAGCGCAAGGTGCGCTATTACGAGGCGCTGTCGCGGCTCAACGCCGGCAACGGCGAAATCGTCGCCGCCAAGGATTTTTTGCCGTTTGCCGCCGCGGCTTCAATCTTGCCGAAGATCGACGCGCTCACCGTATCGCGCTGCGTGGCCGTGGTGCGGCGATTGCTGATGAAGAACCGCGATGTCGGCATCTTTTGCAATCTTTCCATCACCACGTTGACCGACGCCGGATTTTCGCAGCTCCTTGAATTCCTCGACGCCAACCGCGCCATCGCTTCGTCGCTGGTGTTTGAATTCACCCAGAGCGCGGTGCGCGCCATGGGCCCGGTCGAGCACGACAACCTCGCCGCGCTTGCCGAGCGGGGTTTCCGCTTTTCCATGGACAACTTGGCCGACCTTGCGGTCGAGCCGCGTGAACTCAAGGACCGCGGTTTCCGTTTCATCAAAGTGCCGGCCGAGCTTTTGCTCAGCCGGATCGCCGGCGCCGGCAGCGTCCAGCCCGCGGACTTTTCCGAGATGCTGGGCCGGTTCGGCATCGACCTGATTGCCGAGCGGATCGAGACCGAGGCGAGGGTGGTCGAACTCCTCGATTACGACGTTCGCTTCGGCCAGGGTCTTTTGTTCTCGCCGCCGCGCCCGGTGCGCCAGGACGCGCTGGCTAACGCCACACCCGCCAACGGCACGAGCGGGCCCAAATCGGCGGTCGACAAGCTTGAAGCCGCGGTCAACGAACTCGCGGCTGCCCCGTCACACCCGAACCGGCGGACGACCGCGGACGGCAACGGCGCGGGCAGCTTGCGCGGCGAGGCTTAGCTGAGCCGTGTCAATTGCCCGAAATCATTGACCGGTTTGCCCCGTTACGGCGCGCCTATGACGTCCTGCTCTGCGACGTCTGGGGCGTCGTGCATAACGGCCTGGAGAGCTTTCCGGCCGCCTGCGAGGCGTTGCAGCGATTTCGCGAATCCGGCGGCACAGTGATCCTGATTACCAATGCACCGCGGCCGGGCGATGGGGTTGTGCGTATCCTCGATCGGTTCAAGGTGCCGCGCGAAAGCTACGACGCCATCGTCAGCTCCGGCGATGTTACCCGCGGCGTGGTTGAAAGCCGCCTGAGCGAACGGGTTTTCCACATCGGCCCGGAGCGCGACTTGCCGATTTTCGCCGGCCTCAACGTCAGCTTCGCGCCAGTTGAAACGGCCGATTACGTGGTTTGCTCCGGCCTGTTTGACGATACCCGCGAAACGCCGGACGATTATCGTGAGCTGTTGGCGGCGATGCGCGCGCGCTCGTTGTTCATGCTCTGCGCAAATCCTGACATCGTGGTCGAGCGCGGCGAAGATCTTATTTATTGCGCGGGCGCTCTGGCAGACGCTTATGCTGATATCGGCGGCGAAGTGCTCTATTGCGGCAAGCCGCACGCGCCGATCTACGAAACCGCGATTGGTCAGGCGGCGCGTGTCCGCGGCGGGGAGCCGCCGCCGCTCAATCGGGTGCTTGCGATCGGCAATTCAATCCGGACCGACCTCAAAGGCGCGGCCATGTTCGGCATCGACTGTTTGTTCATCGTATCCGGCATTCATGCCGCCGACGTCCAAGCCGCGGGAGCGGACGATCTCTCCGGCTTGCTTGAAGCGTTCAGCGCCGCCGGCGTGGCGCCAAAAGCGGTGATGCGCAAACTTCAATGGTGAGCCGACGAGTTTGGTCGCCGCGCGGGTCGCCGCCGGAATCTAGGCGGCAGTACCGCCGCCAAACACTGCCTCGATCTTGGCTTTCAGCGTTTGCGCGTTGAACGGCTTGACGATGTAGTTATTGACTCCGGCTTTTCTCGCCGCGATGACGTTTTCAGTCTTCGACTCCGCCGTAACCATGATGAACGGCGTTTCCCTTAAGTCGGGATCGGTCCGCATTTTTTGCAGGAGCTGAAATCCGGTCATCGGCTCCATATTCCAATCGGAGATCACAAGGCCGTAGCGTTTGGCCTGCATCTTGGCGAGCGCGGCACTGCCGTCAGCGGCATCGTCAACATCGGTAAAGCCGAGCTGGCGCAGAAGATTGCGAATAATCCGGATCATGGTGCTGTAGTCGTCGACCACCAGCACCGACATCGACGGATCAAGAGCCAAGGTTCTGCTCCGTTGGTTCGCAGGAAGGGGTAAGACGTTATTGGCCGCCACTTTCGCCTTCGCAAATCCGGTCGCTCTCGTCCCCCGAAGCCGATCTATCATCGAGGGTTTGAACAGTGGGTTAATCCCTGACGCCCACCCGCTGTGGCGCTGGCGAGGCATTGCGTCGGTTTGCTTGCGCTGCTTGACTTGAGCGTCGCGCGGCGGCACGTACCGTCGATCAGGCTTCCCCAACGCGTGAAGTGAGATGGCGCCGAAACGCTTCCTCGTCGTGCGCGATACCGCGCCCGATGGCGCGCTGCGCGGTGCTGTCCTTGCCATGGGCAATTTCGACGGGGTTCATCGCGGCCACCAGGCGGTGATCGCGGTGGCGCGCAAAAGAGGCCCAAGGGCTTGACCGGCCGGCAGGCGTGCTGACGTTCGAGCCGCATCCACGGGACTTTTTTCATCCGGCCGAGCCGTTGTTTCGGCTGACCGACGAACCGACCAAGCTGCGCCTCCTTGCCGCGACCGGTCTTGACGGTGCGGTCGTGCTGACGTTCAACGCTGCGTTAGCCGCGACTACCGCGGACGATTTCGTGGCGCGCATCCTGGTCGGAAGGTTTGCCGTCAGCGGCGTTATCGTCGGCTTCAACTTCCATTTCGGCAAGGATCGCGCCGGCTCGCCGGCGTTTCTGATCGAGCAAGGCCGCAAATATGGCTTCGCTGTCGACATTGTGCCGCCTTTCGAACTTAATGGCCGCCCGGTCTCCTCCGGTCCGGTCCGCGACGCGCTTACTCGCGGGACGCGTGACCGACGCCGCCGTGCTGCTTGGCTTTCCCTGGTTCGTTTCGGGAAAAGTCATTCATGGCGACAAGCGCGGGCGTGAACTCGGCTTTCCCACGGCCAACCTTGCGCTCGATCCCAGTTGCGGCCTGCGCCACGGCGTTTATGCGGTGCGCGTCGGTGTCGACGGCCGCCGTTATGACGGCGTGGCCAATTTCGGCCGCCGCCCGATGTTCGACAGCGGCGTCGTCCTGCTCGAAGTCTTTCTGTTCGATTTTTCCGGCGACCTTTACGGCCGCGACGTGGACGTCGCGTTTATTGATTGGATCCGCGAGGAAAAACTTTTCAGCTCGGTCGACGAGTTGATCCGCAACATGGAGAGCGACGCTGCCACGGCGCGGGCGGCGCTGGCAAAGATCCCCGACGTTTTCCCGCCTGTCTAATCAAGCGACCAGCGATCAGGCGGCGGGATCGTCTTTGTCCGCATCGGGTTGGCGTCCGAACGCCCATTGCGCGGCAAGAAAGCCGAGCAACGCCAGCGGGACGATGCGCTGCCAGCCGACCGCGCGGCCGGCCTGCATCGCGGTCGCCAGAATTTTCGGGTCAAGCAGCCAGGAGGAACTGGCATGCGCGCGAGCGGCGCGTTGCAAAATCGCGCGTTCGCGCGCGCGCCGCCGGGTTGCCGCGGCCACAATGGCCGCGATCAGCGCTACCAGAATAAAAAAACCGGCGACAATCAGACCGGCGTAAATGCCGCCGAATTGTTGCGACAGCCAGAGGTAGGCTGCGACGCAGAGAAACACGAACGCGGTCGACAGTGCGAAGGCGGCAACAAAAATCCAAACAAAAAGTGCTGGAGTGACGCCACTTCGCGACTGAACCGCAAGGGCGAGATCGCGCAGCCAGTTCTTGATCATTTGTTAGATCTCGCGATCGCCTCGGCGGCAAACCTTTTTCGCCCAATCTCGTTACCGAACCGCCAATGCCGGCGCCGAATTAGCGCCGCCAGGTCGCGCCGAACAGAAAGGCGAGGCCGGCGACGATCGCCAATGTGGTGTAGGGACGGGTCTTCAGCGATTCATCGAGCGCCCCGGCGAAGTGATCGGAGACTTCCCGGACGGCGCTTGCCGCGTCGCGCCCTTTGTCCTGCGCGTCGGCGACTGCTTCGTCGACGCGCGATTTGGCCTGGCGCCACGCCGCCGCGCCGGTGTCGGTGACAATGCCGGCGACTTGTTCTGCCAGACGCCGGAAATCATCGCGCAAAGCCTGCAAATCGTGTTCGAGGTTACCCGCATGCTCGCCGGCGATCTTACGAGCTTCGCGTACGGCCTCGCGCGCGTCCTGGCCGGTGTCGCGCCCGCCGGTCGAGGCTGTTGACGCGGTGTTCATGGGTCATCTCCATGCTGTTGAAGGCCCAACCTCTTGCCGCAATTATATAGGCGAGGTCTTGCGCCACGCCATGGGCTTGTTAGAAGGCGCGTCATGAGCGAGGAGCCGACAAAAGCGCGCGATTACAGCGATACGCTGTTCCTGCCCAAGACCGATTTCCCGATGCGCGCCGGCTTGCCGCAAAAGGAGCCGGAGATCCTCGCCCGCTGGAGCCGCATCGACCTATACGGACAGCTCCGCGCGGCGGCAAAAGGCCGGCCGCGGTTCATCCTTCACGACGGCCCGCCTTACGCCAACGGCAACATCCATATCGGCCACGCGCTCAACAAAATCCTCAAGGACGTGGTGACGCGCAGCCAGCAGATGCTCGGCTTCGATTCCAATTACGTGCCGGGCTGGGATTGTCACGGCCTGCCGATCGAATGGAAGATCGAGGAAGAGAATTACCGCGCCGCGGAAAGCCGAAGCCCGATCTCGGCAACGCCGCGGCGGTGGTGGAATTCCGCCAGGAATGCCGCGCGTTCGCCGCGCACTGGATCAAGGTGCAGCGCGAGGAATTCAAGCGCCTCGGCGTCGTCGGCGACTGGGCGCATCCTTACACGACGATGGATTTTTCCGCCGAGGCGCAGATCGCGCGCGAACTGATGAAGTTCGCCGCCAACGGCACGCTCTATCGCGGCTCGAAGCCGGTGATGTGGTCGGTGGTGGAAAAGACCGCGCTCGCCGAAGCCGAGATCGAGTACGAGGATTACACGTCAGCGACACGGTGTGGGTGAAGTTTCCGGTTGCCGGGACGGTCGGCGGCAGGACGCTCAGGTCGCGAAGGACTTGCGCGGCGCCTCGATCGTCATCTGGACGACGACGCCTTGGACCATTCCGGGCAATCGCGCGATCAGCTATTCCGCCGAAGATCGAATACGGCCTCTACGAAGTCACCGATGCGCCGTCGCGAGAATTGGGCGAAGTGCCGGCAGATCTCTTCATTCTTGCCGACAGGCTGGCGCTCGACGTGCTGCGGCAGGCGCGGGTCACGGCGTTACAAACGGATCAGAGGCGTCAACAGCCGATGAGCTGGCGGGCGCTGGTCTGCGCAGCATCCGCTGACAGACGTTCAACGACGGCTACGGCTTTCGACGGTGCCGCTGCTGGCCGGCGATCACGTCACCGACGACACCGGCACCGGTTTCGTCCATACCGCGCCGGGCCATGGCCGCGAGGATTTCGAGGTCTGGACCGCGAATGCGCGCGAAGCTTGCCGCGCGCGGCATCAACACGGCCATTCCCTATACCGTCGATGCCGACGGCCGCTTCACCGAGCAGGCGCCGGGCTTTACCGGCAAGCGCGTGCTCACCGAAAAAGGCGAGAAGGGCGACGCCAACGAGGCGGTGATCAAGGCGCTGATCGACGCCGGCATGCTGATCGCGCGCGGGCGGCTCAAGCATCAATATCCGCATTCGTGGCGATCGAAGAAGCCGGTCATCTTCCGCAACACGCCGCAATGGTTCATCGCGATGGATAAGCCGATCGCGCTGTTGAGCGGGAGCGCGAAGCACGGCCGACGCTGCGCCAGCTCGCGCTCGAAGCGATCGAGGCAACGCGCTGGGTGCCGGAGCAGGGCGAAAACCGCATCACCGGCATGATCGAATCGCCGGCCCGACTGGGTGATCTCGCGCCAGCGCGCCTGGGGCGTGCCGATCGCGGTGTTCATCAAGGAAA
The DNA here is from genome assembly GCA_963846055.1 of uncultured Alphaproteobacteria bacterium. Lineage (GTDB taxonomy): Bacteria > Pseudomonadota > Alphaproteobacteria > Rhizobiales > Xanthobacteraceae > BOG-931. The sequence continues at coordinate 197,550 of CAWJUQ010000012.1, forward strand.
AGCCGGACGGCTCGGTCGAAATACTCGACGATCCCGACGTGAATGCGCGCATCGTCGACGCCTTCGAGGAGGAGGGCGCCGACGCCTGGTACGCGCCCGGCGCGCGCGAGCGCTTCCTCGGCAAGCTCGCCAACGAAGACTGGAAGAAAGTCGACGACATTCTCGACGTCTGGTTCAATTCCGGCTCGACGCACGCGTTCGTGCTGGAGGACGAAAAGCATTTTCCGGCGCTCGCCCACATCAAGCGCAAGGCCGACGGCGGCGACGAGACGGTGATGTATCTCGAAGGCTCGGACCAGCATCGCGGCTGGTTTCAGTCGTCGCTGCTGGAAATCTGCGGCACGCGCGGCCGCGCGCCGTTCGACGTCGTGCTGACCCACGGCTTCGTGCTCGACGAGCACGGCCGCAAGATGTCGAAGTCGCTCGGCAACGTCACCGCGCCGCAGGACGTCATCAAACAGTCCGGCGCCGACATCCTGCGCATGTGGGTGTGCGCCGCCGATTACGCCGACGATCTGCGCATCGGTCCGGAAATCCTCAAAACCACGGTCGACACCTACCGCAAGCTGCGCAACACGCTGCGCTGGATGCTCGGCAACCTCGCGCATTTCGAGCGCCGTCGACCGCGTCGGCTATCGACGCACATGCCGGAGCTAGAGCGGCTGATGCTGCATCGGCTCGCCGAACTCGATCCGCTGGTCCGCGCCGCTTATGCCGATTTCGACTACAAGCGCATCTTCGCCGCGCTCAACGCCTTCATGACGTCCGATCTTTCGGCTTTCTATTTCGATATCCGCAAGGACGCGCTGTATTGCGATCCGTATTCTTCGGTGACGCGCAAAGCGTGCTTGACCGTGCTCGACCAGTCTGTTCCGCTGCACGGTGATCTGGCTGGCGCCGATGCTGTGCTTCACCGCCGAAGAAGCGTGGCTGGCGCGCGATCCCGCCGCGCAATCGGTGCATCTGGAACCGTTTCCCGAAGTGCCGCCATCGTGGCGCGACGACGCTCTTGCGGAGAAATGGCGCAAGCTGCGCAATCTGCGCCGCGTCGTCACCGGCGCGCTGGAGATCGAGCGCGCAGCGAAGCGCATCGGCTCCTCGCTCGAAGCGCACCGATCGTTTATGTCGGCGATCCGGAACTGTTCGCGGTCGCTGTCGATGCCGATCTCGCCGAACTCTGCATCACCTCGCAGGCGACGTTGGTGGAAGGCGAGGGACCGGCGTCGGCGTTCCGCCTCGACGACGTACCGTCGTCGCCGTCGATCCGCGCCGCGCCGAGGGCCGCAAATGCGCGCGGTCGTGGAAAATCTCGCCGGCGGTCGGATCCGATCCACAATATCCCGACGTGACTCCGCGCGACGCCCAGGCGCTGCGCGAATGGGACGCGATGCGCAGGGCGGCGGAATGAAGGCAGTCGATATGACGGAAGCGGCGCACCAGCGTGCGGCCCGCTCCTACGCGTGGGGCGCGCTAAGCCTGCTCGGGCTTGCGGTTGCAGTCGCAACCGCGCTGGCCGACCAGGGATCGAAGTTCTGGCTGTTGTACGACTTCGATTTGCCCGATCGCTTTCGGGTAGCGGTAACGCCATTCGTCGATTTCGTGCTCACCTGGAATACCGGCATCAGCTACGGCCTGTTTCCGCAGCGCGGCTCGATCGGCGCCTGGGCGTTACTGGCGTTCAAGGTTGTTGCGGTGGTGCTTCTTTGGGTCTGGCTGGCGCGGGCGTCCTCAAGGCTGACGGCTGTGGCGCTTGGGCTGATCATCGGCGGGGCGGTCGGCAACGCGATCGACCGCCTGCATTGGCCGGGGGTGATGGATTTCGTGTTGTTCCACTTTGAGACGGCGGAGTTCAGTTTTCGCTGGTACGTCTTTAACTTAGCCGATCTGGCCATCGTAGCCGGCGTCGTCGGTTTATTGTATGAATCGGTCCGCCAGGGTAGCGCCGCAAAAGCGCCCTGATCGGGGACGAAACCGCGAAGCTTAAAGCGTATCAGTGCCTCGGGTGAGGACATGCAGCAGGATCGAAGTGGCGGCCGGGTAATAGGCCGCGCAACAGGCGCGACGGGTAAGGCTACCCGCGCGGCTTTCGCTTTGGTTCTGGCCGCTTCTTTCGTGGCCTTCGACGTTTCGCTCGTGCGCGCCGGCCCCGATAACGACATCACGATCGACGAGACGGCGTGGAATAAGATGATGACGAAGCTCGGCCTGCGGAAGCCGCCGGGCGCGGAGGGCGAGATCGACTATACTGAGCGCTCGCCGCTTGTCGTGCCGCGCACCCGCGATCTGCCCCCGCCGGGAACCATCTCGGAGGCTCCCGCCGCCGACTGGCCGGTCGACGCCAGAAAGCCCCGCAAGCGTAATGTGAATAAGCCCGGAGTCGTGCCGGAGACCGCGGTGCAAACCGCAAATCCGCAGTGGGAAAAGAAGCCCTGGTACAATCCAATGGGCTGGTTCAACCGGGAAGAATACGCCAGTTTTCCCGGCGAACCGGTGCGCCAGACTTTGACCGATCCCCCCGCCGGCTACCGGATACCGTCCGCAGAGCAGCCGTATGGCATAAGTCCGGAAAAGAAATCCAAAAAGAAAGTTGCCGGCGACGGCACGACCGTACAAACCGGCAAGCAAGGGGCGGAGCAGAATCCGCAACAGACGGCAACCCCGCAGGCCGCGCCGCAGCAGGCGCCTCAAGTGCCGACACAACCGGGCGCGCCGACGGTCCTGTCGCCGCAGTAACCGCCTTGCCGGAATTATAGCCGGCGCCTCTTTAGGCGAGGCGGGATCGCCGTGTATGAAGTGTTGATGCCGCGCGCCATTGTGGACGCAAGCGGCTCTTCGGTGTCAGCAATGTGGGAGACCGGCTCGTGGCAAGAAGCCTGACGCTTGTTCTTGTTTTTCTCGGCGCGGCTTGTCGCGCCGCGTTCGCCGGCGATGAGGCAAGCGTCACGTCCTTTAAGCTTTCCAACGGGCTCGAGGTCGTGGTGTTGCCCGATCATCGCGCGCCGGTAGTCACGCACATGATCTGGTACAAAGTGGGCTCCGCCGACGAGACACCGGGAAAATCGGGGCTCGCGCACTTTCTCGAACACTTGATGTTTAAAGGCACCACGCAAAATCCCGGAAATCGTTTTTCGCAAGCCGTGGCCGCCATCGGCGGTCAGGAAAATGCATTCACCTCAAGCGACTATACGGGCTTCTTTCAGCGCGTTCCGCGCGATCAGCTCAAGGAAATGATGGCGTTCGAGGCCGACCGGATCACCGGACTGGTACTAACGGACGAGGTCGTGCGGCCCGAACTTAATGTTGTGCTGGAAGAGCAGAATATGCGGGTCGCCAACAACCCGAACAGCCGCTTGTCCGAGCAAATTGATGCGGCGCTTTACCTCAACCACCCCTACGGCCGCCCGGTGATCGGCTGGCGGCCCGAAATCGAACAGCTCACCCGAGACGAGGCATTGGCGTTTTATCGGCGCTTCTATACGCCGAACAATGCCATTGTAGTTGTCGCAGGCGATGTGACCGCCGAAGAGGTCAAGGAAGACGCTACCGCGACCTACGGCAAAATTGCGCCGCGTGCGGAAATCGCACCGCGCAAGCGCCCGATGGAGCCGGTACAGGAGGCGGCGCGGACCGTCACCCTTGCGGATCCTCGCGTCGAACAGCCGAGTCTCAGCCGCGCGTATCTCGTTCCGTCGCGGACGACCGCCAAGCCCGGCACGAGTGAAGCGCTTGAGGTATTGGCGCACATCCTTGGCGGCGGAGAAAACAGCCGTCTCTATCGGTCGCTCGTCGTCGAACAGGGCCTCGCCGTGAGCGCCGGTGCCTTCTATTCGCCGACCGCGCTCGATTACGGCAAATTCGGCGTTTACGCCACGCCGCGATCCGGCAAGACCTTGCGTGAGGTCGAGGCGGCGATCGACGTTGCGATTGCTGATATCCGCGATCATGGCGTAACCGCGGACGAGTTGAGCCTCGCCAGGAACAGGCTCATTGCTGATGCGGTCTACGCTCAGGACAATCAGGCGATGCTTGCCCGTTGGTACGGTGCGGCGCTCGCGACCGGCGAGACGGTCGAAATGGTGCGCCGTTGGCCCGAAACTATTCGCGCCGTGAATGCCGACGCGGTACGCGACGCCGCGCGGACCTGGCTCGACAGCCGCGCTTCGGCTACCGGCTATCTGGTACACGCCGTGCAGGCGGAGGAGAAACACACGTGAATAACCTCACCACGCGTGCGCTTTTCGCTTTCCGCCACCGCTTGGCCTGGCTCGCTGCTTTTCCCCTCTTGGCGATGGTGGTTGTCGCCACACCGGCAGGCGCCACTACCGTCGAACGCGTGGTTAGCCCCGGCGGCATCGAAGCCTGGCTGGTGCGTGAACCGGCTGTTCCGCTGATCGCCATCGACTTCGCCTTCGTCGGCGGCGCCGCCCAGGATCCCGCGGGCAAGGGTGGCACCGCGAACTTGGTCGCATCTTTGCTTGACGAAGGCGCTGGTGAATTCGATTCCAAAGCGTTTCACGATCGCCTCGAGCGCAAGGCTATCGAGCTGAGCTACCAGGCCGAGCGTGACACCTTGCGCGGGTCGCTGCGGACGCTGTCGGAGAACAAAGACGAAGCGTTCGAGGACTTGAGGCTTTCACTTAACGCGCCGCGCTTCGACGCCGACGATGTCGAGATCGTACGCGGACAAGTCCTTTCGCTGCTCCGCCGCGCCGCGACCAGCCCGAATGAAATTTCCAGTCAGCGGTGGTGGCAAACGGCTTTTCCGGGGCATCCCTACGGCCGTCCGATCATGGGGACTCTGGACAGCGTTCCGGGGATAACGGCCGGCGATCTTCGCGGTTATACCCACCGCGTACTCGCGCGCGCGAACCTGAAAGTCGCCGTCGTCGGCGACATCGATGCCGAGACCGTCAAGACGGCGCTCGACCGGATATTCGGCGCGCTTCCGGCTCGCCCCGAACTGGACGAAATCGGCTCGGCGACGCCGCAGGGGATGGGCAAACGCATTGTGGTGAAACTCGACGTGCCGCAGGCGGTCGTGACCTTTGGCGGCCCCGGCATCGCGCGCAAAGATCCCGATTTTATGGCCGCCTATATCGTCAATCACATTCTCGGCGGCGGCGCGTTTTCCTCACGACTTTATCAAGAAGTGCGGGAAAAGCGCGGTCTCGCTTATTCGGTTTATGACAGTCTGGTGTGGCTTAATCACACGGCCTTGTTTCTCGGCGGCACCGCGACACGCGCCGATCGCGCAGGCGAAACCCTCGATGTGATCGAAAAAGAAATTCATCGCTTGGCCAGCGACGGACCGACGGCTCAAGAGCTGACCGATGCCAAAGCGCATCTCAACGGCGCGTTTGCTCTCAATCTGGATACCTCGACCAAGATCGCAGCCTTGCTTGTGCAATTGCAGCTTGACGGCCTCGGTGTCGACTATTTCACCCGCAGGACGGAAATGATCAACGCCGTAACGCTCGACGACGCGCGGCGTGTGGCGAAGCGCTTGCTCGATGGCGGCCTTCTCGTCACCGTCGTGGGTCAACCCGAAGGCCTTGCGGCCACCGGCGCGGATTGATTGCGGCGCCGGCTTTGACGGCAGTGCGCCCTCATGATCCGCATCAACGCCGCACTCGCCATCGACGAACGCGAAATCGAAGAGAGCTTCATCCGCGCTTCCGGGCCGGGCGGGCAGAACGTCAATAAAGTCTCCAGCGCGGTCCAGCTTCGTTTTGACGCAGGCCGCTCACCTTCGCTGCCCGAAGACGTACGCAGCCGCCTCATGCGACTCGCCGGCAGCCGTCTCACCCGCGAGGGAATTGTGGTCATTACCGCTCAGGACCACCGCACTCAGGCGCGCAACCGTGCGGAAGCACTCGCCCGCCTCGTAGAGTTGATTCGTCGCGCCGCCGTTGCGCCGCGTCCACGGCGGGCCACAAAGCCAACCAAAGCGTCGCGCGAGCGACGCATTGAGACCAAGAAGCGACGCGCGGGATTAAAAAAGTTGCGCCGCGGTTCGCTGCATCACGATTGATCACTGAAGGTCGTTGCGCCGACGGCGAATCATTTTTGTGACGGCCTGATCAAATTTATTCCCGGCGCAGATCAAATATGCGTTTGGCGTTACGAACTCTTGCGTAGATTACGCGTTGCGCCTACCTGCACGAGTGGGAAACGCCACGGCAAGAAAACGGCGCTCGCCGAACATCAATAATTTTTCAGCGAGAAAATTAGACCTTCAAGGATCGGGCGGCGGCAGCGAAAGCATCCGCGCGCCATTTGTGATTCGATTGTGCAGGAGACGTGAATGAATCAGACACCTTCCCCCGAACGCATGGTTAAGGGGGCAACGCGCATCCTGCCGTTCGAGCGTGTCGCACTCGTGCTGCAGGGTGGCGGTGCGTTGGGCGCATATCAGGCCGGCGTTTACCAAGCGCTGCACGAGGCCAACATCGGAGTCGATTGGCTATGCGGCACATCAATCGGCGCGATTAACGGCGCGATTATTGCGGGTAACCCGCCGGAAAAGCGGGTCGAACGGCTGCGCGATTTCTGGGAAACGGTCACTGCGCCGCCGGTGCGAATACCCAACTTTCCATGGTTTACCGAACTCGCGTGGAACGGCAACGCGCACACGCGCTACTGGGCAAACCGCATGAGTGCGTTTTCCACCATGTTGCACGGCGCGCCTGGCTTCTTTTCGCCGCGGCCACTGCCGCCATTGAACTCGACCGCCGACAGCCCGGAGGCGGTGAGCTATTACGACATCACGCCGCTGAAACAGACGCTGTCGCGGCTCGTGGATTTTGATTTGATCAACGACGACTCGATGCGCTTTACGGTCTTGGCGACCAATGTGCGCAGCGGGGAGCGCGCATATTTCGAGAATCGCGAACAAGAGATCGGGCCGGCGCACATACTGGCGAGTGCGTCGTTGCCGCCGAGCTTTCCTCCGACCGAAATCGACGGCGAATATTTTTGGGATGGCGGCGTCATCTCGAACTCGCCGATGCAGTTTGTGATCGACAATCGCGGGCGGCATACGGCGCTGGTGTTTCAGGTCGATCTTTGGGACGAAAACGGCGAAGTGCCGCTGGATATTCCATCCGCCAACCTGCGCGCCATGGAAATCCACAGCGCCAGTCGCATCAACATCTCGCTCGAGCAATACAAGCGGATGCAGAAATTCCGCATGGCGTTGCGCCGGTTTATCGATGAATTGCCCGCGCAGTGCCAGAACGATCCCGACGTGCAGTTCTTGTCCGAGCAGGCACGGGGAAAAGTCGCGACCATCGTGCAGCTCAAGTATCAGTCCAACAAATTCGAAACTGCGGGCAAGATGTTTGAGTTCTCGCGGCGGGCGATGGAGGAGCACTGGCAGGCGGGCTACGGCGACACCAGGACTGCGCTCGGTGAACCGGCGGTGTTCGAGTTGCCCGATGTGGCCGAAGCCGCGCGCATATTCGACGTCCATCGCGGCTGGATGGATTAAGTCTTCTTCGCCGTCCCGCAGGGCTGTGGGTAGTGCGCATAGCGGTGTTCTGCCGAGGCCGCCGGCTCGCCATCAGCGGTGTGCGGGGCTAAAGTCGGGCAGGTTTCTGCGAATCGCCAATGGTCCATCCGCCAGCTGCCCGAGTCGATCGTCAATCGCATCGCCGCCGGTGAGGTGGTTGAGCGTCCGGCGAGCGTGGTCAAGGAGCTGGTCGAGAACGCGCTCGACGCCGGTGCCATGCGCATCGACGTTTTCACCGACGGGGGCGGGCGGCGGCTCATTTCTGTGAGCGATGACGGCGAGGGCATGCGGCATGCCGATCTTGGGATGGCCGTCGAACGGCATGCCACGTCGAAGCTCAACGACGAGGAACTCGTTGCGATAAATACGCTGGGGTTTCGCGGCGAAGCGTTGCCGTCGATCGGCGCTGTGGCGCGGCTTGCCATCATCAGCCGGCACGCCGAGGAGCCACACGCCTGGTCGATCGAGGTCGACGCTGGAGCCAAGTCCACCCTCAAGCCGGCGGCGCTCGGCGGCGGCACGCGTGTCGAGGTGCGCGATCTTTTCTTTGCGACGCCGGCGCGCCTGAAGTTTCTCAAGACCGATCGCACCGAGGCGGACGCCATTCGCGAGGTGGTGCGCCGCCTTGCCATGAGCCGTCCTGATGTTGCTTTCACGCTGGCGGGCGAAGAGCGCGCGCCGGTTAACTTTGCCGCGGCGCTGCCCGGCGCCGCAGGCCGGCTGGCGCGGCTTGGAGACGTCCTCGGGGCGGACTTTCGCGCCAACGCGATTTCCATCCACGCCGAACGCGAGGGCGTGATGGTCGAAGGCTTCGCGGCGCTGCCGACGCTCACCCGCGCGAACTCGCTTGGGCAATATCTCTTCGTCAACGGCCGGGCGGTGCGCGACAAGCTGTTGATCGGCGCGGTCCGCGCCGCCTACGCGGACTATCTGCCGCGCGACCGCCATCCGCTGGTTGCGCTCTTCGTCACGCTGCCGGCGCGCGAAGTCGACGTCAACGTCCACCCGGCCAAGGCCGAGGTGCGCTTCCGCGACGCCGGCTTGGTGCGCGCGCTGATCGTCCACGCGCTCAAGAGCGCGCTCGCGCGTGAAGGAAGGAGCGCCGCGACCACCGGTGGCGCCGGCGTCCTCGCGGCGTTGCGGCCGCGGCCGGACGTCCCTGCGGTCCGTTCGTCATGGCCGGGCAGTTTCGGCTTCGCGGAGCGCACGCAAACTTCGTTTGATGTCGGCGCGCCTGCGGCGAGCGCTTTCGCCGGCGCTCGGCGACGATTTCTATGCGGAGACGACAGCGTTCGCGGCCCCGAGCGGCGAGGGCCTCGATCATCCGCTGGGGGCGGCGCGGGCGCAGGTGCATGAAACTTACATTGTGGCGCAGACTCGCGACGGCCTTGTTATTGTCGATCAGCATGCCGCGCACGAGCGGATTGTTTATGAGCGACTGAAGTCGGCGTTGGCGCAGTCGGGCGTAGCGCGGCAGATCCTGCTCATCCCGGAAATCGTCGAACTCGACGAGCCGGCCGTGGAGCGGTTGCTCGCGCATGGCGAGGAGCTCGCCCGCTACGGCATCGTGCTCGAGTCGTTCGGGCCGGGAGCGGTCGCCCTGCGAGAAACGCCGGCTTTGCTCGGCGAGATCGATGGCGCTGGTCTCGTTCGCGATCTCGCCGCAGCATCTCGAAGAATGGGACGAAACGCTGCCGCTCGAACGCCGACTGATGCATGTCGCTGCCACCATGGCCTGCTACGGCTCGGTGCGGGCGGGACGGCGGCTTAAGCCTGCTGAAATGAATGCGCTGCTGCGCGAGATGGAAATCACGCCAAATTCCGGCCAATGCAATCACGGCCGGCCGACCTATGTGGAATTGAAACTTGCCGACGTCGAGCGCCTGTTCGGACGGCGCTAAGCTGATTTCAGGAAAACAAATTCGGTATCGTCGTAGGTGCGCCGCTCGAGTTCGGTGAATTCCGCCGGCACCGAGAACTTGGCCTTGGTCGTCTCTTCGACGACCACGAGAGCGCCAGGCAGGAGCCAGCCGCCATTATGCGCCGAACCAAGGGCTTGTTGTGCCAAGCCTTGGCCATAGGGCGGGTCGAGGAAAGCGAGCGAGAACGGTTCAAGCGGATGCGCGGGCCCGAGCATGGTCGCATCGCGCCGGAAAATACGCGAGGTGCCGCCGAGACCAAGAGCGGTGACGTTTTCGCGTAACAGCGCGCGCGCCTCCGCGCTTTGGTCGACAAACAGCGCGAAGGCGGCGCCGCGAGACAATGCCTCGACCCCGAGCGCGCCGGTCCCGGCAAAAAGGTCGAGCACCCGCGCGCCAGTAACCGGGTCGTCATAGGCGTGCAGCAGAATGTTAAACAGTGACTCCCGGAGACGATCGGCGGTGGGACGGATCGCCGCCGATTTCGGGGCCGGCCAGCGCCCGGCCGCGCAAGTGGCCGCCAACGACGCGCATCAGCGCCGCCGCGGCTTTTGGCGACCGCCGCCCTTGCCGAAACGGGCGTCTCGCCCGCCGCGGTGTCGATCAGTCTTTCGCGGCGTTTGCAGCGGTTGCTGACGCGGCTCGCCGTGTTTCTCCACAGCGATCTTGCGACCCTTGCGGTCGAATACCTCGCCGGGACGCGCGTCCCGCGGTGTTTGTTCGCGCGGTTTGTCGTCGCGGCGCGTGCCGTGAAATTTGCGCCGGAGCTTTTTTGCCGGACGATCCTCTTCGTGGCCGCGCCAGGAGTGTGATTTGGTGCGGCGGTCCGGTGGCTTTTTCTGCGGGCGAGCCGCGTGCCTCTCCTTTGCTCTCGCTGGCGCGCGGCGGTGGCGGCGTTGAAAAGTCGGCACCGGAAAGTGCAACGAGGCGTTCGCCGAGTTGTTCGCGCAGGACTCGCGTGCGGACTTCCTCCACCGCGCCTTCGGCAAGCTCGCCAAGCTGAAAAGGTCCAAAGGAAAGGCGGATCAAACGCGCGACCGTAAGTCCGAGATGGCCGAGCAGTATCCGCACCTCGCGATTCTTTCCCTCGCGTATGGCAAAGGTGAGCCAAAGGTTCGAGCCCTGAACGCGATCTAACGTGGCTTCCACGCTGCCGTAATGAATTCCGTCGATGTCGACGCCGCCGCGTAACTCGTCGAGTTTGGCTTGCGTCACCGAGCCGTGGGCGCGAACCCGATAGCGGCGCAGCCATCCGGTCGCCGGCAACTCCAATATCCGCGCCAGCGCGCCATCGTTGGTGAGCAGCAAAAGCCCTTCGGTGTTGAAATCGAGTCGGCCGATGCTGATCAGTCGCGGCAGGTCTTTCGGCAGCCGCTCGAATACCGTCGGCCGTCCTTGTGGGTCGGTGCGCGTGGTTAGTAGTCCGCGCGGCTTGTGATAGAGGAACAGCCGCGTGCGTTCCCGTGCCGGCAATGCTTTGCCGTCAACAGAAAGTTCATCGCGCGCGGTCACATTGCGAGCAGGCGAGTCGATGACAATGCCATTCACCGCGACGCGCCCGGCGGCGATCCAGGCTTCCGCTTCGCGGCGGGACGCCAGGCCGGCACGGGCAATGACTTTGGCGATGCGCTCGCCGGGCTTGTCGCTGCGTTCGTTCATATGTCGAGGTGTATAAAGGCATGGACGCCCGGCACAAGCGCGCGGATGGGCATGGCGGTACGATGCGATGACGTCGTTTATGGAAATGGCGATGGAGGAGGCCCGAGCCGCAGGCCAAAGGGGCGAGGTTCCGATCGGCTGTGTCGTCATCCAGCGCGGCGCCGTTTTGGCTCGCGGCGGCAACCGAACGCTCGCCGACCGCGATCCGACCGCGCATGCCGAAATAATCGCCATTCGCGAGGCTGCCGCCGCACTCGGCAGCGAACGCCTTAGCGACTGCGATCTTTACGTCACGCTCGAACCCTGTGCCATGTGCGCCGGCGCCATTTCTTTCGCGCGCATTCGCCGCCTTTATTATGGAGCGCCCGACCCTAAGGGCGGCGCGGTGGACAACGGCGTTGAGTTCTTCGCGTCGCCGTCCTGCCATCACCGGCCCGAGGTTTATGGAGGGTTGGCGGAGGCAGAAGCGTCCGAGCTCCTGAAGAACTTTTTTCAGGCGAAGCGCTAATCAGGCGAGCAAGCGTTCAAGCTGCGCCGTGACCTCGGCCTTGACCGCATTTGCCGCGCGTAAAATAGCGGTCGCTTGATAAAAATCGAGCGTGCGAAAAATTCCGACGTTCGGACGGATCACGATATCGGGCGGGTTCAGTGCGAGCTTTGCGGCGACGATGGCGCTGCCCATGATGTTGAGCGTCGTGATGACGCTCGCCCAGGGTCCGGGGATATCGGCGCGCTCGGAGGGCGGCTGGCTGAGCACGTCGATGGCGACAACGATGTCGGCCCGGCCGTGAAGCCGATCAAAGGCGAGCGGATTAGTGGTGCCGCCGTCGATGAGAACACGCGGGCCGATCGCGACCGGCCGCAACAGCCCGGGAATGGCGATGGAGGCGGCGAGCGCCGCGTGAAGCGGTCCCGCGGTGAGCGCCGCTTCTTCGCGGCGATGCAGATCGGTCGTCATGACGGTGAGCGGAATGGCAAGCCCGGAAAAATCCTGCGGCACGGCTTCGGGCAGGAATTGCGCGCAAAATTTCTCGGCGTCGATTTGAGCCGCCTGGCCGAATGCGCCGGCGAAAACGTCGGTGAGCGAGCCCGCGCGTGCGGCAACAAGGCGGCGCATCGTGTCGCCGCGATCGTGGGCGAAATCGATGACGTGGCGGCGAATGTCCTTGCCGCGCATCCCTGCGGCGTATCCGGCGCCAATCAAAGCGCCGATTGAAGTGCCGGCGATCGCCGCCGGCTTTATGCCCATCTCGTCGAGCGCCTCGATCACGGCAATATGGGCAAGACCGCGCGCGCCTCCGGCACTTAGAGCGAGCGCGAACGTTTTCATCCGTTCCTGCGGGTCACGTCGCGCCCGCTTGTTGCGCAAACTCCCAGGCCTTGGTTGCCAGCGGACGCACCAGCGCCGCTTTCGCTGCGGCAAATGCGCTTGTGGCCGTGCCGTCGCGGACGCGTCCAACAATGCCCTGAAGGATCGCGGCAATGCGGAAGAAATTGTAAGCGGAGTACACCGCGAGATAGGGGCGCGGGTCGAGGCCGGTCCGCCTTACGTAAGCCTCGACGTACTCGGCAAGCGGCGGAATTCCGAGCGCCGCAAGATCGTGCCCGACCAGCGAGCCGGTTCCCGCGTCCGACGGCGGCATGTGCCATTGCATCAGATGGTAGGAAAAATCGGCAAGCGGGTCGCCAAGTGTCGAGAGCTCCCAATCGAGCACGGCGAGGATCTTTGGCTCTTTGGTCGCGAGGATCATGTTGTCGAGCCGGTAGTCGCCGTGCACCAGCCGCGGCGCTTGTGCCGGGGGCAGATGGGCGGGGAGCCAAGCCATCAGCCGCTCCATGTCTTCGATGTTCTCCGTCTCGGATGCGCGGTATTGCTTCGACCAGCGCTCTACTTGCCGCGCCACGTAATTTTCGCCGCGGCCGAAGTCGCCCAGGCCGATTGCCGCAGGGTCGAAGCTATGCAGGCGCGCCAACGCCGCGTTCATTGCGTCATAGACTTGCGCGCGTTCGGTCGGATTGGACGACGGCATCTCCGCGTCCCAAAACACGCGGCCCTCGACATAGGACATGAGAAAGAACGCGGTGCCGGTGACGCTTTCGTCGGCGCAGTAGAGAAGCGGTTCCGGCACCGGGAAGCCTTGCGCGTGCAGCGCGGAGATCACACGGTGCTCGCGATCGACGGCATGCGCCGACGGTAACAATTTGCCCGGCGGCTTTCGGCGAAGCACGTAACGCCGTTGCGGCGTTTCAACGAGATATGTCGGGTTCGATTGGCCGCCCTTAAACTGGCTGAGAGTGAGCGGGCCCTCAAACCCGGGCAGATGCTCGCGCAAATAAGCTTCGAGGCCTCCGGCGTCGAACTTTAGCCGTTCGGCGACTTCTTTGGTCCCGGAGAAGGTCGTCTGTCGATCGCTCGCGCTCATGACTTCGCATAACGCCAATCAGCGCGCGGCGCCAGTTGTGCGCTCCAAGGCGCGCCAGCCGATGTCGCGCCGGTAAAATCCCTCCGGCCAGCGGATCCGCGACGCGGCTTCGTAGGCTCGTTCGCGCGCCTCACTCACGGTTTTGCCGACAGCAGAGACGTTAAGTACGCGTCCGCCATTGGCAACGATGCGCTCGCCGTCGGCCTTGGTGCCGGCATGAAAGATCTCGACGCCTTCGACGGCTGCTGCTTTATCCAGTCCTTCGATCACGGAGCCCTTGGCATAAGCACCGGGATAACCACGCGCGGCCATAACGACGGTCAACGCATCCTCCGGGTACCAGCGCAGATCGATTGATTTGAGCATGCCGTCCCGGCTTGCCAGCAAGGCCGGCACAAGATCGGACATCAAACGTGGCATCAGCACTTGGCACTCCGGATCGCCGAAGCGGACATTATATTCGATCAGCTTCGGGCCTTGCGCGGTGATCATCAAGCCGGCGTAGAGAATGCCTTTGAAGGGCGCGTTCATCGCCTGCATCGCCCGCAGCGTTGGCGTGACAATCTCGTTCATGACGCGTCGCGTCATGGCGTCGTCGACGATGGGTGCCGGCGAATAAGCGCCCATGCCTCCAGTGTTCGGTCCCTTGTCGCCGTCGAAAGCACGCTTGTGATCCTGCGCCGACGCCAGCGCAATCGCGGTCTCGCCGTCGCACAGCGCGAAGAACGACGCCTCTTCACCCTTGAGAAATTCTTCAATCACCAATTCCGCGCCGGCGTCGCCCACGCCGCCGCCGAGGATGGCGTCGATGGCGTCTTCGGCGTCGCCGACGCTTTCGGCGACAACGACGCCTTTGCCGGCGGCAAGGCCGTCGGCCTTGACGACGATCGGTGCGCCATGCGCGCGGACATAATCTTTGGCGGGAGCGGCGGCCTGAAAACGGGCATAGCTCGCAGTCGGTATGTTGTTGGCCCGGCAGAGGTCCTTGGTGAAGCCTTTGGAGCCTTCAAGCCGCGCCGCCAACCGGCTCGGCCCGAATGCTTTGATGCCGGCCGCCTCGAGATGGTCGACTATGCCGGCGCACAGGGGACCCTCAGGCCCGACTACGACAAAATCGACGTTGCGGGATTTGCAAAACGTAATGACCGAAGCGTGATCCTCGATGTCGAGCGCCACGCATTCGGCGTCGCGCGCTATGCCGGCATTGCCGGGCGCACAATACAGCCGATCGGTGAGGGGGCTTGCCGCCATTTTCCAGGCGAGCGCGTGCTCGCGCCCGCCGGACCCGAGAAGTAGAATATTCATCGTGACCTTGCCTTGGCCCCTTTAGCACGGCGTACCGGGCCGCAACATCGGGCAAGGGCCATTAGCGGCCTTGACCCGGCATGCGCGTACGGACTATTGCGGCTTTGTTTGCAAGGGTTTGCTCCGGCCAGTAGGCCGTCATGCAAGGTTGTACATCGCCTTTTAAGTCCATGAACGAGCCGCGTCTCAATCTGCCGGAATTGACGGTTTCCGAGCTCTCGGCCGCGCTCAAGCGCACCATTGAGGACGCCTATGGTTTTGTCCGCGTGCGCGGCGAGCTCGGAAAAGTCAGCTACCATTCCAATGGACATGTTTATTTCGATCTCAAAGACGACCGCGCCTGCATCTCGGGAGTTATCTGGCGAAGCACCGCGACGCGCATAAAGCTCAAGCTGGAAGCCGGTCTCGAAGTCGTCGTTACCGGCCGGCTGACCACCTATCCTGGCCGTTCGCAATACCAGATCATCGTCGAGACGCTTGAGCCGGCGGGCCTCGGTGCGCTGATGGCGCTGCTTGAGGAGCGCAAGCGCCGGCTGACCGCCGAAGGGTTATTCGACGAGGCGCGGAAGCAGCTGCTGCCGTATTTGCCGGCGGTGATCGGCGTCATCACATCGCCGACCGGTGCCGTCATTCGCGACATTCTGCATCGGCTCGCCGACCGCTTTCCGCGACACGTCATCGTGTGGCCGGTCAAGGTTCAAGGCGAAGGTTCAGCGCGCGAAGTCGCCGCCGCCATCGCCGGATTCAACGCACTTGCCGAAAACGGTTCGCCCCCGCGCCCTCATCTTCTCATTGTCGCGCGCGGCGGCGGCTCGCTCGAAGATTTGTGGTCGTTCAACGAGGAGATCGTGGTACGCGCGGCGGCGGAAAGCTTCATTCCGCTGATCTCCGCGGTTGGTCACGAGACCGATGTGACGCTGCTTGATTTTGTCGCCGACCGCCGGGCACCGACGCCGACCGCTGCCGCCGAAATGGCGGTGCCGGTCCGCTCGGAACTGATCGTCGATATCGAGAGTCTCGAACGGCGGGCGCTCACCGGCTGGCTGCGGGCCCACGAGGCGAGGCGGAACGCGCTCCGCTCCGCCTCGCGCGCTTTGCCGGACGCCGACGATCTTCTGGCCTCACCGCGGCAGCGACTTGATCATGCAGCCCATGTTCTCTCCCGGGCGCTGCGGGCGAACGCGCATATTCATCGCATGGCCTTGTCGCGGATCGGCGGCCGGCTGAGCACGCACCTTCTGCGCACCCACGTTGAACGCCGTCGCGATCGCTATAACCATATCGCAGTGCGCTTGCGCGCCAGTGCCGCTGCTAATCTCGCGGCCCACCGCACTAACGTGGCGCGCGGGCGTGAACGGGTCGGGGTTTTGGGTAACCGCGCCGACCGCGCCATCGATAATCTCCTCGACGTGCGCTGGGCGCGCTGGGAGCGCAATTCGCAATTGCTCGCCGCCTTCTCTTACCGCGGCATTTTGGCGCGCGGTTTTGCGCTGGTGCGCGACCGCAATGGCCGTCCGCTGCGAACGGCGACGGCAGTTGCGATCGGCGCGCGTATCGACATTGAATTTTCTGACGGCAAGGTCGGCGCGCGTGCTGACAGCGTGCAAACATCGGCAGGATCGCATGTTGAGCGACCGACGCGCCGCCGGCGGCATATCGTCGATCCCGGTCAGGGCGATCTTTTTTAGTTCGCTTACCAAGTTGCGCGCGTCTATGTCGCGCCGCAGCGAACTTCAAAATGACCGTTTGTTCATTTCCCGCGAAAAAAAATCTGACGGTTTATTCATTATCGCTTTTGAAATCGTGGCGTTACGGAACGGCGAACTTGCTTCCGGATTATGACTTTGGCAGAGATCAATCTGTCCAATGGAGGAGAAGCATGATTCGAATGGCGTTCGCGATTGCGGTCGCAGCTTTCATTTTCGCAGCCGGTGTCGGCGTGTCCCGCGCCGCCCCAATTGCGCCGTTGCCCGCAGGAGTCGCCAACGACGCCGCGTCCGGAAACATCACCCACGTGTGGTGTCGCTGGGGCCGCTGCGGTTGGGGCCCGGGTTGGGGCTACCGTCGTTGGGGCTACGGCCGTGGCTGGTGCTATTGGCACCCGCGCGCGTGCTGGTGAGGTAGCGAAGCTTCCAGTCGCTCGCCGAGACCGCGCGTTACGTCTTGCGTTGAGGTATCCGCGGGCGCCGAAGCTTTGAGCTAACGCCGCGTCGATCTCATCGGCGCGGCGTACCTTTTTCAATTCCTCTCAACAAACCTGCCGGGTTTTCATCCGCGGACAGAGCGACTATCTTGGCTGAGGTTGTGCGGTCCCGGTCTGCGGAGGTTTGCTTTTGCTTAATCGCACCGATCGCTCCTTCCCCATGCCGGGGGAAGCCGAGATCAAATATCTTGATGGCGATTTCCGCGTCGTCCGGCCCGGAACGTTCGTGCGTTGCGCCGTGACCGGCGTTGCCATCCCGCTCGAGGAACTCCGCTATTGGAGCGTGGATTTGCAGGAAGCTTATGCCACTCCCGAGATCGTATTGCAGCGGCACGCTGGCGCTTACGGTGACCGGGCCTGACGAGTGGAGCGGATTTGACGCTTGCCGCTAGCGTCGTTCGACGGCGCTTAATATTAATCGGCGGAACTCGGGCTCCTCCTCGACCTTCAAACGAACGCGCAGGACGTTTGTACGAGCAGCCAGTTCGGCCAGCGCGGCGTCGCCGGCAAATCGCACATAGTCTTTCTCGGTGGTGATCAGTGCGACGCCCGCCGCGTCCGCACGTGCGATGAGAGCGCGCGCGTCGGCGGCCGTGTAGCGGTGGTGATCCGGAAAGCTTGCGCGTTCGGCGATGGCGACGCCCGCGTCGTGCAGCGTGGCGTAGAATTTTTCCGGATCGGCGATGCCGGCGAAAGCGAGAACGGGACGCCCGCCGAGCGCATCGAGGTTCGCGCGGTCGGGCTCAAGCGAGCCGTGGAAGAGTGCAATGCCATGCCGCCGCGCAATCGCCCCTATGGGAGCAACGCCGTCCGACGGCGCGCCAACGACGAGCATCGCTTGAGCGCAGGCGAGTTGCGCTTCCAACGGTGCGCGCAATGGACCTGCCGGGAAGACGCGGCCATTACCGATAGCTCGCCGTCCATCGACCACCAAAATCGCAAGGTCTTTGGCAAGCGACGGGTTCTGAAAACCGTCGTCCATCACAATCACGTCCGCGCCGTCACGCTGCGCGGCCCGTGCGCCGGCGAGGCGGTCGCGCGCGACGATGGTTGGCGCCAGCTCGGCCAAGAGCAAAGGCTCGTCGCCGACATCGGCGGCGCCATAAATCGTGCGATCGGCACCCACCGGACCGGCGAGGCGCCCGCCATAGCCGCAGAGTCAGAAAGAATGGGCGTTTGCTCTCGGCAAGCAAAAGCCGCCCGACGGTCAGCGCAGTGGGCGTCTTGCCGGCGCCGCCGAGGGTGAGGTTGCCCACACAAATGACCGGGATGCCAACTTTTTGTCCCGGAGATCTAAGCCGCATCGCGGCGATGGCGCCATAGATGCCGGCGACAGGAGCAAGCAGTCGGCCGCCGCTTTTCCTTTCCACCAAAATGCCGGTTCGCGCATCTGCGCTCAGGTCCGGTAGAGGCCGGCGATAAGGTCCGGCGCGGACATCATGCTGTGCATCCGCTCATGGCAAGCTCAGGAGGCTCGCTGTTCGAGCCGCAGCTGCATCAAATACGGCTCAAGCGCGGCAAGCGTGCGTTCAAGCGCACCGCTCATCGTCTTGACGGTCGCCATGGCCGCGTCGGCGACGGCGGTACGCGAGGTGGGATCGGTGAGCCAAGCCGAAAGACAAGTCGTCAGCGTCTCTTCGTCGGCAATGGCTTGCGCGCCTTGCGCTAAATCCAGGGTCTCGTAAATCTCCGCGAAATTCCAGACATGCGGGCCGTGAACGACGGCGGCGCCGAGCCTGATCGGTTCAATCGGATTTTGGCCGCCATGGCTCGCCAGCGAGCCGCCCATAAACACAATCGGCGCGACACGATATACGAGACCAAGCTCGCCCAGCGTGTCGGCGACAAAAATGTCGACGCCGGAGTTCGGCTGCTCGCCGAGCGAACGTTGCGCCACTGAGAGGCCAGCCGTCTTCGCCAGTTCGCCAATGGCGCGGCCGCGGTCCGGATGGCGCGGTGCGATAACCGTCAGCAGAGAGGGATGTTTGGCGCGCAGCCGCTTGTGGGCGTTGATGATAGCGGCTTCCTCGCCGGCATGTGTAGACGCCGCGGCAATCACGCGCCGTGCGCCGATCGACGTCTTAAGGTCGCGCAACATAACGCGATCGACCGGAGGCGGCGGTACGTCGAGCTTTAAATTGCCGATGCTGGTGATGTGTGAAGCGCCAAGACGGGCGTAGCGTTGGGTGTCGGCTTTCGACTGAGTGAGGCAGAGATCGAAGCGTTCAAGTAGCGCGCCGATCCCGCCGGACGCCAGGCGCCAGCGTTGAAAGGATCGCTCGGAGACGCGGCCGTTCACCAGGATGATGGGTATGCCGCGATCCGAGCAAGTGAGAATGAGATTGGGCCACAAATCGGATTCGACAAACAGCGCGAGATCGGGATGCCAGTGGTCGAGGAATTGCGCCACAAACTTTGGGGCATCGAGGGGAATGAATTGGTGGACGGCGCCGGCCGGCAAGCGTTGCGCGGCAAGTGCCGCCGAAGTGACGGTGCCTGAGGTTACAAGCACGGCGAAGTTCATCGCGCGCAAGCGTTCGATCAGCGGAACGACGGCCAGAAGCTCTCCGACACTGGCGCCGTGCAGCCAAATCAGTGGTCCCGCGGGGCGAGGGAGGCTTGCCTGGCCGTAGCGCTCGCCCAGCCGTGCCGGATCTTCCTTGCCGCGCTTGATGCGCCGCGCCAGCAGCCAGGGAGCGAACGGTTTGGCTGCGGCGTTGGACGCCAATTGATAAAGTCGCAGCACAAAGGGGACGCGATCACGCACGCATTACACTCCATCGCGCGGGCAAGCGCGCCGCGCGCCGACAGTCGGCGTCGCGGCGAGTATAAACCGGCCTTGGCGCGACCGAAGGCACCAATTCCGCGCCATCCACTCCTCTTTAATGTTGCGTCGGGGTTTCGGGATCGAGCAGCCGGTGCAAATGCACAATGAAATAGCGCATCTCCGCGTTGTCGACCGTGCGTTGCGCCTTTTCCTTCCAGGCCACGTAGGCGCTGGCATAATTCGGATAAATCCCGACGATGTCGAGTTTGTGGAGATCTTTGAACTCAATACCCGTCACGTCGCTGAGTTCGCCGCCGAAAACCAGATGAAGCAATTGCTTCGAACGCTGTTCGGGGATGTCCGCCATGCTGCTGAACCCGCGCAAGCTTCGCGATTTACAAAGAGGTGAGGCGTTCGTCGCCGAGGTGTTCGTTGAGAACGGCGAGCCGTTCGTGTCCGGCGGCGACGAGAATTCCGTGCCGCGGATCAGGGCGGTTATAGACCACCGTGCCACCTCCGACACGCGTCAACGCCCCGCCGGCTTCGTGCACCAAAAGATCGGCTGCCGCAAGGTCCCAGTCGTGGCTGTCGGGTCCGGCAATTGCAGCATCCACAGTTCCCTGTGCGACGCGGGCAAAGCGAAGCGCAAGCGAGTGAACACGCGGCAGGGTGATGAGGTCGGGCTCCAACGACCTTAGTCGTGACATCAAACTCCTCGGTCCGGCGACACGCGCCTGCGCAAGCGAAGCACCTTGCGTGACGGCAATCGGCGCTCCATTGCACGTGACGCCGGTATTGGCCGACGCCAGGAAAAACTCGTCGGTGACGGGAGCGAACAGGCAAGCGGCGATCGGGCGGCCATTTTCGACCAGCGCCGCGGAAACCGTCCAATCCGGCAAATCCGCGAGAAAGGCGCGCGTTCCGTCAATCGGGTCGACAATCCACACGTAACGCGCAGCGAGTCGCGATGGATCGTCGACGCTTTCCTCGGACAACCACGCGACGTTCGGAAACGCACCGGTCAACTGTTCGTATAACAACCGGTCGACGGCGATATCGGCATCGCTGACGGGGGAAGACCCGGCCTTATTCCACTGCTTTACCGACGTGCGGAACATCGACAGTGCGAGCTGGCCTGCCTCGCGTACGCACGCAGCCAAATGTGCGGCTGCTGCGGCCGGATCGACGATGTCAGTGACCGGCAACGGTCAAGCCCTCAACACGCAGGCTCGGAGCGTTGGTGCCATAGCGGAATACCAAATCGTTCGCAGGCTCCAAACCGGCGAACATCTCAAGAAGATGGCCGGCAATTGTGACCTCACTAACCGGAAAGGTGAGTTTCCCTTTCTCGATCCAGAAGCCAGAGGCGCCGCGGCTATAATCTCCGCTGACCAGATTGACGCCCATGCCGATCATGTCCGTGACGTAGAGACCTTCGTCAATGTCGGCGATCAGTTCGTCCGGAGTTTTCGTTCCGGCGGCGAGGTGCAGATTGCTCGGCCCGGGCGAGGGCGTTGACGAAACACCGCGCTGGGCGTGGCCGGTGGTCTTCATGCCGAGCTCGCGCGCAGTCGCGCTGTCGAGAACCCAGCTCACGAGCACGCCGTTCTGCACCAGCGCGAGGCGCTGTCCGGCGATGCCCTCGGCATCGAATGGGCGGGAGCGCAATCCGCGTGGCCGCAGGGGATCGTCAATGACGGTGATGCTGGCGGGAAAAATCTGCGCGCCGAGCTTTTCGCGCAGGAAGCTCGTCTTGCGGGCAATGGCGCTGCCGTTCGCAGCGTTCACGAGGTGCCCGACCAGCGAACCTGATACGCGGGAGTCGAAAACAACGGGGACGCGCTGCGTGGCGACTTTGCGCGGATTGAGGCGCTTGATGGCCCGCTCGCCGGCGCGGCGGCCAATGATCTGTGCGGGTTCGAGGTCGCTGGCGTGCAGCGTCGAGGAAAAATCGTAGTCGCGCTCCATTCCGGTGCCTTCGCCGGCAATCGCGGTCATGGCGACGCCGTGACGCGACGCGATGGTCGTGCCGCTGAAGCCATGGCTCGTCACCAGCACCAGGCCGGATATGCCGGCCGAGGCGGACGCTCCGCCCGATTTGGTAACGCCGGCTACCGCAAGCCCGGCTTGTTCGGCTTCGCGCGCGAGCGTTTCGAGCGCGCCGACATCCGGCATCTCGGGATCGATGAGATCGAGCCCGGGGAACTCTTTCGCCAGCAAGGAAATCATCGGCAAGCCCGGCATAACGGTCTTCCGGCGCCGCGCGCGCCATGGCAACGGCGCGTTCGGCCAACGCGGCGAAGCCGTCGGCCTTGAGGTCGTTGGTGGACACCACCGCCTGCCGGTGCCCGACGAGAACACGCAGACCGAGATCGTCGCCCTCCGAGCGCTGTGACTCCTCGACCGCACCGTCGCGCACATCGACCGAAAGCGAGACGGCGCGGACGGCGAGCGCGTCGGCCTGATCGGCGCCGGCGCGGCGCGCGGCGGTCACGAGCCGTTCAGCGTTGGCGGCAAGGTCGGATTGATCGAGGAGCGAGGAAGACATCAAGGGCCGGAATTAGGCAGGAATAGACTAAAACACAAGCCGAAGATGTTGGCGGACGCGGCTCGGTTCAAGCCATGGACGTTGCTCAAGCGTTAATCGCAGATTTTGTCGCAATGCCTCGTCAATCATGCGCGCCATTGGCCGCGCTGATACGGGCTTTTAACCAGGCTTCTTAAGGCGATTACGACTTCGCTCTGGCATTCTCGCGGCAACCGGGCGGCAAACAGCCCGGCGGGAGCTAAAGTTCGGGGCGTCAGATGGAAGCCGGCAGGTCAGCTGCCGGGTCGAGCCGCACGTTGCGGCTCGACCCCTTCTCTTTGCCCGCGCGGTTTGAAGCTGTCGATGACGCCGCCGATGGGCGCGTGCGATTCGTCGATCTCCATTCCCGTCGCGTGGTGGTGCGCCGCTCTGTTCGCGGCATGCTCATGGCGATCAGCTTGCCAGTAGCTGCGTTCCGCGGCGTCTCCATTCGTCTCTATGGCAAGGCTAACGAGCCGCCGACGGCAATCGCCGTCGTCCTCGAGCATCGCGATCCGCACCTCTCGCTGCCACTGATCGCGGCGAGCGAAGACGACGAGATTGTCGCTGACTGGCAGTCGTGGGGCCGCGTGCTTGGGTTGCCGCTTCTCGTGGGCGAACGCGACGGCACTTTACGGGAACCGTTCGCGCGGATCGGCGCGCTGCGCGTTGAGGAGCCGACGTGGCGTCGTCGCCGCCGCGGCGCCATCGCACGGCGGCGGCCATCTTTCCTGTTGCGCCGTCGCGCCGCGAAGTGGCCGGCCGAGCCGGCAACATACCAAGGTGAGCGCGAGATCGTCGCCCGTAACTAGCTATCCCGCTTTTTGGCCAAGAATCTTTCCTCCTCATTTTGGAAGCTCCTCCCGATTGTCTCGCGCAACGCGCCAGTTACACTCGTGCAGGGTCAGGGGAGGGAATTATGAGCGCTCAAGAATTGGCGACGCTGCTCGGCCTGATGAGCCAGGGCGGTCCGAATTTCGGCGCGCCGCCAGCGCAGGCGCGCGCCGAGTTTGAGGGCTTGCTGGCAAGCGTGCAGATCGCGCCCGATCTCAAGTTCGAAGCTGCTCAAGCCGGCGGGGTACCCGGACTGTGGGTTGACGCGCCCGGAGTGCGGGCGGACCGCGTGGTGCTTTACCTGCACGGCGGCGGCTATGTCTCGGGCTCCGCCAACGGATATCGGCCTCTTGTTGGCGAGATTGGCCGCGCCACCAAAGCGCGCGCGCTTGCGATCGACTATCGCCTGGCGCCTGAAGATCCGTTCCCTGCGGCCGTCGACGATATCGTTACATCTTATAAATGGCTGCTCGATCGCGGTACGCCCGCCAAATCCATCGTCTTCGCCGGAGACTCCGCAGGCGGCGGGCTCGTAGTGACCGGGATGATGGCGATCCGCGACGCCGGCCTGCCGCTGCCAGCCGCGGGACTTTCCATTTCGCCGTGGCTCGATCTCGAGTGCACCGGCGGGTCGATGAACAGCAAAGCCAAGAGCGATTTGGCATTGAACAGGGACAATTTGTTGCACGCCGGGCGGTCGTATCGCGGCAGTGTTGCGGGCGCAGGGCGCGGCAGCCAGCTCTCGCCGCTTGAGGGAGATCTTTCCGGTTTGTCGCCGCTGCTCATTCACGTCGGCTCAGCGGAAATCCTGCTCGATGACGCCACGCGGCTCGCCGCTTGTGCCGGTACCGCCGGCGTTTCGGTGCGGCTCGAAATCTGGCCCAACATGCCGCACGTCTGGCACCTGTTCGGCTTCATGCTCAGCGAAGGACGTGATGCCGTGCGCAACGCCGGAGCCTTCCTTCAGACCCAGATGAACGGATAGGCATTGAGCCTCGCATAATCCGCTATGCGGTCGGCTCGCCGTTACGTTGAGGTCCCGCGCTGCGCAGCGCGATATTGGCGCGGCGGCATGCCGAACGCTTCTTTGTAGCGTCGGCTGAAATGTCCGAAGTCCAGGAACCCGCAAGCCAGCGCGATTTGCGCGATACTCTCGCGAGCGCGCAGCGGATCGGCGAGGTCGCGCCGGCTCTTTTCCAGCCGCCGCATCCAGATCCAATCGCTCACCGTTGTCTGCTCGGCCTGAAAAAGGTCCTGGAGGTAGCGCGACGAGATGCAAAGCATCGCCGCGACCTTCTCGGTGTTGAGCGTGTGATCGTGCAGGTTGCCTTCGATGACCGCCTTGGCGCGGAATGTCAGCGCGGTACGCGCGGCGCTTTGACCTTCGAGCGTATCGCTGAGATTTTCGCCGAGCGCCGCGGTGACGAGCGACAGGCAGGTTTCGGAAAGCCGGCTCGCTGTGGCCGGAGCCACGTCAGAGACGATGGACGCGGTGCGGCGCACGAACGGCAGCACGAGAGAGCCGACCGGGCTTGCCGCGGATACCCGCCGCGCAGTCCAGGTTTCGGTGCGACCGATGCGCCTGACCATGGCCTCGCGCGGCATATGCAGCACGAGCTGCTCGAACGTGGAATCGAACCGCAGCGTGTATGGCCGTGTCGAGTCGTAACAGGCAAAGTCGCCGGCCTCGAGCCGCGCCTCGCGGCCGTCCTGGCTGATGGAGCCGACGCCGCTGACCTGCAAGCTGATCAGCATTACCTCCTCGCGGGCGCGGCTGATGCGGGTGGGGGTGCGTTTGACGGTCTGTTCGTCAGCGCGCACGCGGGAGAAGTGCAAGCCCTCGCATTCGGTGGTGACGAGCTCGCCGAAGAATGGCTTGTCCGGGCGGACCTGACAGTCCAGCTCGACGAAGGTGTCACAGACGGCGTCCTGCCAATACTGAGCGCGCTTCCGCTCAGCAATGTCACTTGTTGTCAGGACGGTTCTCATGGCCGCACCCGTCACCCGAGCAGCCCGGCAAACGGACGCTAACACGGTAGCACGGCGGCGGGAACGCGTCCCCGCTCTGTTGCGCCGCTGGCCCATTTTTATTGCGCGCCCAGCCAAGAAGATTTCCGGCGAGGCGTTAGCCTCGGCACCGCTGCATCTGTGCCTCGCAGACCCCAGGGAAGACGGCGCGGAGGCATGAAGGATTATCAACCAACACGTGCCGGTCGGGCTTCCAGATCGGCCAAGGAGCTGACCGTGGCCCATGCGCATCCGAAATTCAAAGTGGCCGCCGTGCAGGCGGCGCCCGCTTTTCTTGATCTGGAAGGTTCGATCGAAAAAGCGGTTCGGCTAATCGATGAAGCTGGAGCGAACGGTGCTCGCCTCATCGCTTTCCCCGAGACTTTCATCCCCGGCTATCCGTGGTGGATTTGGCTCGGTGCGCCGGCCTGGGCGATCATGCGCGGGTTCGTTTCGCGCTATTTCGACAATTCATTGCAATACGGCACGCCGGAGGCCGAGAGATTGCAGGCGGCCGCCAAGCGCAACAACATCTACGTGGCGCTGGGGCTTTCCGAGCGGGACGGCGGCAGCCTTTACATCGCGCAATGGATCATCGGGCCTGATGGCGAGACCGTCGCCACGCGCCGCAAGCTGAAACCGACGCACGCCGAGCGTACCGTGTTCGGCGAAGGCGACGGTTCGCATCTCGCCGTGCATGATCTCGATATCGGCCGTGTTGGTGCGCTGTGTTGCTGGGAGCATCTCCAGCCGCTCTCCAAATACGCGATGTATGCCCAGAACGAGCAGGTCCATGTCGCCGCCTGGCCGAGTTTCTCGCTTTACGATCCGTTCGCGCATGCGCTCGGCGCGGAGGTCAACAATGCGGCGAGCAAGATCTACGCGGTCGAAGGCTCATGTTTCGTCGTTGCCCCGTGTGCCACGGTTTCGCAGGCCATGATCGACGAACTGTGCGACTCGCCGGAGAAGCACCAGTTCCTGCATGCCGGCGGCGGCTTTGCCGTGATCTACGGTCCGGACGGTTCGCCACTGGCGAAGCCTTTGCCGCCGGATCAGGAAGGCTTGCTGTATGCCGACGTCGATCTCGGCATGATTTCGGTGGCGAAGGCCGCCGCCGACCCTGCCGGACACTACGCCCGACCTGACGTCACTCGGCTGCTGTTCAACAATCGGCCGGCGCATCGCGTTGGAGACTCTGGCGCTGCCGATCGATCAGGAAGGGGAGGCCGCTAACGCACCGAAGCCAGCGGCAAAATCCCCGACGGTGGCGCCATTCGCGCCGGCGCAAGCGGCCGAGTGAGGCCGCCGTGGAATCCGCGATACCGCGGCCATCTTCAGGTGACCCGCACCCGCCATCGGCGGGTGCCGGACGATTACCAGCCGCCTTATCCGGCCTTCGTTGCCCGCCACGCCGCTGCCGTGAAGCAAGTCGTGATGGCTTATTTCGGCGCGCAGCACCAAGGCACCGCGCCGCCGGTCTTCGCGGCGGCGCTTGATTGGATCGCCAAGTGCTTTAGCGCGCCGAACGGTCCGCGGCATTGGGATCGCGCCAGCTATGTCGATGAAGCGGGATATTCCACGACCGTTTCAGTCGCTTATTGGGATGACAAGGATGCCTTCAACGCCTGGTTTCCTGCTGCGCGCAACGGCTGGACCGGCGGTGAAGCTGAATTTTCCGGCGTCGGTACTTTCATCGAGGTGCTGAGCCCCGCGATCGATCAGTACGAGACACTGTTCTCTTCACTTGGCCGACCAGAGGGCGTTGCCGTTCTTGCGGACGGCTTGAGCGGCGACATCATGGAGCACGCGTATTGGGGCGGGATGCGCGACCGGATTCCGGCGTCGCAGACCGATGCGCTTTCGCCGTCGGGAGAGCCGCGCCTTGCTCGCGACGGTGCGACGGTACGGGTAACGCCGCACGAAAATATTTGCTTGATCCGCTCGGGCCAGGACTGGAGCGACACGGATGCCGCCGAGCGGCAGATGTACGTGCAGGACGTCGAGCCGGTACTGCGCGCCGGAATGGACTTTTTGCGCGACGAAGGCCTCGCTATCGGCTGTTTCGCCAATCGCTACATGACCATCGTTGACCGCGATGGAAAACCGACCGAGAAAAGTTACGGCATGAGCTGGTGGAAAAGCCTCGCCGCGCTCGAGCGCTGGTCGGAATCGCATCCGACCCACGTGCGTATTTTCGGCGCCGCCATGCAATATCTGTCCAAGCTCGGACCGGCCGCGAAGCTTCGGCTCTATCACGAGGTAACTGTCGCCAAAGCGGCGGACCAGTTCTTCGAATACCGCAATTGCCACGGCAAAACTGGCATGCTCAGGGCCGCCGGGTAAACTTGTCCGCGGCGCTCGTCGATCGCCTAATTATTGCGCACTCTTGTGGGTGTTCTGGCGTTCGCTAACCGAACAATATCAAACCGCAAACGGTGCTTCGCATGGGCGAGAGCCGATGATAGGTTACGCCCGTAACTTTTGGGCGCGCGGCAAAAATGCCGCGTGAAAAGGGGAGGATCTACATGCGTTCGAGTTACTTCGCGATGTTGGCCTTGGCATGCACCGGGCTCGCATCGGCGCTGGCGATCACGCCGGCTGCGGCGGCCGACGCGCCGAAATGCGGCCTCAACACCGGTAAGCCGGCAACGGGTCAGCCGATCGAGATTGGGGCGATCGTCGGCAAGACCGGTCCCGCCGATTTCAGCGGCTCAGCGCAAGCGGCCGCGGCCTATTTCAATTGCGTCAACGCCAACGGCGGCATTAACGGCCGTCCAATCCGTTACAGCGTTGAAGACGACCAGTGGAATCCGGAAACCGCAAGTCAAGTGGCGGCAAAACTTGTCAACGACACCAAGGTCGTCGGCATGGTCGGCAATTCAAGCTTCGTCGAATGCGCGACCAACGCCAAATTCTACGAGAGCAGCAACGTTCTGGTGATCGCCGGCGTCGGCGTGCCGCGCGATTGCTTTCACTCGAAGAATATTTCTCCGACCAACGGCGGCCCGCGGATGAGCAATATCGGCGCGGCGCAGTACATGCACGACGATCTCCACGTGAAACGCCTGGTCTGCATTGGCCCGAATATTCCCAACGTGGGTGACTGGTCCTGCGGCGGCATTGAGGCTTACGGCAAGTCCGTCGGCATGGAAGTGAAGACCATCCTGTTCGATCCGAGCTCGCTCGACGCAACCTCGCTGATCTTGCAGGCCATGGCGTTCAAGCCCGACGCAATCGACTTCAATACGCCGAAGGAACTCGGCATCCCGTTGTATGCTGCAGCCGAGCAACAAGATCTGGGTGGCAAGGTTTATATCACTGCGCCCACCTCGCATTACGACGCGAGTGTGCCAAAGGCGATCGGCCCGTACTGGAGCAAGGGTGGCCGTGTATTCATCCAGCTCGAGCTCGAGCCGCTCGACAAGCATGGCGGCGACATCGATAACTGGCACGCCGTGCTCGACAAATACGGCAAGCCGAGCGACCAGCGGAATACCTTCTCGCAAGCCGGTTACCTTGCGGCTCTCGCGGCGACGCAAGCGCTCCTGAAGCTTGATCCGGCGAAGATCGACCGCGCGTCGGTCGCCGAAGCGTTCCGAAACATCAAGAGCCTCAAGACCGACGTGTCTTGCAGCCCATGGTATTTCGGGCCCGGCGACGAACACAATGCAACGCATGCAGGCTCGGTCGCCGAGATCAAGGACGAGGCGTTCGTCACGCGGCGTGCGTGCTTTGCCGTGCTCGATCCCGACTACGCCGGCATCCTCAAGATGGAAAAAGATCAGCATCTTGCGGACTAAAAAGAGGGCGTAACGACAAGTCTTTGTAATGCCTGACCTTAGCCCTTTCGTCATATCGGGGCTGTGCACCGGCGCGGTTTACGTCCTCGCCGGTGTAGGCCTCGTTGTGCTCTATCGGGCGTCCGGCGTTTTGAATTTGGCCCAAGGCGCGCTTGGCGCCTTGGGCGCGCTTCTCGCCTGGCAAATCGCGCAAATCGGCCTGCCAGAGTGGATTGGCTGGATTGCCGGCATAGCCAGCGCCACTGCGCTTGCCCTGTTTTACGGACGAGTTATCGCGCCGCGGCTGGCGCACAGCGACCCCATCATCCGCGCCGTCGCCACGCTTGGCTTCGCGCTCGTAGTCCTGGGGTTCTGCGAGTTCTTTTGGGGCGAATGGCCGCGCAGCCTGCGGCTGCCGACCGACGGCATCGGCTTTTACGTGTTCGGCGTGCGCGTTACCGCCACGCGAGCAATCGCATTCTGCCTCGGCGTCGCCGTGGCGCTTGGCATGATCGTGTTCCTCAACCGCAGCCGGCTTGGCCTGTCGATGCGCGCACTCGCCAACGATCGCGAGATCAGCGGGCTGGTCGGTGTGCCGGTGCTCCGCGTCGACGCCTGGGCGTGGGTCATTTCCGGCGTGCTGTCGGGAGTGAGCGGCATCTTCCTCGCCAATATGTTGAAGCTGCAGGCGATCCCGCTGACTTATCTGGTCGTTCCGGCGGTGGCAGCGGCCATTCTCGGGCGGCTGACATCGCTCACCGCCGTGGTTATCGGCGGTCTTGCCATTGGCGTGATCGAGGCGATCGCGACGCCGTTTCCGGAAATTGCCGGGTACCGTTCGGCGACGCCGTTTATTTTCGCGGCCCTCGTCCTGCTCTGGTATCAGCGGGGCGGTCTGGTCTTGAGCCGGATCGACCAATTTCGCTCGGTGCCGGCGAGCTTCGAAGCGGTCGGCACGCTATGGCAGCAGCTTCGCGCCGGCATTGTCGTCGCCGTGATCGTGGCCATCGCGTTGCCCTATGTCGCCTCCGCGTATTGGCTGAAGACCTTTACGGGCGTGACAATCGTCGCGCTGTGCAGCCTCAGCGTCGCGGTGCTCTACGCCCAGTTGGGCATGGTGTCGCTCTGCCAATATGCGTTGTTCGGCGTCGGCGGCTGGGTAGCTCTCCGGCTTTACCACGGCTTCCATATTCCCTTTGAGATCGATCTGTTGGCCGGCGGCGTGGCGGCTGCAATCTTCGGCGTGATTTTCGGCTTGCCGGCGCTGCGCATGCGGGGGCTTTTCTTCGCGCTGATCACGCTCATGATCGCGGGCGGTTTCCAGGTGTTCATCAATGCGACCGGCTTCCCCGATGGCGGTCCGGGCTGGTCCGGCAAGATCTACGCCGGAGCGCGCCAGTACATGCCGCATCCGCCGATCGCTACGAGCGACGCCGCTTATTTCCGCTACGTCGTGGTCGTGGTCGCGCTCGGCTTTTTGTTGGTGATGCTGATCGAACGAACGCGCGCCGGACGGGCGTGGGCGCTCATCCGCAGAAGCGAACCGGTGGCGGTGGCGGTGGGCGTCAATATCGTCAGGTACAAAGTCGTCGCCTTCGCGCTTGCCGGTTTTCTTGCCGGCGTCTCTGGCGGGCTTATGGCAGCCAATATCGGCCAGCTCGACAGCCGCGCGTTCCCGGCGAGCGAATCCATCATGATGTTCGCGCTCACGGTGATCGGCGGTGCGTTTCACTGGTCGGGGCCCATCTTCGCCGGCTTGTTGTTGCGCGCAATTCCGAGCCTGCTCACCGATTGGCACGTCGATGGCAACCTCGCGATCATGGTGTTCGGCGCAGGTTTGCTTCACGCGCTGATCACCGCACCGCAGGGCGTTTCCGGCCAGGTCGTTGCGCTGAGCCGCCTTGTCACCGCGAAATTTTCGGCAGCCATGCCGCGGATCATGGAGCGCAAGCTGTGATCGAAATCCGCGGGCTGACAGTGGAGTTCGGCGGGGTGCGCGGCCTCAACGATCTGAGCGCCGACATCGGCGCCAAAATCACTGGACTGGTCGGTCCGAACGGCGCCGGCAAAACTACGCTGCTGAACGTCATGAGCGGCTTCGTGCGGCGCTCCGCCGGAACGGTCACGATTGACGGCGAGGATTTGCTCCGCATTCCGATGAACAGGCGTGCGGCGTTTGGCCTGCGCCGCACGTTCCAGACCGAGCAAGTCGTCGAGAATCTGAGCGTCTGGAACAACGTTGCCGCCGCGCTTGATAATGTGCCGACCAAGGGCCGCGCCCGCCGCGATCTCATCGCCGAAGCGCTCGACTACGTCGGCATGACGCGCCAGGCGGAGCGTGTCGGCGTCTCGCTGAATGCCAGCGAGCGGCGGCTGGTGGAGATCGCGCGCTGCGTCGTGGCACAGCCGCGCGCGGTCATGATGGACGAACCCGGTGCGGGCTTGAGCGAAAGCGAAGCCGAGCATCTGCGCAACGTCATCATTGGCGTTCCCGAGTTCTGCGGCGCTCAGGTGCTGCTGGTCGACCACGACGTCGACTTGATCTCGACCACCTGTCACGAGACGCTGGTGCTCGATTTCGGCTCCAAGATCGCTTTCGGGCCGACCGCCGACGTTCTCAAGGACCCCAAGGTCCGCGCTGCTTATCTCGGCACTTTGACGGACGAGGCGGCATGACTCAGGGCCTCAGCGTATCGAACCTGACGGTCGCGCGCGCCGGCAAAACCGTCATCCATGGCGTGAGCCTCGAAATAGCACCGGGCAAGATCACGGCGCTGCTCGGCGCCAACGGCGCCGGCAAGAGTTCGCTGGTGCTCTCCATCGCCGGCGCGCTGCCGGTGGAGCGCGGCGAGGTCTTGCTCGATGGCAAGCCGATCAATGGAATGCGCCCGGAGAATGTGCGCCGGCTGGGCGTCGTCGCCGTGCCCGAGGGACATCGGGTTCTTGGCGATCTGACGGTGGAGGAAAACCTGCGCGTGGCCGGCACGGCGCTAAAGCGGCGTGAACTCGACAACGCGGTCGAGCGTGCGTTGGAGACATTTGGTGAACTCAAGCCGCGCCTGACCGTTCGCGCTGGCGCACTATCCGGCGGACAGCAACAAATGCTGGTGCTGGCGCAGGCGATCGTCAGCCAGCCGCGCTACATTCTCGCCGATGAGCTTTCCTTCGGGCTGGCGCCGATGATCGTCGCGCGGCTCGTTCCGGTGCTGGAATTGTTTGCCGCCAGCGGTGTCGGCGTTTTGCTGATCGAGCAATTCACCCACATTGCGCTGCGAATTTCCCACCACGCCTATGTCATGGAACGCGGACGAATCCGCTTTTCCGGAGAGCCGGACGCGCTGCGGCAAAATCCTGACATCCTGCACAGCGCTTACCTGGCGGCTTGAATACGGAGTTTTGGATGTCCGGCCGTTTTAGTAATCGCAGCGTATTGGTGACCGGCGCCGGTTCGGGAATCGGCAGGGCGACATCGCAGCTCTTCGCCACCGAGGGCGCGCGGGTCGCGGTGGTCGATCAGAACGAGGCGGATGCGGAGAAGACCGCAGCTCTCATCAAAGACTCGGGCGGTGAAGCGATTGCCATCGCCGCCGATGTGAGCCTGGAAGCCGATTGCCGCCGCATGGTCGAGCGCGCCGTTGCCGCGCACGGCAAACTCAATATCGCGTTCAATAACGCCGGCGTCGGCGCCAGCGGCTTTGCCGTGGCCGACGAGGAGGAAATCGCCTTTAGCCGCCTGATCGACGTGAATTTGAAGGGCGTTTTCCTGTCGATGAAATACGAGATCCCGGCCATGCTGGCGGCCGGGGGCGGGGCCATCGTCAACACGGCTTCGGTAGCGGGTCTGGTGGGCGAGCGCGGCATCGGCGCGTACGCGGCGAGCAAACACGGCGTCGTCGGCCTGACCCGCACTGCGGCGCTCGATTATATTGGCCGCGGTATTCGCATCAACGCCGTCTGCCCGGGGGCCACCCGCACCCGGATTTTGGCAGACTGGTTTCAGGATCCCAAGGTCGAGCAGTTTATTCTGTCGCGGCATCCCATCGGGCGCATTGCCGAGCCGGAAGAAATCGGCCGCGCGGTGCTATTCCTTGCTTCCGATGACGCTTCTTTTGTCGTCGGCCAGGCGCTCGCCGTGGATGGCGGGTTGACGGCGCAATAGACCGCGCCTCTTAAACGATACGCGGCAGCGCGGCGTCCAGAACGAGGCCGGCAAACAAGATCAGGCCGGCGTCGCGATCGGATTTGAACAAGGCAAGGCAACGATCAGGATCCGAAATGTCGAGCCGCGCAATCTGCCACGCCAGGTGCGCGGCAAAGGCGAGCAGGCCGACGGCAAAGACGGGCCCGGCGCCGGCCGCAACGCCGGCCGCGCCGATAAGAATGACGGCCAATCCGTAAAACAAGACAAGCATCGGCTTGGTGCGCTCACCAAACAACAGCGCCGTCGATTTGATACCGATCAGCGCATCGTCCTCGCGATCCTGGTGCGCGTAAATGGTGTCGTAACCGATGACCCAGGCGATGGAACCGGCGTAGAGCAAGAGCGCAGGCGTGTCGAGCCGCGCGAATACCGCCGCCCAGCCCATGAGGGCGCCCCACGAGAACGCCAACCCGAGCACGATTTGCGGCCAGTAGGTGATGCGCTTCATGAACGGATACACCGCGACGATGACCAGCGAGGCGATGCCCAGTCCGATGGTGAACGCATTGAACGACAACAGCACGGCAAGGCCGATCAGCGCCTGCACGACCAGAAAGATGCCGGCGGAAAATACGCTGACCTGACCCGAGGGAATGGGACGCGAGCGGGTGCGCTCGACGCTGGCATCGAGATCACGATCGACAATGTCGTTGTAGGTGCAGCCGGCGCCGCGCATGGCGAAGGCGCCGACGAAAAACAACGCAAGCTGCACAACGCTCGGCGCATGATGCGCCGCGATGGCGGCCAGCGCACACGACCACCAGCAGGGCAGCAGCAAAAGCCAGGAGCCGATCGGCCGGTCGAGGCGGGCAAGCCGGAGATAAGGACGCGACCACGGTGGGGCCGTCGTGTCGACCCAATTTCCTGTCGCGTCGGCGACCGAGCCGGTCGGCCCGTTCATTTCGCCAGCGGATTGCCGGAAAGTGAGTCGAGCGTGCCGTGGCCGGTTTTCGTGTTTTCGCGGGTGTCCACCGACGGCGTGCCGATAGCATCGCTGAGAGAGGGCGGTCGCGGTTTGGCTTGGGGTGCCTCGGTGCAGGCCGCGGTGCGGAACTTCAGCGTGCGCTCGTGATTTTGCTTGGCCGCCGTGATTGCCTGGTCGGGAATGTTGCACCAGCTCTTATTTTCCTCGAGGAACTTCACGACGGTGCCTTCGGCGGAATAGAAACGCTGCACGAGCGTGCAAACGTCCTTGCGATCGACTTTCTTGTCGATCGCGGTCCGCACCGCCATGGCCTTTTGCTGTGCTTCCTCGCGCAGCTGGACGAAGGCCGCGCATTGGGGCGGTGCCGATTGTGCCAAAGCCGTAGCGAATGGCGCGGTGGCCGACGCAGCCACAAACATTGCCCCGGCGCATAACGCCATGGCGCGCGGTCGCAGGTTCCAGTTACTCAAGGTCGTGTTCACGGTCTCACTCGAGGGTTGGCTACCAAAATTTGGGCATAAAGGCCCGTTGATTTCGGCGACAAGGCGGCGGGGCCTGCCGCGAGTCGTCGCCAGGCGATAATCTTGCGCCAATTGCTTATAATTTCCTATGCCCCGATACGACTTTCGTGCTCCGCGACTTTTCGTCAGGGCGCCGCTGGCGGGCGGCGCCCAGGTTCCGCTCGACCGGTCGCAGGCTCACTATCTCGGCACCGTGCTGCGGCTGAGGTCTGGCGAGCGCGTTTTCGTCTTCAACGGCCGCGATGGGGAATGGAGCGCCACGCTCCAGGCGCAAAAGCGTGCCGCCGCCCTGCTGGTTGAAGAAAATACCCGTCCCCAGCCCGTCCCACCGGACCTGCATTATTTGTTCGCGCCGCTGAAGGCGGCCAGGCTCGATTACATGGTTCAAAAGGCCGTCGAGATGGGAGCATCGCTGCTGCAACCGGTACTCACCCAGCACGGACAGGTCGCGCGCGTCAGCTCAGAACGCATGCTCGCCAACGCCGTCGAAGCGGCGGAGCAATGCGGTTTGCTCTCACTCCCCGATATAAATCCCCTGGTTCCGTTGGCCGATGTCCTCGCCAATTGGAATCCCGAGCGGCGGCTGATTTTTTGTGACGAGGACGCCGGAGTGCAAACCCCGATCGCGGCGCTAGCTGAAGTTTCGTCCGATCCGCTTGCCTTGCTAATAGGCCCCGAAGGTGGTTTTAGCGCTGAAGAGCGCGCCACGTTGCTCAAGCGCCCGAACGTCGTGCGGATCTCGCTCGGACCGCGCATCCTGCGCGCCGACACTGCCGCAGTAGCGGCGCTCGCCGTCATTCAAGCTGTTGCCGGCGACTGGCGTGAACGCTAGTGCAAGAGCCGGCGAAAAGCCTAATGGACAACGCCGGGTCGGTCCATGCAGACGAAGGTGATGTAGTCACCGTATTTCGGATGCACGCTGGTCACGTGTGATAGCCGATGCCAGCGCGCGCAGTGTTCTGCAGCCATCTGCCGATACACGCCTCTGATTTCCGGCGAATACGGAAGAATTCCGCCGGTGTCATTGCCCCATACCCATTCGCGTCCGAACCACGGACCGGGGCCTTGCAGTCCTGCCAACGCAAGACCGCCCGCGCAGGTGCTTAAGACGGTAGCGAGCACCAAAGTCACCAAGCCGTTCTTCAGCATGCGCGACCTCCACCAGGGAGCATGGATTTTAGAGGCAAGGAGCACGAATGGAAAGCGCGGGAGCGTGGCGCGTTAGAGTATTGAACAAGCGCTTGCCACCATCCCGACCGGCCGGTTCGCGGCGGCATCCAGCATTACGACGCGCCCGAAGCCGGTGTTGTGTCCGATGCGTACCACACGTGCGTCGGCGATGACGTCGAACGTTGCCGGCCGCAGGAAATGCGCAGTTTGATCAAGGGTGCTCACCGCACGGTAGCCGTTCCATGCCGCCGAACAGGCGATCATCATCGCGCTGTCGGCAAGCGCCATTAAGGCTTGGCTGCAAACGGCTTCGCCATCGGCACAGATGCTTGTGCAGAACGGCAACCGCACCACTGCGCCCGGTTGCCAGTCCGGTAAGGCTCCGGCTGGGCGTACCGCCTCGACGCTTTCCACCAACAGCGCCAGATCGTGCACCCAGCGGGGAAAGGCCGCAGTGATCAAGCGTCCCGCGGCTTGGACGCCGAACGCCGGCTCGTTCGTCACGAGGTGATACACCTCGCCCATGTCGAAATCCCCCGCAGAGCCAGACACTTCAAATCGCCGGAAAAACGCCAGCGTCCGCACTCGCGACGAATCACTTCGTCGGCACGCTAGCATGATGACCGGAGTTTGACGCGCCGCCTCGGACGGAAAATCCGTCGTGGAAGAAACTGTGGCCGGGAGACATCGATTGCAGCGGTTGTTCGCCGCCGTTGCTTCGGCGCCCTTGACCCGGTAATCCCGGCGCGGCACGCTCCGAGCTCGCGTGCAAGGGGGCCGTGAGGTCGGAGGGGCAATGTTGAGCCGTATCTTTTCCTTGGGCTTTGCTCTGGCGCTCTGCGGTGCGCTTGCTTCGCCGTCGTTTGCCGCCAATCCGTTCGAAAAGAATTTCTGGCTGCCAGGGCCTGACTACGACCGGCAGATGCCGGCATGTGACCATCCGAGGGCCCTCGACCGCATTATCGGCAATTTCCGCACCAAGGAGATCCGGTTCTGGAATTCCGAGTTGCGGATCGTGGGGATTGAAAACATTCGCGAGACAGCGGTGATGCCGTGGGCGGCGCAGTCCATCCCGCGGCGCTTCTGCAGCGGCGTCGCGGTGATAAACGACGGGGTCCGGCACCCGATTTACTATTCAATCGGCGAAGACACCGGCATGGTCGGATTGGATTACGGCGTCAATTTCTGCGTCGTCGGGCTGGACCGCAACTGGGCTTACGGTCCCGCCTGCCGCGCGGCAAAACCTTAAACGCCAAACCGGATCAGTCCCCTAACGTACGCCGTGCCACGGGTCGTATTGCTTGTCGGGCAGGTTCTTCAGCGCAGCGTTGTAGGCCTTATCGTTAGCCTTGGCTTTTGATCCGGCGGCGTCGTCCCCTCCATTTTTCCCCGCCGAGTTGCCGAGCCGCTGGGCCGCGTTCATGTTCATTTGCTGTGGTGAAGTCTGCGCGTAGGCGGTTGCGGCCGCGAGCACCAAGGCGAGCGCCGCGATAAGCCATCTCATGTGATCACCCCCCTGACGATTTGCTGATCGCGCCGAAGGCAGCATACATCGACGGTTCATGTATAGGGCACCTTTGCGCGAGAATCAGGCAACGTTTAGGTCGCCAGGGTACGTCAAGCAACCGCCGCTTTGTTCGTTTTTTGTTCTTTGGGCCAGGGTCGGTTGGAAGGCAACCCGATTGAGAGAAAATCTGATCAGGCCAATCAGCGCGCGTTGGCTTCCCTCGCTTGCTATCATGGCGAGCGAGAACGGCGGCAGCACAACCCATTTCTAGGCGGCCATGGGCCTTGGATGGTTCATTGTACCAATGGCGTTACGCGTTTGACGTTACGCGTTCGCGATCATTGAAAACGATCGTCTTCGCGACAAGCTTCCGAAGGCCGGGAGCCTGTTTCGGCCGGTACAGAAATAAAATAACTCGCGCTCGCCGCCCGAATTTCCGGACGTCCCGTCGCCACCTCCATTGCCCATGCGCACCGCGTCGCAATGTGCAGTGGATATGGGCGTATTTTCCAGGCAACCCCGTGTGTACATTCAAGTCGATGGCGCGTCGTGGTGCGAAGGCGCCAAGGACGCGTGTTAGGTTGGGAAGGATCAAATGACATGTTCAGGTCGCTGATTTCGGCTGCAGCCAGCGTCGTTCTTCTGGCGGCTTCCTTTGGTGTTTCGCCGGCCCAGGACTCTTCCCAGAACGAACCCGGGAAATTCGATTTCTATGTGTTGTCGCTGTCCTGGTCGCCGTCGTATTGCGCGGCGGCGCATGAGCGGTACGCGCGCAATGAAGGAATTCAGTGCGGCGCGCGGCCCTTCGCGTTTGTTGTGCACGGGCTGTGGCCGCAGTATGAGCGCGGCTTTCCCGAGAATTGCCAAGTCCCGTCGCCGCGGCTTTATCGCGGAATTGTCAATTCCATGCTCGACGTGATGCCGGCGCCGCGCCTGATCTACAACGAGTGGGACCGTCACGGCACCTGTTCCGGACTTTCGCCACGGGCGTATTTCGATCTCATCCGCAAAGCCCGCACGGCAATAAAAATCCCGGATCAGTACGTCAATCTGCAAGCGCCGCTGGATGTTACGCCGGCGGCCGTGGAAGAGGCATTCTCGAAAGCCAATTCTGGATTGACCAGCCAAGGCATGGCCATCGAATGCGATCGCCGGCGCCTGACTGAAGTCCGAATCTGTCTGTCCAAGGACTTGCAGTTTCGCGATTGCCCGGAAATCGCGCGGCGTTCTTGCAAGCGCGATCAAGTCGTGATGCCGCCCGTGCGAAATTCCAGAAATTAGACCAGCTTAAGTTTGGGAGTGTCGGCTGATAAGCGCGCGAGACCAGGCAGACGACGCGGTCGATGAATTACCGCCACGCGTTTCACGCCGGTAATTTCGCCGACGTTCATAAGCACGCGGTTCTGGCGTCGATACTCACATATTTGCGCCAGAAGCCCGCGGCTTTCCGCGTGCTTGATACTCACGCCGGCGCTGGCCGCTACGATCTGTTTTCCCGCGACGCGTCGCGCGGTGGCGAATGGCATGACGGCATTGCGCGTATCTGGAATCTGCAAACGAAGTCGCAGGCGCTCAAAGAGTTTCTTGCGCCCTATCTTGATGTCGTCGCTGGGCTCAATCCCGCCGGCGAGTTGCGAACTTATCCCGGCTCGCCGCTGATCTGCGCAGCGTTATTGCGCCGACAGGATCGACTTGTTGCATGCGAACTTGAGCCGCGTTCCGCGGCGTCGCTCTCGGCAGCTCTTCGCAGCGAGCGCGGTGCCAAAGTCCTTGCCATCGATGGCTGGACCGCGCTCGGCGCCTACATACCGCCGAAAGAGCGACGCGGCCTTGTCCTTATCGATCCGCCCTACGAAGCGACGGATGAATTTCCCCGGCTATCGGCAAACCTGGCGGCGGCCTATCGCAAGTGGCCGGGCGGAATTTACATGATTTGGTATCCGATCAAGGATCGCAAAGCGCCGGACGCGCTCGCGCGCGCGGTCGCTCGGTTTGCCGGTGCGAAAATGCTGCGCAGTGAGTTGATTTTGGCAAACGCGCGGCGGCCGGGCGGCCTGATTGGTTCCGGATTGATTTTGCTCAATCCACCATTCACGCTCGAGCGGCAATTGCGCACGGCCATGCCGGCGCTTGAGGAATTGCTGTCGAAGGCCGCGGCCGGGAGCGACCGGACGACTTCGACATCGGCACGGCGAGACTGACAAAGACGCCACGAACACCCGTTAATGGTAGTTGCCCACTTTTCCACACGTTAAAATTGGTCTAATTTTCAAACGCTGGCTTTGACGTTCCGCCTCCTGTGGGGGGCCGGCGGAGTGACTGAGGCCGTCGTGGCTGAAGCCTTACCCGTGTGGATGTCCGGCCAAGCCGTCGCGCCGTGGGGGCCGACGGCGAAGCAACGCGGGGAAGGAGTTGCTCGATGGCAATGACCGGTACGGTCAAATTTTTTAACGGCGAGCGTGGCTACGGCTTCATTAAACCGGATGACGGCGGGCGGGATGTGTTCGTGCACATTACGGCCGTGGAGCGTGCCGGGTTGAAAGCACTACTTGAAGGACAGCGGATCAGTTTTGAGGTTGAGCCCGACAAAAAGGGCAAGGGCCCTAAAGCCGTCAACCTCGTCATCACTGGCTAGCGAATTTCAGCGGGAAGTGACGTCGCGAACAGGTACCGTTCGCACGGTGCATGCTTGTCGCTAAGGAAAGCCTCGGCCCGGGAATGGTCGCGTTGCCCCGAGAGCGGGAGAGCTATTTCCGTCGCATAGTTGTTCGCGACGCGATTTTGTTCTTCAATCCCATACCCCTGCTCAGCACAATGGTTACGCCATGATGATCCTGCGTTCCGCAGTACCTTCGCCGTTTGGGCGGAAGGTGCAAATTGCGCTCTCGTTGCTCGGTATGGACGACGTGAAGTTCGAACCTGCCGACACCATGGATCCGCGCGACAGCGTGCGTGCGCAGAATCCGCTGGGAAAAATCCCGGTGCTGATCCTCGACGACGGCTCGAGTTTCTACGACTCGCGCGTCATCCTCGAATATCTCGATCATCGCGCTGGCGGTGGAAAAATAATTCCGCGCGATCCAGATCAGCGTTTCGCCGCCCTGCGGCTGCAAGCGCTGTGCGACGGCATTCTCGATGCCTCCATCCTGGGAGTCTACGAAGGCCGCTGGCGCGCCCCGGAAAAACACGAACCCAAGTGGGTTGAGCACCAGGCCGCGAAGGTGGCGCGTGGGCTCGAGGCGCTTGAGAGCGCGCCGCCTGCGCTCGCGGCAAGCCCGCAACTCCCCGATGTCGGCCAGATCGCACTCGCGTGCGCGCTTGGCTACCGGGATTTCCGCTTTGGCGGCACTTGGCGCGCCGATCATCCGCGGCTGGTGGCCTGGCTCGATAGTTTCGCCGCGCGGGTGCCGGCATACGCCGCGACGACGCCGAAAGCGTAGCGCCTCATTCGCTTTTCAAGAAAAAACCCCGGGCGGTCCGGCCCGGGGTTTGATGTCTCTGCTGCTTACAAAAAAGATCAGAAGCGGTAGTTGAATCCGCCGCGGATCAGGTTTGTGGTGAAAGAGACGTTGTCGACCGGTGCGCCGCAGCCGACGCCGCAGTTGAACTTGCCGAGATCGACATAAAGGTATTCGGCCTTCAGCGTCCAGCGCGGTGCGACGGCGAATTCGAGGCCGGCGCCGACGGTCCAGCCGGCATTGGTCGCGCTTGCGCCGGCAAGGCCCGGAGTTGAGGCTTGGATGTTGCCGAAAGCGCCACCGCCGGTGATGTACGGCATGAAGCGGTCGGCCGCGTAGCCGAGCCGGCCGCGCAGGGTCGAGAGCCATGAATCGCTCGTCTTACAGCCGGCCGGACAGCCGCCCGTGGTGGAGCCGCTCAAGCCCGCCCAGTCGATGTCGCCTTCGACGCCGAGCACCGCGGCGCCGATCTGATAGTTGTAGCCCAGCGTGCCGCCGACGACGCCGCCGGTCGGATTGAACGAGCTCGTGGTATCCCACTTCGAAGAGCCGAAGCCGCCACCGCCGTTGGCGCCGATATAGAAACCGGTCCAGTTGTAGACGGGCGGCAGATAAGCCGGAGCTTTGTAGTAGGGCCCGGGCGGCAGGTCCGCGGACCAAGCCGCGCCGGAGAGCGCGAGCAGCGCAAGCGCTGCGTAAGCCAAACGTTTCATTTTCTTGACCTCCATTTTTAGGTGGATGGTCCAATAGTATTCTAAGTATATTACCGTCTAGTGCGCAGGGGACACAGGTCTCAGGTCTTTGTGGACAATATTATGGCGAGATTAATCTCAGCGTGGCCATTATTATACCTAAATATGTTTTAACGCTGCCGAAAATATGGTTAAATAACAGTAAAGTCGCGTAATATAGCTTTAATTCGGGAACTTCGAGTGCGCTGTAAGGCGTCCGGTGCCTAAGCCGTCGCGATTTTCTCGGAAGTAACCCGCTCTGGCTGTCGTCGGTCGCTGATCCTACGTTCGAGCTTGACCGGGTTCTGCGGACATCGGGAACCCGCGGGGGAATTTGCCGCAGGTATGAAAGTTCCGAAAAAAGACCCCGATCGCGAAATCGAAAACGCCGACGAGGACGACGACAGAGTCGTCTCTTCCGCAATCCGAAGAGGACGACAGCTCAGTCGCTGAAGGTGTCGGCGGGGAGGGGGGATCGCTTGCGGCCGGTCGCGCCGCGGTTCTGCATTACGCCAAGCTCGCTCCCGCTCAGCCTGGCGTTTACCGCATGATCGACGCGCGCGGCGACGTTCTCTATGTCGGCAAAGCCAAGAACGTCAGGAACCGGGTGCGCGCCTACGCGCGTCCGACCGGCCTCGACACGCGTATCGAGCGGATGATCGCGGCGACCCGGGCGCTTGAATTCGTCGTCACGCGGACTGAGACCGAGGCGCTGCTTCTCGAAGCGAACCTAATCAAGCGGCTGCGGCCGCGCTTCAATGTCCTGCTGCGTGACGACAAGTCGTTTCCGTACATCCTGATCACGTCGGATCACTGGGCGCCGCAGATCCTCAAGCATCGCGGCGCGCGTTCCCGTCCCGGACAATATTACGGCCCGTTCGCCTCGGTGTGGGCCGTCAACCGCACCATCAACGCCCTGCAGCGCGCGTTCCTGCTGCGCTCTTGTAGCGATCCGTTCTTCGAGAGCCGCACCCGGCCGTGTCTGCTGCACCAGATCAAACGCTGTGCTGCACCGTGCACCAACGAAATCGAGTTCGCCGAATACGCGGCGCTGGTGCGCGAAGCCAATGCCTTCTTGTCCGGCCGCAGCAAAGCGGTGAAAGATGAGCTCGCCGCGGAAATGGAAAACGCCTCGACGGCGCTCGACTACGAGCGCGCCGCGGTTTACCGGGACCGCCTGGCCGCGCTATCAGCCATTCAGGCGCACCAGGGCGTCAATCCGCGCGGCGTCGAAGAGGCCGATGTCTTTGCCTTGCACCAACAAGGCGGCTTTGCCTGTGTCGAAGTGTTTTTCTTCCGTACCGGCCAGAACTGGGGCAATCGTGCCTATTTCCCCAAGGCCGACCGAGCGGTTTTGCCGGACGAAATCCTCGGCGCCTTCCTCGCCCAATTCTATGACGACAAACCATGTCCGCGGTTGATCCTCATTTCGCACGAGATCGACGACCGTGCGCTGCTCGCCGAAGCGCTCACGACCAAGAGTGGCCACAAGATCGAGGTGAGTGTGCCGCAGCGCGGCGAGCGGAAGGATTTGATCGCGCATGCGCTCGCCAATGCGCGCGAGGCGCTTGGGCGCAAGCTCGCTGAAACCTCGTCGCAGCAGCGACTGTTGCGCCAGCTCACCGAGACATTCGCCCTGCCGCGAGTGCCGCGGCGTATCGAGGTTTACGACAACAGCCACATTCAGGGCTCGAATGCGGTCGGCGCGATGATCGTGGCGGGCCCTGAGGGCTTTCGCAAAAGCGACTATCGCAAGTTCAACATCCGCTCGACCGAGCTCACTCCCGGCGATGATTTCGCCATGATGCGCGAAGTTCTGACCCGCCGGTTCAAACGGCTGATCGCCGAGGCGCCGCGCGAAGATTCCTCGCCCATAGATGGCGTGGACAATCCAGACGAGTCCCGCGAGGGATCCTCTATCGGTTCGGATGTCTTGCACCCCGGAAGCTTCGCTCACCGATGTTTTCGTTTCAGAAGCCGGCGACGACACCGCCGCCTTGCCGCCTGGAGAGACCGATATCTTGCGCGCCCAGTCCGAGGAGCCGGAAAATTCGCCATGGCCCGACCTCGTTCTGATCGACGGCGGACAAGGGCAGCTCTCGGCCGCCCAGGATGTGTTCAGCGAACTCGGTCTCGATGTTCCGCTCGTTGCCGTCGCCAAGGGGCCGGACCGAGATGCCGGGCGGGAGACGTTCTTTATTCCCGGCCGCGACTCGTTCAAGTTGCCGCCGCGTGACCCGGTCCTCTACTTCGTCGAGCGGCTTCGCGACGAAGCCCACCGTTTTGCCGTCGGGTCGCATCGAACCCGACGCCGGCGGCAGATGCGCGAGGCCGGCTTGCAGGAGATTGCGGGCATCGGCCCCACGCGCAAGCGCGCATTGCTTCACCATTTCGGCACGTTGAAGGCCATTGAGCGAGCTTCCGTAACCGATTTGTTGCAGGTCGATGGTATTAGCGCCGAGACGGCGCGACGAATTTACGAATTCTTCCACGAGGGGGCGGCATGAGCCGGCTTCGCTTTGAGCACGGCACAAATGTGACCAAGTCCGGAATGCCGGGCATCTGTCAGGATCGTCGCCGCGAGGCTATGTTAAGGCCATGAATTCAACCACGACCACTAACGGCCGCCTGCGTGCGCACCCGTTGGCGCTGCCCAACATCCTTACTTATGGCCGTATCGTCGCCATTCCGATCGTGATCGGCTGCATGTTCGGGCAGAGCATTCTGGATGGCGGCTTGTGGCTGCGCTGGCTCGCGCTTGCGGTCTTTATCGTGGCCGGCATCAGCGAT
This sequence comes from uncultured Alphaproteobacteria bacterium, assembly GCA_963846055.1. Classification (GTDB taxonomy): domain Bacteria; phylum Pseudomonadota; class Alphaproteobacteria; order Rhizobiales; family Xanthobacteraceae; genus BOG-931. The sequence goes on from CAWJUQ010000012.1 coordinate 241,825, forward strand.
TTCCTGGACGGATATCTGGCCCGCGCCTGGGCGCAGCAATCTTCACTCGGGCGCATGCTCGACCCCATTGCCGACAAGCTTCTGGTCTCGTCGTGCCTGTTGATGCTCGCCGCAGAGGACACCATCCACGGCTGGTCCTTGTTCGCGGCCATCGTCATCCTCTGCCGCGAAATCCTGGTTTCCGGTTTGCGCGAATATCTCGCCGAGCTGCGCGTGAGCGTGCCGGTCACCCGCCTGTCCAAGTGGAAGACGACGCTGCAACTCGTCGCCGTCGGTTTTCTCATCGCCGGCGACGCGGGCGATGCCGTGGTGCCGATCGTGACCAAGATCGGCATCATGCTTTTGTGGCTGTCCGCGCTGCTGACCATCTATACCGGGTGGGATTACCTACAGGCCGGTCTCCACCATTTGACGCGGGAGGATGCGTGAGGCTTCTCTATTTTGCCTGGGTGCGCGAGCGGCTGGGCAAGGCAGAAGAGCGGCTCGATCCGCCGGCGAATGTTGCCACGGTGGGTGAACTGATGACCTGGCTCGCCGGACGCGGCGAGGAATATGCCCACGCCTTCGAAAATGCGAAGGTCATCCGCGCGGCAATAGATCATCGTCATGTGCGTGCGGATACGCCGATTGCCGGCGCCGGGGAGATTGCGTTCTTTCCGCCCATGACGGGTGGCTAGCGCATGTCCCGGAAACGTGGATACCGGCTTTCCGAAAAGGATATGCGCCAATTTAGAGATTCATCGCGTGCGTTGCCCGTTGAGCAAGCACGATGAACGCCACTATCCGCCTGCAACGCGACGCTTTCGACATCGCTGCAGAGACCGCCGCGATGACGCGGGGCCGGACCGATATCGGCGCCGTTGTGACGTTCACCGGGATTTGCCGAGCCGATGAAAGCGGCGCTCCGATTGCGGCGTTGACGCTCGAGCACTACCCCGGCATGGCGGAAGCCGAGATTGCCCGCCATGTCGAAGAAGCCGCATCGCGCTGGCCGCTCCTCGGCGTGACTGTGATTCATCGCTACGGGCGGATCGAGCCGGGCGAAGGGATTGTGCTCGTTGCCACGGCATCGAGCCATCGCGAGGCAGCATTTTCCGCGGCGTCGTTTCTCATGGATTTCTTGAAAACGCGCGCGCCGTTCTGGAAGCGGGTAGAGACGACGGCGGGTACCGATTGGGTGGAAGCCAAAGCCGAGGACGATGCCGCAGCGGCGCGCTGGGCAGGGGCACCGCCTGAGGTCGAACGGCCGAAATAGTGTTTGCCGGATGGGAGCGTTTTTTTCGGAACTGAAAGGCGCAGTTACCACGATCGCCATTCGGCGCGTTGCCTCGGACGCAATTTAGTGGCGCGCTAGCTCCAGAGATTCGATGCCGCGAATATCCGGCGCTCCCTTAGCTGCGTGGATTTTTTGCCGTTCGTGCCGCAACAACTCGCCGATCTCGTTCGCCGACATCGGCTTGCCGAAATAGAAACCTTGTGCCGCCTTGCAGCCCCAGGAGGCCAGCAGTTCAAGCTGCTGCTTTGATTTCGACGCCCTCGGCAACCATTTCCATGTTGAGCAAGCGCGCCAATCCTATGACGGCCTGCACGATGGCCGGGTCGCCTTGGTCGAATGCAGGATCAACGATGAATTCCCTGGCAAGCTTGATTTGGTCGACGGGGTATCGCCGCAAATACGACAACGAAGAATAGCCCGTTCCAAAATCGTCGATCGCCACACGTAAGCCCTTCCGACGCAGCCGCTTGAGCACATCGCGGTGCGCCGGCGTCGTCGCCATCAGCGCGGTTTCGGTCAGTTCAACGCCGAGCAAATGGGGAGGCAAATGCGTCTCCGCCAAGATTTTAGTTATGGATTTTTCCCATTCGCGCGGAGCTCTGATCTGGAGAGCGGAAACGTTGACGCTTACGTAACCTGGAGCAATTCCCTCGTCGAGCCAGGATCGGGCCTGATTGCAGGCTTGAGCCAGCGCCCAGTTGCCGAGCGTCATGATGAGTCCACTGCGCTCCGCCTCGGGAATGAATGTTTTCGGCTTCACTACACCGCGCTTTGGGTGACGCCAGCGGAGCAGCGCCTCTACGCCCAGGATCGTGCCCGACGCGATGTCGACTTGCGGCTGATAAACCAGGAAGAATTGCTGCTTGGCGATCGCTTCGCGCAGCTCCGCAAGCAGGCTCACGCGGCCGCGAACCTCCAAGTCCATCGCCTCGTCGAAAAATCGGTAGGTGCGGCGTCCTTCCGCCTTCGCCCGATAAAGCGCCACGTCGGCGTGGGAGAGCATCGATTCGGCGTCTTCATTGGGCTCGGACACCGCTATCCCGACACTGAGCCCGGTGTAGATTTCGTTTGCATCCACCGGGAACGGCAATGCGGTCGCATCGATGAGCTTCCTGGCCATTATTCCTGCGTCGGAGGGATCCGGTAAATTGGAGATCAGCACGGCGAACTCGTCGCCGCCGAAGCGGGCGACCAAGTCGGACGCGCGCAAATTTCCCACCAGCCGTTGAGCGACTGCCTCAAGCAAACGATCCCCCGCTGGATGGCCCAATGTGTCGTTGACGTCCTTGAAGTGGTCGAGATCCAGATAAAGTACCGCAACGCGACTGCCGCGCCTGCGGCCGTCGGCGATGGCGCGTTCAAGCGCGGCGACGAACGCCCGGCGATTGGGCAATCCGGTGAGTGCATCGAACTGCGCCAACTTCACCAGGCGATCTTCGGCCTCCTTGCGGCGGGTGATGTCGCGCAACGTTGAGAAAATAAGATCGCGGCCGCCGAACGTGGCGCGTGTGAAGCCGATCTCGGCCCAGAACAGCGAGCCGTCCCGGCGACGGCAGCGCCATTCCACCGTTTGCGTTACTCCGGTCAGCGCCGTTCGAATGTGCTCGTTAGCCTCGGCTTGCGTGTAGGGCGGCTCATTTAACGAAATGTCGCCGATGCTCTTGGTCAGCAGCTCCGCGCGATCGTAGCCGAATGCGTCGACCGCGCGCTGGTTGACATCGATGAATTTCCTCTCAGCCACATCGACGACGAAGATGGCATCGGTCACCGAATCGAAAAACGTGCGAAATCGTCGCTCATTCTCGCGTAACTCGACTTCGTGAAGCTTGCGATCGGTGATGTCGACCACGGCGCCGATCAGGCCGTTGACGTCACCGTTGTCGCCGCGGAACGGGAAAAAATTGGCCAGATAATACCGCTCGACGTCGGGCTCTTTCGGCAGGCGGCGGCGAATTTCGACATCAAGAACCGGTTCGCCGCGTTCGTAAACCGGGCGGTAGAGTTCCAGCACCCGGTCGGCGATGTCGGGCAGAACCTCGCGCAAAGTGCGGCCGATATGGGCCTCTACCGGGAGACCATTGATTTCCGCCATGCGTTCGTTGATGCGTACGAAACGATAGTCCCTGTCCATCAGGACAAGACCAACCGGCGAATATCGATAGACCTGCTCGATCTCGGTCAGCTTTTGCCGAATGAAACGATGTAATCTCTGGATTTCCTGTTCGTCCGCGGCGAGTTTGTCCAAGTCCGCTTTGCGCGAAGACGGCTTCGGCAGCGTGCGCAATCTCGACCCAGCGCGAGGATTCTGCTTGCGCGGTCTTTGCTGGGTCATCGCAAAACGATCTCGTGGAAAATGTGCGGCGGTTGCGTGCGGCAAGCTTGAGCGCATCGCACGCGGATTTCCCACTACGGAGAGCTACGTAACGCGATTACAGCGTGAACTGCTGGTTAACCGGCAGGGTCCGATTCACCGGATCAACAAACCGCCCGTTATTGGTACCTTTGCGCCTGCAGCAGCTTTGTAACGGCTGTCGGGGAGTTACCGTATGAAATGTAGCGTGGCCGGCGAACGATCAGCCGGCGGCTTTGCGTAGCCAGACTTTGTTGTCGTGAAACGCCGCGCCGCCGAACGGCGCGACCGGATCGGCCCCGGTCAGGGTGTTGATGCCGCGGCCATCCGCGTATGCCGAATTCGGCCACAGCAATTCCGCAATCAGCACGCCGCGGCGAACGCCATCGAACAATCGCGCGTGCAGATGGACGACGCCGCGGCGATTGCCCAGCCTGACTTCCTCGCCGTCGGCAATGCCGAGCGGGTTTGCGTCGTCGGGATGGATCATGACCTGCGGACGGCCCTCCCGGGTGCGCGAGGTTTGCGTTTCGGTGAAGCTCGAATTGAGAAAGCCGCGGGCCGGTGATGTGGCAAGCCTGAATGGATGTTCGGCGTCCGCCTCTTCGATCACGTCCCAGTGGTCCGGCAATTGCGGAATGGTCGGCGCCTCGTGGGTGCGGTGCCAGCGCCGAAACGGCACGGTCGGCCAATCCGGCTTGAAGCGGAATTTGCCGTCCGGGTATGCAAAGCCGTCGACGTAATGGGCAGTGGCGAAATCCGGCTGGCAGTCGATCCAGCGGTTGGCCTCGAGCTCGGCGAGCGTGCCCCATCCGGATTTTTGCAGCGTGGCGTCGATCAACTCCCGCGGCGTCATGGCAAAGCCCGGGTGCTCGGCGCCCAGCCGCTTCGCTAGTCCACAAATCACCTCGTGGTTGGAGCGGCAGTCGCCGGGCGGGTCGATCAGCTTTGGCCCGAGGAGAAGATATTGGCTGCCGCCCGCGGTGTAGAAATCGTCATGCTCGACGAACATAGTCGCCGGCAACACGACGTCGGCCATCTTCGCGGTGTCGGTCATAAACTGTTCGTGCACGCACACGAACAAATCGTCGCGGGCAAAACCGCGCTTGACCACTTCCTGGTCGGGCGCGACTGCGACCGGATTGGTGTTCTGGATCAGCATGGCGTCGACCGGCGGACCGCCGCGCAGTGCGTCCTCATCGCCGGTGAGGATCTGACCGATGCGTGATTGATCGAGCATGCGGATCGAAGGATCGCGCAGATCGCTGCCTTCGATCAGGCTGGTATTGAGGTGAAAGATCGCACCGTTGTTGTGAAACGCACCGCCGCCTTCGTAGCGCCAGGCGCCAGTGACCGCGGCAATGCAGCTTGCCGCGTGCATGTTGATGGCGCCATTGCGCGAGCGGGAAAAGCCGTAGCCGAGACGAAGGTACGTGCGTTTGTTGTCGCCGAGCAGGCGCGCGAAAGCCTCGATGGTTTCGACCGGACAACCGGTAATGCGCGACGCCCATTCCGGATCGCGCGCGCGCAGGTGTTCGGCGAGTTCGTGGGGCGCGTCGGTAAAGCGCTCGAGAAAATCCCAGTCGGCTTTGCCGTCGCGAAACAGGCAATGCATGACGGCGCAGGCAAGCGCGCCATCGGTCCCGGGGCGGACCAGCACCGGAAGATCGGCCTGGCGCATGGTCCCGTTCATGTAGACGTCAACAGCGACGATCTTGGCGCGGCGCTCCTTGCGGGCGCGGGTCGCGTGCGTCATCACATTGACTTGGGTGTTGACCGGGTTGGTGCCCCAGATCACGACCACATCGGATTTCGCCATTTCCCGTGGATCGGGGCCGGCAAGCTTTCCGGTGCCAGCGATGAAGCCGGTCCACGCGGGATTGACACAGATGGTGGAGAAGAAGCCGGAATACTTTTTGGCGTGGCGCAGCCGATGGATGCCGTCACGCATGACGTAGCCCATGGTGCCGGCGTAGAGATACGGCCACACCGCTTCGGATCCGTGGGCCTGTTCGGCGCGAAGGAATCCCTCGGCGACAAGATCGAGCGCATCGTCCCAGGAGATCGGCGCGAACTCTCCGCTGCCTTTTGCGCCGGTGCGGCGCAGCGGTTGCTTAAGGCGGTCGGGGTGATGGACGCGCTCGGCGTAGCGCGCGACCTTGGCGCAGATTACGCCGGCCGTGTAGGCGTTGTCTTCGGCGCCGCGAACACGGCCGATCGCGTTGTTGGCAAAGACCTCGACCTCAAGCGCGCAGGTCGACGGACAATCGTGCGGGCAGGCGGAAGCGGCGATGCGTGGGCGGACAGCCTGATTCATTTGATCGCAGCTTAGCGCGATCCGGCCGCGGTGACCACGCGTGGAGCGGTCGCGTTTTTAGGCCGCCGCTGCCTTACCTTTGGGCTGAACCTCGGCCGTGTAGTCGCTCATCAACTGCTGGGTGATGCGGCCGGGGGTGAAGGTAAAGTCGGCGATCTGCGACACCGCCGTCACCTCGGCGGCGGTGCCGGTGATGAAGCACTCGGAAAAGCCCGCCAGCTCCTCAGGCATGATGCGCCGCTCGATCACTTCGATGTTGTGGCGCCGCGCCAGCGTCATGGCGGTGGCGCGGGTGATGCCGGCCAGGAAGCAATCCGCGATCGGCGTGTGGATTTTGCCGTCCTTGATGAAGAAAATGTTGGCGCCGGTGCATTCGGCGACGCGGCCTTGCCAGTCCACCATCAAGGCGTCCGCGAAGCCGCGCCGTTCGGCGCGATGCTTGGAAATGGTGCAGATGGCATAGAGACACGAAGCCTTGGCCAATGCCGGGATGGTCTTCGGATCGGGTCGCCGATACTCGGCAAAATCGATCTTGATGCCTTTCAAGCGTTGCGCCGGATCGAAGTAGCTCGGCCATTCCCAGGTGGCGACGGCGAGATGGATGGTGTTGTTCTGCGCTGAAACGCCGAGCTGCTCGGAGCCGCGCCAGGCTATTGCCCGCACGTAAGCTTCTTTTTGATTGTTGCGGTCGAGCACAAGCTGCTTGGCGGCTTCGATCTCGGCGACGCTGAAAGGAATCTCGAAGTCCATCAGCTGCGCCGAGCGTTTGAGCCGTTCGGAATGCTCGAGACTCTTGAAAATCTGCCCGCCATAGGCGCGTTCGCCCTCAAACACGGTGCTGGCGTAATGCAGGCCATGCGTGAGCACGCTGATTTTGCAGTCGGCGGTCGGGATGAGTTTGCCGTCGAGCCAGATCAAATCTGGACGCTGATCAAAGGGCACCGGCATAGTTCGCCTCCCGGAGGCATGGACGGCCCGTTCCGTGCCGGAATTGTAGCGCGCTTTGGGGCCTTGCGCTTGGCCGTCGCTGGCTTTTGCCTCGGGAAAAGACTCCCGATATGGTCGCCTTTGGCCTATGAGAGCGCCGTTTGGCGCCCGGTCAGCAATATCCGCGGCACGAGCCCAAGAACAGTGCCGCCATGACGTTGCGCTTTTGGGGTATCAACCAAACCTAAATATGTCAATATAGCTGACCTAATGGCCGATATCAGTTTGACCGCACCTGGAAAAACCCGCTCTGCCGCTGAAGCCGCGAGAACGGCTGGGGAAGGGCGCGAGCCGTATTGGGACCTTATCGAGCTCTTGTTCTTCGCATATCGCGATTTCGTCGGCGATCCGGATCAAGTGCTGGAAAGACTTCGTTTCGGGCGCGCACATCATCGGGTTCTGCATTTCGTCAACCGTAATCCGGGGATGAAGGTTGCCGAGCTTCTCGACGTCCTCAAGATCACCAAGCAATCGCTCGGCCGCGTACTCAAGCAGCTGATTGACGAGGGCTATGTCGTGCAGAAGGCCGGTCCCGACGATCGCCGTCAACGTTTGCTTTACGTCAGCCAGGCCGGCGCCGCCTTGGCGATGAAGCTCGCCGGTCTGCAGACCGAACGCATCAGCCGCGTGCTCGATGAACTTGGCCCGGGTTCGCGAGAAAGCGCCCGGCGATTTCTGGCCGGCATGATCGATGCCGAGGATCGCGATCGGGTTTTGCGCTTGATCGCGGACGCCGATCGCGACCGAACGAACGGCCGGGACGATCCTTCATGAATTCGCCGGCCGCGAATCCCGCCGACGACGCGCCGCATCTGCTCGTCGTCGATGACGATCGGCGGATTCGCGCGTTGCTGCTGCGTTATTTGATCGGGGAGGGTTACCGCGTCACCACGGCGGCAAGCGTGCGCGAAGCACGGGCCAAGCTCGAAAGCCTTCATTTCGACCTGTTTATTCTCGACGTCATGATGCCGGGCGAAAATGGTTTCGATTTTGCGCGCGCCATTCGCGCCGACTCGACGGTGCCGATCCTGATGCTGACTGCTCGCGATGCCGCAGAAAGCCGTATCAAAGGCCTCGAAATCGGCGCCGATGACTATCTCATCAAGCCGTTTGAGCCCCGCGAGCTGTCGCTGCGGGTCGCCAGCATTCTGCGCCGCGCGCGGCCGCCGAGCGCGCCGCCTGCGGAATCCGCGCGCTTCGGCCCGTTCGTCTTTCACTTCGGGCGCGGCGAGTTGCGGCGCGGCGAGGAGATGATCCGGTTGACCGACCGCGAGCGCGACATGTTGCGCGTGCTCGCGACCAACATCGGCGAGACTGTTCCACGCCAAGCGCTGGCCGGCAACGGCGATAGCGTCAGCGAGCGCACGGTGGACGTCCAGGTCAATCGCCTGCGGCGCAAGATCGAAAGCGATCCCGCCAATCCGCTGATTGTGCAAACCGTTCGCGGGCTTGGCTATCGCTTGGTGGCCGCGTCATGAGCGGCGCCATGACCAGTCTCGACGACGGCGTCGTCCGCTTGCGCAACGCAGCGGCGCATCTCTTGAGCGCCGCGAATAGCGCTGCCTCGACCGCGGGAACCATTGCCGCACCAATCACCGGGCCAATCGATCGCTTCGGGCAATGGCTCAAAACCGTGCTGCCGAAGGGACTTTATGCCCGTGCCCTGCTCATCATCATTCTGCCGATGGTGGTGTTGCAGTCGGTGGTGGCGTTCATGTTCGTGGAGCGGCAGTGGAGCTTGGTGAACTACTACCTCTCTTCGGCCGTCACCCGGGAAATCGCGACGCTGATCGACGTTTATAAGAGCTATCCGCAGGGCGCCGACCGCGCGCAATTGCGCCGCATCGCGCAGGATCGGCTGGGGCTCGTGGTCGATTTTCTGCCCGAAACGCAACTGCCGCCGCCCGGACCGAAGCCGTTTTTCTCGCAGCTTGACGCGGCCTTGTCGGATGAGATTCGGCGGCAAATCGGATTGCCGTTCTGGATCGACACGCTGGGCCGCTCCTCGATCCTGGAGGTGCGCATCAAGCTCGATGACACCATCATGCGGGTTTTTGCCCCCCGCGCCGACGCCTACGATGTCAATTCCTGGATCTTCCTGCTGTGGATGGTCGCGACGTCGCTCGTGGTGCTCACGATCGCCATCCTTTTCCTGCGTAATCAGATCAGGCCGATCGTGCGCCTGGCTGACGCAGCGGAAGCTTTCGGCAAGGGCCGTGAGGTGGCGAATTTCCGTCCCCGCGGCGCGCGCGAAGTCCGCCGCGCCGCGGCGGCGTTCCTGGAAATGAAGAGCCGTATCGAGCGCGCGATCGAGCAGCGCACGACCATGCTGGCCGGCGTGTCGCACGATCTGCGCACCATTCTCACGCGCTTCAAGCTTGAACTGGCCTTCCTCGGCGACAGCGCCGAGGTCGAGGCGATGACCAAGGACGTCGACGAAATGGCCGGCATGCTCGAGGCCTATCTCGCCTTCGCCCGCGGCGACATGGGCGAGCAGCCGGCGCCAACCGACATGGCCGCCATGCTTGAGGAGCTCAAAGCCGACAGCGAGCGTCACGGGCACCGGACGACCGTCACTTTTCAAGGTCGGCCGGAAGTCACCGTGCGTCCGGCGGCGTTCAAGCGTTGCCTTGCCAATCTCGTCTCCAACGCCGCGCGATTTGCATCCTCGGTGGCCATCGCCGGCCATCGCGATCACCGCTGGTTGACGGTGACCGTCGATGACGATGGGCCGGGTATTCCGGCGGCGTTGCGCGAGGACGTTTTCAAACCGTTCCTGCGTCTGGACGATGCGCGCAACCAGGACGAGGGTGGTTCGGGTCTTGGCCTGGCTATCGCCCGCGATATCGCGCGCTCGCATGGCGGTGACATTGCGCTTGGCGATTCACCGCTCGGCGGATTGCGCGCGACTGTCCGGGTACCGGTCTAGCTACTTGCGCCGAACGGCGGCGGCGGCGCGTGCGAGAATCTCGACCAGTTCCGCTTCGGCCGCGGCATCGCCCTGGAGCCGTTTGCCGACGGTCTCGCGCAAATGATCGAGCGCAGCCTGGGTCAGCGGCGGCATCTCTCGGCGGTTGCTCCGTTCATCGCGTGTGTCGCGCTGCCAGCGGCCGACGCGTTCGCCGACTGCCGCCAGGCGAGCGAGCACGACGTCGACCACTTCGCGATTGGCCGCCAGATAGGCGCGTCCCTCGTCAGTGATCGTATAGAGCTTCTTCGAGCCTTCGGCTGAAGCGGTGACGTATCCCGCTTCTTCCAGGTAGGTGAGAGTCGGGTAGACGATGCCAGGGCTCGGCGAATACCAGTCACCGGTCTTTTCCTCGACCAGTTTGATGATTTCGTAGCCATGGCGCGGCTCCTGCTCAATGAGCGCCAGCGCGATCAGCCGCAGGTCGCCCTGCGCCAGCATCCGGCCGGCGCGCAGGTCGTCGGGATCCATGTCCCGGCCGCTGCCGTGCCGTCCGAAAAAACCGTGTTTGCCGTGGCGGCTATGCCGGTGGCGAGAAGCACCCCAGCGCTCGTCGTCACGTCCGTGACGATCACAATGTCCACGCATGTTATGTCTCCTTTTTTGCGTTTCGATATATCGTCAGATAGCTCTTATTTAGATATAGCGCAAGATATATCTTTTGATATATGGAAAAAGGTTGCCGGGCGCGGTTGACCCATTAATTTGCGATGCAGCACCCACGCCGGGACCTGCCCTGAGATGTTCGCGACCTTTTTCCACGAGCTGAAAGCCGCCGGCGTCCCGGTGACGCTGCGCGAATACCTCACGCTGATGGAGGCGATGGAAAAGGACCTCGCCGGGCGGCGGGTGGAGGATTTCTATTATCTCTCGCGCTCCGCGCTGGTGAAGGACGAGCGCAATCTCGACAAGTTCGATCGCGTGTTCGGCCACGTCTTCAAGGGACTCGATCTGATCGAGCAGGCGCTGAACGCCGAAATTCCGGCGGAATGGCTGAAGAAGCTCGCGGAAAAATATCTGACCGAAGAAGAGAAAAAGCAGATCGAGGCCATGGGCGGCCTCGACAAGCTATTGGAGACGCTGCGCCAGCGGCTCGCCGAACAGAAGGGCCGCCACCAGGGCGGTAACAAGTGGATCGGCACCGCCGGCACCTCGCCATTCGGCGCCTACGGGTACAATCCGGAAGGCGTGCGCATCGGCCAGGACGGCAACCGCAATTTCCGCGCAGTGAAGGTGTGGGACAAGCGCGAGTTCAAGGATCTCGACGGCGATGTCGAGATCGGCACCCGCAACATCAAACTGGCGCTGCGCCGCCTGCGCAAATTCGCCCGCACCGGCGCCGCCGACGAGCTCGACCTCGACGGCACCATCAAGGGCACCGCGCACAAGGGCTATCTCGACATCCTGATGCGGCCGGAGCGGCACAACACCATCAAGGTGCTGCTTCTCTTCGACATCGGCGGCTCGATGGATTGGCACATCAAGGCGACGGAAGAACTTTTTTCCGCGGCGCGCGCCGAATTCAAGCACATGGTGCATCTCTACTTCCACAATTGTCTCTACGAGAAAGTGTGGAAGGAAAACCGCCGCCGCTGGAACGAGACGACGCCGACCTGGGAGGTGCTGCACACCTATCCGCACGACTACAAGGTGATCTTCGTCGGCGACGCTTCGATGTCGCCCTACGAGATCGTCGCGCCCGGCGGCTCGGTCGAGCATTTCAACGAAGAGGCCGGCAGCGTATGGATGGAGCGTCTGCTGGATACTTATCCGTCTTGCGTCTGGCTCAATCCGGTGCCCGAGCGCGAATGGGATTACACGGAGTTCGATCCGCATGATGCGGCAAATGCTCGGCGGACGGATGTACCCGCTCACGCTCGAAGGTCTGGATGCGGCGATGCGGGAACTCGGACGGTGACGAGGCCCTCGCCGCGTCCACGGTCTTCCGAATCGCCACGGGCGGGTTATATTGGGGCCATCGTTAACAACTGAAAGGAGGTGATCCAGTGTCTCATTGTCTATCGCCGCGGTCGCCGGCATTCGTGAACTGGATCCTCGCCTCAACCGAGGTCCTCGCCTAGGTGGTCTAATCCGCCACCGGGCTCACGCGCGCAGGGCGGACGTCTCGCCTGCGCGACCGGGCCACGGCCTGACAATGGAAGGGCTGCCTGCGAAGGCGGCCCTTCTTTGTTTTATGCGCCTGCCGAAAAGCGTATGTGAGGCAGACGGAAACAGGAGACGCGCATGGCGGTAGCGACTGAGACTACGGGCGATACGCCGCGCGGCGTCGTCATCGTCCGCGAAACCGGCAAGGGAAAATTCCAGCAGGAGATCCGCGCGGGCCGGAATCAGCTGACAGCCGACGAGCCGGTTGCGGTCGGCGGCCTCGATAGCGGGCCCAATCCGTACGACCTTTTGCTCGCGTCACTCGGCGCTTGCACGTCGATGACCATACGGCTCTATGCCGATCAAAAGAAACTGCCGCTGAAGCGCGTCGAAGTCCGGCTTCGCCACGACCGCATCTACGCCGCCGATTGCGCCGAGTGCGAGACCAAAGATGGCTTGCTCGATCACATCGAGCGCGTGATTTCGCTCGAAGGCGATCTCGACGCTAAGCAGCGCGCGAAACTCATGGAGATTGCCGACAAGTGTCCGGTGCACCGGACGCTGACGTCGGAAGTGCGCATTCACACCGTCGAATGGCCCGCCAGTTAAGCTAGTCTTGGACAGGCACGGTCAATCTTAAACCGCGGCGTTCTGTACGCGGCTGCGCGCCTCGGTGATGACTTGTGGAATGGCGGCATCATTGCCGGGCGCCATGATGTGCACCCCGGCGACGCCCGGGATGGTCGCGAGCTCCGCGATCAAGTCGACGCAGATGCGAATGCCTTCGCGGGCAGGATCGGCCGCTTTTTCCATGCGCGCGATCAACGCTATCGGGAATGATGGTGCCGAACAGATGGCTCCGCATCCACTGCGCGGACTTGGCGGACCGCAGCGGATTGATGCCGATGAGGATGGCCAGGTCTTTGGTCAGCCCGGCTTTCGCCAGCGCGCCGACCTAGCGGCGCACAATGTCGACGTCCATGCAGAATTGGGTCTGCACGAATTGGGCGCCGGCGGCGAGTTTTCCGCGCAGCGAGTTCGGCTGCCAATCGGCCGGCGGATCGATCGGCATATCGGCCGCGCCGAGGAAAAAACGCGGCCTTGCCGACCACCTCGCGGCCGGTCGGCAGCTTGCCTTCGTCGCGCAGCCGCCGCGCGGTCTCAATCAGCGTTTTTGAGTCGACGTCGAATACCGGCTTGGTATCGGGCTGATCGCCGGCCTTGGGATCATCGCCGGTGAGTACCAGAATGTTATGAATGTCGAGCGCGGCGGCGCCCATCAGGTCGCTCTGCAGCGCGATGCGGTTCCGGTCGCGGCAAGTCATTTGCAAAATCGGCTCGATGCCGGCGTCGAGCAGGAAAGTTGCCGCAGCGAGTGCGCTCATATGGGCGCGCGCGCCGGCGCCATCAGTCACATTGACCGCGTCGGCGAGACCGCGGAGCGGGGTGGCTTTTCTCAACAGTTCTTGCGCGTCGCAGGCGACCGGCGGCGCAACCTCGGCCGTCATGACAAAGCGATGCGCCCGTACACGCTCGGCAAAGCTGCGGGGCAGGGGGGGTACTTCGGTCGTTCATTTTCCACTCGCTGCAAGCACTTTGGAAAAACAGCGCTTATATGTTTTGCCGCGGTTCGGCAATCACGCCGATGTCAGGCCGCTTTTCTGGACATAAAACAACCGCCCCGCTACAGAGGGCCCACATGAGCGGCGTCAACGATATCAGGTCGAACTTCCTCGGGTTCTTCGCGCGCGAAGGTCACGAGGTCGTGCCGTCATCGCCGCTGGTGCCGCGCAACGACCCGACGCTGATGTTCACCAATGCCGGGATGGTGCAGTTTAAGAATGTCTTTACCGGTCTGGAGAAACGTCCGTATTCCCGCGCGACCACGGCGCAGAAATGCGTGCGCGCCGGCGGCAAGCACAACGACCTCGACAACGTCGGCTATACCGCGCGCCACCACACCTTCTTCGAGATGCTCGGCAATTTCTCGTTCGGCGACTACTTCAAGGAGCGCGCCATCGAGCTTGCCTGGCGGCTGGTGACCAAAGAATATGGCGTGCCGGCCGACAAGTTGCTGGCGACCGTCTACATCGATGACGACGACGCGTTCAATCTCTGGAAGAAAATTTCCGGCCTGCCGGAAAAGCGAATTTTACGCATCGCCGGCAGCGACAATTTTTGGGCGATGGGCGACACCGGCCCATGTGGGCCGTGCTCCGAAATATTTTATGATCACGGCCCACACATCCCTGGTGGGCCGCCCGGCAGTCCGGATGCCGACGGCGATCGTTTCGTCGAAATCTGGAATCTCGTGTTCATGCAGTACGAGCAGCTTGCCGACGGCAAGCGCACCAACCTGCCGCGGCCGTCGATCGACACCGGCATGGGGCTCGAGCGCATGGCGGCCGTGCTGCAAGGCACGCACGACAATTACAAGATCGATTTGTTCGGCGCGCTCATCGAGGCAATCGCCGATCTGACGAACGTCGATCCTGAGGGCGAGCGCAAGCACTCGCACCGGGTGATCGCCGATCATTTGCGCGCCAGCTCGTTTTTGATCGCCGACGGCGTGCTGCCGTCGAACGAGGGCCGCGGCTATGTGCTGCGCCGAATCATGCGGCGCGCCATGCGGCACGCCCAGCTCCTTGGCGCGAAGGATCCGTTGATGTGGCGGCTCGTTCCGGTGCTGGTGCGCGAAATGGGTCAGGCTTATCCGGAATTGCATCGCGCCGAGGGATTGATCGGCGAAACGCTCAAGCTTGAGGAAATCCGTTTCCGCAAAACGCTGGAGCGCGGGCTCGCCATTCTCGACGAGGAGAGCAAGGCGCTCAAGCACGGCGACATGTTCGACGGTGTGACCGCGTTCACGCTCTACGACACCTACGGCTTTCCGCTCGATCTGACGCAGGATGCGCTGAAGCCCCGCGGTATCGGCGTTGACATCGCGTCTTTCACCGACGCGATGGAGCGCCAGCGCGAGCAGGCGCGCGCATCGTGGGTGGGTTCGGGCGAAGCCGCCGACGAGGCGGTATGGTTTTCCTTGCGCGAGAAAGTCGGCCCGACCGATTTTCTCGGCTACGATGCTGAAAACGCCGCCGGCGTCGTGCTGGCGCTGCTGCGCGACGGCAAAGAGGTCACTTCACTCAATCGCGGCGAAAGCGGTGCGGTCGTCCTTAATCAAACGCCGTTCTATGCCGAATCCGGCGGACAAGTCGGCGACACCGGCGTGCTCACCGGCAACGGCGTGAAGTTTTCGGTGACTGAAACAAAAAAGCTAGCCGGCGACCTTTTTGTACATTTTGGCACGGTCGAGGCGGGCACGCTCAAGAGCGGTGCGGCGCTTGATCTCGCCGTCGATCACGCGCGCCGCAGCGCCATCCGGCAAAATCACTCCGCGACGCATCTTTTGCACGAGGCCTTGCGCCAGGTGCTCGGCGATCACGTAGCGCAGAAGGGATCGCTGGTTGCGCCTGATCGGCTGCGCTTTGATTTCTCGCACCCGAAGCCGGTGAGCAGCGAAGAACTCGAGCGGGTCGAGGACATTGCCAACAATGTCGTGCTGGAGAATGCACCGGTCACGACGCGGATTATGGCGGTCGACGACGCCATCGCCTCGGGTGCCCGCGCGCTATTCGGCGAAAAATACGGCGACGAGGTTCGCGTCGTCGCGATGGGCGAGGGCGGCGGCAACGCCATGGGCTGGTCGGTCGAGTTGTGCGGCGGCACTCATGTCAAACGCACCGGCGATATCGGCATCATTTCCGTTGCCGGCGAGAGCGGCGTGGCCGCCGGCGTGCGGCGGATCGAGGCGCTCACGGGGAAGGGCGCGCGCAAGCACGCCAACAATGTCGCGCAGATCGCCAAGGATGCTGCCGCGGAGCTGCGCGTGCCGGTCGACGAAATGCCGTCGCGGATTGCGGTGCTGCTCGACGAGCGCAAGCGCCTTGAGCGCGAACTTGTCGGAGGCGAAGAAGAAACTCGCCATGGGTGGCGGCGGTAACAGCGCGGCGCGAAGACGGCGTGCGCATCGTCGAAGGATATCAAGTTGATGGCGCGCGCGGTCGAAGGCATCGACTTGAAAGATCTGCGCAGCCTGGCCGACGAGGGCAAGAAGAAAGTCGGCTCCGGCATTGTTGCCATCGTCGGCGTTACCGGTGACGGCAAAGCCGGGATTGTCGTCGGCGTCACCAACGATCTCGTTTCGCGCTTCAGCGCCGTCGATCTGGTGCGCAAAGGCGCGGAGGCGCTCGGCGGCAAAGGCGGCGGCGGCCGGCCTGACATGGCGCAGGCCGGCGGACCGGACGGCGCGAAAGCGGCTGCGGCGCTGGAGGCGATTGCCGCCGCGCTTGGCGGCTGAGCGGCCTTAAATCTCGACGATCATGCCGTCTTCGGCGGTTTCGTAGGGCACCTCGTCGCGGTGCGCGAGCATGTCATTGCTCATATGAGTGAGGATCAGCCGCTTGGGACGGATCTGTCCGAGGTGAGGTTCGAGCAACGACAGCGCCATATGGGTCGCCACCGGCTTGTGGCGCGTGTAGGCCTCGCAGATGAACAGGTCGGCTTCGTGGCCGATCTCGATCAGCGAATCGGTCCATTCGGTGTCGCCGGAAAAGGCGATGACCTTGCCTTCGATCTCGAAGCGCAAGTCCGAGACACGGGCCGGCGCGATCGTCGTGCACGACGTGAAACGGCGTCACCTTCGCCGCCGGCCGCTTTGCAGCTTTTGCCGATGTCGAATTCCACAAGCTTGAAAGGGAATTTGTACTCCAGTCGCTTTGGTGCCGGCGAAGCCAACCTCCATAATACCGCCGAAGCGCGCTTTTGAGGCTGGGCGGTCCGACGATGGTCAGCGGCCGCTTGCGCTTGCTGACGTAGTTCGCCTCCAGCAGGAAAAATGGCAATTCCGCCGACGTGATCAGCGTGAAAATGTGTGAGGAAGATCGCGTCGATGTCATTGCGGGAGATCGCCAAGCTCGTTCATGGCGACGAGAGAGCTTGCGCCGCAATCGATCAATACGTTGATCTTACGGCCGGTGAGGTGCAGGCAGGTATTAAATCGTCCGCCGGAGCCGAAGGCGTCGCCGCAGCCGACGAATTGCAGTCGCATATCGGTGAGTTTCCCAAAACGCTCCGTAAGCGGTCGCGCCGCCGGCGCTATTCTGCAAGCCTGCGGGTGGTCGAGCCGTGATGGACGTCACAATTGGCGAGCCCTCCGGGCCCGCCGGCGCTAGGGTCACCCGGCAGGTGTCTCATCGTTTTTTTACCTTGCCCGAACCATTATGGCGGTGGCGCCTCGCGACCGAAAAGGCCGAGTTGCGCCACGATCGCAACACAAAACCGCGCATTCTACGCGTGTAGTACATTGGCTTACAGCGAGGTAATATTCTCTAGTGCCTGGTTCGTCCAATCGCCTCATAGCCCTTTCCGCGACATTTGGCGCGCTGGTCGTCCTTTGCGGCTGCGCCGATCCCAGCTCGTGGTTTTCCAGGCCGGCCGACTTTCTCGGATCGAAAGGCGGCTACACCTATTCCGATCTCGGTGACGCCAAGCGCGACCGCCCGGTAACCGCCAACGATCTCGTCGATCCCAACGGAGGCTGTCCGCGGCCGGTTGCGGCCGCGGCCGCGCCGGCAGGCGGAACAGCCGATGACAGCGCCAGTCTGCTCGGCGGCGGCGTCGCCATCGGCATGAGCGAGTGCGACGTGGTGCAACGTCTGGGTCAGCCCAGTAACGTCAATCTCGGCCAAAATCCCAACGGCTTGCGCAGCGCGATCTTGACCTACAGCTCCGGTCCGCGTCCGGGCGTCTATCGCTTCGCCGCCGGCAAACTCACCGAAATGGACCGGGTCGAGCAGCCGCCGATGCAGGCGGAGCAAAAAGCGCCTGCGAAGAAAAAGATAGCAAAGAAAAAGCCCGCTGCGCCGCCACCGCCGGCGAAGAGCGGCGGCAACAGCTAACCGCTGCGCCGCGGGAAGGGCGCTTGCCGGCCTCGTGATCGGCGGCTATAAGCCGCGCACTTTCCAAGCCGCCCGCAACAATTCCAAAGGATGATTTAATGGCGATCGAGCGTACATTTTCGATCATCAAGCCCGATGCCACGGCCCGTAACGTCACCGGCGGAATCAACGCCATGATCGAGAAGGCGGGGCTGCGCATCATTGCGCAGAAGCGCTTGAAGATGAGCCGGGCTCAGGCCGAGACATTTTACGCCGTGCATCGCCAGCGGCCGTTCTTCGGCGAACTGGTCGATTTCATGATTTCGGGTCCCGTGGTGGTGCAAGTTCTCGAAGGCGAGAATGCAATTGCCGCATACCGCGATCTGATGGGCGCGACCGATCCGGCCAAGGCCGCGCCCGGCACCATCCGCAAGGAATTCGCCAAGACGATCAGCGAAAACTCGGTTCACGGCTCCGATGCCGCGGACACGGCGCAAAAAGAGATTTCCCAGTTCTTTCACGGCAACGAAATCGTCGGTTGACCTAGGACCGCATGCCGGGGCGCGCGGCGCCGATAGTCAACTTGACGGCAAAGCATTAGCGTTGCGGTTGATCTCGAGTTTGAAGGCCGCCCGCCAGCCGGGTTCGGCCCGGTGCACTTGGGCGAATGGGCATCGTATATCTCGCGCTTCTGGTTTTCGTGCCGCTGGCGATCGGCGCTTCGTTCGCCGGCGTGTCGCCGGTTGTGGTATTTTTTCTCGCCGCGATCGCCGTTCTTCCGCTCGCCAAGTACATCGGCGAATTCGACCGAGGAATTATCCAGTAGGACCTCGCCGGCCGTCGGCGGGCTTTTGAACGCGACATTCGGAAATGCCACCGAACTCATTATTGGCATTTTTGCGCTCAAGGCCGGGCTGATCGAGGTGGTGAAGGCTTCGATCGCCGGTTCGGTGATCGGCAGTCTTCTGCTGGTCCTCGGTCTGGCGATGTTCTGGGGCGGATGGGGACGCGACAGGCAGACTTTCAACAAGACCGGTATTCTCGCCCAGAGCTCTACGCTGTTTCTCGCCACCATCGCCCTTATTGTGCCGGCGATCTTTTTCGAGACCGGAGCCGGGGCGGCCGCCGCCACGGTGCAGAACCTAAGCGTGCTCGTCTCGCTCGTGCTCATCGCCATGTATGGCGCCAGCCTTTTCTTCTCGCTCTACACCCACAAGCATCTCTACCAGGAAGAAGTTGGCGAATTTCTGCCGCGCTGGAGCACCGCTCGAGCGGTAGCGACGCTGTTTGTTGCGACAGCGGCGGTCGCCTGGGTTAGCGATATTCTCGTCAATTCAATCGAGCCGTTGCTCGCGCAGCTCGGTTGGTCCCAGCTCTTTGTCGGGGTCATTTTCGTTGCGGTCATCGGCAACGCCGCCGAACACATTACGGCAGTGTCTGTGGCGCGCAAGAACAGGATGGATCTGGCGCTGCAAATCGCTATCGGGTCGGCGACACAGATGGTGCTGATCGTCGCTCCGATTTTGGTGCTGCTCGGCGTGTTCCTTGGTCAGCCGATGAACCTGATCTTCAACTCATTCGAGCTTGTTGCCACCGTGCTTGCCGTCGTTATCGTCAACTTCATTGTTCAGGACGGCGAGAGCAATTGGCTCGAGGGGCTGCAACTGCTGGCGGCTTACGCCATCATGGCGATCGCGTTCTTCCTGCATCGCTAGCGCGCCTGAATTGTTGCTGACCTCGGCGGGTTTTCAGCAAAGCTTCCGTCGCGTTGTTGTTTCGCCGTAAACGCTTCCGTTACCAACGCGGTTCGTCGCGCGGCGACGACACAGCCATGGTTGCGCCGCATTTTTCGGCTTGCCTAGCGTTGCAATCGGATTTTGGTCATCCGCCCGGTGCTGTCTTGGCGACGCGATCGTTTCGGACTTTCCCCCAAAATCTGGCTTGTGGTGCGAAGCGCAGGTGCACGCGGTGCGGCTGCCCCTTCGCGTCTGTGCCGCATCTGGACTGACTAGGAGAGAGACGATGCAAAAGGGCACCGTCAAATGGTTTAATCCGACCAAAGGCTACGGCTTCATCAAACCGACCACCGGCGAGAAAGATGTCTTCGTGCATGTTTCCGCGGTGGAGCGCGCGGGTTTGCGTTCGCTCAATGAAGGCCAAGAGGTCGAGTTCGAGCTCGTCACCAATCGCGGCAGAACGTCCGCGGAAAATCTCAAAGTAGCCTAAGGCGGCGGACACGACGCCGCTTCGCGGCCCCGCGTCTTGCGGGCGCGCGAGCGTCATCAGTCTGTTGAAATGCGTGGCCGGCTATCCGGTCGCGACGGCAAAGCTTGCCGCTCAACCTGTCGCGCTCACCGTTCGGCTTGGATGATTAGCGGCTGGAGCGGCGAGAGGAGGATCGAACGGTTCTCTTCTCGCCCGGCAGTATCTTGGTCAGAACGTGAATTTGTAATTGACGCCCAGCCGAAGAATGTCCTCCTGGAGCGGGACGCTACTGGCTATGGCGCAACTCGCGGGAGGGCAGGCTTCGCTGCCGGGGTCGACGTGGAGATACTCGACTTTGCCGGTCCAGTTCTCCAGGAAAGCCCATTCGACGCCGGCGCCGGCGACCCAGCCAGCGGTCGTCGTTGTGACGTGGGGAAACGCACCCCCGGCGCTAACCGCGCGATCAATGACGGCGACGCCGCCCGTACCATAAAACAGTATGCGATCGACCGCGTAACCGACCCGAGCGCGACCGGTGGCGAGCCAAAAGCTCTGGCTTACGGTGCCTTTCTGCTTCGTCCAATCGCCATCGCCCTCGATGCCGACGACAAAATGACCCCATTGATAGTTAGCGCCGAGCGTGCCACCGAGTTGCCATCCGTCCATGCTGAAAGGGCCGTTGCCCGTCCACACGGCTGGGTCGTTCCAATAGGTGTTAGCGAAAGCGAAGCCGCCGTTGACGCCCAGATAGATACCGCCCCAATTGTAGATGGGCGCGATGGTTGGAACATAGGTAGCGGGCGCACGCGGCGCTGGTGCTGGCGGCGGAAGATCGGCCGCAAATCCCTGTCCAACTACTCCGCACGCAAATGCTGCCCCAATCACAATGCGTCGCACGCCCCACACTCCAAATTACGCCGTAGTTCCGGCCCCGACGTGCTTATAGCATAACTTCGCGCCAAGCAGAACGCTCTCGTCGCGGAACCGGGCGTTTCACACCTCTTTAACCTTCATCGCGCGGCGATCCGCGGTATCAAGATGCGCTACAGCTTCGCTCGGCCTTCCGCCACCGCGCGCAACGCGCGCGGATAAAGCCGGTGCTCAACCTCAAGCACACGTTCCGCAAGCGATGATTCGGTGTCATCGCTGCGCACGTCGATCGCTTCCTGCGCGACGATCGGGCCGGCATCGAGTTCCGCAACGACAAAATGGACGGTGGCGCCGTGGCGCTTGGCGCCAGCCGCGATTGCCCTGCGGTGAGTATCCAGCCCCTTCAAGTCGGGCAGCAGCGCGGGATGAATGTTCAAGAGGCGTCCGCTCCAGCGCCCGACGAACCACGGCGTCAGAATGCGCATGAAGCCGGCGAGACATACGATCTCGATCCCGTGCGCGCGCAGCATTTCGTCAAGCGCTCGCTCGAACGCTTCACGGTCTTCGCCGAACTGGCGGTGATCGATCAGCGCCGTAGCAATGCCTCGGTCGTGGGCATAGGCGAGGCCGGCCGCGTCGGCCCGGTTCGAGACAACAAGCGCGATCTCCGCCGGATAGTCAGCGGTCTTGGCGGCTTCGATCAGCGCCGCCATGTTCGAGCCACGGCCGGAAATAAGTACTGCGACGCGTTTCCGGACCATTGCTCACCGGGCGAGATCGAGGCCGCCGCGAAAATCAACACGGGCCTCGCCACGTGCAGCGGTCACTTCGCCTAATCGTACGACGTATTCGCCATGCGCCTTGAATACTTCACTCACCGTGCCGGCCGCGGTCGCCTCGACAACAGCAATCATGCCGATGCCGCAATTGAAAGTACGAAGCATCTCGCCTTCGCTGACATCGCCTGTGGCGGCGAGCCATTTGAACACCGGCGGTACCGGCACGCAGTCCAAGTCCAAAAACGCGCAAAGTCCGTGCGGGATCACCCTCGGGATGTTGTCGACAAAACCACCGCCGGTGATGTGCGCAAGCGCTTTCACCGCTTTCGTTTCCCGGATCGCGGCGAGGCACGAGTTCACATAAAGTCGCGTCGGTGTGAGCAGCGCTTCGCCGAGCGTGCGCGAGCCGTCGAACGGCGCTGCCGCGGCGAGCGAGTGTCCGGAGGCGGCGACAATGCGGCGCACCAAAGAAAATCCGTTGGCGTGCACGCCGGATGACGCGAGCCCGAGCACCACGTCGCCGGCTGCAATGTCGTCCCGCGGCAGCAAGGCTCCGCGGTTGACAGCTCCAACCGCAAAGCCTGCAAGGTCGTAATCGCCGGCCTGATAGAGATCGGGCATTTCCGCGGTCTCACCGCCGATTAGTGCGCAACGCACGTCGCGGCAGGCCGCGGCGATGCCGCCAACCACTTTTGCCGCCACCTCGGTATTGAGTTTGCTGCAGGCGAAGTAGTCGAGAAAGAACAAAGGCTCCGCGCCTTGCACCACGAGATCGTTCACCGACATCGCGACCAGATCGATGCCGATGGTGTCGTGGCGATTGGTCTCGATCGCAATTTTGACTTTGGTTCCGACCCCGTCGGTAGCAGCGACCAGGAGGGGATCGGCGAATCCCGCGGCTTTGAGATCGAACAGGCCGCCGAATCCCCCGATTTCGGCGTCGGCCCCGGGCCGCGCAGTCAAGCGCAGCGCCGGTTTGATCATTTCCACCAGGCGATTGCCGGCATCTATGTCGACGCCGGCGGCCGCGTAACGTCCTTTTTCCACGGACTTTACCTTTGCCGCTAAGCCTGCGTTCAGGGGAAACTTGGCGCCTCCTACGTTGGAATCTACGGGCGCGCAAGCAGGAGCCGGTCTGTATGGAGTTGGAAAAGGGTGGTGCGCCGACTAAAATCCCGCTGCTGACGGTATCGCAAGTACTGATCAAAGGGGGCGTGTGCGTCGAAACCGGGCGCACGAGCCGGGGCGCTGCTTGAGTATTCCGAATCTCATCACGCTGGCGCGCATCATTTTGGTGCCCGTTGTCGTTTGGGCGATCACGTCCGGCCAGATGCTGGCGGCGTTTGGGCTGTTTGTAGCGGCGGGCATAAGCGACGCCGTTGACGGTTTCCTGGCCAAGCGCTTTCACATGGAAAGCGAGTTGGGGGCCTACCTCGATCCGCTCGCCGACAAAGCGCTGATCGTTTCCATCTACGTGTCGCTCGGCATCGCCGCGGCGTTGCCGATCTCATTGGTCATCCTCGTCGTCTCGCGCGACATTATGATCATCTCGGGCTTTATGCTGGCGTGGCTTGTGGACCGGCCGATGCCGGTAAAGCCGCTGCCGATATCGAAAGCCAACACCGTGGCGCAAATCGTACTCGCCGCTGTCGTCCTTGCCGAACATGGGTTCGGTTTCGGCGTCGAGCCGCTGTCGCTCGCCTTGGTCGTGGTCGTTGCAATCTTGACGTTGCTCTCGATCGCCTTTTATCTCGCCGAGTGGCTCAAACATATGAATTCAGTTGGCGCCGGTCACTAATGCTCATGCCGGTACCGCCGCGAAGCTGGCCGATTTAAGCGCGACATGTCCATCCGCCCGCGCCAGCTTGCGCTTGTGCTCGATCACGGCGAAAGCTACGCGCGCGAGGATTTTCTATCCGGACCCTGCAACGAGACTGCGTTTCGGCTCATCGAGTCGTGGCCGGATTGGCCGGCCCATGCGCTCGCTCTGATCGGCCCTGCCGGATCCGGCAAGACACACTTGGCCATGATCTGGGCCGCTGCGGCGGGCGCCCGCATTGTGTCCGGCCGTTCTCTCGCTGAAGCCGAACTGCCGGGGGCACTCGCGACTGGCGCGCTACTTGTCGAAGACGCCGCTGCGGCTGAAGGGCGCCCGCTGTTCCATTTGATCAATCTCGCGCGCGAAGAAAAGGCCAGCCTGCTGCTGACGGCGCGCACTCCGCCTTCGGCCTGGCCGGTCACAATCCCGGATCTTCTCTCGCGGTTGCGGGCGATGCCGCTTGCCACGTTGACGGCGCCTGACGACGCGATGTTGCGCGCCGTGATTGTCAAGCTTGCGGCGGATCGTCAGCTTCCGCTCGACGAAAGTGCGGTCGGTTATTTATCGACGCGTATCGAGCGCTCTTTCGCCGCGGCACGCGCCGCCATCAGCGCCCTCGATATGGAGGCGTTGCGACAGAAGCGTGCGCCTACGCGCGCGCTTGCCGCCGAACTGTTTCGCGACTAGCGCTTCTGACCTTCGGCAATCCCAGCGCTTCGGCGATGATTTCGCCGAGCGCCGCGAAATCGCGTTTGCGCGGCGAGGTGCGCCGCCACGCGAGGCCTACAATACGGGCCGGTTGCGGTTCGGCGAAACGCAGAAGCTTGACGCGTTTGTCGCTCGCCTCGACGCCGGCGGCGATTTCCGGCAGCAACGTGACGCCATAGCCGTTGGCGACCATTTGCATCACCGTCGCAAGCGAGGTGGCGCCGAGGCTTGCCGGCGCGTCACTACGCGGGGGTGGGCAAAACGCCAGCGCCTGATCGCGCAGGCAGTGACCTTCTTCCAGAAGTATGAGGCGCTGTTGCTCGAGTTCGGCAGCCGTCACGCGCCGATGGGCCGGCCGCGGGTCCGCGGCGGGCGCAGCAAGCAAAAACCTGTCGTCGAAAAGCGGCAGCGCTTCGACGTCGGCACCCTCCGCGGGCAGCGCCAGCATCACGGTGTCGAGGTCGCCGCCGGCGAGCTCTTCGAGCAGCGTTTTGGTTCGTGTCTCGCGCACTTCAATCCGCAGCAGGGGATAGCGGGTTTGCAGAAGCGGCAGCACGCGCGGCAAAACATAAGGCGCAACCGTTGGAATGATGCCGAGCCGCAATTGCCCGGCGAGCACGTCACGGTGGCGGGCGTAATCGACGAGATCGCGCGTCGCGGCGAGGATGTGCTCGGCACGTCGCGCCACTTCAAGCCCGGTTTCGGTCAGAGCGATTTCACCGGGCCGCCGTTCCACCAGTTCGGTGCCGATCTCGCGCTCGAGTTCGCGCACTTGCATCGACAGCGCTGGCTGGGTCACCGCGCATTCGTCGGCCGCTCGGCCGAAATGACGGTGGCGGGCGAGCGATGCCATGTAACGCAGCTGACGAAGCGTGATCACGTCAATAAGATATTCTTATCGATAGCCCCAATCAATACGATTAGACCTGATGACAGAGGGTGGTTTAGATCAAGATTCAAATTCCCTAACTGCGCCATTGTCGAAGCCCAAGGAGATACCGACCGGGGCGATCATCGGAATTCCCAACCAGCACCGGCGGCGCGGCAAGCCCTGACCCCCGACTGGGCGGTAGCAACAAACTTCAACCTGAGCGGAGAGAAACATGGATGCGAAAACGGACAAGACCGCGGGCCAATGTCCCTTCAGCCAAGCGCACAGCAATCGCGAATGGTGGCCGGATCAGTTGAGTCTCGCCGCGCTTCACACGAACTCTTCCCTGTCCGACCCGATGGGCAAGGAGTTCAACTACGCCAAGGAATTCAAGACCCTCGATCTGAAGGCCGTGATCAAGGATCTGCGCGGCTTGATGACCAACTCGCAGGAATGGTGGCCGGCGGACTTCGGGCACTACGGCGGTTTGATGATTCGCATGGCTTGGCACAGCGCCGGCACGTACCGCATCGCGGACGGCCGCGGCGGCGCCGGCGGCGGACAGCAGCGTTTCGCACCGCTCAATTCGCTGGCCGGACAACGCCAACCTCGACAAAGCGCGCCGGCTGCTGTGGCCGATCAAGCAGAAATACGGCCGCAAGCTTTCCTGGGCGGACCTCATGGTGCTGGCCGGCAACGTTGCGCTTGAATCGATGGGGTTCAAGACGTTCGGCTTTGCTGGGGGTCGCGCCGACGTATGGGAGCCTGAAGAGCTTTACTGGGGCCCTGAAGGGACGTGGCTGGGCGACGAGCGCTACAGTGGCGAGCGGGAGCTGCAAAATCCGCTGGGCGCCGTTCAGATGGGTTTGATCTACGTCAACCCGGCGGGCCCCAACGGCAAGCCTGACCCGGTCGCGGCGGCGAAGGACATCCGCGAGACGTTCTTCCGCATGGCCATGAATGACGAAGAGACCGTCGCGCTGATTGCCGGCGGGCACTCATTCGGCAAGACCCATGGCGCCGGCGATCCTTCGCTGGTCGGTCCAGAGCCGGAAGGGGGTGCGGTTGAGGACCAAGGCCTCGGCTGGAAAAGCAAACATGGCATTGGTCACAGCGGCGACGCCATCACCGGCGGCCCGGAAGTTACCTGGACGCAGACGCCGACGAAGTGGAGCAATCTGTTCTTCAAAAACCTGTTCGAGAACGAATGGGAGCTGACGCACAGCCCGGCGGGCGTGCCGCAGTGGAAAGCAAAAGGAGCAGCGGCCACAATTCCCGATCCGTTCGATGCATCCAAAAAGCATGTGCCGACCATGCTGACCACGGACCTCGCGTTGCGGATGGACCCGGCCTACGAGAAGATCTCGCGGCGCTTCTACGAAAACTTCGACGAGTTCGCCGACGCTTTCGCGCGCGCGTGGTTCAAGCTCACGCACCGCGACATGGGACCCCGCGTGCGCTATCTCGGCCCGCTGGTCCCGAAAGAAGAGCTGATCTGGCAGGACCCGATTCCGAAGGTCAATCATCCGCTGATTGGGAATTCGGAAATTGCTGCACTGAAGAAGAAGATCCTCGCCTCCGGCCTATCGGTCTCCGATCTCGTTGCGGCGGCCTGGGCGTCGGCGTCGACGTTCCGCGGTTCGGACAAGCGCGGCGGAGCAAACGGCGCGCGAATTCGCCTCGCCCCACAAAAGGATTGGGACGTGAACCAGCCGGCCAAGCTGGCCAAGGTTCTGCAAAAACTCGAGGCGATTCAAAAAGGCTTCAACACCGCCAAGAAGAAAGTCTCGCTCGCCGACCTCATCGTGCTTGGCGGCTGTGCAGCCATCGAGGCGGCCGCGCAGAAAGCCGGACTTAATGTGAAGGTGCCGTTCACGCCGGGACGCATGGACGCATCGCAAGAGCAGACAGACGCCGAATCGTTCAAGCCGCTTGAGCCGGTTGCTGACGCGTTCCGCAACTACTACCGCGGCAAATCGCTGATGTCGCCGGAAGAGGCGCTGATCGACAAGGCGCAGTTGCTTAGATTGACCGCGCCGGAGATGACGGTACTGGTCGGCGGTTTGCGCGTCCTTGGCGCCAATGCCGCCGGATCAAAACACGGTGTCTTCACCAAGAAGCCGGGCACGTTGACCAACGACTTCTTCGTCAACCTGCTCGACATGCGCACCGAGTGGCAGCCCACCTCTGAGGGTGTTTACGAGGGCCATGATCGGAAAACCAAAGCGCCGAAGTGGACCGCGACGCGCGTTGACCTGATCTTCGGTTCGCACTCGCAGCTGCGCGCTTTGGCGGAGGTTTATGGCAGCGCCGACGCAAAAGAGAAGTTTGCGAAGGACTTCGTCGCGGCATGGAACAAGGTGATGAACGCCGATCGCTTCGATCTCGTGTACCGGGCGGCGGCGTAAATAAAGCGTAGAAGCAGGGAGCGGCCGGAGTTTCTCCGGCCGCTTTTTGTTGTGATGAAGGCTTTCTTGTTGAGCGGGTGCCCAGCCCTAACAATGCCCATAAGCTGTTGATCCTGAAGGAGCTCCGCGGGGCGCCAGGGTCGCACGTTTCGCCAATTGGCGGGGAAGGCTTGACGGGCAGATAGGTGGCCCCCTTATCTCCCGGTGGGGGCAAGTCATCGAATCGTAACGCGGGGATGGTCAGGGTGAGGCTTGAGGAGCAAAGTATAGCCATGGCCGATCGTGGCCAAGCGACCGCCGCCGTACTCGAGACAGGCCCAATCCATCGCCTGACCGCGCCCGTTCGGCTGGCCGAACGCGCGGCGCAGCATGCGGCGTCGGCTATCGCCGAGAGCCCGGACCGCTTCATCAATCGCGAACTGTCGTGGCTGAATTTCAATCGCCGCGTTCTCGAAGAAGTCCGCCAACCGTGGGCATCCGCTGCTCGAGCGCTTGCGATTTTTATCGATATCGGCAAACAACCTCGACGAATTTTTTATGGTGCGGGTTGCCGGCCTTCGCGCGCAGGCGCGCGCCGGCATTGCCACCAAGAGTCCCGAGGGTCTCACCCCGACCGAACAGCTCGTGCGCATCGCCGAAGCCGTGGTGCTTCTGGTCGAAGATCAGCAAACGCAGTGGCGCGAACTGCGCGGCGCGCTCGCCAAAGCCGGCATTGTGCTGATCGACGGCCCGGACGTCGCCAAGTCCGAGAAAGCGTGGCTGGAGGATTATTTCCTTTCCCACATCTTTCCGCTGCTGACGCCTCTCGCCGTCGACCCGGCCCATCCATTTCCGTTCATTCCCAATCTCGGATTTTCCATGGCCTTGCAGCTTGCGCGCGGCAAGGACGGCAAGGCGATGAATGCGCTGATCCGCATGCCTAACCGGATCGAGCGGTTCGTGCGCCTGCCGCAAGCCGGCGAGGGCGGGGAAGTCCGGTTGATTTCAGTCGAAGGCGCCACCAGCCTGTTTATTGGCAAGCTGTTCCCCGGTTACTCGGTCAAGGGTGTGGGCGCGTTCCGGGTCATTCGTGACTCGGAGCTGGAAATCCTGGAAGAAGCCGAAGATTTGGTGCCGCCTCTTTGAGACCGCACTCAAGCGCCGGCGCCGCGGTTCGGTGATCCGCCTCGATATCGAAGCGGATACGCCGGCCGAGTTGCAGCGATTCGTTCAGCGCGCGCTGGGCGCCGCCGACGACGCCGTTTTCAAAGTCGATGGTGTGCTGGCGCTGAACGAAATGGCGCAGCTGACGCACCTCAACCGGCCGGATCTGGAATTTGTGCCGTACACGCCGCGTTATCCGGATCGCATCCGCGATCACGGCGGCGATTGTTTCGCGGCCATCCGGCAGAAGGATCTCATCGTTCACCACCCCTACGAGTCGTTCGACGTCGTGGTCGACTTCCTGCATCAGGCGACCCGCGATCCGGATGTCGTCGCCATCAAGCAGACGCTGTATCGCACCTCGGCGGATTCGCCGATCGTAAGGACGCTTGCTGAAGCCGCCGAAGCCGGCAAGTCGGTCACCGCTGTGGTCGAGCTGAAAGCGCGTTTCGACGAAGAGGCCAACATCCGCTGGGCGCGCGACCTCGAACGCGCCGGCGTGCAGGTCGTGTATGGCTTCATTGAGCTAAAAACCCACGCCAAGCTTTCACTGGTGGTCCGCCGCGAGGGCTCGTCGCTTGCGTCGTATGTTCACGTCGGCACCGGCAATTATCATCCGGTGACGGCGCGTATTTACACCGACCTCTCGTTCTTCACCGCCGATCCGGTGATCGCGCGCGACGTTGCCCGGGTGTTCAATTACGTCACCGGCTACGCCGAGCCTGCCGGGCTCGAGCGCATGGCGGTGTCGCCGCTGACGTTGCGGGCGCGCATTGTCGAGCACATCGAGAACGAGATCGCGCACGCCAAAGCCGGCCGTCCCGCCGCGATTTGGCTGAAAATGAACTCGTTGGTCGATGCCGACATCATCGACGCGCTCTATCGGGCTTCCAGTGCGGGAGTAGCGGTCGAACTTGTAGTGCGCGGCATCTGCTGCCTGCGGCCGGGAGTGCCGGGGTTGTCCGAAAACATTCGCGCCAAATCGATTATCGGTCGCTTCCTCGAACATGGCCGAATTTATTGCTTCGGCGGCGGCCACGGTCTGCCGCATCCGAAGGCCGCTGTGTACATTTCGTCGGCCGATTTGATGCCCCGCAATCTCGACCGACGGGTGGAAGTACTTTGTCCGATCCTCAATCCCACCGTCCACGAGCAGGTTCTCGACCAGATCATGGTCGCCAATTTCAAGGATAACGAGCAGAGCTGGCAGTTTCTTCCGGACGGCTCTTCAGCGCGCGTTAAGATCGCCGCCGGCGAAGAAGGTTTCAATGCGCATACCTATTTCATGACCAATCCTAGTCTCTCCGGCCGCGGGAAATCGCCGAAGGGGTCGGTTCCGCGCTTGCCCCGCGCTGAGCGAAGCTGAAGAAAAGTGCCGGCGGAAAATTTGCGTCACGCCAATTCCCACGAATGACCCGCGCGAAAATCGACTCACCGGGACGTCTTTACAACGGGCCGCCTCTCGCCGTGGTCGATATCGGATCGAACTCGGTCCGCCTTGTCGTGTATGAGCGGCTCTCGCGTGCGCCCACGGCACTGTTCAACGAAAAGGCACTGTGCGGCCTCGGCCGCGAAGTGCAGACCACGGGCCTGCTGCCGGCCGATGCGGTTGAGCAAGCCCTGGCCGCGCTCAAACGTTACCGCGCGCTATGCACGACCATGGGCGCGAAGCAGGTTCTGGCGATTGCGACCGCCGCCTGCCGTGACGCCAAGAACGGCCGAACCTTTATCAAGCTTGCCGAGCGGACGATCCGGGCGGACATTGATGTTCTGTCCGGTGCGCAAGAAGCGGAGCTGACTGCGCTTGGTGTCATATCGGGCGTTCATCAGCCAAACGGCGTGGTCGGCGACCTCGGCGGCGGCTCGCTCGAACTCATCGACATTCACGGCACCCGGGCCCGGCGCGGGCTCACCCGGCCGCTTGGCGGTCTGGCGCTCGCCGACATTTCGGCGAAATCGCTGAAAAAGGCGGACAAGTTCGTCAAAGAAGACGCTAGGCGCGCTGCCGGTTTTGCGCAATTGCGAGGATCGCACTTTCTATGCGGTTGGCGGCACGTGGCGCGCGCTGGCGCGGCTGCACATGTGGCAGACCGGATACCCGCTGCATGTCATGCACGGTTACGCTATCCCCGCCGACGAAGCACTGGAGTTCGCGCGCCTGGTGCATCGGGTCAACGTCGATACGTTGTCGAATATCGACGTCGTCAACAGGGAGCGGCGCCCATTGCTTGCCTATGCGGCGCTGGTGCTCGAACACATTTTGCGCATCGGTAAACCGGACCGCGTCGTGTTTTCCGCGCTCGGCGTCCGTGAGGGTTTGCTCTATTCGCTGCTCAAGCAAAAAGACAAAGAGAAGGATGCGCTGATCGAGGCGGCGCGTGAGCTCAATCGTCTGCGATCACGCTCCCCGCGCCACGGTGAGGAACTGATCGAATGGACCGATCGGTTCATGGCGACTTCCGGGCTCGATGAGGTTGCCGAAGAGCGCCGGCTTCGCCACGCCGCTTGTCTGTTGGCCGACATCGGCTGGCGCGCGCACCCCGATTACCGCGGCGAGCAATCGCTTAACATCATTGCGCACGGCGGCTTTACCGCCATCGACCATCCGGGCCGCGCTTATCTGGCGTTGGCGGTGTTCTACCGCCATTCGGGATTGGTCATGGACGACGAGTTGTCGCCACGGCTTCGAGAACTTGCGTCCACCCGCACTATCGATCGCGCCCGTGTGCTGGGCGCGGCGATGCGTCTCGCGTATGTTGTTTCGGCGGCGATGCCTGGCGTGCTGCCGAAAACCAGGCTCGCCGTGGAACGGCACCGGCTGGCGCTGCATCTGCCCGGCGAATACGCGGCGCTGAACGGCGAGCGGGTGACGGCGCGTTTGCGTTCGCTGGCCCGCCTGATCGGGCGCGAGCCGGTCACGCTGCTCGGATAAGGCGAGATAGCTTCGACAGACACGTTGCCAAGCCTCCGGCGGTACGGTTCAATGCCGGCCGGCCAGTGGGGGCTGAAGGCGAACCGCGCTGACGGTGGCGCCTATCAGGGGGAAAGTTATGGAAAATCTGAAGCGCTTCTTCGTCGTTATCGCCGTAATTTCGGTTCTCAACGGCATACTCCTGCTGTTGGCGCCAGGTGCCGTGCTTGCGTCTTACGGGATTGAGGTAACGGTTGGCGCGATGCTCGGCTTTCGATTGCTGGGCCTGACCTTGATCGAATTCGGGCTCATCAACTGGTTCGTCCGCGCCTCGCACGATTGGGTTGCGCTGCGGGGATTGTTGATCGGCGGCGCGATCGGCTATGCGCTGGGCTTCATCGTCTCGATCTGGGCGACGCTGTCGCACCAAATAAATCAGGCCGGCTGGGTCCTGGTGGTGACCTACGCGGTCTTGCTCCTCGGCTACGTTTGGTCGCTGTACCGGGGCACACAGAAATTCGGCGGTAAATGGAGAAGCTACGGCCCAAAAAGTAACCAAATTACCGACTATCAGAGGACGACCGGGAATAGCGCCTGAATCCAAGAAGGTCGGTTTACCTCACTCTGTGAAGGCCCTTATTTTTGTAGGGTTGATGCTCGCTGCTTTACCGGCACGGATCGGCCAAACAGCAAGCATCCCGAAATGGGGCCCGCTGGTAGAAGAAATTCTCTCGCATCTAGCTACGCACATGACGTACGAAGGCGCTCAACGCCTCATCGAACACCTAGCGCAGGGCGGGAAAGTCACGCCGACTTTAAAAGACGTGATCGATGAGCAGTTCAGAAAATGAACGATAGCCAAGATGACGATCGCGTCCGAACCGCTCGGGCACCGTTGCCGGCCCTGAATACGAAGAGCGTGAACTCTTTCGGCAACAGTGCAAGTCAGTACCGGCAGAAACGAAGTGATCAAGACGCAGGGTTGATAAGGAGCGATGATCTTGGCCGTCATGTAGTCTCTTTTTCGACCGCCGGCTCGATGAACTGATGATCGCCGCTTCTATTTTCCGCCCGCGCCCGCGTACTCATGTACCGTTTTAGGTCGGGATTGCGCCAAACAATGAGTTGTTCCCGGCGTTTTGTTGTTGCTGTTGGCGGTTGTTGTTCCGGAAATCTGACAACAATAGTTTGACCGATCGCCGTTAATTTCCGGTCCCTGCGGCTGGCGATCTGTGCTCTTTTGGTCGATAACGCTCAGGACGAACAATCCAATGATGCCGAGCGGCAGTCCGAGAAAAAATAACGCAAGGAATATGCCGGCGACCACCGCAAACATGAACTAACCCGGGTTCCGCTTTTGGTCGCGGGCCGTCCCCGACAACAAGTGGAGGGCGGCCGCCGCCCAGGCCCCTGTTTTAGCCGAAAAGCCGGGACAATAAATAGCATAATGCCGCCACCAGCGCCGTCGCGGGCAGCGTAATGATCCAGGCGATGACGATATTGCCGGCGATGTTCCAGCGCACGGCGGAGACTTTCCTTGCCGCGCCGACGCCGATGATCGCGCCAGTAACTGTGTGCGTGGTCGATACCGGTATGCCGAGGTAGGTGGCGGCAAACAGCATGATGGCGCCACCGGCGGAGGCGCAGCAGCCCTGAACCGGGGTCATGCGCGTAATCTTCGAGCCGACGGTGTGGACGATGCGCCAGCCGCCGACCAGCGTGCCAAGGCCTATCGCGGCCTGACAGGTGATCACGACCCAGAAGGGCACGTAAAAGTCGCCGCCAAGGTGGCCTTGCGAGAACAACAATACGGCGATGATGCCCATGGTTTTTTGCGCATCATTGCCGCCGTGGCCCGAGCGAAATGAGCGAGGCCGCGCCGAATTGCAGCCATTGGAACGTCGGCTCCACGGTGTTGCGGGTTGGCGCGCTTAAATCCCCACGACACCGAGAGCACGAGGAGCAGGGCAATAAAAAATCCGAGCAGCGGAGAAAGGACAATAAAGGCGCCGGTGGTCAGGAGCCCCGGCCATACGATCGAGCTAGCCCGGCTTTGGCCACGCCGGCGCCAACCAATCCGCCGATCAGCGCGTGCGAACTGCTGGACGGAATGCCGGCCCACCAGGTGATGACATTCCAAAAAATTGCGCCGACCAGGGCGCCAAAGATCACCTGCGCGTCTATCACCTCGGCCGACACAATGCCGACGCCGACTGTCCGCGCGACGTGAACGCCGAAAACGAGAAAGGCGATGAAGTTGAAAAACGCCGCCCAAATCACCGCATAGCGCGGCCGCAGCATGCGGGTCGATACCAGCGTCGCGATTGAATTGGCCGTGTCATGCAGGCCGTTGAGGAAATCAAACGTCAGCGCGACGATAATCAGGCCAATCAAGACCGGCAGGCCAAGCTGAGCAGTCATAGCGAAGCCGCCTTACAGCTGATCGACGACAATCGAGCTTATTTCCTTGGCAACATCCTCGAAGCGGTCGACGACTTTTTCCAGGTGATCGTAGAGTTCGGAGCCGATGATAAATTTCATCGCGTTGCCTGCGTTTCCTTCCGAGCGGCTGCTCAAAAACAGTTCTTTCAGTCCGCGGTTGTAAAGGTCGTCGGCTTCTTCCTCGACGGCTATGAGTTTTGTCGTCAGCGCGCCGAGCCGAGTGGCGTTGGTGCCAATCGAGCTCAACAGCGGCACGGCTTCCAGCACGATCTTGGCCGATTGCAGGATGATATCGCCCATCTGCTGCATCTGCGGCTCGAAGCTGCGGACTTCGAACAACACGATGGTCTTGGCGGTCTTGTTCATCTGATCGATGGCGTCATCCATGGAGCTGATCAGAGACTGGATATCGGGGCGGTCAAACGGCGTAATAAATGTTCGCCGGACTGCGATCAGAACCTCGCGGGTGACCTCGTCCGCTTCGGCTTCGCGCTGGAAGATTTGCTTGCAGTAGGTCTCGATCGTGTCGCCGCCCTGTAGCAGCCCGCGCAACGCCTCGGCGCCGGCGACGACGATGGCGGCGTGTTTCTCGAAGAGCGGAAAAAATCGCTCCTCTTTGGGCATCAGCGCCTGGAACCAACCGAACATCCCGCCTCAACCTCTGACGGCAAAAAAGAGCTGCCCGGTGGGGTTAGCATTTTGGATGTCCGCCTGCACCAAGCGGTCAGGATCTCGGCGTGAGTTACCCACCGCCAAATCTGCGGCTTTTGGCGTTTTCCGGCGCCTTATTCCCGCTCGACCGCGGCGACCCGGCCGCGTTCGATGGCGAGCGACAACTTGCCGTGCTTGAGCGCTAATGCGCGTTCGCCGAATAGTTCTCTGCCGCCAGCCGGCAAGGGCAGGGACTGCGGCGTCGTCATCCGCCGCGATGCGTTCGAGGTCGTCGACGGTGGCAATGACCTTGGCGGCGACGTGGTGTCGCTCCGAAATCATGCGCAGCAGCACCTTGAGCAATTCGACAACGGCGGTGCCGTTGGCCGATGGCGGCGGCAATCGCCCAAGCGGCGGCAGCGTCTTGGGCTCTCGCTCCAACCCGCGCGTCACCGCTGCCACGATCCCATCGGCCGCGCGCGAGCGTTCAAAACCTTTCGGCAGCGAGCGCAGGTGCTTTAGCTTTTCCAGTGTGTTCGGGGCCTGCACCGCAATGTCGCCAATCACTTCGTCCTTGAGCACCCGCGAGCGCGGCACATCGCGCGCTTGCGCTTCGCGCTCGCGCCAGGCCGCGACTTCGATGAGGACGCCGAGCTCTTTGGGTTTGCGCACGCGCGTCTTCAGCCGCCGCCACGCATTTTCCGGATCCATGCGGTAGGTGTCGGCGGAGGTGAGCACGTGCATCTCCTCCTGGACCCAGTCGACGCGGCCGCGCCGCCCGAGATCGTCGACCAGCGCGGCGTAGACCTGGCGCAAATGGGTAACGTCGGAAATGGCGTAGGAAAGCTGCGCATCCGACAGCGGGCGTCGCGTCCAATCGGTGAAGCGGTTCGATTTGTCGAGCGTATCGCCGGTGATGCGCTGCACCAGCTGGTCGTAGGAGATGGAATCGCCATAGCCGAGCACCATGGCCGCGACCTGGGTATCGAAAATCGGATGTGGGATGAGCTTGGCGCGGTGCCAGACAATTTCGATGTCCTGGCGCGCGGCGTGAAAGACCTTCATCACCTTCTCGTCGGCCATCAGCTCGAAGAACGGCGCGAGGTCGATGCCGGGCGCCAATGCGTCGATCACCACGGCCTCGTCCGCCGAGGCCATCTGCGCCACGCAGAGCAGCGGATAATAGGTCGTCTCGCGGAGAAATTCGGTATCGACGGTGATGAAGGGCTGCGGAAGCCATTCGCCGGCAGACGGCGGCGAGTTCGGACGTTGTGGTGATCGGCTGCATTGTGGATTTGATAGCGGAATCGGCGTGCGCTTGTCGTGGTGCCGGGTGAGCGTCAGGCGTGCACTTGGCCCAAATGGATGAACTCCCACGGGCTGGGGAATCTCCCACCGGCACCTCAATGAGGCTCGGGCCGTCGCGACGGGCGAAGGCGCGGCGCAAGCGCACGGCGCAGTTCATCCGGGGTGTGCACCCGCTCGGCCTCGGCGCCAAAACTTTTGCCGAAGGCGACAAAATCCGGATTGGCCAGATCGCGAGGCGATCAGCCGGTTGCCATAGCGCTCCTTCTGGATGCGCCGCACGTTGCCGAACGCGCCGTCGTTGAACAAAACCGTGACCAGCGGGATGCGGTGCCGTATCGCCGTCGCCAGTTCGGTCGCGGTGTACAGAAAGCCGCCGTCGCCGGTGATCGAAACGACCGGCACGTCGCGGCGCGCGTCCTGCGCGCCGAGCGCGGTGGCAAAGCCCCAGCCCAGACGGATCCTGATAGCCCGGGAGACAGAAAGGTGCGCGGCTTATAGACCGGAAACGCCAGCCGCGCGGCGAAGCCGAGCTGAGTGACCTCATCGACGAAAATGCCATCCTCGGGCAATTCGGCGCGGATGGCTTCGAGGAAGCCGATTTGCGGCGCGATCTTTTCCAACCGCTTCCGCCACTTTGCCTGCCGCTCTTCCATGTCGGCGCGGCGTGACGCGCGCTTGCCGTTGTGCGCCGGCAATTCCGCCAGCAAACTTTGCAGGATCGGTTTGGCATCGCCGGTGAGCGCCACTTTGGGCCGCCGCCGGCGATGATGTTCCTCGGCATTGGCGTCGATGCGCACAATCGGCACGTCGCGGTCGCCCCACTCGCGCAATTGGATGAGCAACCGCGTGCCGACTGCCAGCACCGCGTCGGCTTCGCCCCATAATTCGTGCCCGAGCGGCAGCGTCACGCTGAAGGGGTTGCGGCCGTCGAGCACGCCGCGCCCGCGGCGATAGGCCAGCACCGGCGCTTGCAGCAGCGCCGACAGCGCGGTGACTTCCGCGGACGCATCCTGCGCGCCGCCGCCGCAGACGATCATCGGCCGCTTCGCGGCGCCGAGGATTTTCGCCGCGCGGCGTACCGCGCTCGTCGTCGATCTTGGTGCGGTGGAATCGGCAGCGGCGCCTGCAGCGTCGCCGGGCCTCGCTTGCCCCACACATCCATCGGGCATTCGAGCACGGCCGGTCCGGGGCGTCCGATGCGCATGTCGCGCAGCGCCAGCGCCGTCTGCCGCGATGCTTTTTCCGGACCGCGCAGCAGCGCCGTGTGATCGACCAGGGTCTCGAGAATGCCGGCCTGGTCGCGCAACTCATGGAGATGGCCGAGCCCGCGGCCGATATCGGCGTGGGGAATTTGCCCGACCAGGCCGAGCACCGGCGCGTTCATGGCGTAAGCCGTCAACAGCCCGGTCGCCGCATTGAGCAAGCCGGGCCCGGGCACGACGGCGCAGGCTTGCGGGCGGCCGGTCGCGAGCGCCGCGCCCAGCGCCATCAGCGCCGCGCCCTGTTCGTGGCGGGGATGAACGGTGCGGAGCTTCTCGGCCGCGCGAAACAGCGCGTCGAACAGGTGGTCGTTCTGCACGCCCGGCAGCGCGTAGATGGTGTCGATGCCGTGGCCGACGAGGGTGCCGACGACCGCATCCGCGGTGGTCATCTGCTGCGCCGCCGCTGCGGCTTTTTTCTTGCGGGCCGGTTTAGCCATTACCGAACATTTCCATGAGATGGTTTCGCAACTCGATGCTTAATAAACCTCCCGAACCGGAGAGGGCGAAGATTTTGTATGAGCCGGCCTGCCTTGACAAAACAGGCCTCCCATGTGCTTTCCGCGTTCCGGCCGTAACGGGCTATTTTGGGAAACAATTGCGCCTTAAATAATCATGCACCGCTATCGCACCCATACCTGCGGCGCGCTCGCGAGACAGCGACATCGGCCGCGATGTGCGGCTCTCCGGCTGGTGCCATCGCATCCGCGACCATGGCGGCGTGCTGTTCATCGACTTGCGCGACCATTATGGCCTCACCCAGGTGGTCGCCGATCCGGACAGCCCCGCCTTCAAGGTGGCGGAGACGCTGCGCGCGGAGTGGGTCGTGCGCGTCGACGGCAAGGTGCGCCGGCGGCCGGCCGGCACCGAAAATCCCGAATTGCCGACCGGCGCGGTCGAGGTCTACGTCAGCGAGATCGAGGTGCTGGGACGCGCCGCCGAGTTGCCGATGCCGGTGTTTGGCGACCAGGAATATCCCGAGGACATCCGCCTGAAATACCGCTTCCTCGATCTGCGCCGCGAGCGGCTGCATCGCAACATCATGCTGCGCGGCGAGGTCATCGATTCGATCCGGCGGCGCATGAAAGAGCAGGGCTTCTTCGAATTCCAGACACCGATCCTGACCGCGTCGTCACCGGAGGGCGCGCGCGATTATCTGGTGCCGTCGCGACTGCATCCCGGAAAGTTCTATGCGCTGCCGCAGGCGCCGCAGCAGTTCAAGCAACTGATCATGATCTCCGGCTTCGACCGCTATTTCCAGATCGCGCCGTGCTTTCGCGACGAGGACGCGCGCGCCGACCGCTCGCCCGGCGAGTTCTATCAGCTCGACCTGGAAATGAGCTTCGTCACCCAGGACGACGTATTCGATGCGGTCGAGCCGGTGATGCGCGGCGTGTTCGAGGAATTTTCCAACGGCAAGCCGGTGACGCAAAAACTTCCGCGCATTCCTTACAGCGAGGCGATCGCCAAGTACGGCACCGACAAGCCGGACCTGCGCAATCCGATTGTGATGCAGGACGTTTCGGAGATTTTTCGCGGCTCGGGTTTCAAGATTTTTGCCCGCATTCTCGAGACGAACCCGAAAGCGCAGGTCTGGGCGATCCCGGCGAAAGGCGGCGGCTCGCGCGCGTTCTGCGACCGCATGAATTCCTGGGCGCAAGGCGAAGGCCAGCCGGGCCTGGGGTATATTTTCTTTGCGCGAAGACGCCGGCGTCACGGTTGGCCGTGGTCCTGTCGCCAACAATCTTGGGCCGGAACGCACCGGCACGCTTCGCTCGCAGCTTGACCTCGGCGCTGGCGACGCCGTGTTCTTCGTCGCCGGCGACCCGCAGGCTTTCTACAAATTCGCCGGCGCGGCGCGCACCAAAATCGGCGAGGAGCTTAACCTCGTTGCCAAGGATCGCTTCGAGTTGTGCTGGATCGTCGACTTTCCGATGTACGAGTGGAACGAAGAGGAGAAGAAGATCGACTTCTCCCACAATCCGTTCTCGATGCCGAACTTGCCGGCCGAGGAATTCATTGCGCTCGACGCCGCCGACCGCGAGCGGATTCTCGGATTGAAGGCGATCCAGTACGACATCGTCTGCAACGGCATCGAGTTATCGTCCGGCGCCATCCGCAATCATCGCCCCGACGTGATGAAGAAGGCGTTCGCCATCGCCGGCTACGACGAAAGCGTGCTGGAAGAAAGATTCGGCGGCATGCTGCACGCGCTCTCGCTCGGCGCGCCGCCGCACGGCGGCATTGCGCCGGGCATCGACCGCATTGTCATGCTGCTGTGCGGCGAGGAGAACTTGCGCGAGGTGGTGCTGTTCCCGATGAACCAGCGCGCCGAGGATTTGATGATGGGCGCGCCGTCGGAGGCGACGGCGAAGCAGTTGCGCGAACTGCATATCCGGGTGGTCAAGCCGACCGCCAGCTAACGATCGACGCGGGGGCAATCTTCTCCGGCAGGGTTTCGTGTGATCAACTGGCCCGCGCGCGGACGCAGCGTCAGAACAGCTTCAGACAGCAAAGCACTTTGCCAACGATCTCAAGCTCTCCCAAGGGGGCCTCTTCGCTCGGATGGTTCGCATTGTCGGAGATGATTTTCACCCGTGGCGGCCGCGTCGCGCGCAATACCTGCAGCCGCTTCACGACAATGGATTTGAATGTGTCGCGGATGGCATAAAGCCCGTCAGGCGTCGGCGTCTTGTGGCTGGCGTCGATGATGACCCGTTCGCCTGACGCGATGGTAGGCTCCATGCTGTCGCCGGTCGTGTCGAGGACGAGAAGCTGCGACGGCGAACTGTGCAGCTGTTCACGCACGAAGCTCGCAGGGAAGAGCCACCCCTCGCTCTTTACCGCATCGGCGTAACGGCCATCCTTGCGCAGCTCGTGAGCCGGGAGACCACCACCCTGGCTCGCCCGGATGTCGAGTTCAGGCACCCGACCGGCAGCTTCGTCGTGCGCCGCACCCTCGTCTGATGGGTTGTTCGATCCGACAGGGCTTTCCCTCGTGCCCGGGTAGCGCCCCCACAGCAGAATTTGTTCCGCGCTGTAACCGAGCGGCCCGGCAAATGGCTTCAGATGATCAAGGCGGAGTCTAATCAGGCCGTTTTCGAGCCGCGACAGCTGCTGCTTGGAAACCCCCGACAGCCGTACCAATTCCGAGCGCGACATGCGGCGAGCCTCGCGCGCATGATAAAGCCCGCTACGGGGCGGCGGTTGTTTGGTGCGCCGTGGCATTTCGAATCGTCGTCACCAAAACGGTGTTGAAAACCGAGCATCCAAAATGGTGACGTTGCTGTCAACATGGGCTCGACCAGTGCCGACAAAGTAACCTTAGACTTTTGGCATGTGGAACAACGCAATCACGATTGTTGTCGAGCAACGCGGCCGAGTTAGAGGGGATGGTTTTTGCCCCTCAGAAAACCGCTCTGGCGGGGCGCCGACGCAGTGCTTACTTCTGGCGGCGGGCTATTGGCGACGCTAAGCGAATTGTAAGAGAAAATGCCGTAGGCACTAAGGAGGCAATTTTTTTGTTCAGCCGGAGCGCTCCTTTGTGACAGTGGAATTTACCTACCGCTCGTAACGGTGGAGATGACACTAACGCCGTAAGGGAGAAGGGTTCGCGTAACGCTGTGGGCGAAGTTCGCGTAACGCTGTGACGGTGGAGGTGCGTAACGCTGTGACGGGGGAGGTTCGCGTAACGCTGCAACGGTGAAGATGACGAAACGCTTCGGCGATAGAGGATAGCGTAACGCTGTAACAGTCAGGTCGACGTGGCGATGTGGTCGCAACCGATTCTCACCGCGATCGATGACTGCTACTTTGCTACTTTTTGTGCGGGAGCGCGTTTATTAACGGAAGCTAACTGCTTTAGCCGCGACTGCTCCAAAGAAACAGGTCGACGCCCATAAGATGCGCAGCCGAATTGTTTGCTACTCAGCGCTATATTTGCTTCTTGATAGCTACTTTGTTTGAAGGTGCCGCTTTTATGCTTCCGGCAGATACCCCTATGGTATCTGCGATGCTTCTTGCGCTTCGGCCACGAATACAAACTCGCGCTCGATAGCCGCCGCCGTCTTGATCATTGTCTACGGCGTGCTGGCTTATTTTTTCCTGCCGCTGGTGTGGAAGCGTCTCGATCACCAAAGGGCGCTGGCCGGTTTTAGCGTGGTCACGCGCACCAACGACCGCATTCCCGGCGATCCGATCAATATCGGGCTGGTTGGCTCGAGGGACGACGTGCTCTGCGCCATGCATGCCGCCGGCTGGTTTCCCGCCGATCCGGTCACTTTCCGCTCGAGCATGAAGATCGTCGGCAGCGTGCTTTTAAATCGCCCGTATCCCGACGCGCCGGTGAGTCATTTATATTACGACAATAAGCGCGAGGACCTGGCGTTCGAGAAGCCCGCCGCCAAGAGCGCGGACAAGCGCCATCACGTGCGCTTCTGGCAAGCCGCCGACAGCGGGGAGGAGGGCCGTCCGGTCTGGTTCGGCGCGGCGACCTTCGACCGCGGTGTCGGTTTCAGCCACCGCGATGCCAAGATCACGCATCACATCGCGCCTGACATCGACGCGGAACGCGACCTGCTGAGCGTCGACTTGAAGGACGCGAAAGTCGTCGAAAGCATTTACGAGGTTGGCGGCATCGGCCCGACCATCAACGGGCATAACGGCGGCGGCGACAGCTACTTCACCGACGGCGAGATCAAGTTCTCGGTGCTGACCGATGGATGTTCGGCGCGCGCCGCGACGACGGATGAGCTGGAAAACCCGCCGCTGATCAAGGCGCACAACCGGATTTGGCCGGCGATCGCCAAAGCGGCGCGATGGCTGATCGGCGAGCGCTCGGCGGATAACGATCAATAAGACCGCACGTATCCCGCGCCGCGCGGCTTACCCGCGCACCACCCGTATCGGCGTTTCGGCCCGTGACTGCTCGGCGTCCGCGCCGACTTTGTTGTAGTCGTAGAGCACGCGCCCGTAGGGCAGGGTGACGTCGGCGACGAAATGGTGCGCGCCGACAATCTTGTCGACCGGAAAATCGGCGACCGGCGCGTTGACGTGCGGCACGAGATGAAGCCGCCCCGGGCCGAGCCACGAGCCTTTGACGGTGATGTCGGTGAGGTTATAGGCGACGAGCTGGCAAATCTCGGCGTGGCCCTCGACGCCGGGAATGATTTTCAGGTTGATTTGCGTCTTGGACAAAATCGCGGTGGTGAGGTCGCCGTTGCCGGCCATGCTTTCGTGCTTGTAGCCCATGGTGCCCATGGCGACGAGCTGGCCGGCGTATTCCAGCGTCCCGGTCAGCGTGTCTTTGACGATCTCCAGCTTGGGATGCGCGTACTTCTTCGGAAATCCCCAGATCTCGCGGCCGGCGGAGATCGGCGGATCGTCGTCGAGATACATCTGCACCACGAAATTGGCTTCCTCGCCCTTGAAGCGGCACGGCAGCACCATTCCGGATTCGGTGTAATCGCCGAAGCCCGAACTGTCCGGCATCTTGATCCACTCGTAGTGCACCAGCGGCCGCTCGACCGGCTCCAGCGGCTCCGGCAGATGGTCGCGGATGACGCTCGGGTCGGACTCGTAGGTGATGACCATGAACTCGCGGTGGATGAATCGATACGGTCCGGCCGGATAGCTCGGTCCGCTCGCCGGCATGGACGGCAGTTTGAGAATGTCTTCCCTGCGCATGTCGCCTCGCGTTAATGGGCGGTCCAGCCGCCGTCGATGGGCAGAAGCGCCCCGGTAATTTGTGCGGCTTCGTCGGAGCACAGAAATGCGGCGAGCGCCGCGATCTGCGAGACTTCGACGAATTCCTTGGTCGGCTGCGCCGCGAGCAGCACGTCCTTCATCACCGCTTCTTCGCTGATGCCGCGCGCTTTGGCCTGCTCGGGAATTTGTTTCTTTACGAGCGGAGTCAGCACATAGCCGGGGCAAATTGCGTTGGCGGTGACGCCATGCTCGGCGAGTTCAAGCGCGACGGTCTTGGTCAGGCCGGCGAGGCCGTGCTTCGCCGATACGTACGCCGACTTGAACGGCGAGGCGACGAGCGCATGCGCCGAGGCGACATTAATGATCCGCCCCCAGCCTTTTTTCTTCATGTCGGGCACTGCCAGCCGGCAGGTGTGAAACGCGCCCGATAAATTGATGGCGATAATCGCGTTCCACTTCTCGACCGGAAATTCCTCGATCGGCGCGACGTATTGAATGCCGGCATTATTGACGAGGATATCGACGCCGCCGAACTCCGCCCGGGTCTGCTCGACCATCTCGGAAATCTCGTCGGGTTCGGCGATAT
This sequence comes from uncultured Alphaproteobacteria bacterium, assembly GCA_963846055.1. Taxonomy (GTDB): domain Bacteria; phylum Pseudomonadota; class Alphaproteobacteria; order Rhizobiales; family Xanthobacteraceae; genus BOG-931. The sequence continues at coordinate 285,431 of CAWJUQ010000012.1, forward strand.
TGGCGTCGGAGTACATCACGCCGACATTGTGCTGCCGCTTCAGGTCGGAGACGATCTTGTCGATCTCGTCTTCGGCGCCGAAGCCGTTGAGCACGATGTTGGTGCCCGCCCCAGCCAAAGCCGTGGCAATCCCCAGCCCAATTCCGCTCGTCGAACCGGTCACGATGGCGGTTTTCCCTGCCTGCATCTTTAATCCCCCTGCAAACCACAAAAGTCTTAACGCGCAACCAAAGCGGAGAATGTGAAAGGCCGCCGACAGTGTTGTGACAAATGTCCCAATTCGTTTCGCATTTCATTTGTCATGTGACGGTCACTTGTTTTGGCAAAGCTCTCGTCTGGTTTGCGCCCGCCCATTCGAGTGTTTTGCCATGCATGACGTCCGTACCCGCCTTACCGACCACGTAACGACTCCTCCTCTGCCGCGCGGCTGGCGTCCGGAGCGCTGCGACCGCATCGCACTTGTTTTGCAGGGCGGCGGCGCGCTCGGCGCCTATCAGGCCGGCGTCTACCAGGCGCTCAGCGAGGCCGGCGTCGAGCCCGATTGGGTTTCCGGCGTTTCGATCGGCGCCATCAATTCAGCGATCATTGCCGGCAATACGCCGAAGAACCGGCTGCGGCAGTTGCACGCATTCTGGGACATGATCACCGAGCGCAAGATCTGGCCGTTCACGCCGGACGGCGACATTTTCCGCAAAGCGCGCAACGCGCATAGCTGCCTGGTCACCAGCGTCGCCGGCCAGCCCGGCTTCTTCAAGCCGCGCTTTCCCAATCCGTGGATCAGCCTGACCGGCGCGACCACGGCGACGAGCTATTACGACAGCGGGCCTTTGCGCGATACTTTGAATGAGCTCGTCGACTTTTCGCTGCTCAACGAACGCGTCACACGCTTTTCCGTCGGCGCGGTGAATGTGCTGACCGGCAATTTCGTTTATTTCGACAACGCCAAGGAACAGATCGAGCCGGAGCACATCATGGCGAGCGGCGCGCTGCCGCCGGCGCTGCCCATGGTCAAGATCGGCACCGATCATTTCTGGGACGGCGGCATTGTCTCCAACACGCCGCTCCAGCATTTGCTGGATCAGGACGACAAGCTGAACACGCTGGTGTTCCAGGTCGATCTGTTCAGCGCGCGAGGCGTGTTGCCGCGCGACATGCAGGACGTGATGGCGCGCCACAAGGACATCGTCTACTCGTCGCGCACGCGCTACACCACCGACGTCTACCGCCGCATCCATAATCTGAAACTGCTGCTGGCCAAGGCGCTGGAGAAGGTGCCGCAGGATCAGCTCAACGACGACGACCGGCGGCGGCTCGACGAACTCTCCAACTTGCCGGAGATCACCATTCTGCATCTGATTTATCAGCAGAAGGCGTACGAGGGTCACGCCAAGGACTACGAGTTCTCCGGCACCTCGATGCGCGAGCATTGGCAGAGCGGCTACGAAGACACCCGCCGCACGCTGAAGCGCCAGGAATGGATGATCATGCCGCCGCCCGGTTCCGGCGTTCTGGTCCACGACGTGCATCGCCAGCAGGAAGATTGACCGACGTTGCAGTTCCGAGAAGTCGGTGGCTGCCTAAGATTTGCACTTGCCGCCGCTGCAAGCGGCATCACCGACCGTCTGTCGGAACTCGGATAGTCTAGTCCGTTCAATATCTTAAAAACTGGCACGGCCTTTGCTGCTTTGCAGCATGAGGGGAGCATTGGCCGGCGATGGCTCCACACCGGGTCTCGGCGGCCTCACATCAGGAGGCCGAGATATGGATTACGTGAAACCCGCTGACGTGGCGTCAGCCATGGTCAATGCCGGGCGCACGAAGCTCGCGCTTTCTCCTCTCGATCTGGTCATTCGCGGCGGGCTTGCGGGGGCGATCCTCGCCGCCGCCACCAGTCTCGCCATCACCGGCGCGGTGCAGACCGACCAGCCTTTGGTCGGCGCGCTGATCTTTCCGGTCGGCTTGATCCTCATCGTCTTGCTCGGTCTCGATCTCGTCACCGGCAGCTTCGGGTTGTTGCCGCTGCCGTGGCTGGAGAACGACACCGACGGCAAAACCATGCTCGCGAATTGGGGCTGGGTGTTCCTCGGCAATCTGATCGGCAGCGTCGTCTACGGCGGCTTGCTGGCGATCGTGCTGACCAATTTCGGCGCCACCGCGCCCGCCGGTGTCGCTGCGAAAATCATTGCCATCGCGCAGGCAAAGACCACCGGCTACGAGGCGCTCGGCTATGCCGGCATGATCACCGTCTTCGTCAAGGCGATCCTGTGCAACTGGATGGTCTGCCTCGCCATTGTCGCGGCGATGACGACGTCGTCCACCATCGGCAAGATCGCCTGCGCCTACATGCCGATCTTCATTTTCTTCGCCCAGGGCTTTGAGCATTCCGTGGTCAACATGTTCATCATTCCGACCGGCATGATGATGGGCGCCAAAGTCACCGTCGCGCAATGGTGGGTGTGGAACCAGATCCCGGTGACGCTCGGCAATCTGATCGGCGGCGTTCTGTTCACCGGGCTCGCGCTCTACATCACGCATAAGCCGCGCACGTCGGCGCCTGCACCGCTCGCGGCGCCGACGCAGGTCCCGGCGGAATGACCGAGACCGACGCCAAGGTCTCAGCGGCGGCCGAAGCCGGCGACTTTAACCCCGAACAGAAACGCTATCTCGAAGGGTTCGTCGCCGGCGCGCAGATTGCGCGAGCCGCGAAAGGCGTCGGCGGCGCGGCCGGCGGCGGCGGCAGCCGCGAGCGAGCCGACCGGCCCGGACGCCGCGGGATTAAAAGCGCAGAACCGGCTTGTCGCTTCCGGCGGCAAACTCTCCGATCAGGAAAAGTTCAAACGCGAGCAGCACCCTTTTGACACCTATGGCCGGCTCAAGGACCTCGCCGCCAAGGGCGAATATCCAAAACCCGCCGACAATTTCCGCTGGCGCTTTTTCGGCCTGTTTTACGTCGCGCCGAACCAGAATTCCTACATGTGCCGGCTGCGCATCCCGAACGGCATTCTCAGCGCCGCGCAGTTCGCGGGCGTGGCCGATCTCGCCGAGCGTTATGGCGGCGGCTATGCGCATGTCACCACCCGTGCCAATTTGCAGATCCGCGAAATCGAGGCGGCCAATTCGGTCGCGGTGATCGAGGCGATCCAGGATCTCGGTCTTTGCTCGCGCGGCTCCGGCGCCGACAACATCCGCAACGTCACCGGTACGCCGACCGCGGGCATCGACCCGCAGGAGCTGATCGACACGCGGCCTTACGCGCGCGAATGGCATTTCCACATCCTCAACGACCGCTCGCTCTACGGCCTGCCGCGCAAGTTCAACGTCGCCTTCGACGGCGCCGGAACGATTGCGGTGCTGGAAGACACCAACGACATCGGCTTCCAGGCGGTGGAGGTGAATGACGGTTTCGGTCTTGCGCCGGGCGTGTGGTTCAAGCTCACGCTCGGCGGCATCACCGGGCATCACGACTTCGCCCGCGACACCGGACTTCTGGTGCAGCCGAAAGATGCCTGCGCGGTGGCCGACGCGGTGGTGCGGGTCTTTATCGACCACGGCAACCGCGCCGACCGCACCAAGGCGCGGTTGAAATACGTGCTCGACGCCATGGGCGTCGAAAAATTCGTCGGCGTGCTGGAGGAAAAGCTCGGCCGCAAGCTCGACCGCGCGGTGCCGGGCGCAGTGAAGCCGCGGCCGGCTTTCGATCGCACCGCGCACATCGGCGTCCACGCCGCAAAAACAGCAGGGTCTGAACTGGATCGGCGTCGTGGTGCCGGTCGGCCGGCTCTCAGTCGCGCAGATGCACGGCCTGGCGCAGATCGCGCGCGAGCTCGGCGATGGCGACATTCGCCTCACCGTCTGGCAAAACCTTCTGCTCTCCGGCGTCGCGACAGAGAATGTCGGCGCCGCCACGGCGCGCATCGAGGCGCTGGGCCTCGCGATCGGGGCCAACGCGGTTCGCTCCGGCCTGGTCGCCTGCACCGGCAACACCGGCTGCAAGTTTGCCGCCTCCGACACCAAGCGCCACGCCGAAGACATCGCGCGGTGGTGCGATACCCGCGTCGCGCTCGACACGCCGGTCAACATTCATCTGACCGGCTGCCATCACTCGTGCGCGCAGCACTACGTTTCCGAAATCGGCCTGCTGGCGTGCAAGGTGCAGGCGAACGAAGACGCCGATCCGGTCGAGGGCTATCACATCTATATCGGCGGCGGTTTTGGCCCGAACGCCGCGCTCGGCCGCGAGCTTTATCGCGATGTCGTGGCCGAGGAAGTGCCGCGCACGGTCGGCCGCATCCTCAAAGCCTATCTCGCGCATCGCCAAAGCCGCGAAGAAAACTTTCTCGCCTTCTCGCGCCGCCATGAGGTTGATGCGCTCAAAGCCATGAGCGAATTGGAGGCCGCCGAATGAACATGGCGCCGCCGCCGATCCCGTCGTTCATTCCTAAGTCCGCGCCGTTCACGCCGGAGCAGCGCACGTGGCTCAACGGTCTGTTCGCCGGATTGCTCGGTTTGCAGGACGGCGTCACGCCGCTCTCCAGTGCTGACGCTGGCTCACTGCTGGCGGGACTGATCGATGGCGCTCCCGCTTCAGCCGCGCCGGAGCAAACAGACGACGGAGCCGATGATGGTGCCCCTTGGCACGATCCCGCTATGCCGCTAGCCGATCGAATGAAGCTCGCGGAGGGCAGGACGCTGCCGCGGCGGATGATGGCGGCCATGGCGCAACAGGATTGCAGCCAGTGCGGCTATAACTGCAACGACTACGCGAACGCGCTGTTCACAAAATCCGAGAAGCGGCTGAACCTTTGCGTGCCGGGAGGCAAGGAAACATCCCGGATGCTCAAGCAGCTTTATACCGAGCTTGACGGCGCGGCGGCTCCGACGCCAGCGGCGCCGCCGTTGCAGCCGGCCGCGGCGCCCGGGGCAGGAGCGGCGCTCGGCCGCTCGCGCGACAATCCCGCCGTCGCGACTTTTCTTTCCCGGCGGCGTCTCAACAAAAAAGGTTCGGAAAAAGAAACCTGGCACATCGACATCGATCTTGCCGGCACCGATCTCGATTACGTGGTCGGCGATTCATTCGGGATTTTTCCCAGCAACGATCCCGCTCTGGTCGATGCGGTGCTGGCGGCGATCGATGCGCCGCCGGATTTTCCCATTCTGGACCGCACGCTGCGCGAGGTCCTCACCGATGGCGTCTCGCTGGCGCCGGCGCCCGACATCCTGTTCGAGCTGATTTCCTATCTCACCGGCGGCGACCGGCGCGCCAAGGCCAAGCTGCTGGCGAAGGGTGGCGATCCCGATGGCGACGCCGCAACGCTCGACGTGCTGGCGGCGCTGCAAAAGTTTCCCGGCATCCGGCCCGATCCCGAGGCGCTCATCGAAGCGCTCGAGCCGCTGCAGCCGCGGGTCTATTCGATTTCCTCATCGCACCGCTGTACGCCCGGCCGCGTGTCGCTGACCGTTGACGCGGTGCGTTACGATATTGAAGCGCGCACGCGGCTCGGCGTCTGCTCGACCTTCCTCGGCGGCCGCGCCGCGCCCGGCGACAAGATCAAGGTCTACGTTCAAAAGGCCCAGCACTTCGCGCTGCCGGAAAATCCGGAAACGCCGATCATCATGATCGGGCCAGGCACCGGCGTGGCGCCGTTTCGCGCGTTCCTGCACGAGCGCCAGGCGGCCAAGGCGCCCGGACCGAACTGGCTGTTCTTCGGCCATCAGCGCAAGGATTGCGACTTCTTCTACGAAGACGAGTTCTCCGCCATGCATGCGGCCGGCCATCTCGCGCGGCTGTCGCTTGCCTGGTCGCGCGACGGCAACGACAAGGTTTATGTCCAGCACAAGATGCGCGAGGCCGGCAGCGACGTGTGGGCGTGGCTCAAGCACGGCGCGCACGTCTACGTCTGCGGCGATGCACTGCGCATGGCAAAGGACGTCGAGACCGCGCTGACCGACATCGTCGCCACCTACGGCGGCCATACGCTGGTAGAGGCGATCAGGTTCGTGAGCGAACTAAAAGCGACTGGCCGCTATCAGGCGGATGTTTATTGACAGCCTGTACTCAATGAAACGCGGTATCTCTGTTAGCCCTGAAATGGGACCGTACATCGGGTGGCCTATTACGCGCCGATAGCGGTCACGGTCTCAAGCGGTCTGATTGAGTAGCCGACGCCGAGCGCGAGTGCGGCAGGCTTCCCTCGCGCGGCGCTCCATTGCAGACACTGTTTTTCATCGGCACAATTGCGCCATGTCGGACGCGCGGTTGCTGATCTCCAACCTACAGTTTGCTTACAGAGCGGACGGCGGCCCCACCATTCCCGCGATTGGACAAGTCGACATTACGCTGCGGCCTAACGACTTCGTCTCGCTGATCGGTCCGAGCGGATGCGGCAAGTCGACGTTGTTCAATATCATCGCCGGTCTACTGGTCCCCGATACGGGAGTTGTTGCACTCGATGGGGTCGACATACTCGGCCGGCCGGGCAGCGTCGCCTACATGATGCAACGCGACTTGCTGCTACCTTGGCGGACCGTGCTTGAGAACGTTACGCTCGGGCCGGAGCTTGCCGGCAAGCCTCGCGCGCAGACGAAAGACGCGGCACGCAGTCTGCTGCATCGTTTCGGGCTGGAAGGTTTCGAGCACGCCTATCCGGCGACGCTGTCGGGCGGCATGCGGCAGCGGGCCGCGCTCCTTCGCACCATCCTGTGCCAACGGCCGGTCATCCTGCTCGACGAACCTTTCGGTGCGCTTGACGCGCTGACGCGGGCGGCGATGCATGAATGGCTTCTGGGCATCCAGCGCGAATTCGAGCGCACCATGATCCTGATCACGCACGATCCGGACGAGGCGGTGTTTCTGTCGAACCGCGTCTACGTCGCTACGCAGCGGCCGATGCGGATCGCCGGGACAGTGGACGTCGATTTGCCGCCGCCCCGCCAGCGTGAAGCGACGACAACCTCGTCGTTTCTCGAATGCAAACGGGCGGTGCTCGCTCTCCTCCATAACGCTCCGATGCAGTAAAGCGGCCGTGAAACTCGCCAAACCTCAGGGCCCGACGCTTTGGCGCCGATCGAGAGGCGTGACGGCGCCGCTATTTCTTTTTGTTGCGATCCTGGCGGCGTGGGAGGTGCTGGTGCGGTCATTGGCCGTTCCGAATTACGTGCTGCCGACACCCAGTCAAATTGCCGCGGAGATCGTGTTCGACCGCGGCATTATCTTTCGTCAGTTGCAGACAACGCTATTCGAGATTGCCTGCGGCTATGCGGTGTCCGCGGCCGTCGGCTTTTGCCTGAGCATCCTCATCGTCTATTCGCCGGCGTTTCGGCGCGGGGTATTGCCGCTGATTGTCGCCTCACAGACCATTCCTGTGATTGCGATGGCGCCGATCCTGGTGATCTGGTTCGGCTACAATTCCGCGCCGCGCATCATCATCACCGCGCTAGTCGCATTCTTCCCGTTGACCATCAGCTTCGTTACCGGGCTGCAGGCCATCGAAGCGGAGTTCATCAACTTTTTCCGATCGCTCAATGCGAGCGAAATCCAGATATTTCTGAAACTCCGTCTGCCCGCCGCGCTGCCCAACATTTTCGGCGGCCTGAAAGTCGCAACGACGCTTGCGGTGATCGGCGCCACGATCGGCGAGTGGGTCGGCGCCAGCGCCGGACTGGGCTATCTCATGGCGCAGGATACGGCGCAGCTCAACACCACGCGTGTTTTCGCGGCGCTCGTGGTCCTCGGTGCGGTGGGCATGGCGTTCTTCGGCGCCGTCGGCTTGATCGAACGCTTCAGCATGCCATGGTTGTATGGACGGCCCGCGATCACGCGTATGTGGCGGAGCCGTGCTGCTTGACCACGCGATCCTATCGCGGGTTTAATCTGCGCATAGTGAGAGTGGTGAGTGGCAAGGGGGCGAGATCGATGAGTGTGCAAACGATTGCGAGATTTCTAACGGCCGCGGTGGCTGCGGTCGGCTTTGTGTTTGTCAGCGCCGGTGCGGGCAACGCCGCCGATAAAATAAAGATGGCGCTCTTGACCCAACCCGGTATCTGGGATGCCGGCGTGTTTGCTGCAGTGGATCACAAGCTATTCGAGGCCGAAGGTCTCGAGGTGGAGTTCGTGTCGCCGGCGACGCCGGCCGACGGGCTGAAGCTGCTGGCGAGCGGCGGCGTGCAATTCGCAACCGCGCATTCCACCGAAGTGATCACCGCGCGCAGCAAAGGTTTGCCGGTCGTCTCGATTGCGACGAACCATCAGTACGGCACCGCCGGCATCATGGTGCCGGACTCTTCAAACGTGAGTTCGCTCCAGCAACTCGAAGGAAAAACGATAGGCGTTACCGGCATCCCGTTTAACCGGACGATGCTTGAGTACTGCCTGAAAAAGGCGGGTGTCGACGTAGAGAAAGTCAAAATCGTCATCGTCGGTTTCGCGCCAATGCCGCTGCTCTTGAGCAAGCGGATTGACGGGCTGGGCGACGCCATCACCTGGTCGGAGCCGGCGATGTACAACGTCCAGGTTGGGAAGCCGGCGGGCGACAAATCCACCTACAAGTACTTCGCCTTTTATCAAAACGGCGTGCCGCGGTACTACACGCTGGGCGTCGTGGCGACCGAGGACACCGTGAAAAAAAATCCGGAGCTGGCGCGCCGTTTCCTTCGCGCATGGACCAAAGGACTGGACTGGGCCATTCACAATCAACCGGCCGCCATCGAGGGATTGCGCAAGCACAATCCTGAGGTCAACGAAGCAGAATCCGTCGCCAACCTGGAAGAGATCGCCCGCATTTCGCAAAGCTCCGATACCGAAGCTCATGGCCTCGGCTGGCAGGACGTCGCGGTGTGGGAGAAGCAAGAGCAGTTCATGCGCGACCAGGGGCTGATTTCGGACAAGGTGGACGTCAACGCTGCGATGACGGACAGCCTTTTGCCTGCAAAATAACGATAGCGCCGAGGGCTTCGTTACAGGTTCGCGGACGCGATATCTCCGCGGAGTGGAGGAGTTGCGAGTGGCGATAGATCCGGCGCGCGTGCCGCGCGGTACATATCTGATCAAAGGTGGCGCGGTTGTTAGCGTCGAACCGGCGATCGGCACCTTGCCCAAGGCCGACGTCCTGGTGCGCGACGGCGTAATCGAGGCGGTGGCACCTGACCTTTCAGGCGAAGGCGCTGAGATCATCGACGCGTCGCGCATGATCGTCATGCCGGGAATGATCGACTCGCACTATCACATGTGGAGCACGCTCGGCCGCAACTTCATCTCGGATGGCGGCTTCGAATATTTCCCCGCCAAATGGGCGACCTCGGAACTCTACGACGCCGACGACTTTCACAACAGCGTGATGCTCGGCTTGGCGGAATTGGCTAACAACGGAATTACCACCGTCCATAACTGGTCGCATAACAACCGATCGCCCCAGCACGTCGACGCTGAACTCAACGCGCACCGCAGCTCGCTGCTGCGGGCGCGCTACTCAATCGGTCATATCGACCGCATGCCGCCCGACACGGTCAACAAGTTCGATGACCTCGATCGCGTACAAGCGGAGTGGTTCGGCGATAGCTCCCGTCTCGATGGTCTGGTGCACCTCGGCGTCAACCTGCGCGGCATGGTGCAAAGCGAAGCCCGTGTCTTTCATGCCGAAATGCAGGACATGCTGCGGCGCGGCTTGCCGGTGTGCATCCATGCCAGTCAGAGCCAACCCAATTCGGACGATGCCGCCGATTATGAAAAACGCGGCTATCTCGGTTCCCGTTTCCTGTTCTGCCATTACATCGCGGCGACCGATAGCGACCGCGCCGCCATGGCGCGCACCAAGACGCCGCTCAGCTTCTCCACTCATTCCGAGCTGCGCCTCGGCGAGCACGGCGATCCACGCGTCGCGCTGCTGAAAGCGCGCGCGGCGGGTGTCATGGTCACGCTTTCGTCCGATGCCACCTCGATTGCCCCGCCGAATATGTTCGAGAATATGCGCTTCACCTGGAACATGGGAATTCCGTGGAAGGATACCGACACCGAGAAGCTGCCGCCTGTCGGCTTTCACGAAGCCATCGAGATGGCGACGATCAACGGCGCGCGCGCGCTGGGATTGGGCGATGTCACCGGGTCTCTGAAACCGGGCAAGCGCGCCGACATCATCCTCATTCGGACAACCGATCTCAATATCGCTCCGCTCGCTCAGATCGAGACCACGGTGGTCCAGTCGGCGACGCCGGCGAATGTCGACACGGTCATGGTCGACGGCCGCATCATCAAGCGCGACGGTCGGCTTTTGCATTTCGACGTGCCCGGCATAGTTCACAATGCGGAAGGCTCGGCGCTACGCATCCGCCAGGCTGCCGGGGGAGTGCTCAAACCGGTTTCTGCCGCGGTGGGCAATCCAGTGTTCTGCGCTGCCTGCTAGGCGCGGCGAACCGGCCGCGGCGCGAGGTCGCGGTCTGCTTGTCGTGGAGTTGGCTAGGCCCAAAAACTTCTAATCTTCGCGGCCTCGGTTTTGGCGCGCGCGTAGCCAGCTTTCAGCGCCGGTTCGATCTGCCGCGGGTCAAGCAGGTTCACGCCAGGCGGGCGTGCCGGCGATGATCAGCATGCCCTTGGTGCCGGTCGCTTTCAGGGTCTTCATCTCGTCATAGACGTTGTGCGGGATGCCGCTGAGCAGCGAGCCCTCATATCCATTGGTCAGCGTGATCACGATGGCGCGCTTCGATCCCGCGACGACATCGGTGTGCGCCCAGGTGCGCGAAATTCCGCCGTCCATGCAATAGCGCTGCCCCAGCAACGTCGGACCGATCACGCCGGGCAGTGAGGAACTCGCGGCGGTGGCATGCGCCAACGGAATGTTATTCTTGTTGGCGACAGCCTGGCCGACGATCAGCCGCTCGCCGGTGTAGCAATCGTTTGCCGTCGTATACATCTTGGCAACCGGCCAATCGGTACGGCTGTCGCCTGTGAGCAGCCACGCCAGCCGATCGACGCTGTCGCCGTTCACATGATTGTCCGCAGCGAGCGCCGCGTGGCCGATGGCGCGAATGGAGGCCGGCGTGCCATCTTTCACATTGAAATTGATTTCTTGAGCGCGTTTCTGGCTCAGGTTGGGACTGGAGACCGGAGCCAGTTTGGCGAACAGGCCGGGGAATTCGCCGAAGAAGTCGAACACGCTGCCGCAAGTGGTTGAAATGCCCCGATGTCAGGGTGGATCCGGCGTAGGCGCCCGCCGAGGTCCCCACCACCATTTCCGCGATGTTGAGATCGACTTTCTCCTCGTACAAGCCGTGGAAGAAATCCGCAGTACCAGGCGACGTAGTATTCGCCGCCGCCGCCGAGGACGAGCGTGCGGTCCAATCCGCGCGCGAGGTCCGACACCGTCGGCTTCTCCGGCGCCGGGCGCGCCAGCCCATCGTCGGCGAACAGCTTGGCGGAAATCTGCGCCGCCATCGCGCCGGCGTTATATCGAGCCGGTTCGGCGAAAGTCGGCTGGCCGCCCGCTACCGCAAGACCTACGCCACCGAGGGCGGAAGATGTCACAAGGGCGCGGCGCGACAGGCCCGATCGAACGGTGTCTTTATTTATTGATGACGGCATTGAATATCCTCTCCTTGAAATGCGTGAGCTGCGCGCTCGCGCACTTGCCGAACAGCAATGGTCCTCCCGTTTTGCTTTCGAGCAGGTAAACGACCAAATTAATGTGGTTCACTGCGCTCCAGCGGCAGCGGTTGGCGGCTCTTTCGCCACGCACATAACGCCGGCACCCGGAGAAGCTTGTTCAGAATCACGCCGCGATTTACAGACTTACCCCCGCGGCGCCGGCGCGGAAGTTTGAGTAGGCGAGGGGACTGGCAGTTCCGCCTCCAGTTCGCTTCGCTGTTCCAGAAATAGAGCGGAGCGGGAACCCCGCGTGCATAAGTGCGCCGTAGCGATTCTCCTCTTCGGCGTCCTCTGGGCCGGGCAAGCGTCTGCCCAAACGACTTCGGCGCCGAGCAACGACCAGGTCTCCAAGGAAACCGAGAACCCGGTCAGCCGCCAGATCTGTTTGCCGTTGCTTTTTCAGGCCGATTTTTTGGATGGCGCGGATCGTCTCACCAAGTCGACGTTCGAAGTCGACCAGGCGATTGTGCCGTTCCGGCTCAATGACGACTGGTCACTGATTACCCGCACCAAGCTTCCCGCCGAAGCCTTGCCGCCTGACAAAGGCCGGCGGTCCCTGGATCGATGGGCTCGGCAACGGTTACACGACGTTCTTCCTGTCGCCGGAGTACGGCCGCGATTTCTACTGGGGCGTCGGGCCGGTGTTGTCCTATCCAGCCACCAACGTGGCGCTCGGCGCCACCAAATTCGGCTCGGGGCCGTCGATCGCGTTCATGCACGAGGACGCCGGCCCGTGGGTTTACGGTCTGGTGGCCAACAATATCTGGACGTTCGGAGGCGCGGCCGGTGGCAACGCCACTAAGCAGATGCTGCTCAATCCGTTTCTCAGCTATCACTTCGGCGACGGCTGGGCGTTGAGTTCATCGCCCGACATCACCGCCAACTGGATCGGCGCCGGCAACAAATGGACGCTCCCGCTGGGCGGCGTCGTCAGCAAGGTTTTCGAGTTCGGTGAACTGCCGCTTAAGCTGGAGGTCGGCGCCTACTACAACGCGATCCGGCCGATGGCGAGCGAAGACCCGTGGCAATTTCAGGCCACGCTCACCTTCGTGTTTTCGGAGCAGCAGATCCGGCCGGTTTTGCGTAAGGAGCCGTAGACCGCGACTTCCACTCACTTCTTTTTCGCGCTGAGCGCCGGCAGAAGAAGTTTCAGAAGCGCCTGATCGGAAAACGGATTCTGGCCGGAGATCAGTTCGCGATCCTGAAGAACGTAACTCGCCCACGGCGCGGCGACGCTGACGTCGCCACCCGCGGTCTTCAAGGCGAAGTCCGGGTAAAACAGAACCTTGCCGCCAATTTCCATCGGCTCGCGCTGCTGTTCTTCCGCTGTCGAGAAGATGGTCATCTTGTATCCGGCATAAATCCAGCCTTTGGCCTTTTGCGCCGCTCCGGCGTCGCCCGCCGACAGCGCTTTGACGAACTCCACCGAATTCGGCAGCGCCGAGAGCAGTGAGATCGGACCATGGCACAGCACCGCGGTCGGCTTTCCTGTTTGATGAAAGTGCCGCATGATGGTGCCGGCGTCGGGATCGTCGAGCAGATCCTCCATCGGGCCGTGGCCGCCGGGAACGAACACGGCGTCGTACTGGTCAAGGCCTGAGGCGACGACATTGGGTAAAGGCGTTGGATTTTTCAGCCCGGTCAGGCTGTCGCGGAATTTCAGATAGTCCTGAAGCTTGGCCTCGCTCCCGCCGAAGAAATCGGGGACCGCCGAATGGACATCCAGTTGCGGCGTGTTGCCTTTGGGGTTGGAGAAAGTGATTTCGTAGCCCTCTTGCATCAGGGCGCGAACCGGAACCGTCAGCTCGTTGAGGTAATAGCCGGCGCCCGTGTAAACCTTGCCATCTTTGAGGGGCAAGCCGTGGCCGCTCGAGACGAGTACCAGGATTTTTCCTGTCGCGGTCATTTCATTCTCCGTTTTTGGAAATCGATGAAATAGCGCCGCCCCCGCGGGCACATAATAGGGTGCCCTCGTGTCCAGACTAATACACTCACAGAGGGCTTGGGAGACCGTTTCGGTCCCACGTCGCATTTGGGTCAAAAGCTGACATTTGCTACCAGCTTTTGGACGTCGGCCTAGAGCCAGAACCAGAAGTCGCGCGCGGCGCGTCAACCCGTTGGAAGTCCGGCGGCGCGAAGCGCCGCGACATCAGCATCAAGTCGCGCGGTATCGCGGAGTAATTGGGTTTTCAACCACGAGGCGATCGTGAAATTCGGGCGCGCCGTCAACAAAAGCTTGGCCGTTTGCTTCGCATCGTCCGCCCGGCCGCTTTCCTGGTAGATAATAACGAGGTCGATCAGGCCAAAGCCGGGACTGCGAGCATTGAAGGCTTTGAAAGCGGCAATGGCTTCTTCGGTCTGCCCTGCCAGGCGGTAAGCTTGCCCGAGTGAGCCCAGATAGACGGGCGGATGGTTTGGGTTGAGCGCGATCGCTTTCTTGCTCAGAGGTATCGCTTCTTCAGGATAAGACGATTGTGCGAGGATGTGACTCGCGAAGTCGGCTACGTCCGCCGAGCCGGGTGCGAGTTGGATTGCTCTTCGTGCGTCGGCGACAGCTTCGTCGTAGCGTTTTTGCACCCAAAACAGGATGCCGGATGTGACGTGGGCATCCGCATTGCTAGGATCAATTTCGAGCGCTTTGTCAGCGTAAGCGCGAGCCTCAACAAGCGCCGCCTCGCGGTCGTTCCACCACCCAAAGCGGGCGCCCAAACAAAGCACCAAGCCAAGCATAGCTTGGAGCGCTGCGGAGTCCGGATCAAGTGCAAGGGCCTTTTCCCAGCAAAGCCGCGCGGCACTCAAGCTTTCTTTGGTAGCGCCCATGTGGAAGTGCGACAGCCCCTGCACCCAGTAGGTCCAGGCGTCGACATTGTGCGTCGTTGTATAGCGCAGCCGAGCCTGTTCGCCTTCCGTGAGTTTGACCTGCATCTCCGTCGCCAGCACCAACGTGATTTCGTCCTGAATGACGAAAATGTCGTCGATGGCGCGGTCGTAACGCTCCGCCCACAGGTGCGTGCCGTCTTTGGCGTCGATCAACTGAGCCGTGATGCGGATGCGATTGCCGCTTTTGCGAACGCTGCCTTCGAGCACGTATCTTACGCCAAGTTCCTTGGCAGCAACACGGACGTCGATCGGGCGTCCCTTGTACACGAAGCTCGAATTGCGCGCGATGATCCGCAGTCCGTCCAACTTCGACAACGTGGTGATGATGTCCTCAACTAGCCCATCACAGAAGTAATCCTGCTCGGGATCGCCGCTCATGTTCTGGAAAGGCAGCACCGCGAGCGACGGCGTGTCGGGCGTTGGTGATGTTCGTGCGGCCGGCCCCTCAGTGCGGTGCTTGCCGAATTCGACCCGATAAACCCGCACAGGACGCGTAATGTTCTTCAGGCTTTGCTCGCCGGTATCGAAAAAGTTGGCTTCGATCTTGCCTCGCACCTGTCGCCACGCGTCCTCGGAAACCGAGATACCACCAGGTTCGGCGATGGACTCGACTCGCGCCGCGATATTGACGCCGTCTCCAAAGATGTCGGCCTCATCGATTATGATGTCACCCACATTGATGCCGATGCGGAATTCGATCCGACTATCCTCGGGAATGGCTACGCTGCGCTCGGCCATGGCATGCTGGATTTCCATGGCGCAACGGGTTGCGTCGACCGCGCTGGCAAATTCGACCAGAATGCCGTCACCCATAGTCTTGAAGATCCGGCCGCGATGTTCCGCAATTTTGGGGTCGATCAGTTCGCGGCGGCAAACCTTCAGGGCCGTGAGCGTCGCCTCTTCGTCAATGCCCATCAGGCGGCTGTAGCCGACCACGTCGGCCGCCAGGATCGCGGCCAATCGCCGTTCGATGCGCGCCTCAGCCATGATTTTACATGGCGGGAGGCGGTGAATTGCTGTTCCAAATGTCGCGGGCCATTCGCCAAGTTTGCCCAGGTTTCCGCTGGTAAATCGTCACGTATTTGCCCGTGTCTTGCATGCGCGGGCCGCCCGCCTTGGAAGTTAAACTGATGGTGTAGCCGCCCCTTTCGAATGCCCACTCCCCCAAGACGAGAACCTCATCGACCGCGAGGGCAAAGTGCACGTGAAACTGATCAAGAAAGGCTTGTGACCACGATGCGATCTCGGATCCACCGACGTTTGCGGGTGCGTTGGGAGGCATTTGCACCGCGTCATCTGTGAATTGGGTCGTCCACGCCCGAGCATCGCCGGCGTTGAGCGCAGCTACGTGCGCGTCCCGCACAACGTCAATAGCTTTCAAATCGCCGTCGTTTCCGATCCGCACATGCTCAGTCATTTGTACCCCCCAATAGTGATTGTCGCATGGTCTGCGTCGCGCTGAACCCGAGCAACCATCGTCCCTGCCGCCGCACATACTACAACCGTGCCCAGCGCTTAGCGCAAGCGCATTGCCGAACCGGACACTAAAGTACTAATGCCGAATTGTAGACCAATGTCGACAATTGGAAACGGTCTTACGGCAAGTATGGAGCGGCTATCGACTTCCGTCGTGGGTCAAAAGCAGACATTACGAACCGAATAACTGACGTCAGCTAAGTGCCAGGAGCCGACATACGCGCTTAGCTTGAAACGAGGGGGCCGCGCAGGCCGGCGGCGCCACATATTGTCATCCAAAGGCGCGACCGCCGTTGACCCAAATATCCTGGCCGGTAACGAAGTCCGATCCCGGCCCGAGCAAATATAGGAGCGTGCCAAGAAGGTCGTCGGCCGTTTCCTCTCGAAGGATGCAGCGCTGTGCGGTGAGCGTCTGCCGCATTTGCGGCTGCCGATTATCATAATCACGGTCGAATGCGATGTAGTCCGGCGAAAGCGTATTTACACAGATGCGGTCTGCTCCCAATTCGCGCGCCAGCGCCCGTGTCAGGCCCACGATCGCTGCCTTTGAGGCTATGTAATGGGCAAAGCCAGGCGGAGCAGTCGGCACAGTCATGGAGGCGATGTTGACGATCTTGCCGCGCCCCTGCCTCCTCATAGATGAAACGACGGCGCGCGCACACAGCCACGCGCCCCGCACGTTAACGGCGAAGCAATGGTCCCATTCCTGATCGGTAAGCTCAGTGAAGTCTTTCTTGAGGATGGCACTGTAATAGGCGGCGTTGTTGACGAGGCCGTCGATTCGGCCGAATGCCTTCTCCGCTTTTGCCGCCATCGCTTCGGTGGAGGCACGGTCGCTCACGTCCACTGCGACAGCAAGAGCGTTCGCGCCTGCAGCGTTTATCTCCGCGACCAATTGCTCCGGCGGCTGTAAGTCGGCGGCGACCACACCATAGCCCGCCTTCGCGAGCGCTTTCACATAGACGCTGCCGATGCCTCCGGCAGCGCCTGTCACGATCACGACGTCCATCTAAATCGCTTCCCCCCACGCGACATGCAGTTCAGCGAAGCCGCGAGCGAAGAATACCGGCTCGCGCACGTGCGGACGGCCGCTCGGCCGCAAGTTAGGCAGACGCCCGAGTAGCGCCGGCAGTGCAATGCCAAGTTCGAGCCGCGCGAGCGGCGCGCCGATGCAGAAATGGATGCCTTTGCCGAATGCAACGTGGCGAACGAGATCGTCCCGATGCGGCTGAAACGACGCCGCTTCAGCAAACACGCACTCGTCGCGGTTGGCGGATGCGAAATGCACCATGACACGAGCTCCTGCCGGTATCGTAATGCCGCCCAGATCGACGTCGCGGGTCGCCGTGCGAAACAAACCTTGAGCAGGCGATTCGAGGCGCAGGATTTCCTCAATGATCTGTGGGGCGCGTGCCGGGTCGAGAAGCGGCTCGCGCAAATGTGGACAGGCGAACAGGATATTCAGCGCGTTGCCAATGGCACGTGTGACGGTGACATGACCGGCGACCATGAGATCGAGCGGCAAGCCTGCAATTTCGGCATCACTCAACGGCGGCTCAAGCTGCGCGCGGGCCGCGACCAGCGCGCCGATCAAATCATCGGTCTGAACGCGTGCGCGCTTTTGGACGGCTGCGAGGAAATAACGTTGCAACTCGACTGTGCCTTTAGCGTGGGCGATTCGCTTCTCGATCGGCCCGGCCTGTTGCATCAAAAGCCAATCGTTGCCCCATTCATGCAGCTGCGCGAGGTCTTCTCGCGGAAGACCGAGAAATTCGCCAAGAACACGCAAAGGCAGCGGCCAAGCGAAAGCGCCGATCACGTCAGCCTCGCCTTCTCGCGGAAGCTGACTGAGGAGTTCATCAGCGATTCGGCGAATCGCCGGCTCAAGGGATGCGATTCGGCGTGGCGTGAATGCTTTGGTGGCCAGCCCGCGGATTCGATCATGCAACGGGGGATCGACCTCGATGATGTAAGGCATGTCGCGGTAGCCGTCCGCGAGCACCGCTGCGACTGCCTCCGGCAGCGGGGCGGATTTTAGCGCGCCACTCGACGAGAACGTCTCGTGATCCTTAAGGACGGCGAGAACATCGTGATAGCGGGTGACGACCCAAAGATCGACACCGGGCGCGTAGAATACCGGCTGCTCGCGTCGCGCCATCGCCAGCAAAGCAAACGGATCCTCCCGCTGCTGCGGCGAGAGCGGATCGAAGCGTGTCGAAAGTGTCGCTTCTGTTGCAGATCGCATTGCGACTTTGGCTCAATGCTATGTTGAATGCTACTGCGGATTTTTGCTCTGAGGCAGGCCCGAGTCCATCTGTCGCAGGTTGCATTGCGACTTGGGCCCGAGCTCCGTATCAAGACTGTCGCGGTTTTTGCCCCGGGCAGGCCGGGGTCTCGTAGCTGCCCTTAACTCGGCGATTTTTGCGATGGCTGGTCTTCCCGCTTTGCCATCCTCGCTCGGAGTTCCGCTCGCGCTAGCCGCCGCGCCGCTCCAGAATCATCTGCATCCCGTAACGCGGTCGCAGCGTGATCAAACCTTGCGGCTCGATGGGATGGCCCGGCTTTAACCGCAGCCGGTAGCGTTGCGCGATGGTGGCGAGGATGAGGATCGCTTCGGTCATGGCGAACGCCGCACCGATGCAGATGCGGGGTCCGGCGCCGAACGGAATGTAAGCGAAGCGCGGCCGCTCGGCGGCGCGCTCGGGTGCAAACCGCTCCGGATCGAAGCGTTCCGGATTCTCCCAAAGCTGCGGCTTGCGATGAATGAGCCACGGCATGATCAGCACTTCGGCGCCGGCCGGAATGCGGTGGCCGAGAATTTCGTCGGGCTTGATCGGCTGCCGTCCGGTGGTGTGCGCCGGCGGATAGAGCCGCATCGATTCCTCGATCACCATGCGGGTGTAACGCAGGTTCGCGATATCGTCATTGCGCGGCGTGCGGCCGCCCAGCACGTCGGCGAGCTCGCGATGAAGTTTTTCTTCCACCGCCGGATGCTGAGAAAGGAGATACCAGGTCCAAGACAACGCGAGCGACGTGGTCTCGTGCCCGGCCATGAAGATGGTGACCACCTGGTCGCGTACTTCCTTCGCCGTCATGCCACCGCCGGTCTCGGCGTCGCGCGCGGCGACGAGGCGCGCCAATAAATCCTTCGGCTCGGCGTCCGGTGCGCGGCCGCGCTCTGTCAGCAGCAGATCGACCTTCCGGTCGAACTCGTCGAACAGTCCGTCGGTCGGCAGCGGTGCAAGAAGCCGCGCGAACCATTGCGGAAAGTGCAGAAGGTCGAGCAGACTCGGCCGCACCAGGGTTTGATACTGGTTGACCCCGCCTTCGACCGCATTGACGATCTCGTCGGAGTCCGAGGAGAACATCGCCTTCGAGATGATGTGCAAGGTGAGGTGCATCATCGCCGCGGCGGCGTCGAGTTCGCTGCCGTCCGGCAGCGCATCCCACTTTTCCAGCAGCGCTTGCGTCACCTCGGTCATGATCGGCGCGTAGCTTGTAACACTGCGCGGATCGAACGAGGGCGCCATGATGCGGCGATGTCGCTTCCAAGTGTCGCCTTCGCTAGTGAGGAGCCCGCGACCGAGCCCGGGCTCGAGCAGGCGGCGGCCGACTTCTGATTTGATGTAATTCGCAGCGTTGTCGAGCAGCACGTAACGGATCGCGCCCGGCTCGTTGAGAATGAACATGCGCCGCCAGAGAATGCGCTGGGTAATAATGTCGGCGCTGAAATTTTCCGGCCCGTGCGCCGTGAGCGCGTTCTCGCGCATTTCGCGCAACGATTTTCGCAGGTTGGGCGAGCCTTGCGGTGCGCGGGGCGCAGCCAGCGGGGGAATCGGTGTCGTATCAATTGCGCTCATAGTCGCCTCGGCCACCTCGATCTCGTACCCGACGTCGTCATTATAATAGCAAGACGTATGTCGGCCATCTGCCGCGATCCAGTGCTGGCTCGAACGCCGGCAAATTCAAGGCATTACCCCGCGTTCGCGCCTGGGCGGCGTTAAGCCTTATTGGCGTCGGGCGCATGCCTTCGGCCCGTTTGGTCTTGAGAATGGCACATTGCGATTGCTATAAGCGCGCCATGAGGATTCAAGGGTTGGGGATGCAACGGCCGCGTGAGCGGGCGACCGATCCAATAAGGGCGGCGAAGAGGCGCGGCCTTTGCAGTGCTCCGGTATTGGTCGTTTTCGGCTTGATGCCTGCTTTGGCGGCCTGTTCTTCGTTCTCATCGTCATCGTCGACCGCTTCAACTTCGCCGGCGACCTACCAACCGGCGAGCGCGCCGGCGACGACCGGAGCCACTCCGGCGAATGACGCGACCGCCGCCATGACTCCCTATCCGAGCAAATCGCTGGTTGACGTGTTCAGCGACAACTCCCGACCGGCGGCAACAAGCACGACTACTTCTGCCCCCGCGGCTACCTCAGCCTCGGCAACTCCCGCAACGACCTATGCCCCGCAGCGGCCAGGCCAGCCGCATCCGCCGAGCACCTACACCGCGACCGCCCCGCCTTATCGAGGGCAGCCCGGCTACGACGCTTACGCCGGTTCGGCCTCTGCACCGCCGCGGCCCGCTCCCGTGGCGGCGCAGGATGATTCCGAGACAGAGGTGCCGGGCTACGCCTCGAAATCCCTGCTCGACGTTTTCTCGAAATAAAGCTCGGGCTCAGACTTGGCTTTTACGGCACGACCATGGTGCCGGTTTCGCCAGACAGCGCACGGCACAGGCTCGCGGGCGCGGTAATCAGGCCGCGCGTGCCGCCGCCATCCAGAAATTCAATCAGCGCTTTGACTTTCGGCCCCATGCTGCCGCGGTCGAATGTGTCGGCGGCGTCGTAGCGCTTGGCTTCCGCAAGCGTCATGCGGTCGAGCCAGCGTTGCTGCGGCGTATTGAAGTCAAGCGCGACGCGTTCCACGCCGGTCGCGAGCACAAACAGGTCGGCGCCGATCGAACGCGCCAACAGGCTCGACGCCAGGTCTTTATCAATCACTGCCTCGACGCCGCGCAGCGTGCCGTCCGGATCCTCTACCACGGGGATGCCGCCGCCGCCGCAGCCGATCACGACAAAGCCCGCGCGCGCCAAATGCGCGATGGCGAGGTAGTCGATGATTTTCTTCGGCCGCGGGGAGGGCACCACACGGCGCCAGCCGCGCCCGGCATCGTCCTTGACTGTCCAGCCTTGCGCGGCGGCAAGCTTCTTGGCGGTGGCTTCATCCATGTGCGAGCCGATCGGCTTGGTCGGTTCACGGAAAGCCGGATCGTCGGCGTCAACCAGCATCTCGGTGACGACGGCTACCGGCTCGCGGGAAATTCCCCGCTTGCGAAATTCATTACGAAAGGCGCGGACGAACATGTAGCCGAGCGCGCCTTGCAGATCGGCGCCGGCATAGTCCATCGGCACCGGAGACACTTCGTGCACAGAGAGTTCCGAGCGCCGCAGGATGTACCCCATCTGCGGCCCGTTGCCGTGGGTAACAATGACGTTCCATCCGGCCTCGATCATGTCGGTGATACCCTGAACGGTGATCGAGGCGGCTTCGTATTGATCTGGAATGGTCTGATGATTCTGATCGCGGATGAGCGCGTTGCCGCCGACTGCGACTACCGCGAGTTTGCTGTCCGATCCCATTCCCTGTCCTCCCCCTTCAGGCGCCGCGCTACCGCCGAGGCAGCAGCGATGCCAATGCCGTGACGGCCTGAGAAAAACACTCGAGCGGCGCGCGCGTAATGCCGGCGCCGATTTGACCGATGCCCGCTTCGCGATGCGCGATGCCGGTGTTGATGACCGGCAGAATTCCGGTGTCGACCACCTTGCGGATGTCGATGCCCGCCGGCGTGCCGGCAAAGTTCATGGCGGGCAGCGTCAAGCCGCCGTTCTTGCCGAGCGTGATGTGACCCATGGCGCGGGTGTTGGCGATGGCGTCGGCGGGTGTGCCGCCGACGAAGTTGACGATCGCCGGCGCGGCCGCCATGGCGAAGCCGCCAAGGCCCGCGGTCTCGGTAATGGCGCTGTCGCCTAAATCCGGTGCGGCGTCGGCGATGGAGTAACCGGGAAAATAAAGTCCGTTGACCACCGGCGCTGGCGAGGAAAACCAGCGGTCGCCGGTGCCGCTGACCTGAATGCCGAACATGACGCCGTTGCGCGCCATCGCCGTGACCATGCTGCTGGCGGGGATGTTGCGCGCGGCGTCCAGCATCAACTTGCAGGCCGCCATCGAGATGTTGAGAAAGAAATGATCGTTGCCGGCGATGAAGGCGACGGCGGCCGCGACTTCTTCGCGAGTGGCGCGCGAGGCGAGCATTTGCTGCACCAGCCGCCGCAGCAGCATCATGCTCGCAGCGGCATTGCGGTTATGCACCTCGTCGCCCATGTTGAGCGCTTGCGCGATCAGCGGCTTGATCTGAATGCCGTCGCCTTCCGCGAGCGCCAGCTGCAGTACCCGATATAACGTGGTCGCCATCCACTTCAGGCGGTCGATGACCTCGGGGCCGTTGGCGCCGAAGCGCAACACCTTCCCCAACCCTTCATTCAGATTGCTGAAAGTCTGGCGCCCGGTGGCGGGATCGCGGACGATCCACACCGGCATGGACGGACTGGTGATGCCGGCCATCGGACCGACCGCGCCATGATGGTGGCAGGGCGCAAACGCCACTTCGCCGCTCGCCGCGAGCTTTTTGGCGGCTTCCTGATCCTTCGCCCAGCCCTCGAAGATGATGGCGCCGATGATGGCGCCTTGCATCGGACCGCACATTTGCTGCCACGCGATCGGCGGTCCGGCATGCAAAATCCGCCGCTCGTTCATGCCGACAATGGCCTCGCGGGCGAGCGCAATCCCGACAAGTGTCGGATCGGCGTTGAGATATGCGGTGAAAGCTTTGCGATTTGCCGCTTCGATTTCCGTGTTGTTGACGAGACCGGCGAGCGCTTTGCCGACTGCCGCATCGCCGCCGGCCGGCGGCGCCCAGGTGATCTTTTCGGCTTTGCCGCCGGCCTGCACGATCTCATCGGCGAATGAGCCGAGGCCGAGGTTGAGAACGGCAAGCTCTTCCTGAAAGAGACGCATGATCAATGTCCTTGCGCTTTGGCAAGAATGCCGGCCGACATCCGAACGGCCGCGGCATTGCTGCCGGCGAGCCGCATGCCGGCTTCCCGCAACCGCTGTCTCTTGCGCTGTCAAATTTTGCGGATCGGCAGGCGTCCCGCACACCGAGCCGAGCACGACAAGTTTTCTGCCGGCTGATGCTGCTTTGGCGATCGCGTCCTTGATCACCGGACCGATCACGCTGGCCGGATCCGGATGCGAGCCGTAGCCAAGCACCACGTCGAGCAGGATGATCGCAGTCTGCGGATCGTCCGCTTCGATCGCAATCCGTTCGTTGCGAAGTCTGTGGTCAATCATCGGATGAGGCCTGCCGCGGGTGAACACGTCGTCGCCAAGATCAATGAGAGTGTGCGCGCGGCTCTTCCACACGTCGTCGAGCGAACGCGCGGCGCCGACCGGCGTATTCGAGTACACATCCGGAAATACTTCCGACAGCAGCATGGTCGCTTCGTAGCAGAGCGTGCCGCCGCTAAAGAGGCCGCGCACATAGCGTTGCTCGCGGGCGAATGCCGGCGTCTCCATCACATCGGCGGAAAAGCCCGCGACATCAGGTTCGCCGCCTATCGCCAGCCGCGCCGCCGCGATCGCGGCATCCTCCAAAGTTTGGACCGGCGTCAGTCCGGGCGCGGTAATTAACGCCGGGTCGGCGCCGAGGAAATTGACAATGACCGGTTTGCCGCAAGCCTGCGCCTTCGCCAGCACCAGTTCGGCGATTTCTTCCGCCGGCGGCTTCGAGATCAGAACAATGGTCTTGGTCGCGGTGTCCGCGGCGAGCGCAGACAATCCCTGCAGCATGCTGATGCCGCCGACTTTCACCGAAAGATCATGTCCGCCGGTGCCTAGCGCCTGACTGACGCCGCCGCCGAGACGGTCGATCAAGCACGTCACTTGCTGCAAGCCGGTGCCTGAGGCCCCAACCAAGCCGATATTGCCGCGGCGCACTGCATTGGCGAAGCCGAGCGGAATCCCGTTGACGATTGCGGTGCCGCAGTCGGGGCCCATCACGATCAAATCGTGAGCTTGTGCATAACGTTTGAGCGCAACTTCATCCGCGACCGGCACGTTGTCGCTGAATAGCATGACGTTAAGACCGAGCCGCAACGCCTTGGAAGCCTCTGCGGCTGCGTAATCGCCCGGCGTGGAAATCAGCGCGAGATTTGCGGCCGGCATCGCGGCCAAGCCCATCTCAATGCTGCGCGGCGGTTCGTCGCGCTCGCCGTCGCCAGTGCTTGCTGCCGGTTGCTGGTTGAGCGCGCCTTCTGCATCGTCGAGCGCCGACGCGAGCGCCTTCTCATCATCGCCATCAAGCGCGATCAGCAAATCATTGGGACTTGCCTCAATCGAGCCTTTCAGCAGGCCGGCCTCGCGCAACAGGCCTAAATTATTGGCTGATGCCATGACCGCGGAGGCTTGGCGAACCCCCGGCAATTTCGAGATGCGCGACGAGAGCTGCATCAAGGCAACTGAGTCGCGGTAGAAATTGCGAATTATTTTGGCGGTTTGCGCCATTTCCTCGCTCCCCCCGCTACCGCCGCCCGAAAAAGCAGCTCAAAATATCAGCACTTTGCCTTTGGCTTGTGCGTGCTTTATTGTATACTAAGTTGGATACCAAACGAGGGCAAGGCGGGCATGAAAAATGCTGGCATTGCTGGGGGAGCCGCCGAAGCTGTGCTTTCAATGGATCAATCTCTCGATATTGCCGAACTAGCGGCCTCTTACCGCGCCGGGACGTTGACGCCTTCCGCGCTTGTCGATCGCCTGCTCGCTCGCATTGCCGCGCGCGGCGACGATCACGTTTGGATCGAGCTTGTCGGCCGCGACGAGTTGCTCGCAATGGCGCGCCGCCTGGAAGCGGAAGGCCCAGCGGGCAAGCCGCTTTTCGGCATTCCGTTCGCCATCAAGGACAATATAGACCTCGCGGGACATACGACTACCGCTGCATGCCCGGCGTTCGGTTATCAAGCATCCCAGTCGGCAGAGGCGGTGCGGCGTTTGATTGACGCCGGCGCGCTTCCGATCGGAAAGACCAATCTCGATCAATTTGCCACCGGGCTAAATGGCACGCGCTCTCCCTATGGCGCTCCGTCCTGCGTGTTTCGGCAGGGCTATA
The DNA here is from genome assembly GCA_963846055.1 of uncultured Alphaproteobacteria bacterium. Lineage (GTDB taxonomy): Bacteria > Pseudomonadota > Alphaproteobacteria > Rhizobiales > Xanthobacteraceae > BOG-931. Next base: position 310,633 of record CAWJUQ010000012.1, read on the forward strand.
TTTCCGGTGGGTCGAGTTCCGGATCGGGCGTTGCGGTCGGGGCAGGCCTGGTCAGCTTCTCCTTGGGTACCGATACCGCAGGGTCGGGACGCGTGCCGGCGGCATTCAACAACGTGGTCGGTTTGAAGCCGACGCGCGGACTCGTCAGCACGCGCGGCGCGGTGCCTGCGTGCCGGTCACTTGACTGCATCTCCGTCTTTGCCCTGACGACGAGCGATGCCGCAGCGGTTTTGCGGGTCATCGCGGGTTTCGATGCTGCCGATACGTTCTCGCGGCACGCCGAGCCAACGGCTGGCGCCGGACCGCGTGACATCAAAGGCTGCCGCTTCGGTGTACCGCGCGCCGATCAGCTCGAATTTTTTGGTAACCTCGACGGCAAGCGATTGTTTGATGCCATGCTGCGCACCATCGAGCGCATGGGTGGCAAATTGGTCGAGATCGATTTCGCGCCATTCCTCGAGACAGCGCGGCTTCTCTACCACGGCCCGTGGATTGCCGAGCGCTACGTCGCCATACGCGAGTTCTTCGACACGCAGCCGGACGATATCTATCCGGTGACTCGAGAAATCATCGGGGCGGGACGGACGCCCAGCGCCGCAGAGGCATTCGAAGCCTACTACCGGCTCAAGGAGCTGCAATCCGTCACGCAAACCATCTGGCAATCGATGGACGTGATGATCACGCCCACCGCCGGCCGGCAATACTCCATCGCGGAGATGCTGGCCGATCCGATCAAGCTCAATACCGCGCTCGGCTACTACACTAATTATGTCAATCTGCTCGACTTGTCGGCGGTTGCGGTTCCTGCCGGGATGCAGGGCGATGGATTGGCTTTCGGGGTGACGCTGCTTGCGCCGGCCTGGCACGAAGAGGCGCTTTGTTCGCTCGCTGACCTCCTGCACCGCTCCCAAGACCTAGCGCTCGGTGCGACACAAATAAAACTGTCGGCGACACCGAAATTCGTCCCCACCGCCAGCGGTCTCATTCAGGTCGCGGTTTGCGGCGCCCACATGTCGGGCTTGCCCCTCAACAAGGAATTGACCGAGCGCGGAGGCCGCTTGGTGCGAGCTTGCCGGACCGCTGCAAATTATCGGTTGTTCGCGTTGCCTGGGGGCCCGCCGGAGCGTCCCGGTCTTCTGCGCGCCGATAGCGGCGCCGCCATCGAAGTCGAAGTTTGGGAAGTGCCTGTGGTCTCCTTTGGCAGTTTCGTCGGCGGAGTACCGGCGCCGCTCGCCATTGGCACCGTCGAATTAGAGGATGGACTGCGCGTGAAAAGCTTTTTGTGCGAGGCGCACGCGACCAAAGGAGCTCGCGACATCACTGAATTCGGCGGTTGGCGCAAATATCTTGCCAGACAACACGCCGCGTAAAGCGGCGCTTCCGGGGAGGAGCAAATGCCGAGTGTACGCGCTGAACCCTACGAGTTTGTTTTCCAGCCCGAACATGTCGCGCTCGTCGTCATCGACATGCAGCGCGACTTCGTCGATCCGGGCGGTTTCGGCGAGGCGCTCGGCAATGATGTGTCTTTGCTGCGCAAGGCAATCGCGCCGACCGCGCGCGTGCTGGAAGCCGCGCGCAAGGCCGGAATTCTCGTCATTCATACCCGCGAAGGGCACCGTCCCGATCTGACCGACCTCGCGCCCGCCAAGAAGGCCCGTGGCCGGCTCAAGAATGGCATCGGCGATCCCGGACCGATGGGCCGTATACTCGTGCAAGGCGAATACGGCCACGACATTATCGACGAATTGAAGCCGGTGGCCGGTGAACCGGTGGTGGACAAGCCCGGCAAAGGCGCCTTCTACGCCACGGATCTCGACACAATTCTGCGCACCCGCGGCATCCAGCAGCTCATTGTCTGCGGCGTAACGACGGAAGTTTGCGTCAACACCACGGTTCGTGAAGCGAACGATCGCGGCTACGACTGTCTGGTGCTTGCCGACTGCGTCGCCTCGTATTTTCCGGAATTCCAACGCGTCGCGCTGGAAATGATCAAGGCGCAAGGCGGCATCTTCGGTTGGGTCGGCAATTCCGCCGACGTCTTGCCCGCGTTAGCGGAGGCCAAGCGCGCTGCCGCCTAACGACAGGCGGCTTCATAAGACATTGCGGGGCGACCACATCGACAAGGCAAAAGCCAGCTAACAAAAGGGGAGGGGACTAATGTCGACACAACAAGCCGCGGATAAACAGATTCGCTGGTGGGTGCCGGGCGACTGGAACGGCTTCTTCGGCCTGTTCACCAACGTTGTTCTCAACGTCATCGTCTTGACCGGGCTGTGTCTCGGCGTCGTGAAGATGCCCGACGACATTGTGTTCGGCCGCATCCTGCCGGCGCTCGGCATCGCACTGCCGATCGGCAATCTCTACTACGCCTATCTCGCCTACCGGCTCGCCAAGGCCGAGGGGCGCAACGACGTCACCGCGATGCCGTATGGGCCGAGCGTGCCGCATATGTTCATCGTGGTGTTCGTCATCATGCTGCCGGTTTATCTGAAGACGCAGAACGCGCTGCTCGCGTGGCAGGCGGGTCTCGCCTGGGCGTTCATCATTGGCATCATCGTGCTGCTCGGCGCGTTTATTGGTCCGACGATTCGCCGGCTTACGCCGCGCGCAGCGATGCTTGGCACACTTGCCGGGATATCGATCGCGTTCATTTCGCTGCGACCCGCCTTCCAGATGTGGGAAGTGCCGTGGATCTCGTTCATCTCGCTCGGCATCGTGCTGATTGCCTGGACGGCAAATGTACGTTTGCCAGGCGGCATACCGGGCGGATTGGCCGCGGTGATTGTCGGCACGGTGATCGCGTGGGTGGCCGCCGTGCTGGGGTGGACCGATATCGTCAGCGGCGCGCAAGTGACCGCGTCGTTCGGCAAGTTCGGCATTCACCTGCCCCTGCCGAGCGGCGACGTCATTGCCGGGCTTGCCAACATCGCGCCGCTCCTCGTCACCGCCATCCCGCTCGGCATCTATAATTTCACCGAAGGGATGAACAACGTCGAGAGCGCGTCAGCCGCAGGCGACAACTACAACCTGCGCAACATTCTCCTCGCCGATGGCATCGGCGCGGTGGTCGGCTCGATTCTCGGCAGCCCGTTCCCGCCCGCGGTTTATATCGGGCACCCGGGATGGAAGGCGGTCGGCGGGCGCATCGGCTACTCGCTCGCCACCGGCGTGGTGATCGCGCTGGTCTGCTTCCTCGGTCTCACCGCACTCCTTCTCGCGGTGGTGCCGCTGGTCGCGATCCTGCCGATCCTGCTCTACATCGGCCTGGTGATTGGGGCGCAAGCTTTCCAGGCTGTGCCGGCCAAGCACGCGCCAGCGGTCGTGCTCGCGATCATTCCAAACATCGCAGCTTGGGGGCAAACCCAGATCGACGGCGCACTCAACGCCGCCGGCACGAGCGCGGCCCAGCTCGGTATGGCCAAGCTGGGAGCGACCGGCGTCGTCTATCACGGCATGGAACTCCTTGGCGGCGGCGCGGTGCTCGCCGGCCTGATGCTGGGTGCCATCGCTGCATTCATCATCGATCGGGAGTTCATGAAGGCGGCAGCCTATTCGCTGGTGGCCGCCGTGCTGTCGTTCTTCGGCTTCATCCACGGTGCGCAGCTTGCATGGATGGCCTCGCCACTGGTGGCGCTGGGCTATGTCTTGCTGGCTGCGATTTGCCTGAGTGTCGCGATGAGCGAGCAGCCTCAGAAGGCCGGAGCCAAAACGGAGTCGGCGCTGGCTTGAAACGGCGTTTCGGTGCAGTCGGCATAGCCTTTCAACAGGCCAAATATGCCGGCCGCGCCCGAACTATGCCCCACGGACAACGCCTTGGCGACGGCGTTATCGACGATATCCCGGGAGCCGCCAGCGCAAATGCTGGCGGCGACGTCGGCCAGCCGCTCCGACACCTCGCCGTTCGCGGCTTCTTGCAAATAAAGAGCGCTCAAGTCGGTGCTGCGCGGGGCCAGCGCCGCTAGCTCGGGGGCGAGCGTCTGCGCAAATGCCCTGGTGGCGGAGCAGGACCAAATCGCTGCGCATATACCGACCAGATAGTCGTCGCCGGCGGGCGTCTTGCCTTCGCCAAGACCGATCAAATCGCCGATACCTCGCTCGGCAGCGGCTAAGTCGCGATCGCGAATCGCCGCACTGAACCGGTCGAGTTTCGCGCCGGCGATGTCGCGAAACTCTTGGGCGCGGCCGTCACGTTCGAGTGCCGACACGGCGGACTGATAAGCCCTTGCCACCGCGGCATCGCGACCGTCGAAGTTCAGCGCGGCAATGCCAGAGCGCCACTGCCGCGCGCCGCGCACATCGATCTCAAGGTCACCTCCGGCGAAACGGACGATGCCGCCGCGTTTCGCGAACTCGGCATTCGCGGACAGAAACTGCCGCAACGATATACCCTCGGCCAAGTCGAGGCTTATGCCGCGCGGCTGTCGTCCAAGTTCGCCGCCGAGAAGCGTGACGCACCGGCCATCGGAGAGTTTTAGCAGCGCGGCGCGCGCATGAACCTCCGCTACCCGGCCGGCAAACCCGGCAGTCGGGATTCCGCTTCCGGCAGCAAGCGCGGCAATCCGCATGGTTCAGGCGCTGGCGTAGGCGCGCGCCAGCGCTTCCTTGATCGAGTTATTGACGACGTTCACCGCTTCCTCGATGTTTCGCCGCAATGCGTTCCTCGCACCAGAGGGGTCGCGGGCGCCGATGCGATCGAGAATGGCGAGATGCTGTTCGCAAGTGTTGGCGATGCGATTTGGATGGGCGAAATCCATGGTGCGGAATAAATATAACCGCTCATCGATGGCGCGCAGCTGGCGCATCAGCGTCGCGTTGTCGAGCAGCGCCGACAAGCCTTCATGGAATTGCGCATCAAGCTCGGCCAAATCCTCGACGTCGGACGGCGGATCCTGCCGCACATTTTCCCACGTCTCGATCATGGCGCGAAGCTTGTCCGCCGGCACGCCGCGCGTCGCCAGCGTCTCTACGGCATAAAGCTCGAGCGCGAGGCGAACTTCGTACATTTCCTGTACGTCCTTCGCCTTCACCTGCCGTACCACGTAACCCTGATTTTCGGTGCGGCGCACGAAGCCATTGGCGGCCAGCACCCGCAACGCCTCGCGCACCGGGCTGCGGCTGACGCCGAATTCCTTGCACAGCGCGTCCTCCGTCAAACGATGATCGGGGGGATAGCGCCAGGTAATAATGCGCTCTTTGAGAGTCGCAACCAGCGACGAACTGAATGAGGGGAGTTTTCTCGGCACGGGCGGTTTCAGCTACAGCTACAGCGGTAAAGGTTGATGCCTCTATCCTGCACTGCGCTTAACTGCAAGTCAGGCGCGACCGGCAAGATTTCGGATTAGCCGCCCCAATGCAATTTCCCTGAAAAAAGCGGGGAATACGGCTATCCGGTGCGGCGTTGGCCAAAGCAAAGATTGGCTCGTCAGTCGTTCAACAGACTTTGCCAATTTGCCGGCACCGCTCCCGCCGGCCCTGGCGTGGGTTGTTCCAACGGATGGCAGACAGGGGCGGGAAGCTTCGGGCCCTTGAAGGTTTCTTTGGTGCGGTAGTCGTAAAACCAGTGCTCGCCCGGCTCAAAACTCATGATGACCGGGTGACCGGTCGCCGCGTTATGTTTCGAGGCATGCTGGTTTGGCGAAGTGTCACAGCAGCCGATGTGCCCGCATTCGGCACATCGGCGAAGATGCAGCCACCATGCGCCGGAAGCCAGGCATTCGACGCAACCCGTTCCACTTGGCTTGACCGCCGGGTTGATACCGTCTCTCTCGCTCTTCGGACGCTTCATGGGTCGCACCGAATCATTTGTTGAACCACTTAGCCGTAAGTGACGCCTGGGTTGCTTTGCCCGACTTCAATAATATAGCCATCGGGATCGCGGATGTAGCAGCGCGTCTCGCCGTATTTGGGCTTTGGCTCGGTGATGAACTCGGCTCCCCGGCTTTTCCAAAGCTCATAACACGCGTGAATATCGGCGACGCGGATATTCATGAAGCTGCTGACCAAATCGGGGTTGGCAGGAACACTGAGGTTTGTCTTTGGCTTGTCGGGAGTCGGACCGCCGCCGACATTGACGATCAGCCACATATTCGCGAGCTGGAGGTAACCCGGCGCGCCCTCCTTGTCGCCTCTGCTCAGAATGCGGCTACCGAAAACCTTTTCGTAAAATCGAAGCGACCTTTCGATATCGGCGACGACCATAAAGTGCGCGATGGTCATCCCATCTTTGGGCGGCATCTCATAGCTGTTCTGTCCGATTTTTACCTGGCCGGCAGACGACTGCAATTCAGACATTATATTTCTCCGTTCTCCAGAAATAATTGACAAGAAATCTCTCGGGAAAGCTTTTGGCGACCCGCAGCTTAGCCGTAGGCGAAGTCCGGGTTAGTTTGCCCGACTTCGATGATGTAGCCGTCGGGATCGCGAATGTAGCAGCGCGTTTCGCCGTATTTCTCCTTCGGCTCAGTGAGAAACTCGGCTCCCCGGCTTCGCCAGAGTTCGTAGCACGCATGAATGTCCGCGACGCGGATGTTCATGAAACTGCTGACCGCATCGGGATCGGTAGGAACGCTAAGCGTGACAGTAGGTTTGTCGGGAGTGGGCCCTCCGCCGAAGTAGACAATGAGCCAGGTGTTGGCGATCTGGATGAAACCCGGCGCGCCGTCGTTGTTGCCCAGAGTCATGATCCGCCCGCCAAAGACCCTTTCGTAAAATCGGGCCGAGCGCTCGACGTTGGCGACGGTAATGAAGTGCGCGACGGAAAACCCTTCGTGTGGCGGCATTCGATACGTGTTCTGCCCGACTTGCACTTCATTCATCGCGGACTCCGATCGGCCTTTGCGATCAAATCGAATGTTTGGCCAAGAATGCGAGACTAAGAACTCGCGATCTCATCATTTTTCTCATCCAGCGCAAAATGGCCGGCATCGAGCAGGTGGACTTCGGCATCCGGCAGATCGCGCTTGAACGCCTCCCCGCCGGGAGCGACGAATGAGGGGTCGTTCCGCCCCCACACCACTAAAGTCGGGGGCTTGTGCTCGCGCAGCCAGCGCTTGCCACGCCGGGTACGACGCGACGTTGGTCCGATAGTCGAAAAGCAGGGCGGCCTGGATCTCGCGTTGGCCCGGCTTTGAGAGGTGGGCGTACTCGTCCGTCCAAGTGTCGGGGTTATAGCGTTCGGGATGCGAGGTGCCGAGCGTGTGACGCTGTTCGGTCGCCGCAAACGACACGAACGCATCGAATACCTCCGGATGTTTTTTCGGATCGGCCCAATATTGCGCAATGCCGGTCCATTTGGCGCCAAGGCCTTCCTTATAGGCGTTGGCATTCTGGATAATAAGCGCCTGCAACCGCTCCGGATGCGCCAGCATGATGCGAAAACCGACCGGCCCGCCGTAGTCCTGAAGAAAGAACGTGTATTTGTTGATCTTGAGTTGCTCGAGAAGCGCGTTGGTCGTCTTGGCCAAATTGTCGAACGTGTACGCGTATGACGACGGCGGCGGGGCTTCACTCTGGCCAAATCCCGGATAGTCCGGCGCTATGAGATGATAGCGCGTTGCGAGCAACGGAATAAGCGTATCGAACTGGCGCGAGGAAGACGGGAAATCCGTGCAGCAGCACGATCGTCGGCGCATCCTTCGGGCCTGCTTCGCGATAGAACACGCCGACACCATCAACTGTCATGCGGTGATAGGTCGTTGTCGCGGAATTCGATGTCAGCTGCATCGACGGGTCAGTCGTAGAACGCAGGGATAAGCTTCAAGGTGTCAGTTTCGGCCTTGTCGTGATTGATGAAAAACTTCGCGTGATACGTCGCGATGATCCGCTTGATCCTCTCCATGGAAGCGATTGACGCGGCCTTGTCCGTGTTCAGGGACGGCACCGCGTCTTTTTCAAAATTCTCTTCCAAATGAACCACGTCGCCCGACAAAACGATGAAGCCGGAATGCTGCAAGCGCACCAGCAACGATTGGCTGCCGGGAGTATGTCCAGGCGTGGAAAGGAGCGTAACGCTGCCATCGCCGAAACACGTCCGTGTCGCCGTCGAGCAGCCGGAGATGTTTCGGCGTACCCAATAGCTTGCGCGCCAGAGCCTTCAATTGGTTGACGTTATCGTTCGGACCGTCGGGCGAACTGATCCAAGTATATTCGGCTCGCTGCATCAGCACGGTCGAGTTTTGAAACAGCTCCATGTTGCCGATGTGGTCGCCGTGAGTATGCGATATCGCCACATAAGTGATGTCGGTGGGTTTAAGTCCGATCTCGGCGAGCTGAGCCGTCATCGTCTTGTCCAGGTGGTAGACGATCAATTTGGGCAGCGTCGACCAGCCCTTGGGATCGTTGAGCGCCAATTCAGGCACGCCGGTATCCCAGAGCAGCCATTCGTTCCCATGTTCTATCAGCCAACATGTCGAGGAGAACTGGATGCTCTTCCCGACGTTCTCGCCGGGCGTCCAGACCAACTCGTCATTTGCCAGCGAGTGCCCGCCATCCAGGCGGTAAAGCTTGTCGGCGAACCCGGCGGTTGTCGGATCCGGCAGCTTCGAGTTGGCAGTCGCAGTCAGCGTACTGTCCAGCGACATGTTCGATCCTCCGCTGAGAAAACTAAATGCGCGTCGAGTCTTTGCCTTGGTTGCGGCGAAAAGGCCGACCGGGTCTGGGCGGGGCGCGAAGACAGAAGCAGCGATCAGGCGTGCGAAGACCCGCGGCCAGTGCAGTCCGAGTCAAAAATCAATTTTTTGTCTTACAATTTTTTGTGCTTGCCGAGTTCATCGGCTTGCCAATCGACAGCTGCAGGCGAGCTTGGCTTGCATCGCAGCTTTTGTGACAGTTCCACGTCAAGCAAAACGCCGACCAACTGCGCAACTTTACGCGTGCCACGCACAGCTGTCGATGAGGTCATCAAACGCATGCCGCGCATCTGATATGCGTGGCGAGGCGCTGCATCCTCCGCCATCCGGCTCGTCATGGCACCGCAATGTTGAACAATCCGTCGATCGAATATTTGCCGGCACCTGTGATAAATAACAGCAGGAAACCGCCCATAATGCTTAGATTTTTAAAGAAGCTGTCCATGCTGTCGACCCAGCCGGCGCCTTTTTCTGTCCAGAACCGGTGGCCGATGAGTGCGGTGCCAAGCGTGTAAAGAAACATAAGCAAAGCCAACGGGCGCGTGAACGCGCCGACGGCGATGGCAAACGCCACCGGGAGCTCCATGAAGGTAGCGACTGCGGCGGCAAGCACCGGTGCGGGCGCCTTGAGCTCCACCATTTGACTGACCGTGCCGGAAAAATCCGTCAGCTTTCGCCAGCCAAAAATCAGAAATAGCGCCGCGAGCATAAGGCGAGCCGCAAGAATGAGTATGTCGTTCATGCGAAGTCTCTGGGAATGGACCGGTCCCAATCGCGGCGGCACACTTCGTTTTCGCCTTCGAAGGCGCGCAATCCTCCCTTGCAGCAGAAAACCATCGCGCGTGGACGAGAGTCGCATCTCGGTCTCGACCCGGACTTGCCATTCATTCCGCGTCATAGTCTGGACCTGGCGCAGTTCGGCGACGGCGCTGAGTGGGTCATTCTCCTCGATATGATATTTGGTGTCCCACTGTGTGCCCAATTCCAGGCCCAAGCGCTCGATGCGCTCAATCCGCATACCATCGCGATGCGTGATGGTTGGTTTTCGGGCGGCGCGGTCTCCGGTTCGAGGAATGGCGCGAGCTTGGCGTCCGCGGCGTTGGGCGGCCGTTGCGGCAGGTCGAGAGTGCCGGCAAAGATTTGCAGCGTCGCCGTCTCCGGCGGCGGCCAGATCATCGGCCAGTAAGTCGTCGAGATCGCAAGTCTGATCCTGTGGCCGGCCGGAAACGCCGAACCGGCATCGTTGAGCTGGATGCGAACGCGGTAGCGCTCGCCGACCTTCAGCAGCGAAGGCTTTTCGTGGTCCTCGCGATGCGTGAGGTTCAGCACGCCATAACTGACGCGCAGCAACTCGCCTGTCGGGATGCACGTCGCACAATCGCACCACTAGATTTGCCAATGGCTTGTCGGATGCGACATCAAGCGTGACGATCGGGGCGCCGAGGATTTCGATCGGAGCGTCGAGTGGCGGCGTCTCGAAAGTGAGCGAGCGCGCGTCATCTTCCTGCTGATCCGCGGCTTGGTCGCGGCCACGGCCGAACGGCACCCACTCGCCCGAAGATTTGCCGAGCGTTTGCGGCGAGCATACGGTCCGCGCCGTGAGCGGTGCGCTTGCCTCTTGAAGGCCTGAGTCGGTCAAGGAAAATCGTCGCGGTGTTATTGTCGGTGATGGCACGGAAACTTCGGCAACCCAGCGGCCCGGCAGCGTGTCGTGGTGGGTGGCCGGTTTGACGCTTTCGGTCATCCATGCGCGCAGCGTCGGCTCGTCCATCACGCCAGTGTCGACGCCTTTCAGCCAGTGATCCCACCAGCGCAGGATGTCCTGGAGGAATCCGATCTGCGGCCCGGGGTAGGCAAAATGCGGATAGGCGTGTGCCCATGGGCCGATCAGGCCCTTGCGCGGCACTTTCAGTCCTTCGAGCAAACGCGGGATCGCGTTCTTGTAACCGTCGGTCCAGCCGCCGACCGCGTAAACGGCGCACTGGATCGCCGCATAGTCCTCGCATACCGATCCGTGCTTCCAATAGGCGTCGCGCCGCTGGTGCAGCAGCCAATTTTCCTGGAACATCGGTACGTTCCGCAGGCGCTCCAGCCACCTCGCTCGCCAGCTCTCGCCGACCAGTTCCGGATCGGGCGGCAGGCACACCAGGCCGAAAAAGAAAAACGCCCATTCAAGGCCGGCCTTGGTCAGAAACGTGCCGCCCATGTAATGCGCGTCATCGGCGTAGCGGTCGTCGGTGGAGCAGATCGTAACGATGGCCTTCAGGGCAGGGGGACGGCGCGCGGCGATCTGAAGCCCATTGAAGCCGCCCCAGGAGATTCCCATCATGCCGACGGCGCCATTGCACCACGGTTGTGCGGCGAGCCAGGCAATGATTTCCACGCCGTCGTCCTGTTCCTGCGTGGCGTACTCGTCGAACACCAAACCCGTCGAGTCGCCGCTGCCGCGAAGGTCGACACGAACGCCGGCGTAACCGTGACCGGCGAGATAGGGATGCGTAAGCGCGTCGCGTTCGTACGTGCCGTCACGCTTGCGGTAGGGGAGATACTCAAGGATGGCCGGCACCGGATTTTGCTCGGCATCTTCCGGCAGCCAGATACGAGCCGCGAGCTTGGTGCCGTCTTTCAACGGGATCAAGGTGTGCTCAATGACCCGCACAGCTCTGGGAAAGCTCGTGACAATCACGCGAGCACTCACGCGCCGTGTTTGTTGATCATGCCCCAGACCAAAGCATCAAAGCTATAAGGTCCGGCGCCGGCGGCGATCACCACAATCAGCATGAAGGCATAGAGGACCTCGGGCAGATAGAGCCAATCGTCAATGCGGTCTGCTTCGTCGATCGGCTTGTACATGTCGATCCGCTGCTTTCCCGATGTAATGGTGGCGACGAGGATGATCACCAGCAAGCCAAGCGCGGCGAGTGGGGCCAGGAGCCCGATAAGGACCGCGCCTCCGGCCAAAAACTCGATTGAGGGTACCCACCACTGGTTAAAACCCACCGCATGAACGCCGAGAACTCTTTAATTCTTCGGCAAAGGTGCGGTGGCGCTCCGCGTTAAAGAGCTTGTGAAATCCCGACAGAAAAAAGAATGCGCCGACGGCGATGCGGTTCAATGTGAGGGCAATGTCGGTCCATCCGACGCCGTTGAAAAGAATCTCAAGCATTATTGCTCACTTTCTCGCGCCGGCCCGATGATGACGAGGCGGCAAAAATTCAGCGCATCCGCTCGACCCATTGTGCGCGCGATGGTCCCGGCGGGAACGGATCTCCGAAGTACTGAGTCTCGCGGGCAACCTTTTCGCCGCTGAACTCCATGATGCTCACCGTGTATGACGGCGCGCCGTCATAACTGAGGACGAGTTCGGTGACCCAAAGGTCGCCGGCGCCGAGAATCCGATTTATCGTAAATCGCTTCTTGTTGGGCTGCGCAAAACGGGATGCCTGAATATTGCGCCGCCCGCGGATCCGTTCGCCGGACTGCGGGTACTCGAGCACGGCGTCGTCGAGGTAGATATCGTGCTCGGTCTCGAAATCGTTGGCATCCGAAGCTGCCCAGTGACGATCAAGAGCCGTCCTGATGTTTTGCTCTTCAGTCATGGTCCTCTCTCACATCACGGAAAGAGCGCGCGACGTTGCGGTCAGCGCGCGCGCCGGATCAAGCCATCAAATTGAAGGGCCGTGCGTTCGCGCAATCACCTCGCCGGTGGAGGCCGTGCGTTGAAGAAAAGGGGCCGCTACGACAAAAAAGACCTAAAGTGCCGCGTGGTCAGGGAGCCGAGACCCGAGCCCGAAGCTTCGGAGATGGAGCCCCTGGTGCAATATTGCTTCTTCGAGCTTAGCAAAAAGCCTGCAATGCTGCATCAACCACTTACGCGTCGCCCCCGCTCAATGCTGCCTCACTGCAGCCGCCCGACGCAAGGGGCAATCCGGCACGGGTCCGCACGATCAGGCAGTCTCGGCTTGCTCGCTGGGGCGGCTCAATAATTGCTGGGTCGCGGGAGGCAAGGCTTCCCGTCTCACTGGCATTTCGACGACGAGGGTATCGAATTCGCCCAGCCCGGCGCTTTTGATCAACGGTTCGGGCGGCAATTTGTCCATCGGCTCGTAGAAGGGCCGCCGCTCTATCGCGCTGGTCTCGACCGCGCGTGCAATGAGTTCGCCGATTTCCTCTCCCTCCAACGGCACCAGCTTTTCGGCGTCGCGGCGGAATAGCTGCGGACAGAAATAAAGCGCGTGAATCCGCGGGTTAAAACCTTCGACCTCGATAAAGTACCGCGCACGAAGGAACATATCGTATTTCTTGACGATCTTTCTTTCCTGCATCCAGCGCGCGGCGCGAATCCGCTGGGCCGGCGGGCCGAGTATGGTGCCGACCTCCAGCAGGATCACCCAGTCTTTGTTGCTGACATTGTCCGGATGGATGGGAACCAGGTCGTTCGAGGTTTTCTTTCGAGAGCCCACAGCATCCTCCGTCGTTCGCGGAAATCCTAAACGCATTCTTCTTAACTAGCAGATAAGCCCTGGATGTCGCCGGTCCTACCCAGCAAACAAATACCTGTCACCATAAACGTCGATCCTTTGGGCCAGTTCCGGTAATGGCACATGCCCCGATCGAAGCATGCAAGAAAAATCCCGCGGTGGGCGAAGCCTACAGCGGGAAACCATCAGCAACCGTAAATCAAGACTGGCGCCCCGATAAGTATCAGCCGGACGAATTGAGTTTCAGCGCTCTTTCCCGCTCGGCACAACGCCAGGGCGTTGCTGCCGCAGGATTCGCAGTCGCAGTTCGATGTCTTTCTTACTGAGATCCGCACGTTCCGAAGGCCACGGTTTGCCACGTGGGCGCGTTGCCGCACGAATATCGGCCTGCCCGCGCGACGATCGATCGAGCCATCCGGGTGAATCCAAATCGATCGCGGCGTAAGGCTCGTGAGGTGCAAGAAACGGAGCATCCTCTTGATGCATGAACGCAGGCATGAGCGCTTCATCGGCTTGATGATCCGCCGTGTCATATCTGCGCCAGGCATCGTCGGGATGCTCCGAGAGCCGCGGTTCGCCTGACGATCCGCCGATCTTGCGCAGCACCGCAATCAGCACACCAACAATTCCAAGCGCCAGCGCCAGCAAGGGAAACATCAGTCGAGCCGACGGTGTTTGCGCCGCCGCGCTTCCTTCGCTGCGCGCGGGCGGCGATGCATCGAAGGCGGCATTGTGCGAGGTGACCGGCGCAGGGCGCGGGGGTGCGACATGCGCCGGGCGCGCGGGCTTGGCGTCTTCCTCAACCGGCATGTTCGCAGTCGGCGGCTCGTCGGTTTGTTCGGGCATGCCTGCGACGGATAACGGCGTAGCTGACAAGGGCGTCGCGCCGGCACTTGGTACGGTGACCGGTTTGACGTTAAGCACCGTTACATGCGGCGCGGTCTGGGCGCCGGCGGTTTCGCCAGAGGGATTTGCGGCGTTCGGTGTTTGCGCCGTTTCGACGGACGGCGACGTCTCAGCCGCTGGTAGCTGTTCTGAGGGCGCCGCACGATCTGCTGCCGCATGATTTGCCAGCGGCACGGCGGCGTGCAGATACCAGCATTTGCGGTGGTTCACCTGATCGACGCGGTAATACCAATGCTGCCCCTTGGGCGCTGCGGCGCCGGGTGCGGTGGCGCAGTTGTCCGCAGCAAAAGCACCGTCGATAGGCAGGCCGCCACCGACACCGGTCAGACAGAGCGCAACAAATACCGCAATACATGCGGCCGCACGCGACGCTTTCGACATTCCCCCTCCACACCGACCCTCGCATTGAAGCCCCGGGGATGGGCGCAAATCGGGCAATTCATGTGCATTATTGTGCCAGGCCGAAAAATTCGGAGGCCGATGGCGGCATGGTTCTGAGGCGGAAAGTTTAATTGGGGCAGCGCAACCAACTGGCTGGGGAACTAGGATTCGAACCTAGATTCTCGGAGTCAGAGTCCGATGTTCTACCGTTGAACTATTCCCCACCTAAGGGCTTGAAAGCGATAGTCTAATCGATTTTGTTTTGCAATTCTCAAAGTTTTTTGACGGCTTGTTTTGCAAAACACGGCAAAGGCTCGAGAACATAAGGGCCCGATTTGTTCATGATCTAGCCGTTTATTTCGAGCAGCCTTGGTCGCGTAGCGCCGCCGGCGGCGATCTCCATCTGGTCCTTGAACCGCATGTACCGTTCGACCATTTGGCGTGACATGCCGATATCATTTGCGATCTGGTCGACTTCATAGCCGAGCGAATATCGCAGCAGAATACCCGTGCCGCGCAGCCCATGGATGGTGGGATTGTTGGCATCGTCGGCTTCAATATCCCATTCGTATTTGCGCACCTGGTCGGCAACCCATCGCTGCCAAAGCTTGGCGAGTTCCTTGCCCTCGGGTCGTTGTTTTAAGCCAGCGATGATAGCGAGCCCGTATGCTCGTCTCGGTGTAGGGCACACCACGCGGTGAATAAAGGTACAGATCCTCGCGGCGACGCTCGATCGGCGCCTTCCACCGCGAATTCGTGAAAGTGATTTGAGTTTCTGCCCAACGGTCGAGCTCAATGCGCGTCTGCGGTTTGCAGTGGAATGAAAAACGCCCGGCGTCTTCGCCTGGTTTTCTTCGGCCTGCACCAAATTCCGTCGCGCTCGCGATGGCCGGGACCCAGACGGATCAGATCGGATTCTCGCTGACACGTCATGATGCCCAGTCGGATGAGCCGAACGAGATCCGGACTTGCGTGCGTGATGATGTAGTCGGTGACCCATTGCGGCCACGGCACATGGCCGCGATCAGGAGTCTCAAACGGCTTTATGCGTTCGAAAGGATTGGCATCGGCAAAGTCGAGCGGGATTGACCAATTCCAAAGGGTGCGGCCGCACGCGAGCATGTGGTTGGCCATCCCTGGTGTAGCCTTCAAAGCATCGCGCGCCGCAAGCACGCCGGCGGCCGTGAGGTCCCGAACGTTCAACGTCCCCAAGCTTCCGGCGCACTGAACCTTCTGAGGTGCACGCTGTAGCTTGATTGCGTCGAGGCCGACTTCGACTTGAACTCTTCGCTGGCACGATAACTTTCGACCAGATGTCCAACCGATCCCAACGGGAAACTTGTTTGAACATCGGAAATCCGTCGTTCGACTTCGCGCCAGAAATCGGCGGGACGATCGTCTGCGTTCGGCAGCGCTATGCGTTCGCTCTGCCGGGCGGTGCACTCGTCCCGGATTCCAGTAATAATAGGTCCGCCCACGGGCGCGGACTTGCTCCACGCCTTTAGGTAAGCGCACGCCGGCGACCCGTTTTCGGCCCATTTCTCAATTTACCCGCTGACGCTACAAACGCATCAGCATCATTGTCAGGTTTCCCCGACATTTTGCGATCGACATCGGCCCAGCGCCACCGCGGGGTAGAAGGTGGAAAACCCGGTGCCGGCGAGGGGAGGCGCCCTTCCTTTTCCCATCGGTCCCAGGTCTCTGGAGAGACGCAAAATTCTGCTGCGCCCGTTTCTCGATCGACATAGGCTGGTGTGCGCGGCGGCAGGCGAAGATTTTCTTTTCGGGTGGTCATGAGGAGTAGGTCTGAACCCCTCCCAGGTGTTTGCCTTCATCGAACAACAACTGCCACACCAGTACGCCGCAGGGGTTACACATGCTTCGGCGAAAGGTGAGATAGCTCTGCTGGCAGTCGCGATGCCGCCGCGTCGGCCCGGAGAGCGACGAGCGTTCGCGAAGACGATCCACAGTCCGTCCCATTGGGTGATCACGCGTCCGCGATCAGGAAGATTTTTAGCTATGCGGCCATCGTCGTAGTGAGTGATAGCGGGGGGCTCGCCCATGTAGATCGCGGAAAGCTCCGCGGAACTTCGTCGCGGCCAGCACCAAACGATAACGATTGGCCGCCTCATGTTCTCGCCAACCCGTAATCTTGGGGCCGGTGCTCGCGGCAATACCACCGCCCTAATTTTCCAGCGCGCATATGTACGCCGTATCCGTAAGGGCCCAACCGGCCGCAATCGACGCAGAAGTGAAGGAACGCATCGCCGTGATGTTCCACACGACCGCGCCGAGCAGCGCATGGCTCCTCAAGACTGGGCTCGTCCCCTGCGGGTAAGGGGTCGACTTGAAGTGGCGTTTCGGAAGCTTCCTGGTTGCGCGGATTTCTCGCGAACCCGGCCGCGACCGCCGCCGACACCTCGGCCGTGCACCTTTCCACAGCTTCGATGCAATGAAGCCCGGTGACCGGGTCCGGGTGCGGGAATCCGCGTTCATGCAGGACCGGGCGCCGCGCCTCAAAGTCAGTCACCGACAAGCCGAGTAATTCCGTGACGGTTGCCGCCGTTACGTCTTCCCATGCGGGAATGCGCCGTGGGCGAGTCATTGTGTATCGCTCCGATTGGCAGCAATCACCTCCGGAGACGCACCGAAAGGCTCGGACGCACTGCTAGGGTTTGCTGCGCATCGGCCCGTGACGCAACTCGTCCCGGTAATCCTGCTGCTGCATGTCGACGCTGGCGACCTCCCCATCCCTGTGGTTGATCGTCGTGCCGGTTGGGGCAGAAGCCGGCTGGGTTCGCAGCGCCTCATTGCCCGTCTTGCGATCGGCCGATAAGCGCTCCCGCTGCTCTGGCCGCATCGTGTCGCGTCGAGGCCGTTTCGGTGCGACAGGATCAGAGGAGCACGCTTCGTGATCCTCTATTTTCCTTTGCTCCAAGCGCCGAGCACCGATCTCGGCTGCCTCATTGAAAGTCAATGCCGCGAGCCGTTCGGTCTCGGAGCGAACCATCCGGAGACCGAGGTAAGCGGCACGCACGTGCGCCAACTCTGCTGCGCACTCCCGGTAAGGGACCGCTCTTAGGAGCCGATCCAGGAATTCGATGCGCGCGCGTACGTCACAGGCCTCGATGCGCGCGAGACGCCGAAGGTCCGCCAACTCCGGGGCCCAATGGTAGTCATACCGCTTACCGTGCTCGCTAAGCCCGCATTCACCGCGGTGCCATTTGCGGATCGCGATCGCCACAGCCCAATGCGGCACGTCATCGAGCGCCTCCATGAAGGCGTCGAGGCGCGCCTCCGCCGCTTCTGATCCGCCGGCGCGTGTTGGCTTGACCAGCATCATCTTACCTACAAGTGCAAAAGTTTTTTTTCCCACGCGTCACCAGCTTCTGGAGTTTCAGCCAGCAGCGACCGCAGGCAATCGATGTGATTTTCCATCGCCCGCCGCTGACTCTCAGTCAGCATCACCGCTTCCGGGAGCGTGAGAGGTTCGATCCGTTTTCCCGTTCTCGATGACACTATCGGCGATGGTGCGGTCGAACCTGACTGCGCCTGAGCTGGCCACCGCGATCGTCTCGTCGCAAGCGTTCGCGAATGTGAACAACGGAGGCGTATTGCTCGACCCGACCGCACCAATAAGCACCGGACTTGTCGACGCTCTGTTTACTCACGCGCTTGGGCACGCGCCGTCAGCCGCAACGCTCGCGGGCTTCGAGGGGATGACGAATGCGCAGGCCCTTCTCGAGTTTTCGACCTCAGCGACAGTAACAAACCAGCTTGCGCCAGCGGTGAGCGCCTATCTAACGGACGTTCTGGAGTCGGCAACCGGTTTCCCGAGCGAGACGCAAATCGTCGGGAGGCCGCTCATATGCCGGGTGGTGGATAACTACTGGCTTTCGGAGGATCAATTGCAACCGGCTAACCGGGATTAAGGTTGCGGCAGCGGCCACTGCTCAAGCACGCGCGTGCGCTGCCGGATCGTGAGTCTTATGCGAGGCCGATGTTCGACTGCCTCAGCAAACAGCTCGCGCGCCGTCCGAGAGGTTCGCCCGCAATCGAGCAAGGAAACGCGTCACCCGCCGACAGCGTGACGGTGACGGAGCCATGGGCCAGCCTCCGATTGAATCGGCACGCAGCTCTTCCTGACGTTCGAGCCGGAAAAGCAGTGATCCCCATCGCTGGGCCGCCATCATGCCCGCAACACGCCCTTCTCGGGCTGGACATGGCGTTTTCAACGGCAAAACCTCGCGTCAGCAAAGCATCCGGCGGATAAACGTCGACGCTTAAAGGCTCGTTTTTCGTGGTCGGATGGAATTTGTCGGGGAATATTTGAAAAGCAGCTGAATTGAGGACATTTGCCGGGCCAGCGATTGACGTATGCTTTTCAGGAGCGGACGACGATCATCGGGTCTCGGATATCTGCATATCTCCGAACCGCCGACATTTCCCAATAGGGGAGGTGCCCAAGCCGTTGAGCGCCAGCGTCGCGGGCATCGACAAATCTAGCTCCCCTCCGTTCGGCAACTGCGAAGAGATTCCCTGTTCCTCAACTAGTTTCCCTTTTTCGCTACTGCAGATTCCCTGTTCATCTGCGTAGTGAATGTTGGTGGAAATACCCTATTCTTCGGCGCAGAGAGGCTCTCGCCTTTAGCGGCGATGGCGCAAATCGTCGATTTTCCCTGTATTTTTCCCTGTTAACAGAGAAGTGCGGTCGGAGACCGGTTCGAAATGGACTGGCATATCAGCCAACCAGTCGGACATATCCGCGCTCTTACCGCGTGGTCGCAGGAAAGCCCGCGATTTCGGCGCTTTTCGCGTCGGCCCTTAAATTTCTATGTCCCGATTGCGGAAAACGGCGGAGAAAACCGGCCCATTCTCCGGCGCTGATTTGAAATGTTCCCAAATTTCAGAGACGGACAGCGGAGAACGGTTCGACATTCGACTGGGTGCCCGGTTCGACAATTCGTGCGGGCCCGTCACGGAAAATCGTAAAAAAAGGAAACAATCCAACGACGCCGCCAGCCGTCACGCAGTTCCGAGTGGTAGTGCTCCACGATCGCCCTCGCTTCTTGGAAAGCACCCGCGGCGTCCGCGTGGCTGCCGGTCCGCGGCAGCGTGATCGAATTGTTGTAGAGGAACGTGCAATAGTGTCCCGCGCCAGCCAATTATTCTTTGGGTTGATATCGGCTCTATTTTCTGGCGTCCAGCAAGTTCATCATTTTCGGCAGGCAGATGCGGTGCAGATCGTAGCTATCGAGAATGGTCTGCCGCGCCTTTTTCCGGACCGACCGAAAGCGCGAGGGATGCGCGAGTGCGTCGACGACGCGATCGGCAACTGCGTCCGTATCGAAGAACGGCACCAGAAACCCGTTGTCGCGGTCAATCAGCTCCTGCACCGGCGGGGTTTCGGAGCCGACGACCACGCACCCGGCGCTCAGCGCCTCGAGCAGCGACCACGACAAAACAAACGGATAAGTCAGGTAGACGTGCGCGGACGAGATCTGCAAAGCGCGCAGGTATTCGGCGTGAGGCAACCGGCCGGTGAAATGGATTCGTTTGGTGTCGGCGCGCTCTGAAATTTCATCAAGAAATCGCTGCTTCCAGGTTTGCCCGGGCGGCGGCGAGGCCCCGTACGAGACGCCGTCGCCGCCGATTACGACGATCTGCGCGCGGGGCCGCTTCGCCAGGATGCGCGGCAGCGCGCGCATGAAGACGTGATAGCCGCGCAGCGGTTCGAGATTTCGCGCGACGAAAGTCACCACTTCGTCGGAGCGGCGCAGCCGGCGTCCCGACGGCAACCGGAAAACCGCCTCCGGGTTCGGCTTGATCTGATCGACGTCAATCCCGTCGTGGATGGTCTGGATCTTTCGCCGGTATTCCGCCGGGAAGGTCGAGCGCTGCCATGCCGTCGGCGAGACGCAGATATCCAACTCCGTAAGGGCGAGCAGGGTCGCGGCATTTTTCAGGCGAAGTGCAATTTCACCGTCGGCGCCGATGGCGGGAAACTCCGGATCGAAGCCGACGTCGCGGCCCTCTTTCCCGTAAAAAAATTCGCAGTACAGCATGATCTGCGCCGCCGGGAAGACGGCGCGCAAAGGTAGCGTCTCGCCCCAGCCGGGGTGCGCGAGGATGACTTCGGGCCTGAACCCAGTTTCCGCCAGCGACGAGAGCGCATAGAGCACGTGCTCCGCGCGATTGGACTCCAGTTCGAACCGCCGCGCGAACGGATGCGATCCCGATACATCGACGTTGCGCATATCGTATTTCAGCAGCCGGACGCCTTCGAACGGCCGGGCCGTCGAAGATCCAACGGCGAAAAGTTCGTTGTTTCTGTCGCGCGCCAGCGCGCCGGCAAGGTGCCGGTACTGACCGGGAAAATTATTATGGACGAAAAGGATTTTCATCGATGTGACGACGACACGAGTTCAGGAACTGCGATACTAAAAGCCAGAAGGGGCAAGCACAGGAATGGGCGGCTTATTTACGCGCGGGGCCGTGGACCGAACCGGCCATGCGAGCGCGGAGAACGGGATCGGATCCAGCGCGAGGAGGGGGCTGTAATAAGGATCGGCGGCCAGCACGTCCCCCCACTTCGTTCGCAAGTTGTCGAGTTCCCGCTCAAATCGCCGTTTGGTGCTGTCCGTTGCAGTGGCGGACCGGCTTGCCGAATTCGAGATGCAGGAGTCTGGCGTGCGGCGTGAACACCACGCGCCTGCCAAGCGCGCGCAGCTTCAGGCAATAGTCGACGTCGTTGAAGTTAACTGGAAACCGTGCCTCGTCCATGCCGCCAATCCGCAAATAATCGGCGCGGCGCGTCAGCATGCAGGCCGCGGTTACGGCGCTGCACTCGCGCGCGACGCGCAACATTTCGACGTAGCCGGCGTCGCCTTCGACGCGATCGTTAAAAGCGTGCGTCGCCGCGAAACTCGGGCCCAAAACGACGCCGCCGTGTTGTACAATGCCGCTCGGCCACATCAGCAGCGCGCCGACCGCGGCAACGTCGCGGTCGGCAATTCTGCCCAGCATTTCATCGAGCCACGCATCGTCGAGCGCTTTGACGTCGTTGTTGAGCAGGCAAAGCACGTCACCGCGGGCGGCCTCCGCGGCGCGATTATTCAGCCGCGAGAAATTAAACGAGCCGGGTACGCGTAACACTTTCGCGCCGCGCTTCTTGATTTTGTCAAAGTAGCGAAGCGCTGCGGCGTCGGTGGTTTCGTTGTCGACAATCAGTAGGTCCGCACGGCTTCTCCTGACGGCGGGGAGAATGAAATCGATGCAGTCCTGCAACAGGCGCTGGCGATTGCGCGTTGGGATAACGATGGTCGTGCGCAGTTTCTCGTGACGCCGAACGATTTGCACGGCGGGAAAGATGCCTGCGCGCGCTTCTTTTGTGCGGCACTGGATGCCTTTGCGCTGCAAATGCGCCTGTCCCGCTTCGGCAAGCGCCGCGCCCGCCGATCTCGCATCGAACGCGCCGAGCGTCGCCAGCGCGCCGGGCAGATGTACAATGCCGGCCGGGTCCGCTTCGCGGTCCAGGATGGAATTGAATAGACGATAAAGGTTGGCCGCGCCGGCCTTTAGCGAACGCTCCGCCGTGGCGCGCGGGAGCGCGAAGAAGTGCGCGCAGTAGCCCTGCTCAAGCATCCGCTCGTAATCGAACGCCGGAAGAGCAAGCGGCCAAGCCGAACCATCCTTCGCCTGGGTGTCGAGATCGGCATAGAGCGCTCGCGCGTCCGGGAACCGGTCAAAGCTGCCGGCGACGCGTGCCAAGGCGGACGGCTCAAGCAATGTGCCACCGAGGGTAAAAACCGCGAAATCGCACCGCGCGCCGCGTTTACGCAAAAATTCCGCGGCGTGTTGGGGCGAAAACGAAGCCGGCCCCGATGCTGCCGGAAGAACGATTGTTTCGCAGTCTTGCTCGGTTTGCTCGCGCAACGTTTCGAGCGTGTCCTGTGCGCCTGCCGTGCCAATAATAATGACCGCCCCGCGTCGACGAGTTTGTGAGGGCTCTTGGTCGGCCGCGTAGGTTTCTCGCCAGTCGCGGTAGTGCGAGAACGGCAAGGACATGGGGAGTAGGCGATCGAGCAACTCGGCACGCAACCGATCCTGCGGCGAGAGGCCACGGTCACTGATCGCCTGGCGAAAACCGTCCGCGTAGGCGATGAAGCAGGCTGGATCACCGCACATGCTTTCGCCGGCGTCGTCGGCCACGGTCAGGCGATGAAGCAGGCCGTCGGCAAATCGGTAAGGGAGATGGAAGTCGAAGCTTCGCACCGCGCGGGTATCGTGCCCGGCGGTGCCAACGTGGGTCCAGGTGGAGGCGCGGACTCGCGCTACCGCAACGCCGTCGACCAGCACATTGGCCGCGCCTTCCAGCGGCCCGGCGGTGTAGCCAAGAAAGCGTAATCCGCCGAGCCAGCGTACATCACCGCTCGCCGCGGTTCCGGTTGGTTCGGCGGCCGGTTGAGAAAATGCAATGGGTGTTCCGACCGGTATTCCGAGATTGGCCAGCCGCGCTTCGACGATCGTGTCGTTGTTGATGACCGTCTGGCCAAGAGAAAACGAAAAGCCGCAACAGCCGTTCGTTTGTGGCGCGCTCGGTATGGCGTCGATCGGTGCATCGGCACGGATCACTCGCACCGGATAGCCGTTGACCACGATCTCCACGGCGAATTTTTGCGACGGGTCGTTGAGGTCAACGACAAAGCCGAAAAAGCTCCGCGGTCCGGTGCGGACAAAGCCGGTACGCAGGCTCTCCGTGATGACTGGAGCGGGTATGGCGACGCGCTTACCGGTCAGCGCATCCATGCGGTCACAGCTCCAATGACTTCGGCAAGAGGCGCCTCGGGATCGAGGGCGAGATCACCCTTGTCCGCCTTGCAGCGGCCGCCGGACCAATCGAAATAGGCGACGGCCCGCCGGGTAGCGCGAACGGCCGACAGAATGGGATGGTCGAACAGAGGCCGTGTCAGCCCGAGCAAAAAGTGTGTCACACCGAGCGATGAGGTCACACGCTGAAACTCATCCGGTTCGATCGCACCAGTCACGAAAGCCCTAGTGCGCGTCATCATATCGACGTCGTCGCAGACGCTGCCGAGGACGACGGTTGAGGCGCTCGGCCGAGCCTTGCCAATAGCGCGTAGCATAGCGACGATGTGCGCCTGTTCTTCGACGCAGCCGCGAACCGGAACAAGGCCGATTCGGGCCGCAGAGTGTTTACGACGCTTTACAAGGCTCGCGCGGTGAACCATGGCAGGCGCGGCGGCGCGCGTGGCCCGGAGGGGCAGAACAGATTCGGCAAAAGCCCGCGCCTGCGGTGAGGGAACGAGCACGTGGCGCGCGGTGTCGGCCATTTTTTGCTGCACGTCGAGCCCGTGCGTCTGAATCGCCTCGTCCCTTCCGCGGATAGCGGCCCTGACCCGCGGTTGGTTGGCATCCGATCCGAGCAGGCCGGCGTCGGCAATAAAAATATCGTGCGGGACCTTGAGCCGCAGCAGCAGGTCGAGGAGCGTCCCGGGCGTATTGGCTGGATCGAGGAGTTCGATGCTCACCGGCCGGGTCGTGCGCAAATAATGAAATAGCGCATCGCGTTCTTTGGTCGAGGAAAGACTGAACGCCAGCGACTGCGGCGATGCGCCGGAGGCATTGGTGACGCCGACCACAGCGCCGGCGGCTTCGCGGCGTACCGCCAAAACAAGAGCGGCCTTTTTGCCTGCCGCAATTCTCTGCGCTCGCTCCCGGGCGACGGCGCCGATCGCGCCGGCGCCGGTGACGAATAATCTCGGGCCGCGGATCATAGGTGTCACGCGTTCGATCGCTTCGCGCGCCGGCTGCAGGGGGTCGGCAGCGATGAAAGCGGCACATTCCGAACGGTGATCGGGAAAACGCTGCTCGATCACTTTCAGGTTCCGGACGACCAGGGATCGCTTATCCGCGCCGAACGATTTCGAGCCGGCATGTCCGACATAGACAGAGGCTGCGCATACGTTACGCAAACCGTGGCCACGGGCGCGCAGGCAGAAATCTGCGTCTTCCAGATAACCGTGGCCGAAATCTTCCGACAGGGATCCGACGGCGTTGAGACACGCGCGAGTCACGTACAGGCAAAAGCCAATCCCGCTGGGAATATCGACGACACGCCCGGCATTGATCCTGGCGGCAATCTGGTCGAGACACTCAATCTGGCGTCGGGGGGGCAGCGGATTGGCGGTGTTCCGTCGCGGAAAGCTTGTGAACTCGCCATTGTTGGAGAGCGGTGTGACGGTGCCGATGTCGTCAGATGATCGTGCGACGTCGGCGAGACGGCCGATGCAGCCGGGTGGAAGAACGGTGTCGGAGTTCAAGATCAGAACGTCGCCATCTTCGACGAGCGAAAGGGCACGATTGACGCTGGCAACAAAGCCGCAATTGCCTGCGTTGCTGAGCACTTTAAAGGACGCCCGTCCGCGGAGTCCGGCGAGCAATTTGGCAATACGCGCGTCAGGCGTCGCATCGTTGACGATAATGGCGCGATGCCTGGAGCGGCCCATCTCGTCGTAGAGCGAGTTAAGGCAAAGCCGGGTGGCGTCGTAGTCGCCGTAGACCGGGACGATAACAGTTGCGGCCGGGCGGTCCTTCGAACTGGCCGTTATGCGGCGCAGCCGATCCGGCGCGCGCTCATTCCCCGTCGCGCGTGTCCGATGAATTTCCTTGCCATCGATGGACAGCGTAATCGACTGTGGCTGCGCCGATCGCGGCCGTCGCACGGAGAAATGGACCGCGCGCAACTTTCCCGCCAGCGGGTGCGAAGGCTGTGGCGCGGCCGTGGTGGTGAAGCCATCGACGCCGTCGGTGATGGAAATCTCCAGACGCGAACCCTTTCGCCATGCCGCCCAACCTTCGACCCGCTCGTCGAGGACCGTCACGCTCGCGAAATGCCGATGGCCGCGGGCGCGAAGCACGGTGATGGCGGCGCGCAGCAACGCAACGTCCCGCTCGCAGCGGATAAGAGCCAGTGCGGCTTTCTCTTGGCGGTCGCCGCGCGCCCAAGCGAGCATCCGGCGATTGCCGGCGAGATCATGGGGCGCGATATCGAGTGCCGTGGCAATATCGGCAATGGCTTCCTTTTTGCTCCAAGACGAAACGAAGCCTCGCTTCGCAAGATGTAGCAATGTGGTTCGGGCACCGGCAAAATGCGGCAACGCCGGTCGGCGAATTTAAACGCCGATCGCGCATCGCCCTCGGCGAGGGCTTTCGCGGCGATCAATTCAAGCGACTGATGGTGCGGTTGGTCGAAAATAGTGCGGTCGGCGGCCATCGTTGATCATCGGCACTCGAATGTGCGTCGCTCCGACTATTATTGCCGTGAGGCAGAGCGTGCGCCTGGCATCTGTGCCCGCTGCGCCGCTGGTTGGGCTTGGTGCGGCGGAGCGCGGGGCGGCCGCGAACGTTTGACGCTTTCGGTTCGTCGCGGGCCTTTTTCGGCGAAGATCGCGCCGACGGTTGCTCGCTTTGCAATGTGAGCCGCAGACCGACGAGGGGTTCACGCCCGGTGGGGTCCTGGCCAGCACCAGCCGCTTGCCGGTGGCGCGCGCTACGGGCGATCCGAGAAAAATAGCGTGGGCCGAGAGCGCAAACTTCTCGGCGGCTGGTCCACTGATTTCGAATGTCGCGCCAACGATGGGCATCCCTTTACCGCGGGTGCCGGCAAACCCGCCCATGTCCATGATCCGTCCGGAAACTGGCTGAGGCCTCGCGGTTTTCACTCCATAGCGGATCGTGACGCCAGGTGGACTGTCGGGGGCCACTCAAGCTTAGGACCCTCGATCCGCGCAGGCGCTGAAGGACCCGCGAGCCATTCGTCGGACTTTGCGATCACGTCGCCGACGCGCGTGAGATGGCCGAGGACGCGGAAGCTTGTGAGATCGAAGGCCGCGCGGTTGCTTACCGATGCGTGCATCGAGGCTGTCGCGGTGCCCTGGCTGATGGGTTCGATACGCATTTGTTGCTCGGTTCAGCCGCCTTTGCGCCGCGGCTGGACATGGACCGCAAGTTTGGCCGCGGCCAACGTGCGCACGACCAGGCACGTCTCCGGTTGCCACAGTATCGGCTCATCATGATCGGGAAGAAGAACGAAGCTCACATTACCATTCGAGGCCGGATCTGCCGAAAGCTTGACCGTGGGCGGCTGCTCCTGGTCTTCGGCTGCTGCGTACCGCACCAGAAATAGTCCGCGATCGACGGTGACTGTTTGCTGCTGATTGTCACGTTCCATGTCGCCTGCCCAGCTCGACTGCGGTGACAACGCGCCC
>CAWJUQ010000013.1:0-31992 GCA_963846055.1 uncultured Alphaproteobacteria bacterium
AAACTTGGCTAATTCCTGCCGCGACGCTTCGCCGCCGCCTGCCGCAGGATCAAATCGGCCCGGCACGGGCAGCGGCGGAACTTCGATACCCGCAAGCCGCACTTCGCGGCTCGTCGGCGAGCACAAAGTGTCGGCCATCGAGCGCCCGTACCTGGCGGCCACGCGCAATTGTGGCGCCGCCGCAGGCAATCGCCTGTGCCGGCCTGCTCTTCTGCGGCTGCGAGAGTCCCCACCATCAGCCCGATACTGATCGCCCAACCGCGGCCAGCACCCCCTCCGGCCACCTCACCATTGCCACAAAAGCCCGAGGCCGGAATGAGGCGCTACTTGGGCGATTCGCGGGCGTCATGGGGCTGTGGAAAGCTTCGTCAAATGGTCATAAACCCGCGGGACCGCGCTTTCTTGCTGTAAGCCCGCTTCGCCGCCTCCGGGCGATGCGTTCCAGCTCTGGGCAAAAAAGTGATTGTTTGTGGCGCTCACTTTCCCCCCGCGCAGATCATGTCGCTTGCCTGCCGCTTTGCCGGGTAATGGCCTCCAGGATCAGTCGCTTGGCTTCGGCGTTATCGCCCCATCCAGCTGCGGTTACCCATTTGCCGGGCTCCAGATCCTTATAGTGCGAAAAGAAGTGCTCGATCTGGCGCCAGGTGATTTCCGGCAGATCGGTGTAGTTCGTCACGTTGTCGTAGCGTTGGGTCAATTTGGAGATCGGAACGGCAATGATCTTCTCGTCGCCGCCGGCCTCATCGGTCATCTTGAGAACACCAATCGGGCGCACTGCAATGACGGCGCCGGGAATGATCGGCCGGGTATTGGCGACGAGAACGTCACAGGGATCGCCATCGGCCGACAGCGTGTGCGGAATAAAACCGTAGTTTCCCGGATAGCGCATCGGCGTGTACAGAAACCGGTCGACGACAAGCGTGCCGGCCTTCTTGTCCATCTCGTATTTGATGGGTTCGCCACCGATCGGCACTTCGACGATAACGTTGACCTCTTCGGGGGATTCCGGCCGATCAAGACAAAGTCGATGTTCATCGCCTGACTCGCAGGTTCGCCGTGCTGCTCGGGACAAAAATCTCGGCACGCTTCGCGGTGTGCCGCGATCGCATCAACATGAACAAATGCCGGCCGTCAGACAAGCGCTTCCGGCAAGAACGCGCGCCATGCGCTCGCTTGGGCCAGTGTGAGGAGGTGTCGATGTTTACACGTCCTGCCGCGACTGCCTCGTCTCACCACGGGGCTCGACCCGATGGTCCATGCTGAGTTGCGGCATTTAGGAAGCGATCGGTAATTCGATTACCCTTCCCGTCCGCATTTGCGATGGAACGAAGTGGGCTGATCAATGGTCGCCTGGGGGCAAAATTGGAGGTCTCCTAAGTTTAGTAAGCGGTTTAATAAGTCGAGCGTTGCCACATCCACCGTTTTCGGACCGATGCGCGGCCGAACGATAACAAAGGCCCGCCGCCGAGCGATTGCCGCCGATAAAAGGCAACCATTTTCAGTCTGCATTCCCGTAAATGGCAGCAAACTCGCACTTCGTCGCTGCCCATCCGGAGTTTGGCTAGGAGTCGGAATTTTCTTTCGTTCCGCAGTAACGGCTCTTGACCGGTTCAGTGAATTTAGTTTTACTTGTTTAGTAATAAGCAAACTAACATCGCGCCTGGAGGCAACGACGAGGGAAGGCCACGCGAGCCGAATTGCGTTCGCGCGCATCCCCACCCTTGCACCCAACGCCTCTGGCCCAAACGGGCTTCGATGCCTGAATCGTCTCCGGCCGAGGGCGCTCCGGAGCGTTCAAGAGAGGAACGCACATGCGAAAATCTGATACTACCAGATACTCAAAGTGGCTTGGCGGCGCGCTCGCGCTGTTCGCCGGCGTAGCATTGTCCGGCCTTGTCAGCCAGCCTGCTGCAGCACAGAGTAAGCAATTGACCTTGTGCTGGGCGGCGTGGGATCCGGCGAACGCGCTCGTCGAACTGGGCAAGGACTTTACCAAAGAGACGGGCATTGAGATGAAATACGAGTTCGTCCCATGGACGAGCTATGCCGACCGTTTTCTCAACGAGCTTAATTCGCACGGCAAACTATGTGACCTGATCATAGGCGACAGCCAATGGATCGGTGGCGCAGCAGAAAACCACTGGTACGTCAAACTCAACGACTTCTTTGCCAAAGAACACATCACTATGGATGACTTCGTGCCGGCGACCGTGCTCGGCTATGCGGAGTGGCCAAAGAATACGCCGAACTACTGGGCGCTGCCTGCCATGGCCGATGCGGTCGGCTGGACTTATCGCAAGGACTGGTTCGCGCGCCCGGAGCTTCAGGCCGAGTTTAAGAAGAAGTACGGCCGCGATCTCGCTCCGCCCAAGAGCTACGAAGAACTGAAGCAAATCGCCGAGTTCTTCCAAGGGCGCGAAATCGACGGCAAGAAAGTCTATGGCGCCTACATCTTCACCGAGCGCGGTTCGGAAGGCATCACCATGGGCGTGACGAACGTCCTATACAATTTCGGCTTCGACTACGACAACCCGAAGAAGCCATATCAGATGCAGGGCTTCGTCAACTCGCCGGACGCGGTCAAAGGCCTCGAGTTTTATAAGGCGCTTTACAAGTGCTGCACGGCTCCGGGCATGACCAACGCCTACATGCAGGAGGGTCTCGACGCCTTCAAATCTGGCCAGGTGGCGATGCAGATGAACTGGTTTGCCTTCTTCCCCGGCCTTTATAAGGATCCGAATGTCGGCGGCGATAAGATCGGCTTCTTCGTCAATCCGGCCGGCCCGAATGGTCACTTCACCCAGCTTGGCGGTCAGGGCATCTCGGTGGTCGCGACATCCGAGCACCAGGACGACGCGCTGCGCTACATCAAGTGGTTCGCGCAACCGAAGGTGCAGCAGAAGTGGTGGGAGATCGGCGGCTATTCGGCGCTGAAGGCGGTCGTGGACGCGCCCGGGTTCCCGAAGAGCGCGCCTTTTGCTCCGCAGTTCCTGGAGTCGATGGGCATCGTCAAGGATTTCTGGGCCGAGCCTTCTTATGCCCAGCTTCTGCTCGACATGCAGAAGCGAGTGCATGACTACGTGGTCGCCGACAAGGGCACCGCGCAACAGGCGCTCGACTCGCTCGTGAAGGACTGGACAAAAGTCTTTAAGGAGCAAGGCAAGGTGGTCGCCGCCGAGTGACTTTTCTTGCTTGACCAACGCTCTGCAAGCGGTCTCCCCGGCGTTATCGTCCGGGGAGATCGGCCATGTCAGCAACCCGCCATACCAGCCGATATGACTGCACTCATCCATCCCGATTCTGGCGTCGACAATGTCGGCAAGCAGGGGACGTTTCGGCTCGGCAAAGGGGTGCGCGGCCTGCCGGATCGCGCGATCGCGTGGCTATTCATCACACCGACTATCGCGCTCCTACTGGCAATCAACATCTTTCCTCTGATTTGGATGATCCGGCTTTCCTTCACAAGCCTTAACCTCAGCATGTCGTATCTGCCGCTGCGATTTGTCGGCCTGGATAATTACGCCGACATTCTCAGCGACGAGGATCTCTGGATCCGCATGCAGACCACGGCGCAGTTCGTCATATCGACAGTGGTGCTGGAAGTTTTAATAGGGTTTGGGCTGGCGCTGCTGATCAATCGCCAATTTCGTTCGCACAGCTTCTGGACCACGATCATTCTCCTGCCGATGATGTTGTCACCGGCCGTGGTCGGCAATTTCTGGACACTGTTGTTTCAGCCGCAGATCGGCCCGTTCAACTACGTGGTGAGCGTATTCACCGGCATTCCGCCCAGCTCTTTTTCGATGACCGGCGAAGTGGCGTTGGCGCCATGGACGATCGTGCTGGTCGATACTTGGATGTGGGCGCCATACGTGATGCTGATCTGCCTCGCGGGACTACGCTCGATCCCCGACTACATCTACGAGGCCGCCGAAGTCGACCGCGCCTCGGCGTGGCGGCAATTCTGGTCGATCACGCTGCCGATGGCGTTGCCGTTTCTCATGCTGGCGGTGCTCTTCCGCGCCATCGAGAACTTCAAAATGTTCGACATGGTCAATCTGCTCACGTCGGGCGGACCGGGTTCGACCACCGAGCTCGTATCGATCACGCTTAAGCGCGCTGCCTTCGAGAAATGGCGCACCGGCTATTCCTCGGCGCTGGCGATCATTCTCTTCGTCACTGTCTTTGGCGCGGCCAACATCTATGTCAAAGCGCTCAACCGGGTGAAGCAGCGATGACGGCTGTCGCCAAATCGACCGCCCATTCCATCGTCGAGGCCTCGCCGCGGGTCAAGACGGTCGCTGGCGCTGTTGTCGTCATCTACGCCGTCGTCGCAATCCTGCCGCTGCTGTGGATCGCAGCAACAGCGTTCAAGTCGCAAAGCGACGCGATCGCCTATCCGCCGAAGATGGTTTTCCAGCCGACGCTCGAAGGCTACGTCAACCTGTTCACCGTACGGACGCGGCAGACCCCGGATTTCATCGCGAGCCTGCCGCCGGCGACCACGTGGTACGACAAGCTGGTGCGCAAGCACGACATGGTAATCGCCGGTCCCTCGAAAGTGGTGCCGCGATTCATCAATTCGCTCGTGATCGGGTTCGGCTCAACGTTTCTCGCCGTGCTTCTTGGCACGCTCGCCGCTTACGCGTTTTCGCGGTTTCGTATTCCGCTCGCCGACGATCTTTTGTTCTTTATTCTGTCGACGCGAATGATGCCGCCGGTCGCAGTCGCCATCCCGATTTATTTGATGTACCGCCAACTCAACCTTACCGACACCTGGACCGGCATGATCCTGCTTTACACAGCAGTCAACGTGTCGCTCGCGGTGTGGCTGCTCAAAGGTTTCATCGACGAAATCCCGCGCGAGTATGAGGAGGCTGCGCTGGTTGACGGCTACACGCGATTGCAGGCGCTCCGCAAGGTGGTGCTGCCGCAGGCCGTGACCGGGATTGCTGCGACCGCGATCTTCTGTCTGATCTTCTCGTGGAACGAATATGCCTTCGCCGTTCTCCTCACCAGCGGCGATGCGCAGACCATGCCGCCGTTCATTCCTTTCATCATCGGCGAAGGCGGCCAGGATTGGCCGGCGGTCGCCGCCGCCACTACGCTCTTTGTCATTCCGATCGTTGTGTTCACGATCCTGCTCCGCAAGCACCTCTTGCGCGGCATCACCTTCGGTGCGGTGCGCAAATGAGCGGCGCGACAGTTACAAGAGCCGGATTCGGGCGCTGGTTCCGTCGCGGCCCTTGGGAAAACGGCGCTATGACACTGATCGCGCTCGGCATTGTCATGCTGGTGCAGCCTTGGTCGATCGATCTGTACGGCTATTCGTTCATGACAATTCTGGTCGGCACGCTTGGCTATGTCGCCGTGAGCCACTTTCGGGAATAGGCGGCGCGCATGGCACAAATCCGGGTTGAAAATCTGCGCAAGGCGTTCGACCAGTTCACGGCCGTGAAAGATTCGAATTTCACCATCGAAAATGGGTCGTTCTTCGCGCTTCTCGGACCATCGGGCTGCGGTAAGACGACGACACTGCGCATGATCGCCGGCCTCGAGCTCCCGACCGACGGGCGCATCCTGCTCGACGGCGAGGATGTCACCTTCCGGCGCGCCGCCGAGCGCGACATCGCCTTCGTGTTTCAGTTGTTCGCGCTCTATCCGCACATGAATGTCGAGCAGAACATCGGCTTTCCGCTGAAATGTCAGGGCATGTCGAGGCGCGAAGCGCGCGAACGCGTCCTCGAAACCGCGCGGCTTCTGCGCATTGAACATCTCCTCACGAGCAAGACCTCGAGATTGTCAGGCGGCGATCGACAGCGCGTGGCACTCGGCCGCGCCATGGTGCGCCGGCCGAAGGCGTTTTTGATGGACGAGCCGCTCGGCGCGCTTGACGCCGAATTTCGCGCGCTGATGTGCGGCGAGCTGCGCGACCTGCACGAGCGTATTGCGGCGACGACGGTGTACGTCACCCACGATCAGCACGAAGCGATGTCGATGGCGGATCGCATCGCCGTAATGAATGCCGGGGGGATCGAGCAGATCGGGTCGCCGCAGGAAATCTATGACCGGCCGGCGTCGATGTTTGTGGCCGACTTTATCGGCTCGCCGCCGATGAACTTTTTGCACTTCGAAGCCGGGCTCGTTGCTGGCGACCAGGCCATCAAACTACCGAACGCCGTCATTGCCGTGCCCGAAATCCTGGCTGCGAAAGGCTCCGGGGCCACTTGTCTTGGGGGTGCGCCCCGAACACATCCGCTTTGCGGATGCGGCGACCAGTGCGTGGCCGCGTGTTCGGCGCGGAATATCTCGGTACGACCCAGATCGTTACTGTCGATACCGAGCAAGGGCAGATCAAGGCGCGGCTGCCGTCGAGCCTGCTCCGTGCAGGATCGGTGAGATCGTCGGGCTGAATTTTCGCTCCGATTGGCTTTCGTTGTTTGACGCCCAGACCGGCGCGGCTATCCGGACTGCGAGTCACGGGAGTGCGGGGCATGGCTAACGTCGCGCTGCGCCACGTCAGCAAATGCTTTGGGCCGGTCGAAGCGGTGTGCGATTTGTCGCTCGCCATCAATCACGGCGAGTTCGTCGTGCTGCTCGGCCCGAGCGGCGCCGGTAAGACCACGACGCTGCGGCTGGTCACAGGCCTCGAGCGTCCCGATGCCGGGTCGGTTTCGATCGACGGCCGCGACGTCACCCGACGATCCGCCAGGGACGCGCGATATCGCGTTCGTATTTCAGCAATACTCGCTCTACCCGCACTTAACCGTTTTCGACAATCTCGCATTCCCGCTCCGCTCGCCCGCGCGGCGCGTTCCCGAGGCGGCGATCCGCAAGCGCGTCGAGCAGACTGCCGAACTCCTCCACATCTCCGGCAAGCTCACCAATAAGGCGACGCGGCTCTCCGGCGGCGAAATGCAGCGGGTCGCAATCGGCCGCGCCCTGGTACGCGATCCGTCCGTTTATCTGATGGACGAGCCGCTGTCCTCGCTTGACGCCAAGTTGCGGGCCGAGCTGCGGCTGGAGCTCAAACGTATTCAGGTCGAGCTCGGTGCAACGATTCTTTATGTCACGCATGATCAAGTCGAGGCCATGACAATGGCTTCGCAGATCGGCGTAATCAAGGATGGTGAACTTCTTCAGCTCGGCACGCCGCGGGAGATTTACGAAAATCCCAACAGCCGCTACGTGGCGAGCCGGCTAGGCACGCCGCAAATCAATTTCCTTCCCGCCAGCCTCATTCCCGAAATAGCGATGCCCGCCGGCACCGACACCGTCGGCATCCGCACCGAGCACTTGCGGATCGCCGCGGCAAACGGGGGCGGCATCGTCGGCCGCGTGCATCGGATCGAGCACCTCGGCGACCAGAATCATGTGCACCTCGAATATCGCGGCCAGATGCTGGTAACGCTGGCCGATCCGCATGAACCGCTTCAAGACGGCCAGGACGTGGAATTCAGTGTGATCAACCCACTTTATTTCGATGCCGCCGGACGGCGCATTCCAGCGACGGTTCAATAGAGGACGCGCCGATGTCAGTGGAAGCCGCAACGCTCAAATCGCTTGTCAAGGCGGCTGCCGAGCAGGTCATTGCCAGCGCGCCGGAACTGACGGAGCTCGATCAGGCGATCGGCGACGGCGATCACGGCGCCAACATGAAACGCGGCTTCGAGGCGGTGCTTGGGAAAACTTGACACCATCGGTACGCAACCGGTCGACGAGGCGCTTAAGACGATTGGCAAGACGCTGGTGATGACGGTCGGCGGCGCCTCGGGCCCGCTCTACGGCACGTTCTTCATGGCTGCGGGTGACGCGCTGTCACAAAAGAAGAAACCTGCCCGAAGACGTCGCCGAAGTCTTCGCCAGCGCGGTCGGTGCCGTGAGCGCGCGCGGCCGTTCACAGGCCGGCGAGAAGACGATGCTCGATGTCCTTTACCCGGTTCTGGAAACGTTGAAGACCGAAGCCGGCCGCCCCGGATTGATCGGACGCGTGCGGGCGACAGCGAGTGAAGCCGTCGAACGGACGGTGCCGATGCAAGCTACAAAAGGGCGCGCCGCCTTTTTGGGCGCGCGTAGCGTCGGTCACGCCGATCCTGGCGCGCGCTCAAGCTGCGTTCTTCTTCATGCCGTCTGTAACGCGTTGGAGGCCCGGCCATGAACGAGACGGTCGGCATCGTCATTGTGTCGCATTCGAAAGACATCGCCAAAGGCACCGCCGACATGGTTCGCCAAATGGTCGGCAGCGAGGTCAAGGTGGCATTCTGCGGCGGTAATCCGGATGGTGGCCTCGGCACCAGCGTCTCCTCGATCATCGAAGCGATCGAGAAGGCGTGGTCGCCAAAGGGCGTTGCGGTGCTCGTCGATCTCGGCGGTGCCGAGACCAACAGCGAAATGGCCGTGGAAATGCTCGAGCCAGACCGGCGCGAACGGGTCGTCGTGTGCAACGCGCCGATCGTCGAGGGCGCTGTCATGGCGGCGACTGAGGCGGCTGGCGGCAGTTCGCTCGACGAAGTGAGAGCGGTTGCCGAGGAACTGTCTGCGGGCTAGGCGAAATCGAGCAGTCGATGAATTGGGAAAGGCGATAATGTTGGAAACCCGCAAGGCGAACGGCGAAGTGATCACCGGTAGCGTGAAGCTGATTCACGCCGCCGGTATGCACGCGCGGCCGGCGGTCAAGCTCACAAAGCTCGCGAAGAAGTTTCAGGCGCAAATCTCCATTCGCGCGTCGCAGAACGCCGAATGGATCAACGCCAAGAGCGTCAGCAAGATCATGGCATTACGCGCGGCGCGCGACAGCATCATCGAGATCAAGGCGTCGGGAGCGGACGCGGAAGCCGCCGTTTCGGCTTTGGTCGATCTGGTCGCCGCCGATTTTCCGGATACCGACCGGTGAACATGCGGCCCGACATCGCGGGGCAGGCCTACAGGGGGCGAACCGCCTCGATCGGTTTTGCTCAGGGCCCGTTCGTGCGTATCGATGTCGCGCCGACGGACCGTCGCACGGCTGGCCTTCCCCGCGACGAGGAACGCGCATTGCGCTCAGCGATCGCTTCTGCGGGCCGACAAATAGCGGCGCTGGCCGAAGGCGCCGGTGATGAAGGCGCCCAAATCCTCGAGTTTCAGGTTGCATTGCTCGAAGACGAAGAGTTTCTTGAACCGATGTTTGCCGCCATTCTTGATGGCGTGGCGGCCGACGCTGCCTGGATATCGGCGCTCGATGAACAGATCGCTGACTACAATTCAGCGTCAGACGAATACCTGCGGGCCCGCTCGTCTGATCTTGCTGATCTGCGCGACCGCGTCCTTCGCACGTTGCGCGGCGGTGACGGCGCGACGCTGAAAATTCCGCGCGGTGCTGTGGTCTATGCCGAGGACCTGCCGCCGTCGCGCTTCCTCGAAATCGACTGGTCGGACGGTGGTGGGCTCGCGCTGATGCGCGGCAGCCCAACGAGCCACGTCGCCATGCTGGCGCGCGCCCGCGGCATCCCCATGGTCGTGCAACTCGGCGCGGTATCGATCGCCGCCGCGGCGCTTCTCGACGGCGAAGGTGCCACGCTCGAACTTGACCCGAGCTCCGAGCAAATCAGCCTGTTCCAGAGGCGCCGAGAGCTTCACCGCAAGAACCGGGCGTCGGCGCGCGCGATCCTGCACCGCCCTGCAGCGTCGTGGGATGGAGAAAAGATCCGACTGCTGATCAACATCCAGGAGGTCGAGGATATCAATCATCCCGACGCGCAATACGCCGACGGCGTCGGTCTGATGCGAACCGAGTTTTTGCTGACACGTCGCACAGCATTGCCCAACGAAGACACGCAATACGCGGCTTATGACAGTGTGCTGCGCTGGGCCGGGACACGGCCGGTGACAATTCGGACCTTCGATGCCGGCGGCGACAAGCCGGTGCCAGGATTTACCGAGGATAATGAGGCCAATCCGTTTCTCGGCGTGCGCGGTCTGCGGCTGTGCTTGAGACATCCGGATATATTCCGCGTCCAATTGCGCGCGCTGGCCCGAGCGGCCGTGCGCGGCAACCTCAAAGTCATGTTTCCCATGGTGACGACGGCAGACGAGCTGGAAGCCGGCCGCGCCATCTTCAGTGAAACCGTCGCCGGACTGCTATCTGAGGGCGTCGATGCCGCGCTTCCGCCGCTAGGCATCATGGTCGAGGTGCCGGCGGCAGCGCTGACGATCGACCGCTTCGAGGCCGGGTTTTTCTCGATCGGGTCGAATGATCTCGCCCAATATGTGACGGCGTGCGATCGCTCGAACGGGGCACTGGCGAAACTGATCGATCCCCTTAATCCCGCGG
The DNA here is from genome assembly GCA_963846055.1 of uncultured Alphaproteobacteria bacterium. Taxonomy (GTDB): domain Bacteria; phylum Pseudomonadota; class Alphaproteobacteria; order Rhizobiales; family Xanthobacteraceae; genus BOG-931. The sequence goes on from CAWJUQ010000013.1 coordinate 10,310, forward strand.
TTCTTGATCTGATCGGCCGCGTCGCCGAGTATGGCAAACGCGCCGCGATCCAGGTCAGCCTGTGCGGCGACATGGCCGGCGATCCGCGCTGCATTCCGGCGCTGTTGTCCCGAGGTTTGCGCGAGCTTTCAGTCAATCCGTCAGCCCTGGCGCAAATCAAACGGACGATCGATGAACTCAGCCGCGAGGGCAGCCGTGGCTAATGCGGCTGTTGATGGGGCGGGCGAGGTCGGCGCCGTTGCCGAATATAAGCGGATCTTCAAGGAAGTCTTGGATTCACGGCCGTCGGGCATGCGTATCAGGCTGGCCCATGCCATCGGCAAGAACCGGAGTTTCGTCAGTCAGATTTCCAATCCAGCCTATCCGGTTCCGATCCCTATCCAGCACCTCAACACGATCTTCGATGTCTGTCATTTCCCGCCGCAAACGAAAGCCGCGTTTCTGAAGGCGTACACGCGCGCGCATCCGCGACGGATGGGGCGGCTCGCCGCAATTCCGCGCGAACGGACGATCACGCTGCATTTGCCGGATCTCGGGAACGGTACCAAAAACCGCCAAGTCGATGCCTTGATGCAAGAATTTGCGCGCCGCTTGGCCGCGATTCTCCAAGACGATAAATAGCGGCCTTTCAAACGCGCCGCCGGAGGAAAGCGTGAAAAAGTTTATCAATTCGGTCGACACGATGCTGACGCAGAGCCTGGATGGCTTCGCCGCTGCGCATAGTAACATTATCGTTCTCGGGCCGGAGCGCAAATTCGTGCGCCGTCGCTCGCCAAACCCGGACAAGGTCGCATTGATCTCCGGCGGCGGTAGTGGTCACGAGCCGCTGCATGTCGGTCTCGTCGGGACGGGCATGCTCGACGCGGCCTGCCCGGGGCAGGTGTTTACGTCGCCGACGCCAGATCAAATCGTCGAGGCAGCGACTGCCGTGGGCAGCAACGCCGGCGTCCTATTCATCGTCAAGAATTACGCCGGCGATTGCATGAATTTTGAGATGGCAGCGGAAGCGTTCGACGGGACCTCAGCGACCATCGTGACCAACGACGACGTCGCCGTGGAGAAATCGACCTACAGCACCGGTCGCCGTGGCGTTGCCGGAACGCTGATTGTTGAAAAAATCGTCGGCGCCGCCGCGGAAAAAGCCGCCGACCTGAAATCGTGCGCCGAGCTTGGCGCGGAGGTCAACGCGAAAACAAGATCGCTTGGGGTGGCTCTGACAAGCTGCACCGTGCCGGCGGCCGGCACCCCAACGTTCTCGCTTGGCAGCGACGAGATGGAAATGGGTGTCGGCATTCACGGCGAACCGGGCCGGCGTCGGGTGACGCTCGCAAGCGCGGATGCCGTCGCCGACGAAATGGTTGGTGCGATCCTTGCCGACTTCGATCACCCCCGTTCGGGCGATGCACTCCTGTTCGTCAACGGCTTTGGCGGTACGCCCGCGATCGAGCTTTATCTGATGTACAATTCGGCACGAAAGATCCTGGAAAAGCATGGCCTGAAAATCCAACGCTCGCTTGTCGGTTCTTACGTGACGTCACTCGAAATGGCTGGCTGTTCGATTACGGTCACTTTGCTTGACCGAAAGCTGCTAGAGCTATGGGATGATCCTGTCCACACCGCCGCTTTGCGCTGGTAATGGCCCAGCTCGCGACTGACGCCGATTTCTCGCGGATTGGCGCATGGGGATTCAGTAGGAGCGAAACGTCGGCATTTTTGCGGGGAACCTGGAGCGCCGAAGTATCGCATCCTCAATGGTTGAGATTGCGATGATTGCGACGAGCAATAAATATAAAAGCCCTAGCCAATCGAAGCACTATTAAGATAAAGGAGAAAATAATGTCGAAGGAACCAAAGACCCCGGACACTCGGTCCATTTCGCGGGACCGCCTTGCTCAACTCTTGAATGAAGACCTGTCGCGCGAATATCAGGCCATCATTTCCTACGTCGTGTATTCGCAGGTCTTGAAGGGCGCCGAATACATGAGCATCGCGGACCAGCTCGAAGTCCATGCGCAGCAGGAGTTGAAGCATGCGCTAATCATTTCGCGACAGATCGACTATTTGGGCAAAATGCCGTCGGTGTCGCCGAAGCCAGTCCGGACTTCGGAGAAAGCGAAAGAAATGCTTCGTTTTGATCTTGAAAACGAAAACGAAACGATCAGAAATTATCGCGAGAGGGTTCGACAGTGTGAAGCCCTCGGTGAATACGCGATGGCTGAGCAGATTCGTCAAATCCTCGTCGAAGAGCAGGATCATCAAATCGATCTGGCAACCGCCCTCGGGGAGGACGTTCCAAACGTTGGTATTGCCGGAAGTAAGTAAACACGAGCCGCCCTTGCGCCATCGGTGATTTGCCGGGCACTGCGCACGCCGCTGCCGCTAGGGAAGCTTTATCAATCGATCGGCCGGCTCCGAGCTGTGTTTGCCATTACCTTGAATGCGTTTCGCCAGCGTTGGAATTGGTGGAAATCGACAAGGCGCTGACACGCCTTTCCTCCCTGAAGTACGCTGCCGTCTCACTTGGAGTGAAACGTCACTAATGGCACTTGGCGTCGAGGCCGAAGCAGCGCGAATGTCGTGTAGCGGACGTGAGAACGCGTAAGCGAATGGCGACAATAACCCATCTGCGACAACGATCGTCCTTGCGTGCGTTTGCCTTAGTAGTGGCTCTTGCCGGCGCTTTCATGCCGGTGCGATGCCTTGCCGAAGTTGGCGGTCAGTTGTCGGGTAAGGCAATTAGGGAACTGTCGCCCGAGCTGCTCTCGCTGCTGCATCGAAAGAATATGCCTGAAACGTCGCCTATCATTCTGCGCATTTTCAAGGAAGAAGCCGAACTTGAACTCTGGAAGCAAGATACCAGCGGACATTTTCAACTTTTCAAGATTTATCCAGTCTGTCGGTGGTCGGGCGATCTTGGGCCGAAATTACATGAGGGCGATCGTCAGACACCGGAGGGGTTCTATGAAATTACCCCCAGGCTCATAAATCCGAATTCTAACTTCTATCGTGCGATTAACATCGGCTTTCCTAATGCCTTCGACACAGCGAACAACCGTGACGGCAGCTTTCTTATGATCCACGGCGATTGCGGGTCGAGTGGCTGCTATGCCATGACAGACGGACAGATCGCCGAGATCTATTCGTTGGCGAGTGCTTCATTAGTCGGACGGCCATCATTTCAGATCCAGGCCTATCCGTTTCGCATGACGCCTGCGAACCTGGCGCGGCATCGAACCAATCCACACATTACGTTTTGGCAGATGCTAAAAATTGGGAATGATCATTTCGAGACGACACATCGCGAACCCAAGGTGGACGTGTGCGACCGTCGTTATGTGTTCGATGCGCAACAACCGCCGAATTCGTCGCGCCCGCTTATTTTCGATCCGACCGGTCCGTGTCCGATATTTGTCGTCAATACGGAGATCGCTCGGTCGGCGCTGCAGAAGCAACGCGCGGACGACCTCGAATACGCAAATTTGGTGAGAGACAACGTCGCAATCGCCCCAATCTACAGCGGCCTCGACGGCGGCATGAATGAACGTTTCCGCTCGCAGTTTCCCGGCATCATAATACCGCTGGCGAGAGTACTACCGGCTGGGTCTGGGCTTGAACTGCCGCAATTACCGCCTGTGCCTTGGACCGACAAGGATGGTTCACTGGCGAATAAATTTTTTGGCGCCTGGCCCTGATCGAATTCTGAGTTACAGACCCAGTTCGGCCTGTTCTGGTAACCCGATCACGTTCAGTTCCTAACCGATTTCCGACAGAGACGGCGACGTTGACGATGAAAAGGGCGGTCGAGATCGGCGCTGATCGGATCGTAGAAATCATCGAATGGGGGGTGCGTACATAATCCCGCCGGCGGTCCAGTTTTGATTGATGCCGCGTGGGATTTTCAATTCCGATTTCACGCCGACATTTCGCTCGTAAATCTCGCCGTAATTGCCGACCAGCCGGATCATGCGCGCGGCCCAGTCCGGCGTCAGCCCCATTCGCACGCCGTAGTCGCCGTCTTTTCCAACCAGCCGTTGCACCGCCGGTTTGTCGGATTTCAGGGCGTCGTCGATGTTTTTTGAATTCACTCCGAGTTCTTCGGCGTTCACCAGCGCGAACGCCGTCCACTTGACGATGTTCAGCCACTGATCGTCGCCCTGACGCACCGCCGGTCCAAAAGGCTCTTTCGAGATCAAATCCGGAAGGATGACGTGGTCGTCCGGCTTTGTCAGCTTGAGCCGAATGGCGTGAAGTTGCGAGACGTCACTGGTCAGGACACCGCAACGGCCCTCGTCGTAGGCTTTGGCGCTGTCATCGGGTGATGTCCCGAGCACGGCTTCATAGGCCATATCGTTGCCGTGAAAGTAATCGCGGAGATTGAGTTCAGTGGTCGTGCCGCTCTGCACGCAGATCTTGCTGCCACCGAGATCCAGCGCGGAATTGACGTTGCGTGAGCGCGGCACCATGAAGCCTTGCCCGTCGTAATACGTCACCGCCGCGAACTCCAATCCCAGATCGACTTCGCGCGACATCGTCCAGGTCGTATCTCTGGACAAGACGTCAATGTCGCCCGACTGCAAGGCGTGGAAGCGGTCATTCGCCGAAACCGGTGAAAACGTGACTTTGCCGGCGTCGTTGAAGATTGCGGCCGACAGCGCTCGACAAAAATCAACGTCAAATCCAACCCATTGATTTGCCGACTGCGCGGAAAAGCCGATGACGCCCTGGCTCACACCACACGTCACGCTGCCGCGTTGCTTGATTTTGTCGAGCGTTTGCGAATGCGCGCTGCCACCGGCCGCTATAAAGATTGCCGCGGTGAAAAGCGCCGCGAGGTATCCTGGCCGGCGGAACGAAAACAAGTTGCGCATCACACCTGTCACTCTGTTGGCGTCGTGGACTTTGAATTGTCGCTTTATTGCACGCTCGGAGCTTGCAGAACCACTACGCGGGTGCCTACCGGCACGCGCTCGTAGAGATCGGCAACCTCCGGATTGGTGAGCCGGAAACATCCCGAAGACACCGCCGATCCGATCGTCCGGGGCTGGTTGGTGCCGTGAATCCGGTAAACCGTTCCGCCGATGTAAAGCGCGCGTGCGCCGAGCGGATTGCCGGGCCCACCCGCCATGAAGCGCGGCAGATACGGCTGACGGGCAATCATCTCGGGCGGCGGCGTCCAGTCCGGCCATTCAGCCTTTCTGCTGATGTATTTGAGACCGTGCCACTGAAAGCCGTCGCGGCCGACGCCGATACCGTAGCGGATGGCACGATTGTCACCCTGAACCAAATAAAGGAAGCGCTCGGAGGTGTTGACAATGATGGTGCCCGGTTGTTCGCTGGTCCGGAAGAATACCATCTGCCGCCGGTATTCCGCCGGGAGCTGTTCTTCTTCCGGCGTCGGGACAAGACCGGGCTGATCGTCAACCAAATTCTCGTCCGGGAACGATATGATCGGTTGTGCCGCAAGGCAGACGTTTGCCACGGCGGCAAACAGCGCGGTTATTGCGATCGTCTGTATTGCGATTTTGAAACGCATGTCTTTCCCTCGAAGCGCCGCAGTGCCGCGCCCGCCGGCACGTCGGCACGTCGGCAACGTTCACATCTTTTGCGAATTTCACACCTTCGCCGCCGGTATTCAATGCGCCATTTGAAAAAATCCGCCCCGAACGCCGACGACAAAACTCGTCCGCGTGTAATAAAATCGTCCCATGCACCTTGATGCAAACCCGCTCGACCGCCCACCGTGGTCGGCACTGACGACCTCACACGCGGCGTTCGCGCGCGGCAACGATCTCGCCCGGCGGTATCGGCCGGAATTTTCGCCGCTGTCCGCGGTGCGTGAAGTGTCGGCGCCGTGCCTGCAAGCTTTGAGCGCGTTGATGCAGCCGGGCGAGATCTTTGGCGTATTCGGCAACGAGCCGATTGTTCCGATTGGCGATCTTCTCGAGGTCGTGCACCGGCCGCTCGAGCAATTCGTCTACGAGCGGCCCGACGTGAGTGCGCCTGAGGCCGAGTTTTTAAATCTGACGGAAGCCGACGTGCCCGAGATGATGGCGCTTGTAAAGTTGACCGATCCCGGGCCATTCGCCGCGCGTACGGTTCTGCTCGGCGAGTATCTCGGCGTTCGCAGCGGCGGGAGCCTGATCGCAATGGCCGGCGAGCGCATGAAGTTTCCCGGCTTCACGGAAGTCTCCGCGGTATGCACCCATCCGGAGCACCGCGGCCGCGGACTAGCCGAAACGCTGGTGCGCACGCTGATGCGTCACATACTGGCGCGCGGCGAGGTGCCGTTCCTGCACATTTTCAGCGAGAATGCCGCGGCAGGCGCGCTCTACAAGAAGCTCGGCTTCACCCACCGTCGCTCGCTCGTCGTTTCGGTGCTGAAGAAGGCCGAGCGGTGACGTTCGGCCACTTGTAAGATACTCTGCGGAACCGAGACCACTAACGACCCGGGCAACGTGCTCGCAGTGGTAGAGAGGTCTGGTTATGAAAAGTTTTTTAGTTTTGCTGATTGCAATGAGCATTAGCGCGGTGATGGCATTCAGTGGGAGAGACGCTAATTCCGAAGACTCGGCGGTTCTCGGAGGCAAACTGCCCGCCGGCTATCGCGACTGGAAGCTGATTTCCGTGGCGCATGAAGCCGGCAAGCTCAATGATTTGCGCGCCATTTTAGGTAACGACGCGGCCGTTGCGGCGTATCGGGAAGGCAAGCTGCCATTCCCGGATGGCGCGATCATCGCACGGGTCGCCTGGAATTATGTCTCGTCGGAGGAAAACAACAAGGTCTTTGGCGACAACCAATCCTTCGTGGCCGGTGCGCCGACGAATGTGCAGTTCATGGTCAAGGACAGCACAAAATACGCTTCAACGGGCGGCTGGGGATTTGCGCAGTTCAACGACGGTAAGCCCGCCAAAATTGTCGCCAACGATTGCTACTTGTGTCACGTGCCGGTTAAGGACCGTGATTTCTTGTTCACTCGTTACGCGCCTTGAGAGGCACCGCCGCTCGAGCGATCGCGCTTCGCAGCATTTGCTGCGCGCGCGGGTGAGATCACCCGGCTTTGCGTTGCTTGCCGTGCGCTCGCGACGGCTTGCGATGAGCGTGATGCTCTTCTTTCGCCACTTCCCGCGCGGCCTTCTTGCCGGAGATCGGCAACAGCATTTCCTTCTGGCCTTCGATTTTCTTGCGGCCCTTCTTGCCGGCGCCGCCGGCCGCGGCGCGCCCGCCGCCCTTGCCGGTCTCCGCCTGCACGGAACGGCGCAGCGCGTCCATCAGGTTGATCACCTTGCCGGTCGGTTCGAATTTCGGCGCTTCGATCTTTTCGCCCTTGGCCTTCTTCTCGATCAGGTCGCGCACCGCGTGCTCGTAGTGGTCCTCGAATTCCTGGGGCTTGAAGTGTCCGGTCTTGGTTTCGACAATGTGGCGGGCAAGCTCCATCATGTCCTTGGTTATCTTGACGTTGGGAATGTCGTCGAAGAATTCGCCGGCGTCGCGCACTTCGTAGGGGAAGCGTAGCAGCGTGCCCATCAGGCCTTTGCCGCGCGGCGAGATGGCGATGATGTGCTCGCGGCTGGTCAGTACCACGCGGCCGATCGCGACCATCTTCATTTGCTCGATAGCCTCGCGGATGACGACAAAGGCGTCCTGCCCGACCTTGCCGTCCGGCGCCATGTAATAGGGACGGATGGCATAGAGGTCGTCGATTTCGTTTCTCGGGACGAACTCGTCGATGTCGATGGTCTTGGTGCTTTCCAGCGCGACCGAGGCCAGCTCATCATCGGTGACCTCGACGTATTCGCCCTTCGCTACCTCATAGCCCTTGATGATGTGATCGGAGGGCACTTCGTCGCCGGTCTCGGCATCGACCTTGCGATAGCGGATGCGGTTGCCGGTTTCCTTGTTGATCTGGTTGAAGCTGACCTTCTCGCGCTCCGAAGTGGCCGGAAACAGCGCAATCGGGCAGGACACGAGCGAAAGCCGCAGATAACCCTTCCAATATGCGCGCGGGGCCACGGTTAACTCCTGGTTAATTCCCTAGAGAGAACATTATGAATGATACCGCGTTCCCGCGTTTGCCGGGAGGCGCGGCCGCAGTTCCGTTTACGATTTGTTCCGTGCGTGCCGGTTTTAGGGTAAAGTATTTCCTGCACAACAATTCGCGCGCTCCGGGAAATGCCACATGCCAGCCGTCGCCTATAAAGAACGACCACATCGCTCCACGCATCGGCAGCCGGAGCCGCGTCCGCCGCAGCGACGGTTGGAAAATCGGCCGCAGCAACAACCGCGGCTGAAAACATTCCACGCGCGGCTGCTCGTCACCCGCGCCGAGGAATGGTGGGTCGAGGCGCATTCGGCAGAGGAAGCAAAAGCGCTGCTCGCGGCCGGTCAGGGCCATCATGTTGCGCTCGGCGAGCGCCTGCACGTCGAGCTGGAAGAAGTGCTCGAGGACTGAAGCTCGCGCTCACTTGCCAGGAGGCTTAAAGGCGCCGCGTATCTGGCTGGCCTTTTGGCGGATCTGCATGAGCTCTTCGTGGGCGATGAGGCGCGTCAGCTTGACGTCCTGAAGTCCGCCTGAAGCGACGACCACGGTGGACACCGCGGACGCCGCGGTCTGATCGGGCGCCTCGAAGATCACCATCACGCCCGGGCCGTTCGCCGGCACGCCGTACATCGAGATCAATTTGCCGCCGGCGGCTTCGATCACCTTCTTCGCTGCCTCGAAACGGTTCACGGTCGGATTGTCCATCATGCCGTTGAGAGCCTGCGGCGTGTATTGACCGGTAAAGCAGAAATGCATGGGCACTCTCCCGTTGTCTCTGAAACCTCGCTACAAGCTGCTTAGCTGACACGGCACCCTGAAACGCGCGCATGTACGAAGCGTGGCAGCCGCGTTATCTTCGTCTTTGAGGTTACTGGAATGTTAGAGGAAGCGCATGCCAACGATTGACGATGTCTCGATCATTAATTGGAATACCGCTGAAGCTAAAGCGGTCGCATCCGGGCTGGAACGGACGCTGTGTAGCGAAGATCTTTGCGGTTCGAAGACGCTGACCGTGTACCAGCGAACCGTGCAGGAAGGCCGCCGGTTCGACGTCAACGCGGGCGACGACTACCATCTTGTGTACGTGATCGCGGCGCCGAAAGGTGGCAGCATCGATTTCGGCGGGAAGTCCCACGCGGCCGAAGAGGGAGCGGGCGTGCTGCTGGTGCCGGGCGAGTCCGCGAAATTTGAAGCGAAACGGCGGAAAGCTCGAACTACTTCACATGGTGACGCCGAAGCCGCCGGCCGCCGTGGAAGGCGCATTGCCCGGCGGGCCGGGATATTTCTTCAATCGCCAGACACTTCGTCCGCTCAGCGACGCCAGCGGCGGCCGCGTGCGCCGCTTCTGCGCCGAGTCCACCGTCAGGCTTCTCGATGGCCAGCGGCTGACGCTCGACCAACGCCATCCAGGCCGGCGAGATGCATTATCACGAAGGCGGATCGTCACCGTATCACCGGCATGTCGGCACCGCCGCCAATCCCGGCGGCGCGTCGCACTGCTACATCACGTTCAAGGGCCGCGGCGTGGTGCAGGTGGGCGACACCAGCCAGGAAATCGAACCCGGCACGCTGGTTTATTTTCCGCCAGGCCTGCCGCACCGGCTGCGCGCCCATGGCGGACCGCTCGACTATTTCGAGCTCCAGGCGTGGCGGAGTTTCAAGACCGATGTGCTCAGCGAAGAACCGCTGGGATTGAAGTGGTACTACGACCCGGTGACTCCCGGCGCCGCGCGGGTGGAGTGGGACCAGAGCTGACGAGCGGTCTCTCGAAACTTGCGGCAATTCGATTTTGCTCGATAGCTTCGGCAACCGTTCCCCTCCCCACCGCTGCGCGGGGAGGGGATTTGTCCGTCTTCGGCTCGCCTAATCGCGCTCGTCAGGACTTCGCGTCCATCCAGCGCGCGATCAAATCCACGACGCGGTCTTCGATGCCGTAATAGCCGTGCGGCGTGAGTGAGCCGCAGGCTTTCTTCGATTTGGTCGTGCCGCCGGAGACAGTCTCGACTTTCACATCCGGACTGTTGGTCATGGCCGCCGCGATCTTCGGCGCCATGACCGACGGCGCAACATCACAACGATCGTCGCTGTTGGCGACAATGAGCGCAGGAACGCGCACGCGGTCAGGCGTTGCGTCGAACACCGTCTCGCGGCTCCCGCCCATCACCGAGACGGATTCAGTCAACACGACACCGGCTAGCGTTCCGGCGGCGGCGTGCGCCGCACCATTCATGGCGGCGATCGAACCCTGGCTTGTGCCCAACAGAAAAACCGGCAGCACGCCGGATGGCGCGATGCTCGACTTGGCGTACGCAATCAGATCGGTGACCACTTGCGCGTATTTCGGCTCGCTGCGCAGGCCCCGCAGATTGGCGCCGTCGATCGTGTCCGGGATGAGCACGGCATAGCCGCGCGCCGCCCAAAGTCCGCGGCTCCTCACAACGAAATTGTTGTCGTGGCGCAGGCCACCGCCGCGTTCGATGCCGACGTCGCCTGATCCGCCAGGCAGCATCACGATCGCGGCTTTTGGGTGTGGCGGCACTAGAATTAGCAGGCGCTGAAGCGCACCGCTCGAAAGCGGGATGTTGACGACTCGCTCGGAAGTTTCGCCGGCCGTGATGACAGGCTTTCCCGTCTGCGCCTTCGCTTTAGACGGCAACGCCGCCGCGATGATGGCCGCGGCGATCGCGGCAAGCAGCAAACGAAAACGGCTGGTCATGACTGGACGCAGGCGCTAAGCCGTCTTCTGTTCGCTAAGCCCGAGTTCCTTCACCGTCTCTTCGCGCATCAAAAACTTCTGCACCTTGCCGGTGACGGTCATCGGGAAGGTGTCGACGAATTTGACGTAGCGCGGAATCTTGTAGTGGGCGATCTGGCCCCGGCAGAAGCTCTGAATGTCTTCGGCGCCCGCGCTGGCGCCGGGCTTGAGCTTGACCCAGGCGCACAGTTCCTCGCCGTATTTTGCAGTCCGGCACGCCGACCACCTGCACCGCCTCGATCTTCGGGATGGCGAAACAGAAACTCCTCGACCTCGCGCGGATAGACGTTCTCGCCGCCGCGGATCACCATGTCCTTGATGCGGCCGACGATGTTGCAATAGCCGTCCTCGTCGATGGTGGCGAGGTCGCCGGTATGCATCCAGCCGGCGCGGTCGATCGCTTCGGCGGTGCGCTCGTCGTCGTCCCAGTAGCCGAGCATCACCGAATAGCCGCGGGTGCAGAATTCGCCCGGCGTGTCGGGCGGCACGATGCGGCCGTCGGTATCGACGATCTTGACCTCGAGGTGCGGCTGGACGCGGCCGACGGTGGAGACGCGGCGCTCGAGCGGATCGTCGTGCGAGGTCTGGTCGATGACCGGGCTGGTTTCGGTCATGCCGTAGGCGATGGTGACTTCGCGCATGTGCATCTCGGCGACGCACCGCTTCATCACCTCGATCGGGCAGGGCGAGCCGGCCATGATGCCGGTGCGCAGCGACGACAGATCGAAGCTGGCCGAACTCGGGATGGCCGAGCTCGGCGATGAACATGGTCGGCACGCCGTAGAGCGCGGTGCAGCGCTCGGCCTCGACCGCTTCGCAGCGTCGCCAGCGGATCGAAGCCCTCGGACGGATAGACCATGGCCGCGCCGTGGGTGATGCAGGCGAGATTGCCCATCACCATGCCGAAGCAGTGATAGAGCGGCACCGGAATGCAGAGCCGGTCGCGATCGGTAAGCCGCTGCGCCTCGCCGACGAAGTAGCCGTTGTTGAGGATGTTGTGGTGGCTGAGCGTCGCGCCCTTGGGCGAGCCGGTGGTGCCGCTGGTGAACTGGATGTTGATCGGGTCGTCGAACTGCAGCGTCGCCGGCAAGCTCGGCAAGCCGCGCGCGGTGGCGCTCGCCGCCCATGGCGAGCACGTCGGCGAAGCGCAGAAAGCCGCGCTTTTCGTCGTCGCCGATGCGGATCAGCGGTCGTCAGCGCCGGCAGCCGCTTCGACTGCAGGCGGCCCGGCGCGCTCCGTCGATCTCCGGCGCCAGCTCGCGCAGCATGCCGATGTAGTCGCTGGTCTTGAAGCTGTCGGCGGTGACCAGCGCCTTGCAGCCGACCTTGTTGAGCGCGTATTCCAGCTCGGCGCAGCCGATAGGCCGGGTTGATGTTGACCAGGATCAGGCCGGCCTTGGCGGTGGCGAACTGGGTCACCACCCATTCGGCATTGTTCGGCGACCAGATGCCGACGCGGTCGCCGGGGACGAGCCCGAGCGCCAGCAGGCCGGCGGCCAGCGCGTCGGTTTGCTCCTTCAGCTCGCGATAGGTCCAGCGGAGATTTTGCTGGCGCACGATCAGCGCGTCGCGATCGGCGAATGCGTCGCCATCCTGTCGAAATGCGCACCAATGGTTTCGCCGATCAGCGGCGTCATCGACACGCCATTGGCATAGCTTTGCGTGAGCTTGGGCATGATTTCCTTTCTGCGAAATCTCGACGCAAGCCGGGACCAGAACGTCGATCATCGGGTACGCGCGCGGTTTTGCAAGAGGGCGTAACGCCGTCTGCTTACCTGATCGATAACGCCGATGGCCGCCCGCCGTTCGCTCCGGACTCTGCGCCTTACACTCGCGGCGCGAAGATGCGGGCCAGCGTAGTCCGGGAGAACAACGTGTCGCAGCCGCCCTTTTGGAAAAGCGCCAGCGCGCAGGCCGGGCCCAGCGTTCCGCTCCAAAGCGTGGGGCGTATCTGCGCAGGTTCGTCCGCGGCCCACGCCCACGAATTGTCCGCGCGGAAGCCGAGGTGTTCCAGGAGTTGCGCGGCGAGAGCGGCGCGTTGTCCGGCGACGCCGGCAAGGCGCGGATATCCGGCGAGAAGGCTCCACACTTCCAGCTGCCCGGCCATCCCGTGGCAATAACAGGGGCTGGCAAGTAGTGGCGTGTCAATTAGCGCGCGGACCGCCCAATCGACCGGTGCTCGGAGCGAAGGGTCGTCGCCGAAAGCGTGCAGCATGCACCACAAATAACCAGCCGAGCCGTGGCACCAGGTTCCGCAATGGGCGGCGGTTGGCAAATCAAGTCTATGCCGCAGCGCTCTTCCATCCGAGGTGCGACCGCTCTGAAACAAACGAAGAAAAGTGTCGCGCGCGAGGTCGAGCGAACGCGCACAACCGGTATCGCGGCCCCAAACGGCGAGCGATAGCGCAATGCCAGCCGACCCGTGCGCGGCGCCGAGATGCACATCTATCGCAGCGTCGCGCGTAACAGCGTCGCCGGCATGTGCCCACACCAATATGCCGTGCTTCTCGCTTACACTGCGCTTTAGCCTACGCGCGATGTGCTCGACGGCGCGCAACGGCCACTCGCGCCGAAAAATCGACGCCAGCAGGCAAGCGCCCCAGACAATCCCGGCGGCGCCGAAGAACAGATCGACCTCAACGACATTTTCAGCCGCCGCAACGAAAAGCTGCCGGCCGGTGGCGAGCAAGTCGGTCCGCTTGTATTTTTGCCCGGCCAACGCCAGCACGAACGCCACGCCGGCCTGGCCGGTAAAAAAGCCGAGCGCCGGGCTTGGTTTGACATCACGCGCCAGCACCTCGGCGGCGTCAAGGATGACGCCGTCGAAGCTCACGCGTCACGTCGCAAAGTCGATGGCCGCGAGACCGACGATGTTGCCGGCGAGGCCGGAGGCGATGGCATGCGGGGACGGGCCGCGCGCGGGAACGATCGGGGGCGATTGCGCCAAATGGTCTTTGATAAAGCCGGCGGACCGGGACGCGGCCTCCATAATCTTGCGCAAACGGCGCGGTCTTGATTTTGCGGCGTGCGTCGGGGCTCGGCTATTTTCGCAAACCGCTGGCCATACCTCGGGTAATTCCGCCAGTCGCACTTCCAGGTCGCACGCGGTCGGCCGTTTTTGCGGGTCCGCGTGCATCGCCGCCGCGACGATCCTCGCAATCCGCATTTGTCCGGTGGAGATCAGCAAGGCCCGCAGACGGCCAACGCCCGGCGCAAGCGTCCCGGAATCCACACCCAGCGCGGCATGCGCCAGGCTGGCGCCGAGAGCAAAGATATCGCTGGCGAACGCGGCGGGCGCGCTGGCGTGCTCTGGCGACATGTGGCCCGCGGTGCCGCCGCTCGGAGCGTCCGTCGCGCCGGCAAAAGCCGCCAATTCGAAATCGAGCAAATAAACCTCGTCGCCTGCGAGGATGGCGTTAGACAATTTCAGGTCGCGGTGAACGACGCCGAGCCGGTGCAGTTCCGCGACGGCGGCGGTGAGGCCCTTAAACGCGCGGCCGATTTCGGCGCGCGGCAGTTCGTGCAGCGGTATGCCGTCGATGTCTTCAACGGCGATCGCGCCGTCGGCTGAAGCAATGAGCTTTGGACTGCTGAAGCCGCGAGCCGCCAGGAACTTCAGGAAGCGGCTCTCGTTTTGCAGTCGGTTTCGGTAATCGGCGCCAGCCGCGTCCTCGCCGACGCCGCGTCTGACGCTCTTGATCACGCAGGTCTTCGCGAAATCTTCGCCGGTGGCGAGGAAGGTCTCACCCTTCGGCGCCGACTGCAGCGTTCCAAGCAAAAGGTAGCGGCGGCCGCACAGCTTCAGCTCCCGTTGCGGTGTCGTTTGCACCGGCTGCGCGCTCTCAATTGGAGAGCGCGCCCACGGCGGCTGCAGTCCACCAAGCCGGCGCTCGTCCGGAACAAGTGCGCCATCGGGACGGCGCACGGCGCCATGAAAAATCCCGCGCGCATCGACAACGGTCGCCGCCGATGTGAACGCGCCAAAGCGAATGTAGATGGCACTGTCCGGCCGCAGCCGGAGATCGGTCAGAATTTCCGGCGCCTGATCCGACTGCCACACCTGGTCGAGCTGGCCAGCCAGTCCCGCGACTTCGCCGTCGTTGCCTGGATAGGCGGTGACGATCTTGCCGATGAGCGTCCTGCCGGCGCGGCCGGAATTGATGGCGATGGCGTCATCAATGGAGGCCGGCACCTTGAAAGCGCAGCCGCTGGCAAGCAGCGCCGGTACCACGGCGGCGAACAGGCGCGGGGCGTCCCGGATCGAGGAGGCAATATGAATTTTCCATCCTTGAGCCCGCAAGCGCCGCCGGGTGGAAGCGAATAGCGCCCAGTTTACCGCCTCATCGCGGATCTCAACGACGCGCCAGCCGCCGCCGAGATGAGTGCGGACTTCAAGAAGCGCGTTGCGGTAGTGCTCGCGGAAGGCTGCGGCGTGGCGCATCAGGTCGTCGCATCGACGCTATCCCGCCATGCTCAGCGACTGCGGACAAGTGTCAGTGGTGCCTTCGCACCACATATCGTGCGCCGCGATGATCTCCGGCAGGCTTAAACCGCCGCGTTCCGCCAGGACGCGAATGTGATTTTGCGAGATCTGCTTGCGGATCTCCGGATCTCTCTCCATGTCCGCGCGGATTTTTTTCACCGCATTGCGTATCTTGGTTTGCGTTTTGGCGTCCATGTGATTCCTCCATCTCGCGTGCGTCATTCGAGGTTGCAGTGCTTAGGGTGTGGTTGCGACGGTTTTGGTGCTGGGGATTTCGTCCGCGTCCCGGTTCAAGTTCAAAAGATCGTTCAGGATTGCCAGTATGGTCATTGTCGAGTCGCCGGTTGCGGCCTCGCGCACGAAATACGATCGGCCGCGGTAGTCAGTGTGGAAACGCGCCTCGTCAATCGGATGATCGTAAATGTGGAAAGCTATCGGTGGCTGCGCGGCATTCAGAAGGCCGCCGAGGTAATCGAACACCGCCTCAACCGAGCGGATATAAATCACGTACCGATAAGGATCGGGCGATGGCCCGCCGCAATTGCCGTTTGATTTCGGCACCGGCGCTTTGACCGGATCCTTGGTGGCGCCAGGCGAGGCGAGGCCGACCGCGATGTATCCGTGGTGCGGTGCGGCCGCGACACACAGCACGTATTTCACGCTCGACTTCGAGAGCTGATAGACCTCGCCGGATTTCTTGACGTCGATGTTGGCGGCGTCGCTTTGCACCAGGCTGGCGACGACATTGTTCTGTTTGACGAAAAGCTCGGCCGGTATCGGCGGCCCAACGTCGTCTTTTTCAGGAAGCTCGCCCATTTTGGGCGCGAAGCCCCTGGTGCCGGTCCACGAAGCGACCAGTTCAGCCACGCATGAGGTGCCATTCGCCTGGATTTCTGCCGTACACGTAGCGGCAAGAGCGTTGTTGGACTTGCGATAGCGCTCAACGCGGCTGACGAGGAGGTTGAGAAGCACGTTGGCGTCGACGTGCCGTTGAATGAAATACGCAAAGACTTTTACGTCGATGCCTTCCAGCATGCCTTCGGCGAATTTCTTAGTGTTCAGCGGCGCGACGTCGAAGCCAGGCTGGCTGCTGACGGCGAGCGGCCCGGCCTGGGCCGCGGCTCCGGCGCTCGCGGGAAACATTGGCCCGTAAGGCACCGTGGTTTGCGCCTGCAAACTCAATTGCACCGCGCCGCGAATTTGCGACAAGTCTGAGAAATAAAGCGGCGCACCGTCCCGTGCGCGCAGAATGTTGGTAACCAGCACGCCGTTGGTGACCGTCTCGACCGTTGTGTTGTAGTCGAGCGTGCTTTCGGCGATTACCGGCCCGAGCGAGCAGCCGGCCAGCAGCGACATAATAGTCGGCACGAAAACAGAGGATGTCCTGCGGAAAGCGCCGCAGTTCTTGTGAGAACGCCATCGCCAGTGTCGGCGCTCGCGGACCCGCGAAAAGCCGTGCATCGTCCTGCTCCCCAGCAGGGATGCCAGTTTAAGTTGTAATTTTCAAAAATACAACAGATTCGATTTTTATCGCAGGGAGCCGTAAGCCGCAGGCAGGATCCGCGCAAGGCGCTGCGCCCATTCGCGCTGGCCGTTTTCTTCCACGATCAAATCCTGACGGATTTCGATCAGCGCATGGGGAATGTTGCGGCGCTCGCCGTGCACGGGAATGGTGTAGTCGGTGTCGTCGCTGACAAAATAAGGTTGGTTGTCGCCAACGTTCAGTCCGGCTTCGGCGCGCAGCAGCGCGAGCAGCGCATGCGCAAGCTTCGGATCGCGATGATAAAGTAGTGCCGCGTGCCACGGCCGCTCGAGGGATTTGAACACCGGCGTAAAACTGTGCAGCGCGATCAGCGCCGTGGGCGTCTCCGCTTGCCGGCGTCGCTCGAGCGCAGCAGCGATCGCGTCGTGATAGGGCCGGAAAATTTCGCGCTCCCGCGCGGCCCGCTCGGCTGCGCTCAGGCCGACGTTGCCCGGGATTGGCGTGAGCTCGCTGATTTCTGGAATCGACGTCATAGCGCTTGGCGGCCTGTTGCAGTCGATCACAAGCCGAGAATAATTTTGTTGAATGAGTGGGGCGTCGAGCGCGTCCGCCAGAATCCGACTCACATTCGCGATGCCGATGTCGAGCGCGATATGACGCTGCGCTTCTGCTGTCGAGATGCCGAGCCGGCCGAGCGTCCGCGGAAAGATATTGCCGGCGTGGTCGGCGACGAGAAGAAAAGGTGATTGGCCGCCGCCGTTATAAAGCGCGACCGGCGCGGGATCGCCGGCGGTGAGTAGCGTTTGTGGCGCATCGTTCATCGTAGGTCCCGCTCCGTGCCGCCCGCGAAGTCCCTGTTGGTTCCAGCTTGCATGCGCATTCGAACAAAGAGAATGGCGATGAGGTAAACGAGACGTATGTTCGCCGGGCGCCGCATTTCAGCGCTTAGTACAAAAAGGGCGGATTGGCCAACATCTACAAGGGCAAACGCGGGAAATTGCCCGCAAAATACCCGCCCGCATCGCAGTGCACGCGGCGTGCCCTTATAGGCCGATCCCCGGTTGTAAATACCGAATTATGATTCTGCCGCTAAGCTCCGGTTTTTAGATTTGGGGCGATTGTGCGCATCGTTGTAGTCGATCCAAGCCGGACGATCTTGAAAGCCGTATCCCGGCTTCTTGAAGACGACGGCCACGTGGTGAGCGTCTTCAGCGAGGGCCGCGAGGCGCTCGACTTCATCAAATCGGCGCCGGATGTCAGCGTCCTGATGACCAGCGCCGAACTTGCCGCCATGTCCGGTCTCGAACTTTGCTGGGAAGCGCGGCTGCTCTCCGGCCGCGACCGGGCGCTCTACATTATCTTGATGTCCTCGAATGCCGAACAGAGCGCCGTGGTCAACGCGCTCGACAGCGGCGCCGACGAGTTCATCAGAAAGCCGCCGGCCAGCGAGGAGCTTTATGCACGGTTGCGTACTGCCGAGCGGCTGTTGGGCCAGCAGCGCGAGATGATCGTGCTCGCCAATCTGGATTCGCTCACCGGTGCGTTCAATCGCCGTGCGTTCTTCGAGAAGACCGGCGATCTCGCCGAGGCCGGCCGTTGCTTCGCCGCGGTAATGTTCGACATCGATCATTTCAAGGACGTCAACGACAATTACGGGCATGACGTCGGCGATCGGGTTCTAAGCGTCATCGGCGGCGAGGCCCGCAAGAACAAGGCGATTTTCGGCCGTCTCGGCGGCGAGGAATTCGCGGTCGTGCTCGAGGGATCGAGCCTCGACGCCGCGACGCGGTACGCCGAAGAGGTGCGCGAGCAGCTTGCCGCGCTGTCGTTCGAGAGCGACGGTCAATCGTTCTCGATCACCGCAAGCTTCGGAGTTGCCGAGCGAGCCGCGCAGGAGAGCATCGACCTTTTGCTCAAGCGCGCCGACGCCGCGCTTTATCAGGCCAAGCGCGCTGGACGCAATCGCGTGGTCGCGGCTCCCGCGGAAACAGGCGAACACGAGGCGCAGTGGTCGAATTTGCTGCGCGGCGGAAGGCGAGGCAAAGGTGACTGCAGGCGTCCTCGATGCCGCGATCCGCACCAAATATCGGAACCGCGAGCGGCGGCGCGCAGTCGCAGACGGACCCAACCGCGACCGAGGTTGCGCCGGCTCCGGCCGTTGCCCGCGCGTTCGTGCTGGGCGACGAGCTGCGAATTGCGGTGATGATCGGCAAGGTTTTGGAGGCTGGTGGGTTGGCGCCGCGGACCTTCACACATGTCCAGGAGTTTCTGACCGCACTAAAAGGCGACGCGCCGGAGCTTCTCGTAGTCGATCTCTCGCTCGGCGAATCGAACGTGGTCGAGATGATCCATCGGCTGGAAGCCTGCGGCTACCGCGGCAAACTTCTGTTGATCAGCGGTCGCGACGAAACCACGCTGTTGGAGATCGCACAGATTAGCGCCAACCACGGACTTTCGACGTTGCTGCCGCTAAAGAAGCCGTTCCGGCCAGCCGACGTGAGGCAGCGTTTCCAGTCGGGACAAACGGTGTCCGCGGCCGAGTCGGGTCTGCCGCCGCTGGAGAGCGTGGGATTACCGGCGCGGTTTGCCGATCGGTTCTATCGAACGGCGTCTTGAGGGCAGCGGCGGCTCGCTTGCCGCCGCCGCAACCTCGCAAATCATACTGAATTTATCCGATGAGCGGCCGTGGCTGCTCAGCCGCCATTTGAGCCGTGGTAGTCGGAGCTTCCTTCCGGAAACGAGAGCGATTGCGGGGCGGTGACGGCCCTGGGTGCGACCGGCGGCGTCGGAATCGGGCGGCTCACTTGCGTCGTAGCCCGGTAATAAGTTCTCGCCTCTTCGATTCCTCGTTCGGCGTGCGCGGCCGAAACGAGCGATGACGCAACGACGAAGGCGGCGAGCAGTGCGCGGCTGCGGATACGAAAGAGAGACATCTGCATTCTCCTGGTTTAATCGTGACCTTGATCACGGCGCCGCGAAGGGTCTTCGGCGGCTTCAGGAGACGAGACTGGCAAGTCCGGCGTTTATTCCCGAGCGGCGATCACGGATGCTTGAAGCGAAAGGTCCGCGAATTTCGCTTCCGGCGGGCCGCCTGCGGAACAACGCTTCCGAACTTGGTCGGGAAAAATGGCCCGGGAAATGCATGCCGAAGGCGTTATGCGTTATGGTGGCCGGGTGACGCTTTTCTTCGACGATAAAGGTGCGAGCGCGCTTGTTGCGGTGACGCAGGCGGAAACCGATGCCGCGCGCCGAAGGGCTGTTTGATCAAAATACGCGCCGGTTACAAAATCTCCTATCAGTGTCCGCAGCCGACGCCGATGATCCTGATGCTCAGCGTGCATCCCTCGCGTGCGCGCGATCTTATCATCCCCGACCGGGTACGGCTTGATCCGGAAATTCCGGCCAACCCTTATCGCGACGGCTTTGGCAATGTCTGTCACGTCATCCACGCGCCGCCGGGCGCTGACGCTATCGGCGGACTTTCTGATCGCGGACCGCGGCGCGCCGGATGAGGTGGCGCCCGCGGCCATATGCAGCATCCGCTGGAAAAGCTCCCCGTCGAAACGCTGGTCTATCTGCTCGGCAGCCGTTACTGCGAGACCGACCGTTTCATCCAGTTCGCGTGGGCGAAATTCGGTCACGTCGCCAAGGGATGGCCACTGGTCCATGCGATCTGCGATTACGTCCACGCTCGCATCGAGTTTGGCTACGCGTATGCCAACCCGACCAAGACCGCCTGGCATGCGCACGAGGCGGCCCGGGGCGTGTGCCGGGACTTCGCGCATCTCGCGATTACGCTATGCCGGTGCATGAAATTCCGGCGCGCTATTGCACCGGCTATCTCGGCGACATCGGTGTGCCCCCGGAGGACACGCCGATGGATTTCTCCGCCTGGTTTGAAGTCTTTCTCGGCGGTCGCTGGTACACGTTCGATGCCCGCCACAACGTGCCGCGCATCGGCGTATCTTGATGGCCCGGGCCGCGACGCCACCGACGTCGCCATCACCACCTCTTCGGCCCGAATACACTGGCGGGCTTTGCAGTCCATACCGACGAAGTGCCGGAAACCGCAGCCGCTGCGCGGTGAACGCGACCGGCCGCGCGGCTTGATCTTGCATTTTGATCCGGCAAGTGAACGTGATCCCCCGTATTCCCGACGTGCCGGGAGGCATGGCTTGGAGCAGGCGTTTCGCAACGGAATGGCCGCGCTGCAAATCGGCGCAATTACCCGCATTGTTGACTGTGCCGCCTGCCGGCAACGCGCAGGCCGGCGATGCCGCCGCGACAGTGGTTTTCATTCGCCACGGAGAAAAACCGCCGGCAGGACTGGGCCAGCTCGATTGCCAGGGCCTCAATCGCGCGCTTGCGTTGCCCGCGGTCATCGAGCGGATGTTCGGTAAGCCCGACGCGATCTTCGTTCCTGACCCCTCCGGGAAGAATGACGACGGCGGAATTGCCTTCCGACTACTCGTAAGGCCGCTCGCGACCGTCGAGCCAGGCCGCCATAGCCTTCGGTCTGCCGGTGAATGCCAGCATCAGATTTACGCAACGTCGCGCGCTGAACGCGGCGCTGGAAAAGGCGCTGACCAAGGGCGGCGCGAAGTTCGTCCTCGTCGCCTGGGAGCACAAGGTCATCGCCCCGTCAGTGAAGGCGCTGCTGGCGGCGCATGGCGGCGATCCGGCCGCAGTGCCGGATTGGAACGGCACCGACTTTGACAGCATGTATGTCGTCACCATTGGCGCGAACGGCGGCAAGGCGAGTTTCGAGATCAAGCACGAAGGGCTCGATGGACAGCCCAAGACCTGTCCCCAGTAAAGCTCCTCGGAGCAAGCGGCGCCGCGCGGCGTCTTTATGCTATAACACGGGGCAAAATTTCCCCGGTCCCGTAGCTCAGCTGGATAGAGCAGCGGTTTCCTAAACCG
>CAWJUQ010000014.1:0-255071 GCA_963846055.1 uncultured Alphaproteobacteria bacterium
GGATGTGTTCAACGTGCTGCTCCAGGTGCTCGACGATGGCCGTCTGACCGACGGCCAGGGTCACGCCGTCGATTTCCGCAACACCCTGATTGTGATGACCTCGAACATCGGCGCCGAGCTTCTGGTCAATCAGCCGGAAGGCGAGGACACCGACAAGGTGCGCGACCAGGTGATGGCGATTGTGCGCGCGAGCTTCCGGCCGGAATTCTTGAACCGGATCGACGAGATCATTCTGTTCCACCGGCTGCAAAAGTCCGAGATGGCGCGCATCGTCGACATTCAGATGAAACGGCTGGCGAAGCTCCTGGACGATCGCAAGATCACCATCGAGCTCGAACCGAGCGCGCGCACCTGGCTCGCGGACAAGGGCTGGGACCCGGCTTATGGCGCGCGGCCGCTCAAGCGCGTCATCCAGAAATCGATCCAGGATCCGCTCGCGGAATTGATCCTCTCCGGCAAGATCAAGGACAGCAAAGAAGCCGACATCGCCGCCGGCAAGCAAGGCCTGAAGTTCAACGGCGTGCTGGCCGAAGCAGCTTAGGGCCCCTCGCCGTTCAGGCAGCGTCATCGCAATTTCCTCGGCGTCACCACGGGCATAGCCATTCGAAGAACGCCATCGCTTCGCTCACCCCTGACCCGGTGGTCCATGCTGAGGGCCAGCAAACACCGACGCGAACGCGGATAGCTGCCCAGCCGCACGGATTGCCGGGTCAAAAGGGCGTTCACACCCGTCTTCGACGGGCTATGCCCTGGCAATGACGAGGCGCCCGCCGCAATTGGTTTCCAAATCGTTAACCGGTGAGTGATAACCGGTAGCGGCGAAGGTCGCCGCCCGGTTGGCGCGCGGCTGAGCGGGCCCGCCATGTCGAACCTCCTCGCCGCCGAAACCTCGGTTTTGAGCCCGACCGCCCTCAACGCGCTGCTCATGGTCGCCGAGGCGAGCGTTTATTTCGCCGTGCTCGCCGGCTGTTCCGGGCGCGCCACCGCATCGGCATCGGCGCCTTTTTCTGCGCGCTCGGCGTGATGCACTTCCTCGAAACCTATCTCGCCAGCATCATGTATGTCGCCGCTGCCGTTCGGCATCGTCGCTTCGCCGGGCTCGACCGTGCTGTTCACCGGCAAGCTGATGCTGCTGCTGCTGGTCTACATCCGCGAGGACGCGGTGGTGGTGCGCCAGCCGATCTACGGCCTGCTGATCGGCAACGTGCTGTTGTTCGCGCTCGCCTTCGCTGATGCGGCATGCACGGCGCCGGCGCGCTTCGGCGGCCGCGCCGCCGATTTCGGCTTTCTCGACGAGATGGGCGCGCTGATGGTGTGGGGCACGCTCGATCCTGTTCGCCGACTGCATCATGATGATTCTGCTGTACGAGCGGCTGCGCGCCGTCGCTCGGGCGGTCACGTGTGGCGCGGCTGGCGCTCACCGGCGCGCTGGTGCTGAGTTTCGACCAGGTGGCGTTCTACGCCGGCTTGCACTATCTCACCGGCGCGCCGCTGTCGGTTTTGTTCGGCGGCTGGGCCGCCAAGATGGCGGCGGTCGCGATCTATGCCGCCTCGGCGCGCTCTATCTGCGCTATCTCGAACTGCCGCGCCGCCGCAACAAGCGGCCGCCGCGCCTCGCCGACGTGTTCGATCTCCTCACCTATCGCGAGCGCTACGAAGACCTGGTGGCGCGCTCCGGCCGCGACGCGCTGACCGGCGCGCTCGACCGCGGCCGGCTGAACACGAGGGCCGAAACCGCGTCGACGAGGCGGCGCTGGCCGGCCGGCCGCTCAGCCTGCTCATTCTCGACATCGATCACTTCAAGAGCTTCAACGACCGCTTCGGCCATGCCGCCGGCGACGTGGTGCTGCTGCGCATCGCCCGCATCGTGATGCGCACGGTCGGCGCCGACGACACCGTGTTCCGCTTCGGCGGCGAGGAATTCGTCGTCATCGTGCCGGACATGTCGCGGCCCGCGGCGCATGCGCTCGGCGAGCGCATCCGCCGCGACGTCGCCAGCCACATGGATGCCGAAGCCGCCACGCCGCTCGTCACTGTCAGCATCGGGCTTGCCACCTGCGCGGACGACGCCTCCGATTACGACGGCCTGTTCGAATGCGCCGACCGGCGGCTTTATCTCGCCAAATCGGCGGGCAGAAATCGCGTCGTCGGCCGCAGCGAAGAAAGTCCCGAAGGTGTGCCGGACGCGCAGGCGATGCGGCGTAGAGGACCACCGCGCCTGCACCAATATCCTCGTCACCACCGGGCATCGCCGTTTTGAAGAACGGCGTCGCTTCGCTCGCCTATGCCCCGGTGGTCCATGCTGACGCGCGGACGGCCTCTCGATAAATCCGAGTGGGCCTTCCGTCCGCATGGATTGCCGGGTGATCTTGCGTCAAGACGGCGCTTGCGCGCCTTTTGTCCGGCAATGACGAAGGAAACGAAGCCACGAAAGCAGAGCGGTCGAAGTGTTTCGTCGACCGACTTTATCGACTCGCCCCGGCAAAACGCGTGATCCCGAAAAGTGCGGTTTTCGGATAAGATCACGCGCAAAAAAGGAAGCGGAACGCCGGCAGACGCATTGTGTTGTTGCCCGCACGCAAGCGGCGTGCGGTGCGCACCACGGAAAGGCGGCTTGCGCCGCCCTCCGCTTGCGGGCGCGCTCGCCTGCCGGCGTTCCACTGACGGTTCTCGCCAAGGGGACTTTCGTCCCCAGAGCTCAGCATCGGGCCAGGCTTCCCGAAAGGCAGCGTAGAGGAGCGGACAGTGCCGCACGCGCCGCCTGTTCGATTACAGCGCACCTCGCGCGCCGGTCATAGTGCCGGCAGGCATGATGCCCGAGCCGCCCGGGTGCAGGCTGTATCTTCCCGCCCGCGGGCGCCGCACTCGCTCCGCCGTCAGGAAGTACCCTCCCCGACAGCGTCCTTTAAGTGAGCGAGACAGGAGGCGTTATCGCCATCGCGAAAGCGAAGTCAAAGACGTTTGAATTTTTGTTGTTGAATCAAAGTGCTTTTGCGTGCGGGTTTTAGTTCGAAGCGCCGGCACTCCGATGATTCGCAAACAAGAAACTAAAAATCGGCATCGGCGTGCACGGCAAACGCGAAACTGAAGCCGCAGTAAAAAACAAACTGAAACCGGGGGGCTCCCGGCAACCTGGTTTCTGGCATGCCTTGCGGCATTGGATTCGAAAAGGGTAGCATTGAACGAAATTAGTCGGCGGGGTTGATGCCGAGAATAACTGAGGGGCAATTTGCGCTCGGCGGATTGGCCGTATTGGCAATCTGGTTATTCGCTATTCTCCCGCTGCTATATTACGCAAAGCAAGAAACCCCACAGAGCGGCGGACAGACCAGCCAAAGCGATCAAGAAACCTCCTATCTCAGCAGTACCCAGCCGTCGTTCGTTCCTCTCAAAGTATTCACATCGGGAGGCCGTGATGAGATAGCCAGATATTGCGCATGGCCGCCAAGCGAAGAGAAAGAAGAATGGGCTCACAGTTATATATGTGAAGTAAAGATCACTGACACTTACCTCGCGGTCTTTAGCCTCCTGTTGGTCATTGTCACTGGTGGTTTGATTTATGTAGGTTGGAAAACAATAGGCCGGATGCGGCATACGGAGGAGCGCCAGCTCCGTGCTTATGTTTTTATTACTGATGGCGGGATGATTTCGGTCAGGACCTCTGCCTTTCGCGTCTTGGTCAAACTCAGAAATTCCGGTCAAACACCGGGTTATCAATTCTCGACATGGTTTGGGGTGGAGTTTACCGAAGCGAGGACTCTCCATTTCCCGCCAAAACCAAGCCACTCGAGTGACAGGCCGCTTCGATCATCGGGCCGAACGAAACGGTAGAGATAGACAGCAGAAATCCTGGAATAAGCAGCGAAGAGAGTTTGGCAATCAACGATGAGTATTTGGCTATTTTTGTGTGGGGCGGCTGCGATTACACCGACACCTTCGGCAAGCGATGGTCTTTTATGTTTCGCATTAAAGCATCGGGAACTCCCAGATCTGATACTGGCGGAAACTTGATTTGGGGGCTCAAACCAGATGTTCTCGGCTACACCGAGACAAAGATTGAAAGTTAAAATGCGGCCGGTGTCTCCTCGCCGCCGTCTATGGCGACTCAAAGGAATTTTGCGATTAGGGCCGCTACAGCTGGGCCTAGAATTAGACCCAAGAACGTTACCCAAACAATTAAGTACTCCGGCGCAAGCCAATCGCGCCCTCTTCGGCTCTGGGTTGGCTGATTTCGCTTCATGCCCCCACGGTTTGCCTGGGAGGCTGAAATCGGCAACGCACCGCGTCTCCGGAGTGAGCACTTCGACCGCATCATTTATGCAGTCGTGAAGCGAACTCTTCGCCATTACGTAGTAATTTCAACCGGCAAAGGTGTGCGAGCTTCGCGTTCGCATGGATGCCTGAGTGATCTTGCGTCAAGACGGCGCTTGCGCGCCTTTGGTCCGGCAATGACGAACAAAGAAAATCGCCACGCCGACGTTTCGGCGCCTACTCCGGCGGTTGCCACGCCGGCGCAGTGAGGCGGCGTTTGCCGTCGCGCGCGCGGCGTTCGCCGGGTGCGGACGGCTCCTTGTCCCAGAGCTGGCAGGTGACCTGCTTGTGCTTCTGGTCGAGGCCTTCGCAGTAATTGGTGTATTCGCAGACGCGCACCTGATCGCCCAAACCGAGCCGCATCTTCAGAAACCAGTCGGGATCCGCCAGCGACTGGCGCGCCGCGCCGACGATGTCGCACACGCCGCGCGTCAGATAATCTTCCGCCATCTCGAAATTATGGATGCCGCCGGCGCACACCACCGGCGCCCGGCTGCCGGCGTCGCGCACCGCTTGCCGGATCGCCGCGGTCGGCGCGGCGTTTCTTCCGAACGGCCCGCGCTCGTCGGAAATATATTGCGGCATGCACTCGTAACCGCTCGGCCCGGTATAGGGATAAACCGCGTCGCCGACGCCAGGCTGCTTGGCGTCATCGAACTTGCCGCCGCGCGACAGCGAAATGAAGTCGGCGCCGGCTTCGGCGAACTTGCCGCCGAAAAACACCGCGTCCTCGGACGTGCTGCCGCCCGGAATGCATTCTTCCGCGAGAAAGCGCAGCCCAACCGCAAACTTCTTGCTCACGCCGCGCCGCACTTCAGCCAGCACTTCAAGCGGCAGCCGCACGCGATTGTCCAGCGTTGCGCCGTAGCCGTCGGCGCGCGTGTTGGTGCGTGAAAGAAACGACGCCATGGTGTAGGCGTGGGCGTAATGAAGCTCGACGCCATCAAAGCCCGCGGCCTCGGCGCGCTTCGCGGCCGCAGCAAACAAGCCCGGCAGCGTCTGCGGCAGATCGCGGATGTGCGGGAGATGCGTATCGGTGACGCGTTCGCGGTAGCCGAGTTGCAGCGCTTCCCACTCTTCGGGCGCGAGGACGCCCTTTAACTCGCCGGCGTCCATCCCGCTCAGGCGCTCGCGAGCCGCGGCGTCGGAAAGATTCGGATCACCCAAGGCGGCGCGGTGCCGGTCGGTGATGACGAGAAACCGCTCGAAGAATTTCTTCGGCTCCGGCCGGCGGCGCACGGCGAGAAAGTCGATGAGCTGGATAAACAGCCGGGTGTGGCCGCCGCTTGCGTTCCGCACGCTTTCGACCAGACGCCGCAAGCCGGGCAGAAAGCGATCGTGGCCGATGCGCAATAACGGCCCCGACGGCACGTCGCGGATACCCGTGGCCTCGACCACAATGGCGCCGGGAGTGCCGCGCGCGAATCGTTCGTACCAGTCGATGACGTCGTCGGTAGCGTCGCCCTCCTCGGTCGCCCGCCACGGAACCATGGCCGGCACCCAGGTGCGCTGCTCGAGCGTTACCGGACCGGTGTCGACCGGCGAGAACAGCCGCGACGCGGCCGCTTCGGCGGCCGACGGCATGCGGCCGGCGGCTGCGGTGTAACGGATGCGCTGCGGTGGTCGCCACACGGCTTGAAAGTGCTTTCCCTCTTGGGCCTTCTTCGGCTTCGCGAAGGCCAGATAATGTCTATTAATAATAGGTGTGCGCGGCGATTTTGTCCCGCTCGCGTTTCCCCCGGCTGCTTGCCAATTTGGGGCCAAGCCTATAGCTATGGCGCGCCTCGCGGGTACCCCCGCGGGCGGCGATTTCCGCGATTCAAATGCGCGCCCGTAGCTCAGCTGGATAGAGCACCAGACTACGAATCTGGGGGTCAGGAGTTCGAATCTCTTCGGGCGCGCCACTTCTCGAATTTGGACCACGCCGCGTGCGCGGATTTATTCGCGGCGCACCAGCTTGAAAGCCTCCATTGTGGCGAGGTACAGCGTGGCGGGCTTCATCACGCCACTCTGAACGAGTTCGATAATCTTATAGGCAACGACCTCCGCCGCCGGGTCAATCAGTTTTAAGCCCAGTTCCGCGCAGACTCTTTCGAACGTGCGCGATATCAACGCGATGGTGTCGGAATCGAATGTTTCATCGCGTACAAAGCGGCGAATAGGCACAGAGCACTCCGCGGTAAACCGGCCAACGGAAAGCGTGACGCGGCCGCTCAATTGCGCCTTGTGCTAAATCAAGGATTTTCCCGGACGATCGTTCTCACTGGCTGGAAAAGGCGGCGTTTCCCGGCTCAACGAAATGATATTGCGTAGCGGGAGCGCGCCCACAGGGTCAGGATCGCCGCCAAGGCGATGGCGGCGCAGACGGCAGCGAGATTTTCGACCGTCAGCAACAAAAACGCCGCCTCAAGGCGCACGCTCGACTGCGCGACGTCACCCCAGGCTACTGGCTTCACGTCCGAAAAAAGATCCGCAGTGCGCTCCACGCCGCGACAAACGTCAGCACGCTTCCAAGCAAAATCATGATCGCGGCGCGCATGTCTCTTCCCCCTTCGGTTCATCCTATTGGAGCACGAAACGGCCCGAGCGAATTGCGCTGGATCAATTCGATCAACGGCAACGGGAGGTCGCGGCAAACCGCAGGGCCCGCCGCGCTATAGGCGATCGCGGTCGAGCTTGCAGAGGATTCGGTCGCGAATCTCTCTGAACAGTTTTTCGCTCTCGATCATATTTTCCAGGAGCGCCCGTGCAAGATCGCGCTGATCGCCATCCTTGGCGCCGTCCAACGTTGAGCGCTGTAGCTCGATTCGCCTTCGGGCATCGGCAATGTTCCGTTCAAGATAGGCCAGCGTCTCCAGATCCGCGCCGAGCTTGTGCTCTTCGGCCAGCAAAAGATCGCGCAACCGG
Source organism: uncultured Alphaproteobacteria bacterium (assembly GCA_963846055.1). Lineage (GTDB taxonomy): Bacteria > Pseudomonadota > Alphaproteobacteria > Rhizobiales > Xanthobacteraceae > BOG-931. The sequence continues at coordinate 7,219 of CAWJUQ010000014.1, forward strand.
GCGCGTCTGCTTTCATCAGTCTCCGACCAGAAGCGATCCCGAAACCGCCTGATGTTTTCGCGTGCAACAAAACTGTCCATGGGCGGCGCTCTGCTAAAGCACGACGGTCAGAATTCTTTTCGCTTACTCCCCAAATAGGCCGGACGGACTCCGCTACAAAATTCGCGCAGCAATGATTGTTTGTTACGCCCGTTCTCTACGACCGAAAATTGTGATTTTTCGCGGCTGTGATTTCACAGCGCGATCAGACCGTCGCGCAGCGCGATCGCCACCGCATGCGGCCTGTTGGCCGCGCCAAGTTTGCGGACCGCCGTCTGCACGTGCTCATCGACGGTGCGCTTGGCGATATCGAGGATCTCGCCGATTTCCCAAGCCGCCTTGCCGTTAGCAACCCACGTGAGAACTTCGCACTCCCGGGAAGTTTGCGATAACTGGAGCGGTTGCGCCCGCCCGGTCTAGTCGCTTTGGCAGAACCGCGTGCCATTTAATCGGGACATTTTCTCCGACAAAGGCGCTTGAATTACTGCTTGGCATGGATTTCTACGTCCGAGTTATAGCTTGGCATGATTTTCTACATAAAGACATTGGGATTTATTACAGGTTGCGCGCCGGTCACGCACAATTGTTTCCGGCATGAACGACGGAGATACACGTGGAACATCGCGTAGGCCGGATCAGAAAGCTGGAGCGTGTTGCGCTGCGAAATCAGCTTGCGAGTGCGGCCGGCTGATCAAGCGGCTGATGCCCGACGAGATGCCAGTATCGCTGAATCGGGGCCGGACGGCCAATGAGATAGCCTTGGATCTCATTGCACTTCTCGTCTTTGAGGAAAATCAGCTGCTCTTTGGTTTCGACGCCTTCGGCAATAACCGGAACATTCAGACCGCGGCCGAGGCCGACGACAGCGCGGATGATAGCCGCCGACTGCGGATTACGATCGAGATTGGCGACGAAGGCCTGATCAATCTTGATTTTGTCGAACGGAAAAGCCTGCAAATACGACAATGAGGAATAGCCGGTGCCGAAATCGTCCATGGCGATGCGGACACCGAGCACCTTCAGGCGCCGCAAGATCGAAATGGCGCGGGAAAAATCGCCGATCAACACGCCTTCGGTGATTTCGATCTCCAGCCGGTTCGCGGCGAGTCCGGTTTCGAGCAGAACCTCGTGGACAAAGGACGGCAGGTCGCCGTGGCGGAATTGGGCGGGCGAGATATTGACGGCGATACGCAGCGGGTTTGGCCACGACGCGGCTTCGCGGTAGGCTTCGCGCAGGATCCACGCGCCCAGCGGGACGATTTCCCCGCTCTGCTCGGCGAGAGGGATGAAGTCGGCCGGCGAAACAGTGCCGCGGGTGGGATGATTCCAGCGCACCAGCGCCTCAAACCCGGTAATGGCGCCATCAATCGAGGCTTGAGGCTGGTAAAACAGCACCAGCTGCCCGCTCGCCACAGCCGACCGCAGGTCGCGCTGGAGCGCCCGGCGCTCGCGTAGCCGTTTGTCCATCTCCGGTTCGAAAAAGCGGATCGAGCCGCGTTCGTCGGACTTGGCGCGATAGAGTGCGGCGTCGGCATTGGCCAGCAGAACCGATGCCTCAGTGCTGTCGGCCGGATAAATCGCGATCCCAATGCTCATTCCGGTACGCACGCTGTGGCCGGCGACTGCGATCTCACCGTCAAGGCTGTGCAGGAGACGCTCAGCGAGCGCCGCCGCGGCAGCAGGCTGCGGGCCGTCGGCGCAAATGATCGCGAACTCGTCGCCGCTGAGCCGCGCGACAAAAGCGCCTTCGCAGGCAGCTTGCAGGCGAGCGGCGACTTCCTTTAACAGCGCATCGCCGACGGCGTGGCCGAACACGTCGTTGACTTCCTTGAAGCGGTCAAGGTCGATGCAGATCACCGCGAAATTCTCCTTCGCCGCCGCCGCGCGCTCGACCGCCGCATCGAGGCGGGCGTGAAAGGCGGCGCGATTCGGCAGATCCGTCAGCGCATCGTAGTGGGCAAGGTGCTCGATTGTCGCCTCGGTGCGCCGGCGTTCGGTCACGTCCTCGACGACGTTGACAATGTAGCGCGGAGCACCGTCAGCGCTGCGGATGGCCACTCCGGTCGCGGCGGTCAGCCGCGCTCCTTCGGGTGAGGACAACGTCACCTCCTCAAACCGCGTGGCTGCATCGGACGCCGAGATGAACGAGGTCATGGTCGGCGACCAGCCGCGCGACCTCCTGCGGGAAGATTTCCTCCGGCCGTTTTGCCGAGAATATCGTTGCGGCAACGGCCAACGAGATTTTCGCCCTCGCGATTGACTAGCACGAAACGCCGCTCCGGCAGTTCGCGCACGAAAATCGTGATCGGAACGTTGTCGACAATGGTATTGAGGAACAGCTTCGTTTCGGTGAGCTGGGCAACCTTTGATTTCACCTCCGCCTCGGCGGCGCATCGCGCCGCGACTTCGGCCGTCAGATCCTGCAAGCGCCGCCAACTGAACGCCGTCAGCGCGACCGCGAGGATCACGCTGATCATCACCAGATCGTCCAGGCCCCAGTCGCCGTAAATCGATTGAAGCCTGACGATGGTGTTGAAAATGTCGAGCTTTTGACAAGCGATGAGGGCGAGCGGTGCGAGCAGCGCGATAATTGCCGCGTCCTTGACCGACCGGCGGCTCCAGGTCAGCTTGAACCGCTGTCCGGCTGGATGATCCAACTCCGCTGCGTCTGAACACGACATAATCGACAACCTGCCTCTTCGGGACGCGCCGCTACCGTCTGCAAGACCCGCCGGCTGTTTGATCAACCGTCGGTAGAGAAAAACAACTTCCGGGGCGCGACACTTTGCGCGATGTCAAAATCTACGCCGGCGAGCGCGGGATTGGCCGCAATGGTTAAGACCTGTTACCGTCGGCTGACTGAGCTTGCCTAAGTCAAGCGCACAAAATTTCTGCAGCGCGATGAGCATCTCGTCGAAGTCGAGTGGTTTCCTGAACAGGCGACCGCGCCGGGCCGCCCGCAAATCTCGCGCTGAAGGTTCATCTTGGACGCTTCATCGAGATTGCGGCCGCTCATGACGAAGAACGGTATCGCCTCGGTTATCGGTGCGCTGCGCAATTTCCAGAGCAGATAAAGCGCGTCGCCGGTGGGCATGAAATAATCCGAGATCACAACGGCCGGCCGCTCACTGCGCGCGATGCGGTAACCGGCGACGCCATCGGGCGCGAACAGCGCATCGACGCCGCACTTATTGAGCCGGCTGCACAGGAAAATTGCCGACGTCGGCGTCGTCGTCGACAAATGAGAACCCGCGGCCGTTGGCTAACACGCGCGCCGCCAACCGCGCAATTCCACCGGCGCCGGCTGCGGGGTCACACCGGGAAAGAGTTCAATCAGCTCCGACTGGATGGTGTCCCAAAGCTCAGGCCCCTTGGGCACGCAGCTCGCGCCGTAACCCTCGCAGCGTTCGATCGTCTCGGGAGTCGGATTTCCCGAAATCACCACCAGATCGATTGGTTTTTTGCCCGGTTCCAGAAGCTTCTCGCACAGCGACATGCCGTTCACCTCGGGCATGTTGACGTCGATGATCAGCACGTCCGGAGCAAACCGGTGTGCGATGGCGAAGGCGTTCAGGCCGTTGCTGGCCGTCTGCACGCGGAAGCCCAGTTGCGCACAATGGTCGGCAAGAAACTTCAATACGCTCGGATCGTCGTCGGCGATGAGCACGCGCGGTGCTACGGGACTTGCTAAGCCACTTGCTTCAGTTGACGTGGTCACGTGCCATCTCCCCTTTTGCCCCACCAAGGGCGCTGGTTATGCATCCGAGCAGCGCATCGAGATCGCGCTCCACCTTGCCGGGTGTTGCCCAACGAACCGCGTGCTGCTCGATGATGGTTTCCTCGAGTTCTCTGGCCGCCTTGGACACCGTTTGGCGGCCGAAAATACCGGCCGCACCGGCGAGCTTGTGAGCGCAGGTCTCAAGCTCCGCCAGAGTGGCGCCGGAGCTCGGTTCGTCCCGCAACCGGGTCCGCAACTGACCGAGCGTGCCGGCATTGGCGCGTAACCGGTCGTCGAACGCGTCGGTTTGTTTGGCGAGGCTGGCGGCAAAGTAAAGATCCCGGACCTGGGCACACAGGGTCAACGGATCGAACGGCTTGGCGATCACGCCGGCTGCACCGAGCGACTTGAAATGCTCGAGCTCCCGCGGCTGGGCACGCGCCGTCATGAAGATAACCGGCGTTTTCTCCGTGCTTGGGTGATTCCCGCAACCGCGCCAACGTTGCGGGGCCGTCCATGACCGGCATCATGACGTCGCAGAGAATGAGATCGGGACGCCAATCCGGCGCTATCGCCACCGCTTCTTCGCCCGAGCCGCAACTGCGAACAAAGAAATCCGGATCGAGCATCAGCGAGGCCTCGACGACTTCGCGGATGTCCGGCTCGTCATCGACGTGAAGAATACGAAACTTGCTCATGACCGCTCCCTTTCCCGTGCGCCGCCGCGCCGTCGCGCAGCTGCACCACAACGGCTTCTGATTTGGCTTGTGATCTGGCCCCCGCTTCCAACGCCGGAAGGTCGAAGTAGAACTCGGCGCCGCCGCCGGGCGCGGCTGCGTAGCCGACATTGCCGCCCAGCCGCTGCACGATCTGCTTGACGATGTTCAGGCCGAGGCCGGTGCCGCCTTTCTCGCGGGCATCGGAGGCATCGGCTTGCGCGAACTTCTCAAATAGATGCGGCTTGAAAGCTTCGGGAACGCCAGGGCCACGATCCCTGACGGAGGTACGGATGTAGTCCCCGCGGCGTTCGATGGTGATCGGTCACTTCGGTTTCGCGCGGCGAAAACTTGATGGCGTTCGACAACAGATTGGTCATCACCTGCGTCAGACGGTCGGAATCGGCGGAAACCTCGTAATTGTCGGATGGCTGCAATCGAAGCGTCACGCCGCGGGAGTCGGCAAGCGCTTTGCTGGTTTCGATGGTCTGCTCGACCAAGCCGCGTAATTTCACCCGCTTAAGATCGAAGACGCTTTTGCCCGACTGGATTTTTTCGAAATCAAGGATGTCGTTGACCAAGCGGACAAGCCGGGCGCTGTTGGAGTTGGCGAGCGTGACCAGGCGTTTAGCCGTATCGGGCATGGCTGAGTGCCAGGGGCCGGCGAGGAGACCTAGCGATGCCGCAATCGAGGTCAGCGGCGTGCGCAACTCATGGCTTACCGTGGCTACGAACTCATCCTTCAAGCGCTCCGCACGCTTGCGCTCGCTGATGTCGACGATGGCGCTGAGAATCAACGGACCTTCGCGGGTCTGGATCGGGTTGAGACCGATCTCCACGGGGATCTCGGTGCCGTCCTTGTGGCGCCCAAACAAATCTTGCCTGGCTCCCATGTGCCGCGTCTGCGGGTGAGAGGTGAAATTATCGCGGTGACGGATGTGTTGCTGCCGCGACACTTCGGGAATCAGGATCTCGATCTTTTGCCCGAGCAGTTCGTCGCGGCGGTAGCCGAACAGCCGCTCGACCTCGCCGTTGACCAGGACGATGTCGCCGAAACGATCGACCATGAGCATGCCGCTCGGGCAGGATTCGACGGCCAGCTGGAATTTCTCCTCGGTGAGCTTTTGCGCCGATATGTCGCGTGTGATGATGAGAAGCCCGACGATTTTGCCGGAGGGACGTCCGATCGGCCTGGACGCTTAGCGCGACGTCGATTCTTCGGCCGCCCTTGCCCAGCCGGACGGTCTCAATCGCCTCGACAGGATCGTCGGCGAGAGCTCTTGCAGCAATTGCGCGATGCTCCGCCAGCCGGTCGGCCGGAATGATCAGCCCGACGTCCCGGCCGATCGCCTCGCTGGCCTTGTAACCGTAGAGTTTTTCCGCCGCCGGATTCCAAGTCGTGATGAATCCGTTTGGCGTCACGGTGATAACCGGATTGGCCGAAGTTTCGATCAGCGCCGATTCGATATTGCGACGCCTTGCGCTTTCCTCCGACAGCGCCTCGGACTTGCGCCGAACGTCGGCCGCCATGCCATGAAGCGCTTGCGCAAATAGGCCAAACTCGCCGTTCGACGGCGCCAGGGCAGGCGTGTCGACTTCGCGAGCAAAGGCACTGGCGCTTTTGCTCATCGCCGCCAGTGGCCGCATCAGGATATGGGCAATCACAACGGCGGCGACCAACAACCCGCTGACCGCGATTGACCACTCAAGAAGCGTCGTGCTGTCGAGCCGTGCGCTGCCTATGAGGCAAAGGACGGTCGCTGTCAGTATCACGGCGCCGCTCATTGCGAACGCCGTCTGCGTCCTGAGCATCATGCGTCACGCCCTCCGTGAGCGTCGTCGCCCAATTTCGCGATCAACTTTACTCGGCGGCGAATGCAGTATGACGAATCGCCAGATTCGCCGGGCCCTCAATGAGGCCCACGATGCGCGGCGCTTGTTTGCAATTGCGTTAAGCTAAATTTTCGCGAACGCACCCACCGTCGCAGCGCGACGATCAAAAAATTGGGCGCCGCGAATCGATCCGGCAGATCGGCGCCAATTTTTGTTCGCGCGAATCGCGACGCCAACAAAATTTGTTTGCTGCGTTCAACGCAGGCGAACGCCGGGTTTACCAAGGGGCGGGAAAAGAAATTCGACTCCGGCTTCTTCCAGAACTTGTCTGACGCGCTCGCCGTAATGTTCGAACTCTTTCGGCGGCCCGTCGAATTCTTCGACCCGGCGGATGGCGGAGACCCCTACTCCGGCGCTATCAGCTAGTTGTCTGACGGACCAATTGAGGATGCCGCGCGCGGCGCGCAGCTGCGATCCGGTGAATAGCGGCGACTTGGCCGCCGCCGGCCACACCTTGTGATCGTGAACATCGACGCATACGGCCAGCCACTCGCTGACGGAGCCGCGCAAGTCGATCGTCGGCCGGACCCGCATCTGAACCCAGCGGTAGATGCCGTCGGCGCGGCGTAAACGAAATTCCAACTCGAACGCCGAGCGTCCGGCGATGGAGGCATCCCATAACTGCCTGACGGCTCCCTGTTCTTCCGGATGCACGACGCCGAGCCAACCATAGCCGATGGCGCTGTTCAGGCTTTGCCCGGTGAAGTTCTGCCAATTCCAGAGGTCTTCCACCGGGCCGTCGCTGTTCACAGTCCACACGATCGCCGCCATGGCCTCGACCAGCCGGCGATAGCGTTCGCGTAAAGCTTCCATTCGCGACTGCGCTTCGCACTGACGCGTCACGTCGACCATGACGCCGATCGCCGTGTCGGGGCGCCCTTCCCAATCCAGCAACACTTCGCCGCGGCTGAGGACGTGGCGGACGCGTCGATTACGCAAGATCAGCCTGAACTGCCGCTCAATCGAACCGGCCTGATTCAGGAGCTGGTCAATCTCACCGGGCGGGCGGACGTCGTCGGGATGAACCATCGCCTCGAGCAGCATGTAAGACGGCTCGACGCCGCCGGGTTCCAGCCCCAGCAAGTGGAAGAAACCCGACGACCACTCCATCTTTTTGGTTTTGAGATCCCAAAACCATAAACCGACCGCAGCTTTTTCTTCGACGAAACTGAGCGTGTCGCGCCGCCCATTCTCGCCGCTGAATAGATCCAGCATCTGAGCTCCACCCGATCATGTATCGGGCGGCCCCTCTCTCGTAATCGCACCCCTTATTTGGCGGATACATCCGTTCGTTGTGTCGGGTCCATGACATGGATCAAACTTCGGCCATTTTATTGGGCGGGGCCCCATTTTCGACATGGGCAATGGCGCTGGACATCGAGCGGCGTTTCGTCCCCGCGAAAGCCGCCAAAATCCTCAAGAAATTTCGGAACGGCAGCTCCCAGTCCGCAAGCGTTGATCGAGATCAAATGCCGCGGCTTAGGACGTGGCAAAATTGTCCCATGGAATGGAAGGAGATCGGCAGCGTCCCCTCTGACCGCGACGTCGAGGTCGCCGTCGTCGATCGCGCCGGAATCCACCCCGTTCGTTTCCCGTGCCGCTATCGGGAGGCGGTGTGGATCAATGCCGTGACCCACAAGCAGATTGAGATCAACCCAACCCACTGGCGCGAATGGATCAGGGACGTTGAGCATTCCGAGCGCCCATCGCGCGCCGGTTAAAATGGTAGCCGCCAAATTGACCCTGATAGCTTCGAAATAATTAGAGGACACCCGCATGCGCAAGCCGATTCCCGACAAAGCCGAAGTCGCCATTGAATATCCGGACAAAGTTTACATCGGCACGTTCGAGCGGACGTCACGTTTTGACGCGCGTTTCGAAAAGGACGGAATAGCCTTGAGCCTCTATAGCGCGGCGACAAATGACGCGCGCAAAACCGTTCAGATTCATTTTCATTGCGCGTTGTTTGCCGAGATCTTGCGCGACCTCGCAAGAACGGCGGCGTCCCTGGAGAAGGACGATATCGTCCATCGGGAAGAGCTGCGCGATGCGGCGAAAAGCTTTTACGACGCTCTCAAGCCCGACCCGCGCGATACTGACGTCAACAAGCTGAGCCCGGATGAGGCCGTGCGGGTTCTACAAATAATGGAATAGGCCGGCTCCGGCGGCCTGCCTCGCTAATCGGCTTTCGTACCGCAGACTTGCCGTATCTTGTCGACCAAGGCGTTGCCGAGAAACGGCTTTTCGACAATCGGGACATGAGCTTTCTCGGCGGAAGCACTAACCGCCAGATTGGGCTGGCTGACGATCAAAACTGCGGGCGTGGCGATGTTTTGCGCGCGCAATTTGCCGATGAGCTCGATACCGCTCATGGCCGGAACGCGCTGGTCGATCACCAGGCAATCCGCGTCATCCAGCCTGGCATCCAGGAAATCAGCGGCGTTGCCGTAGGCGCGCATCGAGAATCCTTCCAATTCCAGCGAGAATTTCAGCGAGCTGCGGACGGCAGCGTCCTGGTCGACGACGACCACAACGGGTGATGGCGCTGAGTGCCTAGCCCTCGTGACTTGTGCCTGCAAAGCGATCTCGTTCTTTGGAACGCGGAAATCGAATTGGGCACATAAATCATAAGCGCACGACCGCCGCTTTGATTTGGCTCAATTGCGGGCCGGGTTGCCCGCGGCGGTAATAAGCGTTCGATTGGCCGTCAATCCTGCCCCAGAATTCCCGCGATCAGGGCCATCCGCACCAGATCCGACAGCGAACCGGCCTGCATCTTGTCCATCAGATTGGCTCGGTAGATTTCCACCGTCCGCGGGCTAATCCCCAGGTCGTAGGCGATCTGCTTGTTGGCCCGCCCGGCGACAAGACCGATCAGCACATCGCGTTCACGGTTCGAAAGCGCCGCGATCCTGCTTTCTATATCGGAGCGCTCCGCATGGCGCTTGGTCTCACCCTGCTGCCGTTCCAGCGCCGCGCGAACGCTCGCCAGCAGTACCTCGTCGTCGAAGGGCTTTTCCAGGAAGTCGATCGCGCCAAATTTCATCGCCTCAACCGCGAGCGGAACGTCGGCGTGGCCGGTAATGACGATCACCGGCACAACAATCTTCATTTCCCGGAGGCGCCGCAGCAGTTCTAGTCCGCTCATTTCCGGCATGCGCACATCGGTGATGACGCAGCGCAACCGGTCATCCGGCAGGCTCGCCAGAAAGGCCGGCCCCGACGCGAAAGTCTCCGCGGCGATGTGCGCGGTGCGGAACAGGAACACCAGCGACTTGCGCATGGCTTGGTCGTCGTCGATGATGTGGACCAGCATCTTATCGGAGGGCATCGCCGGCATCCTCGTTGCTGATCGCTGGCAAAGTGAATGAAAAGATCGTTCCACCGCCGGGATTGGCGCGCGGCACGATGGTGCCGCCATGCGCTTCGATAATCGTGCGTGAAATCGACAAACCGACACCCATGCCCTGCCGCTTTGTGGTGACGAAAGGCTGAAACAGTTGGGCGCTGATTTCGGGTGCTATGCCGGTGCCGGTATCGGAGACGGCGATCGCAACCATATCCTCGGGAGCAACCGTCGTGGATATGACCAAATCGCGTTTTTCGCTGTACTCCATGGCTTCAATGGCGTTGCGCATCAAATTGAGCAGCACCTGTTGCACCTGCACCTTATCCGCCAGGACAAAATTGACGCGTGGATCGAAATCAAAGCGCACGCGAACACCGGTGTCTTTGGCGCCGACCAGCGCCAACGCGCTGGCTTCCTCGACGAGCTTTCTTACATCCTCCACCCGCCGCTCGTTCTCGCCGCGCGCGACGAAATCGCGCAAACGGCGGATCACCTGTCCCGCACGCAGCGCCTGCTCGCTCGCCTTTTCCATGGCGTCGCGCAACACGGCTGTGCGCTCGTCAGTGCCGTCCTCAAGCAGCCGGCGCGAGCCTTTCATGTAATTGGCAATCGCGGAGAGCGGCTGGTTGAGTTCGTGCGCCAACGCCGACGCCATTTCGCCCATGGCAGTCAAGCGCGAGACATGAACGAGCTCCGATTGCAGTTCCTGCAATCTCGCCTCATTTTCCTGCCGCTCGGTCAAATCGCGAATAAACCCGGTAAAGAATTGCCGGTTGGCGGTTTCCACCTCACCGACGCTGAGTTCGAGCGGGAAAGTTGAACCGTCCTTGCGCTCGCCAACGACCACCCGCCCGATACCGATGATTTTTCGTTCACCGGTTTTTCGGTACCGTTCCAGATAAGAGTCGTGATCTTCGCGGTAGGGCGATGGCATCAACACCTTGACGTTTTTTCCCACCGCCTCCGCCGCGGCGTAGCCGAAAAGCCGCTCCGCGGCCGGACTGAAGGACTGCATGGTGCCGCGCTCATCAATGACGATCATGGCGTCAGGCACGGTATCGAGAATCGATTTGAGGTGCGCTTCGCCCGCCATTGCGGCGTCGGCACTTGCCGCCGCGGCAAGGCGGGAGCGACGCAATAATTCGCCGCGCCACGAGGCACCGGCACCCACGAGAGCAAAGACGGTCGCGTTGATGATGTCGGCATTGGTCAGAATGCGCGTATCCGTGACCAAGAACAGGCCGAGCAATAAGCCAAGGATCGTAGCCGCAATGCCCGGACCCCATCCGCCGAATGCCGACGCGATCAAAATGGCAGGAAAAAAGAAAAGATAAGAAGCCTGGCCGCCGAGTTCCGACCCAAGCGCTACCCGGAGGACCAGCGCCGCCGTGATTGCGATCACGGCGATGCCGTATTGCTCGATAACGCTCCGTGGCGCGGACAGCCTAACCGCCCACCTGGCGGGAGAAGATTCCGAACGGGGCACCGCTTCTGTCATTGAGCTGCCGGCGATTACCGCGAAGTTACAGCGCTTTTTCCGGACACCGGAGCTGCCTCCGGGATACCCCTTAGGGTGATTATCTGAATTTTTCGCGTGTCGTCCGGGGGTTATCCATAGCTCTCGAAGCTCCCGGAGGTAAAGGGCCATGCTTACTGAGACCGCCGTCCGCAGCGACCCCGGCCAACGATTTTCTGGTACGCGTACTGCACCGCTGCCGGCTTTGAACCGGGTGTCCGGAGATGGCGGCCGCGGTTCGCTCGGCCAGACCATGCACCTGATGGGCGCGGTGATGTCATATCCTCGCAATACCGAGATTTTCGGCGAGAATGAGCCGGCGGACTTCGTCTACAAGGTCGTCAGCGGCGCCGTGCGGACCTACAAGATTCTCAGCGACGGGCGCCGCCAAATCGGCGGGTTCTATTTGCCCGGCGATATTTTCGGCCTGCAATCCGCCGACGAGCACGTCTTTTCCGCCGAAGCCATCAACGATGTCAAAGTGCTCGTGGTGAAACGCTGCGCCTTGACCGCGCTTGCCGGGCGCGACGCATCGATTGGCAAGGAGCTGCTCGACCTGACAAGCCGTGAGCTGCGGCAACTGCAGAACCGCGTTCTGCTTCTGGTCAAAAGTGCGCAAGAGCGGGTGGCAAGCTTTATTCTGGAAATGGCGGAACGCGCCTGCGCCAACAACATCGTCGAGTTGCCGATGTCGCGGCAGGATATTGCCGATTATCTCGGGCTGACCATCGAAACGGTTTCGCGGACGCTCACTTGTCTCGAGACATCCTCCGCCATCGAGGTACCGTCATCGCGGCGGATCGTGCTGCGAAACCGCCCGGCACTGCATCGCCTCAACGGCTGAAACGTACGCGATCGTCCGCGCAAGCCGTCCCTAGTCGGCGCGCGTCGTTCGACAGTCCGCGGTAGCGGGAGTCACTTAAGCTGAGTGGAGATACTGCCGAAGCTGGTATTCAGCTTAGTGCCGATACCCTTCACCGTTGCGATGATCGTAACAGAAATGCCCGCAGCTATAAGGCCATATTCAATGGCCGTGGCCGCGGTCTCGTCTTTGAAGAAAGCGATCAAAGTTTTCATGGGTTTGCACCGAGGGACCATAGCCCGTAGATGGGTGCAGTCAACAATTCCACAGCCAAAAAAGCACGACGCGCTTAATCAAACTAAAACGACAGACGAAGCGCGATGATACGCGGCGCTCGGGGATCACCGCTTTGGCCGCACAACAAACAACTTTATAAAAAATTTGGCGCTGACCCGGTCGTTTCGCGTCGACTGCCGACAAAAAATTTTGCCCGCAGCGGTAATCGCACCGCAAATTTTGCTTAACGGATTTGCAAAAACTTCCAGCGCAAAAAATCCGCGCGTTTTCACGCGAAAAATGCGACACAAGCAGCGAGCGCCAAATGGACCAGGCGATCTCGACGGCCGATCGACCCGCGAGCGGCCTGGGCGGTAACATAAGTTTCGACGAGATCGTCCGCCTGGCGGTCGAAGCTTGTCCAAGCGGCATGATCATGACCGATGCCGCCGGGCAAATCGTGTTGGTGAATGCCGAAGCCCAGCGGCTGTTCGGCTATGCAGCGCGACGAACTCCTCGGCAACTCGATCGATATGCTCATTCCCGCGGCGATGAAAGCGGCGCACGGCGGTCATCGCGCCAATTTCGTCGATCGCCCTGAGACACGCCGCATGGGCGTTGGCCGCGATCTTTACGGCCTTCGTAAGGACGGCACGGAGATCCCGGTCGAGATCGGCCTTAATCCGATCCGCACTCGCGACGGCTTATTGGTGCTCAGCGCCATCACCGACATCACCGAACGCAAATCCGCCGATGAACGATTTCGCCGCGTCGTTGAAGCGACGCCCAGCGGCATGATCATGACTGACGCGGCCGGAAAGATCGTCCTCGTCAACGCGGAGACCGAGAGGCTGCTCGGTTACGGACGCGCCGAACTGATCGGCAAGCCAATAGAAATGCTGGTGCCCCGGCGTATCCAGGGCGAACACGTTCGTTTCCGGAACGCCTTTCACAAGCGCCCCGAGGCTCGCTCCATGGGCTCCGGGCGCGACCTCCACGTCGTTCGCAAAGACGGGACGGAGCTTCCGGTCGAAATCGGCCTGAACCCGATTCAAACGCCCGAAGGCACTATGGTGCTCAGCGCGATCCTCGACATCAGCGAGCGAAAACGCGCCATGCAGTCCTTGGCCGAGCAACGGGAGGAATTGCAGCGGTCGAATGCCGATCTCGAGCAATTCGCCTATGTCGCGTCGCACGATCTGCAGGAGCCACTGCGGATGGTCGCCACATATGCGCAGCTCATCGCGGAACGCTACCAGGGCAAGCTCGACGAACGCGCCGATAAATATATCAAGTACACGATCGACGGCGCCAAGCGCATGCAGCAACTCATCAAAGAACTGCTCGAATATTCGAGAGTCGAGCTCAAACGCCAAAGTGCCGATCAAGGTTGAGAGCGCGCTGGTCGTGGAGAACGCGATCCAGGCGCTCAAGGCCGCCATCGACGAGAGCGGCGCCGAGATTGTGCGGTGCGAACTCCCCGCGGTTCGCGCCGACCAGGCGCAGCTCGGTCAAGTGTTTCAGAACATCATCGGCAACGCCATCAAGTTTCGCAGCGTTCGCCGGCCGTTGATCCATATCGGCGCTGAACGGCGCAACGGCAAGTGCGAATTCTGGGTCGCGGACAACGGCATCGGCATCGACAAGCAATATGCCGAGCGGGTCTTTCAGATGTTCCAGCGGCTGCATGAGCGCGGGCAATATGAGGGCAGCGGCATCGGGCTCGCCATCGTCAAGAAAATAGTCGAACGCCACGGCGGACGTGTCTGGTTCGAGTCCGAAGGTGGTCGCGGCACCACGTTCTATTTCACTATTCCGAGCGCCTAAGGGACCGCTGTCATGAAAAAATTTCATATCCTTCTGGTCGAGGACAATCCCGCAGATGCCGATCTGACCATAGAAATCCTTTCGGCAACGAATGACGTGGAAGTATCCCTGGCCAAAGACGGGATTGAAGCACTTACGCTATTGGAGGATGTCTCGAATTCGTCACAGAGCGGCCGGCCGACATTGATTCTGCTCGATCTCAACTTGCCGCGCAAAGACGGCCGCCAGGTGCTCGCCGTGCTCAAGACACACGATCTACTGCGCCGCATCCCCGTTGTGGTGCTGTCTTCGTCCGAGTCCGATTTTGATATCACCAACTGCTACGAGCTGGGCGCGAACTGCTACGTCACCAAGCCGGTGGACCTGCAAACGTTCCGATCCATTGTCGGCGCGGTGCAAGGCTTCTGGATCGGCAGGGCCAAACTGCCCCAGCGCGAAGGACATTCAACCGCAACGCGGGTCGGTGCTTGTCTGTGACGGCTTATCGCCGAAAGCGCCTACGTAATACCCCTTACGGACATTAGCGGAATTTCCCGCCGGCCGTCCGAAGTCTATGGCTATCCTCCGAAGCTGCCGGAGGGTAAAGGGCCATGCAGACTCAGACCGCTATTCGCAGCAATCCCCACCACGGATTTGCATCGTCACGTAACGTAACGCCGGTTCTGCACCGCGCGAACTCCGACAGCGGGCACGGGTCGCTCACCGAGACCATGCAGCTCATGGGCGCGATGATGTCGTATCCGCGCAATACCGAGATCTTCGGCGAAAACGAGCCTGCGGACTATGTTTACAAGGTCGTCCAGGGCACCGTCCGCACTTACAAGATCTCTCAGCGACGGCCGCCGTCAGGTGGCGGGTTTTTACCTGCCGGGCGATATTTTCGGCCTGCAATTCGCCGAAGCGCACGTCTTTTCCGCCGAGGCCGTCAGCGATGCGAAGGTGCTGGTGGTCAAGCGCAGCGCGCTGACCGCGATCGCCGGACGCGACGCCTCGATCGGCAAGGAGTTGCTTGACCTGACGAGCCGCGAGCTGCGGCGGACGCAGGATCGCGTCCTGCTGCTGGTCAAAAGCGCCCAGGAACGCGTGGCGAGTTTCCTTCTGGAAATGGCGGAGCGCGCCTGCGCCAACAACATCGTCGAATTGCCGATGTCGCGGCAGGATATCGCCGACTATCTCGGCCTGACCATCGAGACAGTGTCACGCACGCTGACCAACCTGGAAACCGCCGCGACGATCGAAGTGCCGTCATCGCGGCGGATCGTGCTGCGTAATCGCACCGCACTGAGCCGGCTCAACGGCTAAAGCCGTCAGAGATCAATTTGCACAGGAGAGAGAGCCATGCGCGTCAGTGACGTCATGACACGCAATGTGGTTTCGGCCCAGCCTGACGATACGATCCTGACGGCCGCACGTATCATGCTGCAAAATCGCATCAGCGGCCTGCCGGTGGTGGATGCCAGAGGCAATCTGGTCGGAATGGTAACGGAGGGCGATTTCCTGCGGCGGTCTGAGATCGGCACCGAGCGCCGGCGGCCGAAATGGGTTGAGTTTGTTCTCGGTCCCGGAAAGCTTGCCGAGGAGTTCACTCACACGTCCGGCCGCAAAGTCGAACAAGTGATGACGCAGGGTCCGGTAACGGTCGGCGAAGAGATACCGACCTGGCCCGCGTCGTTGAGCTGATGGAGCGCAATGGCATCAAGCGGCTGCCGGTACTTCGCGACGGCAAGCTCGTCGGCATTGTCAGCCGCGCCAATCTGGTGCGAGCCATCGTGAGCTTGGCGAGCGATAAAAAGGCTCCGGCCGGAGGCGACTCGGCCATTCGCGAGGAAATCCTTGCGGCATTCGGCGCGCATCCTTGGGCGCCGCGGATCGACGTCATCGTCAAGGACGGCGTCGCCGAGCTGTGGGGCACGATCACCGACGACCGGGAGCGGCAAGCGTGCGTCGTCGTCGCGGAAAATGTCGCCGGCGTCCAAAAAGTGCGCGACCATCTCGTCTGGGTCGAGCCGATGTCCGGGATGGCGTTTCAATCTCCGGAAGACGAAGCAAGCGAGCGTCGGTCACCGCAAAAAGACAATCCGCCGGTCGACGAGGTTGTTGCCAGAAAAGCGGCGAAGACGGATACTCGAGGGGCGCTTAAACACTGAGGGCAAAGATGTCTGTTCGGGCGGGGCGAAGCGGCTTGCGCGTCATTCTTGCGGCTAGTATCGCGGTCGCGGCGCTCGCGTCGCAAGCGGCGCATAGCGAAGAAGCGCTTTCGCCGGCGGCGCAACGAGGACAGGTATTTGTCCGTACGCACTGCACGCATTGTCATGCCACTGGCAGAGTCGGCGAGAGCCCGCTGCGCATCGCTCCGCCGTTCCGCACCTTGCATGAGCGGTATCCGGTTGAAAGTTTGCAGGAGTTGCTGGCCGAAGGCATCGTCACCGGCCATCCAAGCATGCCGGAATTCCGGCTCGATCCCGGCCAGGTTTCCGACGTCATCGCCTACCTGAAATCGCTGGAGCAATAACGCCGCTTTTGCGCGTGTAACCCGCGCGCGCGGCGCTCGATTACGCTCCCGATCGTAAATTTCCCCGACCGTTGATCTGCATCAAAAGCGCGCGGCGTTAGGCGTGCTTCCTGCTGCTAATTGCTGAAGCCGGCACGGCGGTGAAGCCGCGGGGGATTCATGGCACAAGCCCAATCGAAGTACATGACAATAGGCGAAGGCGGCACAGCGGTCGCATTCGTCGCGCTGGCGTTTTTTTCGATCGTGGTCGCGGCAAAAGCCTACACGCCCGAATATGCGTTCCACGCCTATCTGTTCGCCGCCGGAAGCGTCGCCGCGGTCTTCGCGATCTTCAACCGCTATTTCGATCGTCCCGCGCGAGCCGACGCCGCTGACCATCGACGGCAAGCCGAACTACAATATGGGGCCGGTCAAGTTGGCGACGATCCTCGCGGTGTTCTGGGGCATCGCCGGATTTGCGGTCGGGCTTGTGGATCGCGCTTGAGCTCGCCTTTCCGGCGCTCAATCTCGACCTGTCCTATATCTCGTTCGGCCGGTTGCGGCCGCTGCACACTTCGGCGGTGATCTTCGCCTTCGGCGGCAATGTCCTGATCGCGACATCGTTCTACGTCGTGCAGCGCACCTGCCGCGCGCGCCTGGTCGGCGACATCGCGCCGTGGTTCGTCGTGCTCGGCTACAACTTCTTCATTCGTCATCGCCGGCACCGGCTATTTGCTCGGCATCACCCAATCGAAGGAATATGCCGAGCCGGAATGGTATGCCGATCTCTGGCTCACCATCGTCTGGGTGGTTTATCTGCTGGTCTTTCTCGGCACGCTGATGCGGCGCAAAGAGCCGCACATCTATGTCGCCAACTGGTTCTATCTCGCCTTCATTCTCACCATCGCGGTTCTGCATCTCGGCAATAACGCCGCCGTGCCGGTTTCGGTGTTCTCGCCGAAATCCTACATCGTCTGGTCGGGCGTGCAGGACGCCATGGTGCAGTGGTGGTACGGCCACAACGCCGTCGGCTTCTTCCTCACCGCCGGCTTTCTCGGGATCATGTACTACTTCATCCCGAAGCGCGCCGAGCGGCCGATCTACAGCTATCGGCTCTCGATCATTCATTTCTGGGCGCTGATCTTTCTCTACATCTGGGCCGGCCCGCATCACCTGCACTACACGGCGCTGCCGGACTGGACGCAGACGCTCGGCATGACGTTTTCGATCATGCTGTGGATGCCGTCCTGGGGCGGCATGATCAACGGGCTGATGACGCTGTCCGGCGCGTGGGACAAGCTCCGCACCGATCCGGTGCTGCGCATGATGGTGCTCTCGGTCGCGTTCTACGGCATGGCCACCTTCGAAGGCCCGGTCATGTCGATGAAGGCGGTCAATTCGCTGTCGCATTACACCGACTGGACCATCGGCCACGTGCATTCCGGCGCGCTGGGCTGGGTCGGCTTCGTCTCGTTCGGCGCGATTTATTGCCTGGTGCCGTGGTTGTGGAATCGGCCGCTCTATTCGCTGCGGCTGGTCAACTGGCACTTCTGGATCGCGACCATCGGCATCGTGGTCTACGTCACCTCGATGTGGGTCGCCGGCATCCTGCAAGGCTTGATGTGGCGCGCTTACACCAGCCTCGGCTTCCTCGAATACTCCTTCATCGAGACCGTGGAAGCGATGCATCCGTTCTACGTCATCCGCGCGCATCGGCGGCGCGCTGTTCCTGATCGGCGCGCTGATCATGGCGTTCAACGTCTGGCGGACGATCTATCCGCGCGGAACGCGCTGGCGCCGGCGCTCACCATGGCTCCGGCCGAATAGGAGAATCGTTCAATGCCGTCCTACACGTCGCTATGGCAGAAGCACTGGATCCTCGAACGCAACTCGATCCTGCTGCTGCTCGGCATCCTGATCGTGATCGCCATCGGCGGCCTGGTCGAAGTCGTGCCGCTGTTTTACCTGAAGCAGCACGATCGAGACGGCGCCGGGCATGCGGCCCTACACGCCGCTCGAGCTCGCCGGCCGCAACATCTACGTCCGCGAGGGCTGCTACCTCTGCCACTCGCAAATGATCCGGGCGCTGCGCGACGAGGTCGAGCGCTACGGCCATTACTCGCTCGCCGCCGAGAGCATGTACGATCATCCGTTCCAGTGGGGCTCGAAGCGCAACGGTCCCGATCTGGCGCGGGTCGGCGGCAAATATTCGGACGACTGGCATCGCGATCATCTGAAGGATCCGCGCTCGGTGGTGCCGGGCTCGATCATGCCGGCTTATCCGTGGCTGTTCACCACCGATCTCGATTTTTCGCACATCGCCGAGGACATGAAGGTGCAGGCGCTGCTCGGCGTGCCCTACACCGATGAGATGATCGCCAACGCGCTCGCCGACGTGCGCACGCAGGCGACCGAACGACGCCCCGGACGCCGCCGCCCTCGCCAAGCGCTATCCGAAGGCGCAAGCGCGCGATTTCGCCGGCAACCGGGCCACGTCACCGAGGCCGACGCGCTGATCGCCTACCTGCAAATGCTCGGCACGCTGGTCGACTTCAAGCTCTACAACGACAAAGCCAACATCCGCTGAGGAGACGATCGGTGTCGTCGACATACGAGTTTTTCGCACAGCTCGCCCAAACCTGGGGGCTTGTTTATTTCTTCGTGCATGTTTCTCGGCGTGCTCGCTTACGCGCTTTGGCCGATCGCGCCAGCAGCAGTTCGACGAAACCGCGCGCCTGCCGCTGCGGGAGGACTGAGCCATGCTCGCCCAAAAAAAATATCCGCCGAAGCCGCCGGCGAAGATCGGAACCACCGGCCACGAATGGGACGGCATCCAAGAGCTGAATACGCCGCTGCCGCGCTGGTGGCTGTGGCTGTTCTACGCCACCATCGTGTGGTCGATCGGCTACTGGATCGTGTATCCGGCCTGGCCGCTGGTGTCGTCGTACAGCAAGGACTGTTTAACTGGCACACGCGCAGCGCCGTCGCCACGCAGCTTGCGGCGCTCCAAGAAGAGCGCGGCGCGATGATGGCCAAGCTCTCTGCAGCTTCGCTGCAACAGATCGAAGCAACGCCGGAATTGCTCGACTTTGCCCGCGCGCTCGGCCGGCGTGCGTTCGCCGATAATTGCGCGCCGTGCCATGGCGCCGGCGGCGGCGGCGCCAAGGGCTATCCCGAATCTCAACGACAACGACTGGCTGTGGGGCGGCACGCTCGCTGAGATTGAGCAAACCATCACGCCACGGCGCGCGCTCCGGCGACGATGAAGGCCATCAAGGCGCGATGCCGGCCTTCGGCCGCGACGGCTTGCTCAAGCCCGACGAGATTTCGACCGTCGCCGATTATCGTCCGCTCGCTGTCCGGTCTGCCAACCACGCCCGGCACCGATCTCGCGGCGCGGCGCGAAAGTCTTCGCCGACAATTGCGCCGTTTGCCACGGTCCCGAAGGCAAAGGCAATCGCGAGGTCGGCGCTCCCAATCTCACCGACAAGATCTGGCTCTATGCGTCCGACAAGAAGACCATCATCGAGGGCATCACCAACGGACGCGGCGGCGTGATGCCGGCATGGGGCGGCAAGCTCGACGATGTCACCATCAAAGCGCTGGCGGTTTACGTCCACACGCTTCGGCGGCGGGGAGCAGTAACGCGATGTGCCCCGGCTGCGATATCGCGACTCGCGATGCTGGAAGGCGGTTGCGCAACCGGGGCCGCAACCGCTCTCGCGCCGCTGGCTGACGAGCGCAGCGCGGACGCCGCTGATCCCCGGCTATCGAGCCGCGAGCCGGAAGACGAGCAGCCGCTCTATGCCGCGCGCCGAAAAAGTCTATCCGCAGCACGTGTCGGGCACGTATCGGCGCATCAAGTGGGCGATGTTGCTGCGTCACGCTCGGTATCTATTATTTGCTGCCGTTCGTGCGCTGGGATCGCGGTCCGAACGCGCCCGGCCAGGCGGTGCTGATCGATTTTCCGAACCGCCGCTTCTATTTCTTCTTCATCGAAATCTGGCCGCAGGAATTCTATTACCTCACCGGCTTGCTGATCCTCGCGGCGATGGCGCTGTTCCTGATGAACGCCGTCGCCGGCCGGCTGTGGTGCGGCTATCTGTGTCCGCAGACGGTGTGGACCGATCTGTTCCAGGCCATCGAGCGCTGGACCGAAGGCGACCGCCGCGAGCATCTGCAGCGCGACCGCCAGCCATGGACGGCGGAACGAATAGCGCGAAGCGGCGCCAAGCATTTCCTCTGGCTGATGGTGGCGTGGTGGACCGGCGGCGCGTGGGTGCTCTACTTCGCCGATGCGCCGACGCTGGTGCACAGACCTGGCGACGTTCCAGGCGCCGCTGATCGCCTACGCCTTTATCGGATTACTGACTTTCACGACCTATGCGCTCGCCGGATGGATGCGCGAGCAGGTCTGCGTCTATATGTGTCCGTGGCCGCGCATTCAGGCGGCGCTTGACCGACGAATACGCGCTCAACGTCACCTATCGGTACGACCGCGGCGAGCCGCGCGCGTCGCTGAAGAAGGCCGCGGCGCTTCACGCGCGAAGGCCTGCCGGCCGGCGACTGCATCGATTGTCTGCAATGCGTGCATGTCTGCCCGACCGGCGTCGATATCCGCGGCGGCCCCGATCTCGGCTGCATTCAATGCGGCCTATGCATCGACGCCTGCGACGCCGTGATGAAAAAAATCGGGCGGCCGCCGCGGCTCATCGCCTACGACACCGACATCAACATCAAGCGCCGGGAACAGGGCTTACAGCCGCTCTACAAAATCATGCGCACGCGCACGGTGCTCTATGCGGCGATCATCGGCATCGTCGGCATGGTGATGAGCTACGCCTTTGCGACGCGCATGAACGACGCGATCAGCGTCCTGCATGATCGCAATCCGCTGTTTGTGCGCTTGTCCGACGGCTCGCTGCGCAACGCCTACACGCTGCGCATCCTCAACAAGAGTCTGGAGAAGAAGACATTCGCGCATAGCCGTCTCCGGCCTGACCGATGCCGACATCGACGTGATCGGCGGTCGGGCTTTGCCAACGGCAATCCGCTCATGGATGTCGGCCCCGACCAATCGCGCGAAGTGCGCGTGCTGGTGACCGACGCGCGAGCGGCTGCCCGCGAAAGCCTCGATCCCGATCGAGTTCAGCATCCTGCCGAAGACCGGCGGCACGGCCGCAAGCGCGGCCGATCATTTCTTCGGACCATAGAGGCAGGCGCATGTCGATCAATTTCATCGGTCATGACGAACGACGGGCGGCGCGGCGGACCGCGCCGCGCGAATGGACGGGCTGGATGGTGCTCGCCTTCATGCTCGCCTTCTTCGGCGTCGTCATCGGCGTGAACGTGGTGATGGCCCATGTTGCGATGTCGACTTTCGGCGGCGTCGATACCGACAGCTCCTATCAGGCCGGACAAATGTTCGAGCGCGACGTCGCCATGGCGGAAAGCACAGAACGAGCGGCATTGGCGCGTCGACGGCAAGATCACGCAGGCCGCCGGCGGGACAACGGCGCTCGACGTCGTTGCGCGCGACAGCACCGGCGCCGCATTGACGGGATTAACCGCCGAGGCGCTGTTTACGCGCCCAACCGACCGCCGGCTCGATCGCACGGTCGTCATTCGCGAGGACGAAGCCGGCCACTTCCACGGCGATGTCGTGCTCCCGCCCGGCCAATGGGATCTTGTCGTCGAACTCAGCGCGCCAGGGCGAGCGGCAGTTCCGCTCGGTAAATCGCGTGATCACACGCTGAGGCGGCGATGGCCGAGACCCTCGATCTTTCGATGTTTGTCGAGCACGGCGAGGCAGGGGCGTCACACATGACGCTGGCGGTGGAGGGCGTCTCCTGCGCCGGCTGCATCCGCAAGATCGAGAGCGGTTTGATCAAGCTGCCGGGCGTGATCGACGCGCGATTGAACTTCACCCAGCGCCGCCTCGCCGTGGATTGGCGGGATGATCGAGATCGACGCCGCTCGCATCATCGAAGCGCTGGAGCGGATCGGCTTATCGCGCCCACCCGTTCGCGCCGGAGCGCGTCGAAGCTGACGATAGCGCGCAGACGCGATGGCTCTTGAAGTGCCTTGCGGTTGCGGGTTTTGCCGCGATGAACGTCATGCTGCTGTCGGTCTCGGTATGGGCGGGCAACGTCTCCGACATGACGCAGGAGACACGCGATCTGTTTCATTGGCTGTCCGCGCTGATCGCGCTGCCGGCGGCGGCCTATGCGGGACAGCCGTTCTTCCAGAGCGCCGTCCGCGGCGTTGCGGACGCGGGCGCTCAATATGGACGTGCCGATCTCCGTCGGCGTCGTACTGGCGCTCGGCCTGTCGCTCTACGAAACCGCGACACACGCCGACGCACGCCTATTTCGATTCCGCGATCATGCTGCTGTTTTTCCTGCTCTGCGGCCGCTATCTCGATCTGGCCGATGCGGCGGAAGACCCGGCTGTTGGCCGGCAATCTCGCCAGCCTGAAAGCGGAGTTCGCGCACCGATTCGAGCAGAACGGCGAGTTGGCCCGAGTACCGGCCGCGGCGTTGGCCGCCGGCGACCGCGTGCTGGTGCGCCCGGGCGAACGCATTCCGGCGGACGGAATCGTGATCAGCGGCGCGTCGGACATCGACGAGAGCCTGATTACCGGCGAAACCGCCTATCGGCACGCACGGGTCGGCGCGAACGCTTATGCCGGCAGCATCAATGTTTCCGGCGCGCTGACGCTGCGCGTGAGTGCGGCCGGCAGCCGGCACGTTGGTCGATGAGGTCGAGCGGCTTCTAGCGAAAGGCGACTGCAGGCGAAATCGCGCATCCTGCGGCTCGCCGATCGCGCCGCGCGGCTTTACGCGCCGGTCGTGCATGCGACGGCGGCGCTGACCGCGATCGGTTGGCTGATCGCCGGGGCTTCGATCTGCACGATGCCATCGTCATCGCCATTGCGGTCCTCATCATCACCTGTCCGTGCGCGATCGCGCTGGCGATTCCGGCCGTGCAAGTGGTCGCCGCGGGCGCACTGTTTCGCAGCGGCGTCATTCTCAACGGCGGCGACGCCATCGAGCGCCTGGCCGAGATCGACACCATCGTGTTCGACAAGACCGGCACGCTGACCCTGCCCGATCCGCAGGTCGACACGAGCGCCGGCGATCGATCCCGACTTGCTCGAGCAGCGCGGCGCGGCTGGCGCTGTCGAGCCATCATCCGCTTGGCGGCCGCGCTCGCGAAGATCGCGCGGCAGCGCATTCCCTATCGACGGCGCGGTGGAGGAGCCCGGCCGCGGCGTTCGCGCCATGATCGACGGCTGCGAAGCGCGCCTCGGCAGCGCGGCATTCTGCGGGACGTCCGTTGACGCACCGCCCCCCGGCAACGGTAACGAGGGCGCGTCTTTCATCACCTTTGCTTATGGCGGACAGATTTCCAGGATTGCGGTTCGGCAAACTTTGCGGCCCTGATGCGACGAGCGGTGATGGCAACGCTTCGCCAGCGCGGATTCGCGGCTGATGATACTTTCCGGCGACCGGGCGGAGGCTGTCGCGCCGATCGCCCAGGAGCTCGGCATCGACAAATGGCAGGCCGGCATGAACTCCGGCCGAAAAGATCGAGGCCATCGAGCGCTTGAAGGCGCAGGGCCAGCGCGTGCTTATGGTCGGTGACGGATTAAACGACGCACCGGCGCTCGCCGCGGCGCATGTTTCGATGTCGCCGATTACCGCCGCGCATCTGGCGCAGGCCCACGCCGACGCGTTGTTCCTCGGCGATCACTTGCGGCCGGTTGCAGCGCGCGGTCGCCATATCGCGCGAGCCCGCCGGCTTGATGAAACAAAATCTCGCGTTGGCCGCGGTCTATAATGCCTTCGCCGTGCCGTTGGCGATTGCCGGCCTGGTAACGCCGCTCATAGCCGCCGTCGCCATGTCGGGCTCTTCGCTCCTGGTCACCCTTAATGCGCTGCGCGCGCGGCTTTCGTCATGAACGTATTGATCTATCTCGTACCGCTTGCGTTGCTGCTCGGGCTGATCGGGCTCGCCGCTTTCCTGTGGTCGCTCAAAACCGGCCAATACGACGATCTCGACGGCGCCGCGGTCCGCATCCTGCCGGACGATGATTTGACAAGCTAGCTGCGCTCAGCGCGCCGCGGCTATAGGGCGTAGCGCACCATCACCGCTGAAGGCTCCTGCGGGTCATTCTGGATCTGGAAGCCGAGTTCCTGGCACATTTGCAGCATGGCGGAATTCTCCCGCAACACTTCGCCACTGATGCTGCTCAGCCCCTCGCTCCGGGCATATTCGATGATCAACTGCATCAGCAGCCAGCCGAGGCCTCGCGATTTAAGGTCGGAGCGAACCAGCACCGCGTATTCGCCATCTCGATAATCCGCGTCCGAGTGTAAGCGGACCACGCCCAGCAGCGCGCCGCTCGCTGCATCGATGGCGAGAAACGCCATGGCGCGCGCATAATCGATTTGCGTAAAGCGGGCGATGAAGGCGTGACTGAAATCCTTGACTGGAGCGAAGAAGCGCAGGCGCAAGGTCTTCGGGCGTCACCGCCGCAAAGAACGGCGGATAAAGCGGTTCATCTTCCGGGCGAACCGGTCGGACCAGGATCGGCGTCCCGTCGCGCAATTGCATGTGGCGCACCCACTCCGTCGGATACGGACGGATGGCGAAGCGCGGATTGCCGCGACGGCCGTGTCGCGCCGCTTCCACAGGGGCGACCGACATCCGCGCATCGACGGCGATGACGCCGGTTTCGTCGGCCAGAACCGGATTGAGATCGATTTCGCGGATCTCGGGAAAGTCCGCCACGAGCTGCGACAGCTTGACCAGCAGACAGCTCGATGGCCCGTTCGTCGGCAGCCGGCACGTTGCGATATGCCTTGAGGATGCGGGAGACGCGGGTGCGCGCGATCAGGCTATGCGCGAGCTCGAGATCGAGCGGCGGCAGCGCCAGCGCCTTGTCGTTGATGACCTCGACCGCGGTGCCGCCCTGCCCGAATGCGATCACCGGGCCGAACGTCGGATCGTCGGCCACGCCGACGATCAGTTCGCGCGCCTTCGGCCGCACGATCATCGGAAACACCGTGACGCCGGTCGATGCGCGCGTCGGGCTTCGCCGCGCGCGCTCGGCTGCAGGATGTCCGCCGGCGGCTTCGCGCACGGCGTTCACGTTGGCGAGATCGAGCCGGACGCCGCCGACTTCGGATTTGTGCACGATGTCCGGCGATTGAATTTTGAGAACGACGGCATCGCCGTCGGCGAAGATGCGGCTTTGCCGCGGCGACCGCCTCGTCGGGGTCGCGCGCCAGCACGGCGGGCGTGACCGGAATGCCGTAGGCCGAGAACAAGCCTGCGTCAGTTCGACCGGATCGAGCCAGGTGCGCTTGTCGCGCAAGCACGCCATCGATGACCGGCCGCACGGCGGCGGGATCGGGCGCGAAATCCGGCGGCAGGCTGGGCGGCGTCGCCATCAACAGCTCGCGCGCTTCGCTGGTAGCGCACCAGATGCATGAAGCCGTAGACCGCCGCCGATTCGGTCGCGTAGCTTGGGAATGCCGGCGGCCTCGAACGCTTCCGACGCCGCATCGCTTTCGCCCATCCACATGGCGAAAACCGGCTTCGCCGGCGACGCGCGTGCTTGCGCGTGTCTGCTCGGTGACGGCGATGACGGATTTTGCCGCGTCGGCGGCCGACGCAAGCGCCGTCGGCACGTTCATCACCAGGACGGCATCGTTGGCGTCGTCCTCGAGCAAGTACTCAAGCGCGACCGCGTAGCGCGTCCGCGTCGGCATCGCCGGCGATATCGGCCGGATTGGCGCGCGACCAGATCGGCGGCAGCGCGGCGTCGAGCTTCTTCATCGTGCCGGGCGAAATGCCGGCAAGCTCGCCGCCGAGATCGACCAGCCGATCGACCGCGAGCACGCCGACGCCGCCGCCGTTGGTCAAGATGGCGAGCCGCTTGCCGGCAAGGCGCGGTCACGTGGCCGAGCGTCTCGGCCGCGGCGAACAACTCATCGAGATCGAATACGCGCAACAGGCCGGCGCGGCGGAACGCGGCGTCATAGACCGCATCCGAACCGGCGAGCGCTCCGGTGTGCGTCAGCGCGGCTTTCGCGCCCTGGGCGTGTCGTCCCGATTTGATCGACCAGTACCGGCTTGACGCGCGCCGCGGCGCGCGCCGCCGACATGAATTTGCGCGCATCCCGGATCGATTCGACGTAAAGCAAGATCGCCCGGGTGGCGCGGTCGATGGCGAAGTAATCGAGCAGATCGGCAAAATCGACGTCGATACTGTCGCCGATCGAGACGATTGCCGAGAAAGCCGACGCCGCGCGCCGACGCCCACTCGACCAGACCGTCGCAATGGCGCCGGACTGCGAGATCAGCGCGAGATCGCCGGCGGGCGGCATGGACGCCGCAAAGCTCGCGTTGAGTTTCGCGTGCGGTGCCAGTACGCCAAGGCAATTGGGCCCGACCAGGCGCATCCCGGCCGCGCGCGCGGTCTGCTCGCAACGCTCGGCCAGCGAGCCGGCGCCGTGGCCCAGACCAGCGGTGATAATGATAGCGACCGGCGTACCCTTCTGCGCCACGGCGGCGACGACGTCGGGGACGGCGAGCGGCGGCGCCGCGATGACGGCGACGTCGGGAGCATCCGGCAGATCGGCGTAGGATTTTGCCGCGTGGATGCCCTCGATCTCGTCGTAACGCGGATTGACCAGATGAATAGCACCGGCAAAGCCGGCGTCGCGCAGATTTGCCAGCACGGCCCGACCCGACGAGCTCAACCGCGGCGATGCGCCAATGACGGCCACCGATTGCGCAGAAAACAGCTTGTCCAGATTGTAAGTTGACATGAGCTACCGATTTGAACGCGCGTCGTCGCAAGGCGCGAGGCTTTTGCATTTGATTCAGGTCAAAGCCAATTCCTTTTGCCGCGTCATCATGACGTCACGAATAACAAGCGGAGAGGAATATGCCACTTACGACGATTTTGGTTGTCAGCGCCATTGTCTTGGCCTTCGCCGTGTTCGCCGCAGTATTGGCCTGGAGCGAGCATCAAACCAGGCATTGGCGGCAGAGCGATCAATCCGTTCCAGAGAACAAGTCGAAAGTCGTAAAGCTGCCAACGGCCTCGACTGCGCACCGTGAGGCGGCGTAAATCACGAGCAACAAAACAAGGGGGCCAACGTTAGCCGACCGAGAACGCCCCCAGCACCGCTCATTCCATCAAGACGTAGCGACCTGGCGCGTCGGCAATCGGCGCGTAGCCTGCCTCTGAAGCGCCCATCGGCGGCAATGCGGCAGGTGCGCCGGAATTCACCGCCAGCCAGGATGCCCATCGCGGCCACCATGAGCCGCTCTCGTGTTTCGCCTCCAGCAAAAACCGGTCGGGATCGAGGTAACGCTGGTCGGCGCCTTTCTCCGCGATGCGGAAACTGCGGCCCTCGTGGCCCGGCTCCGACACAATGCCCGCGTTGTGGCCCCCCGTGGTGAGCACATAGGTGACTTCTGCGGGCGTTTGGAAATTTATCTTGTAGGTCGAACGCCACGGCGCGACATGATCGCGCTCAGTGCCCACCGCGAAAATAGGAGCACGCAGGTCGCTCAGCGCAATCGGCTTGCCTGCGGCCACGTAACGTCCTTCCGCCAGATCGTTGTTGAGGAACAACCCGCGCAAATATTGCGAATGCATCCGATACGGCATGCGGGTCGCGTCGGCGTTCCACGCCATGAGATCGGTCATGGCGGGACGCTCCCCAAGCATGTAGTCGTGAATGACGTGCGACCAAATGAGGTCGTTCGAGCGCAACATTTGGAACGCGCCGGCCATTTGCTTGCTGTCGAGGAAGCCTTGTTCCCACATCAGGTCTTCGAGAAAGGCGATCTGGCTTTCGTCCGTCAGCATCATCAGCTCGCCGGCCTCGGTAAAGTCGGTTTGCGCCGCGAACAGGGTTAGCGTGGCGACGCGGTCGTCGCCGTCACGGGACATTGCCGCCGCCGTAATCGACAAAAGAGTTCCACCGAGACAATAGCCGACAGCGTGTACTTTTCGATCTGGGATGACGGCGCCGACGGCGTCGAACGCGCTCATTACACTGGCGCGATAATCTTCCATTCCAATCTCGCGATCATCCGGCCCCGGATTTTTCCAGGAAACCATGAACACCGTGAAACCCTGATCGGTCAGGTATTTCACCAGCGAGTTATGCGGCGACAGATCGAGGATGTAATACTTCATGATCCAGGCGGGAACGATCAGGACAGGTTCAGGCCGGACTTGCGCCGTCGCCGGCGCGTACTGGATCAATTCAAGCAGGCGGTCGCGAAACACCACCTTTCCCGGCGTCTTGGCGACGTCGCGGCCGACGACGAAGCGCTCCGCTCCGACCGGCTTTTTGCCGTTGAGCGCGCGCTCCCAATCTTCCAGAAAGTTGTGCCAGCCTTTGAGCAGGTTGGTGCCGCCGCTGGTTAGCGTTCGCGTCAACACTTCCGGATTGGTGGCGGGGAAATTCGATGGCGCTACGGTATCGAGTATTTGACGCGCGGCGAACTCAACCAGGTCTTCGTGACGTTTGGCGACGCCGCGCACGTCGGTGGTGGCGTTATGCCACCATTGTTGTTGCAACAAAAATGCCTGGTAGATGAAATTGAACGGCCATTGCTGCCAAGCCGGGTCGGCGAAACGGTGATCTTGCGGCAAAGGCTCGATACAGCTTTCCGCCCGTCCCCCGGTAACCGCGTACTGGTTGACGTAGCGCCCAAAGCGCGACGCCTTGCGGACCGCCTTGTTGAGCA
Source organism: uncultured Alphaproteobacteria bacterium (assembly GCA_963846055.1). Taxonomy (GTDB): domain Bacteria; phylum Pseudomonadota; class Alphaproteobacteria; order Rhizobiales; family Xanthobacteraceae; genus BOG-931. Next base: position 36,629 of record CAWJUQ010000014.1, read on the forward strand.
ATTGCGCCCGCTTGCCCGGAGCGAAGGCAAGATGCGTAGCCCAGTCGAGATACGCCTGCGCAACGGCCGACGGCGATAGTGCAGACGTAAACCGCGCCATCGCGGCATGCAGCGTCCTGTCTGTTAGATCCGCGAATGCCGTCACACTGTAAGGATCGCGCTCTCCCACCTGAGGGAGGTTGCCATCGGCGACATAGGGCGGCGCTTTTGCCAGCACCCGCTCCGCGGCACCCACGCGCGCCGGATCAAAGAGTTTTCTTACCGTTTCGGCCATGGATAAAAATACCTCGGAATGCCCGGCCGCAGTTGATGTAGGTCAACGATGCGCCTGGCATTTCAAAGAAAGCTTATAAGAAAGGTGCTTTCGCAAGCGTCGCGAGTCCGCTGAAAACTTTATCCAGCCGTCTTTCGTGACTGTCACAAAACTGTGAGATTCTGCTGTGTCTAATCGCTCATGTGGTTGGGGATTTGACAATGTCGGACCATCTGGACCTGGACAAAATGCAGGCCGCCTATCGCGCGGCCGTGGAGGAATGGGTCGCCGCGATCCGAGAGGAAGAGGCGCTTGCTTCGGTCAATCACACGGTCGCCGAGGTGGATCAGTGGGAAGCTGCGCACTTCAAGGAAGATGAAATCCGCGCCAAAGTGAAAGCCGCTAAAAGACGCTACGAAGACGCGTTGCGGGAAAAGTTTTTTGGTTTCTAAGACATCCTTACGCTCAAACGGACATTCACCGGTTTTTACTTCTCCTTGCCTTTGCTTGAATTTCCGGAAGAACGAGCTGAAGCAAACGCCGCAGATAATTTTGCGACCAGATTTTTGCCGGCCTCGGCGCTCGGTACCGATCTAGCCGACAACACTTCGTGCTGGGCATTCAAGACGATCGCGAGATAAGGCAAGCCGGGCTCAGGGGAGAATAAAGCGCTCCTCGCAGTGCGTATCGCTGAAACTCATCGGAAGCGCATTTCGGCTCCGAACCACCAGGAGACGCTTCTGCAACTTTGCCGGACGCGTCGTGGAACGCTTCGGGTGGCTCGCTCATGGCAAATCCTTCCGGACTTCCGAGCAAGTTTCTTAGCCCGAAAAAGGGGCTGCCGAATTGACGTGCGTCAAAGCTCACGGCCTCTTTCGCTACGCACTTCGCGATGGGACGAGCACTGCGGCTCCTTGCAAACGGCCCTGCCGTAGATCCGATAAGGCTTCGTTTGCTTCGGAGAGCGGATAAGAAACCGTCTGCGTCACGATGCCCGCCTTCGGTACGATGTCGAAGAACTCGTCGCCGTCGCTTCGGGTGAGGTTGGCGACCGAAACGAGCTGCCGCTCTTGCCAGAGTAGGCTGTATGGAAAACCGGGAATGTCGCTCATGTGAATGCCCGCACACACGACGCGACCGCCCTTGCGAACCGCGGCGAGAGCCGCCGGCACGAGCGCGCCCACCGGGGCAAAGATAATCGCACAGTCGAGTTCGACCGGCGGGCGCTCCTCGGAGCTGCCGGCCCAGCAAGCGCCAAGCCTGCGGGCGAAGGCTTGGGCCGCGATGTCACCGGCGCGCGTAAACGCGTAGACGTCGCGACTCTGCCACCGCGCGACTTGCGCGATAATGTGAGCGGCCGCGCCAAAGCCGTAGAGACCGATTTTCTTTCCGTCGCCGGCGATTCGAAGCGAACGCCAACCGATCAATCCGGCGCACAGCAATGGAGCGCTCGCGACATCATCGCCACCGTCCGGCAGTTGGAAGACGTAATGCGCGTCGGCCACCACGTGCGTGGCGTAGCCGCCATCGCGGGTGTAGCCGGTAAATAGCGGATAATCGCAAAGGTTTTCCCGGCCGGAGCGGCAATAGGCGCATTGCCCGCACGTTCGGCCAAGCCATGGGATGCCAACCCGCATGCCAATCGTGAGTCCGTCGACCTCGCGACCTACCGCATCGACGTAACCTACGATTTCATGACCTGGAATGATGGGCAGCTTCGGATTCGGCAATTCGCCATCGACGACGTGCAAATCGGTACGGCAAACGCCGCAGGCCGCCACGCGCACCCGCACTTCACCTGCGCCCGGAGCAGGATCTGGCCGCTCCACCAATTTGAGCGGCTCGTGCAGTTGCTCCAGTTGCATGGCCAGCATGAGTCCCTACCAACGTTCGGCCGCCAACTCCGACGCCACAATCATAACTTGAGGCGCGCGAACCGTCGTGGCAGCCGACCCGGCGCCGTCGCAACGGCATGACAGGCCGATCGTAGTTCGCCGGATGGGCCGGCAAATATTTAACGCAGCGGTTTATCGTTAAGGTAAAGGGGCAATTGTGCGCTGCGCCGCAACCGCAAGCCGCGAATGCCATGGGCAAAAACTCAACGGGTGCAGTAAGAACGGTGGCAAACCGTTTTAAAGTAAAGCCAGCCGCCGATGGGATCGTCGCCATCTCAGCAAAAGATTTATCGGGACGCCGTTGCCGGCATCCCGCGCGTCGTCGAGGCGATCTCAGGCCTGCCCTCGAAGCACCACGCGGAAGCACTGGCGGCCGCCGGGCGCGGTTATCGCGCAATCATTTTGGAGTCCGGGATCGCCGAGCCGACCGCGGACAGAATGGTCGCCACGTTGCTGCGCCGTTTGCAAAATCGCCTCGCCAAGGAGCGCTCGGTTCGGGACAAGGTGATGCGCGCGCTGCACGAGGAGCTGATCCCCAGTACCGAAGAGAAACCGCCGCCGAAGCGGACGCGACGCCGTTCGAGTAAAAGGCCGCCACGGACAGAGTCGCCGCCGGTTCACGACGAACTGGAGGCGGATTTGACGCCCATGCAAAAATCGCCGACGACTTCGCCGGAATAGTGTGCGGCGTAAAATTAAAGTCGCGCGCCGATCAGCCTGCGAGCGTTAGCGAAATAAACCGCGCAGCACGCTCGATGGCGGCGCTGGCGGCCGGCAAAACTCCGGCGTGAAGCTGGAACGTATGCCACTGCCCCGGCACGGTTTCGCACGTCGCGATGACGCCCGCGGCGGTCAGCGCATCTTTCACCCGCAATGCGTCGCTGCACAGAAGCTCGTCGGCGCCGCATTGGATCAACGTCGGCGGCAAGCCGCGAAGATCAGCGAATACCGGAGAGGCGAGCGGCACGGATGCGCTTTCGCCGGCGAGATAATGCCTGGCGCAATCGCCGAGCCAGGCGGTGCTCAGCATGACCTCTTGTCCTGCCGCTTTTTCAGTGAGCGCAAAAAGCGTCAGGTCCGCCCAGGGCGAGAGCAGAACGAGCGCGGCGGCTGAGCCGATGTCGTGCTGGCGCAGATACAGCGCCGTCGCCAGCGCTAGCCCGCCGCCTGCGGAATCGCCCGCGATGACCACCGGGCCGCTTTGCATGAGCGACCGGCACGCCGCAACCGCGTCGTCGAGCGCGGCGGGAAACGGATGTTCCGGCGCGAGCCGATAGTCGGCGGCGAAAACCGGTAAGCCCGCCGCGCGAGCGAGGCGCGAGGAGAGTGCGCGGTGGGTCCGCGGCGATCCCACGCAATAACCGCCGCCATGCAGATAAAGGATCGCACCGGGTGAAAGCAGGGCATCGCCGGAGCGCCGCGGGCGCAGCCATTCGCCAATGACGCCGCCCGCGGTTCCGGGCTCAAGGGTTGTTTCGCTGCTGGCACGCGTGAACCGCGCCAATCGCCAGAGCCGCCGGCGCTGCCGGACGATCGGCACTTTCGGCGAAAGCGCGGGTTTCACCAGTGTACGTAGTGCCGCGCGCAAAACCGCCGAGGTCAGCCGCTCTCCCAATCCCGGCGGCACAAACTCAGCTTCACTGGATGGCATAGTCGTCCCAGTGCGGCGCGCGGGTGCGCAGACGAAACGCGAATGTATAACCGGGCCAGTTGGTGGTGTTCTTCCGGGTCGCGGTGAGGTACCAGCTGGAGCAGCCTTTCGCCCAGACGGAGTTTTGCAGGCGTCGCTGAATTGCCGCGTTGAAGCTTTGCTGGACGGTCTTCTTGACGTCGATAACGCGAATCTCATCGCGTTGCAGCCGCTTCAGGCACGCCATCACGTAACCGATCTGGCTCTCGAGCATATAAATAATGGAATTGTGGGCGAGATTGGTATTCGGGCCGTAGAGCATGAAAAAATTGGGAAAGCCGGTGACGCTGATGCCGAGATAGGCCTCGGCGCCCTCTTTCCACGAGTGGTGCAAATCCTCTCCCGCAACGCCGGTGACCTTCATCGGCACCAGAAAATCCGTCGCGGAAAATCCGGTGGCGAAAACGATAGCGTCGACGCTGCGCTCCACTCCTGCGGCATCGACGATGCTGCGTGGCCGTATTTCGCTGATGTCGTGCGTTACGAGCTCAACGTTGGCGCGGGCCACGGCGGGAAAGAACTCGTTCGACAACAGAATGCGTTTGCAACCGATACTGTAACCTGGGGTAAGGCGCTCTCGAAGCGCGGCATCGCGAACGCCGCGCCGAAGATGACGAAAGAAAGCGCCGCGTTTGACCCGCAGTGCGGCGCGCCAGGTGACAAACGCGATCGCCCTCGCCTCGTGCCCCAGATACAGCCATGCCCGGCTCAATTTGAGCGCCACCGGGAACCTTTTGAACAAAGAAAGCTCGAATAGCGAATAAGTTTTGTCGGGCTTCGGCAGCACATAGGCGGCAGAGCGCTGAAACACGTAGAGCTTGCCAGCCAGCGGGGCGATCGCGGGCACGATCTGGATCGCGCTCGCTCCGGTCCCGACGACGGCGACGTTCTTGCCGGAAAGATCGAAGCCGTCCGGCCAATTGGCCGAGTGAAACGCCGCACCGGAAAAATCGCCGATGCCGCGAAGTTGCGGAACGAACGGACGGCTGAGCTGGCCGGTCGCGGTGACCAGCGCCTGCGTTTCGAAGGCCCGGCCGTCGGCGGTTTGCACCGTCCAGCGCGCGGTTTGTTCGTTCCAGCGGGCAGCGCTCACCTCCGCGCCGAACACAATATGCGGCGCGAGCGCATATTTTTGCACACAATGGCGCAAGTATTTCAGGATCTCCGGCTGGCTGGCGAATTTTTGCGGCCAATCGGGGCGCGGTTCGAACGAAAACGAATATAGGTGCGACGGCACATCGCACGCCGCGCCCGGATAGCGGTTGTTGTTCCATACGCCGCCGACCGAAGCGGACTTTTCCAGAATGACGAAATCATCGGCGCCGGAGGTCTTGAGTTTGATCGCGAGGCCGAGGCCGCCGAAGCCCGCACCTACGATGACGACCCGCGTTTGCCTCGGACTTACGCTCGCCATATCGCCCTCGGCAGCATTTCGCACCGCGCGCCCCAGCTCCCGCGTTTTGAACGATTTCGGCGGCGATCGCGGCTCTGATAAATCAAGAAATCAGCCGTTGCCGCGCCCTTGATCCACCGAAACGCAAGTGGTTCTATTAATAAGCTTGGCCATTATCAAGCGCGCGGTCCATTGTCGCGTACATGCGCGCGCGGCCTCACAACGAACTCACGAGATGCGGGTCATTCGTGGCAAGAAAGCGTTGATTACAGGTGCCGCGTCGGGCATCGGCCGCGCCATTGCGCATGCGCTTGCCCAGGAAGGCGCGGACGTCTTTCTGGTCGACATCGACGAAGATGGTCTTGCCGACGTGGCGCGCGAGATTGGCCGCCATGGAACGAAAGTGGTCACTGCGACTTGCGACCTGAGCGATCCGGCGCAGATTGAGGCGCTCACCGCCAATCTTCGCCGCAGATGGAACGGGCTTAACATCCTCGTCAACAATGCAGGCATCACCTATTACGGTAACACCCATCTGATGACCCGCGCGCAGTGGGACAGGCTCATGGCCGTCAATCTGCTGGCGCCGATCCAACTTACGCACGAGTTGCTGCCTTTGCTGCTTACCGCAAGCGAAGCTCACATCCTCAATGTGTCCAGCATGTTCGGGCTTGCCACTTGGCGGAAGACGGCGGCCTATCAGACCAGCAAGTTCGGCCTCGTCGGTTTCAGCGCCGCGCTGCGCGCGGAATATTGCAGCAATAGTTTCGGAGTGACGGCGTTGTGCCCGGGTTTTGTCAGATCGTCGTTGCTGGAAGCAGGCGAAACCGACCAGCCCGGTCGACAACTCGCCGTTCCGGCCTGGATCTGCGCTAGCGCCGAGCAAACCGCCGCCAAGGCAATCCGCGCCATTCACCGCAACCAGGCCATCGTGCTGGTCACGCCGGCAGCACACTTCTACTGGCGGCTGGCGCGGTTCTTTCCCGGCCTGGTTGATTGGCTGACCCGCGAAGGCTGGCGGCGCCGCGGCCGGCCGGCGATTTCGCAGGATCGCGAACCCGCTCCGGCGAGCAACGCAGCGGGCCGGGACCAGCCCAAACAATACCGAGAGGAAATGCGGGCATGACCAACTATCGAATCGAATTGCCCGCCGTAGCTCCTTAACTCGCCAGTTCACGCCGCCATCATCGCCGCGCCCTTCTCGGCGATCATGATGGTGGGCGCGTTGGTATTGCCGGAGACGAGCGCCGGCATGATTGAGGCGTCGATGACGCGCAGGCGCTCGACGCCGCGCACGCGAAGCTGATCGTCAACCACCGCCATCGGATCGTTGCCCATTTTGCAGGTGCCGACCGGGTGATACTCGGTCTCGCCGGTGGCGCGGATAAAGGCTTCCAGCTCGGTATCGGACCTGACCGACGCACCGGGCAAACGCTCATCCGTGAGCCACGGCTTGAACGCCGGCGACGCAAGAATGTCGCGTCCGCGACGGATGCCCTCAATCAGGATTTTCAGATCGTAGTCGGCGGCAAGGTAGTTGGGGTCAATGAGTCGGCGGCTGCAAAGGATCGGCCGACGCGAGCCGTATTTCGCCGCGGCTCTGCGGGCGCAGGCAGCAAGCGTGCAGCGTCACGCCGTCACCGTCGAGCAGCGTGCGGGCGTGGTCGACGACCTGCAACGGGATGAAGTGGTACTGGATATCGGGCGTCGCCGCGCCGGGCCCGCTTCGCACGAACGCGCCCGCTTCGGCGACGTTGCTGGTGGCGGGACCGCTCCGCGACATCAGAAATTGCAGGGTCGGCAGCAGCGGCCCGAGCCCGCGGCCCTTGCTGTCGAGCGTCACGCCGCGCCGCGCTCGCTGCAAGATGTTGACGTTGAGATGATCCTGCAAATTCTTGCCGACGCCGGGAAGCTCGTGCCGTACCGGCACGCCCACGGCGTCCAGTTCCGCAGCGGGGCCGATGCCGGACAGAAGCAGAAGCTGCGGCGAGTTGAAGGCGCCGGCGGCGAGCACGACCTCGCGCTCGGCCCGGGCGCTGTAGCGCTTGCGGCGGCGCACATATTCGAGGCCAGTGGCGCGACCTCGTTCGATGACGAACACGCGTCGCCGTCGCCCCGGTGAGAATAGTGAGATTTTTCCGCTGGGCCGCCGGATGCAAGGTATGCCGCGGCGGCACTGCACCGTTCGCCGTTTTTCTGAGTGACCTGGAACAGACCGCAGCCATATTGCTCGGCGCCGTTGAAGTCGGGATTGAGACGGAATTCCAGCCTGTTGCGCGGCTTCGACGAACGCGTGACTGAGCGGATTGGTGTAGGGACGTTCGGCGACATTGAGCGGACCGTCGCTGCCGTGGAACGCATCGGCGAGACGTTCGTTCCGTTCCGCGAGCTTGAAGAACGGCAATACGTCGTCATAGCTCCAGCCCGCATTGCCGAGCTGGCGCCAGTGGTCGTAGTCGGCCGCCTGCCCGCGCATATAGACCATGGCGTTGATGGAGCTTGATCCGCCGAGGAGCCGGCCGCGCGGCTGGTACATCCGGCGACCGTTCATTGCCGCTTGCGGCACCGTTTCGTATTGCCAACCGAACCGCGGCTTATCGAGCTTGGCAATGCCGCCAGGCATGCGCACGAACAGCGAGCGGTCCGAACCGCCGGCTTCGAGCAGCAATACTTTGATCTCCGGCTTTGCCGACAACCGGTTTGCCAGCACGCAGCCGGCCGAGCCGGAGCCGACGATGATGTAGTCGTACGCAACTTCGGTCGTCATCTTAGAGCGCAAGCCTTACGTCGCAGATCGCCGCGTTTTTCGGATCGATACCGATCGCGAACCCTAACTGCCGGCACATATCGAGCATCGCCTTGTTCTCGTGCAGCACCTTGCCTTCGATGCTCCGCAGGCCGCGCGCGCGGCCGTAGGCGATCATTATTTGCATAAGCTGCCAGCCAATTCCGCGGCCTTTGTAGTCGGAACGGACGACAATGGCATACTCGCCGGACTCGTTGGTCTCATTGTTGTGCAGCCGAACAACCGCGAGCAATTCGCTCGTCGCCTCGTCGATCGCCACAAACGCCATGGCGCGAACGTAATCGATGTGGGTGAAGTATTCGATCAGCGAGTGACTCAACTGGCCGACCGGCGCGAGAAACCGCATGCGCGCGTCTTCCGACGTGACTGCGGCGAGAAACGTCCCGTAAAGCGCCTCATCCTCGGGCCGGATCGGCCGGACGAAGACCGCCCTGCCGTCCCGCAACGTGATGTGCCGCTCCCAGTCCGCCCGATCACGCATGGCGCGCCGCGCGCTATTCGTTGGCCACGCTTTGCGCCTGCGCTCGAGCGCGCGCCGCAGCGGTGCGTGTCGCCACCCGATCGAGTAGCCCGATCATGTCCTCGACCTCGGCGCGGTCGAAGCCCTGCGTGATGAACACGATCTTGCTTCTGCGGTCGGCATCCGGCCAGCGCTCGAGGAAGGTGAGGTTGTGCAACAGGTGCTGCGCGCCCTGGATCACGGCTGGCCGATCCGGCTCTTCGGCGACGTTGATCAGGCCTTTGACCCGCAGCAGATTAGGTCCGAGATTTTGCTGCAGCGCGTCGAGCAACAAGCGCAGCGCTTCGCGCGGAATCGGCTGGTCCCGGGTAAAGCAGAACGAAGCGATATCGCGGTCGTGCAGGTGATGATGATCATGTGCGTGATCATCATCGCCGTGAGAATGCGCGTGAGCGATGTTCGTCGCGCTGCTCGTAGGCCGTGGCATTGAGCCAGGCGCGCACGTTGCCGGTTTCGCCGCCGGGGGCGAGCATGTCGCTCCGCAAGATGGGCCCGAGATCGACCGACCGTGCGTCGATGCTCGAGATACTGGCGGCTGGATTGAGGGCCCGCAGGCGGGCGGTGAGCGCCTCTTCGGCGGCCTTCGCCTTTGTCGGGTCGACCAGATCGAGTTTGGTGATGAAGATCTGGTCGGCAAGCGCCACCTGGCGCACCGACTCGATGTGCTCATCGAGCGTGTGCGGCCCGTTCACCGCGTCGACCGTGGCGACCACCGCAGCGATTCGGTAAAGCCCGGCGAGCGTCGGATCGGACAAGAACGCCTGTATGAGCGGCGACGGATCGGCAAGTCCCGATGTCTCGATCACCACGTGATCGAAGCGAGGAATGTCGCCGTCCTCGCGGCGGTGATAAAGATTGTTCAGCGTGGTGACGAGGTCGCCAAACACGGTGCAGCACAGGCAACCGTTCTCCAGCACCATGATGGTGTCGTCGCTCTGCGCCGCGAGCACGTGATCGAGCGGCACTTCGCCGAACTCGTTGATGACAACCGCGGTTTTCGCCATCGCCGGATCGCGCATGGCGCGATTGAGCAGCGTTGTCTTGCCGCTGCCGAGAAAGCCGGTGAGAATGGTGACGGGCGTATGCGGCAATGCGCAATCCCTCAAAAATCCGCGGGCGTTTTCTTGAGCTGAATATAGAGTGGCGCCGCAGGCATTGCGAGCCGGGAGACGGCGCTGCAAAAGCTGTTGCTGAACTAATGCCGCGAAGCGAGCGAGCTTAGAATTTCGTGGCGCGTCGCGGATCGCCTTCCGGCAGCGTCTCGAAGCGGTCGCGCGTGAAGAGCCCGAAGCCAAGCCGCGTCCGGCGGTGCAGCAGATGCGGATGAAAGCCCGCGCGCTGGCAGCCCTTGAGCGAGGCGACGTTATCGGTGGCGACGAAGGTCAACACGTCGCGCGCGCCAAAATCTCCGGCGCGTTCGGCGATCTGCGCCATTGCCGCGGCCATCACGCCAAGGCCGCGAAAGGCAGGCGGCGTGTAAGCGTTTTCCAGAAGCGCTTCGCCCTCGGCCAGCGGTGGAAAGCCGCCGAGTTTTTCGATCAGATCGTTCTCGCGCGGCGAGAGAAGCCACTGCACGTAACACGGCGTGTCGCTGCGCTCATCGACCGCGACAAAGCCGCCGCGCGCGCCTTTTTCGATGAAGGCGCGGCGCCAAGCCACTTCCAGGCGTTCGGTGAGTTCGCTGGCCGGACCGGCGTGGCCAAACAGCGCCGGCAAGTCGCGATCATTGAGAGGACGCACCGCCAGCGGAATTTTTGCCGCCGGCGCGTTAAACTTCTGGCTGACATCGCGGCGCAGGCCGTAGCGCGTCAGCTCCGCGTGGAAGCCAAGCTTCCATCGCCCGGCGACACGGGTAGCGAGTTCGCCGACCCTCCCGCGCCAGCGGACGCCCGCGCCGGGATCAAGCTCAATCGCATGTGCCGACATTTGGCGGCTCCTCGCGGGTTGACCCGCGCCAAGATTGAAGTCGCCGCCTAGATCATCTTTGACGGGAACTTCCTAACAACTCCTTAGAGGAAAAGCCGACGCGCTGCTCTCTCAATATAACTTTAAGACTAACGCGGCCGCCTTCTGACGCTTCTGGCCTCATCATTCCAAGGAATGACGAGGAGGACGGGCTTTAACCCGCCCGCATACTCGCCGAAAGCTTTTCCGCGATCATCATCACCGGCACGTTGGTATTACCACGCGGTACGCAGGGCATGATCGAGGCATCGGCGACGCGAAGGCCGTCGACGCCAATGACACGGCACTGCTCATCGACGACCGCGGCGGGATCGTCGGCGCTTCCCATCCGGCAGGTGCCGGACGGATGGTAGAACGGGATCACGCCGGCGGTGACCCACTCCCGCAGCCGCGCCGCGTCGGCAACCAGCGTATCGAGGTCCGGCCCGGGGCTGACGTAGTTTTTCAGCAGCCATTTCCGCAGCGAGGCCGAGCTTTCCATCAGCACCGATCCTGCCGTCGCCAGCACGCCGTTCCAGGCCGAGCGCCGATTGAGCGCACGGATGCGCGGCGTGTAGCGCGCCGGAAAGATTTCCGCCGCGGCGGCGCGCACCTTCGGGTCAGCGAGCAACTCGCTTGCCATCGCCACGCCCTGCGCCAGCCGCGTGAGATCGCGCGGGTCCGACAACAGATTGAACTCGATCCGCGCTTCGGCGCCGGCGTCGGCGGAGGCGATCTGCAACCGGCCGCGCGAATAGGGCTTGTAGACACAAACGATCAACGCGCCGAGCGCGCGGCCCAAGCGATGCCAGGAAATGCGGTTCGGCACCGTCCAGTACATGTCGGACGATGCGCAGCCATCGACGTTGAAGTCGTAGCGCAGCCCAAGCATCTGGCCGCGAAACAACGAGCGTGGATGGCGTGCCTCCCGGCGCAGATAAAAGCCCATGGATACGCACGGATGGTCCTGAAGATTTTCCCCGACGCCTGCCCGGTCAGCGACGACGCCGATGCCAAGATCGCGAAGAAGTTTTCCAGGACCGATGCCCGCACGTTGCAGAATGGCCGGCGAATGCAGCGTGCCGGCGGCGAGAATGATTTCCGTACCGCGGAATTCCTCGCTCGCCGCCGCGTGCCGCACGCGCACGCCACTCGCCCGCCGTCCGTCGAACAAAATGGATTCGACAAAAGCGTCGGTGAGAATGCGCAAGTTCGGCCGCCGCCGCACCTCCGGCGTCAAATACGCCATCGCCGACGATACGCGGTGGGTCGGCGTGCTCGTGGTCGGCACCGCGCATACGCCGTTTTGCACTTCGCCATTCATGTCGGCGACGAAGGAAAAGCCGCGCGCTTCGGCGGCCTCGGCGACGGCGCGGTTGAAACCCGGCCAGTCCTGGCGTGGCACGCGGCCGATCGGGACCGGGCCGTCCTTGCCATGCAGCGGCCCATCCATGTCGAGATCGTTTTCGAGCTTGCGAAAATACGGCAGCACGTCGTTCCATGCCCAGCCGCGCGCGCCCATTTGCGCCCACTCGTCGTAGTCGCCGGGCAGCCCGCGCAGCGCGACCATGGCGTTGATGGCGGAGCCGCCGCCCATGACGCGCGCCTGCTCGTAATAACGCGGCGGCGCGCCGGTCGCGGCCGTGCGCGTAAAAACCTGCAAAGTCGGCCAGAAATAGTCCGGCCGAAAATACGAGGAGTAGTATGCGTCGCGGATGTCCCACGGCTCATCACCCGGCGGCGTGTCGCGGCCGGCCTCGATCAGGAGCACTTGTTGGGTGGAGCTTTCGGAAAGCCGGCTCGCCAGCACGCAGCCGGCCGACCCGGCGCCGACAACGATGTAGTCGTAATTCACGCCCGCCCTCCCCGCGAATGCCGCAGACCGTTGGCCGGTCCTGCGTTCCGCACTATGCGGAAGGCGGCGGCGTTTTGGCAAATGCAGTGGCCTCGTGACCACGTTTCGTCACCACCGGGCTTGACCCGGTGGTCCATGCCGAAGTGCAGTTCAGCATGGATTGCCGGATCAAGTCCGGCAATGACGCGTCGTTTCGGGCGAGATGTGCGCAACGCTAACGCTCAAGCGCATCGGCGTCGACAAACATGTGCAGGCCTTCGAACCGGCCCTTAGTCTTCATTTCCACTTCGACCTGATTGCTGCCCGGCTGATACGCGAGCACTTTCACTGTCAGCTGCTTGAGAAACTGCCACGCATCGCGGCTGCCGAGTTTGTCTTTCTCAAAAGCCCCAAGCGCCGCGGCATCGCCGCGTTTATTCAGTTTCTGCCATTGCGCGAGATCGGCCGCCGCATCGAACCAGATGGAATTGGCTTTAACCTGCATGATGGCGCCAGCGCGAATGTCCGCGGCGAAGGCTGCCGTAGCGGTTGCGGCCGCGATCAACAGCACTAGCGAAGTCTTGATCAAACGATCGATCACAAGCCCAGCTCCGAGAGCCCCGGATGATCGGCCGGGCGCGGACCGGAACGGTCCCAGTGAAATTTCCGCTCCGCCTCCTTGATCGGCAGGTCGTTGATGCTGGCGACGCGTCGCTGCATCAAACCGTTGGCGGCGAATTCCCAATTCTCGTTGCCGTAGGAGCGAAACCAGTTGCCGAAATCGTCGTGCCACTCGTAGGCAAAGCGCACCGCGATGCGGTTATCGGTAAAAGCCCACAGCTCCTTGATCAGCCGGTAGTCGAGCTCTTTCGCCCATTTGCGCGTCAGGAAAGCGACGATCTCGGCGCGGCCGCGCAAGAACTCGGCGCGGTTACGCCATTCGCTGTCCGGTGTGTAGACCAGCGACACCCGCTGCGGATCGCAGGAATTCCAGCCGTCTTCGGCCCCGCGGACTTTCTGTATCGCCGTCTCGCGCGTGAACGGCGGAAACGGCGGCCTTCCTTCGGACATCAGCTTTCCTCCCTACGCGGCGCGGCATCGCCCGGATGGCACGGTCGCATTGCCGACATCCACGCACACGGTATAGTTTAACCGGAGCTGCCGAAACGGGGCGTGCCGAAGCCCCCTCGTCGATTGATTTTGAACGGCAGCGCAAATGCCGTCGGCAGGCTTTATCCTTTTTTCGCTTTTCTTTTTGCTCCGGCACAGTGACGGGGGCTCGCCGCGCCTGGCGCTCGACTTTGTGTAAACCAGGAGAAAATCATGAAAACCAAATACACATTACTGATGGCAACGATCGGCGGCTTTGCACTCGGCGCTATCGCCGTGCAGGCGCTGCACGCTCAAGGCAAGCCTATGGCCTACGGCATCGCCGAAGTCACCGTCACCGACAAGGACGCTTACACCAAAGAATTTCTGCCGGCCGTGCAGAAAACCATTGCCGATGCCGGCGGCAAATTCCTCGCCGCCGGCGGCAAAACCAAGTCGCTGCAAGGCGCGCCGCCGGCGCCGCGCGTGGTCATCATCCAGTGGCCGAGCCTCGATGCAGCCGACGCCTGGTGGAACGGCGCCGCCACCAAGGACGCCTTCGCAATCGGGACAAAATACGCGAGCTTCCGCAACTTCAACGGTCGAGGGATTGCCGCCGAAGTAAAGGCGGCCGCTCATGTAGGGTGGGCTGAGCAACGCGAAGCCACGCGGAGTTTTCAAACACGCTGAGCGGTTTATTATTTTTCCCCTCTCCCCGGTGGGGCGAGGGGGACTTTCGAGCGCAGTGGGAAAGTCGGGTGAGGGGAAACTAACCTCCTGAGTTCGCTCCCCCTCACCCGCGCACCATAGCGCGTGGAAGACGTGCGTGAACGCACTTTTGCGGCGCGACCTCTCCCCACTGGGGAGAGGTGTTAAAATGCCGAACTGAGGGAGCGAATGAAATGCCGTGGACTGCAAGCGACGCGCAACGACACACCCACAAAGCGGCGACGCCTGAGCTGCAAGCGCTTTGGGCCAAAGTCGCCAACGAAGCTTTGCAACGGCTTGGCGACGAAAGCCAGGCGATCCGGGAAGCGAACGCGGTCGTCGCGAGGCAGGGCGGAGAACGGTGAGACCCGTCTGTGTGTGCATCACCACCGACTTGACCCGGTGGTCTGCATGGATTGCCGGATCATTCCGGCAATGACGATTTGAGGTGCCCTTCCGCTCACGCGGGTAAGAACGACGACCTAAAACACATCGCACCCCGGCAGGCCGCACGAGATCAGCTTGTGCGAAGGGAAGTTGGTGATGATCTGGCAGCCGTCCTTGGTGACGACGACTTCCTCCTCGATGCGCGCCGCTCCTGAGCCGTCCTCGGCGCCCTTCCAGGTCTCGAGCGCGAATACCATGCCTTCCTTCAGCGGCGTGTTCTGGCCGGTGTAGCGCTTGCTGATGATCGGCCGCTCCCACAGCGACAGCCCGACGCCGTGGCCGTATTGCAGCAGGAACGCTTCGGCTTCGTCGCGGTAGCCGAACTCCTGCGCGTCCGGCCATACCTGCGCCACCTGATCGGGCGTGATGCCGGGACGGATCAGATCGATGGATGCCGAGATCCATTTCGACGCGGTCTCGTAGGCATCGATTTGCGAATTGTTCGGCTCGCCGCAGATGAAGGTGCGGTAGTAGCAGGTGCGATAGCCGTTGAACGAATGCATGATGTCGAGAAACACCATGTCGCCCGGCTGGATAATGCGGTCGGAGAACGTGTGCGAGTGCGGCCGGCCGCGCTGACCGGACACCGAGTTGACGCACTCGACGCGCTCGGAGCCCAATCGGAACAGCCGGTCGTTGGCGATGGCGACCAGTTCGTTCTCGCGCGTGCCCGGACGGATGGCGCGGGCGATGTCGACATAAGTGGCGTCGACCATCGAGCAGGCCATTTTCAGGAGCTCGATCTCGTCGGCGGTTTTGACTTCGCGGGCGTCGAGCATGGCCTGCTGGCCGTCGACCACCTCGACGCCTTCCTTCTCCAGCGCGCGCAGCATCGGCAGTTCCATAATGTCGATGCCGAGCGGCTCCTTGTCGATGCCGAGCTTGACCAGTGTCTTTTTGATCTGGCGGGCGAAGTCGCTTTGCACGCCGAGCTGCGGCGGCAGGCCGCCCTGCATGGTGGAGATCGGCGCGGCGACATTGTCGGCGATCCACGGCGAGGAAATGCGCTTCGCCGGCGGCGCCGGATCCCACAATAGCGGCTCGCCTTCGACCGGACACAGCGCATAGCGCATGAACTTGTCGCGGCCCCATTCGCCGAGATGAGTGCCGGTGATGTAGCGGATGTTGTCGAAATTGAAGGCCAGCACCGCGCCGAGCCCCGCATGGCGGATCGCCGCTTTGGCGCGCTTGACGCGCTCCTTGTGCAGGCGGTCGTAATCGATGCCCTTCTCCCAATCCTTGGCCATGGTGCCCCAGGAGGCGGTGGCTTGCGGGCGGTTGTATTTCATCGGACGTTCCTCACTTCTTCGCCGGGCCAGGAGGCACAACGGATTTCACAGTCGACTATTGTACAAGACCATTAGCGCAAGGCGCGTGGCGCGCAAACCGGGATTCTCCAGCGGCCTGCCGGTCCGGCAAACCGGCCATGCATCAGGACAAATCCGTGCGGGCATGGCCCCACACCTGAATGATTTTCCAGTGCTCGTGAAAACTGGTAGGGCTTGCGGCAAAGATGATGCACGCAACGCGTGAGGTAGGAGCACAACGCCATGCCGAAAGCCGGCGAGCACATGGTGGTGGTCGGCGGCACCTCGGGGATCGGCTTGTCGCTTGCGCGTGCCGCGCACGCCCTCGGCTGCGCGCTCACCATCGCCGGGCGCGGCGCTGAACGCGCGGCTGCGATCGCCAAGTCGATCGGCGGGGGCGTCACCGGTCGTCATATCGACCTTGAGAACGTCAACTCGATCCGGGCCGGGCTCGCCGACGGCCCACCGATCGATCATTTGGTGCTGCTGCCAATTTATTCAGCGACGACGGTGGTGAAAGATTTCGACGTCGCCGAAGCCAATCGCACGCTTCAGGTCAAGCTGATCGGCTATCTCGAGGCCGTCCACGCGGCACTGCCGCGGCTCAAGCCGACGTCGTCGATCGTGTTGTTCGGCGGCACCGCCAAATCGCGGCCCTATCCGACCTCGACCATGCTCACCGTCGCCAACGCCGGCGTTATCGGCGTGATGAAGACGCTCGCGGTCGAGCTCGCGCCGATCCGGGTCAACTGCGTCTCGCCAGGGGTTGTCGGCGACTCGCCTAAATGGGACGCCGTCGTCAAGACCGGACAGGATCCTGGCATCAAAGCGCTCACCGAGCGGACGCCGACGCGGCGGCTGGCCACCATGGCCGACGTCATCGGCGCCGTGTTTTTCCTCCTCGACAACGGGTCCGTGAACGGCCACGACCTGGAGATCGACGGCGGGTCACAGTTGCTCTGATTTTCAAGGGAGACAATGCGAATGACAATTGCAGTAGTGGGTGCGACCGGCAATACCGGCCGGGCGGTGTTCAAGGAATTAAAGGCGCTGGGACAAAACCCGGTCGCCGTCGTTCGCAATGCGGACAAGGCGCGCGAGGTGCTGGGCGCGGATGCGAAAATCGCGGTCGCCGAATTGACCGACAAGGCGGCGCTGGAAAAGGCTCTCGCCGGCGTCGAGTCGGTTTTCGTCGTCACCGGGCACAATCCCGGCATGGTCGAGCAGCAGAACAACGTGCTCGATGCCGCGATCAAAGCGGGCGCCAAATATCTGGTGCGGGTCTCCGGCGGCGCGGCCGTCGCCTTCCCCGGCTCGCCCTCGGTCGTCGGCCAAGGCCATCTCGCCATCGAGAAACGGCTGAAAGAAAGCGGCATCCAGTGGGTGATACTGAAGCCGGGCCTGTTCATGCAGAACACCTTCGGCCAGGCGGCCGGCATCAAGAACGACGGCAAGCTGGTCGGCACCGCGGCGAAGGACGCGCCGCTTGCTTTCATCGACGTGCGCGACACCGGCGCAGTCGCCGCCCGGATCCTGGTCAATCCGGCGCCGCATGCCGGCAAGACTTACGAATTCACCGGCAAGGCGGTCACCTTCCCGGAATTCGCGCAAGCCTTCTCCGAGGTGCTGGGCAAGCCGGTCAATTACATCCCGGTAACGCTCGAGCAGAACGAGCAGGCGGTGAAATCGCGCGGCCTGCCCGATTGGCTGGTGACACACATGATGCTGGTCGCCAAGGGCTCCGCCGACGGCGGCTTCGGCAAAGAAAATACGAAGCCGATCCGCGATATCGTCGGGCGCGAGCCGATTGGCATCAAAAAGTTCGTCGAGGATTTCAAGTCGCTGTTTGTTTGATCGACGTTTCCCGGGCGCAGCGCAGCACGCAGTGGTGCGCTGCAGACCCGGGATCAGATCTTTGCAGATAGCGGGAGGCGAAGATCCCGAATCTGCGGTGCACCGCCACGACCGAGAAAGACGCACGCAAGACGTCTTGGTGGCGCTGCACCGCGTCCGGGAAAGACGCTCTTATTTGACAAGCCCGCTGGCGCGGGCCTGGTCCTTGGCCATCACCGCCCAATCGTGCTCGCCCTCGCCGTGGGCGACAGCTCCGACCAGCCGGTCGCGCCAGACATTGCCTGAAGGCAACGGCACGCCGACCGCTTCGCCGGCGGCGAGCGCGAGATTGGCGTCCTTTAATCCGTTGAGCGCGCGCTGACCGGCGGGCAGATATTTTTCGTCGACAATCAGCTTGCCGTAGACCTTGTAGGCGCCGCAGGCGAACAAGCCTTCGGTCATCACGCCGTAGAACGTTTCCGGCGTGACGCCGTATTTGCGGATCAGCGCGAAGCCTTCGCCCATCGCCTCGATGGCGCAGCCAAGCACGAAATTGTTGGCGATCTTGATCGCGGTGGCGGCAAGCGGGTCGTCGCCGGCCTCGACCAGCCGGCCGGCGATGGCCGTGAACAGCGGCCGGCAGCGATCAATCGTCTGTTTCGGCGCCGCCGAGCACCATGCCGGCTTGGCCCGCGGCGACAACTTCCGGACGGCCAAGCACCGGTGAAGCAATCAATACCTGGCCGGCGTCCTTATGCACCGCTGCGAGTTTTTTGATGCCGGCGATGCTGTGCGTGCCGGCGCAGATGTGCACCCCGCCTTTCGGCAACGAGTCCCTGATTCCGCCGGACTGCTCGACCACCTCGGTCACCGCCGCGTCATCGGTGAGCATGGTGAATACGGCGTCGCCGAACGTCGCCGCGGCCTTGATCGAGGGGAGCGCCTTGGCGCCGTGCTCGGTCAGCGGCTTCAACTTCTCCGCGGTGCGGTTATAGACGCCGACTTCGTGACCGCCGTCGATCAGCCGGCGCGCCATCGCCGTGCCCATGCGGCCAAGCCCGATAAATCCGACTTTCATTTCTTGCTCCTCGGTGGGACACACCTCTCCCCGTTGGGGAGAGGGAGCATTCAGTGCAAGCGTCTCGCTATTTCGCTTCGGATCAAACCAGCTGCCCCTTCACCCATTCGAGCTCGCGGCAGATGTAATCGACAATGTCGTTCGACTTAGCGCTTTCCGGCAGCATGTCCCAGGTGTAGGTCTCGACTTCGAGATGGCGCGAGATCGGCTTTGCCTTGTGCATGCGCAGCGCATCGGCAATGGCAAAGCGCGTGGTCCGGAACTGCCCGAGATCGTCGAGGAATACCGGCACGTGGATGTGGGTACGCCACTCGCGCGGTCCGGGATTTTTCTCGAACGCCGCGATGGCGTCATCGACGTTGAGATATTTGGTGAGCTTGCCGTCCTTCTTTTCGAGCGTCTGCGTCAGATAAATGGTCTTGGCGTAACGCTTGAGCGTATCGACGGCGGCTTGCGTCACCTGCGGGATGTGCAGCGCCGCGGCCTCCTGCAACTTGAACACCGGAACGCCGGCATCGACCAGCTTCTGCAATGACGCGCCGATGTCTTCGTACTCCACCGCCTGGTGGCAGATGTCGTAGACAATGCCGAGGTGCCGCCGCAGCGCCGCATTGGCCTCGTCAATCGGAATGTGCGCAAGCTTGGCGAGTTTTTCGACTGACGCACCGGAATAAAGATGGTCGCGGAAATAGGCGATGGTCTCGTCGGTGGTTTCCAGAAAGCAGAACGGCTCGGGCTCGAGCGCGAGCCGCACGGTGCGCCCGGTCTTGGCTTCGAGCGCGATCAGGTGCGCGACCACGCGCAGCACGTTGTTGGTGTAGGCCGCGATCACCTCGTTGCTGTTGGCGCGCGGCTTGAAGCCGAGCGGCGCGCTCTGGATCGAAGGCGCGATGCCGGGCGGGCAGACGTCGGCGAGGATGTCGGCGACGTTGATTGTGTACTGCGTTCGCTCCTCGGTGCGCCAATCCGGCTCGTACACCTGCTCTTTGACCTTGTCGCCTTTGAAGTGGCCGTAGACGAAGGCGTTGGCGGTGTAGACGTACATGTCGTTGTCTTCGAGGAATTTCTTCAGCTTGTTGCGCTCGGCTTGGCTGGCGGCGAGCGTCTCGGCGGTCTTGGCCGACAAGCGGATGCAGACGCCGAACGATTTGTTGCCGGCGAAGCGCGCTTTGACTTTCGGCAGATAGGTGTTGAGCGAATTCCACAATTGCGGCCAGTCGTCGGCCGGATGCACCAGCGTGGAATAGGTCAAGTGTCCGAGGCCGTTGCCGAGATCCATTTTGCTGTTCCTGCTGTTTGTTACGTCTGTTGTTCCATTTCGTCATGGCCGGGCTTGTCCCGGCCATCCACGACTTCGACTTTCTTAATTGCCCGAAAGACGTGGATGCCCGCGACAAGTCGCGGGCATGACGGCGTTACTCCACCTTCTCCACTTTGCCGGAGCCGGCCGAGCGGATGATGGCTTCGGTGGCGGCGACGCCGGCAATCACCTGATCGTACGGGACCGGATAAGCCGGGCCGCCCTGCGCCGCTTTGGCGAAGGCTTCGAGCGCGGCGCGGGTGACGTCGAGCGAAGCCGCCTGCCACACCTTGCCCTCGCCTTTGACCGGCTGGAATTTGCAATTGCCGAACAGCCGCATGCGCCGCTCTTCGGACGATGCGCCGGCGACGTGGGTAAGGCCTTCGAGCCGCACAAAACCTTTTGAGCCGAAAACCTGGAACGAGAAGCCCGGACCGGTCGTGGTCATGGTGCCGAGATAGCCGGACATCCCTCCTTTCATGCGCACCAGGATCGAGGTCGTGTCGTCGGCGTCGATCGGCGCGGCGCGGCGGAAGCTTTGTGCGAAAGCGTGGTCGATCGGCCCGCACAGATCGATCATGCCGTCGATGGCATGCACGCCCATCGGCATCAGGCCGCCGAGCGGCGTCTCCGCCTTGTCGGCGCGCCAATGCGCCGGGTTGATGAACAGCGCATTGGGAAACGTCATGGTGGCTTCGACATGCAGGATCGTGCCGAGCTCGCCGGCGCGGATCATGTCGCGAAGCTTGGTCATCTCCGGATGGAAACGGCGGTTGTACCCGACCGCGAGCGTGACGCCGGATCTTTTCACCGCGGCGACGGCGTCTTCGGCTTCGCGCTTGGTCAGCGTGAACGGCTTCTCGCAATAGACGTGCTTCTTCGCCGCCGCCGCGGCCATCACTTGCGTCGCATGCATGGAATGCGGCGTCGCCAGCACCACGGCATCGATGTCGTGGGCGAGCATCGCCTGGTAGTCGGCGGTCAGCCGCAGTCCTTTCTGCTTGGCAAAGGCCTCGACTTCCGGCGTCACCGTCCGCGTCGTGCCGGCGACAAATTTGATCGCGTCGCTGTTCTCTCCCAACTCGACGAGCGTCTTGCCCCACCACCCCAACCCGACAATGCCTGCTTTGATCATGCTTCGAACTCTCAACTCGTTCGTGGGGTGCGCTAAGCGAAGCGATCCCACCGCGGGACATCGGCGGGTTACGCCGGCGTGCGTTCTAACCCGCCCTAAGCGTTTTCTTTATTTCGGCCATGTCAACAAGGCGAGCGCGAAGCAGGCGAGCGCCCAGAACAGGCAGTATTCAAAACCGCCGATCACCCAGATCCACTTCTTCGTCACCTTCCAGGTCGCTGCACCGGCGACCAGCAGATGAAGGCCGGCAACCACCGCGACGTAAGGAGTGTAAATGGCAAACACCAGCCCGATGGTGAGGAAGGTCTCGATGGTACCGGCGATGTACATCCAGGTCGCCGGCGGATCGAATTTCGCCGCTTTGAAGAAGTTGAGCGTCGCCGGCTCGGTGAATTTGCCGACGATATGCGGGATGAAGAACAGCCCGCAGATCAGGCGCAGAATGACGACGCCATTAGTCAGATCGAACATTTGCGCCAAGCCGGACATGATCCTCCCCCATTTTTCCGCCGCTCAAATTAGTCCAATGGCTTCGTCATTGCGAGCAAAAGCGATGTCGCGCAGGCCGCGACGGGCTTTGCCCAACGGCAGACTGCGTTCAAGTTCCTTCGACGATGAACACCCGGTAATCGGCGCCGAGCAAACGGTGCGACAAGGCAGCTTGATAGCCAGGGCTGTAATAATAAGTTTTGGCGGCGTCGACGGTCGGAAACTCGAGAATGACCGCCCCCTCCATCGCCGCCCCTTCGAGCACTTCGTGCTTGCCGTAAAGCGCGAGCGGCTTCAACGGGTGCGCGGCGTTGACCGGCCGCGACTTCTCCCGATAGAGCTCATATTCTTCGCGATTGCGCATCCGTTCTCGCGTGAACACGACATAGGCGACCATTGGTGGCTTCCTCTCGGCCGGAACAGCCCGCCAACGCTACAACACTTCGAACATCTGATAGATCGGCCCTTCCGGCAACCGGTGGCCGACGCCGATGCTGAGGATGTTGTTGAGCCAGCCATATTTCTCCGACGCGGTCTCGAACGTCGCCGAGATGCGCAGATAATAGTCGGTGGCTTTGACCAGTTCGCCGCGGGCGATGCGATCGAGCACTTCTTTGGGTCCCTGCCGGATGCCGGTATAGGGCATGCCGATAATGGCGCCATCGTCGGTCTTGAGCACAACGCGCACGTTGATCAGCCAGGCGCCGTCGCCCGGCCGGATCGACTGCCAGTCGCTGCCGCCGCCGGGGAACAGTTCGCCCGACAGCCGTTCGCCCGCGAACCGGCCGCCGGTGATCACACCAACACGTCGATCGACGCCGGGGGCGTTGCCGACAACAATAGGCGGCGCCACCGCAAGCAGCAGCGTAAACAACGGCCGCACGCGCAGCTCGTTCATTTCCTTGGGCAGAATTTCGGATAGCGGACGTTGGGCGGTATTCACCGGCGTTCTCCCTGTTATTGATCTGCGCCGGAACGTAAGTCCGGCCGGCCCAGATGAGCCAAATTCGGCGAAGCCTGGCGGCTTGAGTTATCGTATTAGCATTGACGCAGGCATCGGGGAAACACTGGCACGGGCGCTGTGCCATTTCCGGGAGAGACGGGACAAAAACAAAATGAAATTTGGCTCGATGCTCCCGCAATTGCACCGCTCGTTCGTGAACTCGGCCGGCACCATCGTTTTCGGCATGGAGGACGGCACGGTCTCGATTTTCGGCCTGATCTTCGGCGTCGCGGCGACCACAAGTAGCACCAAGACCGTGCTGATCGCCGGCGCCTCGGGCGCGGTGGCCGCCGCCGTCTCCATGATGGCGGGCGCCTATCTCGATATTGAAACGACGCGCGACAAGGCTCGGGTGAGCCGTTTGTCCGTGCCTTCCGCGGCAGAAGCAGCTACGTCACTGCCGCCACGGCTGGCCAAGGCCGGGCTGAGCGCGCAACAGGCGAACGCGCTGACCGGAGTCGTCAAAAACAACTCCGACGCGCTGGGTGGATTGTGGCTTGCGCTCGATGGCGCTGCGGATACGCAGTCAAATCCGGTCGAACAAGCGTTGTGGATGTTGTTTGCAGATTTCCTCGCCGCGTCGGTCCCCATCGTGCCGTTCGTGTTGCTTCCGGTCGCTCAGGCGAGAATAGTATCCGCAGCCGTGACAATACTTCTGTTAATCGGGCTCGGCGTGGGACGCGCGCGCGTCGCCGAGCGCGACCCGGTGCGCACCGTATTCGAAACGGTTTCGATCGGTGTCGCCGCGGCGCTCGCCGGCGTCGGCATCAGCGTGATGATCAACCGTCTGTTTGCTTAAGCAGCCGCCCGGTGTGGTCATCCTGTAGTACTGGGAGGCCCGCTTTTCGCCGCCGCCAGAACATCGCGCAGCGCGCGACGAAGGCCGTGGAGCTGATCGACGAGATCGAGCACGATCGGCACGCCAGCCTCGTTAACGCCGAGACCCGCCAGATCGTTGATCAGGTGCGCCCGGGCGAGATCGACCTCCGAATACTCCACGCGGCCTTCGACACGGCCGGGCGCAAGCCAGCCCGCTTCGACCCAAGTCTCCAGTGTCCGTATTTCGATCCTGGCGTGAACCACGAATTTTTCCGCATCCATGTCAGGCCTCCATGGCTTGGCGCGGGTTGTACGCGCCACCGCCGCCCCATTTCGCGATGAAACTTTCCAGCTCCGCGTCGGGTTTTTCCGGGAGCACGATCTTGAGCGAAACCAACTCGTCGCCGCTGCCGCCGCCGGCGCGCGTGACGCCCTTGCCTTTGAGCCGCAGCACCGCGCCGGTGTTGGACCATTTCGGAACGGTCATGGTGACCGAACCGGTCGGCGTCGGCACCGTCACCTTGCCGCCAAGCACGGCTTCACTCAGCGAGATCGGCAACTCGACGCGGATGTCGTCGCCGTCGCGCGAGAAAATCCGGTGCGGACGGACCGTGACCTCGACGTAAGCGTCGCCCGGGCCGCCTTTTCCGATACCCGGTCCGCCTTTGCCGCGCAGTCGCAATGTCTGTCCGTCGCGCGTACCGGCGGGAATGCGCACGTCCAAAGCAGAGCCGTCCGGCAGCGTAATGTGCCGGGTCTCGCCGTTGACCGCGCCGAGAAAGTCGAGCTCGAGCTGATAGTGCCGGTCGGGCCCGCGCATATTGACCGCGCCGCCGCGTCCCTGCCCTCGCAGAATCTGAGACAGGATGTCATCAGTGGCGAAATCCGCGAAACCCTCGTCGCTCGAATATTGCGAGCCGGCATCGGCAAAATCCCGGTAATACTGACGCTGCTGCGGCCGCTCGGCGCCGGACGCGTCGATCTCGCCGGCATCGAAGCGGGCGCGCTTCTTTTCATCGCCGAGAAGATCGTAGGCGGCGGAGACTTCCTTGAAGCGCTCCTCGGCCTGCTTGTTGCCGGGATTGAGATCGGGATGCAGCTTCTTCGCCAGCGCACGGTACGCCTTCTGAATGTCGCTTTGCGAGGCGTCTTTTTTTACCCCCAAAACTTCATAGGGATCGGCAGCCAAAATCGCCTCCTCGTTATTTGCTTACAACCCGCCGCGAGCTAACCCGTTCAGCTCCCGCGATAGGTCGAATACGACCACGGCGTGACCAGAAGCGGCACGTGATAACGGCCCTCGGGCTCGGCCACGGAAAATCGAACTGGCACGATATCGAGAAACGGCGGCGCGGCCATCGGTGCGCGCGCCTTGGCGAAATAATCGGCGACCGCAAAGCGCAGCTCGTAGGTCGCGATCGGCACGGGCATGCCGGTAAAGAGCGGCGACGTCAGTGCGTCCGTCGGCGTTGGTCACAGCGCGTTTGATCACGCGCGCTTCGCCTGCGCCCGCGATCTCGCACAACTCAATCGCGACCCCTTGCGCCGGATGACCGGCATGGACGTCGAGCACATGGGTGGAAAGATGGCCGTACACTTTGAGGCGATCGGAGGCCGTCACTCGCTGATCGAGCCGAAGCGCGGCAATGCGGAAGATTTCCTCGAGCGCGGCTTTTTGCTCCGCCGCGGCGTCGTTGTCGAGCCGCCGCTCGAACTCGCGCAGGATCGATTGCTTGCCGTGCCGGCGCACGCAGACAATGAACGGCATCGCGAATTTCTTGCGGTAGCCGTCGTTGAGCCGATGGAAATCGGCAAACTCCTGCTCGGTGAGCTTATCGAGCCCGGCCGCGGCCTGCTCGGCAGTTGAGTCGGCGGTGAGCTTGCCTTCCCGCGCCGCCTTGCCGGCGAGATCGGGGTGGCCGTTGATCAGCGCCGCCCGCCGTTCCGGCGGCGCGTTGCGCACTGCGTCAGTCATCGCCTGGTGCAGCGCCGCGATGCTCGCAAATGGCCGCTTGGCAAACGTCTCCTCCGCCACCCAGGGCGCGAGCTCCATCACCTCGCCGATCGCCGACATGAAGGTCTCGCGATCGGCCGCGTTCAGGGCTTCCAGGCTTATTTGATCCATCCAGCGGCTTTGGTCCGATTTCCAGCTATGCCGATTCAACCGGGAGAGAATAAGTATTAGGAAAATCTCTGTCTAATGGATCGTTACCATCCTCGGGAGAATCCCGTGAGATCATTTGGCCGAATTGCGGCTGCCGCACTATTAGCAGGCTTCACTCAGACAGCCGCAGCGGATGAGATCAAAATGCTTGCGTCTAACGCAGTCCGCGATGCTTACACGGAACTGCTGCCTGTCTTCGAGAAGGCGACCGGACATAACGTGCTGGTCGAGTGGGGCGGAACGCCCGATATCGTCAGGCGCGTGGCGGCTGGGGAAGCACTCGACATCGTGGTGATACCCGCGAGCCGCGTGGACGAGTTGGTCGCGCGCGGCAAAGCGGTCGAGCGAATTGACCGACGTGGCGAGGTCATTCATCGGTGTCGCGGCGAAGGCCAGCCCCCCGCTGCCGGTCGTCACGACGACTGCCGATCTCAGGCAGACTCTGTTGACCGTTCGGACCATCGTCCTTTCGTCGGGGCCCAGCGGTGAATATATGCGCGCCCTGTTCGAGCGATTGGGTGTTTCCGGCGATATTAAGCAGAAGATTTTGCAGCTCGCCTCCGGATTGTCAGTCGGAGACGCTATTGCCGAAGGCCGCGGTGATCTTGGCTTCACCCAGATCAGCGAGTTGTTGGCCGTCAAAGGGATCGCCTATCTCGGGCCGCTGCCGGCGGAGGTCCAATCTGTCACTATATTCTCGGCCGGTCTTTTAGAACCGCGTGAATCCTCTCAGGCCGCGCGGGCATTGGTCCGCTTTCTCGCTGGTCCAGATGCGGCATCGGCTTTGAGGAAACACGGGTTGGAGCCAAGCTGAAGGGACGCGCCCGGGAGACAGAGTTTGCGTCCTGCTCCCAACGCCGTGGTCGCGATTGCCCGCTAGTGCGAAACAGAGTTTGCGGCGTCGCGGATCGCGGCCACGGTTACTTCCGGGTGCGCGATCATGCTGGGATGGTCGCCGCCGGGCACGTGGTAGATTTTCGACTTGGCGCGCGCGGCAAACTTCGCCTGGATATCGGGTGGAATGACCTTGTCGGCGTCGCCCATGACGTACCAGGAGGGGATCGTCTTCCATCCCACCGCTTCCGGCGTCTTGTCGGTCAAGCAGCGTGCCGCGAACGGACGCTGCGTGGCGGCGAGCCGCGCCGCGACGTCCGGCGGTTCGGCAGATGCAAACACCGCTCCGAAGTATTTGGCGTTGACGTACAGGTCTGCGTCATTGCCCTCAGGCGTGCTGAAGGGCACCGCAATGGTGAAGTCCGGCGGCGGCGGTGGAGCGCTCGCGAGTTCCGACTGGACCGATTCGCCCGCGTCGGGCGCGAATGCGTCGACGTATACCAGCGCCTTCACGTTCGGGGCATTGGCGGAGGCCACGCTGATCACTGAGCCGCCGTATGAATGGCCCGCGAGAACAACGGGTCCGTCGACGGATTTGAGATACGTTGCGACAACGGCTGCGTCGGCGGCCAATCCGCGCAGCGTATTCGGTACGGCTCGGACGTTGTACCCATCCTTGAGCAGCAAATCGACGACACCGTTCCAGCTTGAGGAATCCGCCCACGCGCCGTGGACGAGAACAATCGTCGGCTTGGCCGACTGAGCTTCAGCCTTGGTGATTCCGGCCCACGCTAATCCGGACATGATCACTGCAATCAAGAAACTATGTTTGCTCATCGACATCTCTCCTTGCGTCATCGAATGCTTGCCGGCCAAATCAAGAGTATGCCGGTCATATCGTGTCCGCTTTGTTCAAGAGCGCAGTCACAGCCGATCGCGGCCCTCCGCGTATGTCTCAAAGCGGACTTGAGGTTCGGCACCCGGGATGGTCGTGGTATCAATGACCAATGATGCCACGCCTCCTGCTTTCCGCCGAGCCACGAATAGCAAAAATGCAAAAGTCGACTCTAAGCGTTTGAGATTGAGTAAGCCTTTTCCATGAAGCAAACGCCGGTTCTCATCGCCGGGGCGGGTCCGGTAGGAATGACGCTCGCGTTCGACCTCGCGTTTCGAGGCGTTGCCTGCGTTATCGTAGAAAAAAATCATACCACCACGAGCCATCCGAAGATGGACATCACGAACGGACGCAGCATGGAGCTGTTTCGCCGTATCGGCTTGTCCGATCGCCTGCGCGATGTGGCGGTGCCGCAAGACCACCCGTTCGATGTGTCGTGGATCACCTCACTCAATGGCCACGAATTGCACCGCTTCCGCTATCCAAGCGTTGTCGAGCAGCGGCGCAAGTTTCGTGAGCAAAATGACGGCTCGTGTCCGCTCGAACCTGGGATGCGGGTGTCGCAGGTCGAGGTCGAAAGGGCGTTGCGACAGGCGCTCGAGAGAGAGCCGCGCGTCGATCTCCGTTACGACCTGGCATTCGAGGAATTCACCGAGGACGATCACGGCGTGACGGCGATGCTTCGCTCTGCGGAAGGCGCCGTCGAGCAGGTGCGCTGTCAGTTCCTGGTCGGGTGCGACGGCGGCGCAAGTCGCGTTCGATCGAACCTCGACATCGGGCTTTCAGGCACCGCGGGCGTCATGCAGCGCTTCATGACGCATTTTCGATCGTCCAGGCTCGATCTGTTGCAGCGCTGGGGCATCGCCTGGCACTACCAATCGGTACACGGCACGCTGATTGCGCAAAACGACAAGGATATCTGGACGCTGCATTCGCGTTTCCCTGAAGGCGCCGGCCCCGGTGACGCTACCGCAAGTCTTCTGCTGGAGACTTTTGCCGGCGCAGCGTTTGACCACGAAATCCTGGTCGCAAATCCGTGGACGCCTCACCTGCTCGTGGCGGATAGCTACGGTGCAGGTCGCGTCCTTCTCGCCGGCGACGCCGCGCACCAATACATCCCGACCGGCGGGTACGGCATGAACACCGGCATCGGCGACGCGTGCGATCTGGGCTGGAAGCTTGCCGCGGTTGTGAAGGGATTCGGCGGTCCAAGACTGATTTCGTCTTACGAACTTGAGAGGCGTCCCGGTTGGGCTTCAGAAACTGCGACGCGTCGCGCCGGCACAATCTGGTCCGCGTCGAGATCGGCAAACTTTACGATGCGGCGATCTTTGCCGAGGGGCCGGATGGCGACGCGCGCCGCCGACGGGCGGAAAGCGAAATCGGCAAGATCGGCAACCACGAAAACGAGAGCATGGGGATCGAGTTTGGCTATTGGTATCGCGATTCACCGATCGTGTTGCACGACGCCGATGAGGTTCCTTCCGACGACCCGCTGAACTACCGCCCGACAACCGCTCCAGGCGCGAGACTGCCGAGTGTCTATCTGAAAGACCATGGCCCGCTGTTCGATCGGCTTGGTCCCTGGTTCACGTTGGTGAATTTTGGCGGGCACGACCCGTCCGCTTTTGTCGAAGCTGCTGCTGAACTTAATGTGCCGCTCAAGGCGCTTAATCTCGACGAACCCGGAATCGCGCCGGTCTATGGCAAAGACATGATTTTGGTGCGGCCCGACCAGCACATCGCCTGGCGCGGGCGCGGTCTGGCAGATCGGCGGGCCGCCGCGGCAGTGCTATTGCGTGTTCTAGGTCACGCCTGAGCGCAAGCGTCGCGCCGCTGCAAAAATTGACTTCAGTGGGTTCTCATCGGCAGGCTTTGCAGCCGTAATTCGCCGACTGCTCCGCCGTAGACCGGAGTGAAATCCGGATCGATGAGATGCGCTTTGGGAAAGCGCGCCAGCAGGCCGCGGATCGCGATGGTGATGGTCGTCCGACCAAGGATGTTGCCGATGCAATGATGCGGGCCCGCACCGAAGGATAGTATCCGCTTCGGCTTGCGATGAATGTCGAAGCGCGTTGGATCGGGAAACACATCGGGATCGTAATTCGGGGCGAGCGGCGATGGCCGCACCACCATGCCCTTGAGGATTGGCGTGCCCCCCACCTCGGTGTCGCGCGCGGCAATGCGCGGGAAAGTGAAATAGCCATTGCTGGCGAGGCGAAAGCACTCCTCGAGCGCGTCCGGAATGAGTGACGGGTCGCTTATCAGCTGCGCCAACTGGTCCGGGTGCGTATAGAGCAAGTAGAGCGCGCCGCCAGCCGCGCGGCTTGTGGCCGACAACGAAGCGCCGCACACCCCGAAAATCTGGTCAAACAGCTCGCTGTCACTGAGCTTGTCGCCTTGATCGCGGGCGTTGACGAGATCGCTGATGAAATCGGAACGCGGGCTGACGCGACGTTCCTCGATAATGGCCCTGACTTCTTCCATGGTGCGATCGAAGGCGCGCCGCAGCTCCGGCGGCCACGTCTCGCCAGGCTTGACGTAGGTCGTGCCCGGGATCGCGTCGTGGAATGCGACGAAGGCCGCCTTGCGGCGTTGATCCATGTTCACCATGGCGTCCAACAACGCGTCGACGACGAGGTGTGCGCCGAAGTCTCCCATGCCATCGAACTCGGGGCCATTCTCCTCGATGCGATCAAGCATGCCGTCAACGATGCGCGTGATGCTCTCCTGGAGCTGCTCGATCCGGCGCGACGAGAAAGCCGGCATCAACAGCCGGCGGACGCGGGCGTGTTGATCGCCGTCCATTTGCGTCACGAATTGCGCGAACATGATCTTGTTGAATTGCTCCCAGCCCGGACCGCGCGGCATCTCGGACCTGAAGGTCTCGGTATCGGCGAACACGCGATGCACGTCGGCGTAGCGGCCGACCACTACCTGCGGCGGCCCCTTGCCGAGCACATAGAACGGCGGTCTTCGCGCCCATTCAGCCATGTGGCGATGGGCGTTCGCCTTGAACTCGGCGCTGCCGAGATCGATGTCGACGACGTTGCTGCGATCCAGTTCCGCCAGTGATGACATCATAAAAACTTTTCCAGTGCCGGCGCCCCAGGCGCCCTAATCGCCGCGTGGCAGATGTTCGCGATACCAGTGATGCGCGATGTCGAGGCGGGTCGGTATCCAGACCCGGTCGAACTTGGCGATGTGATCGAGAAAACGCTCGAGCCCGCTGGCGCGGCCCGGCCGGCCGGCGAGCCGGCAATGAAGGCCGACCGACATCATCTTCGGCGCGGTCTCGCCTTCCCGATACAGAAAGTCGAACGCGTCGCGCAGATAAGCGAAGAACTGATCGCCGTTGGCAAAACCCTGCGTGCCGATAAAGCGCATGTCGTTGGTATCGAGGGTGTAGGGAATAATGAGATGCGGGCCTTTCGGTCCCCGCGTCCAGTACGGCAGATCGTCGGCATAGGAATCGGACGAATAAAGAAAGCCGCCTTCGGCGAGAATAAGCTTGAGCGTATGCGCCGACGTCCGTCCGGTGTACCAGCCATAAGGCCGCTCACCGGTGACTTCCGTGTGCAGCCGGATGGCCTCCCGCATATGCTCGGCTTCCTCGGCCTCGGAGAAATCCTTGTACTCGATCCATTTGAGCCCGTGAGACGCGATCTCCCACCCGGCTTCCCGCATGGCGGCAACCGCTTGAGGATTGCGGGCGAGTGCGGTGGCAACGCCATAGACGGTGACCGGCACCTTACGGCCCGTGAACAGCCGCCACAGCCGCCAGAAGCCGGCCCGCGAGCCGTATTCAAACATCGACTCGATGTTCATGTGGCGCTGGCCGGGCCAGGGCTGGGCGCCGAGCACATCGGTCAGGAAAGCTTCCGACGCCTTGTCGCCGTGGAAGATCGCGTTCTCCCCGCCCTCCTCGAAATTGATGACAAATTGCACCGCCACGCGCGCTCCGCCTGGCCAGCGCGGGTCGGGCGGCGAGCGGCCATATCCGGCCAAGTCGCGCGGGTAATCCTTGGGATTGAAGGAGGACATTCCGATCAGGCTCTTAAAAGACTTCCCGATGTCCAGCATGACAGAGGGTCGGGCTGATCTTCAAGTGGATGCCCTCATTGACCAAGCCGGGCGATGCCGCCATTAAGGCGTTCGATCGCCGGGAGCGCAGATGCACGCCACTTCAGACGCCGACCAGGGCGCGCTCGGAGCAAAGATCGCCGCGCGGCTCGATGAGCTTGCCGGGATCAGCGACGAGCCCGAACGTCTCACCCGGCTTTATCTTGGGCCCGGCCACCGCAAGGCCGCCGATCTGGTGTCGCGCTGGATGCGCGACGCCGGCATGGCCGTGCGGATCGATTCCACCGGCAATGTGGTCGGCCGTTACCGCGGACAAGATCCGGGCCCGCGGACGCTGATGCTCGGCTCACATATCGATTCGGTGCGCGACGCGGGCCGCTTCGACGGCACGCTCGGTGTCATTACTGCGATTGAGGTCGTCGCGGCGGCGGCCAAGGCGGGCAAGCGGTATCCGTTTGCGATTGAGGTCATCGCCTTCGGCGATGAAGAAGGCGCGCGTTTTCCGTCGACGCTGAGCGGGTCGAAAGCGCTCGCCGGGCGCTTCGATCGCAAGGCGCTCGATGAAGTCGGCGAAGATGGCGTATCCCGGCGTCAGGCGCTGCTAGCGTTCGGTTGCGATCCGCTGCGGCTGTCCGAGGAAGCGCTCTCGCCCGAGCACGCGCTCGGCTATGTCGAAGTCCACATCGAGCAGGGACCGGTGCTGGAGCAGGAAGGACTGCCCGTCGGCATTGTCACCGCCATCGACGGCGTCACGCGCGGCACCGTGGACGTCGAGGGCGTCGCAGGACACGCCGGCACCGTGCCGATGACGATGCGCAAGGATGCGCTCACCGCGGCGGCCGAAATGCTGCTCGCCATCGAGGAGCGGGCGCGCGACCGCCCAAATCTTGTGGCGACCGTCGGAAAGATTGAGGTGCCGGCGTCGGCCGCCAATACCATTCCCGGCCGCGTCCGCTTCACGCTCGACATCCGCAGCCCCGCCGATGCGGAGCGGCTCGCCGCGGTCAACGACATCAAGCAACGCGTGACCGCCATCGCCGTCCGGCGTGGCGTAGGCGCCAATTTTTCCGTCGGCCACGAAGTACCGGCGGCAATGTGCGATCAGAAGCTTTCCGCCCATCTGGCGGGCGCCATTAAGTCGCTCGACATCGCGGAACGCAGGCTGCCGAGCGGCGCCGGTCACGATGCGATGGCTTTTGACCGGGTCATTCCGTTCGCGATGTTGTTCGTGCGCTGCCGCGGCGGCGTGAGCCACAATCCCGCCGAGTTTGCTTCGCCGGACGACATCGACATTGCCGCACGCGTCCTCACATCTTTTTTAGATCGGATGTCCACACCATGACCATGTTACGCATCAAAGCCGGACCCTACGAATTCGAGGCTCGGCTGGAGAACGATTTGGCGCCCAATACCTGCGCGCGCTTCGTGCGCATGCTGCCGTACCGCCAGCAAATCATTCACGTCCGCTGGAGCGGCGAAGGCTGCTGGATTCCGCTTGGCGATTTCGATTTCGGCGTCGGCTTCGAGAACGCCACAAGCTATCCCGCGCCTGGCGAGATCATTCTTTATCCCGGCGGCATTAGCGAAACCGAGATCCTGCTGGCCTACGGTCCGGTGGCGTTTGCCAGCAAGGCCGGCCAACTCGCCGGCAGTCACTTCCTGACCATGACAAAGGGCCACGAAAACCTTCAGGCGCTTGGCAAGATGTGCCTGTGGAAAGGCGCCCAGGACATCGTCTTCGAGCTTCAAACATAAGCCGCAATCGCCCGGCGGCATCGAAGCCGGGCGGCACCTTGCACGGCGAAATGCCCGGCGACAAAATGTGTCGCCGCCGGGAGGGACATGAGCTCGTGACCGCGCGCGTCAATCGCTCTGCTGTCCGGCTGGCGGTAGTGCTGGCGGCGCTGCTGTTAGATGCCGGATTAAGCCTCGCTGCCGCGCAAACCAAGCTCGATGCGAGCTATAGCGCGACGCTTCTTGGCCTTCCGATCGGCCATATCTCGTGGACGGTCGAACTGCACAACAATCGATTCACGACGGAAGCAACCGGAGGCATCTCCGGGCTGCTGCGGCTGTTTTCCGACGGACACGGCGACGTCTCGTCGCAAGGCAATCTGGCCGCGGGAGCGCCGGTCGCTTCCAATTTCGCGCTGAAGCTCATTGCCGGCAAATGGTCCGATGAGGTGCGCATTCTGTTTCGCGGTAACAAAGCTCAGGAATACGTAACGGCGGCGCCGGCTCCGGGCGCCAATCAGGTACCGATCACCGAGGCAAACCGCACGGGCGTGCTCGATCCGATGACGGCGATGCTCGTTCACATTCCTGGCGCCGGGAAGACCGACGGTGCCGGAAGCCTGCGACCGGACCATACCGATCTTCGACGGCCACACCCGCTACAATCTGCGGCTCTCATTCAAGCGCGTCGACACCGTCAGCGCTGAAGGCGTTTATCAGGGGCCGGTAATTGTCTGCGCGGTGAAATTCTTTCCTGTCGCCGGCTACGACCCCAAACACTTTCTGATCACGTATCTGGCGGCCCAACACGACATAGAAATATGGCTCGCGCCGATAGCGGGGAGCCGGCTGATGGTCCCGTACCGGATGTCGATGCCGACACCCATGGGCCTCGGGATTTTGCAGGCGACCAAGTTCGAATCTGTTCCGGCAAAATCGCAGACGACAAATCTCAATTGAAAATTTGCCAACGAATTACGGATTTTCGCGCCAGCTTCCGAATATTGCGGGGACCGATTTATCGGGCGGCGTATCGACTTTGAGTTGATGAAATAAGTCAAAATCCGCACGATTCTTGTCTGGTTTTTGCCCATGTCCGGCCCGTTTTCCGACAGGAAACGACTTTAGCCCTTAAAAATCGCGGCGTTTTGAGTGGTGTCGGCGCCGTGGGGTTGGGACAGTTTAGTCAGGCGTAGTTGCGTTCATGCTCGGGCTGGGGGTCAGCGAAGAGCTTAGGGTTGCGCTTCTCAACGCGGGTCTGCTCGCGTTATGGGCGGTGCTGCCGGTATTTGCGGTCGGCTACGCGCGGCAATTGCTGGCTGCGCGGCGGCTTCGGCCAGAGTTTTCGCTGCGCCTTTACGAGGCGATCGAATTAAATCGCGCGCTAACCGAGTACGAGAAGGTTTGGCGCCGGCGCAAGGAACTCATCGATCAGGACGACGGCGACATGCCATGGTGGAACGCGATGTTCCGGCCTCGCGCCGAGGTGGTTTCGCCGCAGTCCGACGAACTTGAAGAAGTCGACGAGCACGCCCGCCACTTGCAGGACAACATCATTCGGCTCAAGCGCGGACCTTTGCGGCGGTTGAAACTGCTGGTGCGCATCCTCTCGACGCGTTTTGCACTCGGCTGCGCGCTGGCCGTCCACGTCTTGCTGCTCACGCTGCTGATGGTGGCCCTGGAAAGTTCGTGGGCGAGCGAACTGATCGTCAGCGCAAAGAATCCGATGACCTGGTATCCGCTCGATGCCCGGATTTTTTATGCCAATGCCGCCGCCGCCATTCTTGCCGCCGCATCGGTGCCGGCGTTCTTCCTGCTGCGCTGGATCAATCTCCGCCAGCGTTACGCGTTCGAGTTCTGCGCACTTAAAGAGTTTGCCTATGGCGATCCCAATCGCGTGATCGAGCAACTTAAAGCCGACGGAGAGATTCCGTCGGCAGATGCAAACAACGAAAGTGAAGGCGACACGTGGTTTGCGGTGCTGGGGCTTTCACCTTCCGCGACCATCGAGGAAGTCAAGGAAGCTTACAAATCGCTGATCAAACAGAACCATCCTGACCGGGTGCACGGCATGGCGCGGGCCTTCATGACGCTTGCCGAGACCAACACCAAACGGCTCAATGCCGCGTACCAGTACGCTTTGTTCTCCCTGCCACAAGTTGAATCGAGGCAAAGCGCTGCCGTCACTTAAATCAATCGACCAGACACGATCTTGCGCGGGGACCGCATGTCGCTGATGGAAAGCTTTGAGGCGCACGCTGACAATCCACTCGACGTGGTCGAGCGCATGGCGGCTGCCAATCATTGGCCGTTCGAGCGCTCGGCGGAATCCGAGATTGCGCTCGTTGTCACCGGCAAAAGCACCAATTACCAGATTTCGTTCAGTTGGATGGAAGACATCGAAGTGCTGCACGTCGCCTGCGCCTTCGAGATGAAAGTACCGCAGCTGCGACTTTCAGAAGTCCAGCGGTTGATCGCCGGCATCAACGAACAACTGTGGATCGGACACTTCGACGTCTGGACGAAGGATGGCGTGGTCATGTTCCGCCACGGCCTCATTCTAGGCGGCGGCGTCGCTGTCACCGGCCGGCAGTGCGAAGTCGCGCTCAGTAGCGCACTCGACACTTGCGAACGCTTTTATCCGGCATTCCAGTTCGTGGTGTGGGCCGGAAAGACCGGGCGCGAGGCGATCGACAGCGTCATGCTCGAAACCTGCGGCGAGGCGTGACGCTTCGTCTTTCGCCGGCTACCGACCGGCTCATACGGCGCCGCGGATCAGGTCGGCGGCGCGCTCGGCAATCATGATCGTCGGTGCATTGGTGTTGCCGCGAACCACGCTCGGCATGACCGAGGCGTCGACGACGCGCAAGCGCTGCACACCGTGCACCTTGAGCTCGTTGTCGACGACCGGGCCGATCGCACAAGTGCTGGTCGGGTGATAGACCGACTGAGTGTGGCGCTGTGCGAAATCCCAGATGTCCTCGTC
This sequence comes from uncultured Alphaproteobacteria bacterium, assembly GCA_963846055.1. Lineage (GTDB taxonomy): Bacteria > Pseudomonadota > Alphaproteobacteria > Rhizobiales > Xanthobacteraceae > BOG-931. Next base: position 72,868 of record CAWJUQ010000014.1, read on the forward strand.
TTTTGCCGATTTCGGAGCGAGATAAGGCGCGCTGGCGTGCGCGCGCATCGCGGGCTGGGCGGCGATCTCGAGGCCAAGCCGCACGCCGCCGATCATGCTGCGCCGGTCTTCGCCTTCGACCAGGTAATGATGGACAATGCGCGGCTTTGCCGTCGGGTCGGCGGAGCGCAGCATCACCTTGCCGCGACTTTTCGGTTTGAGCACGCAGCAGCCGAACGAAAGCGCGTGCGCCGTCGGCACACCAACCGCCTGCTGGTGCAGCATCACCGCGGCGGTGAGAAATTGCACGTCGGGCGCATCGAGACCTTCGCGGGTACGAAAGAATGCGCCGGTCTCGCCGCCGTTCGAGCTCAACAGCCCGCTGCCGTCCGCTTCCCACATCGCCGCGTCCTCCGCGGTCGGTGGCGTGAACAGGCTTTGGGTGTCGGTGTACCAGCTCATCATCAGGAGCGGATGATCCTGCAAACCTGAGCCGACCGGCAGATCCTGGCGAGCGGCAATGCGGTGCGGCGCGAGTTCCGCTGCGGGTCCGATGCCGGAGAGCATCAAGATTTGCGGCGAATTATAAGCGCCGGCGGCGATAATGACTTCGCTGTCGGCGCGGATTTCCTCGCGCACACCGTTGCGGACAATCTCGACGCCGATCGCCCGATCGCCGTCGAACAGAATGCGCGTCGTCAGCGCACCGGTCAGCACTTTCAGATTGGGCCGCCGGCTCGCCGGGTGCAGGTAGGCTGCGGCAGTGCTGCAGCGGCGGCCCTTGCGCGTCGTTGTCTGATAATAGCCGACGCCGTCTTGGGCCGGACCGTTGAAATCCGCGTTGAGCAGATGGCCAGCCTCGATCGCGGCAAGTTTAAAAGCTTCAGTCAGCGGATGGCGGGTTTGCGGGTCGGAGACTGACAGCGGTCCGAACTCGCCGTGAAACTGGTCCTCGCCCCGCGAATTGCATTCGGCTTTGCGGAAATACGGCAGGACATCGTCATAGCTCCAGCCCTTTGCGCCGCCGGCAGCCCAGCCGTCATAGTCGGCGCGATGTCCGCGAATATAGATCATGGCGTTGATGGCGCTTGAGCCGCCGAGCGTCTTGCCGCGCGGCAGATAGATGTACCTGCCGTCGAGGCCCGGTTCGGGTTCGCTGGTGTAATCCCAGTCGTACTGGTTTTTGCGAATAAGCGGCCATGCCAGCGGTACCTGAATATCCGGCGCGTCATCGGGACCGCCGGCCTCGATGAGGATCACCTGCGCGGCGGGATCTTCGGTCAACCGCGCGGCAAGCACGCATCCGGCGGAGCCCGCGCCCACAACGACGTAATCGGCCACTTTCACCCTCCCCTACCGTCCCGTTATTTGCTTCGTTCCGCTCGCGTAGCCGGACAAGAACGATGTTAGCGCGGCCCTTTCGCGTACAAAAGGCTAACGATGGACATCACTGACGCTTTCGGCAAATAGTCTGGCGAGCACAAACGCACGCATCTTTGGTTGTTGAGGTTTCGAGTGATGGCGGATAGCCCAACCCTGCGGATCGGCATCGACACCGGCGGCACCTTTACCGATATCGTCTGTGTCGATGACGCCTCGGGCGCAATGCGGGTGACCAAGGTGTCCTCGACGCCGCAAAATCCGGCGATTGCGCTGGTGCGCGGCGTCAAAGCCATCCTTGCCGACTGGGGCGCCGGCATCGACGACCTGGCGGTGCTCGCTCACGGCACCACCGTCGCCACCAACGCGCTGCTGCAAGGCGAGATCGAAGGCCTCGGATTGATCGTCACCGAAGGCTTCCGGCACATTCTCGAGATCGCGCGGCAAGCGGTGCCCGAGGGCTACGGCAATTCGTATTTCTGGGTGAAGCCCGAGCGCATTGTGCCGCTGCGCTACGTGCGCGAAGCCGGCGGCCGGCTGAACTTTCTCGGCGAAGAGCTGCGCCCGCTCGACGAGGCAAGCGTCCGCGCTGCCGCGCAATTCTTCCGCCAGGCCGGCATCCGGACGGTCGGCGTTTGCTTCCTGCACTCCTATGCCAACCCGGCCCACGAGCGCCGCGCGGCTGCGATCCTGCGCGAGGAATATCCGGAGTGCACGCTGTCGCTGTCCTGCGAGGTACTGCCGGAATATCGCGAATACGAACGCGCCGTGACGACGCTGGTCGATGCTTTCATCAAGCCGCACATGAGCCGCTACCTCGACCGCATCCGCGACGAGCTAGGCCCCGAGCTGAACAGAAAACCGTTCTTGGTAATGCAGTCGTCGGGCGGCGTTGCCAGCCCCGATCAGGTGATGCGCAAGCCGATCACCACGGCGCTGTCCGGCCCCGCCGCCGGCGCGCTCGGCTCGGCGGTGATCGCCGAAATCGCGGGCTTTCCCGATCTCGTCACGCTCGATGCCGGCGGCACCTCGACAGACCTGTGCCTGATCGAAGGCGCTATACCGAAAATCACCAACGGCGGGCGCGTCGGCCGCTTTCCCGTGCGCATCCCCATGCTGGACATCAAGACCATCGGCACCGGTGGCGGCTCGATCGCGTATCGCACTCGCACCGGCCAATTGAAGGTCGGGCCGCGCAGTGCCGGCGCTGAGCCCGGCCCGATGTGCTACCCGAACGGCGGCGACGAGCCCACCATCACCGACGCCAATCTTGTGCTCGGCCGCCTGCCGGCGGCTTTGATTGGCGGCGGCATAAAGCTCAACGTCGAGCGCGCGCGCAAAGGACTTGAAGCGCTGGCGGCAAGCTTGCCCGGCAATTTGACTCCCGAACAACTGGCCGAAGGTATTATCGAGATCGCCAACTGGGATCAGGCCAACGCCATCCGGCAAATGACCATTCAGCGCGGCATCGATCCTGCCGGTTTTGCGCTCCTGTCGTTCGGCGGCTCCGGCCCGGCGCAATCCGCCGCGGTGATGGAATTGATGGGCATGAAGACCACTATCGTTCCGCCGAACCCGGGGAACCTCTCTGCGTTCGGCCTCCTTGCCGTCGATTGGCGCACCGATCACATCGTCACCAAGGTGATGCACGAAGACGCGATCGATAGCGCGGCGCTCGCTTCGATCTACGCAGGCTTGGAGCGCGACGCCGCCGCCACGCTCGAGAAAGACGGCATCGCGCCGGAAAAGATCGCCCTGGTGCGCGAAGCTGACATCCGCTACGCCGGCCAATCCATGGAGGTCCGGGTGCCGGCGCCGCCGGGCAAGGTCGGCGCATCGTTCGTATCGGGCCTAACCGAAGCCTTCCACGCCGCGCATAAAAAGACGTTCGGCTACAATTACGCCGGCGCACAGAAAGTCGAGCTGGTGAATTTCTGCGTCTCCGCCCTGGGCATGATCGACCGGCCGCGGATTCCGGAAATCGGCAAGACCGGCGCGCCGCCAAAGTCTTCGAGCCGGCCAGTTTATTTCGACGGAAAATTCCGCGACACGCCGGTGTTTGCCCGCAGCGCGCTAGGCGCCGGCTTTCAGCTGGACGGCCCGGCCATCATCGAAGAATTCGGTTCGACCACGGTGGTATTTCCCGGCCAGCATCTCACCGTCGACCCGCACGGCATATTGATCATCAAGGCCGCCGGCAACAGCGCCCAGACGCAGAGCTATAGCGACGCCACGATCAAGCGGGGAAGTTCCCCGGCAACTGTAACTTGTCACAGTTACCGAGGATCACTTGCCCGATTAGAACTCGCCGATTGCAGACGGGAACAGAGGGGCCGGAACTTGGGCCGCGCCTTAACGCAACGGCGATGACCGGTCCCAACGAAGGCCCCGACCATGGCGGTTCCAAGCCAGCCTGGCGCACGTCGCAGCTTTTGGCGCTTCTAATTTTTGCTTTGATTGTACTGGTAATGGTGCGTGTGTTTTTCGGCTAAGGCCTTAAGCTCGATTAAGCCGATTCGGCATGGAACTTATGAGTCGCCACGCGCCCGCTTTGTTAGCTGCCATCTTTTTACTCTCCGCCACCCCGCCAGCGCTAGCGCAAACGGCCGGCGAAATGTTGCACGCCTGTCAGACTCTTCAACGCGGAATACGCATCAAAGGCAACGACGCGTTTTTGCCGTCCGGGGCAGAGGCGCAGCAATGTTGGGGCTTCATGAGCGCGGTTCAGGAATATTCCGTCCTGGCCGATCAAGGCGGCAATCGGCTGTTAGGCGCTTGCCCGGCGGCGGATATCAAGACGACGCAAATTGTCGACGTGTTCGTGAAATACGCGAACGAACACCCGGAAAAATCCGGTACGTCTGCCGCGGTTGCGGCCTACAACGCCATGGCGGACGCTTTCCCGTGTCCCTAGAGCGGCTGACACCGCGCGCCGGCGACGCGTATGCGGACGCGCTCTTTCGAGCCGCCGCGTTACACGAAATATCTAATCGCATTTTATGAACACCCGCGCCATGGCGTCGAGAACTTGTCAGCGATAACGGGACTTACTTCGCGAATATCCTCGTTGTGATTGCGCCGTTCACATCTTCTGAAATCTAGCGCCGGTTACGCTGCCACTCGAGAATGAGTTCAGCGCGGGGCGGCAGCGGTGCTTCAAGAGACGACGCGCGACCAGGTTTTCGTCCCAGGCGGCACGTTCCGCATGGGATCCGACCGGCATTATCCAGAAGAGGCACCGGCGCATCTGGTAAAGGTCAGCGAGTTCTGGATCGACCGCGCGCCCGTCACCAACAAACAGTTCCGCAAATTCGTCAACGAAACCGGCCACGTCACGCTCGCCGAGCTTAAGCCGGATCCGCGCGACTACCCGGGCGCGCTGCCGCGCATGCTTAGAGCCGGCTCGCTCGTCTTCTCACCGCCGAATCAGGCGGTCGATCCCCGCGAATGGCAGCAATGGTGGAATTTCAAGTTCGGCGCCAATTGGCGCAGGCCGTATGGACCAAGGAGTTCGATCAGCGGACTTGATAATCATCCGGTCGTGCATATCGCGTATCGCGATGCGGAGGCCTATGCGGCCTGGGCCGGCAAGGAATTGCCGACCGAAGCTGAATGGGAGTTCGCCGCGCGCGGCGGTTTGGACGGCGCCGAATTCGCCTGGGGCGACGATTTCACTCCCGGCGGCAGCCACATGGCCAACACCTGGCAGGGTGCATTCCCGCAGCAAAATCTCGCGACTGACGGCTACGAGCGCACCTCGCCCGTCACCGCCTTTCCGCCGAACGGCTACGGCCTCTACGACATGATCGGCAACGTCTGGGAGTGGACCACCGATTGGTGGTCGCCGGTCCATGACGCCAACCCATCGGCAAAGCAGTGTTGCGCACCGCAGAACCCGCGGGGCGGCCGCGAAGATGAAAGCTGCGACCCGCGCCAGCCGAACATCAAAATTCCGCGCAAGGTGCTCAAGGGCGGCTCGCATCTTTGCGCCCCGAACTACTGCCGGCGCTATCGGCCGGCGGCGCGTCACGCCCAACCCATCGATACCTCGACGAGCCACGTCGGATTCCGCTGCGTGGTTCGGGCAAAACCGGGAGGAGCATCATGAGCGCGGATCAAGTCGATCGCCCGCGCGATCTCAGCCGCCGCAATATCCTGCTCGCGAGCACGACGCTGGCCGCCGCCTCGGCGCTCGGCGCGGCGACGCCGATTTCAACCGCACGCGCCCAGCAGTCCGCATCATCGGGCAAGCAACCAAACATCCTTGTCATCATGGGAGACGACGTCGGCTGGTTCAACATCGGGGCCTATCACCAGGGCATCATGTCGGGCAAGACGCCGAGTCTCGACAAGCTGGCCGCCGAAGGCATGCGCTTCACAGACTATTATGCGGAAGCGAGTTGCACCGCCGGACGCGCCAATTTCATCACTGGGCAAATTCCGCTGCGCACCGGCCTGACCACCGTCGGCCAGGCCGGCGCCGATGTCGGCATGCCCGACCAATCGGTAACAACGGCGCTGATTCTAAAATCGATGGGCTACGCAACCGGGCAGTTCGGCAAGAACCACCTGGGCGACCTGAACAAATATCTCCCGACCCTGCACGGCTTCGATGAGTTCTTCGGCTACCTGTACCATCTCGATGCGATGTCCGATCCGTACTGGTTCGACTACCCGCAGGACTGGATCGACAAATATGGTCCGCGCAATCTCGTGCATTCCTACGCCACCGATACCGACGACCCAACGGTGATGCCGCGCTGGGGCAAGGTCGGCAAGCAACGCATTGTCGACGAAGGTCCGCTCAAGCCGTTCAAGGACATGAGCGCGGATCACCAGATGTGGCAGAAGGGCCGCGACGCCAAATACGACATGGAAACATTCGATTCCGTGCTCGTCGACCAGTCGAAAGGGTTCATGGATCGCGCCAAGGCGGCCGGCAAACCGTTCTTCATTTGGCACAATACCACGCGCATGCACATCTTCACCTATCTGTCGCAGAAGTATCAGGCGAAGATGAACTTCCAGAGCAATTTCGGCCTCGAAGAAGCCGGCATGGCTCAGATGGATGATGACATCGGGGATTTGCTCAAACATCTCGACGACATCGGTGTCACCGACAATACCATCGTGATCTTCACCACCGATAACGGCGCCGAAGTCTTCACTTGGCCTGACGGCGGCATGACGCCGTTCCGCGCCACCAAAGGCACGGTCTTCGAGGGCGGCTTCCGCGTGCCGTGCATTGCGCGATGGCCGGGCAAGATCAAACCGGGCACGGTCGAAAACGGAATCTTCTCGGGCCTCGACTGGCTGCCGACTCTGGTGGCCGCGGCGGGTAATCCAAACATCGTCACGGAGATTCTCTCAGGCAAACAGCTCGGCGATCGGACCTACAAGAACCATCTCGACGGCTACAACCAGATGGATTTGCTGACCGGCAAAGGACCGTCGGCGCGTCACGAGATCTTCTACTTCGGTAAATCGCAACTCGGCGCCATCCGCATCGACGACTTCAAGTTCCAGTTCTACCAGCAGCCGTTCGGTTGGCCGGGCGAGAAGGTGCCAACCGACATGCCGACCATCGTCAATCTGCGCCAGGACCCGTTCGAACGGACGCCCTCCGATCCGTGGCGAAACGCTCAACGAGATGGGTGGCGGGTACATGAACGACTTCTACGCCCGCGAGTTTTGGCGCTTCGTTCAGGTCCAGCAGACGGTCGCGGCGGCCGCACAGTCGTTTGTCGAGTTTCCACCCATGCAGCAAGCCGCCTCCTTCAATCTTCAGGCGGTTAAGGAAAAGGTCGAACAGATGATGAAGAGCCACGAAGGGCAGTAAACGAATGTTGACGCGGGCGCCGATGGCCGCGTCGACGAAACTCGAGACCACGATTTCATAGTGATGAGGCGCCCATGATCCGAACCACGATAATTTCTTGCGCACTCGTGCTGACGTTTGCCGTCGCCGGAGCCGAAGTGGCGCGCGCTGACGACGTTCCAGAGCTCAACGTCGATCCAGTCTGTCGCGGCATTGCGCAACAAGCGTTAACTCCGGGCGAAAAGGGCGGCCCGGATTTGGCATTTTCACAGTGCGTGAAGAGCGAGCAGGCCGTGCGGCAACAGCTCGTGGGTGAATGGTCGACCTTCAAGCCGGCGGAAAAGACGAACTGCGTCGCATCGGAGCAAAGCGCTTTGCCGAGCTACACCGGTCTCATCAGCTGTCTTGAGATGGCGCGCGACGTTCGGCAACTGAACAAATAAGCCGAGCGGATCGCCGAGTGGGCGTCAAATAACGGAGTAGTAAATGTCCGATGCAAATCGACGACGGCCCGCCTCACCAGAGAGCGCACTCAGCCGCCGCAACATTCTGCTTGCCGGCACCACGCTTGCCGCCGCCTCGGCGATGGCGAGTGGAGCGCCGATCCACGTCGCGCAAGCTCAACAGCCGCAAGCCACTGCGAACGGCAAGAAGCCGAACATTCTCGTCATCTTCGGCGACGACATCGGGCAGTCAAATATCAGCGCCTACGCGTTCGGGGTGATGGGTTACAAGACGCCGAATATCGACCGCATCGCCAAAGAAGGCATGATGTTCACCGATTATTACGCCGAGCAAAGCTGCACGGCGGGCCGTTCGTCTTTCATCACCGGACAATCGGTCATTCGCACCGGCCTTTCGAAAGTCGGCATTCCCGCCGCAACGGTCGGCTTGCAGCCGGGAGACATCACCATTGCCGAAGCGCTGAAGCCGCTCGGTTATGCCACGGGCCAGTTCGGCAAAAACCATCTCGGCGACCGCAACGAATATTTGCCGACCGTGCACGGGTTCGACGAATTCTTCGGTAATCTCTATCACCTCAACGCCGAGGAAGAGCCGGAAGACCCGGATTACCCGAAGAACCCGGAATTCCGCGCTAGGTTTGGCCCGCGTGGTGTTCTGCGCTGCAAGGCGTCAGATCGCGACGACCCGACGGTCGATCCGCGCTTCGGCAAGGTCGGCAAGCAGATTATCGAGGATACCGGTCCGCTGACAAAAAAGCGGATGGAGACGATCGATGATGAGACCACCAACGCTGCGATCGATTTCATCAAGCGACAAGCCGGCGCCAATAAGCCTTTCTTCGTCTGGATGAACACGACGCGCATGCACATGCACACTCATGTCCGTCAATCGATGCGCGGTCAGAGCGGCATGCCGGACAACGAATATGCCGACGGCATGATCGAGCACGACGGCGACGTCGGCAAATTGCTGAAGCTCCTGGACGAACTCGGCATCGCCAACGACACCGTGTTGCTCTACACCACCGACAACGGCCCCCACATGAACTCGTGGCCGGACGGCGCCATGACGCCGTTCCGCAGCGAAAAAAACACCAACTGGGAAGGCGCTTACCGCGTCCCCTGCATGGTCCGCTGGCCCGGCCACATCAAACCGGCAACCATCTCAAACGATGTTGTCGGTAGTCATGACTGGTTCCCGACGCTGCTCGCCGCCGCCGGCGACACCGAGGTCAAGCAACGCCTGTTGAAGGGCTGGCAGATCGGCGATCGCACGTTCAGGGTTCATCTCGACGGTTACAACCAGCTGGCCTACCTCACCGGCGACAAGGACCACTCCGAGCGACGAGCCTTCATCTACTTCAACGATGACGGCCAGCTCGTTGCCATCCGTTTCGACAACTGGAAGCTGGTCTTCTACGAGCAGAAGACGCCGGGAACGCTCGACGTTTGGGGTGAACCTTTCACGGCGCGCCGGCTGCCGCTGATGTTCAATCTGCGCATGGATCCCTATGAGCGAGCGCAGATCACTTCGAACGAGTATTTCGCTTGGACGCTGCGCAAGGCGTACATGATTTATGGCGCCCAGGCGATCGCACAGGAATTCGTCAATTCGCTCAAGGAATTTCCGCCGCACCAGAAGCCGCAGAGCTTCAACCTCGATCAGATCCTCGATCAGTTGCAGCATCCGGCGGAAGCCGATTGATGCGAAGAGATGAGGAGGCGAGATGCTGTGCAAACTCAGCCGGCGCGTTGTGGTGCTGGCGCTTGTCGCAGCCGGCTGCGTTGCTTCCGCGGCCGCGCAATCTCCCGACCCCCTGCCCTCCTGGAACGAAGGCGCGGCGAAAAAGAGCATCATCGATTTCGTAAAGATCACGACCGACCGCGCGAGTCCCAAATTCGTTCCGGATGAGGAGCGCATCGCCACCTTCGATCAGGACGGCACGCTGTGGGTCGAGCATCCCATGTACACGCAGGTGGTTTACTGCCTTGCTCGCGTGCCGGTGCTGGTCGCGCAAAAACCTGAACTTAAAGACATCGAACCCTTCAAGACGGTGCTTTCGGGCAACCAGGAGGCCATCGCAAGACTGCCGTTGCGCGACCTTGAGAAAATCCTCGCCGCGACGCTGAGCGGGATGTCGGTGGATGAATTTGAAACCGAGGCGGCGAAATGGCTGGCAACGGCGCAACACCCGCGCTGGCACCGCCCGTATACAGAACTGACCTATCAGCCGATGCTGGAAGTTCTGAACTTCATGCGCGGCAACGGCTTCAAGACTTACATTGTCACCGGCGGCGGCCAGGATTTTGTACGCGTCTATGCACAGCGCGTTTATGGTATTCCGCCGGAACAGGTCGTCGGCACCGCGGGAGGCACCAAGTTCGGCTACGACCGGAACGGCAGGCCGTTCCTGACCAAGGAGCCGCGGCTACTGCTCAACGACGACAAAGCCGGCAAACCCGAAGGCATCCATCTCGTGATCGGCCGGCGTCCACACGCCGCATTCGGCAATTCGGATGGTGACCGGCAGATGCTGGAATATACCGGCGCCGGCGACGGCGCCCGGCTGATGATGCTGGTGCTGCACGACGATGCGCAGCGCGAATATGCTTACGGTCCGGCCGCGGGCCTGCCCGCGAGCAAGATCGGCGCGTTTTCGCGCGCGCTCTACGATGAAGCCAGGAGCAAGGGCTGGGATGTCATCAGCATGAGGAAGGACTGGAGGGTGGTCTTCCCGTTTGAAGCCCAACCAGACACGCGCGCTATGTCCCGTTCCAGAGAGTGACTATGACAACTCAGCTCACGATTCCTGTCTTTGCGGTCGTTGCGGCCTGTGTCGTGCTGAGTAGCGCAGTGAACGGCACGGCGTTCGCGCAATCATCGGCGGACGAGGCCAAGCCGGTCACGGTCGATAACTTCGCCCGCGCGGAATCCGACGTGTACATGGGCAACCTGGTCAAAGATGCCGGCGGCCTGAGTAAGCTCGGCCATCACCGCGAACCGGCGCCAATCGACCATCAGACCATCATCCGGCTCAATCGAGATACACTTTATTCGTTTGGCGTTTTTGATCTCGACGCCGGGCCGGTCACGATCACCATGCCCGAGGCCGGCAATCGCTTCATGTCGCTTCAGGTGATCAATGAGGATCACTACGTGCCGGCGGTCTACTACGAGCCCGGTTCACACACGCTCACGCGCGACGCCGTCGGCACGCGCTACGCGGTCGCTGGAATACGCACGCTGGTCGATCCCGCCGACCCGAAAGATCTTGCCCAGGTCCACGCGCTGCAGGACGCCATCAAAGTCAGCCAAAGCGGTCCGGGCAAGTTCGAGGTGCCAAACTGGGACCCCAAAAGCCAAAACGAAATCCGCCGCGCGTTGTTGACGCTCGCCGCTCACACGGACGGTTTCAGTCATGCTTTCGGCACCAAGGAACAGGTCGATCCGGTCAAGCATCTGATCGGCACCGCGGCGGGCTGGGGCGGCAATCCCGACAAGGATGCGATCTATACCGGAGCGGTGCCGGCGCGAAACGACGGCAACACCGTTTATAAACTCAGAGTCGGCGACGTACCGGTCGACGCGTTCTGGTCGGTCACCGTCTACAACGCTGCCGGCTATTTCGAGAAAAATGCCTACGACGCTTATTCGCTGAACAGCATCACCGCGAAAAAGAGCGCGGATGGCTCGGTCGAGATACAGTTCGGCGGCTGCGACGGCAAAATCCCCAACTGCCTGCCGATCATGCCGGGCTGGAACTACACCGTGCGGCTCTACCGGCCGCGGCCGGAAATTTTAAGCGGCAAGTGGATGTTCCCTGCCGCGGTCGCGGTAAATTAGCATCGCCGATTCGGAATTTGGCGGCGTCGCGATGGCCGGTACGGGACGGACCATTGCCGCGAGCGGGCGCGATGAAAGCGGGCTTTGGCTCACAGCTTTTACGGAGCATCGCAAGCGCGATATTGGCCGGCTGCATCGTTCTGATGCCGGGTGTTGCAACCGCCCAGCAATCGCACCCACCGAACGAAATGCCCAATACCGGTCAAGACGTCTTCGAACCGCCGCAGAATCTTTTCCAGGTGCTTTACGGCTACCAGACCAAGCCCGGTGGCGGCGTTGCGCCCGGCTCGCTGTCCACCACGACAACCGAAACCACGAATCTGCGCTTCGATCATCGGCTGGACTTGTCGCCGCAGTCGCTGATCGTGCTGCGCGGTGACCTGCCGCTGGTCATAACGAATCCGGTGTCCGCGGCTAACCCGAGTGGCGATGACCTTGGCGGTCTTGGCGATGCGGACGTGCAGGCCATCTACGCCTACAATTTCGATTCACGATGGGCCGGCGGCTTCGGCGCGCGCCTGATCGCGCCGACCGGCGGTGACACGCTCGGCAGCGGCAAATGGCAAATCATGCCGATCGCCGGTTTTCGCTACGGGATGCCGGACGTGATTTCCGGCAGCTTTCTTGAGCCGTTCGCAAGATACGACATCAGCTTCGCCGGCGATCCGGCGAAACGAAACATCAGCAACCTGCAACTGGCGCCGTACCTGAATTTGGGACTTCCCGACGATTGGTTCGTGGCTTTCTTTCCCACGGCAGACATCAGAGTAAATTTCGGCGACCCGGTTCCCGGTCAGACCGGGCGGCTGTTTCTGCCGTTCGACGCCAGGGTTGGACGCGATCTGACCGATCATATCGCTTTGTCGCTTGAAATCGGCGTGCCGATCATCAAGGACTACCCCGTCTACAACTTCAAAGCCCAGGTTCGGCTTAACGTAACGTACTGAGCACCTCGCGGGCTTGAGCAGGATTCCCGATGAAACCGCACGTCATTTGCCTCGTGGCTTCCAGCCTCGACGGGCGCACGTGGCCCAGCCGCTGGCGACCCAAGGGATCGGCCGGCGATTATTTCGAGCAAGTCCACGAAGAGCTCGCCGGCGATGCCTGGATTATCGGACGCGTCACCGGTCAGGAATTCGCCAAAGGCAAGCCGTATCCCGCTTCGGCAGCAGAAACATTTCCGCGTGAGCCGTGGCTACCTCACGCCAAGGCAAAAGCATATGGCATCGTCCTCGACGCGCACGGCAAGATCGGCTGGGGCCGGTCCGATATCGGCGGCGATCCGATCATCGTTGTCCTTACCGAGAGGGTTTCGGATGCGCATCTGGCGGGATTGCGCGGCGAAGGCGTGCATTACTTTTTCGCCGGGACAACCGAAATCGACCTTGCACTGACGCTGGAAATTCTCAACCGCGAACTCGGCGTGAAACGGCTGCTGGTGGAAGGCGGTGGCGCAACCAACATGGCGTTTCTGCGCGCCGGACTGGTCGACGAGATCTGTCTCGTCGTCTGCCCCGGCGTGGACGGCACCAAAGGCGCGCCGAGCGCATTCGAACTCCAGCGAGGCCGCGGCCGATCAGCGCCCGCCACTCAAGGCAATGACGCTGGAGAGCAGCAAAGTGCTGGACGGCGGCGCCATGTTGTTGAGGTACAGCGTCGAGAACGAATGACCAAAACTTCCGAGTGACCTTAGTCGCAGGGTTTGGCCGAACGTTGCTCAGGCGCCGACAACAACTCGGGCATCGCCCTTCGACATAGACTTCATTGTGTCGTCGGAGAAGTTGAAGTGCGCTTGCACCAGCTCGGGCGGCAAGTGGGCTAGCCATTGCGCAAACGAAATTGAGGCATAATAGCTGCTACGGAATACTTCCAGGAATATCAGGTCGGTATTGCCGGTGTTTTCAACATAGTGTCCCAACGATCGGGGCACGTAGCCGACATCGCCGGCGTGGAAATCCTTGGTGTGCACCTTATTGCCAGCGGCAAATACGCCCATGCGGCCAGTGCCGGCGATCCAGTATTGCCACTCGTCGGCGTTCGGATGCCAGTGCAATTCACGCATGGCGCCGGGCCGCACGATGACGTGGGCGGCGGCAATCGTGGACGACATCGGAAATTTCCTGGAGTTGGCGATGCGTGCCTCGCCATAGGGCGAGCTGAAGTCGGGTTTTTTCGCCAGCAGCGCGTAACTGAACAATTCAGGAGTCGCGCCTTGCGGTCCCATGGCGCTTTTCTGGTCGGCACTCAGCGGACCGGGCACCTTCGCCTGAAAGATATACTTCTCGTGCAGCGGTATCGGATTGAAAGCCGCGGCCGGCAGCTGAAAATTCTTGGTCAGCACGTCGACCGGCGTATGCGCCATCCATTGCGTCACCAGAAGCGTATCGAATTCGGAAAAGGCGCCATCATCGAATACCAGCAGAAATTCGGTGCCGTCAGGATCGAGGCCCTGGATGGAGTGCGGAATGCCCGAGGGGAAATTCCACAAATCGCCGGCTTTCACATCGGCGACAAAGCTGCGGCCGTCCTGATCGAAGGCGGTGATCCGCGCGTTGCCATAGAGAACGAAGGCCCATTCGGCGGCCAAGTGCCAATGCAGCTCGCGAATGCCGCCGGCGGTCAGATACATGTCGACGGCGGCAAGGGTCTTGGCGATCGGCAGTTCGTTCACGGTGACCTGGCGCGCCCAGCCACCGTCTTGCAGGCGCTTGTTGGCCGCCGCAAAGGGAAACCAGAAGTTCGGCATGTCGCCGACGTCGGTCGACAGCGGCATCTCGCTCGACGGAAACTGTCCGTTCCGAGCGCGGGATTTTTCGGTCCCGGATCGGCGCCGCTGCGCGGATTATTCTTGATGGCCTCCGCCCCCTGCGCCGGGTTGTCGGGGTTGCCGAGTGTAGGCGCGGCGTGCGCAGCTTGTGCGGTGAGGACTCCGCTTGCCGCCAGGGCGGCGAAACTGCGTCGCGACACGATCATCTGGAGAGAATCCTTCGTCTCTGGCGATGCGCGGCCAACGTTTTGTTCGCGCTTGTATTCCTCCGTTTACCTGAGTCGCGGGCTCCGCGGCGCGCGGTCATCCAACACGATAAAAGACTTCTAAAGAGAACACGCGCGTATCGACCGTTCTTGGCGTCGACTTGCCAACTCACAACGGACGATGCATCCGACCCAGCAGCCAGCCAACTCCCAGCGCGATGGCGACGGCGGTGTATGGCTGCTGCTCTATGGTGTTGCGAAGCAAGTTCTCGAACGAGGACGCTCCTGCGCGCGCGGTCTCGGCCATATCCGACGCGCTGTCGCGGGCCTGACCGTACAAATCCTGGGCCGCGCCCGTTAAGCGATTGACCGTACCTTCGGCTTCAAGCTTGGCGTTTCCAGTCACGCGCCCTACGGCCTCCTCGGCTCGGCCACCGACATTTCGGGCCGTACCGGCAATGCGATTCTCGTCCATACATGCTCTCCTCTGGCAATGTGACGTGCGACAACGCCCCATGACCAAGTTCGTTCTTATTCGGTGCAAAAAAAGGAAGCTTCGCGATCACCCGCTACCCGTTGCTTCCTTCGCGATGTTAGCGGGGAAATGGACCGGACACTAATCATCACCCCTTGGATTCGCCCTGGACCTCACGGATGACGGCGTCCGCGCGCCGAAAGCCTTCGGACGCGATCGGGATGCCGGCATAGACTGCCGTGTGCAGCAAAATCTCGGCGATCTCCTCAGGAGTAACGCCGTTGTTCAGTGCGCCGCGAACGTGCACCTCGAACTCGTGCCAGCGCGCCAGGGCGGCGAGCATGCAGATATTGAGCTGACTGCGCGTTTTGCGCGACAGCCCCTCCCGCAGCCAGACGTTGCCCCAGCACTGCGTCTGCGTGAATTCGATAAAGTGCTGGGTAAACGGATTCGCTTTTTGCTTGCCGGCGTCGACATAGGCTCCCCCTAGCACCTCGCGGCGAACTTGGGCGCCTTGTCGCGCTCGCTCCGAAATTAAATCCGGCAAAGTCATCGTGGCCTCCGCTGTTGGTAAAATCGGACTTAAAGATTATGCCGGAATGCCCGCACGAAAAAGACCGCGACGCGGTTGACTTAGGCAGGCGTTTGGCGACGATCCTTCATGGCATCCCTTGAAATTGCATCGCGTCAAACACCGCACTACGCCGCCTGTCGCATTTCTTCGCAGCGTCGGCGTCCGCCAGGTTCGCATCGTTTGCGGGCTTATTTTGTTTTGTTATCTGCTGTCGCATTACATCAATCATGCGCTCGGCAATATTTCTCTCGATGCTCTGGAATATGGACTGCGGTTTCACGTCGCGTTCTGGCAGAGCCCGGTAGGAACGCTGCTGCTCTATCCCGCACTCTTCGTGCACGGCTCGCTTGGCTTATGGGCGCTTTATCGGCGCCGCTACTTTCGTTGGAAAGCCGCCGAGATCACCCAGCTCACGCTCGGACTCCTGATACCGGTGATGCTGTGCAGCCACCTGATCGGCGAGCGCCTGGGCGCTTCGCTGTACGGCTTAGATCGTAGCTACGCGTTCGCGCTGTATAATTTTTGGGTTGCGCGGCCGGACTTCGGCGCGCTGCAGGCGACGCTGATATTGGTGGCATGGATCCACGGCTGCATCGGTCTTTATTTCTGGCTGCGGCTGCGGAGCTTCTTTCGGCGTGTCGCGCCGCTGCTGCTTGGGCTCGCGGTACTTCTGCCGGCGCTCGGCTTGCTTGGCTTTTATCAGCAGGGCCGAGTTGTTCGATCGCTCGCCGATGACCCGGCCTGGCGCGCGGACGTTCTGGCTCCCGATGCGGTCGGAACGGCGGCCGAGCGCGCCAACCTCGGACGCATCAGGGACGGTTTTCTTTGGTTCTACGCCGGCGCAATTGCTTTCGTTTTTGCAGCACGCGGCGTCCGCGTTCTTAATGAGCGCCGCGGCGGAACCGTGAGGCTAAGTTATCCGGGCCGGACGATACGCGTACCGAAAGGCCTTTCGGTTCTCGAAGCGAGCTATCGGCATCGGGTGCCTCATGCCAATGTGTGCGGCGGCAAAGGACGCTGTTCGACGTGCAGGATTCGAATTGTCGGCGACCGCGGCGGCGCCCCGCCGCCCTCCCCGCGCGAAGCGTTCGTGCTTAATCGGATCGGCGCGGGAGCCGATCCGGCCGTCCGGCTTGCCTGCCAGTTGCGGCCGACGACAGATCTGACATTCGTCCCGCTGCTTCCGCCGCAGGTCGGCACGGGCTTTCTGCGCGGCGGTGGGCGCATGCATCCCGGCGAGGAACGTTACGTCGTGAGCATGTTCGTCGATATGCGCGGCTCGACGCAAATGGCGGCGGACCAGCTGCCATTCGACACCGTCTTTATTGTCAATCGCTTCCTCGGAGCGGTCGCCAAGGCCGTCACGCAGTCGGGCGGCAAGGTGAATCAATATCTCGGCGATGGGCTGCTGGCGCTGTTCGGCATCGACACCACCCCGCAAATCGCCTCTCGTCAGGCGTTGCGCGCCGCCGCGGCAATTGCCGCCAATATCGAGGATATGAACCGGGAGCTGGCAGAAGCGGCGCGTTCCCCCATCCGGTTTGGCATTGGCATCAATGGCGGCGAGGTGATTATCGGTGACATCGGCTATGGCGAAAATGTCGCCTACACCGCGCTTGGCGACGCCGTAAACGTCGCCGCGCGGCTGCAGGACATGACGAAAGAGTTTGGCTGCCAGGCGGTGGTCTCCGATGAAGTGTGCAAGCTAGCGGGCTTTGCCGATGGCGCCACGGCGACCGCCGAAGTTCGTGTGCGTGGCCGGGCCGAGCCGATCACCGTGCGCACATTTACCGACGCGGCCACCCTTGCGCCGGACGCGCACGCGGTGGCGTAAAACAGCGAGGGCGCTTGATCGCGTCAGCGGGCTAGCCGACCGGTGCCGGCCGATATAGAAAAGACGCGGAAAGCTACCGGAATGATGAACGTTCACTCCAAAGAATGGCCCTGGCCGACCGCGCCCGACCTGCCGCGGCGCGAGGTCGATCCCATCGTTCTGCAAATCGTCGAAGGCACGCTCAATTCCATCGAAGCGGAAATCGAATACGCCATCGAGCGCACCGCGCGCTCGCCGATGATCCGCGAAGCACACGATTATCGTGTCGGTCTGTTCGACCGCTATTGCCGCAAACTCACCGGCCGCTCCTATTCGGCCATGCCCAATGCCGTGGTGCGCGATTTTCCACCCGCCACAATGCAGCCCGGCGACGTGTTTTTGATGAACGACACTTATTTGACCGAGGGCTCGATCGGGCATTTGCCCGATCTATGTTCGACGGTGCCGGTGTTTCACGACGGCGAGGTCGTCGCCTATATCCAGGCCTTCGGCCATCACGACGACATCGGCGGCCGCGTTCCCGGCTCCATGCCCGGCACTGCAACGACCGTGTTCGAGGAAGGCCTCGCGGTGCCGCCGGTCAAGTTCTACGACGCCGGCGTCCGCAACGATGCGGTTTTCACCATCATCAAGCGCAACACCCGCGTGCCGGAGACACTCGCCGCCGATCTCGATAGCGAGGTGCAGGCGTGCCTGATGGGCGCGCGCCGCATGGCGGAATTGTTCGCACGCTTCGGCCGCGATACCGTCGAAGCCTGCTTCCAGGCGATCCTCGACACTTGCCGCGATACCTTCCGCCAGGAACTGCTGCCGAAAATTGCCGACGGCGAATACCGCTGGGAAGATTACGTCGAGCACGACGGCGTCACCGATCCCAAGCTGCACAAGCTCGCGCTGACGCTGATCAAGAAGGGCGACCGCATCACGCTCGACTTCACCGGCACCGACCCGCAATCCGACGGCCCGATCAACTGGCCGGCCGACTACGCCGGCGGCGCTTTTTTGATCAAGTGGATTGCGCCGATCCTGCGCAACCTTGCCGACACACCGGAGCGCGCCGCGGAAATTCACGTTAACGAAGGCGTCTGCGAAGTTTTCGATGTGGTGTTTCCGCCCAAGGGCACGCTGATTACGCCGGAGTGGCCGGCGGCGACCAACGCCCGCTCCTTCGTGCTGCTGCGCTGCCTCGGCCTTCTGGCTGGCGTCGTGGCGCAAGCCGCGCAAGGCCGCATGCCGGCCGATCAGGAGACCATCCGCTACACCGGGTTTTACGGCGCCGACAAAAACGGCAAGACTTTCCTGTCGCGCGAAGTTTTGGGCGGCGGATCTGGCGGGCGCTATTACGCCGACGGCAACGACGCCATCCACATCGTGCCCGACTCGCGCAATCAGCCGGCCGAATTCACCGAGACGCGCTTTCCGCTGCTGGTGGAAAAACTCGCGCTGCGTACCGATTCCGGCGGCGTCGGCAAGCGCCGCGGCGGCCTGGGCTATGACAAGCATTACCGCGCGCTGGTCGATTGCCGCACCATTGTCACCGCCGACCGGGTGCGGCTCGGCTGCTACGGTCTCAACGGCGGCAAAGCCGGCACGCCGTTCTGCGTCACCGTCGATGCGGGCGGCGACGGTCCGCACGATCTCGGCGGCCTGGTCGACGGCGAACCCGTCAAGGCCGGGCAAATCGTGCGCGTGGTCACGACCGGCGGCGGCGGCTGGGGCGATCCGCTGGAGCGCGAGCCCGACCTCGTTCAGCGCGATGTCGCCGAAGGCAAAGTCTCGCCCGAAGCGGCGCGCGCCGAGTACGGTGTGGTGGTGCTAGCCGCCGCCGAAGGCACGTTCAAGGTCGACGCGCCGTCGACCGCTGCGCTGCGCGTCAATCTCAGAGAGCAACGCAAGGCCGCGCCGGCGATGATCGATCGCGGCGAAGGCTTCGATAAAATGCTGCGCGGCGAGGCCAAGCCATGGGTACGATCAGCGTAGGGCGAATCACGGCTGCCAAGTTTGCCGGTGAGACCCCGCTGAAGTCGATTTAGTACCAAGCTGTCCACAGCGTTGTTTATCCGCTTTTTGCTGGGGCGCAGAAGCTTCAAGTGGAAAGATTAGATTTAACCTGCGGATAATCGTAATCATCGGCGCAAGTTGCGTCCCGGCGGCATACCGACGAAAGCTGTGACCGTGAAAAACGCAGTTCACACCAAAACAGGATTCGTTTTTGTCTTGCTGGTCGTCCTACTGCTGGTCGGCTTGCCGGTCGCCGTATGGCTGGATTTGCGCAGTCTCGCCGACAGCAATCTGCGGCGTCAGGCGAGCGATCTGAATTCGATCATCACCAGCGTTCGCAGCTACTACGCCAGCAACGTCGTCGGGCGCATTCTGGCGGCACCACCGGGAACGACGACCACCGTGGTGCACAATTACGAAGACGTGCCCGGGGCGATTCCAATCCCGGCGACGCTTTCACTGGAACTCGGCAAAGTCATCAGTCAACAACAGCATAATATTTCCTATCGTTTTGTCTCCGACCACCCATTCGCGAACCGCGCGCCGCATCCGCTCGATCAATTCGAGACTGACGCTCTTCGCCGTCTGCGCGAAAACCCAAATCAGACGATTTCGATGTCATCGAACTCGTTGTTCGTTGATCAGGTGCGCTGGGTGTCGCCCGTCATAATGGCTCAGGCTTGCGTAAGCTGCCACAACGTGCACCCGGAAAGTCTCAAGCGCGACTGGAAGGTCGGTGATGTGCGGGCGCTGCAGGAAGTCACTATCGGCCAGCCGATTATCGGTAACATTTTCGCGTTCAATTACCTTCTCACGTACTTCGCCCTCGTTGCGGTAGTCGGACTCATTTTTATCGCGCTACAGCGGCGACAGGCGCGCGTTATCCAAAACATGAACACGGAGCTTGAAACTGCCAACGAGTTCCTCGCCTCACTGTCAATGAAGATCTCCCCGCTACCTCTCGCCGCAAATTTACAAGAGTATCTTCAGCGGGCAGAAGGAAGTGATCATCCAGACCGAGCGAAAGAAGCTCACTATCTTCTTCTCCGACATTCAAGATTTCACCGCGACCACGGAGCGGCTGCAACCGGAGGAGATCACCGCGCTGCTCAACGAATATTTCACCGAAATGTCCAAGATCGCCCTGCGCCATGGCGGCACCATCGACAAGTTCGTTGGCGACGCCATGCTGATCTTCTTCGGCGACCCGGAAACCAAGGGCGACGCGGAAGATGCCAAGGCCTGCTTGCGGATGGCGATCGAAATGCAGGATCGTATCGCGGGGCTGAATGCCAAATGGCGCAACGCCGGCATTGAACAGCCGTTCCGGGTGCGCATGGGCATCAACACCGGCTACTGCAATGTCGGCAATTTCGGCAGCGACGATCGGATGGATTACACAATCATCGGCGCCGAAGCCAACCTTGCAGCGCGGCTGCAATCGGTCGCGAAGCCTGGACACATTGTGGTCAGCTATGAAACTTACGCGCTGGTTCGAGATACGGTCATTGCGCAGGGACTACCGCCGATCACAATGAAGGGAATCAGCCGCGAAGTCATACCCTATGCGATTAGCGGTATTCGCGACGCTGCCGGTCAGACCGTAGAAGTATTCAGTGAACACCAGACCGGGCTGGATTTCTACCTCAACGCCAACATGATTGACGCGAGCAATACCGCGCACATCCGAAAGGTCCTCGAGGAAGCACTCAAAGCCTTGGACAAGAACGTTCCCGGGGTCCAGGCCGCTAGCTAAGCGCGGCGCGACTGCGTCGAGTTGCCGAGCTTTGGAGCTCGTTTACTCCCGCCGGTCCGCCCCGAGGTCGAACGTCTGCACTCCCTCAAGGCGATCGGGAAGCTGGAAGACTTGTGGATTTTCCAGCGTCAACCGGGCATCGCCGTAACCGGCCTGCCAATGCTCTTCCATGGTGCGCCGGGAAAACTCGAAGTCCTTGGAATAACCTTCGTACCTTTTTGAGCGGTAAATCAGGTGCGCGATATTGTAGACCTTGTCGTCCGCCACTTCGGAGAGGATTTTGGCCTCTTCGCAAACGCTCAGCTCTGGCGGCAGCTTGCCGAGCAGCTTCGCCAGCGCGTTGCGCAACCGTTGCACATGCTTGTAGTGATCCGTCGCCGCGCGGGTGCGGCTCGAATAGACGATTTCCTTGTGCCGCACTTCCACGTCGATGATGTCTTTCGGCAATTCGCCGCGAGCGTTCCATAGGTCGACCTGGAAAGCGAGTGTGTCGCGCCGCGGCTCGCTATCGAGCACCCACTGCAGCGGCGTGTTGGAGACGAGTCCGCCGTCCCAGTAATAACTGCCGCCCACTTCGGTGACCGGAAACGCGGGCGGCAATGAACCGCTGGCCATGATGTGCTCGACGCCGATGCGCTCGGAGCCCGGTTCGAAGTAGATGAAATTTCCCAGGAGCACATCGACCGCGCCGACGCTAAAGCGCATCTCGCCGCCGTTGATGCGATCGAAATCAACCAGCCGCAGCAGCGTGTCCCGGATTGGCGTGTTGTCGTAGTAACTCGCCTTGCTTGCGTCTCCGGGAAAGAACACCGTCGCCGGGTGACGAGGAACGAAAAAATTCGGCGCGCCGAACATCACGATGTGCCACGCCCGCATCTGGTTGATGGCCTCGTGCGTGAAATCGTCCTTCAGGCTGAAGGCTTCAGAATATAATCCCAGCGGCGACTTGGACACGGTCTCCCAAAACTCCCGCAGCCGCTCGACCCGCCGCTCCGGGGGATTGCCAGCGATGATCGCCGCGTTGAACGCTCCGATGGAAATTCCCGCAACCCAGTCTGGATGCAGGTCGGCTTCAGCCAGCGCCTGGTAAACGCCGCCCTGATACGAGCCGAGCGCGCCGCCGCCCTGCAACAACAGCACCACCTGCTCGAATGCCGTTCGTTTGCCGGAACTTGCTTTCATCGGTGTTTACGGGATTTCCGGATCGCAAGGGACATGTGCGATGAGTAGGCTCTGTTTGGCGCTTTGGCGCTAACATTTCAAGCGCAAGCCCGCATCCGGCCCCGGCTTGACCCGATCCTCCATTGTGCGATTGAAGGTGCGCCGGTTTTTGCCACACCCTGTTGACAGCGGCTTTTCACCAGCAATGCATGGGTCGCCCCTTGCATAACGAGCAGGGCGAATAAGGATTAAAGCGCAATGGCTATTGAAGTCGCCAAAGTCGAATTGAAGAACGTGCAGGATGCCTCGGGCATGGAGGCGGCGATCAAGAACGGCCAGTTCAAGGCCGACGAAGTGATCGCGGTCATCGGCAAGACCGAAGGTAACGGCGGGGTCAACGACTTCACCCGCATCCTCGCCGATCAGGCGTTCCGCGCGGTGCTGAAGAAACTCGGCAGCCGCTCGGAGAAGGACATTGCGCAGATCCCGATGGTGTGGTCGGGCGGCTGCGACGGCGTCATCACGCCGCATGCGACGGTGTTCGCGCGCAACGCCAAAACCGGTCCGGCCGACAAACCGCGCCTCGTCATCGGCACCGCAATGAGCGCGGAGATTTTGCCCGAAGACATCGGCCGTCCGGCGATGGTCGAGAAAGTCGCCGACGGAGTGCGCGCCGCCATGCGTGATGCCGGTATTTCCGATCCGGCCGACGTGCATTACGTGCAGACCAAGACGCCGCTTCTCACCGTCGACTCTGTCCTCGACGCCCACAAACGCGGCAAGGATGTCTTCTGCGAAGTGCACGAATCCATGGGCGTGTCGAACGGCACCACCGGCCTTGGCATTGCCGTCGGCCTCCATGAGATCAAGATGCCGAAGGCGGAAGAAATCTGCCGCAACCTCGATCTTTATTCCTCGGTCGCCTCGTGCTCGTCCGGCGTTGAATTGACCCAGGCGCAGATCGTCTTGCTTGGCAACAAGGCGGGCGCCGGTGGCCGCTACCGCATCGGACATGCGGTGATGAAGGACGCGCTCGACATCGACGGCATCTACGCCTCGATCCGCAATGCCGGCCTCGATCTGCCCGAACGTGCGCGTGCCGAAGACCTAAAAGGGCGGCTGGTCAATTGCTTCATGAAGTGCGAGGCCGACCGCACCGGCAAGCTGCGCGGCCGCCGTCAGATCATGCTCGACGATTCCGACGTGGCGTGGCACCGCCACGCCAAGGGCGCGGTTGGCGGCGTCGCCGCCGCCGCGATCGGCGATCCGGCGGTGTTTGTCTCGGTCGACGCCATGCATCAGGGGCCGCAAGGCGGCGGCCCGTGCATCGCCATCATCGACGCCGGCGAGTAGTGTCGGCACGGCACGGGCTTTGCTTGGCAATGTCCGTCACAACGACGGTTTTCCCGATGCTTGTTCGACGGATTTTCATCGCCGCGGCCGCCACCCTGCTGTTGGCCGCCGCGCCGACCGGCGCACACAGCGCGGAGAAGGTGAACGTCGGCGTCTTTCCGGTTTCCTCGTCGCTGCCCTACTTCATCGCGCTCGACCTCGGCTACTTCAAGGACCTCGATCTCGACCCGCAAACCATCACGCTGATGGGCGGGCCGGCCAACGTCGCGGCACTGATCACCGGCCAGATCGACGTGTCCGTCGTGCTGGTGACGCTCGAGGGGCTGAACGCCAATTTGAAGAAGCCCGGCGCAGCGATGTACGTCGCCATGAATGGCCAGAACGCATCGCATCGCATGGAGCAATTCGTGGTGCGGGAAGGCCTCGCCAACGAGGTCAAATCGCTGAAGGATTTCAAGGGCCGCAAATTGATGTCGGCGCCGGGACCGGCGAACATCAACACCGCCAAGGGCATTCTCGCCAAGGTCGGCCTGCGCGACGGCGATTACACCATCGATCAGCTCGACATGGGCCAGCACATCAACGCCATGAAGGCCGGCACGTTCGATGGCGGCTATACGCTCGAACCGAACGCAAGCGTGATGAACCAGATGGGTTTCGCCAAAACCGTCGAGGCCGGCGTGATCGCCAAATACGTCCTCAACGATCCGGAAGCCGATCCATTTGCCGCCGGCTGCGCCTTCTCGTCCGATTTTATCAAAAAGCGGCCCGATGTCGCCAAACGTTTCGCCCAAGCCTGGGCCAAGGCTCTGGCGCTGATTGCGAGCGACCCGCAAGCCGCGCGCAAGCATTTGCTCAAGAATACGCTGACGCCGGAAAGCGTCGTCGATTCCATTCCGATGCTCGGCTACGTCATGGTGAAAGACATGACGGAAAAGCAGATCGCCGATTTGCAGACGTTCGCCGATTTCGGCCACGAGGTCGGCGTCGTTCCGGAAAAAGTCGACGTGAAGAAGTATTTGCAGCCGTTCTGATGGCGGTTTTGGACAACCGACATGAATGATGCACCGCAGGCTGCACGGCCGGCGGAAACGGCCCCGCGAACGCCACGTACGGAACAACGTCCCCACGTCACCATTCGGGGCTTGAGCAAACGCTTCGGCCCCACGGTCATTTACCAGAACTTCGATCTCGACATCCCACGCGGCGCGCTGGTCTCGGTGTTCGGGCCGAACGGCTGCGGCAAGTCCACCTTGATTAACACCATTGCCGGACTCACTCCGCCCGACGCTGGGCAAATCCTGTTCGACGGGCGGCGCCTCGCCGATGTGAAGTTCGGCTATGTGTTTCAGAACTATCGCGAGGCGCTGTTTCCGTGGCTCCGCGCCTTCGACAACATCGCCTATCCATTAAAGCTGATGAACGTGCCGCCAAAAGAGCGCCGGGCCCGCACCGAAGCGCTGGTCGCGCGTCTTGGCATCAAGCTCGATCTCACAGTTTTTCCTTATCAAATGTCCGGCGGACAACAGCAACTGGTGTCAATCCTCCGCGCGCTCGTGGTCGAACCGGAGATCCTGTTCCTCGACGAGCCATTCTCGGCGCTCGATTATGAGATGACGCTGTTCATGCGCGCGCAGCTGCAGCGCATTTTCATGGAGACCGGCACCACCACGCTATTGGTGTCGCACGACCTCGAAGAAGCCGTTTTCCTTGCCGATCGCGTGCTGTTGTTGTCGCGGCATCCGGCGCGGGTTGCCGCCTTCACGCCCGTGAACGTCGCTCGGCCGCGCACCGAGGCGACGCTCTCCGATCCGGTTTTCGTGCAAACCAAGGCGGAGTGTCTCGAAGTGTTTCAACGCGAGGTGCGCCGGGCATGACCGCAGACCGCACCACGGCGTTCCTGCCGATTGTCGGCGTCGCGGGCCTCCTCGCGCTGTGGTCGATCGCGTCCTATTGGCAATGGGTCGATCCGGTGCTGCTCCCCTCGCCGCTCTCGACGTTCCGTTCGCTGTGGCAGGGCATGGACGGCGGGGCGCTCGGCTTCGATTTCGTCAAGACCGTCTACCGGACCGCCGCCGCCACCGCGATCGCCGCTGTGATCGCCATTCCGCTCGGCATTGTGCTTGGCTCTTCAGAACGGCTCTATCGTTCGCTCGAATTCGTCATCGATTTTTTTCGCTCGACGCCCGCTTCCGCGATGTTTCCGCTGTTCCTCGTGCTGTTCGGCGTCGGCGACGAGACCAAGATCGCGGTCGCGGCGTTCGGCGCCATCCTGGTCATCCTGTTCAACGTCGCCTACGGGGTGATGAACGCGCGCAAGACGCGGCTGCTTGCCGCCAGGGTCATGGGCGCTTCGCGCCTGCGGGTCCTGATCGATGTCATGCTGCTCGAGTCGCTGCCACAGACTTTCGTCGGCCTGCGCAATGGCGTGTCGCTGGCGCTGGTGATCATTGTGGTAGCTGAGATGTTCATCGGCTCGCAGGACGGTCTCGGCCACAGCGTATTCGAGGCGCAGCAATTGTTCGACATGCCGCGGATGTATGCAGCGATCTTCGCCGCGGGCGCGCTCGGCTATGGTCTCAATCTTCTGTTCCTGTTAGTCGAGCGCCGCTTCGTCCACTGGTCGGGGAAATAGTACGCCATGGCCGACAAGACTGTGCTGCGCATGTCTGCCCGCGAACTGGCGAGGCTGATCGCATCGCGCGCTGTAAGCCCCGTGGAAGTGCTCGACGCCTATCTGGGTGCGATCGAAACGCTCAATCCGCGAGTCAACGCCATTGTCACTCTCGCCGCCGAGCAGGCCCGCGAGGCCGCGCGACGCGCCGAAGAAGCGGTGATGAAAGGCGAAGCGCTCGGCGCACTCCACGGCGTGCCGATCGGCGTCAAGGACATCACACCGACCGCCGGCATCCGCACCACTTACGCCTCGCCGCTTTACAAGGATTACGTGCCGGCGGAAGACGCCGAAGCGGTGCGCCGGCTCAAAGCCGCCGGAGCGATTGTGGTGGCGAAGACCAACACGCCGGAATTCGGCGCCGGCGCCAACACCAACAACGTACTGTTCGGGCCGACGCGAAATCCGTGGGATACCGCATTGAGCGTGGCGGGATCGTCGGGCGGCTCCGCGGCCGCCGTTGCCGCCGGCATGCTTCCGATCGCGCAGGGGACGGATTTCGGCGGCTCAGTTCGCGTTCCCGCCGCCTTCTGCGGCATTGTCGGCATCCGCGCAACGCCGGGCCTGGTGCCGAGTTATCCGCTGCACCTGCCTTGGGATCCGGGACAGGTTCATGGTCCGCTCGCGCAGGACGCTGAAGACGCGGCGCTGTTTCTCGATGCACTGGTCGGCTTTTCGCGGATTTCGCCGATCTCGGTCGCACCGCCGTGGCGGAGTGCGTCGGAAGCGCTCGAGCGCGGCGGCGGAATCAAGGGCCTGCGGGTAGCTTATGTCTCCGACATCGCCGGCATTGGCGTCGATGCGGAAGTCGATGGGATTTGCCGCCGCGCGGCGACGGCGTTGCAAACCCTCGGCGCCGAGGTCGAGCAGATCGAATTCGACGTCAGCGCCGGCCGGGCCGCTTTTCAAACCTGGCGCGGCTTTTGGATGGTGGGACAGCAATATCAGCGGCTCTCGCACATCGGCGAGTTCGGACCGAACCTGAGAGGCAACGTCGAAGCCGGACTGAAACTAACCGCGCGCGACTACGCCGCGGCCGAACAAGTCCGCGAAGAGATTTTTCATCGCTTTCGGAAGCTGTTCGAGCGTTTCGATGTGCTGCTGACGCCGGCGGCCCCCGTTAAGCCGTTTCCAGTGGAAATGAATTTTCCCGACAGCATCAATGGCCGCAAGCTCGACAACTATATCGACTGGATCGCGTCGGCTTACCTGATCACGCTGGTCAGCCTGCCAGCGGCAAGCGCGCCCGCAGGCCTGACGGGAGACGGACTGCCGGTCGGCATGCAGGTCGTGGCGCCGCGCTTCGAAGAGCCTGTCATTCTGCAAACAGCGCGCGAAATCCATCGACAAAGCGGCGTCGGCCGGCCGCCGCTGAATACAGTCGCCTAACGCGCCACCCGCCATACGTCTTAATTTTGTGCACTGCCGGATGGAACCGAAGAGCCATCTCGCGGTTGCAATATCCGGATAACCGGAGGTCAAAATGCGCTGCCCGAGCTGCGACAAGGCGATCGACGAGCATACAGCGTGGAAAAGCGCCGCAGACCGCTTCTACTGCAGCGAATTCTGCGCCGATTCTGAGACTATCGCGCCGTTGCCGCCGCCGCGCCGGTCCCTCCGAGAGCATTTCGACCGGCAATACATGCAGCGGCTGGAGCGGCTTGTGGCGCTGCGAAAGCAACACGCCGCTTAAGACAATCCAGGCGGGGTGGTCTCATACCGACCGCCCAACGAGCCCACTGAGGCATTCAATTTTCGGGGGACTTGGCTCCAAGCGGCCGCTACGCTCGTGTGGACGACGAGCCTAGTGGATGAATTCCGAGCCTCCTTCCCTCTGGATCAAAGACCCGCTGGCGATACTCGCTGACGGCGCGGAGCGCGGCATTGTTGTCCGCGATGGCCGCATTACTGAGTTAGTGCCGGATGGCGGCACACCGGCGATGCCCGGCGTGAAAGTCTTCGATGCCGGCGCTCACGTGGTGCTGCCGGGACTGATCAACACGCACCATCATTTTTACCAGACCCTCACCCGCGCGGTGCCCGTGGCGCTCGATCGCGAATTGTTTCCCTGGCTACAGGCGCTCTATCCGCTGTGGGCGCGACTGACGCCGGAGGCGTTGGATCTCGCAGCGACGCTGGCGATGGCGGAGTTGTTGCTGTCCGGCGCGACCATGACGACGGACCACCATTACGTCTTTCCCGGCGGCCTCGAGGACGCCGTCGACATTGAAGTCGCCGCCGCGCGCCGCCTTGGTATCCGTGTACTGTTGACCCGCGGGTCGATGAATCTTTCACAGCGCGACGGCGGGCTACCGCCGGATTCCGTTGTGCAGGACGAGGACACGATTCTCGCCGACTGCGAGCGCGTCGTGAAGCGCCACCACCAACGCGGCGAAGGCGCGGCGGTGCAAATCGCGCTCGCGCCGTGCTCGCCATTCTCGGTCACCACCTCGCTGATGCGCGCGACGGCCGATCTGGCGCAACGGCTCGATGTGCGGCTACACACGCATCTTGCTGAGACTGAAGACGAGAACCGTTTCTGCAACGAACTCTACAAATGCCGCCCGCTCGATTACCTGGAAGACTGCGGATGGCTCGGCGAGCGGACGTGGCTCGCGCACGGCGTTCATTTCATACCGGACGAGTTCGCACGGCTTGCCCGCGCCGGCACCGCCGTCACGCATTGCCCGTGCAGCAACCAGACACTTGCGTCCGGCACCTGCCCGGTTTGCGCCATGGAAGAGGCTGGAGTCCGCGTCGGCCTTGGCGTTGATGGCTCGGCGTCGAACGACGCGTCCAACTTGATGCAGGAAGTGCGTGCCGCGTTCTTGCTGCAAAGGAGCCGCTACGGCGTCGGCAAAGTTAGCCACCGCGACGCGCTGCGCTGGGCAACCAAGGGCTCTGCGGCTTGCGCCGGCCGCGATGACATCGGCGAAATCGCGGTCGGCAAGATGGCCGATCTCGCGTTGTTCAAGCTCGACGAACTGCGGTTTTCTGGCAGCGGCGATCCGCTGGCGGCGCTCGTCCTCTGCGGCGCTCATCGCGCCGACCGCGTCATGGTCGGCGGCCGCTGGGTGGTCGAGAACGGCCAAATTCCGGGACTGGACGTCGCCGACCTGATCCGGCGGCATTCGGCGGCGGCAAGGACGCTGCAAGGCGCAGCCTGATTTCAATTCGTCTTTTCAGCGTTGCTCACCGGTCCGCCGGCGAGCTCGTAGACATCAAGGCTTTGTTCCTTGCCTTTGACGACGTGCGCGCCGCGCTCGATAAATTGAAAGCCGGGCGCCGCCGCGACAACGTCCCCGCTGACCAGCACAATCGCCTCGGCGTCGGGATTGATGGCCTTACCGAGGCTTTCCAACCGCTGCGTTGCGTTCACCGCGTCGCCGACGATGGTGTAATTGATCCGGTTGGGCGCGCCGATATCGCCGACCACGACCGGACCGACGTGGATGCCGATGCGGACGCGGACCGGCGCGAGCCCTGCCGCGACGCGCTGTTTGTTATCCGCGGCCAGTGCGCCCTGAATTGCAATCGCCGCGCGGCAGGCGGCCGCTGCGGGGTTTTCCATGCGCGCCGGCGCACCCCAAAAAGCCATCACGGCGTCGCCGATGAATTTGTCGATGGTACCGCCTTCGTGCTCGACGCAGGTCGAAATCAACGTCAGGTGATGATTGATAAAAGCCGCGATTTCCTGGGCCGTCATCTTTTCACAGATCGGCGTGAAGCCGACGATATCGGTGAACATGATGGCGACGACGCGTTCCGCGTTGCCGGCGCCGAAACTGCCTTCTTTCATCAGCCGCATGACGAGGCTGCGCGGAACGTAACGGCCGAATGCCTTGAGGACTTCGAGCATGGCGTTGAACGAAGTCGCCAAACCCTCGATCTCGCGGAACACGCTGTGCTCAAGCGGCGCTACCTGATCGAAGTCAAGCTGTCCGATAGCCATCGCGCCCTTGGCGGCGCGGCGAACCGGGCGGGAG
Organism: uncultured Alphaproteobacteria bacterium; assembly: GCA_963846055.1. Taxonomy (GTDB): domain Bacteria; phylum Pseudomonadota; class Alphaproteobacteria; order Rhizobiales; family Xanthobacteraceae; genus BOG-931. The sequence continues at coordinate 103,140 of CAWJUQ010000014.1, forward strand.
ATCGCGGTCGCCATGATTGCGCCGGCGATCAGGGCGAAAATGAGCATCGCCACGGCAAGCGCTGTCGCCGTATAGAGCAATTTGATCGGAGCATCGACGGCGCGCGTGGGCACGTAGGTTCCGACCGTGATCGGCAACTCCTTATAGTCGGAGATCTCGCGCGCAAAGACGAAGTAAGAGCCCTCCTTGACGTCGGCTCGCCGGGCCAGCACGCCGGGCTGCAGACGCACTTTGAACTCGCGGATCGGCGGCAAGCTGTCCAGATCGGCGATGACAGGATCGCCGAAGCTTTGCAGCGGCGGGAACGTGTCGCTGGCCGTCGGATCGGGGTTACCATTGGCCATCAGCGGATGCGCGAGCACCCGGCCGTCGTACAACATGAACGCTGTCGAGCGTGGCGGCGCGCTGAGATCGACGGCAAACTTTGACAAAGCTTGCGTCGAAATTCCCAGCACCACGAAGCCCAAATAGGAATTGCCGCTCCAGATCGGCAGGCAATAGTTCAAAAACGTTTCGCCCCGCTGCTTGCGATAGACCGGCCGTCCCCAATACGGCTCCTTGCGCGAGCGCATTTGATCGGCCAGGCCGGCCAGCTGACTGTCGTCGCGCGAGCTGAGGCGATCGGCGAGAACTCCAGCGCCGGCAGCCGCGCGGACCACCCGCAGCAGCTTGCCGTCCGGATCGCCGACCACCAGTGCATCGACTTGGGGAGCGGCAGCAAACGAGCCGCTGACGAAATCCGCAAACGCCGGTTCGTCAAACTTGTACCGGCCGCCACCGACGCCGGCGGCGATGAAATCCCCTTGGTGAACCGCCGCGTCGAGGTGCCGCCGCAGCGCCGCCTCTTCGGCGGACAGCACGCGATTGACCAGCGCCGTGGCGAAGTCTTGCACCACGTCACGGTCGACGATCCAGTGCACCGCCATTACGGCGCCGACCGACAGCAAAACCAGGATGCCGATGCCGGCGGTAAGCGTCGGCATCAGGGCGACCCTGAGGTTGTTGCGCCGGGATTTTTCTATCGCTTTGGGCCGATCTGACTGCATTCGGCGAAATGTTTGCCCCTAAATGTTTGCGTCTGACTTAAAAGATTGCCGAAAGGTCCGCCGGGACTTGACGCACTTGGCACGAGCCCTGCAATGCCAGGGAGGGGCGGAAACCTGATGGCGGAGAAAACAGCCAGAATGCAGACCTACACCGTCGACATTGCCGGCGAACCGGTCGCGCTGCCGATCGTGCCGATAAACGACACGCTCGCCATATCGCTGCTCATGGTCATCGACATGGGCGTGCAGTTCGGCGAACGCATCGGCAAGGCGCTGGCGCAGAAGCTGGGCCCGCTCAAGCCCGACATTGTCGTCGGCGCCGCGACGCTCGGCATTCCGGTCGTCATCGAAGTCTCCCGCGCGCTCGGGCTCGACCAATACGTCATTGCGCAGAAGTCGCCGAAAATTCATTTGGCCGACGCGTTGGTCGAGGAGCTGCAATCGGTCACGTCGTCCGGGAAACAGCGGCTGATGCTCGACCGGCGGGCGGTACCGCTGTTGGCCAAGCGGCGCGTCGTGGTTGTTGATGACGTGGTTGCGACCGGCTCCAGCCTTGCCGCGACGCTTGCGCTGGCGCGAGCGGCCGGCGCGGAGATCGTCGGCGCCGGGGTGATTTTGACCGAGGGACACGATTGGAAGAAGACGCTCGGCGCCGACGCGCGACTGGTTCAGGGGCTCGGGCACATCCCGCAGTTTGCGCTAGCCGGCGGTAAAGCGACGCCCATGCCGGAAACGTTATAGGTCGACACGGCGCGGCTCTGCCGATAATTTATTTCGTAGGTCAGCTAGCGATCACGTGAGCTTAAAGGGGGGTCAGTCATGAGCGATTTGCGCGATTTCATTGCCGGCATGCCGAAATGCGAGCTGCACGTGCATCTCGAAGGCACGCTCGAACCGGAAATGAAGTTCGAGCTGGCGAAAAGGAACGGCATGACGTTGCCCTACAAGGATGTCGCGGAGCTGCGCGCGGCCTACAATTTCCACGATCTGCCGTCGTTTTTGAAGATCTACTACGAGGGCATGCGGGTCCTGGTGCACGAGCCGGACTTTTACGACCTCACCTTCGCCTACCTCGCCAAAGCGCACGCGCACAACGTCCGCTATGCGGAAATGTTTTTCGATCCGCAGCCGCATACCGGACGAGGCGTAGCGTTCGACGTCATCATTCGCGGCATTCGCCGCGCGCAGATGGATGCCGAGCGCATTCTCGGCATCAAGAGCCAGCTCATCATGTGTTTCCTGCGCGATTGGAGCGCGGAATTTGCCATGACCACTCTGGTACAGGCCCTGCCCTATCGCGACTGGATCGTCGGCGTCGGGCTGGATTCCGACGAAAAGAACAATCCGCCGGTGAAGTTCAAGGAGGTGTTCGCGCGGGCCCGCAATGAAGGGTTCTTTCTGACCATGCATTGCGACGTCGATCAGAACAACACCACCGAGCACATCCGGCAGGTGTTGGAAGAGATCGGCGTCAACCGCATCGATCACGGCGTCAACGTGCTCGATTCCAACAAGCTGATCGACGAAGTGGCGCGCCGCCAGCTCGCGCTCACCATCTGTCCGGTATCGAACGCATTCGTCACCAACGGCAGCAAGGCAAAGGAGATAAAGCGGATGCTCGATCTCGGCATCCGCGCCACCGTGCACTCCGACGACCCGGCTTATTTCCGCGGCTACATGAACGAGAACTTCGTCTGTACGCAGGAGGAAGGCGGTCTCAGCAAAGACGAAGTGGTGCAGCTTTCGCGCAACGCTTTCGAGAGCACTTGGCTGCCACGATCGCTCAAGGACGGATATCTCACCGAACTTGATACGTACGCCGGTCATTGACGCGCCGGCGCTCAACACGCCGTTCAGTTTCCGTTAACCATGTTTAAGCCGCTCTGCGCCGCGTGGTAAAAAAAGCGTTAACTTGACCGCTCCCAAGTCCGTCGGGGCGGCCAATGGCGTTCATCGAGCGGCTCTCGCTAAAGGAACGGTTCAGCTCACCGGCAGCGCTCGCGCTGTTCGGCGCGTTCGCCGTTCCGGAGCCGTTCGGAACGATTATCCTCGCCTACGCCGCTTTTTGGTGGTGGCGATCGCGCAAGATCAAATCGCGCAAACTGAGCGGCAACGGTGCGCCGCTGACCGCGATTAAGCCGCTTGGGTACGCTGCGGCCTATCGGCTATTTCAACTGAGTCGAAACCGAGCCGAACGTGGTGTTGAGCCTGGTGCCGATGCCGCCAACTGCGGCGACAATCACAATGGAAATGCCGGAGGCGATGATCGCATATTCGATGGCGGTCGCTCCGGACTCGTTCTTCACAAAAGTCTGTAATCGCTGCCACATTTTCTTCCCCCCTCGGAAATAGCCCGAAACAGCAGCCGCTTCTGAAGCCTCGATTACGAGGAAACGACAGGCGGCGCGGCGCCTCGTGCCGACTGCCAAAGAACTGCTGCCAGCACAGCCAGTCCACCGACCGCGCCGGCGACAAGGCCGAGAAGCATTTCGCGCTGGGTCAGTTCGAAAAAGCCGGCAGCGATGAAATAGGTCGCGTCAAAGGACGCGATCGAAATGGCGGCCGGGAGCGTAAATCGATTGAGTTCCTTCAGCATAGGTGTGCGCCTCTCTGTGCCTGTTGTGATGGCGCGCGCAAAATTTGCGCGGCCGAGATATCGCCACCGCCCGGGCATTATGGGCAAGACGTTCAAGAAAAAATTAAAACGAGTTCCGCCAATGCGCGATTTTGTTCCGGTTCGGCGGCGCACAATGAACAAGTGATGAAGAAACTGGTGACGATGCGCACGCTCTTCGCCGCAAAAGCGCACTCAAGCCGACGGATCGCTCGTCATTGGCGCGAAATCTTATCGTCGACGCTCGTGGTTAAGTTCCACGCTCGACGTACCGCTATCATCGAAATCGACGGCTATGCGGGCGGCGCGCTGGGTACGATGCAGCTCGAGCTGATCGAGAAAGCCAATGGTAATGAGCCCGGAGAATAGCGCGAGCGTGCCGATACCCACAATGGATACGGCGCCTCCGAGAATTCGGCCAGCAGGCGTCACCGGCACCATGACGCCATATCCGACGGTGGTAAGGGTCTCGACCGCCCACCACATTGCCGCGGGAATCGAGGTGAAAACCGCCGGCTGCTCCTCGCCCTCGATCATGTACATCAGCGCTCCGCTGATCGTCACGGTCAGCAAGAGGATGAACAGCAGCGCCATGATCGATTGCGCTTCCTCTTGCAGTACGCGCCAGAGCACGCCGAAGGTCGTCGAGTGGCGCACGAGCTTGAGCATGCGCAACAGGCGAAGAAGCCGTAGAACGCGGAGGTCGCCGGCGCCGATAACGCCGATGATCGCCGGCAACACGGCAACCAGATCGACCAGCGCAAAAAAGCTTCGCATGTAGCGAAGCCTCCCCCAAACCGGATGGCGGTATTCCCGCCCGCGAAAGTCCACGCAGGCCCAGACGCGAAGGCAGTATTCGGCGATGAAGAACGCGGTGGCGCAATCTTCGATGGCGACGAAAGCCAAGGAAAACTGCCGACGAAAACTTTCGACCGAACTCAAGCACCACCGCGGCGACATTGATGACGATGAGGGTGGCGAGCAGCGCGTTGAATATGCGCGTGGTCGTGCCGCGCGGCTCTTCGTCTTCGAAAATCCGCGCGAGCCGCTCGCGTGCACCGGTGCCGCCGCTGATCGCGGCCGCGTCCCCCAAGGGCTTTGAGCACATCAAGCGAGGTTAGGCCCGCCCCATGAAGCTATTTTGATGCGAACAAAAAAAGATGGCCGGGCTTTGGGCCCGGCCATCTGCATTCTCGACTAGAACGTTTCGGACTTATTTGCCCGGAATCTTGTCGTCGATCCCTTTGACGTACCAGTTCATGCTGAGGATCTGGCCTGGGTCGAGGTGGCTGCCGCCCTTGCACTCCACCGTCTTGCCGTCCTGATCGGTGATCGGACACTTGAACGGATGCAGCGCGCCGGACTTGATGTCCGCTTCGGTTTTCATTGCCATCTGCTTCACGTCGTCGGGCATGTTGGTGTAGGGCGCCATCACCACCATTCCGGCATCGAGGCCGCCCCAGGTGTCTTCCGACTTCCATTTGCCATCAAGCGCGTCCTGAGCGCGCTTGGTGTAATAGCCGCCCCAATAATCGGTATCGCCGGTCAATTGGGTCTTCGGCCCGAACTTAATCATGTCCGAAGATTCGGCGAAGGTGTAGACGCCGCGCTGCGCACCGATTTGCGTCGCGGCCGGCGAGTCGGTGTGCTGGGTAAGAATGTCGGCGCCTTGGTCGATCAGCGTCTTGGCGGCGTCGGCTTCCTTGCCCGGGTCAAACCACGAATTGACCCAAACGATCTTGAACTTCATGTCCGGCCGTACCGACTGAGCGCCGAGCATGGTCGCGTTGATGTTGGAGATGACTTCCGGGATCGGGAACGAGACGATGTAGCCGACAATTCCGGACTTCGACATCTTCGCCGCGATCTGGCCCTGGATGTAGCGGCCCTCGTAGAAGCGCGCAGCGTAGGTGCTCATGTTTTTGGCGCGCTTGAAGCCGGTGGCGTGTTCAAAGAACACGTTCGGATATTTGTTCGCGACTTTCAGCGTCGCGTCCATGAAGCCGAACGAAGTCGTGAAGATCAGCTTGTTGCCGGCGCGCGCCAGCTGCTCGATGGAGCGCTCGGCGTCGGCGCCTTCAGGCACGTTCTCGAGAAAGGTGCTCTCGACCTTGCCGGCGAGCGCCTTATCCATGGCCTTGCGGCCGAGGTCATGCTGATAGCTCCAGCCCAGGTCGCCGACCGGGCCGACATAAATGAAGCCGACTTTCAGCTTCTCGGCGGCGTAGGTTGCGCCGAACGTTCCGGCTGCGATCGCTAGGACCGCGGCCATGGCAGCGATGTTCCATTTCTTCATGACTTTACTCCGGGTTGGAAAGACGGGCGAAAGTTCACAATCCCCACTCGAGAAACCCCCAAGAAACCCCCACGTGCGAAGCGCCCGCAACGTGCCCGCAGGACAGTTCAGCGGTCCGGTACAAATACAACACCAAGCGACGCGGGCGCGGCGGACCCGGCAGTGCCGCGCGTCCGGGAAATCAACACGAGAACGACGACCGTGGCAAGATAGGGTAGCGCGTTCATCAGTTGCTGGGGGATGCCGAGATGAAGCGGTTGCAAGGCCAACCCGAGGATACTGACCGCGCCGAACAGGTACGCGCCGATCACCAGGCGGCCGGGACGCCAGGAAGCGAAAACCACCAGCGCCAGCGCGATCCAGCCACGGCCCGAAGTCATGCCCGGAATGAAGAATGGCGTATAGGCAAGCGGCAGATAGGCGCCGGCGAGGCCGGCACAGGCGCCGCCGAACAGCACCGCCATCATCCGCATCCTCAAGACCGGATAGCCGAGCGCGTGCGCGGAGGCATGATTATCGCCGATAGCGCGAAGTTCGAGACCGCGGCGGGTGCGATAGAGAAACACCCAAATCGCGACGATGAGCGCGATGGAAATATAAACGAACGGATCTTCGCCAAACAGAATGCGGCCGACCACGGGCAGGCCGGTCAGCACCGGCAGGTCGAGATGCGGAGCAGGCACGATCTTCTCGCCGACAAAACTTGCGCCGATCAATCCGGAAAGTCCGATGCCGAAAATAGTCAGCGCCAAGCCGGTCGCGACCTGATTGACCGCGAGCCCGAGCGTGAGAACGCCGAAGATCGCGGCCATCGCCATGCCGGCAAGGATGCCGCACAGCGCGCCGACAGCAATCGAACCGGAGGCCCACGCGCCGGCGAAGCCGCAGGCCGCGCCCACAATCATCATTCCCTCGACGCCGAGATTGAGAACGCCGGAGCGCTCGACAATGAGTTCGCCGGACGATGCCAGCAACAGCGGAGTCGATGCGGTGATCACCGTCAAGATAAAGTTGACCGAGAAAATCAGGTTGAGAATGTTGCTGAGCGTTTCAGGCATGGGCGGGTAAGGCCTTGCGCACGGTTCGCAACACGCGGACGCGGTAGACAATGAAAGAGTCGCAAGCGAGCACGTAGAACAAAAGAATGCCCTGGAAGACTTTGGTCAGATCGAGCGGGACCTTGAGCGAGATTTGCGCGCCTTCGCCGCCGATGTAAGTCAGGGCGAGAAACAGGCCCGCGACCAGAATGCCCACCGGATTAAGCCGACCGAGAAAGGCGACGATAATCGCGGTGAAGCCGTAACCTGAAGGCACTCCCGGATCGAGGTGGCCGATCGGGCCCGCCACTTCGATGATGCCGGCGAGGCCGGCAAGACCTCCGGAAATCGCAAAGGTGAGCAGCACCAGCCGGTCGGCGTTGAAGCCGGAGAACCGCGCCGCCCGCGGCGCGGCGCCGACCAGCCTGATCTGAAATCCCATAATGGTGCGGCCGAGCAGGACCGCCGCCAGCATGACCACCACGAGCGCGATGACCGAACCAGCATGCATGCGGCCGGTGCCTTCAAACAGCGTGCCGAGACTCGCCGCCGGATCGAAGGCCGCCGTCGTCGGAAAATTCAATCCCTGCGGATCACGCCAGGGGCCTCGCACCATGTAATCGAGGCCGAGATTGGCGACGTACACCAGCATCAGGCTGGTGAGAATTTCGCTAGCACCGAAATAAACCCGGCAGATCGCCGGAATGAGACCGTAGAGCGCACCGCCGATCACTCCCAACACCAGCATCGCCGGCAGGACCCAGAACCCGACATCGGTGCCGTTGGTGCGCACCGCAAGCCAGCTTCCAAACACCGCGCCAACAATGAACTGCCCTTCGGCACCGATATTCCAGATGTTGGCGATGTAGCAAAGTGCGAGCCCAACCGCGATCATCACCAACGGCGTCGCTTTGACGGCAATTTCTTGCAGCGTGAAGGGATCGGTGAGCGGCTCGACGAAATAGACGTAGAGCGCCAGGATTGGATCCTTGCCCATGATGGCGAACAGGATCGCAAAGGTGACCACTGCCAGCGCCACCGCGATCACCGGCGAGGCGATGGCAATTACCGCCGAGCGCTCGGCGCGCTTTTCAAGCACTAACTGCATGCTTGACCTCTTGCTCGGGATGGGCGCCACCCATGAGCAACCCGAGCTTTTCTCGGGTGGCTTCGGCGGCGGCAATCGGCGCCGACAGGCGGCCGTGGAACATGACTGCGATGCGGTCGGCAATTTCGGCGAGTTCGTCGAGATCCTGGCTGATCACCAGCACCGCGCTGCCGCGGGCCGCAAGATCAAGTAATGCCTGGCGGATCGTGGCGGCGGCGCCGGCGTCGACGCCCCAGGTCGGCTGACTGGCGATGAGCACCCGTGGCTCGCGCAGAATTTCGCGGCCGACAATGAATTTCTGCAAATTGCCTCCGGACAGGGACACCGCCTCCGGATCGCGTTTCGCCTTACGCACGTCGAAGCTTTTCGTCGTGCGATCGACATGGGCCAGCGTCGCCGGCCTGTCGATGAAGCCCTTCTTGACCATGCCACTCGCGGCATGACCGGTGAGCAACGCATTTTCGGAGAGCTTCATGCGCGGTGCCGTGCCGTGCCCGAGGCGCTCTTCCGGAACAAAGGCCGCGCCCATGCGACGCCGTTCGGTGACGTCGAGGAGGCCCACGGCCTCGCCTTCGATCACCACCGCGCCCTCGCCGGGTGAGAGCCGCTCGCCCGATAGCGCTGCAAAAAGCTCGTCCTGACCGTTGCCGGCCACGCCGGCGATACCGAGAATCTCGCCGCCACGGACTTCGAGCGAAACCTCTTGGAGACGGGTGCCATGGGGATCGTCCGGCTCAAGCGAAAGCTTTTTGATCACAAGCCGCGGCGTCAACGCGTCGCGTCCCGACGCCGCTTTCACTTCGCCGATCTCGCCGCCGACCATCATGCGAGCGAGCGACGCGGCGGTTTCCTGCCGCGGATTGCAGGTCGCCACCTTCTTGCCGCCGCGCAGGATGGTCGCGGTGTCGCACAGCCGTTTTACCTCTTCGAGCTTGTGGCTAATGTAGAGGATGGCGCGGCCCTCGGCCTTCAACCGCTCCAGCACGACGAAGAGCAGGTCAGCCTCTTGCGGTGTCAGCACTGACGTCGGCTCGTCGAGAATGAGAAGTTTTGGATTCTGGATGAGCGCGCGGACAATCTCGATGCGCTGGCGCTCGCCAACCGAAAGCCGCCACACGTCGCGCTTCGGATCAAGCGGCAACCCGTAAACCCGCGCAGTTTCTTCAAGCCGCTCGGAGATGGAGCTCAGCGACTCGGTCGGGGGCAGCCCCAAAGCAACGTTCTCGGCGACATTGAGGTTTTCGAACAGGGTGAAATGCTGAAACACCATGCCAATGCCGAGATCCCGCGCTTCCGACGGCCCCCCCAGGACGACCTTCTCTCCCATCCAGCGCAATTCGCCGCCGCTCGGCTGAATCAAACCGTACATGACTTTGACGAGAGTCGATTTGCCGGCCCCGTTCTCGCCTAACAGCGCATGGATCTCCGCGGGGAACAGGTCGAGATTGATGCCGTCATTGGCGAGAAAATCGCCGTAGAGCTTGCTGATTGAAACGGCACTCAACAACGGTACTGAGCGCAAGGAATCGGTCACTGGCGACGGATCAAGCATGGCAGAGGATGCCCATACCCTTGTTTTACACGCAATCTTGCGGTGTTCGCTGCAAGGATCGTTCCATATGCGGCGGCGCCCGACCTCGTCTCTCGATTGGTATCATCCGACAAATTCGCCGCGAGCAAAAGGCGGCAAATGGGGAAAACCGCTGCAAACCCTTCGGCCCGGCAAGCTTGCGTACCCAAATGCCGTTCTGCCATTGTGTTTTGCTGGTGAATTGAGAGGGGACAGGAACTCGTGGAGCTGATACTCGCCGAATTTGCAAGCGCGATCCTTCGCTGGCTTCATGTCATCGCCGGCATCGCGTGGATCGGCAGCTCGTTTTATTTCATCCACCTCGATCTTTCGCTTAAAGCCCGTCCCGGATTGCCGGCGGGCGTGAAAGGCGACGAGTGGCAGGTCCACGGCGGCGGCTTCTACCACATGATGAAATACCTGGTGGCGCCCGCGCAAATGCCGGACCACCTCACCTGGTTCAAATGGGAGGCCTACACCACCTGGCTGTCGGGCTTCGCGCTTCTGGTGCTCGTCTATTACCTCGGCGCCGATCTCTTTCTGATCGACAAGTCGGTGCTCGACATGACGGTGGCGCAGGCCGCAGGCATTGCGTTTGCTACGCTGGTTGCGGCGTGGCTGATCTACGAGGGTCTGTGCCGCTCGCCACTCGGCAATCACGAAGTAGCGCTGGCGCTCGTCGGCTACGTCTTTCTGGTGGCGCTGACTTACGGCTTCACCCACGTTTTCAGCGGCCGTGGCGCTTTCAACCAGATCGGCGCCGTGATCGGCACCATCATGGTCGCCAACGTCTTCATCATCATCATTCCCTATCAGAAGAAGACGGTCGCGGCGATGATCGCCGGCAAAGCGCCCGATCCCCGCTGGGGCGAGCTCGGCAAGCAGCGTTCGGTGCACAACAACTACCTGACGCTGCCGGTCGTGTTTCTGATGCTGAGCAATCACTGGCCGCTTTTCTTTGCGACGCGGTTTAACTGGCTCATTGTCGCGATCGTCATCGCCATCGGCCCGGTGATCCGGCACTTCTTCAATTCGCGCCACGCCGGCAAAGGCAATCCGTGGTGGACCTGGGGCGTGGCCGCCGTCGGCATGGCGGCGATTGCCTGGCTATCGGCCGCCGGCCCACACACAGCGGCGACCAGCGCGCTGCCGCCGGTACCGAAATTCTCCGAGGTCAGCGATATCGTGTCGTCGCGTTGCAGCATGTGCCATGCCGCCGAGCCGGTCTGGGCCGGCATACTGGCGGCGCCGAAGGGGGTGCTGCTCGACTCCGATGAGCAAATCCGCGTTCACGCGCCGCTGATCGACATCGTCGCCGTCCGCTCGAATTTCATGCCGCCGGGCAATATCACCGAGATGACCAACGGCGAACGCCTGGTGCTGGCGTCGTGGCTCGCCGCCGGCGCGCCGGCAAAGTGAATGCCGATATGTCAGGCGCCCCTTTGCGCGGGATTCGCGGCCGGCTGCTAAGCTTCCTGCGCGCGCCGAACGGCGCGGGCGACGAAGCGAGCTACCGCTACATCGACGATGGCGTCGTGCTGATCGGCGGCGATGGCCGCATCGAAGCTGTGGGACCGGCCGCGGAATTGCTGCCGCAGGCTCCGGGCGGCGCGCAGGTCGCGCACCATCCCGGTTCTTTGATCATGCCGGGCTTCATCGATCCGCACATTCATTACCCGCAGACCCAGGTGATCGCGTCTTATGGCGCCCAATTACTCGAATGGCTGGAAAAATACACTTTCGTCGAGGAGCAAAAATTCGCCGATACCGCGCACGCGGCGCGCAACGCCGAGTTCTTTCTTGACGAACTTTTCCGCAACGGCACGACAACCGCCTGCGCCTATTGCACCGCCCATCCGGTATCCGCTGATGCGCTGTTTACCGCCGCGCACAAGCGCAACGCCGGCATGATCGCGGGAAATTCAGTGATGGATCGGAACGCGCCGCCCGGGCTGCTGGCGCCGGGCGCTTCCGCCATTCCCGATAGTCGCGAGCTGATCAAACGCTGGCACGGGACGGGGCGGCAACGCTACGCGGTCACGCCACGCTTCGCCATCACTTCGACCGACGCGCAATTGGCCGAACTCGGCGCGCTGCTGAAAGAGTTTCCTACCGTCCTGATGCAGACGCACCTCGACGAAAACCTCAACGAGATCGCGGCAATCAAGAAATTGTTTCCCGACGATGCAAGCTACACCGCCGTGTACAACCGCTTCGGCCTACTCGGCCCGCGCTCGCTGATGGGCCACTGCATTCACATGGAAGACTCCGAAGTGGCGCTGATGCGTGACATGCAGGCGGTCGCGGTGTTTTGCCCGACTTCGAACCTGTTCATCGGCTCCGGCTTGTTCAACTACCAGCGGCTTCGCGACGCGGGCGTGCGCATTGCGCTGGCGACCGATGTCGGCGGCGGCACGTCCTATTCGATGCTGCGAACCGCGGCGGAGGCTTACAAAGTAATGCAACTGCAGGGCCAAAACCTGCCGGCGCTCGCGGCATTCGATCTGATGACCCGCGGCAACGCCGCGGCGCTCAGCCTGGAAGGCGAAATCGGCGTCATCGCTCCCGGCGCATACGCCGACCTGGTCGTGCTGGATGCGCGCGCCACGCCCGCCATGGCGCACCGCATGGAAGTGGCGCGCAGCCTCGAAGACGAGTTGTTCGTTCTGATGACGCTCGGTGACGATCGCGCGGTGCGGCAAACATATATCGCGGGCGACCCGGCGCTCTGAAACACCGTTTGCTTTTTCACAAACGTGCAAGAAGCTTAAATGGGAGGCGACCATGGGAGATTTGGAAGAGCGTAACGAGCAGCTTATACGCACGTTCTTCGAGACCCTCAGTACGGGAGATTTGGAGCGCGTTCGGCCGATGTTGCACGAAGACGCAACCTGGACCGTGATGGCGAGCGGAATTCCCGGCGCGGGCGAGAAAAAGGGGCGTAAAGCCATCATCGACGAATTCCTCGCGCCGGTACGCGGCATTTTCGAAGACGGCGACCCAAAAGTGTCCGTTGTGAATGTCATTTCGAAAGGCCGTTTGGTCGCAGCCGAAACCCGCGGCGCCGGCCGCTTGAAAAACGGCACGCCTTACAACAACGTCTATGCGTGGATGATAGAAGTCGATGACGGCAAGATTCGCGCGCTGCGCGAATATATGGACAGCTATTACGTCAGCACCATCATGTGACCCACAGGCTCGGCTCCCGCGTCACCAGAATATCGGCAAAACGAAATTGAGGAGTGAAATGCAAAAGACGCCGGGTGGGGTACCAATCTCCGATCTCGACCCGTTTACGGTTGAAGCGATACGCGGCGGACAGGCTTTCGATGGCACGCTGCGCGAAATGGCGCCGGTGGTCTATCTCCCGCAATACGATATCTACGTGGTCGGGCGCCACGAGCAAGTCCACACGGTGGCCGGGGACTGGCGCAACTATTCGAATAAGTCCCGGCCGTTCCATGATCCCAACTCGATACGTCCGGAAATTCTTTTGAACTTCGACCCTCCGGAACACGCGCGCGTGCGCACGGTGATCCAGAAAGTGCTGGCGCCAGCGGTGATGAATCGCATGCGCGACATTTTCGTCAACGCCGCCGACGAATTGGTCGAGCGGTTGCTAGCCAACGGTCCAGTTGACGTGAACGGCCATGTCGACGTTGCGGCCGCCTACGTGTTGCAGGCCTTTCCCGACGCCATCGGGCTTCCCCGAGAAGGCCGCCACCATCTGCTGCATTTCAGCGACGCCGTCTTCAATACGTTCGGACCGCCGAACGATATTTTCCAGCGGGGTCTGGAACGAGGCGCGGCCGCCATCGCCTACGTCGAAGCCAATTGCAAGCGCCGCACGCTGGCGCCCGGCGGACTAGGCGCGGCCATGTATGAGGCTGCAGATCGCGGGACGGTTACCGAAGAAGAAGCCGAATTGTTGGTCAAGACGATGTACGCGGCCGGGGCCGACACCACAATTCTCGGGATCGGCAGCCTGCTGCGCGCATTCGCGGAGTTTCCTGAACAGTGGGAACTCCTGAAGAAAGACCCATCGTTGTCGCGACAGGCATTCGAGGAGATTTTACGCTACGAATGCCCGGCGCGTTTTGGCGGCCGCATCACGAGACACGAAGTCGAAATCGAGGGCCTTCGGTTACCCGGCGGAGCGCGGATGATGATGCTGTGGATGGCGGCGGGCCGCGATCCGCGCCGTTGGGACAACGCCGATCAGTACGACCTTACCAGAAAACTCAGCGGCCATGTCGGCATGGGCTACGGCATCCATGCCTGCGTCGGAGCATCGCTTGCGCGCTTTGAGGGCGAATGCATTTTCGCCTCGCTCGCACGTAAGGTCGATCGCATCGAGTTAATCGGCGAGCCTCGGGCAGCTATCAACATGGCCGCGCACGGTTACGACGAGATGCCGATACGATTACATCCAGCGTGAAACGGCCGCCGCGCTAGGAAATGGATTTCACCAGCAACTCGGTCAGCTCTTTCGGCATTTCGATCTGAACGATGTGCGTGCACGGCAGTGTATGCATCGTCCAGTCGCGATCGCTTTTGAGCTTGTCGTAGAATTGCGTGAATGTGGTCGGTGCGGGCACGTTGCAATAGACGTAAGCCTTCTTCTTCACACGGTCGATGCCGCCGGTGAGTTTGAGCGGCTGAGTGAAGCAGGCAATCGGCATGGGCGTGGTGCTGGCGTCGACCAGCGCCGCGACCTCGGGAGAAGCGCCGAAGAACGCGCCGGGAAGCGGCGCCAGGCAATACTCGTTGACGACTTGCGGCGGCGGTGCGCCAGCCGGCAGGAAATTGACCAGCGCCTCGCCGTTTTTCGGCACGAAGGCATCGAGATAAACCAACGACTTGATCCGATCCGATAGCGCGTCGGCAACGCCGGTGATCACCATGCCCCCATAGGAATGGCCGACAAGGACAATGTCGGACAAGTTTTCGTATTTGATGAGATTGACGACATCGGCGACGTGCGTGTCGAGATTGATGTTGGGGCTCATGAGATGGATCCGCTCACCGAGCCCGGTCAACGTCGGGGCGTAGGCCTCATGGCCAAGCTTGCGCAGCCCTTGCATGATCGGCCGCCAGTACCAGCCGCCGATCCACGCGCCTTGAACGAGCACAAAGTCGGTCATCGCTATTTCTTCCCCTCGCGCGCTGCCTATGGACCGTCGACGCTTCGGGACGCGCCGGTCGACCTCTCAGTATCGTCGCGGCCGCCGACTAAACCAAGGCCAACGCCGCCAAGTAGGGCGCCCACAATGATCCCGATCGGCATGAAAGTGTAAAATACCAGCATGCCCGAATAGCCTTCAAAGTCGCTGGTGTGAAAAACCTTGATCCATAGGAAACCGAGGCCGACGCCGATGACGCCGCCCGCGACCGCGCCCAGAAACAGACCCAGACAGCCAAGGAACGCGATTTTCATAGGCGCTCACCCTCGTGAGTCAGAGCACGATCAAATCGATCGCAAAAATCCGCCATCGCAGGCAATGGCCTGACCGCAGATATAGCCGGCTTGTTCGGATGCGAGGAATGCGGCGAGCGCGGCAAGTTCCTCCGGCCGCCCCATGCGCCGCGCCGGTATTTGCGCGGCCGCCTGCTGTTCGTCGATGCCGACTTCGCGGATGCGTTCGGTCAGCGTGAAGCCGGGCATGATGGCATTGACGGTAATACCCTCGGCGGCCACTTCGCGGCTGAGCGCATTCACCAGGCCATGCAGGCCCGGCCGAAGCGCGTTCGAGATCATCAGATCGGGCAACGGCTCCCTCGCCGAGATCGACGTCACGATCATGATCCGCCCCCAGCGCCGCTGGCGCATGCCCGGCAGCGCGCCGCGAATCAAATCGACTGCGCTGATCCACAAGCTCTCGAACGCCTTTCGCCATGCCTCGTCGGAAATGGCCTCAAAGCCGCCGGCCGGCGGGCCACCGGTATTGGCTACGAGGATATCGATGCCGCCGAGCTTTTCGTTCGCCTGCCGCAGGACCTTGTCCACCGCGCCCAGCTGCGACAGGTCTGCGGCAATTCCGTCAGCGCCGATCTCCTGGGCGGCGGCTTCAAGTCGAGCGGCATCGCGGGCGCAGATTGCGACTTTGGCGCCTTCGGCGGCGAGCGCAGCCGCAATCGCCTTGCCGAGCCCACGCGAAGCGCCGGTGACCAGCGCCCGTTTGTTGTTCAAGCCGAGGTCCACATTCGCTCCTGCAGCTTGCGACCTACACGTCAACGGTGAGATCGACCGCGCCGCAGCCCGTCAGCTCGTAGTGGTATTGCGTAAAGCGATCGGGAAATTTGGTGGTGACGACGCTTCCAGTCATGACGACCTCGCCGGCGCGCAATCGCGAGCCTTGGGCGGCAAGATGCGTTGCCAGCCACGCCACCGAATGAAACGGATGACCGAGCACGTCGCGTCCGAAACCGCGGTCGACGACCTTGCCGTCCTCGGACACCACGGCTTCAGTCGCCGCAAGATCGGGGAAAGACGACGTGAACTCGCCGAGCACAATGCCGCCGTTCCATGCATTGTCCGCGATCAGCGAGAGCGCGTCGATTTTGCGGTAGTCGGCGTGGCGGTCGTCAATGATCTCGATCGCCGGACAGACCCCATCGACAGCGGCGGCCACGTCGGCAAGGCTCGGCGCATGACCCGCAGGGACGAGGTCTTTGCCCAACCGCACCGCGATCTCGAATTCCAGGCCGGCGCGACCATAGTCCGAAGTCTTGATGCGCGCGCCGGAAGCGTGCACGCGATCCCGGAGAACGACACCGGCGACCGGACTATCGATCCCGCACATCGCTTGCATGCGCGGCGTCGTCAGTCCGATCTTGTATCCGGCGGCTCGGGTGCCGCGGGATTGCAGAAGAAGACGGACGTATTCGCGTTGCACCGCGTAGGCGTCATCGGCTGTGACAATTCCGGACGACGCCGCGAATGGCTGGAATATCGCGCCGCCAGCATGCTCGCTCATGAGCATTTCAGCGATCCTGCCGGCGTCCACGGACATGATCCTCCCCTTCCCTCGCCTCTCAATTCCGGCAGCGCCTTATAAGTGGCGTATTGCCTCCGGCCCTCGCACCACCAGATAGTGGCAATATTTTCGGCGACGGATAAACCACACGATGCCTGAGATTGAGACGCTGATCAAACGGTTGCCCAAATGCGAGTTGCACGTTCACATCGAAGGCAGCCTCGAGCCGGAACTGATGTTCGCGCTGGCCAGGCGCAACAACGTGAAGCTGCCGTACAACTCGATTGAAGCCGTTCGCCGGGCCTATCAATTCGGCGACCTGCAGGATTTTCTCGACGTCTACTATCTAGGCATGTCGGTGCTCGTGACCGAGCAGGATTTTTACGACCTCGCCTGGGCGTACCTTCAGCGCGCAAAGGCCGATAACGTCCGCCATGTGGAGATGTTCTTTGATCCCCAGGGCCACACCGCGCGCGGCGTGGCGTTTGCGACCGTGATCGGCGGCCTCTCACGCGCCATCGCCGACGCCAGACGCGAGCTCGGCGTCGATGCGAGCCTCATCATGTGTTTCCTGCGCCATCTCGATGAGGCCGATGCGGAAAGAACCCTGGACAGTGCGCTCGCTTTTCGCGACCGGATTGTCGGGATCGGGCTCGATTCATCCGAGAAAGGCAATCCGCCGAGTAAGTTCAAAAGCGTTTTCCAGCGCGCCCGCGACGCTGGATTCTTTTTGACTGCGCATGCCGGCGAAGAAGGCCCGCCGAGCTATGTCTGGGAGGCCCTCGACGTGCTCGGCGTCAAGCGCATCGACCACGGCAATCGTTCGCTCGAAGACAACAGCCTGGTAACGCGGATCGCCGGCGAGCGGATGGCGCTGACGGTATGCCCATTGTCCAATCTGCGGCTTCGCGTCGTCGGCGATCTCGCGCATCACCCGCTGCGGCGGATGATGGACAAGGGTCTCATCGTCACCGTCAATTCCGACGATCCCGCGTATTTCGGCGGCTACGTCAACGACAACTTCCGCGCCGTTGGGCGCGCGCTTTCGCTCACGCGCGAAGAGATAGTTGCGATCGTGCGCAACAGTTTTGAGGCGTCGCTGATGCCGCCGGCCGAGAAGCAGAAAGCGCTAGCCGAGATCGATCGCGTTCTAGCCACCAGCGCATGAGCGTTCCCACAATGCATCGCTCGTGCGGACAGGCTCCCTAACTCCGCCGATCTGAAAACCGCGCCATTTTCACGCTGCCTTCGAATTCACGCGCGAGGTTGCCGGTGGCGAGCACCGCAATCTTTGGCGTGAGCCCGAACTGGTCACGCACCGCGATCTTCAGGCGTTCGGCGGCGGCCGCCGGATCGATGCCGCGTCGCACCTCGACCGACACCAGCATGGTCTCGACGTCGCGCTCGGTAACAAGCTCCGCCTTGAAGTCGCCGATCTCGACATTGCGGAATACAAAATCTTCAAAGTCCGCGTGATTGATATTGACGCCGCGGATCTTGAAAAATCCCGAGGTGCGATGAGCGTGCTTGACCAGCGGAAAGACTGAGAACGGGCCGGAATTGTCATCGCCGCGATGCCAAGTCACAAGATCACCCGAGCTCCAGCGCAGGAACGGCGTAACGTTGTTGGTCCAGAGCGGCGTGACCACAAGCGCGCCGACCGCGCCCTCCTCCACGGGCGCGTGTGTCTCCGGATCGACCACTTCGATCAGAAACAGGTCGGTCCAGACGCGGAAACCGCCGCCTTTATCGTCCTCCGCGCCCATCATGCCGGCCTCGGTCATGCCGAACGTATCGCGCACCCGCGCGCCCCATTGCCGCGACAGCTTCTCGCGCTTGGCGTCCGAAAGCGGCTCGGCCGAGCACAGCACGGTCTCGATCGAGCCCGCCGACAAGTCGAGCCCGCGCGCTTCGGCGAGATTGGCGAGGTGGAGGCCGTAGCTGCTCATCCCCATCCAGATCGTCGGCTTGAGCCGGTCGATCAGTTCGAGCTGCATCGCCGACGGCGTCGTGGTGCCTGAACCGGCCCAATTCACGGCGATGCCGCGCGAGCCTGCCGCACGCGCCAGCATCTGGCCGACCGGATGAATGCCGAGCGGAAACGACACGTGGGCGCTGTTGCCTCGCTCGGCAGCGCGCGCAATCGTAGACGCGCGCGAAACCGATCATCGCTGCTTCGATGTCGTCGTAGCTGCGCGGATAGAACAGCGGCGTGCCGGTCGAGCCGCCGGAGCGCCAGTATTCGGCAATGCCGTCATCGGGCGCGAGGCAAAAGCTTCGATAAAATTCGCGGTCGTCGAGCCGGCGCAGCGTCTCCTTGTCGAGGATCGGAAGCTTTCGCCACTCATCCGGATCGTCGATGCCGATCGAGCTTCACGTGGTCGAGCTTGCCGTTATAGAACGGCGCGCGGCGCGCTTGTTCGATTGCCCGCTTCCGGCGCACGGACTGGATGTGCTCGATCTCGAACCGGCTCTTCGGTAATTCGGCGGGCGGCGTCATGGCCTCAGGAGCCGCGCGGCGGCAAAACGCCGATCCAGCGGCTCGCCTCGGCGTAGGTTTCCGGCAGCGACCCGGCCTTTTCCTGTGCGTCCATCTCGGCGGCACGGGCTTCCTTCGCCGGCGTGTTTTCCGGAATCTCGTCGAGCGCGTCGCTCAGCATCGCCGCGTAGTCGGCGCCGACCGGACAGACATCGGCGCAGCGGCGACAGCCGGTGATGACACCCGCGCCGCGCAGGATGCTTTGCCAGAGATTGAAGCTGTCTTCCGAGCGAACGAGTTCTTTCTGCCGCGCCGAGTCCGGTTCGGAAATGATCCGGGTGACGTGCTCGCTCAATTGGGCGAAACCGTGCGGCGACCGGAAGCGATCGCAGGCCGGCCAGTCGCGCGTCCAGTGTCCGACCGCGTCCGCCGGGCAAGTCTTGAGGCAGCGCCCGCAGCTCGGCCCGAGGCAGAGCGCAGCCTCCATTTTTTGGTCACAGGCGACCTCGACCGAGCAAAGGATCGCGGTCAGCAGCACACGCGGACCGAATTCGGGCGTGAGCAATTGCAGATTGAGGCCGAGCGTGCCGAGCCCCGCCTCGACCGCGGCGTGCGGGAGCGAGAGCAGCGTCCGTCATATGCGCTTTCGGCTCGCCGTCATAGGTCCAAGGATCGACATGGGTCGGCGGCACGATGATCGCCGGATAACCGTTGTCTTCCAGCCAATAGACCAGCTCGAGCGAAGCCTCTTCCAGCCGCGAGAGCGCGAGCTCGTCGTTGTAGTATTTGTGGCGATCGTTCCAGGCGGCGATGCGCGTCACACCGCGGCTCACGCGCTTCGCCAGGACGATGACCCGGCCGCCGTCGAGCTCGGTGATGTCGGACGGGCGTTGCGGATGGCGAGGATCGGGCGGATAGCGTTCGAGATTGGCGCCATCGGCGATTCCGACGAGATCGGCGCCGAGCGCGCGCGCCTTTGCTTTGATGTCGTCCGCGGTGAGCGGCTGCCTGAAGGCCGAGACCATGGCTAGCGCCGGCTGTTCTCGTCTGTCGTGACCAGCGCCGCGTCCTTGCGTTGCTGTTGGGCTTTTTTGAATTCCTGCAGCTGCCGCGCCACCATGCCCTGGTAGCCGTCGGGGCCGACCCAGCGCCGATTCCAGTCGTTGAGGCCGGCGATAGCCGGCCCCTTGCTGGCGATCGTCGCGCCAGCGTTTGCCGAGCGCGACCTTTTCCGGCGTCTTTTCCGGAATGGCCTTCTGAAAGTCGGCAAGGTGCGCGTGGTAGTCGTTGCCGACCGGGCAGACCGCGAGGCAGCGCGGGCAGTCGCCGAACGAGCCGACGACGCGCAGCAGACCTTGCCAGAAGCCGTAGACGTCGCGCGAGCGCGCCATCTGCTGCTTCGCGGTCAACGGCGCATCGATGAAGCGTTCGAAGAATTGCAGGATGGTAGAGAAGCCGAATTCCTGCGCCTCGGTCGCGCAGGCGCGCTTGTCGATGCCGAAATGCAGCACCGCGTCGGCCGGGCAGGAATGCAGACACCGGCTGCACGATTCACCGATGCAGACCTGCTCGGTGATCGGCCGATCCGGCTCTAGCTCGAGTTCGGTGAGGAGGCCGGTGAGATAGACGCGCGGTCCGAATTCGGGCGTCAGGATATTGACTTCGAGGCCGAGCGTGCCGAGGCCGGCTTCGACGCCAAGGTGTCGGGTCGAGAGCCGGCCATAGCTCGCGCGCTTGTAGCTCCAGTCGGTTTCTTGCGCCGCGGTGACGAAGCTGGGGTGGCCGGCCTCTTCAAGCTCTTCGGCGAGCCGATAGGCGACCTTGTCCATTTTCCGCAGCACCAGCATGTCGATGTACTGCACCGGAGTATTGGTTTTGCAGCGGAAGGCTCCGGCGGGAATGCGCTGCACCAGCACGATGACGCTGCGGCAATACGGCAGAGATGCGCTCAGGCGTCTGCGGCCAGCGCGGATCAGGCGGAAATGCGTTGAGCATCGCGGCGCTGGCGATACCGACAAGATCGGCACCCAATTCTCGGGCACGCTCCTTCACCCTCGTAGCGTTCCACGCCGGCCCGATCATAAAAGATTTTAGGCTCAAAAGACTGCGGCTGTGAAGCCTGGGGCGCCGCCTCCTTTACGCGCGCGCGGTCTTCGTTGCTCAGCGGCTCAAGAGGAGGCGCCGTGGAACTGCGGAACATGACTTTGCGCCGTGTTCCGGCTGATCCGCGTCCATTGGGAAGCGTCGAGAGCGCGCGCCGCGCGATGGCCTTCGAGGGTCGCCTCGTAAACCGTGCGCGGCGCGACGGCGCATCCTATGACTTCGACACTGACACCCCGCTCCTGCAGCAGGCGATAGATCTCGGTCTCGGATTTTCGAGCGGTCGCCATGACAACGAGTTCCGCGCCGATGCTGCGGACGCTCGACGGCTCATACACGTTGGCGATTTCCGCGCTCCGCCCGTTGATGCGTCTCACCGTGTGTGAGGTGATGATCTCAACTTTCGCCTCATGCAGATACGTCATGATCCAGTGAAAGTAGACTTCCGGCACCGTCTCCATTCCGATCATCGGCCATCGTGTCAAAACGCTGGCCCGGCAGCCCTGCTTGGCCATTTTCACCGCGGTCAAAGGCGCGGCCACGTCTGCCATTTCGTCAATGACGAGAACCTCGCCAGACGGCATCGATACTCTATCGAGCGCCACTTCGTCCCAGGAGACACACTTGCCGGTCTCCCATCCAGGAATTGGCTTCCCCGTCTGGCCCTGGAAACCGTCCCGGCGGTAGCGCGCTCCGGATGCGACCACCACGTGGTCCGGTTTCTCTGCGGCGAGAATCGAATCGATATTTTCTTCCGTGACCGGCGTCGCAAGCTTGATCTCGGCGCCGTTGCCCCTCGCCTGTTCGGCGAGCCACGTCGCGATGCTTCCGTATTGCTGGCGATAAGGCAAAGCGCCATACGCGCGAACGTGACCGCCGACCGCCGCTTCGCGCTCGTAGACGACCACCGCGTTGCCTTGACCCGACGCCACGCGGGCGTATTCCAGCCCCGCCGGTCCCGCGCCGACGACAAGCACACGTTTGCGCCCATAGGTTTTGCGGGTCGCGTTCGCGCCCCAGAGTGCCTCGCGACCGACGACGGGATTATACGCGCACTGCACACGACTGCCGCGTACCACGGATCGCCAGCAATAGTTGGCGGCGACACACCGTCGGATGTCTCTTTCCCGTCCTGCCTTCACCTTTGTGAGCCACTGCTCATCAGCGATCATCTGCCGTGACAGCAACACCGCGTCGGCATCGCCCGATGCGATCAGGTCTTCGGCAACATCCGGATAGCTGATGCGGCCGACCATCAGCACCGGCTTTTTCGATACTTCCTTGAACGCGCGCGAGTACTTGCGCTCCCATCCCTGCTCGAAAGTCATCGGCGTATGAATCCAGGAGTGATGCACGCCGGCAGAGACGCTGACGTAATCGATGTCGGTCTCGCGTTCGAGATCGAGATGCACGCGCTTCACATCGTCGATTTCGAGGTCGCCTTCCCAGAACGAAGTTGAGTTGATGCGGTAGCCGAGAATCGCCCGGCTGCCGATCTTGGCGCGAATGCGCCGCAGACATTCGACCGGAAACCGCAGGCGATTTTCGTACGATCCGCCCCAGCGGTCGGTTCGCTGGTTATAGAGCGGCGACAAAAATTGCCATGCCAGATAACCGTGCGCGAGGTGCAGCTCGACACCGTCGAGCCCGGCACTGATGGCGCGCCGCGCGGCTTCTGCATGGGAGTTGAGAATGCGCTCGATCTCATGCTCCTCCAGCTCCTTGGCCGTGGGACCGCCCGGAATTTCGCCTATCGCCATCTGGGTCGGAGCGACCGTGTAGGCGTTGTATTCGTAGGGATCGCGGGCCGGATCGGTCTTGAAGAACGGCGTTGGCGAACGCAGTCCGACATGCAGCAGTTGCGCGATCAGCGCACAGCCGTGTTTCTTGACCGCGCGCGCGACCCTGGCGATGCCTTCGATCTGATCGTCGTTCCAAAGACCTGGAAAAGCCGCGGGCGTATAAATCGTGTCCTTTTCGACGATTTGACCGCCGAGAATGATCATTCCCAGTCCGGTCTGCGCCCGTTCTTCATAATAGGCCACAGCCTGGTCGGTAAAAATTCCTTCGTGCGCGCTCCTGACCCACGTCGGACAAACCGGTCCAAAGATCACCCGGTTTGAAATCCGCGTGTGACGCAATTGCCACGGCGAGAACAAGTTTGGATAGGATTCGGCCGACACGATATTCCTCCCGGTATTTTTTCTGTTTCGAGCAGCACTGGTGGCGCTGCGGCGTCTTTTGTGTCGATAGGTCAGCCGAACCAGCTACCCGCCCGACGCTCTGTACAGTACCTTAAAGTGTCAGTGTGCAAATCACCGAAATGACCGGGCGTCATCGACCGCCGATGGCCGCATCGATCGCTCAAATGCGAGGGGGAGATGAAAGTCATAAGCTTTTGGCGAGAGCAGACAGTTCGCCTCGGTTTTCTGCTCGGAAATGAAATATTGGAGCCCGGATTGGCGGGTTTGCTGCTGGACCCCGAAGAGCGCGCCTTCTTCGTCGATACCCTCTCGTTCATTCGCGGCGGAAAATCGGCGCTCAGCGCGGCGCGTCGGTTGGAGGCTTTGCGCCCAGGCCATGCGCTGCATCGGCTGGATCAAGTCAAATTCGCGGCGCCCATTCTGCCTTCCACCATTCTATGCGCTGGCAGCAACTATCGTGAGCATAACGATGAAAAGATCGGCTCACCGACCAGCGGCAAAGAGCCTGAGTTTTTCGTGAAAACGTCCGACAGCGTCATCGGTCCGGAGGAAGCGATTCGGTACGACGAAAAACTCACGCGCAAGCTCGACTGTGAGACCGAACTTGGGATTGTGATCGGGACGCCGGGCCGTCATATCCCAAAGGATCAGGCGCTCGATCATGTCTTTGGCTACACTATCGTGAACGATGTGACGGCGCGCGACCGGCAGGTGCGCCGATCCGGGGATTTCACCTGGTACGAACTCGGGCGCGGAAAGGCGTTCGACACCAGCGCGCCCATCGGCCCGTGCATAACAACCGCGGACGAAATCCCCGATCCTCAGGTGCTCGGCATCCGCACACGGGTCAACGGCGAACTGCGTCAGTCGAGCAACACCTCCAACATGATTTGGTCATGTGCCGATCTCATTCACTTCTTCTCGACAAATTTCACGCTGAAGCCGGGCATGGTTATTATCACCGGAACGCCTGCGGGCACGGCATGGTCCGCCGACAAGGAGCTTGGCGGTCACTGGCAACCGAAGGAAGGCCTGGTCGCCGCGTCGCGCTATTTTCTTCCGGGCGATATTGTCGAATGCGAGATTGAACGAATTGGAGTGCTCAGAAATCCGGTCCGATAGCGTTGACCGATCGTTCTTAACGACGACCAAAATCGCCGTGCACCTTTTCAAGCAGTCTCTTGGCGGCTCCTTTGCGATCCTGCGAGTCCATCAATGCTGCTACCGACCACGCTAGTGACGATCAGGCGCTTCGGCGGGTGTCACCCGAAAAAGCTCGGCCGGCGCAAAATCATCCGTGAGCACATCTGCACCGCTTGAATAGAGCTTGGTGACCCGTTTGCCGACGAGAGAGGGCAACGGATAGCGGAAACGGCGTTCCATCTGCAGGGTCGTGGCGCGCAGCATCAAATTTTTCGCCGTCGGCCTTGGCGCCGATTGCGCTACGGCAATGGCTTGTGTCGCGTCCGCTTCGCCCGAATCCCGAAAGACATCGACAGTCGGAAATACAGCATTCAGCGTGACCAAGGTCGAACGATAAAGCTTTGTATCGGCGTCTACGTTGGAGGCCACTGCTCCTCCCGGAGCAAGGTGTTCTTTGACGATGTCGTAAAACTCCCGCGTCAACAAATGGAACGGAACACCGAGCTCGCGGAACGCATCGAGCAGGATGAGATCGTAAGTGTCCTTGTGACGGTTGAGATAAACGCGGCCGTCGCTTTCAATGAACCGGACCTTATCGGTCTCTCGCAATCCAAAATATTTCTTTCCCGCCGCAATGACACCGGGGTCGAGTTCCACCACGTCGATTTGGGCGTCCGGCATGGCTCGCCCTAGATAGGTCGACAGGGATCCAGCTCCCAACCCGATCATCAGAATGCGTTTGATGTCCTGCGGGTAGACCAGCGCTACAGGCATGATCACGGTGTACGGGACCGGCAAAGCGTCGGGATCTCTCAGATCGACGAGCGACTCGACGTAGTCGGGACGTCCCTTGTATCGGCTGCTCAGCCCCAGCGACGGCCCATACTTGTTGATGAACAGGTCGTTGTACTCGGTTTCCAGATGCGCGATGCGGCCATCGCTCTGTTTGAGCATCTGGCCCCGCACATTTTCGTCGATGAGGTTGTCCGCGTAAACGGGATGAGGCGGGGACAGCGCCAGGATCACGGCAACGAGGAGACCGGCCGTGGACCGGACGCCTTTTGGCATCGTGTGCACGCGATTGAGC
The DNA here is from genome assembly GCA_963846055.1 of uncultured Alphaproteobacteria bacterium. Taxonomy (GTDB): domain Bacteria; phylum Pseudomonadota; class Alphaproteobacteria; order Rhizobiales; family Xanthobacteraceae; genus BOG-931. The sequence goes on from CAWJUQ010000014.1 coordinate 128,801, forward strand.
GCCACCAGGCACAGTCCGCAGCCCAGCCCGACGACGCCGAGCCAGAGCGTTATGGCGCGGGTCCCGATCGTCGGAATAAGAAAAAACGTCGTGCCAAGCGTACCCACGATCGAACCCGCAGTGGACGCGCCATAGATAGTCCCGGACACGCTCCCGGACCGCTGCGTCGCCTGCAACACCAGTCTGATCGCAAACGGCGAATAAACGCCAATGAGCATCACTGGCAGAAACATGATTGCCAGTGCGGCGCAAAGGCTGCCGAGGCGCACGTCGTCAATGGAGTCGAGAACAACCCGCAATATCGCGTCGGCAAAGCTTGGCAGTATGAGGAAGTAAAGCGACGCAACGCCTACGATTATTCCGAGGATGGCGGCAGACACCGTACGATCCGCAACGAAGCCGCCGATAAAGTAGCCCACTGCCAGCGCCGTCAGCACGATCGAAATCAGCGCGGCCCAGGTGTAGATGCCACTGCCGAAATAGGGGTTGAGATAGCGCGAACCGAGCATTTCGAAACTCATCACTATCGCGCCAGTGACAAAAGCGACGAGATAGATGACGACCCGAAACACCGTGGGCGATGCGGTCCGGCGCATCTTCAATGCGGTCGAGGGAGCGTCATCGGTAATCACTCAACCCCCGTCAATCTGCGTGTTGAGAGTGACACTAACGGCTTTGCCGCTCAGGCCGGCTGCGTCGCCGGGCTCACTTGCGGGACAGAAGCGTGCTCGCGCACGACCAGAAGCTGCGCGGCGAGCGCCGCGGCAATCACCGCCGGCTCCTTGCCTTTGATCTCGGCAATACCGATCGGGCACACCAGCCGGTCGAGCTGGCGAGCCGTCACGCCAACTTGCCGGGCGAACGTCGCAAAGCGCGCGCGCTTGGTCTCCGAGCCGATCAGGCCGACGAACTCGAAGGTCTCACGCTGCAACGCCGCGGCCGTGATGTCGAAATCGAGCGGATGTGAGTGCGTCATCACAATGATCAAGGCATCGCCTGGCGCGCGCGTCAGCTCTTGCGCCGGGTGTTCGCTGTGGATGGTCACCACGTTGCCCGGCACATGCTGCGGAAATTGATCCGGCCTCGAATTCAATCCAGTGCACAGCGAACGGCAGCGGCGCCAACGCCAGCACTACGGCGCGGCCGACATGGCCGGCGCCGAATAACACCACTGGGGTCGCGACCTCTCCGAATTGCTCGCGGAAGGCCATCTTCGCAAACGGCGCTAAGGCTTTTTCGGCTTTGCCCCCGGTCTCCGCGGCCGTAAGAGTGCGGGCGATCCGGCCCTCGCGATCGAGCGCGCTTTGGGTCGCGAACGCTCCAGCCCGCTCCGCTTCCTCCAGGCGCTGCACAGCGACAAGGTCGTTCGCGTCGAAAGTTTCGGTCAGCGTCTTGACCATGCCGCCGCAGCATTGGCCGAGGTTGGGGCCAAGCGGCCAATCGCGGAATTCCGCCTTGCCGCGTCCGGCGGCGAGTGCGGCGCGCGCTGCGGCAATCGCGGCATATTCGAGCTGGCCGCCGCCGATGGTGCCGAAAAAGCCGCCGTCCGGCTGGAGCACAATGCGGGCGCCACTTTCGCGCGGCACCGAGCCCGCGGCGCCGACGACACTCACGAGCGCCGCACTGCCGTGCCGCTCAACGGTGTCGCGAATGCGGGTCCAAACCTTGGCCATTGCGCCCACTTATCTAACTCCTCCGCCCTTGCGGGTGGAGGGGGCCGTCAAAACATCAGCGTCCGATCAGCGGCGCCAACGCAGCCACGGCGTCGACGGGGCCGACCGCCTTGAGGATCGCTTCCGGCGTCGCCGGCGCGTCGAGGGCCACCGGCTTGCCGGGATTGACCCAGTGTACCGCATCCGCAATCGCTGCGAACACAGAAATACCGAGCATCAGCGGCGGTTCGCCGACGGCTTTCGAGTGGTAAATCGTGTCTTCGCGATTACTGCCCGCGAACAACGCGACCCGGAAATCCTTGGGAACGTCGGAAGCGACCGGAATCTTGTAGGTCGACGGCGCGTGCGTCAGCAGGCGGCCTTTGTCGTCGTAAACCAGCTCTTCGGTGGTCAGCCAGCCCATGCCCTGGACGAAAGCACCCTCGATCTGACCGATATCGATGGCCGGATTGATGGAGCGTCCGACGTCGTGGAGGATGTCGACGCGCCGAACCTTCATCTCGCCGCTCAGGATATCGATGGCGACTTCGCTGCACGCGGCACCATAGGCGAAATAGAAGAACGGCCGGCCCTTGGCCTTGTCGCGATCCCAATGCAGCTTCGGGGTTTTGTAATAACCCGACGCCGACATCGAGAACTCGCGCTGCGTAGGCCTTCTTGGTCAGCTCGCCAAAGGTAATGCTCTCGTTGCCGATGAAGACGCGGTCGTCGCGGTAGGTGATGAGATCTTCCGGCACCTTCCAGGTCTCGCTGGCGAACTGCGTCAGCCGCTTTTTGATTTTGCGCGCGGCGATCTGTGCCGCCATGCCGTTGAGGTCCGTACCCGATGAAGCCGCCGTCGCCGAAGTGTTCGGCACCTTGTCGGTCGAGGTCGCGGTGATTTGCACGCGTTCCAATCCGACACCGAACTCTTCGGCAGTCACCTGGGCAATTTTCTGAAACAGCCCCTGCCCCATTTCGGTGCCGCCGTGATTGAGGCTGATCGAACCGTCCTGATAGACGTTGATCAGCGCGCCGGCCTGGTTGAGATGGGTGAGCGTGAACGAAATGCCGAATTTGACCGGCGTCAGTGCGATCCCGCGCTTGATGATCGGCGAGGTTTCATTGAACCGACGGATTTCATTGCGCCGCGCGCGGTAACTCGACGTCCGCTCAAGCTCGTCGATCAGCGGCGCGGCGATGTCGTAATCCTCGACCGTTTGGCCATAGGGCGTCACCTGGCGGCCGGGGCGATACAGATTGGCCTTGCGGACGTCCAACGGATCGAGGCCGCGCTCCCAGGCGATGGCGTCGATCACCCGCTCGATCGCCATGATGCCCTGCGGGCCGCCGAAGCCGCGAAACGCCGTGTTCGACACCGTGTTGGTTTTGACCCGGCGCGTGAGGATTTTGAATTCCGGCAGGAAATACGCGTTGTCGGCGTGGAACATGGCGCGGTCGACGACGCCGACTGAAAGATCGACCGAGCAGCCGCAGCGCGCATCCATGTCGAGGTCGAGCGCACGGATCCGGCCATCGTCCTCGTAACCCACCGAATACTCGACCGCGAAATCGTGGCGCTTGCCGGTAATGGCCATGTCGGCGTCGCGATCGAGGCGGAGCTTGCACGGCTTGCCAGTGATGCGCGCTGCCAGCGCCGCGATCACCGCCCATTGCGTCGCCTGGGTTTCCTTGCCGCCGAAGCCGCCGCCCATGCGGCGCACCCGGCAGGTGACAAAAGCGTCAGGCACCGCCAGCACCCGCGCAACAATGTGCTGCACTTCGCTCGGGTGTTGCGTCGACGAATAGACCAGGATCGCGCCGTCCTCACCGGGGACCGCGACCGCGATCTGGCCTTCCAGATAAAAATGTTCTTGGCCGCCGATATGCATCGCGCCGCTCAGGCGAAACGGCGCATCAGCGATCGCCTTGGCGGCATCGCCGCCGACGAATGCATAATCCGGCAACACGCGCTCGCCGGATGCCTTGCCCTGTTCGACCGAGACGTTGGGCTTCTCGACCGCGATTTCGATCTTGCCGCGCAGCGCAGCGCGCCGTGCAGTGTCGCGATTGGTGGCAACGACCGCGAAGATCGGCTGATTGTGGATAGTCGACGCGATCGTACGCGAAAACCGGCTCGTCGGCATGCGCCGGCGAAATGTCGTTTTTTCCGGGAATGTGCGCCGCGGTGATCACCGTAACGACGCCGGGCATGCTCAGGACATCGGCAAGATCGACGTGTCGGATAACGCCGCGCGCGACCGGCGAACCGCCAAGCGCGATATGAAGCGTGCCGGTCGGCTCGAGCATGTCGTCGATATATTCGGCCGAGCCCTGCACGTGCTTGGCGCCGCTGTCGTGCTGCAGCGCCTTGTGAACATGGCGCAGCGGCGCCTCGATCGTGGTTTCACTCGGCGGCATGCGCGGCCATCCGGGAGTCGGAAATGCGGGTGACGTGCGACGCGACACCGGCGATTTCGGCGAGCGCCTTGACGACCAGGTTGCCGGCGACCCGGCTGCGATAATCGGCGCTGGCGCGCAGATCGGTGAGCGGCGTGAAATCCTGCTTCACGGCGTCTGCGGCGGCACGCCAGTGCCGCGTGTCAGTCAGTGACAGACCGCGCAAGTTTTGCTCGACGGCTTTTGCCCGCTTGGGAATGCCGGCCATTCCGCCGAACGCGACTTTGGCCTCGCTGATCCGCCCGTCCTCGACGGTCAGACAGAACACCGCCAGCAGCGCGGAAATATCCTCGTCGAAGCGTTTGGTGATCTTGTAGGCCCGGAAATGGGAATACGGCGGCAGATTCGGCACAATGAGCCGGCGGACAAACTCGCCCTTGGCGCGATCCTGCTTGCCGTAATCGAGAAAGTAGTTCTCCAGCGGCAGGCGGCGAACCTTGTCGCCGTGCCGCAGTTCGATGCTGCCGCCGAGCGCAATCAGCATCGGCGCCAGGTCGCCGATCGGCGAAGCATTGGCGATGCTGCCGCCGACCGTGCCGGAGGCGCGCACCTGGATCGAGCCGAACCGGCGCAGCACCTCGGCGATATCAGGATCGATTGCGCCCAGCACCGGCATGGCGCGTGCCAGCGACACGGTCGCGCCCAACGCGCAGCCGTCTTCGGCGTTCTTCGATGTTCGAGAGCTCGGTCACCCGGCCGACGTGAATGATCTTTTCGATCGGCATCAGCTTTTTGGTGATCCAAAGGCCAACGTCGGTGGTGCCGGCGATAATGGTCGCGTCCGGATGCTGGGCGTAAAGGCGCGCCAGCGAATGCTTCGCTCGCCGGCGCGGCAAAGAATGCCTTTTCATCGCCGACAAACAGATCGGCTTTGTCGTCAAGCGCCGCCATCGCCCGCCGCCGCACCGCCGCGTCGCGGCTGAACTGATCGTCGGCGCCGTTGCAGACTTCAAGCGCCGCATCGACGATCGGCCGATAGCCAGTGCAGCGGCAGAGATTTCCCGCCAGCGCATCGTTGATCTTGTCGCGCGTGGTCGCTCCATCGCAGCCGTGATAATGCGCGAACAGGCTCATCACGATTCCGGGCGTGCAAAAGCCGCACTGCGAGCCGTGCTCGCGCGCCATCACCTCCTGCACCGGATGCAAAACGCCGTTGTCGGCGAGGTCTTCGACGGTGATCAAGTTCGCCGCCGTCGATCTGGCCGAGCAGTGTGATGCACGAATTCACCGGCTCGTAGACCAGGCGGCCGTCCTGCTCGCGCACCACGACCACCGCGCAAGCGCCGCAGTCACCCTCGGCGCAGCCCTCTTTGGTGCCGACCGAACGCTCCTGCAAACGCAACCAGTCGAGAACGGTGGTGCGGGGGTGAAAATCAGCGATACTTACGGTACGGCCGTTTCGCCGGAATTGCAGAGCGTTTCTGGTCATAGCGTTCAAGAGGACTCAAAAACTAATACGCGGAGCCTTAATGATATGGGCACAACGATTGCGGTCACGCAAGTAATGTGCCATCGGCTCAAACAACGCGGGTTTTTGGTTCCACTGCGCGGTGCCGCGGCATGACGGGGCGGTCCGCAAGAGAGCAGATGACCAGTGCACGACCACGAAAGATTTCTGCGGCTGAGCTTCGAGGTCGCCAAACGTGCGCGCACGAACGGCAATCATCCATTTGGCAGCGTTCTCGTAAGCGGAGCAGGAGATGTGCTGCTCGAGGTCGAGAACGGATTTTTGCCGGATCACGACATGACCGGCCACGCCGAGCGGCTGCTCGCGACGCGGGCCTGCAAACAGTTCGCCGCAGAAGTATTGCGCGAGAGTACGCTCTATAGCTCGGCCGAACCGTGCGCGATGTGCGCCGGGGCGATTTATTGGGTCGGCATCGGCCGCGTGGTCTACGGCCTGTCCGAACATCGGCTCAAGGCCATCACCGGCGCCCACGCGGAAAACCCGACGCTGGATTTACCCTGCCGGACCGTGTTTGCCGCCGGCCAGCGGCAAGTCGAAGTCATCGGCCCCTTACTGGAAGACGAAGCGGCCGCGCTTCACGAAGACTTCTGGCAGACCTCCGCCTGAAACCAGGCGCAGGATTTATGCAACGCTGTTACGGAAGCTCAGGCCGCCACCGCGGCGGCCGGACCAGGCGCGCCGCCACCGACGGTTTTCACAGCCGGCGTCTGTGCAATTGCGGACGAATCGATTGGCTTGTCGAGCTTTCGTGACATGCCTTCGAATTGCACATTCTCCTCGACGGCGAGCGACTTGGAGAAGATCTCGCCCTCAACGGTGGCCGTGCCCTTTAGCCTGACATTGTTGCCGCGCACGGTGCCTTTAAAGGCGCCGTGAATGGCAATCTCCAACGCCGTGATGTTGCCTTCGACACGCGCGCCGTCGCCGATCACGATCTGCGTGGCCTGAATATCTCCAGTGACGCGGCCGAAAATCTGTGTCGAACCTTCGCAGATAATGTTGCCGGTGATCACAATTCCCGGACCGAGGGTGGAGACCGATTCGGTCGAGGCCTTCACCATGGAAGTTTCGGTTGGCCGCGCTTCGCCGGCGGTCCCGTTGCCTGCCGTCTTTTCGCGGCCGGCCTTGGCGGGAGTGAAATAGCTCACTGTTTCCTCCTCACGCACGCTCTACGACCGGCGAGAGCCGCCAGCCCCACTAACTAAAAGCGTAATCCGAAGCCGTCGCGGTGAAAAGCAAAACCACCGGACATCGATAACGTGGCCGGAAAAATTTTAGCCGAGGAAAAACTAAAATCGCGCCGGCCAAATGAAGCAATCGTGCAACATCGCTTTTGTCCGGTGGGTATCTTTAACGAATTTCTTGTTTTCGGGTGGTACAGTTACCTATCATCAAGCGAGCTACGGTTCGAGGATGCGCCATGGGTGATGAGGCCATTGCTGCTGCAGTCGAACGGTTCGTCAAAAAGATCAGTTTCTCTACGCAGCGCGAGGTCGAGCGCATCGTCCGCGCCGCCATCGCCAGTGGCAAAATCCACGGCCACGAAACGGTGACCGCCGCAGTTACCCTGTCGAGCGAGAAGCTCGGGCTCGACACGACGATCTACAGCAAGATCGAGCTTTGAACGCGGGTTACAGCGCTTTGACTTCTCTTCTGAGCGTCAATCCGCTCAAGCGTGTTGACGGAGCATGTCTTTTCCGAAAACCGGTAATGCTCTAACCCTCGTCCTTCGCTGCATTGCGGCGTAAAAACCCGACAAGATCGTTGGGCTTTCGGCCCAACAGGGCCGCCAACACCCGCGAATTCCCGACAAGCCCGTGAGCCGCGTAATAGCGGAACATGGCGGCCAGCGTTGCGCATTCATATTCGCCCATGCCGCTCGCGCGCGCCCGCGCCTGCCAGAACTCCACGGTTTCCGTTTCGGCGCGGACCGGACGGTGATGCGCCGCGCCGATAGCGGCGGCAACCTCGGTCTGGCTTAAGGGTTCGGTGCCGACAAGCTCGTAGGTGGCGCCGACGTGACCGTCCGTCGTCAGGACTAAGGCCGCAGCTTCGGCCACGTCCTGCAAATCGACCAGGCTGAGCCGAGCCGTTACCGGATAAGGAACGCGAAACACCCCCTCGGCGAGGATGCCGGGGAAAGCACCGAGGATATTTTGCATGTAGGCGGTCGGTTGAAGGATGGTCAGATCGAGGCCCAAGCCAAACAGCATCTCTTCGGTCCGCATCTTCTGCCAATGATGCGGCATGGCTTCGATTTGCGGGTGCAGCACCGAATGGTAGACGAAGCGCCTGACGCCGTGCGCCTGCGCCGCGGCGGCGACGCCGCGCGCGAACGCCACTTCCTCACGGCTGACATTAGGGCAAATGTGATAGATCGCGTGAACACCGTCGGCGGCGCGGCGCAACGCACCTTCATCCTCAAAGCCGGCGACGACGCATTCGGCAGCCCCCAATTCCTTGAGTGCGCTGAAATGTTCGCCGCGGCGCACCATCGCCCGCACGTCGGCGCCTTTCTTCGCCAGCGCCTCGACCACGGCCCTGCCGGTCTTGCCGCCGGCGCCGGTCACCAGGATCATGGTTGCTGCGAAGCCAGTTCGAACAGCCGCGTCGGGCTCAATGGAATTTCGTTGAGCTCGATCTTCCGCTCGGCCAGTCCAAGCGCGTCTTCGATGGCCTGGGCAAAAAGCGGCCCAACTGGGATGGCTCCTGCCTCTCCCGCACCCTTGACGCCAAGCGGATTAAGCGGCGATGGCGTCACGGTGTGGCCGATTTCCGTGCGCGGTGCCTCCAGCGAGGTCGGCAATAGGTAATCCGCGAGCGAGGCATTCAGCAGCTGCCCCTCCTCGTCGAACACCAGCTGCTCATAGAAGGCATTGCCGACACCCTGGACAACACCGCCGTGAATCTGGCCGGAGAGGATCAGCGGGTTAATCACCGTGCCGCAATCGTGAACCACGACGTATTTCAGCACCTCGAGCGTAAAGGTCTCCGGGTCGACTTCGACGATCATGGCGTGCACGCCGCTTGCCGTCGAGCCGCCGGCCGGTCCGAAGTATTGCGTCGACTCCAGTCCCGGCTCGGTTCCGGGCTTCACCGCCCCGCGCATCGGGTTGGCCTTGACCGCGAGCTCGCCCAGCTTGACCGATTGTCCCGGCACGCCGACGACCGATACTTTGCCGTCGGCGATTTCAAGATCCTCCTCGGCGCACTCGAAATGCTCGGCGGCGAGTTTAAGGATTTTCTGCCGTACCACCTTTGCCGCTTCATTGATGGCGTTGCCGGCGACCACGGCGCCGCGGCTCGCAAAGGTGCCGGCGCCCCAGTAGAACTGATCGGTATCGCCGGTGACGATGTCGATGTCGCGCACCGATACGCCGAGCTGGTCGGCGGCGACCTGGGCGAACACGGTAAAATGCCCCTGCCCCTGCGTGCCGATCCCGGTCGCAATGCTGACTTTGCCGTTGTTTTGCACCTGAACCTTGGCGCCCTCGTAAGGGCCGATGCCTGTGCCCTCCACGTAACAGACAACACCGATGCCGACGTGACGGCCCTCTGCGCGCAGCCGCGGTTGCTCCTCGGCAAGAAAGTGACGGTAGCCGATCATCTCCAGCGCCTTGTCGAGGATCGGCTCGTAATTGCCGCTGTCGTACGAGAGCGGCGCAAAGTCCTGGTAGATGATCTCGTTGTCGTACGGGAAAGCGTCGGGCGGAATGAGATTGCGCCGCCTGATCTCGGCGCGGTCGATGTCAAGTTCGCGCGCCGCGATGTCCAAAAGCCGCTCGATGACAAAGACCCCGTGCTGGCGGCCGGCGCCGCGATACGGCGTGACAATCGGTTTGTTGGTGAAGATCGCCCGGAACGTGCTGTCGTAGTTCGGGATCACATAGGGTCCGAGCAGCGTGCACTGGCTGTTGATCGGCACGGTCAGACCGTACGGATTGTAGGCGCCGGTATCGTGCAGAAAGGTATCCTTGACGCCGAGGATGCGGCCATCGGCCGAAAGCGCGATCTCGGCGTCGTGGGTCTGGCCGCGCTCGTGCGTGGTGGCGAAGAAATGCTCCAGCCGGTCCTCGATCCACTTCACCGGGCGGTTGAGCTTCATCGCCACCCATGGGATGACGACCTCCTCCGGATAGAACAGCATGATCTTCGGGCCAAAACCGCCGCCGACGAACGGCGCGATCACGCGCACCTGACGCTCACTCAAGCCCAACATCCCGGCAAGCCCGTTGCGCAGGAACACCGGCGCTTGCGTCGTGTCCCAAACAGTCAGCCGGTTCGCCCGGTCATCCCAGCTGGCGACGATGCCGCGTGTTTCCATCGGCGAAGATGCGCCATGATCGTAGAAGAAACGGCGCTTGATGACGCAGTCCGCCCGAGCACGCGCCGCGGCATAATTGCCGCGGCCTTGCCGCACCAACGCGGCGAGATTGCCGCGCACGCCGTCATGAACGCTCGCTGACGTATCGGCGAGCGCCTTTTCCAGATCGGTCACTGCCGGCAGCGGCTCAAGATCAAGCGCGATATCTGAGAGCGCGTCCTCGGCGAGATAGCGGGACTCGGCCAGCACGACAGCCAAAGGTTCGCCGACATGACGTATTTTGTCCTTGGCGAGCGGAACTTGGGTGCGCTGATTGAAAGTAATGTCCTTGATCGGCGGCGGCGGAACCAGCAGCGGGCCCGGGGCCCAGTAATCGCCGAGGTCTTCGGCGGTGAAGACCGCGGCGACGCCGTGCCGCGCTTTCGCGGCCGACACGTCGATGGAATTAATGCGCGCATGAGCGACGTTGCTGCGCAGGAACGCCGCGTACAGCATTCCCGGAAGCTCAACGTCATCGACAAAAAGCGCGCGGCCGCTGAGCAGCCGCGCATCTTCATTGCGGGTGACCGGAGCGCCGAAACTTCGCGTCGTCACCCGGCTACCTCCGCCACCGCTCGGCAGCGAGCAGCACGGCGTCAACAATGTGCTGATAACCGGTGCAGCGGCAAAGATTGCCCGACAGCGCTTCGCGCACCTGCGCCTCGTCGGGCGAAGCGGTCTCTTCCAGGAACGCCTTCATGGTCATCAAGATGCCGGGCGTGCAGTAGCCGCATTGCAAGCCGTGGCAGTCGCGCATCGCCTCCTGCAACGGATGCAAGTGCTCGGGGTCTGGAGCGAGACCTTCGACGGTCTCCAGACTGTGGCCATCCGCTTGCGCAGCGAACATCAGACAGGAGCGTGCCGCGACGCCGTCGAACAGGATGGTGCAGGCGCCGCAGACGCCGTGCTCGCAGCCGACATGCGTGCCGGCGAGCAGCAAATCATGGCGCAGGAAATCCGACAGCAGCAGCCGCGCTTCGACCGTGCGCTTATAAACCTTGCCGTTGACGGTTACGGCGATGTCGTGAGTGTCAGTGGTCACGCCGTGCCCGCTCGTTGGCCGCCGTCAGTGTGCGCTTTATCAGCACGCCGGCGAGGTGACGCTGGAATTCCTTGCTGGCGTGAATGCTGCCGCCGGGCTCGATGTCCAGCTGCACAAGCTTCGCGGCTTCGGCGATCCGCGCCGGGTCGATCGCCGCGCCGATAAGCGCACTCGCTCGCCGCGGCAGCAAACACCGGCCCATCTCCGGCGTTGCAGAGCGCAATGCGCGCCTGCGTGCAGCGTCCATCTGCGTCGAGGATCACCGTGGAAGCAACTCCCATCATGGCGAAGTCGCCGCGGCGGCGGGACACTTCCATGAAACACGAACCTGAGCCGGACGGCGCGGCCGGCAACTCGACCTCCGTAAGCATTTCGTCGGCTTCGAGCGCCGTTGTCAGCGCGCCAACAAAAAAATCCGGTGCGTCGATCCAACGCTCGCCGCGCACCGACTGCGCGCGCAATCTGCCGCCGAGTCCCAAGACGATGGCCGGCATTTCCGATGCCGGATCGGCGTGCGAAAGGTTGCCGCCAATAGTTCCGCGATTGCGGATTTGTGGGTGCGCAATGTGCGGCAACGCCTCCGCGATCAGCGGCAGTTGTTCCGCGACCTTTGGATCGCGCTCCAGCGCGCGATAGCGCGTCAGCGCCCCGATGCGAACCCGGCCACCAGCGCCGTTCTCGATGCTGGAGAGCTCGGTCAGCGGGTTGATATCAATGAGTATTGCCGGCTGGGTCAGCCGGAAATTCATCGTCGGAACAAGACTTTGACCGCCCGCCAGAAAACGCGCCTCATCGCCATGCTCGGCCTTGAGCGCCAAAGCCTGCTCGACGCTTCGAGCGGCAATATAGCGAAAGGGCGCGGGTTTCATGCGGTTGCGCGGGTCAGCTCTCAATGGGACGATGTCGAGCAGTCAAAATAGGTAAAAGATCGCGCAAGTCAAAACGTTAGCGGGACTTCGAGCGGCGGCCGAATAAACAATTTGCAATTGAAATGAAGCACCACGCCCAATAATGTCGCAGCGTGAACGAAGGTTGCGCGCGCCCTAAAGGCGCACTTCTGTCAGTATTTTAGGATGGATCAGCGCGTGGCAAGGCGGCCGAGTTCGGCAGAGCAACGAGTGGACGTCGGCCCATCGCCCCAAGTGTCGGTCAAACCGGACGAGCAAGCAGGAGGACAGCCTATCGCGGCTCGCGGCGCCGACGCCCCGGCGTTAACCGTAGATGCCCGTGGCGTCTCGTTGAGCTTTCACACCCGCGACGGCGAAGTCCAGGCGCTCGCTAACGTCGATTTGCAAATCAGCGACGGCGATTTCGTGTCGTTCATCGGCCCGTCGGGCTGCGGCAAGACCACGCTGCTGCGCGTGATCGCAGATCTCGAACGCCCGACCCAAGGCACCATTCTGGTCAACGGCGTCACGCCGGAACAGGCGCGGCTCCGCCGCCAGTATGGCTACATCTTCCAGGCGCCGGCGCTTTATCCGTGGCGCACCATCGAGCGCAACGTGATGCTGCCGCTCGAAATCATGGGCTTCGACGCCCGCGAACGCCGAGCGCGCATGGAGCGCTACCTCAAGCTTGTTAATCTCTCGGGTTTCGAGCGCAAATTCCCCTGGCAACTTTCCGGCGGCATGCAGCAGCGCGCCTCAATTGCGCGGGCGCTGTCGTTCGATCCCGCGCTTCTCTTGATGGACGAGCCGTTCGGCGCGCTCGACGAGATCGTCCGCGATCACCTCAACGAGCAATTGCTGCGGCTTGTGGGACCAGACCGGCAAGACCGTGGTGTTCGTGACCCACTCCATTCCCGAAGCGGTGTTTCTCTCGACCAAGATCGTGGTGATGTCGCCGCGACCCGGACGGATCATCGACGTTATCCCTTGCGATTTTCCGCGCGACCGGACGCTCGAGATCCGCGAAACGCCGGAATTCCTCAAAATCGCCCAGCGGGTACGCGCCGGCCTGCGTTCTGGCCATTCATATGACGAGTAGCGCCGGTGTCGAGTAGCGCGCTCGCCCTGCCGCGGCCGGCCTGGCGGCCAGCTTTCATCATCGAGCGTATTCCGGTCTTGGTGGTCGTCGCCGTTCTCATTGTGCTTTGGTATCTCGCCGCCATCATCATGAACGCGCCGCAAGTGCGCGACGCCTTCGAGCGCAACGAGGTGAAATACACGCTGACCGATGTGATCGCGGGGACGCTCAGCGCCGAGCGGCCAGTAGTTCCGGCACCGCATCAGGTCGTGGAAAACCTGGTTGAAACGGTGTTCGACTATCCGCCGGATTCACCGCGCAGCCTGCTCTATCACTCCTGGGTGACGCTCTCGGCGACCGTCGTCGGCTTCGTCATCGGTGCATTGTTCGGCATTCTGCTCGCCGTGCTGATCGTGCACTTGCGCACGCTGGAAAAAAGTCTGTTGCCGTGGGTCATCTGCTCGCAAATGGTGCCGATCCTGGCGATCGCGCCTATTATCATTGTCGTGTTCGGCGCCATCGGCATCCGCGGGCTGTTTCCCAAATCGATCATCTCCGCCTATCTGTGTTTCTTTCCGGTCACCATCGGCATGGTGAAAGGGTTGTCGTCCCCCGATCCCATCCAGCTCGACCTGATGCGCACCTGGTCGGCGAGCAAGCTGCAAGTCTTCACCAAGCTGCGCTGGCCTTCCTCGATCCCGTTCCTGTTCGCGAGCCTGAAAGTCTCGGTGACCATTTCGCTCGTCGGCGCCATTGTCGCTGAATTGCCGACCGGCGCACAGGCCGGCATCGGCGCGCGGCTTCTGACCGGATCGTATTACGGCCAAACCGTGCAGATTTGGGCCGCGCTGTTCGCTGCGGCCATCATCGCCACCGTGCTGATCGCCATCATCGACCTGGTCGCGCGCCTCACCGCGCGGCGCATGGGAACCTCGGCATGATCTCCCGCGCCCAGGCGATCGGCTTTTGGATATCCGCGGCGGCGCTGCTGGTAGCCCTGACATTGCCGCTTGCCGGCGATGTGGTCATGCCGCTGCCCGCGCGTCCGCTCTTGCTGACGGCGATCGTAATCGCCGCGGCTTTGTTTGCGCTGGCGCCGCGTTGGCCGGCGCTGTCGGCGATTTTCGGACTTGCGGCCTCGGCGCTTGGCTGCGCCGTGACGCTTTATCTGCTGACGGACGAAGCCATCGCCGGGCAGGCGTCGTGGGGCTATTGGCTGTTGGTGCTCGCCACCTGGCTGGGCGCGGCTTTGACATTGACGCGCCTCGCGGCCTTGCAAGCCGCCGGCCGCACCTGGCGCACCTTGCAGGACCTGACCATCCCGGTGCTGTTCGGCGCATTTCTGGTCTATCTGTGGGAAGTCGCGGTGCGCGGCTTTGGCGTTCCGCCGGTATTGATGCCAGCTCCCACTTCAACTGCGCAACGCTTTGCCAGTTCGCTGCCGACGCTGGGCGAGGATTTTGTCCAGACCGTGTTGCGCAGTGTGCTCGCCGGGTATGTCATCGGCTCTGGCGCCGGCTTCATCGTCGCCATCATCGCCTACCGGTTCGACTTCCTTAAGCGCGGGCTGCTGCCGCTGGGAAATTTCGTTTCGGCGCTGCCGATAGTCGGCATCGCGCCGATTATGGTGATGTGGTTCGGCTTCGACTGGCCGTCGAAGGCCGCCGTGGTCGCGGTGATGTGCTTCTTCCCGATGCTGGTGAATACGCTTGCAGGGCTCGCGGTCGCCGGGCCGATCGAGCGCGACCTCATGCGTTCTTACGCCGCGCCGCCGGCGCAAACCTTGCTGAAATTGCATTTACCCGCGGCGCTGCCGTTCATTTTCAATGGGCTGAAGATCAATTCGACGCTGGCGCTGATCGGCGCCATCGTGGCCGAATTCTTCGGCACGCCGCTGCGCGGCATCGGCTTTCGTATTTCTATCGAAGTGGCTCGCATGTCGCTTGATATGGTATGGGCTGAAATAGCATTGGCCGCCGTCGCCGGCATGGCCTTCTACGGGATCGTCGCGCTTGCCGAGCGGGCGATGACCTCGTGGCATCCGTCGTATCGGAAGTGACTCGGTAACTTAAACGCGTGGAGAGACGACAATGACAAAGAAACTGCTATTGGCAACGGCGCTGGCTTGCGGCGTCTTTGCGACAAGCGGCGCGCATGCCGCCGACAAGGTGACAATTCAGCTCAAGTGGGTGACGCAGGCGCAGTTCGCCGGCTATTACGTCGCCGCAGCCAAGGGCCTCTACAAGGACGCCGGCCTCGACGTCACCATCAATCCGGGCGGCCCGGACGTCGCCCCGCCGCAAGTCATTGCCGGCGGCGGCGCCGATGTCGTGGTCGACTGGATGCCATCCGCGCTCGCTTCGCGCGAGAAGGGCGTGCCGCTTGTCAACATTTCGCAGACCTTCAAGCGCTCCGGGCTGGAACTGACCTGCCGCAAGGACACCGGCATCAAGACGCCGGCCGACTTCAAGAACAAGACGCTCGGCGTCTGGTTCGGCGGCAACGAATATCCGTTCCTGTCGTGGATGGCGAAGCTAAAGCTGAAGACCGACGGTTCGCCCGGCGGCGTCAAGGTCATCAAACAGGGCTTCAACGTCGATCCGCTGTTGCAGAAGCAGGCCGACTGCATCTCGACCATGACGTACAACGAGTACTGGCAGGTGATCGACGCCGGCTACAAGCCCGATCAGCTCGTGGTCTTCAAATACAGCGACGAAGGCGTCGCCACGCTCGAGGACGGCCTCTATGCGATGGAGCCGAAGCTGAAAGATCCGGCTTTCGTTGCCAAGATGGCCAAGTTCGTCTCGGCCTCGGAAAAGGGCTGGGATTGGGCCAAGAAGAACGACAAGGAAGCCGCCAAGATCGTGATCGCGGCCGACACCACCGGCGCGCAAACACTGCACCACCAGGAGCAGATGATGGGCGAGATCGCAAAACTCCTCGGCAACGACAACGGCAAGCTTGATTTCAAGGATGCCGATCGCACCGTTGCCGAACTGCTGTCGGGCGGCTCTGATCCGGTCATTACCAAGAAGCCGGAAGGCGCATGGACGCACGCCGTCTACGACGCGATGAAGTAGATCGCACGCTTCTTCGCGCTTCGCGATTAGGCATGGCCGGCCTTGTGCCGGCCATGTTGTTCTTTAGAAAGCTTTCCGCGCTGCGTCCTGCAGGATCGCAACCATGCGATCCACCACGTCATCCACCGACGCTCCGGGCGGAAACTTTACAAGTTGCTCAGGATCATCGCGCCACATTTTGTCGGGATTTTTTGTTTGCCCGGAAATTCGGAAAGCACCGTCACGCTTTTTGACAGTCCAAGCCAACATGCCCTGTTCGAAGGCGGACCAGGATTTGACGCCAGCGTATTTGAGCAAGACCGGAGGCGGAATTTTCCGCCGCGGCAACATAGGAACGGCAGGATTTCCGCGACTGATCATCGCGCGTAGCGCGTCTCGAAGAGCCTCCACATCTGCTCCGGAAACGACCACCACTGGTTCGACGCCACGATAAAATCCCTTGCCCATCTTTCCCATAGTTGGGAGATAGACGACACTTCTCCGCAAATAGACGTTGCACGTAACAACACTCTCGGAAGCGCGTGATGACACGAGCCGCTTCAACGCCCGCCGCCCGCGGCCTAGCCAAACCCACAGGCGCTGTTTGAGTCGCTTTCACGCCGCCTTTGGCTGTTGCGTATCTTCACTTCCAGGCGCACAATTTCATTCTAAAAGAAAAATGACATGGGAGGGGACGACATGTCGACTTACGTACTGGTTCACGGCGCGTGGCACACGGGTAAGGAGCTCGAACCGACGGCGGCGCCGATCCGCGCGGCCGGCGATCAGGTCCACACGCCGACCATTGCCGGCAACCGGCCGGGCGATTCCAAAAAGACCGGGTTAGACGAGGCGATCAACTCGATCGTCGATTATCTCGCCAGCAACAATCTGCGCGACGTCGTGCTGATGGGGCACAGCTATGGCGGTATGATCATTACCGGCGTCGCCGACCGCGCGGCCGACCGCATCCGCCGCCTGGTCTACTGGAACGCCTTCGTGCCCAACAACGGCGAGTCGCTCAACGACATGGTGCCACCGCCCTACGCCGAGCTGTTCGATCAGATCGCCGCGCAACGCGGCGACGGTTCAGTGGTGCTGCCGTTTCCGATCTGGCGCGAGGTCTTCATCAACGACGCCGACGCCGAACTGGCGCAGAAGGCCTACGACGTGCTCAATCCGCATCCGCTGGCGACGTTTGCCGACAAGATTTCGCTCAAAACCAATCCGGGCGACATGCAGATCGCCAAGTCGTACGTCAACTGCACCGAGGACACCTCGCTGCCGCATCACTATCCCTGGCATCCGCGGCTGTCACAGAAACTCGGGCTGTTCCGTCTGGTGCAGGTGCCGGGTAGCCACGAGCTGTGTTTCACCAATCCGAAGCTTTTAGCAGATGCGATTATGCGAGCGGGGCGGGATTGAGTAGGTTCAGCTTCGCTCGCGCTGCACCGCGGCCATCACTTCCTCGCACGAAATCGGCGCAAAGCCCGGGCGGAATTTTTCCCGGCCGAGCTTGAGGATCGCCCGATTAAACGGCACCGGCACGCCGTGCTGCGCGGCGAGACCGACGATGTAGCCGGTGATGGATTCAAGCTCGGTATCTTGCGCGCCATGCTGCATCACGTCCTGGGTCATGCTCGACATCCGCATGGCGCGCAGCCGGCGCCGGAACATCGGGCGGACGATCCACTCCGGCAGCGCGGCGGTGAGATGCAGCAGCGTAAATGATGGCATGCCGGGCAGACGGTACTCACCATAGCCGGCGGCGCGAATGGTGCGCACGCCTTCCCACAGCGTCTGGGTCAGCAGTCGCTGAAAGATCGCCGGGCTCGACAGCGGCCGGGCGCCGCGGCCAATCGAAGCGTCGAGCGCGTTGGTGAGGTTGATCACGATCTTGGTATGGATGGCGTCCTGCATGCGGTCGACGATATCGGTCGGGCAACCGCGCGCCAGCACCGACTGCACCAGCGCCAACTCCGCGCCAAGCGCGTTGTCGAGCGTTCCGATCAAGAGCGGCAGCTTGTGCGCATAGCCGATGACGCCTGGCGCTTCTCGCCGCGCGTTGTAGCTGGCAATGCCGTAGATCACTTTGCTGAACAGCTTCGGCAGGATGCGCTGGTTATCGATGCCGTTGGCGATGGATACAACAATCGGCCGGTCGCCAAGCTCGTCCCTCACCTGCCGCGCCACTCCCTCGAGGCTGAAGTTCTTGACCGTCAGCACAACGATGGCGGCGTCCGGGACTTCGCCGGGACGCTCGACGATCGTCGGATGCACGGTACGCCGCGTCGCGTCCGGCGCGTCAAATTGGTACGTCGTTAGTCCGCCCGCGCGCAGTGCCGACCAGCGTTGCGCCGTGGCCCATGACGAAGGTCGACGGGATAATTCTCCGCCACCCACGCCGCCACCGTGCCGCCAATGGCGCCGGGGCCGATGAACAGGATTTTCGGCTCGGTCATACGTGACAGTTTATCTGGTCAAAGAGGCTCGCGCCTCCTTCTCCCCGCGTGCGGGGAGAAGGTCGGGACGAGGGGGCGCGCACGTTCATTCAGGATAGCCGCCAAGCCCCCTCACCCGGATTGCTGCGCAATCCGACCTCTCCCCGCAAGCGGGGCGAGGTGAAAGAAAGATGTTTCGTTATCCGAGCAGCGCCAGCAGGTTCGCCTTCTTCTGCTTGACCTGATCGAGCGTGCATTGACGCGGCGACTTGTCGGGGCGCCAGCGCAGCAGCTTTGTGCCGTGGCGGAAGCGGTCACCGGAAAAATGATCGTAACAGACTTCCACGACGAGCTTGGGCTTGAGCGGCTGCCATTCGCCCGAACGCTCGGTCGACCAGCGGCTCGGACCGCCCGGCGCATTACCGGTAAAGCCAGGCGGCGCGATCAGCGCTTTTAGTTTCTCGGTGAGCGCCGGCTTGTCTTCGCGCTTGATGCTCGAGGTGAAACCGACGTGATGGAGAAGGCCTTTGCTGTCGTAGAGCCCGAGCAGCAGCGACCCGACTAGCGGCGAGTTGGCATTGGTGCGAAAGCCTCCGACCACGCAATCGACGCTGCGATAATTCTTGATCTTCTGCATGCCGGTGCGATCGCCGGAACGGTAAGGAACATCGCGCCGCTTGGCGATGACGCCATCGAGCGTGGCGCCGACGCGCTTGAGCCAGCCCTTGGCGTCGGCAAACCGCGTCGTCGCCGGCGACGGCCGGATGCGTTCAGAGCTGCGGCAATAGCGGCGAAAGAATTTTTCCAGCACGCGCCGCCGGTCTTCCAGGATTTCGCCGGTGAGATCGCGGCCGTCGGCATCGACCAGAAGATCGAAAGCAATGAAGATTGCCGGCGTCTCCACCGCGAGTTTGCGTACCCGGCTCGCCGCTGGATGCACGCGCTGCAACAGCGCGTCAAACGAAAAGCCGCGGCCTGAAGGAACGGCGATCTCGCCGTCGAGCACAAATTTCTTGGGCGCCAGCGCCAGCAGCGCCTCGACGACTTCCGGGAAATACCGCGTCATCGAGCGGCCGGACTTTGATTGCAGTTCGACCTTGTTGCCGTCGCGAAACGCGAGCGTCCGGAACCCGTCCCATTTCGGCTCGTATTGCCATTCCGCGCCGACCGGAATTTCGTCGACCGACAGCGCTTCCATCGGGGCAAATGGCATTCGCAGCGGCAGCGTCATGCGGCACTCGCGATAAAGCGTTAAGCTACCAGCTATGCCGGATTCCCGCTTGCGCGGTAGCAAGCGGCCTCATTACAACAACTTTAAAAGACCCGACCCGGAGGAACGCGTGAGCAAGGCGCTGGAAAAGACCTACGACGGCATCATTATCGGCGCCGGCCATCACGGCCTCATTCTCGGCAGCTACCTCGCCAAAGCGGGTTTGCGCATCCTGCTGGTCGACCGGCGGCTTCAGTACGGCGGCGGCCTGACCACCAAAGAGGTCACGGCGCCGGGCTTCTATCACAACCTCCACTCCATCAATCATTTCCATATTTCCGAGACGCCGTGGTTCAAGGATTTGGGTCTCGAGGACCGGGTCACCTACATCACCCCGCGCTACGAGTTCGGCCAGGCGCACAGCGACGGCACCGCGCTGGTATTCGGCCGCGACCGCGAAGAGACCATCGCCAATGTCGCGCGCTTCTCCAAGCGCGACGCCGAGACGTTTCGCGACTGGAACCGGCGCGCCGAGGAGATTACTGCACGCATCCTCATCCCCGAACGTTACGCCGAACCGCTGTCGCAGGCCGAGCGCGAAACGCTGCTGTCGAAAACGGCAATCGGGCGCGATTTTCTCACCATCAGCCGCCGCCAGCCGCTCGACGTCGTCAACGAGCTGTTCGAGAACGAGCACGTCAAGCTTCTGTTCCTGTTCAAGGTGTCGCTGTTCGGCACCTGGCTCACCGACACGCTGTCGAAAACGAGCCCAATGGGCTCGGTGATCCGCGCCTTCGATCTCGACACCGGCTATCAGCTCTGTCAGGGCGGATCGTTCAATCTGGCCCGCGGGCTGATGGAAACATTCATCGCCGCCGGCGGCACGTTCGCGCCGCAGGTGGCGATCGACCGCATTCTGGTCGAAGGCGGCCGTGCTGCCGGCATCGTCCTCGCCGACGGGCGCACGGTGCGGGCGAAGAGCTTCGTCGCCTCGACCATCGACGTGCACCAGACGTTCGAGAATTTGATCGGCCGGACGCAACTGCCGGCGGCGTTTCTCGAAAAGCTCGACGGCTTCCAGTACACCAACTGGACGCTGTTCGGCCTGCACCTCGCACTGCACGAAAGCCCGCGCTTCGCCGCGGCGTCGTTCGATCCCAATATCGACCGCACCTTGAAGTGGAGCATCGGCGCCGAGACCATGGAGGACCTGTTCTCGGCGCACGAGGACGTCAAAGCCGGACGCGTGCCGCGTATCGTCCAATTCGGCTCCGGCCCGTTGAGCCTGCTCGATCCGACGCAAGCGCCGCCCGGCAAGCACACCACTTATTGCTGGCACGTCATGCCGTTTGAGCCGGAGCTAAACGGCCAGGACTACGAGGACTTCAAGCGCGAGTTCGCGGATAAGATCATCGACACCTTCGCGCATTATTGCCCGAACCTCACCCGCAACAACATCATCGGACAATACGTCTACACGGCGAAGGAATACACCGCCGAGATGATCAACATGCGCCGCGGCGATATTTTCATGGGCGCGTTCAACGCCGAACAGGTGATGTACAACCACTTCGGCTACCGCACGCCTATTCCGAACCTTTACATGGCGGGCTCGGCCGGCCATCCCGGCGGCGCGATTTCCGGCGGTGCCGGCTACATTACGGCAGGCATCATCGCCCGCGATCTCGGTCTCAAGCTGTGGTGGCGCCCGGCCGATGCCGGCGCGGCACTCGCCGCACTGGCGGAAGCGGCGTAGCTATTCGCCGTCGAAAATGAGGTTTGAATGTCCGATACGTTTTCCGTAACCGACAAAATCGTGGTGATTACTGGCGCCGGTCAGGGACTCGGCCGCGCCTTCGCCAAGACGTTTGCCTCGGGCGGCGCCAAAGTCGTGATCGCCGAACGCAACGTAGAAAAAGCGCGCGACGTCGAACGCGAAATCGCCGCCGGCAACGGCCACGCCATTGTCGTCGAAACCGACGTTGCCGACGAAGCATCAGTCGCGCGCATGGCCGAGCGCGTCGACCAAACGTTCGGCCGGGCCGATGTGCTCATCAACAACGCCGGTATTTTTTCCACGCTAGAGATGCGGCCGTTCGAGCAAATTCCGCTCGCCGAATGGGAGCAGGTCCTGCGCGTCAACGTCACCGGGCCGTTTTTGTGTTCGCGCGCGCTGGTGCCGCTGATGCGGAAGAACAAGTGGGGCCGCATCATTAACATGGCGTCGGGCGCGGTCACGCTCGGACGCCCGAATTATCTGCACTATATCGCGTCGAAAGCGGCGCTGGCCGGCATGAGCCACTCCATGGCGCGGGAGCTCGGCGGCGACGGCATCACCGTCAACGCCATCCTGCCGGGCGCGACCTTCACCGAAATTCCGCGCAAGACCGTTTCGCCCGAGCAGAAAGAGCGCATCGTCGCCATGCAGTCGATCCCGCGTCCGCAAGTGCCGGAAGATTTGCTTGGTATCGTGCTATTCCTAGCGTCCGATGCCTCCGCCTTCATGACTGGCCAGGAAGTGACCGTCGACGGCGGCGCGACACACCCGTAAACTTGCGCGTCACGCGGCAAGTGTCGCCACGGTCGCATCCTCCTCCGGAGGTCTGGCACAGGCTGGCACCATCAGCGGCCGCGCCAAGAGCCACAGTGCGAGCGCGACGGCGGCGATAGCGCCAAGCGCAAGGAACGCGGCAGGGTATCCGTAACGCTGCGCCACGATACCGCCAATCGCCGGACTGAGCGCAGCGCCGACGCCCTGCAATGTCATTACCGCGCCCAATCCGGCATTCACGTGTCCCGTCCCCGAGAGAATACGCGCGACCAGTCCCGGCACCGCGACACCGAGAATGCCGGCGCCAACGCCGTCGAGAATCTGCACCGGCGCGAGCCCCCACGGTCCGGTGACTAGACAGGCGGTGACACCGCGGATTGGCAGCGCGACCAGCGCCAGCAGAAAAACCGTCCAATAACCTTGCGACTGGGCCAGCCGCGCGGCTAACAGCGCCATCGGCACCATTGTCATTTGCGCGACGATGATGGTGGCCGCAGTGAATGCACTTGGATTGCTGCCGTCGTGCGCGACACCGGCCTGCCCCAGCAGCGGCAGCATCGCCGCATTACCGAGATGAAACAGGGTCAACGTGGCGCCGAGCACCAGCAGTTCCTTTGATTGCAGCAGGACGGTGAAACTCGCCACGTCGTTGTCCTTCTTTGGTCCGGCACCGCGCGCGGCGCGGTGATCGATGTGGCGCGGATCGATAAAAAAAGCAGCGACGATCGAGAGCAACGCCATGACCGCGAGAATCACAAACACTGCGCCGAGGCCGGCGAAAAAGCCGATGCCGCCGGCCAGCGCCGCCGCTGCGACGTTGCCGCCATGGTTGAAAGCTTCGTTACGTCCGAGCTGATGAGCAAAGCCGTTTTGATGCACCAGCCCCAGCGTGATGGCGGCAATCGCGGGGCCGATCGCAGCGCCGGCAATGCCGGAAACGATTTGTGCGCTAGTAACGACCGCAAACTCCGGCCTTACCAGGATCGCCAGCGACGCGAGTGTTACGGTGATTGCGGAGGCGACAACGATCATCCGTTTATGGTGCGTGCGATCGACCAGCGCGCCGGCAGGTGTTGTCACCACCATTCCGGCAATGCCGCCGATGGTCATGACAATGCCAATCTGTGACGGCGACCACTGGCGTGCTTGCAGGAACACGCCGAGAAACGGACCCAGTCCGCCCTGCACGTCGGCCATGAAGAAATTCAACGCATTGAGCGCGGCAAGCGAGGAGTTCATTGCATCCATACCGCCGCGCGGCGACCCGAAGGGGTGTTGAAGTCATGGAGGGCCGCGGAGAACAAAGAAAGCGCCTCCGGCGATCAATGCGAAACCAACGACCTGGTTCCCGGTCCGTCGCGGTGGGCCGCCGACCGGCATTAATATCGGTGGAAATCGCCGCACGGCGGTCGCAATTGGCCCGTAACCGTCGTGTCTTTCTGTAGATTATTGCGCCGAAACGCCCCAACCGGAGATCAAGCGATGCGCCATTTTTCCATCGCCACGACGTTCGTCTTCGCCGCTATCGCCTCGCTCGCGCTGGCCCCCAATGCAGGCTTCGCGCAAAATCCCTCTCAGGTGCCGATGCCGCCCGGCGGCTTCAAGCCACCGCCGTCGGCTCCGATCAAACCCTATAAGCCGCTCGCAGTGACCCCGCCCGCGGCCAACAACGACCCGAGCTTCGCGGCGTTTCACAAGCAGCTTGGCGAGATCGCGCAGCGCAAGGACCGCAATGGGCTTGGCAAGCTGGTGGTCAGCCAGGGCTTCTTCTGGATGCAAGAGAAGGAAATGGGCGACAAGCGAAAGCCGCCACTCGCCAACCTCGCGAGCGCGATTAATCTCGACGCCAAGGATGGATCCGGCTGGATGGCGCTCGCCAATATGGCTGAAGATCCGACTACCGTCCCGTTGCCCGATCACCCGGGAGTCGTTTGCGGTCCCGCGGATCCCGATCTTGATCAGCAAGCCTTCCAGAATCTCGTGACGTCGACCAAAACCCAGCCGATGGATTGGGGATATCCCATGCGCGACGGCATCGAAGTTCGGAGCGCGGCACAACCGAACGCTCCGGTCGTTGAGAAGCTCGGTCTAACCATGGTGCGCATACTGCCGGACAGTGCGCCCCCGCAGGATCCGAACCAGCCGTCGTTCCTGCATGTCGCCTTACCGTCGGGCAAGACCGGCTTCGCCCCGATGGAAGCGCTCGGCGGGCTTGGCGGCGACCAGATGTGTTACGTCAAAGAAGGCGCCGGCTGGAAGATCACCGGCTTCTTCGGCGGCGCGAGCCAATAGGTCGCGCCGCCACGCGGTACGCGAACTATCGCGCCATGCGTTCAACGGACTGTGCGGTCTGACCGAACAGAACGGCGCGCTCCTCGGCGGTGCGAATACCGCCCGGATTGGGATTGATTTCCTTCGCCTTGGCGTACGCGCGCTTCACCGCTTCGCGCGCGGCAATGGCGTCAAGCCAGCGCTTGAGATGCGGAAAGTCGGCGATGTTCTGGCCCTGTCGCTCCCACGGAACGACCCACGGATATGAAGCCATGTCGGCAATGGAGTAGTCGCCGGCGAGGTAATCGCGGTCGGCGAGCCTTTTGTTCATCACGCCGTAAAGGCGGTTGACCTCGTTGCGATAGCGATCGATGGCGTAAGGGATCTTTTCCGGCGCATAATTGCCGAAGTGATTGTACTGACCGGCCATCGGGCCGAGACCGCCCATTTGCCAGAACAGCCACTCCACCGCCTCCGTGCGGCCGCGCAAGTCACGGCTGATGAACTTGCAGGTCTTGTCGGCGAGATAAAGCAGGATCGCACCCGACTCGAATATTGAAATCGGCTTGCCGCCGTCGGCCGGCGTATGGTCGACGATAGCGGGGATGCGGTTGTTTGGCGCGACGGCCAGGAACTCCGGTTTGAATTGCTCGCCCTTGCCGATATTGATCGGAAAAATTTTGTACTCGAGCCCAGCTTCCTCGAGGAAAATCGTGACCTTGTGGCCGTTCGGCGTGGTCCAGTAGTGCACGTCAATCATGATCGGGCCTGTCGCGGTTGATGAATAAGGCCCGTATCTACGCACACTCTAGGGGAAATTTAACCCCTGGGCCGGCATTTCAGTCATGTGTCGAGCACCGCCACACCTGCTGTTTTAGGCCGCCGGACCGCTCCGGCGATCGGCAATCTCATCGTTGCCGTGGCTATTGTTGCCGTCTTCGTGTTCGCCTGCGCCGACAGCGCCGCGCGAAGAAGCATCACCACTGGGTTCGACGAACCGCAGCACATCTCCTACGCGGCGCAAATCAAAACGACCGGCAATCCGTGGCCGGCATTAGACAGTTTGCGGTTGATCGATCCCAAGACCTTCGAATTCACCGCAACTCCAAATTTTCTCGATCATCCTCCGATTTACTACGCGCTGCTTGCGGCCATCGGGCCGCCGCTCGAGGGCCATCCGCAGGCAGTATTTGCCTATCGCATGATCAACGTCGCGCTGGCCGCCATCGGGCTTGCGGCGCTCTTGATGATCGCGCTCGATGCCCGATTTTCCCGGCCGGAATTTTGGGCGCTCGCGGTTCCACTGGCCTTCATTCCGGTACTGATACAGCTCGCGGCTGCTGTAACCAACGACAACATGGCTTTCCTCGGCGGTGCTCTGGCGACACTCGGGGCCTGGCAAACGGTGGCGACCGGACGGCGCCGGTGGCTTGCTTTGGCGCTCGGCGGCGTGATTGTCGCTGCGTGGGCAAAGCTGACCGGTTTTGTGCTGACAGCGCCAATGATCGGTGCGGTCGTGCTCTATATGGTCTGGCGCAAACGCGCACCTTTGACATGGCTTGCCGCAGCCGCGTTCGCCTTCTTTATCGCGGCGGCACCTTATTTGATCTTCTTCGTTCAGTACGGCAGCCCCGTGCCGCCGACGCGCGCCCTCCTCGCGACCGTCGAAGAAGGCGTACGCAACTTCGGCTGGGCAAATCTGCCGCGCAAATCCTTCGCCGGATACTTGATGTATTTCAGCGGCGAGTTCATCGCCAACTGGATGCCCACGCTCGCCGACCGTAGCCTTTTCCAATACACCATGCTCGCCATTCCGGTCGCCACGCTGCTCTGCGCCGCCGCCGGCTTGATTATTTCAGTGCGCCGCGTCTGGCGGCGTGAAGAAACCAGGCTCGACGTTGTTGTAATCGCCGGCGCGCTCGGTCTGGCGGCAATCGTTCCGTCCTTGGTCGGCTACAACTACAGCTACTACGTTGCGACCGGTTGGCTCGCCGGCGCCTATCCGCGCTATTGCCTGCCGCTGGCCGCCGTCGTACCGCTTGCCGGTTTATCGCTGGCCGAGGCGATCAATGCACCGCATTGGCGCACGGCCTTGCTCGCGTTTTTGATCGCCGGGCCGGTCGTGTTTCGCGTTCTTGGCGCACCACTCGGCTAATCGGTTCGCTCGCAGCCGTGGCGGTGCTACGCTACGAGCCGCCTGCAGAAAGAGCGAAAACACATGATCACTGAAATTGCCCAAATCGAGATCAAGCCCGGCCTGGAAGCCGAATTCGAAACCGCTGTGAAAAAAGCCGGGCCGCTGTTTCTGCGCGCAAAGGGCTGCCGCGGCATGGAGCTGCAGCGCTCCATCGAAAAGCCAAGCCGCTACCGGCTGGTCGTGTCCTGGGAGACGCTGGAGAATCATACCGTCGACTTTCGCGGCTCAGCCGACTTTCAGGAATGGCGCCAACTCGTCGGTCATTGCTTCGCCTCGCCGCCGGAGGTCGAGCACGTCAGCCAGGTCGTCAAGGCGTGACTCATCGTTCCGATCACTTTTCCCGGCCATAGACTCGGCCCATATTGAGGCCATGGCGAAACGCCCCGATCGGCTGCGCGACCCGGCCAAGCATTCGAAAAAAGACCCTGCGAAACCGACCCGCGCCAAAGCGGCACGGCCGGATGCACCGCCGCTCGATCCGGCGCTGGCGGATTTGCTCAATCCCGCTATCGGCCAGGGCCGCGCCGGCGTCGGTTCGCAGACCGGGATTGAAGCGGCAAAATCGGAACCGATCACTTCTTCTCAGCGTGAAGGGGTCGGCGGCCAGAGCGACAGTGATGGCCGCTGCGAGAGAGGAGACGAATCGTTTCCCAAGGCCCCCCCTCCCGCCGACGCGATGCGTCGGCACCCTCTCCCCGACGGGGAGAAGGGCAAGGACGTTGGAGACCAACAGGGTCCGAGAATTAAGCCCGCGCCGGATAATTCGTTCGATCGCCGCGCCGATTTCGCCAACGCGCATCGCGCCCGCGCCTCGGTAGCGCGCGGTTTCGGCGAAGCGCCACAGCAAAGTTACACAGGCAAAACGCCGGTGCCGCCGGGCGAGCTTGATCCCGATCTGGCGCGGGCGCTCGGCATCGACGAGCGCGAAGACAACGAAGAAAATTCGCGCAACGTCATCACGCCCGACATGGGGCCGGCGCATCTGCGGCTTCGGCGACCAGGCCGCGGCGAAGTCGCCACCGTCGCCGGTCTCGCCAGCCAGGAGTCGCTCGACCGGCTATTGCGCGAAGGCCGGCCGGAATTTCACGGTCAATTGTGGACACCGCATCGGCCGCCGCGGCCGGAGAAATCCGAAGGCGGCTTTCGGCTCGTCATCAAGTCCGATCTCGATCCAAAGGGCGATCAGCCACAAGCGATCAAGGAGCTGGTCGAAGGCGCGCGGCGCAACGACCGCAGCCAGGTGCTGCTCGGCGTCACCGGCTCGGGAAAAACCTTCACCATGGCGAAGGTGATAGAGGAGACGCAGCGTCCGGCGCTAATCCTGGCGCCCAACAAAACGCTCGCGGCGCAGCTCTACGGCGAGTTCAAGTCGTTCTTTCCCGACAACGCGGTGGAATATTTCGTCTCCTATTACGACTACTACCAGCCCGAAGCCTACATTCCGCGCACCGACACCTACATCGAGAAAGATTCCTCGATCAACGAGCAGATCGACCGGATGCGGCACGCGGCGACCCGCGCGCTGCTCGAGCGCGACGACGTGATCATCGTCGCCTCGGTGTCGTGCATCTACGGCATCGGGTCGGTGGAAACCTATTCGGCGATGACGTTCTCCATCAAGCGTGGCGAACGGCTCGACCAGCGCCAGTTGCTCGCCGATCTGGTGGCGTTGCAATACAAGCGCACCGCCGGCGATTTCTATCGCGGCTCGTTCCGCGTGCGCGGCGACGCGGTGGAGATTTTTCCGGCGCACTACGAGGATCGCGCCTGGCGCGTGTCGATGTTCGGCGATGAAGTTGAGTCGATCCACGAGTTCGATCCGCTGACCGGACAAAAGACCGACGAGTTTGATTTCGTCAAAGTCTACGCGAATTCGCACTACGTGACGCCGCGTCCGACGCTGTTGCAGGCGATTTCCGGCATCAAGTTCGAGCTCAAGCAACGGCTCGATCAGCTCAACGCCGCCGGACGGCTTCTCGAAGCGCAGCGGCTCGAGCAGCGCACGCTTTATGACCTGGAAATGATGGAGGCGACCGGCGCCTGCGCCGGCATCGAGAATTATTCGCGCTATCTCACCGGAAGAAAGCCGGGCGAGCCGCCGCCGACGCTGTTCGAGTATGTGCCGGACAACGCGCTGGTGTTTGTCGACGAAAGCCACGTCACCGTCCCGCAGCTCGGCGGGATGTATCGCGGCGACTTCCGCCGGAAGGCGACACTCGCGGAATACGGTTTCCGCCTGCCGTCGTGCATGGACAACCGCCCGCTGCGCTTCGAGGAGTGGGACGCCATGCGGCCGCAGACACTTTGCGTGTCCGCGACGCCGGGCCCATGGGAGCTCAACGAATCCGGCGGCGTGTTCGCCGAGCAGGTCATCCGCCCAACCGGACTAATCGACCCGCCGGTCGATATCCGCCCGGCGCGGACCCAGGTCGACGATCTGGTCGGCGAAGTGCGGCAAGTGGCGCGCAATGGCTACCGGTCGCTGATCACCGTGCTCACCAAGCGCATGGCCGAAGACTTGACCGAGTATTTACACGAGCAAGGCATCCGCGTGCGCTACATGCACTCGGATATCGACACCATAGAGCGGATCGAGATCATCCGCGACTTGAGGCTCGGCGCTTTCGATGCGCTGGTCGGCATCAACTTGTTGCGAGAGGGCCTCGATATTCCGGAATGTGCGCTGGTCGCCATTCTCGACGCCGACAAGGAAGGTTTTCTGCGCAGCGAAACGAGTCTCGTTCAGACCATCGGCCGCGCGGCGCGCAATGTCGACGGCCGCGTCATTCTCTATGCCGACACGGTGACAGGCTCGATGGAGCGCGCCATGGCCGAAACCAACCGGCGGCGCGAAAAGCAGGAAGCTTACAACGCCGAGAACGGCATCACGCCGGAGAGCGTGCGCAAGGGAATCGCCGACATTCTGTCGAGCGTGTATGAGCGCGACCACGTACTGGTCTCGACCGGCGATGGGGCCGGCGAATTCGAGGAAGCGGCCACCATCGGGCATAATTTCGAGGCGGTGATTTCCGATCTCGAGACGCGCATGCGCGCCGCCGCCGCCGATCTCGACTTCGAAGAAGCGGCACGCCTGCGCGACGAGATCAAGCGCCTGCGCTCGACCGAGCTTGCAGTGATGGACGACCCCACGACCAAGGTCGTTGCTTTACATTCCTCGCGCGCCGGAGAAGGCGGCCGCGCCGGGCGCGGCAGGGGGAAAAGCCAGGGCGGGAGCAAAGTCCACAAGCCCGCGCTCGATGAAATGGGCATTGCGCTCTATCACGAAGTCGCCCCGCACCGGCCGAAACGCCAAGAGGCGGGGAGCGACGGAGGTGCGACAGGGACAAAAAGAAACGGGCCACGTAAACCTTCGCTCGATGAGATGGGACCAGGCGTGGAATCGATTCCGGCCGAGCCACGCGATTCATCCGGCCCGCGTTCAACACTCGGCCGTCCGGGCATGCGCGGCGGCTGGAAACCCCGAAGGCGCTGACTTGCGTTTTGTTATTGAGTGGCAGCCGCGCGGAATTCGCTCTCTGCTTATTTGTCATCATTGACGTACAAATAGCTTGTTTCCGCGCACGACGTTGATTGCCGGCGCGGAACCAAGGCATCGAGGCCGAGTTGAGGCGGTGTCAGATAACCGGAGACACCGCAATGGCGACCAAAAATAACAAGACGCTGGACGATCTGTTCGAGGACACCCTCAAGGACATTTTCTACGCCGAAAACAAAATCCTCAAGGCGCTGCCGAAGATGGCCAAGGCGGCGCACTCCGATGAACTCAAAGCCGCTTTCGAAAAACACCTGCGGGAAACTGAAGGTCACGTCACCCGGCTGGAAAAGGTGTTCAAGCTGATCGACGTCGCACCCAAAGGGAAGAAGTGCGAGGCGATCGAGGGCATCATCGAGGAAGGCGCCGAGATCATGAAGGAATTCAAGGGCGCGCCAGCACTCGATGCCGGCCTGATTTCGGCGGCGCAGGCGGTCGAGCACTACGAGATCGCCCGCTATGGAACGCTGAAACGCTGGGCCGAGCAGATGGGCCGCGACGACGCGATGCGACTCCTCAACGCGACGCTCGACGAAGAGAAAAAGACCGACGGCGCACTCACCGAACTCGCAGACTCGATGGTCAACGAGCAAGCGGAAGCGGCAGAATAGGCGGCCGCCGCTGGACATCTATCCGGCGTCGCATGTCGCGGCGCCGGAAGAGCTTCACGATAGCGTTTTATCGATCCCCTCCTAGAAAGCGTCTGGAACAACAAGGGCACTGGGGCTAGGTTGCGTTCTGCGCAGACGAATCGACACCGAAAACGCAGGAGGCCGCCATGGCGAAGGGTCAGATGCGAAGCAACAAGGAAAAGAAGAAACCCAAGCAAGACAAGAACAAGAAAAAAGGCGGTGCCGCGACGCCCTCGCCGTTCGCCGGCATGCACAGCCAATCCAATGCCGGCACCAATGCGTACGGGAAGAAGTCGTAACCGCGTCAAAAGTCCCTTGTCGCCGCAACAGGGCGCACAGAAATCACCTCGACAGCTTCTCCAGCTCGGGGAACGGCGCATAAGCCACGCCGGCGCAGCGATCGCGTTCGTCGGCGTTCTCGCCTTTTGGAATTTCAGCGAAGCGATCGAGCCGGCCGGCGACGAACACGGCGGAAACTTCCTTCGTTCCGGCATATTCGGTGCCGCGCTTCTTGGCGTTGAAGCGCAGACACACGACATAGCGTAGATTGCCTCCCACGGTCTTCAGCGCCGGCTGCGCAATGCCGGCGTCGCGGATGCCGGTCGGATCGCTAAGATAGGCGTGCATGGCGGCGACAATTTCGGGCTTGTAGTTCGCGGGAAGGACGTTGATGTCCGGATCGTTTTCGGGAGCCGCACCGCCTGGGCTCGAGCCGTGCGCGCAGCCGCCAAGCGCCAGCACGAACGCGAGCAACGCGCCTTTTAGTCCCCGGCACACCCGCTCCGGCATGAACTGTCACACTCCCTAACCGCCCGCCTGCGCGCAGGTTTAACCCCAATACGCCTTGCCGGGCATTGCGGCGTCAATCGGGATGGCCTGCGGCGGAAAATCCCCTATAAGGGTCGCCCACCCGCCGCCGTGGCGCCTTAGTTCCGGTCTCCCTGCCCTAGCCTATGCTCGAGTTCGGTCATCTCGTTCACGTCTACGGCCTCATCGTGGTGGCCGGCGTCATCGGCTTTGAGAGCGTTGGCTTGCCGTTTCCCGGCGAGTCGGTGCTGATCCTCGCTTCGATCCTGGCCGGCACCAAACATGACCTCAATATTTACGAGGTGGTGACGACGGCAGCGGTTGCCGCCGTCGTCGGCCAACTGGCTGGGTACCTGATCGGCCGTGAGTACGGCTACCGGCTTCTCGTGCGCTACGGGCGGTATATTCGGCTTACCGAAAGCCGCATCAAGCTCGGCGAATATTTGTTCCTGAAACACGGCGGCAAGATCATCATTATCGCGCGCTTTGTACCGCTGTTGCGCGCGCTCGCCGGCATTCTGGCCGGTGCCAACCGCATGCCATGGCGGCAATTCATGCTGGCTAATGTCGCCGGTGCGGTACTCTGGGCCTGCGCGTTTGGCTTTGCCTCCTACTTGCTCGGACGCCAGATCGAAAAGGTTGCAGGCCCGCTGGTCATTGTCATCGGCATTGCCGCGGTCGTCGTGATCGCGCTGGGCGCGCATTTCGTTGGCCGCCACGAGGCGGAGCTGTCTGCCAAAGCCGAGCGTGCCCTGCCGGGGCCGCTCAAGCTCCGTTAATTGACCCGCGGCAGGCCGACGTGCGGCGGCCAGCTCGCTGGGCCCGACGGCTTGCCTTGCGGCCGCCAGCCGCGAGCGCCATATGGCGTATACGGGGCGCCGCAAGGGCCCCGCAAAGTCGCTTGGCGAAGGGCTTTGACGGTATGTCGCGGATTTCTTCGTTTTCGAGTCCCTTTCTGCTTGGTTTCGATGAAATCGAGCGCGTGCTGGACCGCGTCGCCAAGGGCGCGGACGGCTATCCGCCCTACAACATCGAGCGCATTGCGCACGGCCCCGCCGGCCCGGAACGCTTGCGCATCACACTTGCAGTAGCCGGATTCACCCGGGATCAGCTTGACGTGACGCTCGAGGAGAGCCAGCTCGTCATCCGTGGACGGCAGCAGGACGACAAGACGCGTCAATATTTGCATCGCGGCATTGCCGCCCGCCAGTTCCAGCGCAGTTTCGTATTGGCGGAGGGGATGGAAGTGCTCAGCGCCGACTTGAAGAATGGCTTGCTCGCCATCGATCTCGTCCGCCCGCAACCGGAACGCACCATAAAGTCGATCTCGATCAAGGAGTCCGAGTGAGAAACCCGATAGGCTTGTGCGGCGTTATAAGGATAAAGGAGTAACGGCCATGTCGCCGGAACGTCCCGAAATGAAACAGATTGCCATATCTCCGGAAGCGCTGGCGTTGCTCGGCGATGGGGAGATCGCGTACGTCAAAACCATCCGCTCCGAGGATGTCCACGCGCTATTCCCGCAGGTCCCGGACATCGAGCCGGGATTGAAACTCTTTGCCTTGCACGCCGCTGACGGCACACCGATCATGCTGACCGACAGCCGCGAGGCGGCAATCGCTAACGCGCTCAGCCAGGAGCTGGAGACCGTCAGCGTACACTGATCAGGGATTCAGGTTCGGGAGTCAGTGATCAGAAGGCCGTGCGTTGCACGGCCTTTTTCTTTCTTATGACTGATCGCCTAGTGAGAGTTCCCGACGCAGCTAGGCGGCGGATGCCGGTGGCATGGCTAGCACCGCGTACAACGCCTCCGCGTCCTCAGAGGCGCGAAGCTTGTCCGCCACGGTGGAATCCCGGAGCAACCGCGCCACACGCGCCAGCGCTTTGAGATGATCGGCGCCGGCACCCTCCGGCGCGAGCAGAAGAAATATGAGGTCGACGGGCTGGCCGTCGAGCGCTTCAAAATCGATCGGCCGGTCGAGACGCGCAAACAAGCCGAACAACCGGGTGAGCGTGGCCATCTTGCCATGGGGAATGGCAATGCCGTTGCCGACGGCCGTAGAGCCGAGTTTTTCCCGCTGCATCAACGTATCGAAAATCGTCTTCTCGTTCTGCCCGGTCAACGTCGCCGCACGTGCGGCAAGCTCCTGCAGCACCTGCTTCTTGTTGTTGACCTTGAGCGCAGGGATGATCGCGTTCGGCGCGACCAGATCGGTGAGCGGCATCAGTGAGGACCTGGAAAGACGTCTAGTCTGGCGTACTTAAGAAACCGCGCATGATCTCTTCCGGAAAACCGGCCTTCCTGCCCGGTTCACGTCCGGGTGAGGTTCTTCGGATCCATGCGTAAAAGGCGGCGGACCATAGGGAGAGCCGGGAATTGCGTCAATGGGTTTACAGCCCCGCAATTATATTCCTGTTGACCCGCTAAAGTTCCATTCAGCGGCGGCACTAATCCGGTGCGATCTAAGTCTGCTCAAGCGCATCACGCCGCGCCGCGCGCGGCCGGTGATCCTTCAGGCGGCGATGATAGCGGCGCAGCTTTTTTTCCACATGCAGGACAGCTTGATCCGCGCTCTCGTAGGCGTCAGGCGCGTTTCCTTCCGCGCGCAGCGTCACCTTGGAGTCGAGATGCAATGCGCATTCGGTGCGGAAGCCCGAACCCTCGCGTTCGACAATGGCGTGCCCGGAGTAGCCGCCGTCGAAGTATTTGCTCAACGCGCCAACGATGCGCGCCTCGATGCGCCCGCGCAATGCTTCACCGACATCGAGATGTTTCCCGGAAATGCGAAATGACAAGGCAGCCTCCATGATAAAAAGCGCCCTATCCAGTTGAACTAGGTATGCTCCGTGACAGTTTCAACGCCGTCACAATCTCGTACGAAACGGTCGCGTTTTATTCAGCCTGCTGCCGCAGTTGCCTGCTTCTCGCGCCGCCGTTGCACCGACGATGGGATGCGCATGGCTTCGCGGTATTTCGCCACCGTACGGCGCGCGATATCGACGCCGGCGACGCGCAATTTGTCGACAATGGTGTCGTCGGATAAGCACATCCGCGGCGCTTTCCGCCTCGATCAATTGCTTGATGCGGTGACGCACCGCCTCCGCCGAATGTGCTTCGCCGCCATGCGCCGCCGCGATGGCGGAAGTGAAGAAATATTTGAGCTCGAATATGCCGCGGCTGGTGGCCATGTATTTGTTCGCGGTGACGCGCGAGACGGTCAATTCGTGCATGCCGATGGCCTCGGCGACCGTCTTAAGATTAAGCGGCCGCAGATGCTCGACGCCGTGCGCAAAGAAACCGTCCTGCTGGCGGACGATTTCGTTCGCGACCTTGAGAATAGTGCGGGCGCGCTGGTCGAGAGCGCGCACCAGCCACGTCGCGTTTTGCAGGCATTCGGTGAGATAGCTTTTGTCGGTATCGCGGCGCGCCACAGCCGAAACTTCAGCGTAGTAGCTTTGGTTGACCAACACTTTCGGCAAGGTGTCGGAATTAAGCTCCACGATCCAACCGCCGTCCGGTCCGGGCCTGACGAAGACGTCGGGCACGATCGGCTGTACTACCGCCGACCCAAAGCCGAGCCCGGGTTTGGGGTTGAGGCGACGAATCTCCGCGATCATCTCAGCGAGATCCTCGTCACCTACTCCGCATAATTTTTTCAACGCCGCGAAATCGCGCTTGGCCACTAAATCGAGACGAAGAACCAGCGCCTGCATCGCCGGGTCGAAACGGTTGCGCTCCTTAAGTTGCAACGCCAGGCATTCGGCCAGGTCGCGCGCACATATTCCTGTTGGGTCGAAGTTTTGCAGGATGCCGAGTACGGCTTCGACTTCATTGACGCTGGTGCCAAGCTTTTCCGCCACGTCCGCCAAATCGGCGCCGAGGTAACCGGCCTCATCCAAAAGATCGATCAAGTACTGGCCGATCATGCGCCGCGAGGGCTGGGCGATGGCGATGACAAGTTGCTGGCGCAGCCAATCCGCGAGAGTGGTTTCGGCGGGAACGTAAGCTTCCAGGTTGTAGTCGCCATCGGCGCGCCCGGCGCCGACTGAAGCCCATTGCGAATATCCAGCAGGACCTTCGGCGCCGCGCATGTCGTCCGAAATGCCGTCTGGACTAGCTTCGTCGGAAAACGAATCGTCGGCGCCTGCATCCGCACGGTGCTCGACTGTTCCGTGGACCGCCGTGTTTTCGCTCTCGCCCCACTCGCCATCCCGGCGGTCGCCATCCACGGGTGTCCCGTTGGCTTCCGCCACAGGTTCGGGGTCGTCCGGACTCCGGTCGAGCAGCGGGTTGCGCTCCAGCTCGCCTTCGACGTAGGCGACGAGGTCGAGATTGGAGAGCTGCAGAAGCTTGATCGCCTGCATGAGCTGCGGCGTCATGACAAGCGCCTGGCTCTGGCGGATCAAAAGTCTTTGCGTAAGCGCCATGGGTACCCGGGGACCGAACTGGTCCAATTCTTGCTTGTAGCAAGATGTACCGCAAGCCTTCCGCGGTGTCGTCAACCGATTTCAAATATTCTTAAAGCTCGAATTGCTCGCCCAGGTAGAGGCGTCGCACGTCGGGGTTGTTGACGATGTCGTCGGTGCGGCCCTCCATCAGGACCTCCCCGGAGTAGATGATGTAGGCCCGATCGGTGAGCCCGAGCGTCTCCCGGACGTTGTGGTCGGTGATCAGCACACCGATGCCACGGTTGGTCAGGTGGCGCACCAGCGCTTGAATATCGCCCACGGCAATCGGATCGATACCGGCGAACGGCTCGTCGAGCAGCATGTAGTTAGGCCGGGTCGCCAGCGAGCGCGCAATCTCGCAACGGCGGCGCTCACCACCGGAAAGAGCGATGGCCGGAGTTTTGCGCAAATGCGAAATGTTGAACTCTTCCAGCAGGCCATCGAGATCGCGCTGGCGTTGCTTGGCATTCGGCTCGACCACTTCGAGTACCGCGCGGATATTCTGTTCGACGCTCAGCCCACGGAAGATGGAAGCTTCTTGCGGCAGATACCCGATCCCGAGGCGGGCCCGCTGATACATCGGCAATGGCGTCACATCATAACCATCAAGCGCAATGCGTCCTTTGTCGGCAGGGATGAGCCCGGTCATCATGTAGAAGACCGTTGTCTTGCCGGCGCCGTTAGGCCCGAGCAGGCCCACGGCCTCACCTTGCCGCAAGTACAAGCTTACACCTTTCACCACCTTTCGGCCGACGAAACTCTTCTCGACGCCGTGGACTGAGAGTACGCCTTTCCGATCGGCGGAGACGCTGACGTCAGCTTCGGGGCGTCGGCGCGGACGAGGCGGCTGCCGCCGCTCCGGCACGGCAATTTGCTGCTCCACCGCCGGAGCACGCCGCTTCGGCGGTGGTTCAACACGCCGCTGCGGCGGCGGTTCGGGAGCGCGCATTTCTGCCGGCGGCGTTTCGGACACCCGGACCTCTGAAGCTTCAGAAACCCACGTCTCCTGCGCAGTTTCAAACGTCCACGCCTCGGGCTGCGCCGTTTCGGGAGCCCATGTCTCGGCGGTCGGCTGCTCGGAGCGGCGCACTTCCGCCGCTGGCTTGCGACGGTCAGGCACGCGAGCGGCTTTGCGCGATGCGCGGGCCGGTGCTGGCACGCTCGCAATATCGACATAGTTGACGCTGATCGCGCCGCCCATGCTGCCGAGGTCGATGACCTCGTCCGCGGCGGCCGGATCGCGGCGAGTACGCGGATTACGACGCCTGCGAAAGTAGGAAAGGAAATCTGGCACCCGGTCCTCGCAAAATCGGGGTCGATTCGCAGAATCGCCCGCGCCGACACGCCGATCGCGTCAACAAACTATCCTATCGCTTTCCTGAAATCGCTCCAGCCCGCCCCTCAATTTGCGCGGCTCGGGCCGATCGACATGAAGTTCGGAGCACCATTGCTGTTGTCGTTCTTATTCGGCAGGATCAGCGCGCGTACACGATTTTGGCTTGTGACGCCCGAATCAAGGTGTGCGTTTCCTGTCACTGTATCGACCACGACCCGATCACCGTGCAGGACATTCTTGCCCTGGCTGACGACTACATTGCCGGTGAGCGTGATGGTCTTCTTTTTCAGATCGTAGACGCCGAGATCGCCGCTTGCGGTTTGATCCTTGGAAATAACCGTCACCCCGCCGCGCGCTTCGATCCGGCGGATGTCCTGCTGGCCTTGCGGCATGACGCTGGCCCGCTGCACCGGTGGATGTGCGCCATTCGGCCCGCTCGGCGTGGCGGCAGCCAGCGGCTGGCCGGCGTTTCGCCCGCCGCCATAGAAAACAACGAGCGTCTGACATTTGATGGTCATGTCGCCCTGAACCACCTGCACGTCACCGGAGAACGTCGCCATCTTCTCCTTGTCACGCACCTCAAGCGTGGCCGACTCGATCTGAATTGGCTGCTCCTGATTTTCGGCAGCGGCATCAGCAGCGGACCCCGTCGCGGCCGCCGGCACAGTGGCGGCATGGCGGTCCTGCGCCGCGGCCCATCCGGGCGCGAGCAACAGCAACAAAACCGCGAGCCGGTACCAAGGTCTCATTATTCGCTTGCCTGCGACGAATCCTGACTCGGAACAAGAGTCGTCTTCACGCCACCCGAAAAGCGGATGACGCTGCCGCCATCGATCACTTCCATTCGTTTGGCGCTGATCTCGCCGTTGGTCAATTTCACCCAAACCGGTTGCTCCGACACCACGTTGCCTTTGTGGATGTCGATAACGGCCTGGTTCAGGCGCACCTCATAGCCGGTGCTGGAAACCAGATGGACGGCGTCGTTGAGCGTGAGCATCTCGCTCTTGAGATTGTACAAGCCGGAATTGGACACGACCTTGACCGTGCTGTCGTCCTGCATTTTTACGTTCGCCTCGATCTGATGCAGCTCCATTAGATCCGGCTTCGTGATGTCCTGCTCCGCCGTTTTGGCAGTGAACTGATAAGGCCGCGAATCCGCCGTGTAGCCGGACATCTTGGGCTGCTGCATCGTCACCTTGGTGCCTTTGATCACCAACGTGCCCAGCTCCGCAGGCAAATGGAAAGCGCCGATCGACGGCATGTAATTAACCACGACCACGACTAGCAAAGCCGCCGCGATGATCGCCGGCAATCCGATCCGCAGCCAGCGCACGTGCCGACTGTGACGCCGTGCGGCGCGATAAATGCGATCGGCATTCCGCCGCGATACCGTAAAACCCGCGCGGCGCGCGGTCGTTTCAGGAAAGGCCGTGGTCAGCTTTTTCCCCTCGATTTACCTCTGCCCGCTTCGAGCCTTTTTACCGCGTCCCGAGGCCAATTGTCGCCTGCGAATATGGCGCATGCCGGGCGGGAACAGCACCGCGTGGCTGCACTAAATCTATGCAACAAAACGTTACCGAATATCCGCAGCGCCCCGGCATCGAGGCCGTTTGGCCTAGGAATGGGCGAAAATATCCTCGGCGGCGAAGCCGGCAAGATCCAGCCGTACCCGCTCAGGCAGGAAGCCGAAACACGCCGCGGCGAGTTTGTCCCGACCTTCGCGCGACAACATCGCGTCAAGCCGTTCCCTAAGCGCATGTAAATAAATCACATCGGATGCGGCGTAGGTAACTTGCGCGTCGGTTAGTGCATCGGCGCCCCAGTCCGACGATTGTTGTTGCTTGGACAGGTCCTGCCCCAGCACCTCGCGCACCAGATCTTTCAACCCATGCTTGTCGGTGTAGGTCCGCGCCAGGCGCGAAGCGATCTTGGTGCAGTAGATCGGCTCGGGCATGACGCCAAACGCGTCATAAAGCACGGCGGCGTCGAAGCGCGCGAAATGAAAGATCTTGAGGACATTGCGATCGGCAAACAGCTTCAGGAGATTCGGCGCCGATCCTGATAGCGCCCGTTCGGGGATTTGCACCACATCCGCCGATCCATCGCCGGGCGACAATTGAACAACACAGAGCCGGTCGCGCCCGAGGTTGAGCCCCATGGTCTCGGTGTCGATCGCTACGGCGCCTGTGTAGCGCGACAGGTCCGGCAGATCGCCGCGATGCAGGCGGATGGTCATGCAAAAATGCGCTGCGGCCCTTATGGCGCTCGCCGTCGCGTCACCGCGGCGGCATCGTCCTGAATATCGTAACCGAAACCGCGCGTCAAAATTACCCGGCCGGCGTCGCTTTTTTGAGGCCGACAAGCTCCAGGCTCAGCGCTTTTAGCTTTTGCCGCGCTGCGGCGTCATAAGCCTGCGCGTCGGCCCTGGCCTCCGTCTGGCCGTTGCAATAAAGGCCGGTCGTGCCTTTGAGGTCGGCGGACACCGCAAGCCGCATAATCGCGTCGGCGCCCTCTTCGACAGTGCTCATCGGCGTCCCGAACTGCCGCACCATGGTCGTGTTCATGAAGGTTGCGGGATGGAGCGCGGTCACCGTAACTCCGCTGCCGGCGAGATCGTGCGCCAGATCGAGCGTGAACAAGATCTGCGCCAACTTGCTCTGGCGATAGGCGCGCATGCCACTGTAATCGTGCGTCAACATGACGTCGCCGAAATCGATCGCTTGCTGTCCGAGAGAGGACACATTGACGATGCGAGCCGGCGCGCTTTTCTTGATAAGCGGCAACAGCAGATGAGTGAGCAAAAAGCCCGACAAATAATTTACCGCGAATTGTAATTCGTAGCCGTCCGCGCTCTCTTGCCGCACGCCCTGCGGCCCGCCACTGCCGATGCCTGCATTGTTGAGAAGAAGATCGAGCCGCGGCGTCGTCTTCTGGACTGCGTCAGCCAAGCGCCGAACCTCGGCGAGCGCTGAAAGATCCGCGACAATCAACTCCGCCGCGCCGCCGGCCTTATCAATTGCCGCAACGACCTCGTCGCCGCGCCCACGGTCGCGGCCATGTACCAAAACCCGCCAACCATCGCCGCCGAGCCGCCGTGCGACTTCTCGCCCAACCCCGTCGGTCGATCCGGTAACAAGCGCAGTTTTCCCGTTTAACTTTGACATCCATCAACTCCGTGAACTGGAACAGCAGCATGGAAGAAGATTAGCGCGCGGGCAATATCGCCGCGCCCAAACGAGCAATGAACGGGGCAGATGTGGAACGAACGGCGGCGTTTCACGTTTGGGAAAAGACAGCTCCGCATCGAGCTCTGCCGTCAGGCTGAGCGGTGGAGCATCATGATCACCAACTCACCATTTACCCTAAGGAGGAAGCCTCATGTTCAAATTAGTTACCGCCACGGTCGCGGCCGGCCTGTTCTCAATTGCCGCCTATGCGGCGCAGGAAGCCACCATGCAAAAGTCGATACCGCAGAGTGCGGTCACCGTGACGGATTGGTACAAGCAGAACGTCTACGATCCCAACAATAACAAGATCGGCGAGGTCATGGATGTCCTCGTCGACAAGTCCGGCAAGATCAACACGCTGATCGTCGGCGTTGGCGGCTTTCTCGGCGCCGGCGAGAAGGATGTCGCCGTGCCGTTCGATGCCGTCGAGGCCACAATGAAAGACAAGAAGATGTGGCTGGTCATGAACACGACCAAAGACAGCCTCAAGAGTGCGCCTGGATTTCAAGTACGACAGCAGCTCAACGAGCTGGGTGCCGGACAACAAAATGTAAATTCCGAAAGCCCGAGAAGCCCGGCCTCGCGTCGGGCTTCTCGCTTTTCGCCAGTCCGCAATTCTTTGATGGAACTAAACGCGGCCTTTGCGCTTACCACCCCCGGAAACGACAGGTCAGCTTTAAGAGGCCGTCTATGTCATTGCTTAGATGGGCGCTGATATTCTTGCTGATTTCGCTTGTAGCGGCGCTGTTCGGCTTTACCGGGCTCTCCGCGGCGACAGCGGACATCGCCCGCATCCTGTTCTACATTTTCCTCGTTATTTTCGTGGTGCTGCTAATCCTGGGACTCGGGGTCTTCCGCGGCCGTTAGGCCGCGGGCTGGTATCCGGGCGTCTTCCACCTTCCCCGGAGGGCCGGCGAAATCAAACGCGCCTCTCGCGGCGTTTCCTTTCGGTCCGGCCGCGCGCTACGATTGCCCCGATTCGGGGGCTTTGAGCGCCCGCGTTTGTGCCTGCGTAAGGCCCTTCATCGCGTAATAAGCACGATTGAGCGATTTCCGTGCCGCGGCGCAATGGCCACGGCCAGAGCGGAGGGGGAACAATGAAAACGCTGGTATTGGCTTTGGCTTTGGCTTTGGCTTCGTCATCGTCGCCGCGCCAGCTTTCGCGCAGGCGATCGCGCCGGCTGACGCAAAGGCGCAAGTCGGCAAAACCGTGACCGTGGAAGGTATGGTCGACAACGTCCACACCACGGCGGCGGGGAACACCTATATCGACATGGGCGGCCACTACCCGAACAACACGTTCGCGGCGGTGATCTTTGCCGCGGACACGAGCAAATTCAGCAACGTGACTGCGCTCAAGGGCAAGACCGTCGACATCACTGGCCCGGTCAAGCTTTACAAGGACAAACCGGAAATCATTCTGAAAAGCGCCGATCAGCTCAAACCGAAACAGTAGCACATAAAGCGCGGCGCGGTTTATTCGGGGTCCTAAATTCCCGGGCCACGATTGTAGGCATCAATCAGTTGATTGTAATCGCGCAGCAGCCGCTGCGGCGAGCCTTCCACCATCCAACCGCTGCCAGAGTTCATGATCATCCGGTCGCCGGCGCTATAAGGTTCATGGTCGCGGAAGCGGCGCATCAGTTGCTTTCCAGTCACCAGATACGACTTGGCATTGCTGATGAACATCGAGCCGATCTTGGCATCGCCGCCGGCACCTGATGCCTGCTCGGCACCCTTGATCGCCTCCTCGTAGTCGTTAAGCGCTTGCGTGATCGCGGGGACATCGGGGGTCGCCGGCTTTTCCGCGACCAGCACGTGCTTGGCGTGGATCATCAGCGCTTCGACGTAATAATGCGCCTTGCGGCCTTCGCTCTTCTCAATAGCCGCAAGCTTTTCCACAGCGCGCCTGTCGTTGATGACTTCGACCGCATCGCGCAGGTTGTGGTCGGCGTTGGCGAATGCGTCCCACGCGGCGACGAGACGCGGATGCAGCTCCTTGCCTTTCGCCATGCCGTCGTCCTTGTAATTCTGTGCGGAATAGTAGTCGTCGGCCTCCTTGAGCAACGGCTCGAGCTTGGTGACCGCGTCAACGAAAGCCGCGGCGGCGGCTTCGAGCGCCGGGTCATGCGGCTCCATGGCGTTGGCCGCGGCGACGTTCTTGCGGCACCCGGACGTGTCATAGATGGTGTAGGTGCCGTAGATGATGCGCTCGTGGCCGGTCGGACCGCTCGGGGCGGCCCAGCTGAAATAACGCTTGCGCGAATCGTAGGAGCGCTCCGAGAGGCGATTGACGCACTCGACATAGGCATTCATTTTCGCGGCCGGCGGCAACGGCGTGTCGGCGGCGGCACTGCCGCTGAACGGAAGTGAGAGAGGAAGCGTGAACAGCGGCGCGAGCGCAAAGCGCGCAAAAATGAGAAATCGTGCAAAAATCGGCTTCATGACTTGCCCCCTCGCTATGCTCAACATGACCGGGCGAACGCGTTGCGGCCGTGATATGGATCACGTTTGTTACACTCGCGCTGATGCCGGAAAATAGACAATCGGCGTGCGTGGCGGAAAATGCTCCATCCGAGCTAAGCTTGCGGAAACGAAAAAGGGGGAACGCGTGAGTAGAGTGGCAATTGTTACCGGCGGCGGTAGCGGCATTGGCGAGGCGACGGCGAAAGCGCTGGCTCGCGACGGCCACACCGTGGCGGTGGCTGACATCAACCATGCCGCGGCGCAACGGGTCGCTCAATCGCTGCCGGGCAGCGGCCATATCGGCGTACACACCGACGTCACCGAGGAGCGCTCGGTCGAGGCGTTGTTCGACGAAGCTGAAAAGAAGCTTGGGCCGGTAGCCACCCTCGCCTGCGTCGCCGGCGCCGTGTTCATGACGCCGGGCCACAAGCCCAGCATCGTCAACATGACGACGGAAAACTGGATCAAGACCGAAGCGCTCAACGCGCGCGGCCCATTCCTGTGCATTCGCGCTATGCTCCAGCGCCGCACTAAAACGCCGGTCGCCGATGGCCGGATCGTGACGGTCGGGTCGATGTCCGGCGTCACGCCCGAAAGTCCGACCGGTCCCGCCTACTCGGCGGCGAAGGCGGCCAACATCCATTTGGCGCGGCTTGCGTCGTTCGAAGCGGCGCCGCTCGGCATCACAGTCAACGCCGTGGCGCCCGGCCTTTGCGATACGCCGGCCGTACGCGGCGACCTTACGCCCGAACAGATCGATGGGGCGCGCAAGATGATCCCCATCGGCCGGCTCGGCACTCCGGAAGACATCGCCGAATTGATCGCTTTCCTCGCCTCGCCACGCGCGAGCTATATCACCGGGGCGGTCATACAGGCGCACGGCGGCCGGCAGCCGCCATGATTTAAGTCGGAGTTCGGCGCTACCGCACTGTCAGCTTTTGGCTTTTTTACCGGTGGCTTCGGGAAACACCCACATCGCCGCCACCATCAACACTGCGACGACGATAACGAAAATCGCAAAGTCGTGGCGGATCGGCGAACCGCTCCAAAACGCGAGCACGCCGGCGACGATCAGTACAATCACCGAGAGACCCGCTTTTACGTCGTTGGGCACGGCTGAAACGCGGAGTTTTCAG
Source organism: uncultured Alphaproteobacteria bacterium (assembly GCA_963846055.1). Classification (GTDB taxonomy): domain Bacteria; phylum Pseudomonadota; class Alphaproteobacteria; order Rhizobiales; family Xanthobacteraceae; genus BOG-931. The sequence continues at coordinate 173,086 of CAWJUQ010000014.1, forward strand.
TTCGCACCAACCGGCACGGCAGCGGCTTCGTCCGGCAAACGCGGCTTGCCGCGCAGATCCTTCTTCAGGAACCGCGTGTCGTAACCGTTGAGCAGGGTTCCGACGAGGCCGCGGTCGAGATCCGAAGTGCCGAACAGCCAGTCGGCGATCGGGAAGGTCAGGTTCATGTTGACCTCCATCATCAGCCGCGCGTTGTGGTGCGAGGTGTGATGCCGGCGCAGCGTGTTGACGAACGGGCAATAGCGCACAAAGGCATTCTCGTCGACGTGGCAGCAAAAGTGCATGAACTCATAGATCAGATACATGCCCGTCGTTGTCGACATGAACAGCCAGCCGACGTTGGACGAAAATAACGTGCCGAGTATGGCGGCGAGCGGGATCGACATCAGGATGAACACGACCAGCGCGTAAGGCGGGAACAAGGTCACGCGCCAGTCCTTGTGATCGCGAAACCGCATCTCCTCGTCGCTGAAGAACTGATGGTGATTGAGCGTGTGCCGCTCGTAGATTGCGCGGAGCCCTTTGATGTTGACCGGGCGGTGCATAACGTATTTGTGCACGCCCCACTCGAACAGATTGGTGAATACAAAAGTAAACGGCACAGTGATCCACTCGAACCAGCGCACGTCGTGAATATGCTCGACGTAAATGTAGAACGCGGCGGCTCCCATCGCGTAAATGATCAGCACATGGATATAGCCGTCGTACCAGCCGAGGATGCGAGAGCGATATTCCCGGCGAAAATCGATTTGCCGCTCGCTGATCATGCGCTTCTCCCTCGCGCGAACATCACCGACTAGCGCCGCGCAGCCTGCTCGCCGCGTGCGCAAACTCGTTTCTTGTAGCAGACATTATAGCATGCCCTCATCCTTCGGTCCCGCGTTCAACTGATCGGCATCGCGGTAGCGCAGGTAGGCGTTGACCTCATCGCTCGTCAGTTGCCAGTCGTTGTCCAGATTGGAGATCACGTCTTTCATGAACGGCTCGGACATGGCGATCGCGCACTCTTTATCGCCCAGGTAGTCAAACAGGATGGCCAGCGCCAATTGCCGAGGACTGGTCCCGTTATAGGTCCATTCGAAACCGCGCTTGGTGAACTGCCTGATTTCATAGTGTTCCGGCAACGGCTCGCCGTCGACCGTAACGACCAGGCCGTCCATGGTGCGCCGCCCTTGATACACTTTCATCTCTGGCACTCGAAACACGCCACGAGCGGGATAACCGCCCGATGTCCTTATTACGAGGACTTGATTTTCGTCCGTCAAGCGCCGCGGAATGCGGACCATGCCATCGCCCGGTCAGTTCATCCCTGTTTTGCTCTTCGTGTTGGTGGTTTTTGCTGCGACCTTGCAGGGATTGGCGGCCAGCGGCCACTTTCCCATTGAAGACAAGTCCGCAAAGGCGACCTTCCGGCCGAACTCGTGTCACCCTGTTCGGCTCAATCGCTGTGACGATCCTCGCTCTCGTCGCTGGAATTATTGTGGCGCTACGGCTGACGTCCTGGTCGGTAGCGATCATCGCCGGCGGATTGGCGCTCCTGTTCGCGCCGCTGGTACTGCGCCTTTTCCCTGACCGCTTTGTCGACGGCGCCGGCGCGCTTGTCGCCTTTGCTGCCGCCGCGCTCGCATCAGCCGCGATCCTGATCTGGCTTGTGGCCTAGCGTGCCGCCGCGCGCCCGGCCGCGCGTCCCGAAAAAATGCAGCCGCCGAGAAATGTCCCCTCGAGCGCCGCGTAACCGTGAACGCCGCCGCCGCCAAAGCCCGCTACCTCGCCCGCTGCGTACAGGCCCGGTACCGGCCGGCCGTCGCGGCCGATGACGCGGCTATCGAGATCGGTTTGCAGGCCGCCCAGCGTTTTTCGCGTCAGAATGTGCAAGCGAACAGCGATCAGCGGTCCGGCGGCGGGATCGAGAAGCTTGTGCGGGCGCGCGACGCGGGTGAGCTTGTCGCCGATATAGGCGCGGGCCGCGCGAATCGCGGCAATTTGCGCGTCCTTGCCGAACGCGTTGTCGAGTTGCCGGTCGCGCGCTGAAATTTCGCGCTCGACCTGCGCCAGGCTCAGCAATCCTTCGCCCGTCAGCGCATTCATGCGCTCGACCAGCCGGGCGAGATCGTGCTCGACAATGAAATCCTCGCCCTTATCCATGAACGCTTTGACGGGCGCGGGAATGCCGCTACTTACGCGGCGCAAGACTTGCCGCCAGCTCTTGCTGGTGAAATCGGGATTTTGCTCGGAGCCCGACAGCGCGAACTCCTTTTCGATGATGGCGCGCGTGAGGATAAACCAGGAATAATCGTAGCCGGTCTCCATGATGTGTTTGAGCGTGGCGAGCGTATCGAAGCCCGGATAAAGCGGGGCCGGCAGGCGACGGCCGCGCGCATCGAGCCACAGCGACGATGGTCCCGGCAGAATGCGGATGCCGTGATCGGTCCAGATCGGCGCGTAATTCTTGATGCCCTCGACGTAGTGCCACATCCGGTCGCGATTGATGACCGCGCCGCCGGCGGCCTCGGTGATCGCCAGCATGCGGCCGTCAACGTAATCCGGGACGCCGGCGATCATTCGCTGCGGCGGCGCGCCAAGGCGCTGCGGCCAACTTTTGCGCACCAGTTCGTGATTGGCGCCGATGCCGCCGGAGGCGACGATCACCGCGCCCGCTTTCAGTTCGAACGTTGCTATCGCCTCGCGTGACGTCTTTTGCCCGCGTTCGCTCGTGCTCGGTGCAAGCACATCGCCGCGAACGACGGTGCTCGAAGACGCGGAGACCGTGAGCTCGTTCACACGGTGGCGAAATCTGAAAGTCAAAAGACCCTGTTTCTCGCCTTCTCGCGCGCGCTGCACGAAAGGCGCGAGCACACCCGGTCCAGTGCCCCAGCTAAGATGAAAACGCGGCACCGAATTGCCGTGGCCACTCGCGTTGCCGCCGCCGCGCTCCGCCCAACCGACAACGGGGAAGAACCGGATGCCGCGCTGGCGCAGCCACGATCGTTTTTCGCCGGCAGCGAAGTCGACATAGGCTTCGGCCCATCGCCGCGGCCAAAAATCCTCTTCGCGATCGAAGGCCGCAGTCCCAAGCCAGTCCGCGAGCGCCAGCTCCCGCAAATCGCGAATGCCGAGGCGGCGCTGTTCGGGGGAGCCGACCAAAAACAGCCCACCCAGCGACCAGAACGCCTGCCCGCCGAGCGATTGCTCGCCCTCCTGGTCGACAACAATGACTTTCTTTCGCGCGTCGATGAGTTCGGCAGCCGCGACCAGACCGGCAAGACCGGCGCCGACAATAATCACGTCCGCATCATCGGCCACGTTGTATCCCTCGCCCGCCACATCCGATCACGGCTCTCCGTGAGAGCAGCTTAGATGCTTTCGCGCTCCCAACCGAACACGCTGCGGCCGCCGTATCGCGGCGATTGTGCGCGCTCTTCAGCGATGACTTGCTCGACCGTCGGGCCGGTCGCCGCCCTCTCAAGCTTTCGCAATTCGCGATCCAGTCTTTGCAACGCGGCAAGTTCGTCGTCATGTCCGAGCTTGGCCTGGTGCACCGCCGATTTCAGCACGCGAATGGTCTCGTCATAGACCTTGATCGGCACCGGGAACGGATGGCGGTCTTTGCCGCCGTGGGCGAGCGAAAACCGTGCCGGGTCACTGAACCGAAACGGCGCCCCGTGAACCACTTCGGCCACTAGCGCCAGCGCGCGCACGGTGCGGCTGCCGACACCGGGCGTCAGCAGAAGCTCGGCAAAATCGGCGGGTCCGCGCTCGGCGGCGGCGACGAGATTTCCGTGCAGCCGCCGCAGATGAATGTCCTCGGCTCGGACGTCGTGATGCGCCGGCATGGTCAGAAACGGCAGCCGCGCCTGCGCGGGCGGATGGCGCGCGGTGGTCAGCGCAGCAAGTTCTTGCGTGATGCGATCCGGTCCGTGCGAAGCAAGAAGTTCGAGCTGTTTTCCGCGCGATGGAGCGGCACGCCGATCGGTGAGGTTGATGATCTCGCCCTGCGCCTGCCCTTCGATCGCGGTGTGCGGCTCCTCAACAAAACTTTTCAGACTGTGCGAGAGCCAATGATAGCGCCGCGCAGTCCGGCTCTCGCCATTCATGCCTTGTTGCACGACGACCCATTGTCCATCGTCGCCAACGATAAAGCCGTGCAGATAAAGCTCGAACCCATCTTGAACCGCGGCGCTGTCTACCTTGGCGACAAGCCGGCTCGCCGTCGCGAGGCGGCCGCCGTCGAGGCCGGTACGATCGCCGACGGCGCGCAATTCATCGGGCGTACGGCGAGAGTGTTTTCCCCGGCCGCCGCAAACATGAAGACCAAGCTCGCCTTCGAGCGGGGCGAGCCCGCGTTTGAGCGCGCCGAGCACGCTCGTGGTGATGCCCGAGGAGTGCCAATCCATTCCCATAACGGCGCCGAACGATTGGAACCAGAAAGGGTGCGCGAGACGGCGGAGGAATTCATCACGGCCGTAATGATGAACAATGGCCTGCGTGATAATGGCGCCCAGCCTCGCCATTCGCTCGGCCAGCCATTTCGGCACTTGGCCGTTGTGTAGCGGCAAGTCAGCGCTTCCCGCGCGTCGCATTTCTTCGCCACTCCGGGGCCCAGCTCACTAATCCGAGCGCTCGTTCTTATTTCGTTCTATCGGGAGTGGAAGTCAACTGAGTTGCGAATCGGGCAGCCGCTTCTGGCGGCGCCGCGCAAGCTCGAAGGTCGCGAGAAGACCGGATTCTCAAGTCTTCAGGGTGTGCGGAGACCGCGACGCGGCTGCGCGAGAAGTCGGCGCAGGACGACCGTGCTGCAACAAACCGGTCGTGCCGTACGCAGATGCCGTCGTCTGACCGGACTGACGCGTATCCCGAACTCAGGCTGGTCAGACCGCTAAGCAACGCCTCGAGATCCCTGGGATCGCCACGGAAGCTCAGGCACCGAGCGCATTGCGGACGACCGTGTGGCTCGTCAGAACTCGGTGCTGTCTTTGATCGAAAGCCAAGCCGCATGGCGATTCTTACTCGGGTTCAATGAACCAGATTTTCCCAGTGCGCCGCGAACACAACCGCCGACAGGACGAAACCGATAATCACGTTGACGATGGCGCCGGCACTGAAAGCGAGAAACGGCTTCGTCCCGGCGCTCGCCAGCTCGCGAAATCGCGTGGTCAGCCCGATGCTGAGGAAGCAGAAAATGAAAGCCCAGGTGCGCAAATCCTTGATCGGGCCGACCAGCGTCGGCACCACGGTCTTGTTGTAATCGGCAAGGCTGTAGCGCGTGGTGACGAAGGTCAGGAACAGCGAGGCGACCAGGAAACCGATGATGAACTTCGGAAAGCGCCGCCAGATTTCCACCGCGTCCGGTTTGCGGCCCGTTTCCACCCGCTCCCATTGCGTGGTCGCGACGATCGCCAGCACGAATGCCCAAATCCCGATCCAGACGTCGCGGCCGATCACTTTGATCAGCGTGTAGGCGAAGACCGCTTGATTGCCGTTAGCTGGCGGAGTCACTTGCAAGCTTGCTAAAGGTCTCCGCGGCCGCGAATCCCGCCGCATCGGCGAATTCCGAGGTGCCGATCCACGCGCCGCCGACACCGGCCGGCAGATGCAGATAATAAGCGACCTGCGGCAGCACGAAGATCATCGCCACCGCCCAGATGATCACCGTGGTGATGGCGATGGGTGCGTGTTCCTTCTTGGCGCCGACCGCGCCCGCGATCGCAATCGCCGCTGACACGCCGCAAACGGCGCCGCCGGCGCCCAGCGTCGCGGCGAGGCGCTTGTCGAGGCCGAGCCGCGTGGCCACCAAATAAATCACGGCAAAGGTTGCGATGGAGACGATCGACGCTTGAAGGATCGCAACCGGGCCGGCCCAAATGATAAGCGTGAACGGCAACGTCGCGCCGAGCAGCACGATGCCCGTCTTGATGTAAAACTCGACGCGGAAACCGGCGTCGAGCCAGCGCGGCAAGCCCGCGAAGTTGGCCAGGATGAGCCCAACGACGAGCGCGACCAGCGGCGGCTCAAGATTATACGTGCTCGCCTTGTCCCATTGACCGAGCGCGAAAATCGCGACCGACAGCAAATAAAGAATAGTGAACGAGGGTACGAAGTCCCGCGCCCTATGCCCGAGCGCGGTCAGCGCGAAAGTGAACACGCCGAGGAAGACGACAAACTGAGCGATGTAACGAAGGTAGTTCGCAGCAAAATGCGCACCAAGCGCCGAAAAATCCGACCACTTGGCCGGGGTCACCGCCAACCATTTGATGCTCGAACCATTGGCAAAGAAGATGTACGCGACAATGACTGTGCCGAGTCCGATCCAGATCGCCCACCAGTCTTCCTTGAGCCAAATCTCGCGCCACGAGCCGGATGCGATTCCTGGCTTCAATCGGCCCGGTCGCTTCCAACGACTTCGAAACGCTGCTCATTTAGTGCTCCACGACGAGGCCGGCACGCGCGCGCGTATCGGATAAAAGTCGTGGATCAAATAAAGCATCGCTTCCTGCGCGGGCAATACGAGCGCCGCAAAAGGCAATATTCACTCCGCGTCCACGTCGTTAAGCGAAACGAAGTTTCGCAATTCGCCCGCCGAACGAGTTGATTGTTCGCTTCCGCGGAGACGGAAAAATCGCTCGCCGGAATCAAAGGCGACGATCAAGTGCGTTGGCCCGCGTCGTGCATGGGTTAGTCGCGTTTGTCTGGGAGCGACCGGAGCGAAAAGACCTGCCGTATTTTTGCCGACGGCGATCAACCGTTTCCAATTCCCAAGGCAAAAGGGGTGAAAAATTCTTTTATTTGAAAGACTTGCTTTGATCCTGTAGGGACTTACCTCCTTCGGAGGAGAATTTTCTCTTCATGCGCTTCTTGCCGATCTTCCTCGATGTCACCCAAGGAACCCTGGGCCTTGTCGGCTCCGGCCCGGCCGCTTCGGCAAAGCTCAGGCTGCTGCAATCGGCCGGCGCCAAAGTGCGGTGGTACGTCGGCGGCGCCGATGTGGATGAGCACGCAAGCGATGTGCAATCCGGCCGGCTGGAGATCTGCTCGTCAGATCCGGCTGTCGCGGATTTCTCCGATCTCACCGCCATAGTGTGTGCCGCAGGCGATGCCGCGGGACGTCGCTATCGCCGCGCGGGCGCGCGCGCACCGCGTACCGGTCAACGTTGTCGACCGTCCGGAACTTTCGACTTTCATCTTCCCCGCCATCATCGATCGCGGCGACGTCGTGGTCGCGGTCGGCACCGGCGGCGCGTCGCCGGTTCTGGCGCGGCGTTTGCGCGAACGCATCGAGGCGCTGCTGCCGGCGCGCATCGGCGATTTTGCGGCGTTGATGGGCCGCTTCCGGCCGCGCGTCGCGCAACGCCAGTCCGGCAAGCTTTCGTTACGCCGTTTCTGGGAGACCGTGGTCGATGGTCCGATCGGCGTCGCGGCGCTTGCGGGCCGCTGGCACTGGGCGGAAGCGGCGCTTTCGCGTGCAAGCGAACATCCCGACCGTTCAAATCGGCAATCCGGATTGGTGGTGCTCGTCGGCGCCGGCCCCGGAGACGCTGACCTTTTGACGCTACGGGCGTTGCAGGCGCTGCAAGCCGCGGACGTCGTCTTTTATGACGAACTTGTCAGCGCGGAGATTCTCGATCGCGCCCGGCGCGACGCCAAGCGCATTTTTGTCGGCAAGCGATCCGGCCAGCCCGGAATGCCGCAGGACGTCATCAACCGGCGTCTCGCCGAAGCCGCCCATCAAGGATTGAATGTGGTGCGCCTGAAAAGCGGCGATCCGTTCATCTTCGGCCGCGGCGGCGAAGAAATCGAATACTTGCGTGAAGCAGACGTCGCCGTCGTAGTCGTGCCCGGGATTACTGCGGCGCTGGGCTGTGCGGCAGAAGCGGGATTGCCGCTGTCATTCCGCGACGAAGCTTCGGCGATCGCGTTCGTCACCGCGCATCACGCCGGCAATCAAATTCGCACCGACTGGTCGAAATTCGCTGACCCGGCGATGACAGTCGTCATTTACATGGGGCTTCGCAACGCCGGCGATATCGGCAAAGGCCTGATTGCCGCCGGCCGCGACGCGGCCACACCCGCCGCAGTGCTGGTTCGCGGTACGCGCCCGGATGCGCTTTGCCGGGTCGGTCAACTGGATGGTCTAGCGGAACTCGCAGCCGAAGCCGGCGAAGGTCCGGGCGTGCTGGTGATCGGATCGACGGTGGCGCGGTCCGACGCCTGGCACGCTTTAGTCAACGGCGGCGTGCGATCGGAGGCAGCGGCATGACTTCCCCACTTCAACAAAAACTCAAGATCACCGGGCCGGTCGTTGTGACCGCCAACAGGCTCGCTGACGGCGCCGTGGTCTATCGCGGCGAAGGCGGCTGGACGACAAAGCTCGACAGTGCGGCGGTCACGACGGCAGCGGCGGTAGCGCAAGACCTTCTGGCGGCCGCCAAGGCCGACGGGCTGCACGCCGTTGATGCTTACGTGGCGCCAGTTCGGGTGAGCGAAGACGGCCGGGTGCGGCCGGGAAACTTGCGGGAGCGCATTCGCTCCAGCGGCCCGACGATCGACTTGCCGCTGCAAGTCCTGAAGGTCAAAGCCGAACATGTACCTGTACGATGAATTGGACCGGACCCTGGTCGGCGAAAGAGTCGCCGAATTCCGCGGTCAGGTGGCGCGACGGCTTTCCGGAGAGCTGACTGAGGATGAGTTCAAGCCGCTTCGGCTGATGAACGGGGTCTACCTCCAGCTCCACGCCTACATGCTTCGCATTGCCATTCCGTACGGCACATTGTCGTCGGCCCAGTTGCGCATGCTCGCTCACGTGGCGCGGCGTTACGATCGAGGCTACGGCCACTTCACCACCCGGCAGAACATCCAGTACCACTGGATCAAGCTTGAAGAATTGCCGGACGCCATGGCGGACCTCGCCAGCGTCGGCATGCACGGCATGCAGACGAGCGGCAACGTTGTGCGCAATATCACCACCGACCAATGGGCCGGCGTCGCGCCCGACGAGATCGAGGATCCGCGCATCTGGGCGGAAGTGGTCCGGCAGCATGTGACGCTGCATCCCGAGTTTTCGTTCATGCCGCGCAAATTCAAGATCGCGGTCGGAACCTCGAGCCACGATCGCGCCGCGCTGCGGATTCACGACATGGCGCTGCGGCTGCATCGCAACGACGCCGGCGAGACCGGCTTCGAAGTCATGGTCGGCGGCGGACTGGGCCGCACTGCGTTTATTGCCAAAACGATCAAGCCGTTCCTGCAAAAGCGCGACGTGCTCAGCTACGTCGAAGCGGTGCTGCGTACCTACAACCAGTTCGGCCGGCGCGACAACATTTATAAAGCCCGTATAAAAATATTGGTGCACGAGCTCGGCGCCGAGGCCTTCGCCAAGGAAGTCGAGGCGGAATGGCAGAGCATCAAGGACGGCCCGCTCGCGCTCGATAAAGAGGTCATAGAGGAGATCGCCAGCCGCTTCCGTTATCCGAACTACGCGCGGCTCGAGAACAATCCGCCGGAGCTCGCCGAGGCGCGGCGCGCCGATCGGCGCTTCGATGCCTGGATGAACAATTCCACCGCCACTCACAAAACGGCCGGCTACGCCATCGCCACACTTTCACTCAAGCCGGAAGGCGGTACGCCGGGCGACGTCACGGCCGAGCAGATGGACGCGATTGCCGACCTGGCCGAGCGCTATTCGTTCGGTGAAATCCGCGTCGGTCACGAGCAAAATCTGGCGCTGCCGCATGTCGCGCAACGCGATCTGCCGGCGTTGTGGCGCGCACTCGACGCCATCGGTGTCGCCACCGCAAACGTCAATCTCATCACGGACATCATCGCCTGCCCGGGCCTCGACTATTGCAGCCTGGCCAACGCCCGCTCGATTCCGATCGCCCAGGAGCTGACGCGCCGTTTCCGCAATCTCGATCTGGCGCGGGATCTCGGGCGGCTGCACATCAATATTTCCGGCTGCATCAACGCCTGCGGGCACCATCACGTCGGGCATATCGGCATTCTCGGCGTCGAGAAGAACGGCGAGGAGTTTTATCAGATCACGCTCGGCGGCAAGGCCGATGAGAACGCCGCTCTCGGCACGCTGATCGGACCGGCGGTGCCGTACGCGCAAGTGGCCGATGTGGTCGAGGATATCGCCGCAGCGTACGTCGAATTGCGTGAGCGGCCGGACGAGTTGTTCATCGACACGGTCAAGCGCACCGGCGTCGAGCCATTTCGGGAGCGCGTCTATGCCACTCGTTAAGCAAGGCCACATTGTCGAGGACGGTTACGTCAGGGTGGCGGACGACGCGCCGCTTCCGGACGGCGTTCCGGTTATTGTGACGGCGGAACGCTTCCTGGCCAACGCCGCCGAACTCGCTGCCCGCCAAGCCCCGGTCGGCGTGCTGTGGCCTAATAATCGCAAGGTCGCGGAGCTTGAGCCATGGCTCGCCCGGCTGGCGCTTGTCGCGCTGGTGTTTCCAAAATTCCGTGATGGCCGCGCCTACAGCCAGGCGCGGTTGCTGCGCGAACGCTACGGCTTCCGCGGCGAGTTGCGGGCGACCGGCGAAATTTTGCGCGACCAATTTCTTTTTCTGCTTCGCGCCGGTTTCGATTCGCTCGAGGTGACCAAGGCCGCCGATGCCGAGGCATTCGCCGCTGCCGTCTCCACCTATAGCGTGTTCTATCAGCCGAGCACGGACGGCCGGCTGGCGGTTCGCCGCCGGCGGGCAGCGCCGCAAATGCCCGCGCCGAGCCGCGACGCGCAAGCGGCCGATCCGCAGACTTTCGAACGGCGCTGACTCCGGTTCGCAGGCGCAATTACCGGGTAATCAATTCCGGATCGCTACCGCAGCCCCGCCTGTTGCAGCAGCGGGATGGTTTCGCGCTGGAACGCCAGCATGCCTTCCTCGTAGATCGGCCACGACAGCAATATGCCATCAATGCCGAGCTTGGAGAGATTGGCGAGGCCGTCTGCGATCTGCTCTTTGGTTCCGACCAACGGGAACGCACCCCAGCCGGCCATGAAATGCGCTTGCAGCTTGCGGAAGTCTTCGACTGCGAGCGAGCCGATGCCGAGAAGCTTCATCAGATTCTCCGCCGCCACCCAGTCGCCTTTCTCGTGCACGTAATAATGCAGGAAATCCTGGGCTTCTTTCTCGGTCTCGCGCTGCACGACGTAGCCGTGGTTCCAGATCTGAATGTCGCGGCCGTATTCCTCGCGCGCCAGCCGCCGATACTTCTCGACCTTCGCGCGCGCAAAATCGGGGTCGTGCCTGTCGAACTGGATAAAGGCGATGTCCGAGTATTTGGCGGCAAAGTGCTGGCCCTGCTCCGAGCCGCCGGCGTTCATGATCGCAGGATAGGGCTGCTGGATCGGCTTCGGCGCCAGCTCGCCCTTTTTCACCTGGTAGTATTTGCCCTCATAGGTGAATTCGTCCTCGCAGGTCCATAGTCCGATCATCACCTCGATCCATTCGGCCGCCCTGCCATAGCGATCCTCGTGGTCTTCCATACGCGCGCCGAACATGTCGAGCTCAGGCTGGTTCCAGCCGCCGACGATGTTGATGGCATGCCGGCCGTTGCTGATGTGATCGATCACGGTGGCCTGTTTGGCCGCGAGCGTAGGGTGATACATCGGCACATGCGCGGTAGAGAACACCGCAGAATATTTGGTCGCGCCGCCGATGCCGGCAGCCCAGGAGAAACATTCGAAACCCGGGCCGTTAAAGTTGGTTTCGCCGCCGAAGCCCTTCCAGCGGCCGACTGGCACCAGCGCCTCGAATTCCATGTCCTCCGCGATCTGCGCGAGCCGCACCGTATTCGGCCAGCTGATTTTTAGCGTCTCGGGAATGGTGCTGATCGCGCAGCCGCCATTCAAGTTGGTGCAGAACGTGCCGAGCTTAAGCTTGCGATCATTGAACAACGGATTAGTCGCGCGGCGCAGCTCCTGCTGCTTAACGGTAGTGTGCATAATGCCTCCCCTGCAGCCGCAATATTTTCTGCGTCCTGCCCGCTCATAGCCTCCCAAAAAATGCTGAAACGTTCAATCCCGGTCCATCCGGCGCATCGCGCCTGCCGTGGCGAAAAACGCGAAGGCCCCGCGGCATCCGCCGCGGAGCCTTCATGCGCATGAACCGTATGAAGAGTTAACAGTTGCTGCGTGTGACCGATCGGGAAGCGCCGGTATCGGTGTCAGTAGTTGTCCGGTTTTGCGTCGTGCACCCGCGCGACGGTTCGCCTACCTGCACGCCGACCACGCCGGGAACGCCGACGTAGACGCCGGGGCCGGGCTCCTGGGTGCGCCGGGTGGTTGTCGTCGTCACTTCATCGGCGAATGCCGCAGCCGAAAACATCGCAAGACCGGCTGCGCCGATCGCGATCTTGCTCAAAATGTGCATTGTTACCTCCGATCGTTGCCGGCTCGGCCGTGCGCGAACAACCCAAAACGCGCGCCGCGGTTCCTTGGAAAAATATCGTCTATTGCCGGTTCCCAACGGAACCTAAGGCACTTCGCCAATCCCGGCCTGACCGCCCCTTAAATCCACGGATGACGCTGCGGCAGGACGCCGTTCAGATAGAAGTTCCCCACGGCAAAATACTTCCAGCGAACCGGATCGTGCAGGGTGTGGACACGCGCGTTGCGCCAGTGCCGGTCGAGTCCCGATCCTTCAAGGGTCGACGACGTTCCTGAAAGCTCGAAGAGCTTGTTGGTTGCGAGGATGGCCAGTTCGGTTGAAAGAACTTTGGCTTCGGCAACTGCAATCGATGCCGCACCCACGGAGTTTTCGCTGGGCGCCGCGATCGCCTTGTCGACGTAATCGCCGGCCCGGGCCAGCAGCGCCTCCGCGGCCCGCAGTCGGATGTTCAGATCTCCGATCTGGGCGATGGTGTAGAGATCCTCGGACGCGCGTTGCTGGCCGCTGTCGATCCACGGGCGAGCATGAGTGCGGACCAGGCTTGTTGTTTCCTCGATCGCCGCGGCGGCTATCCCCAAGTCGATCGCGGCGTGCACCAATTGGGCGTGAGGGCCATTCGCCGTCGGCGCCTCAAAGGCGCGATAGGCCTGAATAACGTGGCCCCGCGGCACCCTGACGTCGTCAAAGGTGACGGTTCCGCTCGCCGTTGTTCGCTGGCCGAAGCTCGACCAATCATCAACGACAGTCAGGCCGGGAGCGTTGCGATCCGCCATGGCGACATGCAGCTTGCCTTCCTCATCCAACGCGGCCACCGGCACGAGGTGCGCGAACAGCGCGCCCGTCGAGTAGAATTTCGTTCCGGTGATGACGAAAGAGCCGCCGTTCGTGGTCAGGCGGGTCTTAAGCTCGGCAACATTTTTGGTCTTGCGCTCGGAGAAAGCGTTCCCGAGGCGCAAGCCGTTGAGGACTTCAGCGAAGAAATAGCGGCGCTGCTCCTGTGTTCCGCTGATCCTGATAAGGTCGACAATGCTGAAGTGATTTTGCGGAATCTGCGCGATTGACGGATCGGCCGAGGCGATAATCTTAACAACTTCGGCCAATGTCACGCACGAGACTTCGGCTCCGCCATAGGCTTTCGGGATCGTGATTCCCCAAAGGCCGGATTGCGAGAACGCCTCGATTTCCTGAAATGGCAGCCGCCGCTCGCGGTCGCGCTCGGCCGCGCTCTTGACGAAGTCAGCCGCCAGCCGTTTGGCGATCTCGATCGCTTCCGCGTCGGTACTGACGATATGGGCCGGCGTCGCGGGTCGGGAGTGGGGAGTGCTTAACGCCGGCTCGCTTGTCGAAGCATGATTACGCTCCGCCATTGTTCTCCTCCTCAAAGACCAGAGTGACGATAAAGATGCGCCGGATGGTCTTTGCCCAGCCTCGCGCGGCCTTGCCCGAAAAGCTTCTCGCGGAAAGTGCCAGGCGCGTATTCGCGTTTATAGACACCGCGCCGTTGCAATTCGGGAACGACGAGGTCAACAAAATCTGTGAAGCTTTCCGGCGTAACGGCATAAGCAAGATTGAAGCCGTCGACGTCGGTGTCGCGGACCCATGACATCAGTTCGTCGGCTACCTTATCAGGTGAGCCAACAATGACCGGCGCCATGCCTCCGATGCCGGCAAATTCCGCGATCTGACGTATCGTCCATTGCCGATCGGGATCGGCAACTGTCAGCGTTTCCACGGTTGAGCGGATGGCGTCATTTTCTATGTATGCGGACCACGTCATCGAGCCCGTATTTTGAAAAATCGATTCCGGTCCATCCGGACACGAGCGCAAGCGCCCCTTCGGGACTGACGTAGGATTGATATTCGGCAAGCTTGGCTCTCGCCGCCTCGTCGGTGGCGCCGGGAATGACCGTGGCCAAAGCGAAGATCAGGATTTCCGACGGATTGCGGCCGTGAGCCGCGGCGCGTTTGCGGATATCGGCCACCGAGCCCGCGATGATCTGTTTTGTCGGAGCCGCCATGAACACGCATTCCGCATGTCGCGCGGCAAATTCACGGCCTTTGCCGGAAGTCCCGGCCTGGTAAAGCACTGGAGTACGTTGCGGCGACGGCTCGGACAGATGAATGGCATTGACGGTATAGTGCTCGCCCTTGTGCTCAATTTTCCGCACCCGGTTGGCCTGCGTGAAAATTCCGGCGTCGCGATCGCGCACCACGGCGCCTTCGTCCCAACTGCCCTCCCAAAGTTTGTAGACGATTTGCATGTACTCATCGGCGATGTCGTAACGCAGATCGTGCCCGCTCTGCTTGTCGCGCCCTGCTCCCTTGGCGGCGCTTTCGAGATAGCCCGTCACGATGTTCCAGCCGATCCGGCCTTTGGTCAGATGATCGAGCGTCGACATGCGGCGCGCGAATTGAAACGGCGCTTCGTAGGAAAGCGTGCCGGTGACGCCAAATCCGAGGTTTTCCGTGACGACAGCCATCGCCGGTATGACGAGAAACGGATCATTGACGGGGATCTGCGTCGCATTGCGAAGCGCCGCTTCCGCAGATCCGCCATAAACGTCGTACACGCCAAGAACGTCCGCCAAAAAAATGCCGTCGAACTTGCCACGCTCAAGAACACGCGCCAGATCGACCCAATACTCCAGATCCTTGTAGGTCCACGAACGGTCGCGTGGGTGCCGCCACATCCCGGATGATTGATGCGCGACGCAATTCATATCGAACGCGTTAAGACGAATTTGCTTGGTCATTGGCGTGCCGGCTCCAACGGCTTACCGCGAGGAGCCACACCGACGATGCGAGATCAAGACCCGAGGCAACAGAACTCAGCGAGAATCAGGCGCCTGGCTCGGCAATACCCGTGCTACTCCAACCGCGGACTGATGCGTCTCTCGCAGGAGTAGCCGGAAGTCACGAGTGCACCTCGCACGGTGCTGGTACATGGACCTCTTTCATGCGCTTACTCAACGGAACGGAACATTCGGAGCCGACTCCGTATTATTCTTCTCACCCAACGCCTGGACAGGAAGGGATAATGATGCGCCGGACATGGTTTTTATTGCTAGCTCTCGCGCTTGCGGCTGAACCAGCAGTCGCGGCCAACCCGCTGGGTAATGGGACGAAGGAAGAGCGACAGGCTTGCGCACCCGAAGCTGTGAAATTTTGCAAACACGAACTGGATGTCAATTCGTCGGACACCGACGCAATTCTAAAGTGCCTCCAAAGAAACCGGGAGAAGATCAGCGTTAAATGTCAGGATGTCCTCAAAAGCCATGGGCAGTAGCAGAGCAGCGTGCGCCGTCGGCCGGCCGTAAACTCGACAATCGCTCGCTGACCCTGAACGGCTCACCCGCAACTAAGCGGGATCATTTTCATACTCATAGGCATCACAAAATAGCTTGCCGTTGCGGCCCCAATCCTCCCGGCCGACTTCGGTGAAAATAAAATTGATGGTTTCCGGTTTGCACTTGGCGATACGCGCAAACTCGCGAGTCAAAACTTCAGCCAATTCGCGCTTTTGCTCCAGCGTGCGCCCTGGAAACCAATCGACCCGGATGAACGGCATTATGCTTCTCCTCGCTGCAGAAACGCGGCCGCCCGCTCGGCTGGCCATTTAGAGATGTGCTGCACAGGCGCCGGCGGGTCGCGAATATTGCTCCTGAGCGAGCGCAAAACGCAAGTCAACGCAGTGCAAAGCCGCCGTCCAATTGAAAGATAAGCATGCGAAATATATGGTGTCTCGCTGGGTTCGACCCTGGAGGATAATCGTCATGGCCGAGTTTGATCTTATTCCGTCGAGAACGGCGCTGGTAAACGTTGATATGCAAAACGCCTTCGTCGAAGGCACACCGTTGTCGGCGCCGAATGGGGTTGCGTTGCTTGAACCCGTCAACCGCATCGCCGCTGCTTGCCGTTCCGCCGGCATCAAGGTGATCCACACCCTCCACGTGACGCGCGCCGATGGCAGCAATCTGGGCACCATGGGCGAACTGATCGAGCCGGTTCGTGCCGGGTACATCAAGGAAGGTTCGGAAACCGCCAAATTGCACCCAGGCGTCGACGTCGAGAAGGACGACATTCTGCTTTACAAGCCGCGCTACGGCTCGTTCACCGGAACCGATCTTGATTTGGTGCTTCGCGGAAATGGCATCGACACAATTATCGTGACCGGTATCTGCACCAACATTTGCTGCGAGACGACCGCACGCGAGGCTGCGATGCGTGACTACCACGTCTTTTTCGTCAGCGACGGCACCGAAACATTCCCGATCGGCGATCTATCTGTAGAGCAAATAAAAAAGGCCACGCTCACCACTCTGCAGCTTGCCTTCGCGGAAATTATCAGCACCTCCGATCTGGTCGAGCTTATTCGCCGCAATTCAACTCGCAAAGCCGCTGCTGCCTAGCTCATCCTGGTTTGCGCCTTGAACGGCCTCCTCCTCCGGGAGTCACGCCGGTCAGCTCGGGATCGGGGTGGAAAGCTGCGCGAGCGGCCGATTTAAAAGCGGGAGTCGACCGATGCTACGGAGCGGTAAGGAACATCTCGAAATCGATCCGCGACGGGCGCATTGTGTATATCGGCTCCGAGCGGGTCGACGACGTGACGCGACATCCTGCGTTCCGTAACGCGGCACAGACTGTAGCAGCGCTTTACGACATGAAAGCCGATCCCGCCTTGCGGGAGGAAATGACTTACGAGGAGGACGGCGGACGTCATTCCATTTATTTTTTGCGCGCTCGCTCCCGCGAAGATTTGCAGCGCCGCATGATCGGCCACCGCCGGATTGCTGATTTCACCTACGGCATGTTCGGTCGGTCACCCGATCACGTATCGTCATTTGTCACCGGCATGGCGATGAAGGTCGACGAGTTGAAATCGCCCTGCGGCCATCCCGAAAACCTGCTTGCTTACTATCAGCACATTCGCGACAACGATATTTACCCGGTCTACGCGGTGGTGCCGCCGCAGGCCGCACGCAACCCGGAATTTTACCATCGGCAGAACCTGCCGATGCCGACGTTGCGGGTGGTGCGCGAAGACGACGACGGCGTGATCATATCCGGCATGAAGATGCTGGCGACGGGCGCCGTATTCGCCAACGAGATCTGGATCGGCAACGTTATCCCGCTCGCGCCCGATCAGAAAAAAGAGGCGATTACCTGCGCCATCCCGTGCAATGCTGAAGGCCTGCAACTGTGGTCGCGACAACCGGCCGAGCTCAATTGCGTCTCGGAATTCGATTCACCCCTGGCCTACCGGTACGACGAGAGCGACAGCATGCTGTTATGCAATGAGGTGAAGGTGCCGTGGGAGCGCGTTTTTGTGCACGACGATGCGCTGCTGTCTCGCGACATTTATGTCAAAACTCCTAGCCACTGCTTCGGCAACCATCAGTCGAACGTCAGGTACTGGTCGAAGATGCGACTTTTGGTCGGGCTTGCCAGCATGGTGGCGAATGCCACCGGCGCCGACCAGGTTCCGGCGGTCAAAGAAACTCTTGGACGAATTTCGGCCCAGGAAGCCATGATCGCCGGCATGATCAACGGTCAGATCAATGCCTGCGAAGCCTGGCCGGGCGGTGCGCAGGGCTATGTTTGTTTCAACCGGCGGATGATGTATGGCGCGTTGGAATGGTGCACGCAGAACTACAGCAAGTTCATCGACGAATTGCGCGAACTCTGCGGCGGCGGCGTTTTCCAGATGCCGGCCAATATTTCGGTTATGGATGATGAGGAATTGGCCCGAAATTTCCAGACCTATTGGCAGACGCCGCAGGCCGATTCGCTCGGCCGTATGAAACTATTCAAGCTCGCCTGGGACATGGTGGGATCTGAGTTTGCCGGACGCCATCAGCAATACGAGAAATTCTACGCCGGTGCGCCCTTTATCATCCGCAACCATTCTTATCGCGAAACCGACTGGGCTGCGTTCAATAAAATCGTCACCGATTTAATGGCGGGCTACGATTACGAGCATAAAGAACAGTCGACGACGGCGGCCGCCTGACGGGCAAGCAAGAAGCCGGACAAACCGATAGCAGGCAATCGTTCATGGCGGGGCGCCGCAAGATTATTCGCAACGGTGTTGTTGTCGATGCGCGGCGACGCCAGGCGCTGGCCGCTGATATTTTGATCGAGGGCGATACGATCGCGTCCGTTGGCGCGCCCGGCATGGAAGCGTCGGACGACGCGATCGTCATCGACGCTTCGGATCGCGCGTTGATACCCGGGCTGGTGAATGGGCACGTCCACGGCCACGGCACCTTGGCCAAAGGCTTGGTGGGCGACCGCTGGCCGCTCGAACTTTTTCTCAATGGAATGCCCGGCATGGCCGGCAATCGGACGCTCGAGGATAAATATCTCAATGGGCTCGTCGCCGCCGTTGAAATGATCCGCAAGGGCTGCACCGCCTGTTACGATCTGTTTTTCGAGTTTCCGCTGCCGAGCGTCGACGGCGTTTTCGCGCTCGGCAAGGCCTACCGCGACGCGGGTGTACGCGCGGTGATCGCGCCGATGGTCGCCGATTTCACGCTCTATCAGGCCTATCCGGGTCTTATCGATGCGCTGCCCGAGACGCTTCAGCGCCGACGTGCGTGCTTTCAAGCTCGCACCCTATCGGGCGACTGCCGAGGCCGCTGAAAAAATTTATAGCGAATGGCCATTCGATCGCGATTGGATCCGTCCTGCAATCGCGCCGACGATTCCACTGCATTGCAGCGACGAATTTCTCCTGCGCTGCCGGGATCTCGCCAAGGATTATGACCTGCCGCTGCAGACCCACCTCGCTGAGACCAAGGCGCAGGCAGTGCTCGGCCTGCGCAAATACGGCAAGACGCTGACGGCGCATCTTGATGCGCTCGGCATGCTGGGGCCTCACCTCTCGGCGGCGCACGCAATCTGGCTCGATGACGATGACCGCGGGCGGCTGGCCGACAACGGCGCGTCCGTTGTGCATGCGCCGATCAGCAACATGCGCTTCGGCTCCGGGCTTGCACATCTGCGGCCGATGCTCGAGCGCGGCATCAATGTCGGGATTGCGACCGACGCTGCAAACAGCTCCGACCAGCTCAACATGTTCGAGGCGACGCGGCTCGCCTCGTTCATTTCGCGCGTGCAGACACCGGATTTCGACTCCTGGCTCGGCCCGGACGAGGTGCTGCGCATGGCAACAAGCGGAAGCGCGCAGGCCATGGGATTCGGCGGCCAGATCGGCGACATCGCCGCCGGTTACAAGGCAGATATCGTTTTCCTCGACCTCGGACATATCAATTACGTTCCATGCCACGATGTCATCAGCCAGATCGTGTTCACCGAGAACGGTGCCGCGGTCGACAGTGTCATGATCGGCGGTGTCATGGTGCTCGATCACGGACAACTGACGACGGTTGATGAGAAAAAATTGCGCCGTGATGCATCCGCCGCAGCGCAACGGCTGTTCGCCGCCAATTCGGCGATGCGCTCGTTCGCCAAACAGTTGCAACCTTTCGTCGGCGAGTTTTGTCACGGCGCTCGCCTGCCAGCCCTATCACGTGCATCGCTTGGCTTCGGCGCCAGGGGAGTGAGCCTCTCCGTCCGCCGTTTTCGCTTGACGGCTACCGCCCCGCGATATCATTCTTAGGAGGAAACTTTTTGTCCTAGCAGGGAAAGCCGGGTCCTGCGCAACCGTAGAGGTGACGCGATGAGAAGCCCTCAATCGAGGCGGTGGAGCGCCGCCGCAGCACCGACGTTCGTCGGACTCTGTTTGATCGCCGGCGCGGGCACCGCAGCGAAGGCGGCCGACGCCTATCTTCCCATCGTCATGCCGATTACCGGCTTTCTTTCGGTGGAAGGAGGCAGCCAACGAAACGGCGCCGTCATGGCGCTGGAGCAGGCGCCCGGCGGAATGAAAGTCGACTTTCCGGTTTTTGACACGGGTACATCGGCGACCGGCGCCGCGACCGCCCTCGACAAGGCGCTGAGCAGCCAGAAAGCGATTGCCGCCGCCGTCACGGTGTTCGGCACCGAGATGGTGGCGATGATGCCGATCGCGGCCGAATACAAGGTTCCGCTTCTGACCATATCCGGTCTCGCCAAGATCACCGAGAGCGGCAACCCCTATATCTTCCGCTTCCTGCCGAACGACCGCGAAATCAAAGTCGCGCATGCGCGCTACATCGTCGAAGTGATGAAGAAGACGAAAATCGCGCTTATCAGCGACACCACCGCGTACGGACAGGGCGGCTTCGCACTCCTGCAGGAAGACTTCGGAAAACTCGGCGCCAAGCCGGTGTTCGAAGACAATTCGATCGCGCCCGACACCAAGGACATGAGTCCGCTTCTCGCCAAAGTGAAAGCGTCCGGCGCCGACGTCATCGCGCTCCATTCGGTCGCGACCCCGATGACGCTGATCACCAAACAACTCAAATCGAGCGGGCTTAATATCCCGATCGTGAACAGCTCTTCGATTGTCGAGCCGACCGCGACCGCACTATTCGAGCCGGCCGAACTCGCGGGCGTCTGCGCCGAGACACCGTCAGCGCCTGAGGCGCGCCCGACGCCGGCCATCAAGGCTTGGGCGGACGCTTACCTGAAACGCTTCAATCTCGAACCGGACGGGCTCGCGCTCGGTCAATACGACGGTGTGATGATGGCGCTTACGCTTATGGCGAAAGGCGCCAAGACACCTGAGGACCTCCGCGCGGCGTTGCAAAAGGAAACCTATCAGGGCGTCGCGATGACTTATAAATCCAACGGTCACGGCGATTTATCCCATGACGCCGATATCGTCTGCTGGGACGGCACGAGCCGTATTCCGAAGATCGTTGCCCACTATGCGGGAGAGCAGCTGATCCTCAAATAGGACATGCGCGCTCGCCGACGATGACGTTCGTTCAGCTTGCTATCAACGGCGTCGCGCTCGGAGCGGCCTACGCCCTTGTCGCACTCGGATTTGTATTCATCGTCAACGCCACCAGCGCGGTGAATTTCGCGCACGGCGATCTGGTCATGGCCGGCGGCTACGTGGCTGTTGGCCTCGGCTCGCTGGCGACCTGGCCGATGATTGTGATGCTGCCGCTGGTGGCCGCGATCATGTTCGCGGTCGGCATTGCGGTCGCCCTGGTGGCCTATTTTCCGCTCATCAACCGGCCGCCAGCGACGGTGTTCATCAGCACGTTGTTGTGCGGCATCGTGCTGCAAAATCTGTTTCTTGTCCTGTTCGGGCCTCAGGCGCGGGCTGCCCCGCCGCTTCTGAAAAGCGGTACGGTTCACCTTGGCGCGATCACAATCAGCATCCAGGCGCTTGGCACGCTGGCGGTCGCCGCGGTGCTGATCGGGCTCCAGTATTTGATCTTCGCGCGGACGCAGGTCGGGCGTCGGCTGCGCGCCACCGCGCAGGATCGGCAAATGGCTCAGGCTATCGGCATTCGCGCCTCAGCGGTGATCGCCTGCACATTCGGCGCCGGCACCGCGCTCGCCGGCGTCGCCGGCGCGCTGCTCGCCAACCAGTTCTTCGTCTATCCGACCGGGGGAATTCCGCTCAGCGTGTACGCGTATATGGCTGTCGTGGTTGGCGGTTGGGGCAGCATCGCCGGCGCCGTGCTCGGCGCCATGATGATTTCGATCTTTCAAGTGGTGGTGTCCGCCTACGTTTCTTACGCTGTGGCGACCGGCCTCCTGTATCTTGTCCTGCTCCTCGTCTTTTTCTTCCGTCCGCAGGGAATTTTTGGCGAGCTCGTGCAACGCCGGGTCTAAATCAGGCATGCGGGTGATGGGCTTGGCTTCTTGGCTGTCTGCAGGAATACGGCTTCCCCTCATCGTCGGCGCCGCCGTGCTCATTGTCTACGCGGTCGGGTTCGCGAACCTCTACGATCTCCGCGTTCTGACGTTGTGCGGTATCTACGCTCTCCTCGTGCTCGGCTTTCAGTTCGTGTTCGGCCATGCCGGCGCGGTGTCGCTGGCGCAGGCGACCTTCTTCGGAATCGGCGGCTACATCACCGGCATCCTGGCCACGCGGTTTGGATTTTCGTTTCCCCTCACATTTCCATTGTCGATCGCCGGGCCGGCCTTACTCGCGGTGATCATCGGCGTACCGGTGCTTAAGCTCGAGGAGCATTATTTCTCGCTGGCGACACTGGGTATCGGCCTTGTGGTCCTGCTGCTCGCGATTCAATGGAGCGACGTGACTGGGGGGACCAATGGTCTTTCCGGGATTCCGCCAATTGAAATCGCAGGTTTTGCTGTTGCCGATCGGCGTTCGGTGCTGTGGTTCGTTTGGGCCATCGTTGGGATCGGCTGCCTGCTCGCTTACCAAGTCACGCGCGGACTTCTCGGCCACGCTTTTCATCTCATGCGCGAAGACCGCGCGGCCGCGTCGTCGATCGGCCTCAACATCGCCGAATTACGATTTGGTGCATTCGTTCTGAGCGCGGCCTACGGCGGCGCGGCCGGCGCGCTGATGGCTCACGTGATCCATGTCGTGTCGCCCGAAAACCTCGATCTCACGCTGATGGTGACCTGCCTGACCATGACCGTAATCGGCGGCCGCACTCAGATCGCGGGCGCCATTTTGGGCGCCGGGTTGATCGTGTATCTGCGGGAATGGTTTCGGGTTTTGGAAAATTACTACATGATCGCATACGGCACGGTCGCGCTCGCCACCCTGATCGCGGCGCCGTACGGACTTGTCGGTGCGCTCGAGCGATTGCGCTCGCTGCTGTTCGGTACCACTGCCGTGACCCGGCCGCCGCAAATGGCGCAGGCCCTCTTTCTTCACGCGCGGCCGGTGCCGTCCCCGCGACGCAGATGCCCTGTTGCGCGTCGACGATATCGCGCTTGCTTTTGGCGGCGTCAAAGCACTTGACGGCGTCAGTCTCTCCTGTCGGCCGGGCGAAGTGGTGGGCTTGATCGGACCTAACGGTTCGGGCAAGACCACTTTGCTGAACGTCATCTCAGGACTTTACTCCTGCCAACGCGGCAAGGTCGTCTTTCTCGACCACGACATCACCGCGGAGCCGGCCTATGCGATTGCACGCCTCGGCATCACACGCACGTTTCAGCACATCCATCTTGCCGAAGACCTGTCGGTTCTCGACAACATCGCGGTGGCGCGCGCCGGCATCGACGGCGCGAGCCTCATTCGGGCATTGGTAACGCTTGGCCGCGACCGCGGGCTCGAAACGGGCGCGCGGCCTGGCGATGGCTGCGGCCGAACGGCTCGGAATAACCCACGTGCTGATGGAGCCTTGCGGACGCCTGCCCTACGGCACCCGACGACGCGTTGAAGTCGCCCGCGCGTTGGTCGCAGCACCACAGGTTTTGCTTCTCGACGAGCCCGCGGCCGGTCTCAATGAGCAGGAGCAACGAGACCTTGCCGAGCGCATTCGCAGCTTCGCCGCTGACGGAGTTACAGTGTTGGTCGTCGAGCATAATCTGGTGTTTCTGGCGGCGTTGGCCGAGCGCCTGATCTGCCTCGACCGCGGCAAGGTGATTGCATCGGGCCTACCGGACGCGGTGCGCCGTGAACCAGCCGTGATTGAAGCGTATCTCGGGCTGGATCCGGATGTACCCGAATTGGCGCTGGCGGGGTCGCCATGAGCGGCCTTTTGGACATCGAACGATTGAGCGTGGCCTACGGGCCGGTTTCCGCGCTCCGGGACGTCACGCTCACCGTGAGCGCCGGCGAGGCTGTAGCGCTGGTCGGAGCCAACGGCGCCGGCAAATCCACCTTGTTTAAATCAATCGTCGGATTCTTGCGTCCGCGAAGCGGCCGGATGTTTTTCCACGGCCGCGACATGTCGGGAGTACGGCCGGAGCGCCGCGCACGTATGGGATTGGGCTATGCGCCGGAAGGACGGCGAGTATTCCCCGGCCTCACCGTACGCGAAAACCTCGAAGTGGCAGTGTTCGGAGGCAAGGCTGAGCGCGAGAGCCGGCTCGACCGCGCCTTTGCGCTGTTTCCCCAACTCGCGCAGCGGCAAAGCCAGCTAGGCTGGCAGTTGTCCGGCGGTCAGCAGCAAATGCTGGCGATCGGCCGTGCCCTGATGGGAGAGCCGCGGTTGCTCCTGCTCGACGAACCCTCGCTAGGGTTGTCGCCCAAACTTGCCGACGAAGTGCTCGGCGCCATCAAGACAATCGTCAGTCATGGCACGGCCGTTTTGCTGGCCGAGCAGAACGTGCGAAAGGCGTTGGCGTGTTGCGATCGCGCGTATGTTCTCGAAATCGGCAAAGTGGCCCTGTCGGGCGCGAGCTCGACGTTGCGAAATGCCGAGGAAATCAGAAGAGCGTTCCTCGGCGCCTAGTTTGTATCGGAGAAGGCAATGTACGAAACAAAGCATATGCGCCGCGTCCTTGAGCTGGCGCAACAGGGAATGAGCAACGGACACGGCGGTCCGTTCGGCTGCGTAATCGTCAAGGACGGCGAAGTCGTCGGTGAAGCCCATAACGAGGTGTTGTCGAGCAACGATCCGACGGCTCATGCCGAATTGCTCGCGGTGCGGCGCGCGAGTGCGAAGCTGAAGACTTTTAATCTGTCCGGCTGCGAGCTTTACACGAATGGTGCGCCTTGCTGCATGTGCATGTCGAGCATGCTGTGGGGCCGGGTCGATCGCGCCTATTACACGCTGTCGATGGAAGACTCTCGCTCAATCGGTCTCGGCGACGATCATTTTTATCATGAGCTGGCCCGGCCGCTGGCGGAACGCCAGATCATCCCGATGGTGCATGAGCCGGAACTTGCGGACGAAGCGCGTGCGGTTTACCGGCTGTGGTTCGAAAAGCCGAACAAGGTGCAGTTTTAGCCGCACGGTCTTCAGACCGTTTTTCAGCGGCCGTGCAGAACGGCCGGCAAATCGCCGTTCGGCGCAAGCTCGGCGGTCATTAGCAGCCCGGCAGAAACTAGCCGCTGCGCGGGTAGATGATGATCGAAAGGTAGCGCATCGGGACTTCGATCAAATCTTCCGGTCCATGCCGGGCGGCAGAGTTGAACAGCAGGGCGTCGCCGGGCTCCATCACATACTTTCGATCCCCGTGACGGTAGCTGACTTTGCCCGACAACATGTAAATGAACTCCACACCGGCGTGGCGGAAATGAGTATAGGGCACCGCGTCAGCGGCGAGCGTGATAAGAAAAGGTTCGACGCCAATGGCGCCACCGAGCGAATGTCCGAGCAGATCATAGCGGTGGCCGGCTTTGGTGCCGCGCCGTTCAATGCTCACGCCGGCATTTGCTTTGACGAACGAGCAGTCCCGGCGCTCGTCAGTCTCGGCGAACAAGCGCGTGATCGGAACATTGAGCGCCCGCGCCAGGGCATCGAGAGTGCCGAGTGATGGTGAGATGCTGCCGTTTTCGATCTTGGACAGCATTCCGGCGGAAATGCCGGCTGCTGCGCCGAGTTCCGAGACGGTAAGATCGATTGATTTGCGCAATCGCCGCACCTCAAACCCGATGCTGGCCTCGAGCGGTCGTAACGAAGATTCGGTCGGAGCTCTCGAGCCGGTAAGCAAATCAGCGCCGGCGTCACGCGCCCCGGCTGCCCGCACATTCTTGGCCGAACGTGCGGCACGACGACGTTTCGTTTTAGTTCGTGCTGCCATGTTGCACCCTGCCATATTTCAGTCATTTCCTGTAGAGAAAAAATTGTGCTTGTAGGTTGACAGCGAGCCACGTTTCATCGTTTTCTCGTTCGCTCGCAATATCGGGCTTAGAGCGCATGTGCGGCATTGTCGGTCTCTTTCTGAAGGACCCCGAACTCGAACCAAAACTCGGTGCAATGCTCGCGGGCATGCTGGGCACGCTGTGCGATCGCGGGCCGGATTCGGCCGGATTCGCCGTCTACGGTAGGCCAGCTCCGGGCGCGATCAAGCTCACGGTTCGCGGACCGCGCGATTACGATTTCAATTTGCTGCTTCGAAAGATTGCGCGCAGCGGCGCCCTGCCCCCTCACGTCGTTCGCGATACTCATCTGGTTTTGACCGTACGAGACGAAGACGAGATGGCGGCCCGCGCCGAGATCGCGGCCATCCCGGAATTGACGATCGTTGGCGGCGGCCGCCGGATGGAGATTTTCAAGGAAGTCGGCCGGCCGGATCACGTTGCCCGGCAATTCGGACTTCATACTATGACCGGCACGCATGCCATCGGCCATACCCGAATGGCGACTGAATCTGCCGTGACCACCAATGGCGCGCATCCCTTCACCACCGGAGCCGATCAGTGCCTCGTGCACAATGGGTCATTGTCAAACCACAACGGGTTGCGCCGGGATCTGATCAGGGACGGATTTTCATTTCAGACCGATAACGACACGGAAGTCGCCGCCGCGTACATGAGTTGGAAAATGCGGGAAGGCGCTTCGCTCGACCAGGCGCTCAGCTCCTCGCTGGTCGCGCTGGACGGCTTCTACACATTCGTCGTCGGCACTGAAACGGGTTTCGGCGTGCTGCGCGATCCGATCGCCTGCAAACCGGCGGTTATGGCGGAGACGGACAGCTGGGTCGCGTTCGGGACTGAATATCGCGCGTTGGTGGATCTGCCGGGTATCGACACCGCGAATGTCTGGGAGCCGGCGCCGGCGAAGACGTATTTGTGGGAACGGCACTGATGCGAGTGGCGGATCTCTCGCAGACGACGCTTCGCGAACTCAATGCGTCACTGCATCGGCTCACTCCCGACACCAATGAAACGCATTGGCGCGTGCTCAATCCTCGCGGGCAGCACGCGATCGCGGCGGGTCTTGATGCACCGGTTACCGTCGAGATCGAAGGACACGTCGGCTACTACTGCGCCGGCATGAATAAAGCAGCGACCGTCATTGTTAACGGATCGGCGGGACAAGGCGTCGCCGAGAACATGATGTCCGGGCGCGTGCACGTGAAAGGCGACGCTTCGCAGGCGGCCGGCGCGACCGGCTGCGGCGGTTTGCTGGTCATTGACGGCAACGCATCGGCACGCTGCGGCATTTCGATGAAAGGCATCGATATCGTCGTGAAGGGCTCCGTCGGGCATATGTCCGCCTTCATGGGACAGGCGGGCAATCTGGTCGTGCTCGGCGATGCCGGTGAGGCTTTGGGCGATTTAATCTACGAAGCCCGTTTGTTCGTGCGCGGCAGCGTCGAGAGCCTGGGTGCCGACTGCGTCGAAAAGGAATTGGGCGAAAACCACAAAGCCGAGCTCGGAAGGTTGCTCGCTGCGGCCGGACTAAATGGCGCCGTCGAACCCGCCTCGTTCCGCCGTTACGGCTCGGCGCGCAAGCTCTATCATTTTCATTTCGACAACGCCGGGTCTTACTGATGGACGGGACAGACCGCTGGATCCACACCGCGCCGCGTCCCTCGGCGACTTTCGACGAATTTTCTCTCGCGGAAATCCGTCGAGCCGCCGCCACCGGCATATACGACATCCGCGGGTTCGGCGCGAAGCGCAAGCTTCCGCATTTCGACGATCTATTGTTCCTCGGCGCGTCGGTCAGTCGCTATCCGCTCGAAGGATATCGTGAAAAATGCGGGACGGGCGTCGCGCTCGGAACACGCTTCGCAACCAAGCCGATTGAACTTAAAATCCCGATCACTATCGCCGGCATGAGTTTCGGCTCGCTTTCCGCACAAGCCAAAGAAGCGTTAGGACGCGGCGCGTCGGTTGCCGGGACTTCGACCACCACCGGCGACGGCGGGATGACACCTGAAGAGCGCGGTCACTCGAAGATTTTAGTCTATCAGCTGCTGCCTTCGCGCTACGGCATGAACCCTGATGACTTGCGCAAAGCCGACGCCATCGAGGTCGTCATTGGGCAAGGGGCCAAGCCAGGCGGCGGCGGCATGCTGCTCGGCCAGAAAATCTCGTCGCGAGTCGCCGCCATGCGCGCGCTTCCGGAAGGCATCGACCAGCGCTCAGCTTGCCGTCACCCCGATTGGACCGGACCGGACGATCTCGAGATTAAACTTCAGGAATTGCGAGAGATTACAGATTGGGAGAAACCCATTTACGTCAAGGTCGGCGCTTCGCGTCCGCAATACGATATCCCGCTTGCCGTGAAAGCCGGCGCCGATGTCATTGTGCTCGACGGTATGCAAGGGGGAAC
Organism: uncultured Alphaproteobacteria bacterium; assembly: GCA_963846055.1. GTDB lineage: Bacteria > Pseudomonadota > Alphaproteobacteria > Rhizobiales > Xanthobacteraceae > BOG-931. The sequence goes on from CAWJUQ010000014.1 coordinate 201,536, forward strand.
CGCGGCGACGCAGGAAGTGTTCATCGAACATGTTGGCATGCCCACACTTGCGGCCATTCCGCCAGCAGTCCAAGCCCTGCAGGAGTTGGGCATGCATCGCAAGGTGCAGCTCATCGTCTCGGGCGGCATCCGCAGCGGCGCAGACGTGGCCAAGTGCCTCGCGCTAGGCGCCGACGCGGTGTCGATCGGCACCGCGGCGCTCGTCGCCATCGGCGACAACGATCCCCGATACGAGGATGAGTATCGCAAGCTCGGAAGCACTGCCGGCTCCTTTGACGATTGGCAGGAAGGCCGCGATCCAGCGGGCATCACAACGCAGGATCAAGCGCTGGCCCGGCGGCTCGATCCGGAAGCTGCCGGGCGCAAGCTCGCGAATTACCTGTCCGTGCTGACGCTCGAAGCGCAGACCATCGCGCGCGCGTGCGGGAAATCGCACGTTCACAACCTTGAGCCTGAAGACCTTGTCGCGCTCACGATCGAAGCGGCAGCGATGGCCAGGGTTCCTCTCGCGGGCACAAATTGGATTCCGGGCTTGGACGGGCGGCGTTGATGCGAGGAACGAACCCCAAGCGTGCGGTCGTTTGCCGTCACGAGGGGAAAGGGGCGCGATGATGGAATCTCTCGGCGGATACGCCAAACAACACGGCATCAAGTATTTCCTGGTTTCGTTTGTCGACCTGTTCGGCGCGATGCGTGCGAAGATCGTTCCAGCGACCGCGATCGACACCATCGCAAAGTCCGGAGCGGGTTTCGCCGGCTTCGCCGTCTGGTTCGACATGACCCCGGCACACCCGGACGTTTTGGTGATGGCCGACGCGAGCAGCGTCATTCAATTGCCGTGGAAGCCCGAGGTCGCCTGGGTGACCGGGGATCTGATGATGGACGGCAAACCTGTCGCTCAAAATCCGCGCCAGGTTCTCAAACGCGTCGTCCAGCAAGCCGCGAACGCTGGCTTTGAATTAAAGTCCGGCGTCGAATGCGAATACTTTTTGATCTCACCGGACGGCAAGGCGATTGCCGACGCGGCGGATACGCAGGCCAAGCCCTGCTACGACCAGCAAGCTCTCATGCGCCGCTACGAGGTCATTTCCGAAATCTGCGATGCCATGAATACGTTGGGCTGGCAGCCGTATCAGAACGATCACGAGGACGCTAACGGCCAGTTCGAGATGAACTGGGAATACGATTCCGCGCTTAAAACGGCCGATCGCCATGCGTTCTTCAAATACATGGTGAAGTCGATCGCCGAGAATCATGGGCTGCGGGCCACATTCATGCCCAAGCCTTTCTCACATCTCACCGGCAGTGGCTGTCACGTTCATTTGTCGCTCTGGTCAGCCAAGACCGGCGAGAATTTGTTTGCCGACGCAAATGGAGAACTTGGCCTGTCTGCCTTGGCGTACAATTTCCTTGGCGGCGTCATGCACGCTGCCGACGGCCTTGCCGCAATTACCAATCCGACGGTCAACTCCTACAAGCGGCTCAATGCGCCGGTCACTTTGTCCGGTGCCACCTGGTCGCCAAACACCGTCACATATGCCGGCAATAACCGGACGCACATGATCCGCATTCCCGACGCGGGCCGATTCGAACTCCGATTGGCCGACGGCGCCGCAAACCCGTATTTGCTTCAAGCCGCGCTACTCGCCGCCGGCCTTGATGGCTTGAAGAATAAGCGTGACCCGGGAAAGCGCCTCGACATCGACATGTACGCCGAGGGGCACAAGGTAACGAACGCTCGGCGGCTGCCGCTTAATCTCCTCGATGCCCTGCGGGCCTTCGACCAGTGCGTCGTCCTGCGGGAAGGGCTCGGCGATGAGTTCTCGAGTGCCTATCTGAAATTAAAGTACGAGGACTGGAACAAATACACGCGCCATCTTACCGAATGGGAGCGCGAAACGACTCTCGACTGTTGAGAGCCCGTCACTACTGTGCGTACGTGCCTGCCGGGCTCGCAGGCTTAACGGCCCCGCGCCCGGCAATTCGGCGAGCTATCTGGTCTGCCACTTTTTCGAAGTCTCGACCGCGTGCGCAGCTTGCAACACGGTCAAGTCGTCAAATTGGCGTCCGACCAGCATGAGGCCAATCGGCAGATCGTCCGCGAGGCCGCAAGGCACGGAAACAGCGGGGTGACCGGTGACGTCGAATGGACAGGTGTTGTTCAGCATGTCGAGCGCCGCGCCCATGTTCTCCTCGATCGAGCAACCATCGGCCGCCAGCGGCGGCGTAACGAAGGGTATGGTCGGCAGCGCGAGCACATCGCACTGCGCCAATGCGCTGTCGTAAGCAGCGTTCAACAGATGCCGCACGTTCTGTGCCTTGGCGTAGTACCGGCCGTGGTAACGGCGATGCATGTATTCGCCGAGCAGCAACACCAGAACCGCCTGGGGTGGCAGGTCGCTGGGTCGTGAACCAAAGCCGCGTCCGACGGCATCAAGCAATCGCGTATTGTAGAAGCCGCGCCAGTTGGTGCCGACGTTGTTGCCTTTGAGCATGAATTCCGCCGGCCCTTCGATGCCGATGCCCATCCAGATGTCCTGACCGTCAAGGTGCATCGGTACCGAGACCTCGGTGACGACCGCCCCTTGTTGTTCGAGCTCCTTCGCGGCGGCTTTGCACTTGCGATCGACAATCTCGGCGCTGCCGGGGAATCCAGGACCGGCGGGTCGGGCAAATCCTTCCTTGAGAATCCCGACGCGTAGGCCTTTCACGCCTCGGCCAATCGCCGGCATGTAGTCGCGCACGTAGTTCTCCGGAATGACACCGCGCTGACGCGGATCTAGCGGGTCGGGTCCGGCGACGACGGAAAGCAGTCGAGCGGTGTTCTCGACCGTGTCGCATATCGGCCCCACATGATCCAAGGTCATCTCGATCATGACAATGCCGGTATAGGGAACGAGCCCAAAGGTCGGTTTGTGGCCGACAACGCCGCAGCGCGATGCCGGCATACGAATGGAGCCGGCCTGATCGCCACCCAGCGCCATCTTCACATCGCCAGCGGCAACAGCGGCAGCGCTGCCGCCCGACGATCCGCCGGGCGAATGAGTCGGCTTGTGCGGGTTGCGCATGGGACCGGCAACGCAGGTATGTCCGCCGCCGGAGAACGAGCAGTCTTCGGTGTTGGTCTTGCCGACGATGGTGCCTCCGGCGTCGAGCACGCGTGTAACGACCGTGGCATCGACGTCGGGAATAAAACCTTCGAGAATGCGGGAGCCATTGATCAGCGGCACGCCGGCTACGCAGATCGGATCCTTGATGCCGACGTCGTAGCCCTTGAGGCTGCCCGATGGAGCGCCTTCGATGTGGCAACGCCAATACCAGGCGTTGAATGGGTTGTCCTTTGCCGCGGGCCGATAGCCTGGGTCGCGCGGATATTTCACCGGAGGACGAAACTCGGTGAATTCCTCGAGGCGTCGATACGAAGCGATCGGGCCTTGCATACAGTTCTGGTACGACTGAGCCTCGGAGTCGGACATTTCGATGCCAAATTCGTCGGCCAACGCGCGGATTTCGCGGATACTCGGTAAGTTGGCGGCGTGCGGCATGTCTTGCTCCTTTGCGTTTGCGTATCAATCAAACGAAAACCAGTATTCGAGCCCGCACCCTCCGACGGACCAAGGCAACGTCCTTAAAATTCTTGTGGCTGGGACCGCGTGATATCCTTCGCTTACGCTGCCGGCTTAGCTGAAATCTCGTTGGCTGTTATCAACGTGACGGCACCGTCCAGGATCGGCTTGGCCACGTCGAAAAATCGCGCGACAGTCTCAGAGCCGTTGTGACGGTCCATGGCCGACTTGTCCGTGAAGCGCTCATAGGTGGCGAAAACGCACGGATCTGTTGCGTCCTGCGAAATAAAGAACCCAACCGTGTCGGGTTCATTCAGCTTGACGTTCTCAGCAACCTTCAGAAGCGCCTGCCGCATGGTCGCTTCGTGGCCTTTTTTCGCCCGGATGATCGCTGTGATTGTCTGCATTTCGCCCCTACCCTTCCGCGTTCGCTGATCATCGGCTCGCGCCGACGGCTTCGCTTATGAGTTCGTGCTCGAATTCGCTGATCTCTTCCTTCGGCACTTGCCGGATCAGGGTGCCCTTCTGAATCACCAGAATCCGGTCCGACAGTTTGCGAATGAAATCGAGCGATTGCTCGACCAGAATCATCGTCACGGAATTCGTCCGCTTGAGCTCGAGCAGGTGGTCGGCAATCTCGTCGATGATGGATGGCTGAATGCCTTCAGTCGGTTCGTCCAGAAGTATGAGACTCGGTTCACCGCACAGACACCGGGCAATGGCGAGAATTTGCTGCTCGCCGCCGCTCAAAACGCCCGCCGTACGCAACCGCAACGGCGCCAAACGCGGGAACGTCTCAATGACTTCGTCGACTTTTTCCCAGGACTTGCCGGCCATCCGCGCGCCCATCCAAAGATTCTCGGCAACGCTAAGCCTCGGGAAAATCTCGCGGCCCTGTGGGATGTAGCCTAGCCCATGGCGGGCGCGCTCATGCGCCGGTGCTGTGGTTATGTCGGCGTCGCGAAACACAATTCGCCCGGCCGTAGCGTTCAACTGCCCGGCCAGGGTGCGCATCAGCGTCGACTTGCCCATGCCGTTGTGGCCGAAGAGACCGACGAATTCCCCCTGTGCGACCGAAAAATCGATGCCCTGCAGGATCGGAATGCGGCCGTAGCCCGACCGAAGGCCCCGCACTTGCAAAACTTCAGCCACCGGCCTCGCGCCCCAAATAGACGTTGCGCAATCGCTCGTCACGCATGACGGTATGAACATCGCCCTCAAGGAGAATACGTCCCTGATGCAGCACAGTGACATTGCGGGCGATCATCTGGATGAACTGCATGTCGTGTTCGACAATGATCAGCGAGTGATTGCCCTTGAGCTCGTGAATCAATTTCGCCAGAAGGTCGACCTCCTGGTTGGTCATGCCCGCGGCCGGTTCGTCCAACAGGATAAGATCGGGGTCCGACCCGGTGACCATCGCGATTTCAACGAGCTGCCGCTGCCCATGAGCAAGCCGGCCGACGATCTGGCCGGCGAGGTGCTTTATGCCGAACTTTTCCAGTACTTCGTCGACTGCCGCAGCCACTTCCTTTCGCGATAGCCGCCGGGCAACGGCGAGCCGGATGTGCTCGCGAACCGTCAGGCCGTCATACAGCGACGGCACTTGAGTTTTGATCCCCATGCCGCGTTGCGCAATCGACGCGGCGTCAGCGGCGGTCACCGTTTCATTCTTGAACTTGATCGCCCCGGCGGTCGGCTTCAATTGGCCGGTGATGCATTTGAAGAACGTGCTCTTGCCGGCACCATTCGGCCCGATGAGACAGCGCAGTTCACCGTAATCAATGGAAAAATCGATGCCCGAGAGAACCTCGACACCGCCGAAACGCTTGACCAATCCCTGCGTCTCGATGATCGGTTTGGCCGTCATTGCGCCGGCTGCCGCCGCGTTAGCCGCGGCCGCACCGGCCACGAGAAGTTCTCATAAAGACGTTGCAGCGTGGGCAGTATGCCGCTCGGCATCAGCAGCACGGACGCAATCAGAATGATACCGAGGACGAAGTTCGGATTGAGCCAGTTGAGCCTGCCGAGTTCGGCAGTAATGCCTTGCAGAAGAAAACAGGCGAATACCGGCCCGACCAGCGTGCCCAGCCCGCCGATAATAACCCAAACAATCACCTGCGCCGTGTAGAGCAGGCTGAACATTGTCGGACTGACAAACACGCAATTGGCGAACAGAATACCCGCGGCGCCCGCCATGGCTCCGCCAATGATGAACGCGATGAGTTTGACGCGCCGCGGGTCGTAGCCGAGTAGCTCGGTGCGTTGTTCATTCTCCCGGATCGCAACCATCAAGTGACCGAGATTGGTCGAGAGCAGCCAGCGCACGAAAATGTAAAGCACGCACAACAGCGATGCCGCCACATACCAGATGTCTTCAACCTCGAGCGTCGTGTCCGTATCCCACGGAAGGTTGATCAAGGGCGTCGCCGAGCTGCCGGGAAATTTGCTCCCGGGAAGTCCACGAATGCCGTTGAAGCCGCCGAGCGCCGCCCTGCCGATATGGTAGGCGTCGCCTGCCGTTGCGTTGAACAGCTTATAAAGAATGAGGGACACGGTGAGCGTAATGACGCCAAGATACACGTCCGTAACGCGTCCCCAGAACATGAAATACCCGAGAAGGGCGGCGAACATGGTCGGGACCAACAGTCCAAGCACAATCGCCCACGTGGAATCCCCGAAATTGATCGCCGCCACCGCATACGTGTAGCCGCCTAGACCAAAAAACGCGGTCTGACCGAAGCTGATGATGCCGCAATATCCCCAGATCAGCGCCAGGCTTAGCGTGAGAATCCCCATGCTGGCGTAGATCGTCGCGTTGATGACCGTGAACAATTCGAAGAACTGCGGGAACAACCCGATCACCGCCGCAGCGGCGATCAAAAACAGGAGCCAGGCGATGGCGCTGCGACCGGTCATATTGCGCCCCTGAACAAGCGGCCGGTAATGCCCTGCGGCAGCGCTCTGACCAGGAGCACAGCGCCGACCAAGAGGCTTACTTCCCCAAATACCGGTGTTGTCAGAAACGTCATGCCGGTATCGAGCGTGCCGAGCACAGTCGATGCGGAAAGCGTGCCGGCGACGACGGCGCTACCGCCGCTGATGACGGTGATGAAGGCCTTGGCCACGTATTGCCCACCCATGGCCGGCACGACACCCGACAGCGGCGCTATCATCCCGCCGGCTAGCCCGGACAGCGCCGCGCCGATCGCGAAAGTCACGGCGTAAACGTGCGCGGAGTTGACGCCGAGCGAACCGACCATTTGCGCATTCTGCATGGTCGCGCGGGCAATGATGCCGAACCGGGTGAACCGCAAGGCGCAAAACAGAGCGAGCGTGGTCAGCGCGGCGATCCCGATGATCGCGAAATTGTAGTTGCTGAGTTCGTATCTGCCGAACGACATCGAACCGAGCGGCGTGGAAACGCCGCTGGTGGTATTACCGAAAATCATGGTGACGGCGCCGACAAGAGCCAGGCTCAATCCCCAAGTGGCGAGCATGGTGTCGATCATACGCCCGTACAGGAACCGGATAATGGTGCGTTCGATCACGAGGCCGAACGCACCGACAATGAGTGGCGCGAGGATAAGAGACGCCACCCATACGTTGATGCCGGCATTCACGGCGGTGACTACGGTATAGCCGCCGAGCATGATGAATTCGCCATGCGCGAGATTGATCACCCGCATCATGCCGAAAATCACCGCCAGTCCGATAGAAATCAAAAGGAGGCTGGCGATGGAGGTCACAATCTGATCGATGACAATGACCGCTAGATCCATCGCCTGCCTCGTAGACGCCCAGCCTCAGGTCTTCACGTCGATGATATACTGCTGGTTATCGTTCGGATTCTTGATCAGGTTGCAGACTGCCGAAGTGTCGAGCGGCTTCTGCTGCGAATAGGATTCCAGCACTTTCCATTTCTGATTTTCAGCCACCGCGATGTAGGCGTCAATGATGCAGTGGTGAGTTTGCGCATCGATCGTCGTTTTACCCGCCGGACCGACGAAAGACATTCCGGTCTCGAGAGCCTGGATGACCTTCATCCGATCGGTGGTGCCGGCTTTGGTGACGGCGTCAGCCCAGAGATTGAAGCCCTGATAGGTCATCGCCGACATTTCGATATTGCCCGGCGCGTTCTTGCCGAAGCGGTCTTCATAGCGTTTTATGAAGCTAAGGTTTTCCGGCGTCTGGATCGACGGGAAGTATCCGTACGTCGAGATGATGCCGTCGCCTTCCTCCGGAGTGAGCACGGCCTGCTCGTTGCCCAAGCCGAACGTCGTCGACGCCATCGGAATCTGCTTCTTCATGCCCGAGGCGGCCCATTGCCGATAGAAGGAAATGTGGGCGCCGCCGACCAACACCGACATGACGATGTCCGGTTTAGCCGCCTGAATCTTCGCGATAGTCGGGCCGAAGTTGGTGACATCGAGTGGGAAAAAGTCGGTCGACAGGACTTCGCCGCCGTTGTCGACGCAGTATTTTTTGACCCATTTGGCGGTCGTCTGTCCATAGATGTAGTCCGCCGCCACGGTGTAGATCTTCTTCCCCCACTTGTTCATCACATAGGGGATCATCTTCTCCAGCGTCTGTGCAGGAGTCGTGCCAACGATGAAGATGTTGCGGTCACAAACGCCGCCTTCATACAGCGTGTTGTAGAAGTAGAGCGTCTTGAATCGATCGAGCACCGGCCGCATCGCTTCACGGGACGCAGACGTGATGCCTCCCATCACGACTGCCACGCGATCTTTGGTCGCCGCCTCGGTGGCGTACTGCGTGTAGAGCTGGATGTTCGACTGCGTGTCGTAGTTGATCTGGCTGATCTTGCGGCCGAGCAATCCGCCTTTGCCGTTGATATCTTCCACCGCCAAGGTGAGGCAGTTGATCATCGGCGTGCAGTAAATGTCGAGGCCGCCTGAAGCATCATGAATGCCGGCGATCTTGATCTCATCTGCCGCGTAGAGATTGGGAATAAACCACGGACCAGTGGCCGCGGCGCCACCCGCAGCCGCGGTTTGCAGAAACTTTCGCCGATTAACACGCATAGTCATAGTACCCCTCCGTGTAATGGTTAGAACCCCCCGGTACCGCCGGAGCTTTGATCCTTGAGAGCGAGCCGACGATTTGGTTCACAGAAGTGCGCTGGCTTTTCAGTAGAGCGCGATTTTCTGGTTTTGAAAGGTGACGATTGGCTCCTGGCACCGCGCAATAACCCGCACGATCGAGCATCGCGACCCTCACAAAGGAATGCCGCAGAAGACGCCAAGCACACAACAATCTGCCCATCCCCGCATCACGTAGCGTGACCGGCCAAAGCTTTGGGCAGGCTGGTTGACCTGTCAAGCCCAATTTCCAACCAATGATAGACCAATTGCGCGCCATCCTTGGCACGGCGGACGCAACTTCAGCGAGTTGCCGTCCGCTTAGATCGCTTTCCAATCGCCCGCTTGTTCGAACGCGTAAGCGGCTCGATAGATTGTCGGCTCATCGAAATGCTTGCCGACGAGCATCAAGCCAATCGGCAATCCATCGGCCAATCCGCACGGCAGCGACATGGCCGGATGGTGCGTGAGATCAAACGGCGCGGTGTTGGAAATCATTTCCAGCGCCCGCTGCACATATTCCTCGCGTTTGGCATCGGCCGCCGGCAGAGGCGTCGCTTTCATCGGCGTAGTCGGCATCAACAGCAGGTCGTAGTCCTTGAGCGCCGCGTCGTAGGCTGCGGTGAGACGGCGCGTAATGTTGACCGCTTTGCCGTAATAGCGTGGACCGTAGGTATTCGTCATGTACGTCCCGAGCATCAATAGCGCCTTGGTTGTCTCGGAAAGCTCGCTGGCTCGTTTGCGCCAGCCGCGGTGGAAGTCCATCAGCGCTAGCGAATAGAGATCGGATCGGCTCAAGCCGTAACCGTCGCCCCACATCATCGTTTGAGTAAGGCCTTCCGCGCCGATCGGCGTCCACACGGCGGGGCCGATCAAGTGCAACGGAATTGACACCTCCGAAACGGTCGCACCGAGGTCGGCAAATCGTTTCGCGCCCGCGCGTACTTTCTCATTTACGACCGGCTCGGCGTTTGCTTGTTCAAACCCTTCGCGCACGATTCCGATCTTCAGCCCTTTCACGCCGTTTCCGAGCATTTGTGAATAAGGCTGCACCTTCGGGGATTTGATGCGCGGATCGTAGCCGTCATCTCCGGCGATGACCTCGAGCATCAAGGCATTATCGCTGACGGTCGCGGTCATCGGGCCGGTGTGATCGACAAAAATCTCAATCGGCATAATGCCCGTGTAGGGCACGAGCCCCCACGTCGGCTTCATCCCATAGATGCCGCACCAGGACGACGGCATGCGGATGGAACCGCCCTGGTCGCCGCCAATCGCCATATCGACTTCTTTCGCAGCGACCGCGACCGCGCTTCCGGACGAAGAACCACCAGCCGAGTAGCCCATTTTCCACGGATTGTGCACCGGCCCCGCTGCGCCGGTATGGCTGCCTCCGGAAAGGCAGAAACATTCGCAATGCGCTTTGCCGACAATCTCCGCACCGGCGTCAAGCAGGCGCGTCACAACGGTCGCATCAAAATCCGGCACAAAACCTTCGAGCGTCGCGGCGCCGTTCATCATCGGCACGCCCGCCACCATGACGTTGTCCTTGATGGCGACGCGCTTGCCGCTGAGTTTTCCGCCAGGTGCGCCTTTTATGGAGACCTTACGGTACCAGGCGTTGTACTTGTTTTCTGCGGCAGTCGGCTTCACACCCGCTGTGCGCGGATATTTCACCGGCGGCAATTCGTCCGGCAAGCCATCCACCACCTCGTAGGCCCCGACGAAACCCGCCAGAACGCTGGCGAATGAATTCACGTCGGCATCGCTCAGCGATAGGCCGCATTGTTTGGCGACCTCGCGCCATTGGTCGGCCGAAGGAACGGGAACTGTCATGACTTCCCCCAATCTGGATGTGAACGCGAGAGGCGCGAATACCGCCTTCCCCTATTGCTGCATTTTTCGTTCCAACGGTACGCCGTTGCGCAGCCGATTACATCCTGTCGGCGCCAATCAGGTCAATGCGTGCCTGCTCGAGGTGCCTCCTGATCAGGTCAACCGCGGTCGCGCCATCTCGATGTAACAAAGCCTCAAATATCGCCCGATGTTCATCGTTATAGGCCGAGATCTTGTCTTGCGTCAGAATGAGCCGTTTCATCCGGTCCCACTGCGCATGCAGGCGGACCATGTTCACTTGCTGATAAAACCGCACAATCATGGGGTTGCGCGAGCAACGCGCCAGTTGCAGATGAAATTCGCAATCAAGCTGCGTGAACAAATCCTGATCGTCGCCGGAGTCGTCGAGTTCCTTCAGGACACTTTTGATATTTTCGAGGTCAGCGCTGGTCGCGTGGATCGTCGCTAGACGCGTCATGTAGGGCTCGATGGCAAAGCGGGTCTCGATGAGCTGAAGTGGGCTCACCACGGCCGACACATCGTGGAGGTCATTTGCCTCCGGTCCCGGAAAACTGACGAACGTGCCGCTGCCGGCGCGGCGGGTCACTAGTTTCATTTGCTCAAGCTGGTCGAGCACCTTGCGGACGGTGGATCGCGCCGCTCCGAAGGTGACGGCCAGTTGCCGTTCGGCGGGCAACTGATCGCCGTCCGCGTAAATGCCGGTCTCGATGGCGTGCTTCAGCCTGTTCAAAATCACGTTGTTCGCGCGGCCAACGGGAGCCAAGAGCACGTGAGCGGCATTCTCGCGATTTTGCATTGCGGATTCCCGGGCCAGCTTTCTTGAGGCGTGTGCGCGCAAAGTGGTTGCAATTGGTGCGAAGTGGGCTAGATTGGACGGAGTTGGTCCCAGACTCGCTTCTGGAATTATTGATGCTTGCGATCCGCGGCGTCAAGCAACGGGGCTAGACCGATGGCTGTTCCAGCGCACGTTAAGTACGCGATCGTCGGTGCCGGCGTCCACGGCCTCTCCACTGCCTACCATTTGGCTGTGCGGCTCAAAGAAACCGGCCGCGGTTCCGGCAGCGACATTCTCGTTGTCGACAAGGCGGCCATCGCCGCCGGGGCTTCCGGTATCGCCTGCGGCGTTATCCGCAACAACTATTATCAGCCCGCCATGCGCGAACTCATGGCGCATTCGGTCTCGGTGTGGGAAAGCGATCCAAAGGCTTATTCCTACCATCCGGTCGGCTACATGCAGATCAGTCCTGAGGTCATGCATGAGCAAGTCGGCTCTATTTACGAGCAGCAGCAGAACATCGGTTACGACTCGACTTTCGTCGAAGGCGTGAAGGATTCCCAGAAGTACATGGAAGGCCTGTTTTCCGACTGGCAGGCCAAAAATATCACTTCCGTGTTGCACGAGAAAAAAGGCGGCTACGCCAACAATACCGCGTCGATGTACGGTTTGGCGTCCAAGGCCGAGGCTGAAGGCGTGCGCATCATGACCGGTTGCGAGGTGACCGGTTTTGAATTCGGCAACAATTCGCGCGCCGTCACCGGGCTGCAGACCAGCAAAGGCCCGATCAAGTGCGACTTCGTCGTCATCGGCGCGGGCCCCTGGGTCAACAAACTGTGGAATATGCTCGACCTGCCGCGGACCGTCTCCATCAAAGGCAAAGACGGCAAAATGCACGAGGGCGTGCGGACCTGGAAATTCTGGTGCCTGGAGGAAGGCACCCTCGGCGTCGATCCGAGCATGCACAAGACCAATGACGGGCGCATGCCGCCCGTTATTCACGTCGATACGGACGCGCCGCTTTATTCCGATGTCGACGGGCGAGTGCTTACCGACAAGCTGTGGGGGCTTTATTACAAGCCGGATTTCAATTTCGGCGGCGTTCAAGGCGGCGCCTCGCCTTACGTCGTTGACGGCGAACCCGATCGCGTCGCCGTCGACCCTTACGGCCCCGATTCACCGGATTATGTGGTCGGTGACGCGTTCATCGAAACCTGGTGTTCGATGCTCGCTCACTGCCAGAAGCGATTTGAAGGCAAGATCGACAAATACAAGCGGCACGAAAGGTCCGGCGGTCTCGGTTGCTTTACGCCAGACAGCTTTCCCGTGATCGACGTTTTCCGCGAGAACGTGTTCATCATTGCCGACTCCAACCACGGCTACAAAATGATTGGCGTCGGCAAGCTGGTCGCCCAGGAGATTTGCGGGGAGAAATCGCAGTTACTGGAGCCGTTCCGTTTTTCGCGATACGCCGAAGGCAAGATGCATCCGGTCTCTAACAGTCCATTTCCGTGGAGCTAAGAAGAGAGCGCTGAACTGCCGAAGTAGAAGTGCTGGGGTAATCTGGGGATAGTTGGGGTGAGTCAGTGTCGGACTATGAGAGTTTCATAAAGACTGCTGGCCGCGACGACCTCATCAAACAGGTGAGGAGCCGCATCGACGAACTGGGCATCGAGTATCTCTATCTTCAGTTCGTGTCCGTCACCGGCCGGATTATGGGCAAGGGCATCCCGGCCGATCACTGGGAAAACATCGCCAACGGCGGCTTCCAACTCGTCTATGGATCTACCGTAAACCTTTTTATGAACCGCCGCGGCGAGTATCTCGGCTATGGCCCGGAGGCCGCCGAGTTGGTCGGCGTACCTGAACCTGAAACGTTCATGCAGCTGCCATGGGACAAGCGTGTCGCACGCATGTTCTGCACGCTGTTTCGCAATCGCGAAGAACGTGAAAATCCAGGAGCGTTTCTGACCGCGGATTGCCGCGGCAATCTGCGGCGCATCCATCAGCAATTTACCGAGAATTTCGGGCTCCATATGCGCCACGGCACCGAGCCCGAGATGATGTGGCTGAAGAAGGACGAAAGCGGCCAGCCGAATGGCGGCTTCTCGAAGCCCTATTGCTATCACATCGACCAATTCGAGAGCCTGCGTCCGATCTACATGAAGGTGATCGAATACGGACGGAAGATGGGTCTCGACATGATTCAGGGCGACCACGAGGACGCGCCAGGGCAGATCGAGCTCAACTTCAATTACGATGATGCGTTGCGGACGGCTGACCGGCTTACGACCTATCGGCAGATTTGCAGCCAGGTGGCGCGGGAATTCGACGTCATCGCCTGCTTCATGTGCAAGCCGTTCATGGGGGTCTCGGCGAACGGCTGCCATCACAACATTTCGCTATGGACCGGCGGTGCCGACGAATTCAAACCGCTTGGCAACGATCGCAAAAATCTTCCGGGTTTCGAATACAATTACATGTATCGCCGCGGCGGCACGAACACGTTCATGCCCGACGGCAGCGACCCGCAGATGCCCGGCCAAACCGGGCTTTTCGTGATTGGTGGCATCGTAAAACATCTCGCGGCGCTCACGGCAATCGGCTGTTCGACAGTGAATTCCTATCGCCGGCTGTGGGACACCGGTTTTTGGGCGCCGGTCTTCGCCGATTGGGGATTTCAGAACCGCACGACCGGGCTCCGCGTCTCGGCTCCCGGACGCTTCGAGTATCGTGCGGTCGACTCGATGGTAAATCCTTATTTGATGGCCGGCGCGATCCTCAAAGCAGCCGAGGATGGCCTCAAAAACAAGATCGATCCCGGCAAGCCGGAAGAGCGCAACATCTACGCCGCGATGGAAGCCGGCAAGCAAGTCAAGCGGCTGCCGATGACGCTCGGCGACTCGCTTGAGGCGCTTGCAAAAGATGAAATCATCAAGTCCGCACTGCCCGGCGAAATGCATCGCCTCTACGACGAATATAAACGCGATGAGTGGGAGCGTTTCCTTCACACCTCAACCGAGTGGGATCTTGCGACCTACCTCAATTGTCTTCCCTAGAGAGGACGCACCATGTGCGGAATAGCCGGAATCATCCATCGCAACGCGACCGGAAATGTCGGTCAGGAAATGACCGCTATGCTGCAATCACTCAAGCATCGGGGGCCGGACTCGACGGGCTATGCGGTGTACGGATTGCCTGGACGCAATGAATACGTGATGCGTTTCAAGGTCGCCGAATTTGAAGATATGAGCAAAGGGTTCGGCATCCACGACGAGGTCAAAAGACGCCGCGTCACCGTCGATGAACGCCTGGCTTCGCTCGGCGTGCAAGTTATCGAGCGGGAAGATGCAACCGAGTACGCCTACCGCTACCGCATCCACTTTGACGGCGACATGAAAGCACTCGCCGATCAGGTCGAGGACGTGGAAGGCGCGGAAATCCTCTCCATCGGCAATGCGCTCGAGTTGATCAAAGACCTCGGCGACGCCTCGCGGGTAGCGGATCAGTACGGGCTCAACGATTTTAAGGGCACGCACGGCATCGGCCACACGCGCATGGCGACCGAGTCAGACGTCGACATTCGTTCGGCCCACCCCTATTGGGCTTATCCTTACAACGACATTGCCGTCGTGCATAACGGACAGCTGACTAACTACTGGGCGATGCGTCGCGAGTTTGAGCGCAAAGGCCATCGCTTCATGTCCGACTGCGACTCCGAATTGCTCGCCGTCTACACCGCCTACAATCTGGAACACGGTGCGACGCTCGAAGACTCGCTCAAGCAGTCGATCGAGCAAATCGACGGCGTGTTCACTTATTTGATCTCCACCAAAGACGCGCTGGGCATGGCCAAAGACACGATGGCCGCGAAGCCAATGGTGTTGTTCGAAACCGACGATCTGGTGGCGCTGGCATCCGAAGAAGTCGCGATCCGCAGCGTGGTCAACCGGGAAATCGATACTTGGGATCCGTATGACGAGGAGGTCCGCGTATGGCGGGTCTAGCTGTTAAAAAAGACGGTCTGTCGCATGAAATGGGAATGCACACCGAGGGCCTCCTCGGGCGGACCCAGCAGCGTTTTTTCGACCTCAAAGACACCGGCGGCGGCTTTCGCTATCCCGACGCGCCCGATGTCGATTTCAACAAGCGCACCGAACTCGACTGCGCGAAGCTCGACACGCAGCAGATCAACGCCAGGCTTCGCGAACTGATCGAGCGCGGTTTCGGCACTGTCGTTCTGCGCAATCCGGGATCGAAGCATTCGATTGCGGTCGGCATCCTGCATCGTCTCAACCTGCATATTGAGGGGTCGTGCGGCTATTTTGCCTGCGGCCTGCTCGACGGTCCGAACGTAACCATCAAGGGGCGCGTCGGCTGGGCCTGCGGCGAGAACATGATGGCCGGCACGATTGTCATCGAAAAGAACGCCGGATCGCAATTCGGCGCCGCGTTGCGCGGCGGCGACCTGGTCTGCAAGGGGTCGGTGGGCGCGCGCACCGGAATCGATCAGAAAGGCGGCACCATCATCGTCGGCGGCGACACCGGAGCGTTCTCCGGCTTCATGATGCAGCGCGGCCGCATGGTGATCCTTGGCAACGCCGGCAAGAATCTCGGCGACTCCATGTATGACGGCACGATCTATCTCGGCGGCGAGGCACGGACGCTCGGCGTCGATGCCGTGCCCGGCGAGATGACCAATCTCGATCGCGAGTGGCTGACGCGAAAGCTCAAGATGTACGGCATGTTGCCGCGCGAAGGCATCGGACACATCAAAAAGATCGTCGCCGGCAAGCAGCTTTGGAACTACGACAACCTTGAGCCGAGCGAAAAGAAACTGGTGCTCTGAGTGACCAAACAAATGGCTAAGAAAAAATCAAAGACCGCCTCGGCGGTGCGGAAAAGCAATCGCTCGACTCCGCCAAAAGTGACGAAGGGCCGGGCGCTGGCCCTCGTGCCGCCATCGCGCGCCGAAGGCAACGGCGCTAATGGCCACGCCAGGCAGCCGGCCGAAAGCAAAAAATATCTCCTCGGGTCGTCCAGCATCTTTACGCCCGAGGTGATGAACGACATCCACATCAAGTCCGAGCTCGGCCGCTACCGGATGCGGGGTTTCTCGCTATTCAAGAAAATCCCGCATTGGGACGACCTGACATTTTTGCCTGGCACACTGACCCGCTTCGTCATCGAGGGTTATCGCGAGAAGTGCGAAACCAAAACCGTCATCGGCCCGCTCGCGAAGCGTCCGATGGTGCTCGACATTCCGATCTATGTCACCGGCATGTCGTTTGGTGCGCTGTCCTACGAAGCCAAGATCGCATTGGCGCGCGGCGCGACCATGGCCGGCTCCGCGACTTGCTCCGGAGAGGGAGGCATGATCCCCGACGAGCGGCGCTACTCGGAGCGCTGGTTCTATCAGTGCATCCAGTCGCGCTACGGCTTCAATCCGCATCACCTGCGGCTGGCGGACGGCTGCGAGTTTTTCATCGGTCAAGGCTGCAAGGTCGGTCTTGGCGGTCATTTGATGGGTCAGAAGGTGACCGATCAAGTCGCGGAAATGCGCTCGTTGCCCGCCGGCATTGACCAGCGTTCGCCGGCGCGACATCCCGACTGGCTTGGTCCCGACGACCTGGCATTGAAGATCCAGGAAATTCGCGAAGCGACCAATCACGAAATACCGATCCAGCTCAAACTCGGCGCCGCCCGCGTTTACGACGACGTGCGGATGGCGGTGAAGTGCGGTCCCGACTCGATCTACATCGACGCCATGGAGGGCGGCACCGGCGCCGGGCCTCACATCGCGACAGAAGACACCGGCATCCCCGGCATCGCCGCCATTCGCGAGGCGCGGCGCGCGATCGACGAACTCGGCAAGCGCGGCGAGATTTCGCTGGTCTATGCCGGTGGCATCCGCAACGGCGGCGACGTGGCGAAAGCGCTGGCGCTCGGCGCCGATGCCATCGCCATCGGCCACTCGGTGCTGATGGCGCTCAACTGCAACAAACATATCGACGGGGTCACCGACTATCCCGGCGAAATCGGCGTCGAAGCGGGCCATTGCTACCATTGCCATACCGGCCGGTGCCCGGTCGGGGTCGCAACGCAGGATCCGCAGCTTCGCCAGCGCCTCGATCCCGATAAAGCTGCGGAGCGCGTCTACAATTTCCTCCACACCCTAACGATGGAAGCGCAGCTTTTGGCGCGCGCCTGCGGCAAGACCAACATTCATTCGCTCGAGCCCGAAGATTTGGCCGCGCTGACAATGGAGGCTTCCGCCATGTGCAAGGTACCCCTGGCGGGAACCAACTACATCGTCGGCATGGAAGATCGCGACTACCACAAATACTGACCGGAGAAGGCGCGTGGCAGGCAGCAGCTACAAAGGCTCGCAAATCAAATCGGTCGATCAGTTTCTGACCGACAAAGCGGGACTCGTCTCAAGCCGCGAAAAGGAAATCGGCCAGCACATCGGCTATCGATACGACGTCAACCTCGTGCCCGACTACAGCCGGCTGACGCCGTATTTGAAGGAATACATTGAGTATATGGGTTGGGATGACCTCAATTGGCTCGAAGACATCCACATGGGCTACGAGGAAGGTGAACCCGCAATTTTTGACAGGAATTGCAACGGCTGGGTACGCATTCCGAAAAACGTCAAGCTTCCGGACAATCAGCAAGATCGCGACATGATGGCGAGGGAACTTCTGGTCAAATTCCAGATGTCGCCTAACCATCCCATGGTTCAGCTCAACAAAGCCTACCGCAAGGTTTGAATCGTGCACGTATCTTGCATGTAGCGAAGGAAGGTGCTGCGGCACGTTTACAAAAAGACGCCAAGTCGGCGTGCCGCGGTTTGAAGTGAAAATGCCGGGAAGTCGTCAAGCGGAGAACGAGGACTATGGACCAGACAGTAACACGCGATAAGGGGGCCTTCCGGGTCGCCTGCGACGTGGGGGGCACGTTTACTGATCTTTGCTTTCTCGAAGAACAGACCGGCAAGCTGCACGTGTCGAAGACGCCGACCACAGCTAATCCGATCGACGGCGTCATCAAAGGCATCGAGCTGGGCGGCATCGCGCCGAAGGACATGGAGCTTTTCGCCCATGGCACCACGCTCGCCACAAACGCGCTCATCACCCGCCGGTTTCCCCGCGCCATCATGGTCACAACCAAAGGCTTTAAGGATGTGATCGAGATCCGCCGCGGCACCCGCAACGATTTGTGGGATACATACAAAGAAATGGCGCAGCCCTATATCGCGCGCCGCGATCGATTGGTTGTGACCGAGCGCATCGATTACTCGGGCAAGGTTATCAGCGAAGTCGATGAAGCGGAGGCTGTTCAGGTCGCCAAAATCATCGCCAAGCGCGGGGTCAAGACCATCGCGATCTGCTTCGTCAATTCATTCGCCAACCCGGGCAACGAAATCCGCATGCGCGAAATTCTGTTGCGCGAACTGCCCGACGCAATGATCTCCATCTCGAGCGACATCATGCCTGAGATTTTCGAGCATGAGCGCTTCTCGACCACAGTGGCGAACACCGTACTGGCGCCGGTCACCGGTGACTATTCGCGCGATCTCGCCAAGCGACTTTCCGACAACGGCTACAAGGAAGACTTGCTGCTGCTGCACTCAGGCGGCGGGGTCATGACGGCGAAAGTTTCGCAGGAGTTCTCGGCGCGTCTCGCTGGCTCCGGAATCGCCGCAGGCGCGATCGCCAGTCGGTTCGTCGCGCAACTGTCGGGGTTCGAGAATTCCATCGGTTTTGACATGGGGGGCACCAGCACCGACGTTTGTCTTTGCGACAAGGGCGTTCTGCCGGTGACTAAAGATTGGTACGTCGAGTACGGCTACCCGATCTGTTTCCCGAGCATTGAGGTTCTAACCATCGGCGCCGGCGGCGGATCGCTTGCCTGGATCGACAAAGGCGGATCACTTCGCAACGGACCGCAGTCGGCCGGCTCCCGGCCGGGCCCGGCCTGCTACAACCAGGGCGGCGTTGAGCCGACGAACTCAGACGCCAACGTCATGCTCGGCCGCCTCGGCACTTCGCTCGCCGGCGGCGCGATCAAACTCGATCGAGCGCTGGCGGAGAAAGCGATCGCTGAAAAGGTCGCGAAACCGCTTGGCCTTACGCCCGACGAGGCCGCGCTGTCGATCCTGAAAGTCGCGAATGCCAATATGGCCGACGCGGTGCGTCTCGTTTCCATCCGCAAAGGCTACGATCCGCGCGACTTCGCGCTGGTGGCATTCGGCGGCGCCGGCGCGCTGCACGGCGCGGCGCTGGCGAAGGATCTCGCTATCCCGACCGTTCTCGTTCCGCCAAATCCGGGCGTTACGTCGGCGCTCGGCTGTCTTCTGGTCGATATCACTCACGACCTGTCGCGCATGTATCTGCATAATATCGCGAACATGTCGTTGAAGGAGCTCGATCAGGCATTCCGTGAACTCGAGATCGAAGGGCGCGAGCGCCTTCTGCATGAAGGCGTTGCCGAGGACCGCATGGTGTTTCAGCGCTTCATCGACATGCGCTACCTCGGCCAATGGCGATCAATGTCCATAGCGGTGCCGGCGCAACTCACAACACTCGATGCCGCTGTTGCGAAGTTCCACGAAGATCACGGCCGCGAGCACAACTATTCGCGGCCGGGCGCGCCGGTTGAGGTTTACCGCCTCCAGGTCAAGGCCACGGGGCTGGTGCGCAAGGCTGAATTCGCCAAAATGCCCCGCCGCTCCGGCAAAATGCCCGTTCCGGCATCCGAACGCATGGTTCTGTTTGATGAGCACCCCAAGCCGCTGAAGGCACGCATCTTCGACCGGACAACCCTTATGCCTGGAGATGTCGTCGAGGGACCGGCGATCATCGAGCAGCTCGAACTCGACCACCCTCGTGCCGCCCGGGATCAAGGCCGAGGTTGACGACTATCTCACTATCATCATGCGCGTGCGCTGAAGTCAGCGACACCTCAATGAGACACATGTGAGTTTCAGGAGCTTGATATGACTAAGAACGCACAGGGATTTTCGCTTGATCCCGTAACCTTTGAAGTTTTGAAAAACGCTTACGTGAATATCGTCGATCAGATGGCGGAGCAGATTTTTCGTACCTGCTACTCGTTCGTCATTTATTCGCGCGATTTTTCGTCGGCGCTCTGCGACATCAACGGCGACACGGTCATGCAGGGAAGCGGCGATATTGCCGCCCACGTCGGCACGCTGCACTACACCGCGAAAGCCGTGATCAACAAGTTCAAGGGCGACATCCATCCGGGCGACATTTTCGTCGTCAACGACGTCTACCAAGGCGGCACTCACTTCAACGACACCCGCATTTTCGGACCGATGTTCTACAAGGGCGAGCTGCTCGGCTTTGCCCAAGCCAACGGCCATTGGGCTGACGTCGGCGGCGCAGTGCCAGGTTCGTTTAACGTCAGCGCGCTCGATCACATGGCCGAGGGCCTGCGCATCACGCCGGTCAGGGTGTACCACAAGGGCGTCTATCTCTCGGACGTCGCCGAACTCATCGCAAATAACACTCGAGCTCCAGCCGACATCATCGGCGACCTACAGGCGCAGGCCGAAGCCTGCCGGGTCGCCGAGCGTGAAGTGCAGCGGCTTTGCGACAAGTATGGCCCGGACGTCATCAAGCAGTCCTTTGCCGAGGTGCAGGACTACGTTGAGACGCTGACCCGTCAGCGCATACTCGAAATGCCGAATGGGGTCTGGGAGACGACGGACTATATCGACGTCGACCCGCCGAAAGGCGAAGGAATGATCCCTATTCATGTGAAAATGACGATCGACGGCGATCATGTTCACTACGATCTTTCCGGCTCGCATCCGACGACGATTTCGACCTTCCTGAATTGTTGTTTCGGCGGCGCGTTCGCGGCCATCGTCGCCGGCACCAAGATGCAGTCGCCCGACATTCCGCTGAACTCCGGATTTTATCGTGTCGTTACCGTCGACCTCGGTCCCAAAGGCTCGGTCGTCAACGCTGAGTGGCCGACGCCCGTCGCCGGTTTCTGTTCCGGACCGTTCGAGAAGATCATGAACTCGGTCTTTGAGCTGTGGGCGGAAGTGCTGCCTAGCCGCGCCATGGCTTGCACGTTCAATCTCGAATATCTTGCTGATCGGCGGCCGCGACACGCGGCACGATAATCTGCCTTACTTCATGTGGTACGACTGGATGGTCGGCGGTTGGGGCGCGCGCAACGGCAAGGACGGTTGGGCAGCTTCCGGACCGGTGTTCGGCGTTCAGCTCGGCACGCAGCCCTTTGAAGGTCAGGAGCGGTTGTCGCCGGTGCTGACGACCGGACACGAGTTGATCGTGGACTCCGGTGGTCCCGGCAAATTCCGCGGCGGGATGGGCGTCGAAAAAGGCGGGACGTTATATGCCTGCACCCGCACCGTCGTTTCGTACTGCTGCGACCGCGAACGCTCGATCACGTGGGGCTTGTGGGGCGGGCTGCCGTCCATACCGCACGGCGTGTGGGTGAACCGCGGCGAGGCCAACGAGCGTTATCTCGGCTCGCTGTTCTCCGGCGTTCCGTTGAGCCAGGGCGATACCGTCACGCGTCCTTCGGCAGGCGGCGGCGGCCTTGGCGATCCGTTGGAACGTGATGTCAACGCCGTGCTTGACGACGTGATCGACGGCTACGTCTCCATCGAACGCGCTCAAAAAGACTACGGCGTGATCGTCAAGGAAGTCGATTCCGACCTTTGCCAATACGAAGTCGACCTTGCCGCCACGGAGAAGGAGCGCGATCGCATCGACCTCGCTCGCACCGGATGGCTCAACGAAGATGCCAACAAAATCGCGGAGCGCTACCGCAAAGGCGAACTCAACGCCCTCGATCTCATCCGGCAATACGGCGTGATCGTCGACTGGGGCTCAGGCAAATTGCTTGAGAACACCACCCGGCAATTCCGGGAAATGCTGAAACGCCGGACCGTCCCCTACTGGGCGATGCGCAAGAAATCGGCTCAGAACCGGCCGACACTAAAAGTAGCTTGAGCGGGGCGCGACGGACGCTCCAGGCGGCGCGCGGGCAAACGGACGATTGACCCGCGCGCCGCAGATGACTTTTGCGATTTTCTCGCCCAGCATGCGCCGATGACGGCAAACAGCGGGCAAAAACTGAAAGCCTATTTTCTCGGCTGGCAGTGCCGCATTCGGCAGATAGCGGTCCGGCAGTTCGGCGGCATGCCCATGCCGGGAATGCGGCCGCGCGTCAGCGCCAAACAGGAAGAACTCATCGCACGGGCCATGGTTTCGCTGCTGGTGCCGCTGGAGCCTGCAGACAGCACCGCCTACTTCAAGTTTCAGGTGCAGAGAACGAACGAGCCGGAGGAAGCGCGGGAGGCCGCGCTGAAATATCTTGGGTCCGATTATTTTCAGCTTCCGGAAAATTTCTCCGATGAAATGACCGCAGTTTTCGCCGCCGACTCGTCACCGGTGGAAAGCTTGTTGAAAGCCGGCGAGGTCCTGCTCGACTTCGAGCAATACGCGCAGCGTTTCAGGCTCATTTGCAAGGTGCGCCGACTTCGATCGGAGGAGCCGGCGCGCGAATCGTCGTTCTGGCAGGCGCGGCTGTTCAATCCGAACCTGCCAATGAACGCGGCCGTGCTTGGATTCAAACCTGATTGGAAACACGCTCAGGCCGACCCGACCCCGTGACGCTCCGGCGCGAGGTTCATAATTTGTGCCGCGATCCCTTTGCACCGGCCCGGTCAGCCGACGGGATCAGCCCATAGTTCTCGCGATAGGCGCGCGTAAAGTGGCTCGCGCTGGAGAACCCGCAGGCTACCGCGATGTCGGTCACTGACGCCACGGAATGGCGGAGCAGTTCGCGCGCACGCTCCAACCTGATACGGCGATAGTGGCTCTGATAACTGCGTTTTAGTTTCTTTGAAAACAGCCGGTCCAGTTGCCGCGTCGACAGCCCGACGCGCCGCGCCGTTTCGCTGCGGCGAAGAGGCTCACCCTGATGCCGTTCCATCAATTCGAGAGCGGCGACCAGGCGCGGATGGTGCACGTCGTAACGCTCGACCAGAGAGGCGCGCTGCGCGCCCCTGGCCGGGCGGATTTCGGTATGCAGAAACCAGTCGGACACCCTACGCGCGAGCTCGGGACCGTGGCGCTCGGCGATCAGCGCGTGCATCATGTCGAGCGGCGCGGTACCTCCCGCGCACGTCACGCGATCGCGATCGATGATGAAGAGCGAACGAGTGAGCAGAATATCCGGGTGCGCGTCGACCAGCGCCGGCGCGTGCTGCCAGTGAATGGTCATCTGCGCCCCGTCCATGACGCGGGCCTTGGCGAGAATGAAAGGCCCGCCGGACACACCTCCGATCCGCGTGCCGCGGGCCGCAAGCCGGCGTAGCACGGTGAAGGTCGTCCTGTCATTGAACGCGGCGGGATCGCCGCCGGCGCAGACCAGCAGAAGATCGAGCTTTCCGACGTCGCTGATCTTCGCCGCACATGGAACCGTGGCGCCGCATGATGCCGTGGCTACGGGGTCTCGCACCGAGATGTGCACCCAGCGATAAAGCTCACGTCCAGCGAGGAGATTGGCGGCGCGCAGCGGCTCGACGACGCACGCATACGACATCAGCGCAAAGCCGGGCACGAGCAACAGCCCAACGACTTCGGGCTTTTCCGTCATGGCTCGAAATTAACAGAAAGCGTCTTTCGAGGGCAAGACTGGCCCGCTGTCCTCGGCGTCCAGTATTGGTACGGCGATCGGACAGCGCATGCGCTACGGCATCTTCTCGCTTCTGAAAAACAGTCTCTCAGGTCATCAAAATTGGCCTGCAGCGTGGCGCGAGCCGGAGCCGCAACTGTCCTACGACGTCATCATCGTCGGCGGCGGTCACGGTCTCGCAACCGCCTACTATCTCGCAAAAGAGCACAACATCACCAACGTCGCTGTGCTCGAAAAAGGCTGGCTTGGTTCGGGCAACATCGGTCGCAACACGACGATCATTCGTTCCAACTACATGCTGCCGGAGAATAACCCGTTCTATGAATGGTCGATGAAGCTGTGGGAGAATTTTGAGCAAGACCTGAACTTCAACGCGATGGTGTCGCAGCGCGGCGTGCTCAACCTCTGTCACAGCGACGCGCAGTACGATGCGTTCGCGCGGCGCGGCAATGCGATGCGGATCGACGGGGTCGATGCGGTGCTGTTGGACGCCCAGGGCGTCCGCAAGCTTTACCCGTTTTTTGATTTCGACAACGCGAGATTTCCGATACGTGGCGGACTTTTACAGCCGCGCGGCGGCACCGTACGTCACGACGCGGTGCCGTGGGCCTACGCGCGCGCCGCCGACGCCCGCGGCGTCGATATTATCCAGAACTGCGAAGTTACCGGCATCAAGGTCGATAACGGCAAGGTCGCCGGCGTCTATACGACGCGCGGCTTCATCGGCTGTCGAAAGCTCGGACTGGCGGCGGCCGGTAATTCCTCGGAAGTCGCCGCCATGGCAGGGCTGCGTCTACCGATCGAAAGTCATGTCATGCAGGCTTTCGTCTCCGAAGGCCTCAAGCCCCTGATCGACGGTGTCGTTACGTTCGGCGCCGGGCACTTCTACGTTTCGCAGTCGGACAAGGGCGGTCTCGTCTTCGGCGGCGACATCGACGGTTACAATTCTTATGCGCGGCGCGGCAATCTGGCGATGGTCGAGCACGTGATCGAGGCCGGAGTCGCGATGATTCCGGGACTCGCGCGGGTGCGCGTGCTGCGAAGCTGGGGCGGTATTGTCGATATGTCGATGGACGGCTCGCCGATCATCGACAAAACCGACATCGAAGGTCTCTATCTCAACGCCGGCTGGTGCTACGGCGGCTTCAAGGCGACGCCGGCGTCCGGCTGGTGCTTCGCTCACACCATCGCCCGCAACGAACCGCACGCGTTGAACGCAGCCTTTCGGCTCGATCGCTTTCGCCGGGGTTACACCATTGATGAAAAAGGCGTCGGCGCGACGCCGAACTTGCATTGAGTTGACCGCATGCTGATCAATTGCCCACACTGTGGCGCGCGTCCCGTCGACGAGTTTACTTTCATGGGCGATGCGCGGCCGCAACGGCCTACATCGAACGATCCGTCGACGATTGAACAATGGTTCGACTATGTCTATCTGCGCGCCAATCCGAAGGGCTGCTTCGACGAATTCGTGCATCACTCGAGCGGTTGCCGGACCTGGCTCGTCGTCAGCCGGGACACTCTCAATCACGATATTTTCGCGGTCGTCACCGCGCGCGACTATGCGCGACAGCGGCAGGAGGCGAAGGCGTGACATCGTTCCGGCTCGCCAAAGGCGGTCTCATCGACCGCACCGCCTCACTCTCGTTTGCCTTCGATGGCCAACAGCTTCGGGGTTATCGCGGCGACACGCTGGCCTCCGCCTTGCTGGCAAATGGCGTCAGCCTGATGGGCCGTTCGTTCAAGTATCATCGGCCCAGAGGCGTCATCTCCGCCGGCGCGTCCGAACCCAATGCACTGGTCGAACTCCGCGAAGGCGCTCGCAAGGAAGCCAATACGCGCGCGACCATGGTCGAACTCTACGACGGCCTTATCGCCAACAGCCAAAACCGTTGGCCATCACTCAACTTTGACCTCGGCGCCGTCAACTCCTTAGGCGGCGCGGTTTTTGTCGCAGGCTTTTACTACAAGACCTTCATGTGGCCGAAGAGCTTCTGGGAAAAGCTCTACGAGCCGATCATCCGTCGCGCCGCCGGATTAGGCTCGGCCAGCAAACAAGCCGATCCGGACAAATACGAGAAATCCTACGCGCATTGCGATTTGCTGGTGATCGGTTCGGGACCCACCGGTCTCATGGCCGCTCTCGCGGCGGCACGTTCGGGCAAGCGGCTCATTCTCGCGGATGAGGGTTCAGCGCTCGGCGGCAGTCTGCTGTTCGAGCGCGAGGAAATTGGCGGCGCCTACGGGCTCGACTGGGCTTCGGGGATCATTGCCGAACTTGCGTCCATGCCCAATGTCACGCTGATGCCGCGCACCACCATATTCGGATGGTACGACGGCAATGTCTTCGGCGGTCTGGAACGGGTCAACGATCACGTCCCGACCCCCTCACCCTTTGAACCCCGCCAGCGCTACTGGCGCATCATCGCCAAACGCGCGGTGCTGGCCGCCGGAGCGGAAGAACGTCCCATCGCCTTCGGCGGCAACGATGTTCCAGGCGTGATGCTGGCATCGGCGATGCGCGCTTACGCCAATCGTTACGCTGCCGCCGCGGGCGGATCCGTTGTCGTGTTCACCAACAACGACTCCGCTTACCGAACGGCGCGCGACCTCAAAGCGCACGGCGTGCATGTAGAAGCCATAGTCGATAGCCGAAAGACGGCCGCCGCCGACGCCGGCGGAATCTCCGTAATCCGCGAAAGTGCGATTGCCGATGTCAAAGGTGGCAAGGGTGTCTATGGCGTGCGTCTAACGAACGGCAGAACGATCGAGTGCGACACCGTCGCGATGTCGGGCGGTTGGTCGCCAATCGTCAATCTGTTGTGTCATCGCGGCGCCAAGCCGCGCTGGGATGCCGAAATCGCCGCATTTTTACCCCCAACTTCGAACGAAGCATTCGTCCCTGCCGGGTCGGCCGCCGGCAAAATGCTGCTGTCCGAATGCCTCGCCGCCGGCGCTGAGGCCGGCGCCGTCGACGGCAAAGCGATTTCAATTCCAAAATGCCGGGATGAAGCTTTTGCCATCACGCCGTTCTGGTGGGTGAAGGAATCGAAGCGCAAGGCTTTTGTCGACTTCCAGAACGACGCCACCGCCGACGACCTGCTGCTTGCCGCCCGCGAGGGCTACAGCGACGTTGAGCTCGCCAAACGATACACCACTACCGGCATGGCGACCGACCAGGGCAAGCTTGGCAATGTCAACGCCATCGCAATCCTTGCCGAGGCGACCGGTAAATCCATCGACCAGGTCGGGACGACTACGTTTCGTCCCTATTACACGCCGGTCTCGTTTGGTGCGTTTGCCGGCCCATTCGCTGGTCATCACTTTCAGCCGGTGCGTAAAACACCGTTGCACGATTGGGCCGCTGAGTATGGTGCCGTGTTTGTCGAAACCGGTTTGTGGATGCGTTCCGCGTGGTTTCCGAAAGACGGCGACGACTGGCGTGCCAGCGCCGATCGCGAGGTGCGCAATACGCGGCAACGTGTCGGCATTTGCGATGTCTCAACCCTCGGCAAGATCGATATCCAGGGTAAGGACTCCGGCGCATTTCTTGATCGGCTCTATTGCAACACATTCTCGACGCTCGCCGTGGGCAAGGCCCGTTACGGCCTGATGCTCCGTGAAGACGGCATTGCCATGGATGACGGCACCACGTCGCGGATAGCCGACGATCACTACGTGATGACCACGACGACGGCGAATGCCGGCCGCATCATGTCTCACATAGAGTTCTGCCACCAAGCGCTGTGGCCGGAGCTCGACGTGACTTATGTGTCGATCACCGAACAATGGGCGCAGATGGCGATCGCCGGTCCGAAATCGCGTGCGACGCTGCAAAAGATTGCCGACGGTGTCACCCTCGACGACTCGACGTTTCCTTACCTCGCCGCCAAGGAGATCCATATTCTTGGCGGGATTCCGGCACGATTGTTCCGCATCTCGTTCTCGGGCGAACACGCTTATGAACTCGCGGTGCCCGCCGATTACGGCAGCATGGTCGCCGCCGCGGTGATGAAGGCCGGTGAAGAGTTCGGCATCGCGCCTTATGGCGTCGAAGCGCTCTCCATCATGCGCATCGAAAAGGGCCATGTGGCGGGCAACGAGCTCAATGGCACGACCACCGCCGCCGACCTCGGACTCGGCAAGATGATGTCGACCAAGAAGGATTACATCGGCCGCATGATGGCGGGGCGCGAGGGACTGACCGACAAGCAACGTCAGTGCATCGTCGGCATCCGCGCCGTCAACAAATCCGATCGGATCAGGGCCGGCTCGCACCTGCTTCGCAAGAACGATCCGCCGTCAATGGCGAACGATCAGGGTTACATTTCGTCGGTCGCATGGTCGCCGATGTCGGAACAGTGGGTGGGGCTGGCCCTGCTGGCGGGCGGACGCGAACGCCACGGCGAGATCGTAACGGTCTTCGACGGTCTCCGCGGCAACCAGATGCCGGCGGAAATTTGCGATCCGGTACATTACGACCGAGAAAACAAGAAACTCCATGCCTGAACCCGACATCATCTTTTCTGCCAAAACTACGCGGGTCTCTCCCTTGGCGAGGGTCGCAACACCCGGCCGGTTTGGGGCGGACAAGGGATTGCCCGGCGTCGAGCTGTCCGTGCGTCATCCGGCATCTATCGTGACGGTGATCGCGCGAAACAGCGGCGCCGGGCGGCTGGCAGCTGCGTTTGAGGAGATAAAGAACTGCGAATTTCAATGGGCCGGGTTCGATCAATACTATGCCGTTGCCGAAGCGTTTGGCGAAGGTGATCTTTATCGCGAACTAAAACAACGGCTCGGCGGCATCGCCACCCTTTCGGATCAAAGTCACGGCCGTATCATCATTCGCATCTCCGGTCCGAATGCCCGCCAGGTACTGGCGAAGGGCACGCCGATCGATTTGCATAAAGACGAATTTCCGATCGGGAAAAGCGCGGTGACGCAGATGGCCCATGTCGGCGTGCATCTGACGCGCACGGGCGAAGATATGTTCGAGCTTTCGGTTTTTCGCGGGTTCGCCGAGAGTTTTTGGGAATGGCTTGCTCAGCAAGCGGAGGAGTTTGGCTATCAGGTGACCTGAAAGTGGAACGCACGTCGGGGCCTTATGGCGACTGGCGTGGCGCTTCTCTGTTAGCCGCAAAGATTGCCGGGGACGTGCGCGCAGGAGCGCAATCGCGAGGGGGAAAAGTCATGAAGGTAGCTTCACCGACTGATGGAATGCTGCGGGATGTCGACTGGAAGCAAGTCGTGTTCATCGCCGCTGGTGTCCCAGCCCTGGTCCTTTTTTCGATGGGCGGCATCTCCGCGACCGTCGGTGCTCCGGCTTGGCTGGTTTGGACGATCTCGGTCTTATTTGGTTTCGCTCAGTCCTTCACCTATGCCGAGATCGCGGGCCTGCATCCGTCGAAGACCGGCGGGACAGCCGTGCACGGCGCTACCGCGTGGATCCGCTATAGCCCGATCCTCGCGCCGTTGTCGCTTTGGTCGAACTGGCTGGCGTGGACGCCGGTACTTGCGATCGGCGCGGGCCTCGGCGCCGGCTATTTGTTGTCGATATTTTTCGCGGCTGATTCCCCGGTCACGACATGGCAGGTGACGCTGGCAGACCTCGGGTTTCTTTCCAAGGACCTGACCGTTCGTCTCAACTCGACCTTCTTTATCGGTGCCGCCATCATGCTGGTGGTGTTCGTCATTCAGCACCGCGGCGTTCTGCGCACTGCGCAAATCTCGACCATACTGACTATTGCTTCGCTGATCCCTCTGTTCATCGTCTGCGTGATCCCGTTGCTGGCCGGCAACGTCCACGCCGCGAACTTTCTGCCTTTCACGCCGCTCGCGACCGAAAATGGCCAAATCATTCCCAGCGTTTGGGACAAGGTAGGCGTTCGTTTGTTTCTTGGCGGCCTGTTTATTGCTGCCTGGTCAGCCTACGCCTTTGAGACGGCCGTTTGTTACATGAGTGAATTCAAAAATCCGGGCCGCGACATGCCGCGGGCGATCATCGCTTCGGGCCTTATCTGTATCGTCGCTTACGTGACAGTGCCGGTCGTTTTCCAGGGAGTGCTGGGCACACAAAAAATGCTGGATCCGGGAATTGGTGACGGGTCCGGTATGGGTCTCGCGCTCGCCAGCATGGTGAATGCCGGACCGGCGATCACCAAGCTTCTGGTGATCTTGCTGTTTTTCAGCCTGATCATGGCAATCATCACGGCAATGGCCGGCTCATCGCGCACCCTCAACCAAGGCGGCCGCGACGGCTGGCTGCCGAAATACCTCAGCTATCTAAATCCACACGGCGCCCCTACCCGCGCCATGTGGACCGACCTCGCTTTCAATCTCATCCTCTTGTCGATGTCGAACTATCTGTTCGTGCTGGCGGTCTCAAACTGCAACTACCTGATCTTCAACTTCCTGAATCTCAATGCCGGCTGGATTCACCGCATCGACAATCCGAATGTGAAGCGGCCATGGCGCTGCCCGACGTGGTTGCTGGCGCTGGGCGAAATCCTTGCCTACGTCAACGCTTTCCTACTCGGCGCGGGGGCCAATGTGTGGGGCAACGGCACCTTGATTTCAGGGTTCGTCTCTGCCGCTATTATTGTGCCGATCTTCGCTTTCCGGCATTACGTCGTCGATAAAGGTGTCTTTCCCAAACATATGTTCGAGGATTTGTTGCTGCCGGGCGAGCAGACTTTGGGTCCGGCTCGCGCCGGCGTCCTGCCCTATCTGGCGCTGGCCGGCGGGATTGCCGCGTGCCTGCTCGGCTATTTCGTATTCTGGACGTAAAGCGTCAAATTTGGACGCTCTGCAAATCAGCCTCGAGGGGCTACCGACAGGCCCCGGACCTGATGACGTTCGATGAGGCGTGCGACGAACCCGGACGCTTTTACCTCTTCAACAAAGTCGCGCAGGAAGGCCGCGCCGGCCGCGTTTTTCCGAGGCGTACCGATCGCCTGCTGAACCGACGTAAACTGCCCATCGACGATGCGCGCGCCGGGCAGCTTTTCCAGGTCCGAGAGAAGTCGTGGCCGAAGGCCAGCGAGTGCGTCCAGTTTGTCGGTCACGAACTGTTGGTAGGCGCTATCGAGTGTTTCTGATCTTACCAGCTCGGCGTGCTTGACGTTGCGATCGAGCCAAAGGCCGTAGGCGGCGCGGCCCGTCACCGCGATCCTCACGCCCGGAGCGTCGACATCCGCGATTGTTTTCAAGGGAGAGCCAAAGGGCAGCAGATACGTAGCCTCGATTTCGGCGTAAGCGGGGCTAAAGGAAATCGTCTCGGCTCGCTGCGGTTCGGCGCCGATCAGCCCAATATCCCAAACGCCGCTCGTCGCCGCATCCGCGAGTTCGCCGGGCGTCTTAAACGGCACATACTTCAACGGTACGCCCAAGCGCGTGGCGACTTCGCGGGCAAGGTCGGGGGCGACCCCCTCGGGATCGCCCGCCGGGCTTTTTCCAGTGATCAAGAGAAAATTCGAAAGATTGATGCCCGCACGCAAGACGCCCGTTGGCGCAAGATCAGAAATAATATCTGGTGACATGGGAGAGCGTGCTCCGACCAACAGCGGATCGCGTAACGGCCCGTCCACGAACCGAAGTTTAGCGCTAGATCGTATCGCTCTTTGCCAGATTCAGCGAACAGGAAATTGGCTTATTCGCTCGGGGTTATTTCACGTGCGCGCGACAACGCGCTACGCGGCGAACGTCCAACCCGTTGAAAGATTGGTGGGCGCACAAGGACTCGAACCTTGGACCCGCTGATTAAGAGTAAGGTTCAATTCAACGACACCGACTGACACGCTCCGCCATGTTCTGTCGCGGACCCCACAATTTCCCTTGAAATACCGACATATTTGTGTCATCCCCTGACTTGGGACGCCATTTTGCGACAGACTATGCCAGTGCGGGAGGCCCGCCAAGGGTCCGCGGACCCGCTGCGGACCTAGAGCGCCACGCCAGGGCGAACGATGAAGCTCACGGAGCGGAAAATCGGAAAGCTGGCACCCGAACCCGGGCGAAAGGACAAGCTGGTGTTCGACGATGCCCAGCGCGGGCTCGCAGTGCGCGTAACGACCAGCGGTGGCCGGACCTACCTTTGCCAATACACGCTGCACGGCCACAAATGGCGCGTCCCGCTCGGTGCTTGCTCAGCCGTCCCGCTGGCGAGGGCCCGTCAGGCGGCGGCGGCAATCATGGGTGACGTGGCGAAGGGGCAAAATCCAGCGGCCGAGCGAAAACAGGCGGCAGTAGCCGAGCGCGCGAAGCGAGCTCGCGACCGTCTCACCTTCCGCGTGCTGATCGACGATTGGAATCGCCATCACCTCACAGGGCGCCGGCCGAGATACGCAGCTGAAGCCGTGCGAGCGCTTCATTACGCGTTCGCTGATTGCCTGGACGATGCCGCCGAAGATCTGGACCGGGTAGGCGTTGTGCGTGCTCTGGACGCCCTCAGAAGACGTCGTAAGCGCAAAAACGGTGATGAAGGGAGTAAAGGCGCGGCCATGACCGGCCGTACGGCTGCCTATGGACGGGCGGCATTTGCCTGGGCGGTGAAACGAGGAGCCGTACAGCACAACCCGTTCGCCGAGCTGCCGGTCGCCAAAAGCATCAGCAAGCGCGAGCGCATACTGAGCGACGAGGAGCTTGCCGAGGTATGGCGTGCGGCTGGCGAGGCGTCCGCGCCCTACGGAACGATCGTCCGCCTGCTGATCCTGACCGGCCAGCGCCGTGGAGAAGTAGCGGGCATGACCTGGGCCGAGTTATCCGATGACTTGACGACCTGGACCATACCGGGTGAGCGAACCAAAAACGGCGTGACCCATGCGGTGCCCCTCAGCGCGCCAGTCCGCGATTTTCTCAGGGAATTGGGTCCGGAAGCGAGCAGCGGGCGTGCCGGGGGGCTTGTACTTCCTGGCGTTGCAGGCACGCCATTTGCGGGCTGGTCGAAATCCAAGCGGGCGCTGGACAGGGCCACGAAAGCACGCGCCAAGGAGACGGGCGTGGCGCCAGCAGCATTTGCTCCGTGGAATGTGCATGACTTGCGCCGCACTGTCGCAACGGGCCTACAGAGCCTCGGTGTCCGTCTTGAAGTAACCGAGGCCGTATTGAACCACATCAGCGGCAGTCGCGGCGGCATTGCCGGTGTCTATCAACGTCACGATTGGGCATCCGAGAAGCGCGCTGCGCTCGAAAGCTGGGCGGCGCACGTTCTAGCTGCGATTAGACAAAAGCCATCGATCGACAAAGTGGTCACCCTGACCCGAAAGAAACGTTGAGACCCAACAAGAAAGGAGAACCGCCAACCCAGAAACCCAAGTCGATGATTTTTCTATAGGAGCGCAGCGGTCGAGCGTTGGAAGCGCCTGACCGCCACTTGCCACAACGCACCGTACCAGGGCGCGTCATGACCGAAGTCATCAATACCAAAAAACTGAGCGGCATTCCGCCTTGGCCGGTGCATTCACCCAATCACAAGGAGAAATGCCATGACTGCTATAAATCGTCCCAAGCTTCCAGAGTTGCTGAGCAAACCGTAGCGGAATGTCCGCTCTCGGGAGAAGCGGACATCGAGCGGACATCGCAAAGTAGTTCGCTCGTGACCCCAAGCCGACATGAGCCGTGTGAAATCGCTACTTCGTTTCAAGCGACTTTCATCAGGGTATCGGCGAGCCATTCCGGCTCATCGAGCATCACGATGTGGTAGGCGTTTATTTCGATGGTGTTCCACGAGGGGTCAGCCTTACACTCCGCCAGCGCCTTATCGAAAGCGGGATTGGGAAACTTGATCGCACGGATGTACGTCTTTTTCGCCACTTTCTCACGCCCGCCAGAGAGCTTAATCGCCTGCGCATACGTTCCTACCGGCTGCGGCGTCAGTTTTAAGTCGACATAGTCCCGGTCCTTCTCATTGACGAAGACAGGTGGCAGCTTCGGCGGTGGGATAGGAAAGCCCGGCTCGCCCTTTTCCATCGAATTCACGAAGCCTTTGCGGAAGCCCTCGTTGGTGAAGTCAATCGGCTTCTGACCGTCTTGCGGTTTGTAGGCGTCGAGCCAGACAATCGAAGAAACACGATCGCCGATCTGTTCAAGAGCGCCTGAGCCCACCCAGCCTCCATAAGAATGCACCACTAGGCAAATGTCGTTGAGATCCTCCCATTTGATGACGTTGACGATGTCGGTGATATGCGTGTCGAGATTTATGTCCTTGTTCAACAGATGCGAACGCTCGCCGAGCCCGGTCAGGGTCGGTGAAAATACCTTTTGGCCTTTCTTTTCTAAAAGGTCCGACACCCGCCGCCAATACCAGCCACCAACCAAGGTGCCGTGGACCAATACGAATGTCTTTTGCGCCGGTTGGGCACGAGCCGCCCCAACAGTGTCGCCGGAGGCGGCTACTGCCGCGAGTCCAACACCGCCGCCAATCATGCCGCGCCGCGAGACTTTTGCTTCACTCATAAAGTGTTCTCCCCGAGTGGATAATGCCGGCCCGTTGGCGACGACGGTTTCGCAGGCGGCGCCCGTCGCACGCGCGTGGCTGCCGTTTCAGAAGCTATATTATGGGTCGCCATGCAGAAAGAGACCGCTGTGGGCAGGAGCGCGATGTCGGGTTGTGGCCCAAAAGGTCGATCGGGCGTGTCTGCTCCCATGTCAGCGATCGGGACCATTCGGAAGGACCCTAGAGCGAGGTGCTTCTTGTCTTACTATTAAGGGGAATATTTTTACCCGCTGCCCTCCCTCAAACAAGTCGAGATTGTCCTGCAAACGAGTCGAGATTGCCCTGCGCATGGCGGATGCACTGAACCGATCGGAATACGTCGCAGCCCTGTGCCACAGGAGAAACGGGTGGCTTGTAGACTTTGACTCGATGCGCTTCTTCGCCACCAACGAGGCCGAGGCAAAACAACAGGCGACCAAGTGGGCTGACAGCGTGGTGGCCGCCATTGGCGGGATCAGGGAAAGGACCTGGCTTCAAGTGCTCTTGGATGGCAAAGCGATCTATTCGGAGGTGTATGAAGCTCCTGAATCACCGCGATCAAGTCCTCATAATTCGCTTTGAACATTAGTTGGTCAGGCCTGATAATTGATCGGACATTCTTCGCCTTCGCGACAAATGCGCTTATCGCGGCAATCGATGACGTGTTGCCTTATTGACCGTATGCTGCGGTCCGACCGAATATCCCGATCAGATCGTCGACTTTCACGGTTCTGTGGCGGCCGCACCATTTGCATTCGAACGTGAGCGATTTCACTGGAAGCCGGCCGAGGCGCTGATCGACGGCGTTTTCGCGTTGTAACCGGCGATCAGTGAGAACCGCTTGCCACCATCCTTCATCGACGGCGGGCCACGGACTTTGCCGTGGAAGCGAGCACATAGCGTGCAAGAGCGCTCGAACGGTTTCCCTCGGCAGGGGGCCTTTGAGATCGCTGCTGCGCCAGACCTGTGTCGCCGTTGTGTGGCGCGGCAGGCCGAGTTGCTGCATCCAATAGTGGCGCTTCATGACCTACATTGGACGCGACATGGCGATGGACAATCAAGTCGCTATATCTTGGGGATGTGCGGACGCTTTACCACAAAGATGACCTGGGCTGAACTTGTCGCCTTATACCGGCTGACAATGAACGCGCCACCACACAACATGCCGCCGCGTTACAACATCTGCCCCACGGATC
Organism: uncultured Alphaproteobacteria bacterium; assembly: GCA_963846055.1. Classification (GTDB taxonomy): domain Bacteria; phylum Pseudomonadota; class Alphaproteobacteria; order Rhizobiales; family Xanthobacteraceae; genus BOG-931. The sequence continues at coordinate 237,214 of CAWJUQ010000014.1, forward strand.
CGGTCGACGTCGTGACGGAAACCGGTAACAGGCGCGAGCTATCGCAAATGCGATGGGGCCTTGTGCCGCGGTGGTGGTCAAAGCCGTTGAAGGAATTGCGAGCGGCGACCTTCAATGCTCGCGCCGAGACGTCGAAACGAAGCCGTTCTTCCGCGATGCATTCAAACGCAACCGCTGTCTCATTCCAATGTCGGGTTATTACGAGTGGCAGAATACCACACATGGAAAGCAGCTCTGGTATTTCACGGGACTCGATGGTTCGCCGTTAACGGCCGCCGGCATATGGGACCGCTGGAAGAACGGCGAGACCGGCGAAACACTAATATCCTGCTTGATGATAATTACCGAGCCGAACGCCTACGTTGCTGAGGTCCATGACAGATGCCGGTGCTGCTGTCGCAAGAGCAGTTCAAGCCTTGGCTCAATGGCAAGGCCGCCGTCGAATACCTTCAGCCTGCACATGCCGACCTTTTGCAGAAATGGCCGGTCTCACAGCGTGTGAACAGTTCGAAGGCGCCGACCGACGATCCAAGCCTTATCGAAAAGATTGCCGCATAACTTCGTCGTGCGCCAACTATTCCATCGAATAATCCTCTTCGGCGATTTCCAATTCCTTTTTTGGAATCGGCTTTTTCCCTTCCGTCGCCCTTTTCTTAGCGGAACGCACTGTCACCTCAATCAAGTCGCCGCCTTTGAGCTTCGGCAACCGTTTCACGCTTTTTCGCGGAGTTTTAGATACGCTACGTTTGCCCATTCGTTTCCGATTTCAATATCACCGCCATTTATCTCTTCGCTGGCTTAGCCCACGACCTGCTAAGTCAGGAACTCACCGCCCGACTAAATGGCGTGCTGCTCGATCCGGCATTTTTTGGTTTGAAGTTGAGGTCGCCACGACCGGCAGTTGGAGAACAGGTGGCGCGCTGCCCTACGCGCAAGCTGGTCAGCAGGATTATCTCACCGTTGGGGAACTCGACGGCGTCGTGATGGGTATGGGGCTTGTCCAAATCAATCTGGCAAAACCGTCCGACCTTCTGACCGGTGTTCCATTTGTCTTTGCCGACGAAAAGGCTCTGCAGCCATCCGTAGCGGCGGTAGACGTCGGCTTCAAAGGCGAGCTCGGTGCCCGGGAGAAGGCAAACAGCCACCTTCGGTTCGTCCACCGCCGAAAATCCGGCGGTCACGGTGTTTTCGAACTGCGTGGTGATGAGCTTATCTCCAACTCTGGCGGGTCGGGATGCAACTGCGTGAAGGCTATAGTCGCACATGTTGGACGCTCCTCGCTGCGCTAAAACCGAATAACCAACATGAATACGGTCGTAGCGTTCCCAGCGGGCGCCTTTCTTTTGGCAACAGAGGATACCCTTGCACTCAACTCCTTCCGTGGGGCCACTATCTTAACCGGAGATGTCAGTAACGAGTGAGATGCGGCGCCGAGTACGCGCCGAGCGGCCCCTGTCCCGCTTCGAACCCTGCTTGCCTTCCCCGGCCAAGCATCCGCCGGCTGGCAACGGCTGGATACACGAAATCAAGCACGATGGCTTCCGCATCATCGCCCATCGCGAAGCGGATAGTGTGCGCTTGATTACTCGTAACGGACACGATTTCAGCAGCCGCTTTCCGCTAATTGTAGCGGCCATCGCAGCTCTGCCGGTTCGATCATGCGTGCTCGACGGCGAAGCGATTGCCTGCGACGAGCGTGGCCTTTCCGTATTCGACACGATCCGGTGGCAGCAGCACGACAACGCCGTCGCTCTATGCACCTTCGACCTGCTCGAGCTCGACGGTGAGGATTTGCGACGCGAGCCGATTGAGACGCGCAAGGCTACGCTCAAAAGCCTGTTGCGACGCCGTCATGCAGGCATCGCTTTTAACCAACACTTTGCGGTCGATGGCGAGAGCGTTTACCGGCACGCTTGCGCGCTGGGCTGCGAGGGCATCATATCGAAGCAACTCGGCTCGCCGTATCGATCGGGCCGCTCGCCTCACTGGATGAAGATCAAGAACCCGGCCGCGCCGGCGGTCAGGCGGGAGGCCGAGGAGGATTGGAGCTGACGTTTCCTTCCCCGGATTTCGACGCGGGAGGAAGGGAGGAAGTGGAAACAGTAAATCCGCTAACAGACGACCTAAAGCAAGCGTTCGAGCGCGCTGTTTATTCCTTCAATGACTGGCGTCACCACGGCGGACCGGAACGTCTTGTGCAAATCGGCTCCAACCCGAAACACTTTACGATCGGCGAGGTCTGCAACCTTGTGCTGAATTTTGACAATGAAAGGCTGCCCGACGATCTTTACGGACATGTACTAAGATTGAGAGTTTCTGAGACCAAGCGACAAACTCTTGTCGAGAACCTCGGGACAGATCGGACCTACCACGCTGGGGCGCGTTTCCTGCGGGGACTGATCCTCAATCATTATGCCAAGGAAACGGGGAGGAAATAAGAAGTCGGCAACGCGGGGCGGCGATTGGCCATGCGGCGAGCGACAAACGAACCCCAAGCGCAGCGGGGGCGGCGCCTGGGGCTGTGCTACTGAGACAGTAGGGCGAAACTATATTGCTGTCAGGCCTTTTGTCGCACGCGAGGTCCGACGATGACGAAGGACAGCCAAATCACGGCAGAGGTCGCGGCGGCACACGGCGGCCGCGCTACGATCCGCATCACGACTCCCCCGGAAAACGTGCGCCTGTCGGATACCGACAAACTCGAAGCGTTCAGTGACGGCATCTTCGCGATCACCATCACGCTTCTCGTGTTCGACATCGTGCGGCCGGATTATGACCCGGGACACCTGCGGGAACAACTCTTGGCGCAGTGGCCGAACTACGTAGCCTTCCTCGCCTCATTCTGTTACGTCGGCATCATCTGGCTTAATCATCGCGCCGTGTTTTCGCGCGTGCGACAGTGCGACCGCAGCCTGCATCTGGCAAACCTGTTTCTTCTGTTGACCTCCGGGCTGATCCCGTTTCCGACCGCACTGTTATCGACGGCTCTTCAACGCGGCAGCGCTTTGGACGCTATTATTGCCGTCGAGATTTACGCCGCCGTCGGCAGCCTTATGTGTTTTTCGTGGCTCATATTGTTCCACATTCTCGCGATACATGCGTACCTGCCGGAACATTACGTCGAGCCGACATACTTTCCCCGCGAGCGCCATCGCGCGTTGATCGGAATAGCACTCTACGCGCTGGCAGGTCTGATCGGTTGGGCCTATTCGCCAAAGCTCGCTCTCTTGATTTTTCTTCTGTTGCCGATCTTCTACGGCATTACCAGCGAAGGCCTGACCGAAACTCGGATCGGGCTTCTGCACCGCGCAACCCGCGGTCATCGCCGTTAGATGTCTGAGTTTGGCCCCGAGCTGACCTAATTGAATGTGCGCTGTTCAGTCGCTTTCGGGGGTGAAGCGGACGTCGGGCGGCGCAACCTTACGCTGGTGGCGGCAGGAAATTTACCTCGCAGGTGGCCGAGATCGCGACCACTTCGGCCGGATCCGTGAGGTTATGAATCCGGGTGAACAATTCATACAGCTTGCGCGCTGGAGCAACCCAGAACAGGGCGTGTACCGTTTTATTGCCAACGTTCTTGTAGCTGTGCGGAATGCCCATGGGCAGCCGTGCCAGTCCACCAGTGGCAAGACCATGCGGACGCCCGTCGAGCGTCAGTTCCATCTCGCCTTCGATGAGGTAGATGAATTCGTCTTGCGTGGGGTGGATATGCGCCGGCACGAAGGTGCCGGGTTCGCCGACCACCTCGAAGGCGAACGACGTATCGCAGAGTTCCTTGAGATAATAGGTCTGTCCAAGGATGTTCCAGACGGTGTTACGGTCGCCTTGCCCAGGAGGTGTTATTCCCGCGTTCAGCGCTGACATGACAGCCTCCTGTCGTTGTCGGGAGCTTCGCAATTTGCAAGTCCAGCTAATATAGGACTACGTTTTTCCGATCTTTCCGGCAAGCCGAAAGCCCGAGATATCTCGCGTCACTCGCTGCACAGCGGTGTGGTTCGGCGCCGACGAAAGGCTAGCGACACAATCTCTCTCTGGGTGTTTCCTTGTAGAACGCGTTTTGTTCACGTCAGGTCAAGCCCGGGGACGGGGCTAGGCCCATGAGCTTCTCCCCCAGCCCGTAGCCCGTGCGGAGCGCGGGCCGCGAACAATTCGCTATTTAAACGAGCTGAAAAGTTCGGAAAACTACGCGTTCTTTGGCTGGCGTTGCAGATGATAAGGCGTTGAACCTCATTGATTGGAGCGCAAGACGAAAAGTCGCCGGCGTTCTATTCAGCGGCTTGCGAACGCTACTCACGCCCTCATACTTTCTGCAAAAATGGTCATCGGATGCGAGGGGCTCGCGGCCTGCTTTCATTAGGCTGAGAAGTAACTGGCAGCGGTCGTCGGTCGGTGCCGCTCGAACCATTTGTTGATCATGGAGCGAGCCAGCAATTCGGCCTCTGCCCGGTTACCGTTTATCACTTTTCCGGCGCTTTCAACGTCCTCGGGATGAATAGCTACGACCCACTGGTCCCGTTCGATCCGCGCGCGGACGGTATATCGTATTCCCCTGTATTCCATTGGGACATAATTGCACTCTCATAGGAGGTGGGCAATGCTCTCGATGGTGCGTTGGCCCCTACGTTGGCCGCCTTCACATCAACCCATTCGACCTAACAAATACGCTGTAGCTGGCATGCCTCATTGGTCCAACGAAGAGACTGACAATCCACTGCGTGCGGACGACCTTAATTTCTACAAGGTCGAGAAGTGGACCAAAGACGGCGAGCACGTCGCTGAGATGCTCTACGCTGGCTCTAACCTTCACGACGCCTACGAAGTCTTTCATTCATTCGCTCGAAAGCGTCTCCCCGCTCGTTTGACCATCCGGCAGCGTGAGCGGGTGATCGCGGAATGTCCACCGAAGAAATAAGCGAGCGCATTGCCGCCAACAGCGCCAAGCTGCCGGATTGCCAAAGCCTGCGCGCGACGGCAAAGCGGTTTCGCCGATTGCGCTGAGACTGTTAACATTTGGTCCGTAAGCTCCAAATTCCCCTTGGGTTTGCGTGCGGGGGACGGTCCGAAAGGGCCTGGAGCCCTGGCCTATTCACCCCGGCCAGGGCTTCTTTATTGGGGCGACTGCATCGTCCGCGCGTGAGGCTCACGATCCGGCATCGGACCGGTGTGCTGGCATTGTAGGGTTGGCCAGCCCGTTTCCTGCTAATGCGAAACCACCGAACAACACAAGCGACAATCAACAACACCACCACCGCTGTCGCGACAGCCACGGTGGGCCAATCCACAACATCCAAATCGGATTTGCGCCAACGCTTCGGGAGCCCAGGCATCTGAACAGCCAGCTTAAGGGCACATGGCCGACGCTGTAATCTTAAACCGGCTCATCGATGTGCAAAATGGCGGCTAAATGGCAGAGGGTGGATTCCAATGACGGGATACAGCAAGCCAGCATTCGCGCGATTGGGCGGGCGGCGTATGCCTGGGCGACGAAGCGGGTGCAGTGCAGGTCAACCCCCTGAGAATGATAACGACGCTCACAGAGACCGACCCCGCTCGAAAGGGGCGCCAGTGCGCTCTGGCCGCCTGCGTTGACTCACGATAATCGAATGCCCCGCGCTGACTCAGAAATAGGTGCCAATAAGTCCCTCGACCTCGGGGGCTAGGGACATAGCGGGCATTGTCCGAAACGAATCGGTGGCCATTTCTGAGCCAGAGACACACATTTGGTGGTCTGAGTCTTGAATTTGTGGGGGAAAACGATCGATGAGACGCGGACGGATCATCAGGATCTCGGAGCACCGCGATTACACGACGTACATCGTGGCTGAGGAGAGTGCGGCCAAGGCAATAGCAATTATGAGAACGCAGGTGGGACCTGGACCGGTAGTGCAGTCTATCGGCCGCGCTTCGTTAAAGCTCATCGAAACCGCGGGTTTGTCGGCCGGCGAGTATAAGAAGACAGAAAATTACTAGGCGCAGGGCCTCGTGATCCTGTGGCATCGGTGAAATCCATGACGAAAACGACGTCGCCTTCTAAATGGACCTCGATCCACATCCGACTTGATCAGGAAGAACTTGCAGCCCTGGACGCGTGGAACGCTCGTTTAAGCCGGAGGTTCACACGCGCACCGTTAGTACCTCGCTCTCAGCGTAGTGTCTGAAATGTTGTCCGAGCGGCACCAACCGTTCAGCTATCCAATTCTCTCCGCATCGGGGATCTTCAGATCAATAATCTCCACGACCAATAGGCGCCTATCGCCATCTGAATAGCGAAAGCGATGAAGCGGAGACTTACCATCATCGGATTGATGGAGATCAAATGGATAATCGACTGGACGATCCGCGCGCCGAGTAACCAAAACGCCAGAGCATCTGTAATTTCGGTGCGTGATGTCATGATTGCAATTGCCAAAAGACCGCCGAAAATCGGCAGGCCTTCGATGCAGTTCGCGTGGGCGCGGGCGAGGCGCTGCATGAAAGGCGACAATCCGGAATTGTCTGGCGTGAACCCGTTAGCGGCCACCCTTTTTGTGGCCACCAAATAAGTTCTAATCAGATTCCATGAGTACCAGGAGAAACAACGCCCACGACACAAAACCGGTCAGGGCGTAGGCAGTGTTGGACATATCGCCCAAATTGCACCTACGTTAGTTGTGTTCAGCCAATAAGTGAAAAATACCGTAAGGACAGCGGAAAAGTCCATTATCCGCGTCCGCTCAAGTGGCGGGCGTTCGATGAGGAGATCGCGCGGCGGGTTTTCCGCCACTTTCCGGCGGATTTTCCGCCAGCCGCTTGGGGAGCGTTACTCCAAGTGGTTTGACCTGGGTAGGGCCGGCCTGCCGCCAGCGGTAAGGTGGGAGGCCGAGGAGGATTGGTCGTGAAAGCGGCGGAGTTTGTTGTGCGGGTGCGATGTTTGCATTGTCGCCACAAGAGCGTTCTGAGCAATGAAGACCTTGAAGGCTTCGGCATAAAGCCAGACGCACCTTTAGCGAGTTTCATAAAGCGGCTGCGCTGCACCAATTGTAGGAGTGGAAGTGTCCTCGCGAACCGGATTGCCGCGAATGAAACTGCTGCCCGGAGATTGCGCGCCTAGGCGGCAGATCATCGATCTTTACGGAGAACGGCTGCAGCTGCACCGAAACGAGGACAGCTAGGCCGCTCAGTTGGCGACCCTTCGGGCGAACCAATCTCAAATGACGGCATTGAGGCGGAGCCAGCAGACCCGGGCATTCATTTGGCGAGAGTGGAAAACAGTCCCTACTCGAAAAGTATGCTGTCGTCGTCAACATCGGCGAGGTCATCGCCATTTGACCAGTATGCCTTTGCGGAAGATCGCCGGTCTAAAGATTTCAGTCGATCATTTGATCGACTGATTTTACGCGGCGAGGGCCACGTAGACCGCCACGGCGAACGGCATCGCTAAACCGATCAGGCAAAGAAAAACCGGAGTCACTTAATTATTTTGTAATTATTTTGCGTGATTCGCATGCGAAACAACACGGTCAACCCCGCCCGATATTCACTGTCTACCGTTGTGAATTTTCGCCAACTGAGGTGATGCGCAGGTGTTCCGGCGTCTGGCCGCAGTCTATCTTTTTGCTTCAGGCTCATCGGTGCGACCGTAGGCTTTGATCGCCGCCTCGGATGCGAGCTGATACGCCATGACTGCGATTTCGTCAGCGTTGTAGTCGCCTGTATTACCGGCCCAGCTCATATGCCTGACCGTCGCAGATGAAGAAATGGGGCCTAGCCTTTCAATCATGTCGATCGGTCGGATCAGTCGGTCAAACCAATAGTAGCTCAACGTTGGATTGAAGGTGACGTTAACGCCGCCCCCTAAAACTTTCACTTCGAAGTCGGTCGCTTCGGGCTGTTTCATTGGCGCGCATCGGGCGTCCGCAGCGCTTGGTGCCTGCCATTATTCGCCGGCAATCTAGTGAGCTTACCCTTCTCGACGTCTTCGACGTATCTGGCCAGCTCACCGACCGCCAGGGCGATCTCATCCAGCTTCTGCTCCACCGCACGCGCTCGCAGAGCGCGATTGATGTGTATTTTGACTTGCTGGCGCGACAGCATGCATTAGCTCAAGTCAATTGTCGCGACGGCAACGCGCCTTTCGGCTAGGCGAGTAGCATGACGCAATTGGGTGGGAGATTGATCCATGCTGCTTCGTCTCTCGTTGCCGGCCGCACACCGGCGGAGCGATAGCCAAACAATTCGTTATTGATCAGCCGCTCCTTCAGTGTCCGTTCCGCCTCATCGCCGTTGGTAGCCGACACCCAGTAATCCAATCGCGATTCGATGCCCTCAACGCTTTGAAAGCGCACGGTTGTCTTGTATGGCCACTGCATTCGAGCCTCCTATGAGGAGGCCTATCGAACGCTTCAAATCTTACTAAAATTCTAATAAAACCTAGCGAGCGATTGGACAGCGCGTGATCCCTAGAAAATACGTTCGCAGACCATCAAACTTTCTGTTGCGTGTGACGTGAGGATCGAATCGAGGTGTCCAAACAGCGCGGGGACTACCGGTGCTTTTGGAGAAAACCTTCACAGCGCCCGCGCTTGACGAGGCGCGGAGCCAGGCCACCCGGTGGTTGGCACGGCAAAAGGGGATACGGCTGGTCAGCCAAAAACAGGCGCCCTCTGCCGATTCTGGCACGAGCGGTGATTACCCCCTGTGGACGGTGACGGTCCACTACGAGGCGGACAGCAATCAAGATTAGGCTTCTGATAATGTCTGCACAGCGAGGAAACGCGCGGTGAGCAATTGGCGGTCCGAAGACGAGCTTGAATGGTTCGACGAAGCGACGGACAACCCGCTCTACGCGAACGATCGCAATTTCTACAAGGTAGAGAAGTGGACCAAGGAGGGCACGAAGATCGAGCACCTTCGTTACGCGGGCAACGATCTCGATAAGGCGCGCCAGCTATTTCAGGAGGCGATCAAGCATCGGCCGCGCATCCGGTTGACGATCAGGCAGCGTACGCGCGTGCTGCAGCAGTGGCCGGAGTAGGAGGAATAATCATGACGGACGAAAAGGCATTAAAACAACTAAGAACGAGAGCTCATTGGCGCGCACGAAGACAGCGCGTTGAAAAGGAAATTGCCGACAAAAAGCAACTGCAGGCTCAGGTCGGCCGTCAGGCTAAAAAAGAACTCGAAACGTATATCGTTCTCCTGAAAAATACGCTCTATTGGCTCAAAAAGACTGAATCTTCAACCGATTAAGTTTGGGAAAATGATAAAAGCCCCGGCCGGGGAGTGGGGGCTAAGGAGGGCCAACAAGAAGTCGAGCAGTGCTCCGCTTCAGCGGCACAACGCGTTTATCTCGGATTGGTATCGCGAACCGAGCCGGCGTGGGAATTGTAGCGGCGTGCACCGATGGCATTTAAAGCGCGATCTTTGATGATCGTTGGGTCGCGTTCGCCCTTGCTGGTAACGGTAACAATGGCTGTAGCGACGATCTCAGTGATAGGGTCGTCTCGATCAACAAGGCCGAGATCGAGCAACGCAGCCTCGTAGGCCGCCGTCATCGCTTTGATTTCTGCCGGCCCGAAGGAGCCATTCGCGATCAGTCTGTAAATCGCCATGGCGCGTCCCAAGCGCTAGGACGCCTAGGCTACCACCCCCCTCAGCCTTGTTGGAGTCGAAAATTCGTCCAGAAACGTCCGCCGAAGAAACGGATGATCCGAACTACGCCGACGACCGGCTGATCTAAGGACGGTCGGCACGCCCCGGATCCTTTGTATGCCGGCAATGACCTGGAGAAGGCGCGCGAGATCTTCGGCGTGGGGCGACCCGTTTAATAATCCCTTTAGTAGCCCGTCGTTTACCACTTTTGAGCCGCGCAGAACTCAATTTTTTTAAAATCTGACGGCAAAATTAGCCCCATCCTGGACGCAAAGCCGGCTTCTACACTATGCCAAGTTCAGTCTATTTCCGTCATCGCGTGGACGAGTATCGAGCTCTCGCCGCAAGGGCTGTCAATAAGAGAGAGCGCGAAGGTCTTCTATCGGTCGCCACGCTATTGGAAACGTTGGCTCAAAACGAAGTGAGCAACAAGAAGCACTCGCCGCCAAGTGAGGCATCAACCGGGGGGCGGCTTGCCAATATCCGGTAACGTGCCGCTATCCAGCTTTGCCGCCTTATGAGCGTATTCCCCGGCCATTTTCCATAATTCGGCGGCAACCTGTTTGTTGGTTGTGATACGAGCGTTCCTGGCGCAGATACGCGCCAGTTCGGCCAGCTCCTCGTAAGTCTGCATTGTGCCCTCACACCATGCAGACAGATTTGCTGGCGAGCTAGCGCTTTGAGCTAAGTCAATGATGCTGCCAACAAAGGCGCTGCTTCAGGCGCGCTTGGGTTCGGTAACTTTAGTTTTGTTTTTTTCGGCGCAAACGGTGGCTGATGAAACTCGCCAACGCGCAGCACTCTGCTGGGTCTCCTTAACCTGCCGTCAGCGTGCTTCTCATCTACGGGAACTCTGCTTCTCATCTACGGAACTCCAAGACTGGGGCGCAGTTTGAGTCTCGATGACCTAAAAGGAGAGCTTCTCATGGATTGGAACCAGTCGAAGGAAACTGGAAGCAAGTCAAGGGGAAGGTTAAAGAGCAATGGGGCAAGCTGACCGATGACGATCTCACTGCTATTAACGGCAAGCAGGATCAGCTAGAAGGAAAAATACAAGAGCGGTATGGCTACGCCAAAGACCAGGCGCGCAAGGAAATTGACGACTGGTACAACACCCAAACTTGGTAGGCGGGATTTTAACGGAACTAAATCACGTTTCGCACAATATAGTTGTCGGACGGACCCACCAGCCGCCAGCCCCTCGCCTCAAAGGTTCGTCCCGGCCCCGCTTCGGCGGGGCTTTGCTTTTTGACCGCGGAAGCCTGACAGGCGCAGGCCAATTCTTTTAACGCGGCCGGAACGCGCCGTTGCTGCGACGATTGTCACCGCATGACGGACGACCCGCGAGCTAAAGGCCGCACGACCAAAATTCTGCGCATTCGAGGAGCCGTAAATGACCGACATTAATGTTGCACGCCGCGGTCTTATGCTTGGTGTTGCGGCTGTGACAGTGACCGCTGGGGCAGCACAGGCGCAGAGCCGCACCGACACCGCGCCACGCGTTCTCAACGGCCAAACCATGCCCGAGCCCAGCCCAGACCGGAGCGCCGGGCCAGTGCGTCCCGGCCGCGGCTCGGATCTAAAGGATAAGGTCGCCGTCGTGACCGGAGCCGCACGCGGTATAGGACGCGCTATTGCGGTCGAGCTTGCCGCCAATGGCGCCGACGTGGTCGCGCTCGACATCGCCGGGCCGGTATCGACCGCTTCGAATGCGGTGCCGGCGACGCCGGAGGAATTGGCCGAGACTGTGAAGCAAATTCAAGTTTACGGCCGTCGGTCGCAGGCCATCCGTGCCGACATCCGCAATATCGACGCGTTGCGCGCCGCGGCAAATCAGGTCGAGCAGCAGTTCGGCAAGATCGACATTGTCGTTGCCGATGCCGCGATCCAACGATGGAAGCCGCTTCTGGAAATGGACGACGCCGATTGGCGCGACGTCATCGACAACAACCTCAACGGCACCGCCAACACCATTCGCGCCTTCGCGCCGAAAATGGTCGCCCGCAACAAGGGACGGATCATCGTGCTGTCCTCAATGCAGGGAAAACACGGGACCAAGGATGCCGCGAGCTATTCCGCTTCGAAGTGGGGGATACTTGGGCTGATGAAATCGGCCGCTCTGGAGTTGGGCCAATACAATATCACCGTCAATGCGATCATCCCCGGCCTCGTCGATACTGCACTCACCCGCTACGAAACGAGGCTTCGTGAAAGCATGGCCGAGAACGGGCAGAAGCCGCCGGATAGCCCGACGCCGCAACAGGCCTGGGACGTTCGCTCTCCGACGGTGCCGATGAAGGTGGGCTGGCTCCAGCCTGATGATATTTCCCCAATCGCGGTGTTTCTTGCGTCAGACGCAGCCAATCTGGTGACGGGAGCCGAATACGAAGTGACCGCGGGCGACAGCGCCAAGGACATTTAAGGACCGCAGGGGGGGGGCTTGTAGACCCATTTGCCAGCGTCGCTGCTGCATCAAACGCGCGTCCAAGTGCCAAAAATGCCGCCTGATTTATCGTAGTTGTAGGCCGCTTCCTCACGCCCAAGCAGTGGGAACGAATGAGCGTATTCCCGTGTTGCTCGAGAACGCGAGGCCCCTCTTTTAGCGAGTGGCTGGAGCGCCATGACCCCCCTTAGGCTGATTGCGGCCCCACTGCGGCGTATTGCCAATTCGCGGTTGTTCCAGCTCGCGGCTGTCGTCGCGATCATTCTGCTTCTAGATCATTATTCATACGATTATCCCGTGCTGCGTCCGATCGCCGATGGGCTCAAGAGTTTAGTCACGGTCACGGTGCTTTTATGTTCGCGGTTTTTCCGCGTCGGGATCCTGACAGACCCGGTGCTTCAGGTCGGCCTAATGATTGCGTACGTTTACATCATATGTTTGCTCGTTCTCTTTTCGCTAAGCATCGCAATTACATCGGTGGTGGACCTTATCGGTTGGAGCAATTTTTTATGGTTGCGAAAATCCATCGCGCGTGAACGCGGTATTGCGGCCTATCGCGCATGGTTACCACTGGAGAAAATCAGGCCCGCGACCATCCCCCAGGAACAATGGAAATGTTCGCGTGGCCGCCCGATAACAAACCGCCTTATCCCCCATTTCCGCAACGAATGTTACTCGCGATGACAGGTTACCTAATCGTATTCATGCTTGTGGCGGTTGCGCTGCAACTCCTTACGCCTTTTCCGGTCCTAACGTGGTTAGGCCGATTGGTAGGCATTGAGAGTGCGATCTCAAATGGAACACGCGTCAATTCTAAGCTTGTGTCGGGTATGGCACGGAGCAAGTCGAAAGGACCGCTAATTCCAGAACCTTCACGGCGCTTTATTTGATGGAGCGCAACAGCTGCGGCGCTCTTAATTGCAGTATGGGTTTCGGCTCGTCACCGGCTGGAAGCTTTGGACGCATTTTACGCATCGAGATCCGTTTGATCCTGCGCGAGTTTACGATCTACAGCATCTAATCACATAGCCACGTGCGAGACGCGATCGCGAGCTCGCCGCCTTAGGTGAGAGATTAGGTAGAGGCGAAAACCCGCGACAGCAGTCTTGCCGTTGAGGTGGATGCCGATCAAAGCATCGTGCATCAGCCGATGGGGTCACAAAGCCTTGCTCGGCAAGTCCACCGGCAAATCATCCGCGACGCGTGTGCAGACCAGAGAATTCAATCCCCCGCTCAGCCGGAAGGGAGCGCCGCAGCCGTTTCCGTTAGTGGTTCGACCCTGAGCCGCCATTGTTCATGCCGGTGCCACTATTGTTCATTTTGTTGCTTTTCGCTTTGGTGTTCTTGTTCATAGCGCTTCCGCTTCCACTCATGTCGGAGCCGGACATCTTCGAGCTCCCATGTTGCTACCCGAGCCGCCATTGCTTTGGGCGAATGCCGGGCTGGCCATCGAAAGTGCGAGGGCAATTATCATCAGCTTTTTCATTAGCTTTCCTTGAATTTACCCCTCTACATGCCAACGAATTGGCCGATCCTAAGGTTCCTGGGCTATCGAAACGCCAGGCCAGATTGGTTGCAGCTCGTCACCACTGACGAAATCCCTTTTCGGATCCTCGGCCACTCGGAAGCACCTTCCGTGCCGGTTACCTTAATTTCAGGGTTTCGTGGAGCGTCGCGAAGCGACGTATCCGATTTCAGGGGGGCGCGCCAGGACAGGACATGCCGACCGATATCGCCGAGCTGACGGAAGAAGCAGAAATCGCTCAGGCGGATTATGAAGAGCTTCTGACTGTCTTCGAACAAAGCAGTGGCGTTGAAAAGATACGGCTAGTTTCGCGCCTTACCGCCTCGCTGATGCGAAGAGATGACACTCTCGCTGCACTCTCCTTGGCGCTACGAAAACCGCAAAACGACGAAGCGAGGCAGCGAGAGGACGGTTAGGGCTTGACGTAGTTTGACCAGCCGCACGCCGAAAACTGGCCGGTCCTCGGTCCGACACGAGCTTAAAGTCGAGAATTCGCCAAGTCGTCGTCGGGCATGATCTTTCCCGCAAAGTGCAGAGTCTACACGCGAGAGATTATCGCAATAGGATGCTCGGATGTGGCCGCCACATAATTTCGAGCTAGCGCGTTATTCGCCGCGAACGCGTCGAAGGCGTGCTTCGTCTGCGCGCCGTTTCACTTCCGGCTCGTTGTTATATCGGTCCTGCGTGTTGTGGTTAACAATTTTTTCAGCGACCCAATGTAGTCTAACCGGATAGCGGCACGCAAAAACTACAACGCGCCGGAAGAATGCGCCGCTTATGGGGCAGACGGCGATGCACACGATCGCCATGGTTTCGCGCAAGGGCGGCACCGGCAAGAGCACCCATCGCCATTGGACTTGCGGTCGCGGCAATCAAGGCCGGTCATCGGGTCTGGTGCTTGAGGCTGACCCGCTGGGAACAGTATCGAACTGGCGTCGCCGCCGCACCGGCGAAGAGCCGACAGTCGAAACCGTTCCTGATGGATACGCGCTTTTTCATCGGGTCCCGGAACTCGCGCGCCGTGGGGTGACTCTGACGATCATCGATACCGCCGGCGGCTGGAGCGAAATCATCCAGAGCGGCCATGGCCGCAGCCGATTTCTGTCTCATTCCGGTGCGACCAAGCCCGGCCGATATCGAAGCCGCGGCACCGACGCTCGTCGCCGTGCGCGAAAGCGGCAAGCCGTTCGCCTTCGTACTTAATCAGGTCCAGCCCCGCAGCGCCCGGCTGAATGCAGCGGCAGGTTCGCTCGGCGAACGCGCGGTCTCTCTGAAGATAGCGAACGTGCTGGCATTGCCCGCGATCGTGATGCGCAACGATCAGCAGGATGCGCTTGGCATGGGCCGTGGCATCACGGAATACGCGCCCCTGCGGAAAGTCGGCGAAGGAGATCCGCGGGTTGTGGGAATGGGTATGGGAGCGGCTGCGCGCCTCGCAGCCAGACACGGAAGCGGCGGCCGAGATGCATGCGACTGTGCCAGCCGCATCCGCCGGCAACTTATGCGTCGCCATGCCGCTGGCAAAGGCGGAAGCGCCTCTGAGCTCTGCCAACTAGGCCGCGGGTGCACTGCCAGTCGGCAAACGTGCGCTCGCGCATTCAGGAGGTTGGCACGCTGTGTGGAGTTGGACGGAAGGGTATTAAGAGGAATAATCAATGCTTCCTCTGTCGGACGAGCTCAAGCAAGCGTTCGAGCGCGCTGTTTTTTCCTTCAATGACTGGCGTCGCCACGGTGGATCGGAACGTCTTGTGCAAATCGGCTCTAACCCGAAACACTTTACGATCGGCGAGGTCTGCAATCGGTGCTGAATTTTGACAATGAAAGTTGCCGGATGGTCTTTACGGACATGTATTAAGATTGAGAGTTTCTGAGATCAGAGCAACAAACTCTTGTCGAGAACCTCGAAACAGATCGGACCTCCACGTCGCCTCACCGCATCTCATCGACATGGCGATATGCGGCGTTGTACTAGACCATCCCTAGTCTTCCAGAAAATCCCTTGAACCGATCTGGCGCCAGGGCGGTGTACCTGGTCGTGTTCTGAATGTTGCGGTGGCCGAGGTACGCCTGTAGCGCACGGGTATCGATGCCATCATTGGCAAGCTTAAAGCCCGTTGCATGCCGCAACATATGGGCATGGACCTTAATGCCAAGCTTCGCCAGCCTCGCTGCCCTTTCGATCATGCGGGAGAAACCGGGCGCTGAGGAGCGGGGCGCCGCGTTCGGACACGAACACGAACGGCGACCGCTCGCTTTCCCGCTGATGGCGACGCAATAACCGCAACTCGCGGCCGGTGAGAGGATGAGTACTTGGCGTGCCGTTCTTGACGCGCCGGACGTGTAGGGAAGCCGTTTTGAAGTCGACCTGCTCCCAACGGAGGTCGACGACCTCAGCCGCTCTCAGGCCGTGCCTGTACGCCAGAAGCACCATTAAGCCGTCACGCTTGCCGTGGCGGTTCTTCTTGGCCGCCTCGATCAGCAGTCCCGCCTCGTCTGGGGTGAGGTGTTCTCTGGTTCGCAGCTCGGCATTCTTGGGCCGGCGCGGGCCCACTGTTCGATTTTCAGTGGTTGGCACGACCAGGCGCAGTGTCGTTTTCGCCATGACAAATCGCTCTGTTGGATTAGCGTCTGTTCAATGAATACGCATTATTTGAACAGGAGCTGGTGACACCTGAATTGCTGGCTTCTTGGATCGGCGCCACACACGCTAGCTCCATAGCTCAGCCGGATCGTGTCCCAGCTGCACAGTGACGGCCAGCATGCGAAGGTGTTGTTCTGCTGGGGTCCGCGCCTCTACGACTTTTATCTCGTTGCAAACGGGGTCGAGCTTTCGGTAACAGGCTTCTAACGCGTCAGAGCTTTTCACATAGGCCTTGCCAACGTCGGTTTCGCGCTCAATTCGACCTCGTGCGTCGCAAAAGGCTCGCGCATCTTCGATAGACCATTCCTCTTGATCTTCAGGCCATGTCGCGGACCTTTCGACTTCCTCATTGTAGGCGTCTTCAATAATGCCATGATAATTCAGGGCGTCATCGAGCTCAGCTTTGAGCAACTCGAATTGCTCGGCCAGCACTGAAAGGGCGTGTGGCTCGGTGCTCACGCCGCCCTCCACTCAAAATGTGGGGCGAACACGTCATAAATTAGTGCCGAGAGCATCATCTGATGGCGATTGTCGGTATACGGGCCGGACATTTCCATATCGAGGAACAGCCGGTGAAGGACCATTGCCCGCAACCGAACGTCGAGCGCATTTTCTACGCGCGTTCGGATTATCTTCCACTCGGCCGCATCGACCCGGTTCATCGCCTCGGTTAGGCGAGGGTCTTCTTCGAGAGACGGAGGAGATGCGGCTATATCAATACTTGCTTGTCCGAGCATAGCTCGCGCTTGCTCCCATTCGGCATGGGCGAGCTCCATCGGCGTCAACACGTGATCGGGTTGTAGCGTATTCGAAACATGATGGGCTGGCGCCTCAACTCGGCAGCTGGGAGCGCGGTCAGTTTCGAAACCGCGTCGGCGACGTGGCGGTGGATGTAGTACGACAAGTCCACGGACTTCTTCTCGTCAGTCGGGTGCGCTGCGGACCGGCTGTAATCCATTGCACTGAACAGCATGGTCAGCTCGGCGGAATAGCGGGAGAGCGCCGCTGCGCCAGCGAGCGTCGTGGGGACTCCGTCAAGTAGCGCGTTCAGAGCTTCTTTCTCGATATCGCCAAGGCGATCAATGTTCTCATCGGGCGCTTCTCCCCAGTCGAGGAACGCCTTTCGATGCGCTTCGATGGCCGCAAAGATTCGATCGATTCCGCACTATCGAGGAGCCTGGGTGCGATGGCCTTGGTTGCCGCTGAGAATGCTTGGACTAACTCATCCGCTTTGGACATGGTCGTTTCCTGATGTAAATCGTTCGGGGTGACCCACGGCGTTCGGCCGTGGGCGATGCATGCCCGATGTTCGGAAGAACGTCAGGCCGCTTGCGCGAGCCGCTGGACCGCCTTGATGCGGATTACGGTCGAGACCGTTGCCACCTCAAACCGCCGCGAAATCGCCGAGGTACTCTTTGACGGCCGCTACATCGAAGCCGGCCGGATATCTGCTCAGCTATCCTGATAGCAAAGTTCTCGCCCCGTGGCTTCGAGCAGACCACGGCGCTTTACTTCGCTCTTTAGCGCCTTGCATTAGCTTCGGCGCCCTTGAGGAAAGCGTCAGCGTGGCCGAGCGCATCGGCCAGCGCTTCGTTAGAAAGATTGTGAAAGCGGGATGT
>CAWJUQ010000015.1:0-643015 GCA_963846055.1 uncultured Alphaproteobacteria bacterium
TGCTTCGACGCGCATCGCGGCGTTCTTTAATGACCCGCGCTGGGCGTTTAAAAATAATCGGTCACTGCTGTCAAAGATGGAAATGCCAACCTTGCCGTGGCTTCCAGGCTCTAAAGTTCGTTTGTTGCCCGGAAAAACAATTTGACCGCTTAAGCTACGCCCGTCGCGCGTCAAAGCTCGCCGCGTGCCGCCAGCGCCCTGATCCGATCGGCGGTTCGGCAGGCGATCGCCTGGATGGTCAGCGAAGGATTGACGCCGCCGACGGTCGGGAACACCGAGCCGTCGCAAATCCACAAGATTCGGAATGTCCCAGGAGCGGCAATCGCAGTCGACGACGCTGGTGTCGCGGTCGTCGCCCATCCGCGCGGTGCCGTTGAGATGGCAGGTATCGTCCGTCTCGTCCCAGATCTCGGTGGCGTCGACGGCTTGCGAGCGACGCGGCGCATGAAGCCCAGCGCATGCTTGATCAGCGCCTTGTCGTTGTCGCAAAACGAATAGGTCATGCGCGGAATCCGGAAGACCGAATTGGTCCGTTCATCGGTCAGGGTGACCCGGTTGTGCTCCTGCGGCAGGCACTCGCCGACGATCTTGAGCCCGACCTGATGATTGTACTTCTCCATCTCGTCGAGCAACGCTGGCCCCACAATCCGCGCTTGCTCGACTGCGTACCGGCCCAAACGACGGGAAGCGGGCCCTGGCTCATGTAAGCGTAGCCGCCGAAGAAATCCTTGCCGCGGTCGGTGTAGTTCCAGTGCTCGGTGATCGCGAGCGAGGGAGGTCCCTTATAGGCGCGGATTTCCTGCTCCATCAGCCCCCAGACGGCCTGGTTCGACTGCACCATCAGATTCTTGCCGACGAGCCCGGAGCAGTTGGCAAGCCATCGGGAAACCGGGCGGTCGCAGAGTTGAGAAGCAGTCGCGGCGTTTCGATCGCGTAACCAGCGACCACGACGTTGCGGGCGCGCTGGAAGCGCCACCGGCCCTCGCGGATGATAGTGCACGCCGGTCGCGCGCCCGGCATCGTCGTGCTCGACGCGTCCGACCATGGCGAGATCGCGGATTTCGGCGCCGGCCGCGAGCGCGCGCGGCAGCCAGGTGACCAGCACGCTCTGCTTGGCATTGGTCGAGCAGCCGATCGTGCACATGCCGCGATAGACGCAAGGCGGCGAAAGGCCGCGCGGCGCGGAGACGGTCGCCAGCGGCGTCGGCGACCAACCGATGCCGAGCGCTTCGCGCCCTCGCGAGCACGAGCGCGGCGGCGTTGAGCTCATGCGGCCGATACGGATAGCGCGGCCGCTTCGGACCCCAGGGATAGTTGACCGGGCCGGAGATCTTCAGCGCCTGTTCGACTTCGCCGTAATAGGTCCACATCTCCCGCCAGTCGAGCGGCCAGTCGGCGCCATAGCCGAGCTTGGTGCGCGCCTTGAACCACTCGGGCCGAAATCGCAGCGACACCATGGCGAAATGCACGGTCGATCCGCCGACCGATTTGCCGGAATTGTTGGCGCCGAGCTGAAGCGGATCGTCGCCGTCGACGATGCGCTCGTCGGTCCAATAGAGCTTGGTCTGGTCATGTTCGTCGGAGGCGAAATCTTCGAGCGGCCGCCAGTAAGGTCCGGCATCGAGCGCCACGACCGAGAACCCGTATTCGGCGAGCTTGCAAGCGAGCGTGCCGCCGCCGGCGCCGGTGCCGACAATGGCGAAATCGACAACCTCGTCGTCGCGGTACTGGCGCATCGGCACCCAGCCGCCGGGACGGAAGACGTCGGGCGCGCGGCCATCGGCGGCGCGCGGCCGTCTCGTAGGATCAGCCGACACGCGCGTTCTCCCGCCGCGCGCGCGCTTCGCGTCCGGGTCGCGCTTCCGAGCTTCCCAGGGATCGCGCCGGTCGAAGTTCATCCGCACATAGCCGCGCGGGCTCGCCGGGCCGCCGAAGCCGATCTCGTTCCACGCGGTGGGGTGGCGTAATAGGCGCTTACGATGTCGTGCAATACGCGCTTTGTGAAGAAACTTTGCGGCGGCAGATCGCGCCATGCGTTGGCTTTTACGTCGCCATGCTGGACAGCCGTGAGGATCGCATCCTGCTCGATGCCGCCCGAGATCGTGAAAGCGGCGCCGGTGGCGCGTCTGCGCCTCCGCATCGAGCGCCGCAAGTCCGCGGCGCCAGGCTTCGCGCATCGGCGGCAACTCCGCATAGCGATAACCATCGCTTCTGTTGTTGAGCATCTTCTCGTCGATCATGGCCGCGAGCGGCACCGGGCGAGGCCGCGCGACCGTCTGCGGCACGATGCGGTCGCAAAGCGCGCGCAGCGCCGGCCATTCGTCGTCGGTGAAAAACCGGTGCCCGTCGGGGTCGATGGCAAGACGCCTGTCGATGACCGCGCCGTGTCTGCTCGTTCCACGATGGCGAGTTTCGCTTTTGCAGGACGTCGTAACCGGGATAGCGCTCAGTCATCAGCATTCTCCTCAATCAGCGACAGCGCGGCAAGACCGGCCAGCGCCAAGCCGGTAAAACTCGGCGGTGCCGGCAGTGGCGGACCGTTGAGCACGTTCTGGCTCCAGTTGCGCCACCCGCCCATGTTGCGCGACACGCCGTAGGCATGGAATCCAACACCTCCCAATCCGAGAAGCGCGGTGAGCCGCAGCCACCACCGCGTCACCCGATGCGGCGCTCCGGTTCGGCCGCAACGCGCTGGCGCCGAGAAGCGCCGCTGCGATCGGCGGAATTGCCACCGGGGGCAAACATCGCCGGATTGTGATAGGCGCCGCGGAAATGCAGCAGTCCCGCTTCGCCGACCGTGCCGGCTAGCCCCGCGGCCGCGACCGCTGCGAGCATCCGCCCCGCAGGAAATCCCACGACGGTAGCGCGACGATACGGCTTGGAATCGCGCACGCGCTCGGCCCCTCGTCCGAGCAAGCCGGCAAGTGCGAGCGCCATCGGTGCGCCGATCGGCGCCGCATAAAACAGGTTGGACCAAGACCAGCGCCCCGGTCGCTTGGCGATATTATAAGAATGAAAGCCCAAGCCGGCGAACCCCGTCGCTGCGGCTGCCGCGTAGACCAAGTCCCGGAGCGGATGCCGTTTGCGCGCGCAAGTCCGCCAATCCAAAAACACTCGCGCCGAGAGTCAAGCTGAGGCCGCGAGCGGCGTATACATGGCGCGGTTCTGGAAAGAGCCGCGATAATGCTCAACCGCGCTATCCGCCAGCACCGATAACGCCAGCATCGCCGCGCTGCCGTTAAGACGGCGGCCGGCGTTGCGGGCGAGTTTTTGTCTTTGCGCGCGCCGCGCGGGCGAATACCGCGCGATCAGATGCCGCAATTCGTCCGCCGGCGACGATGGGGGCGCGGGACGCGGAAGTAACTCGCGTGTTGCGAGCCGCGACAACTCCAACACTCTCGGAATAGCCGGTGAATTCACCACGCGATAGACATGGCGCGGACGGATCAGGATCGCGGCGGCTATTCCGGCCATCGCTAGATTAGAAACCAAATCGAAGGCCTCGTCGCTACGGTTCATGATGCGCTTCCACTCACGCTGAACCGCTCAGCGTCTTGCCGCTTGAACACGAGCCCGTGACCCGGCGATGCGAGATCAGGAGCTATCGCGCCCTCACGTGCGACTGGCGCGCCGTCGAATAACATCTGCTCAATTCGAACGTGATCGTGAAACCACTCGATGTGGCGTAGCCGCGGCACCGCGCAAGCGACGTGGCGATGGATCGCCGGCGCGCAATGCGCGGACAGATCGATGTGATGCGCCTCGCACAACGCGCCGATTTGCACAAATCCGGTGATTCCGCCGCATCGGGTCATGTCGGCTTGCAGCACGTCGACGGCTCCCGCCTCGAGCAGGCGGCGCGCATCGTCGAGGGTGTAGATGTATTCGCCGGCCGCAATGTCCATGCGTTTCGGCGCGCAGCGCTCCGCATCAACCGTAATCCTGGAAGGTCATCGGACGTCACCGGCTCCTCGAACCAGCGAATCTCAGAGCTGCGGCTCGTGTCCGCGAGGTGGAGAGCTTGTTTGACCGAAAACGCGCCATTGGCATCGACGAAAAGCGCGTGATCGCCAATGGCCGCTTTCGCCTCGCTTATTCGCTCCGGGTCGCGCTCCGGGTCGCTGCCGATTTTAATCTTCACAAAATGGCAGCCGTCGCGCTCGACCCAGCCCAATGAGCTGTTCCCTTAATCGTTTGTCCGAGTAGTTGGTGAAGCCGCCGCTGCCGTAGATCAGCACGCGATCGCGGCAGCGACCCAGAAGGATTGCCAGCGGCAAACCAAGGCATCGAGCCTTCAAGTCCCACAGCGCCGAATCCACGGCCGAGATGGCGCACGCGGCAAGCCCAGCCCGACCGAGATTACGGACCGCACGCTGCATAGCCATCCAGCATCCGGCGATGTCGAAGGCATCGCACCCCGTGATTGCCTTCTTGAGCGAGCCTCTAATGAGTGAAGCGATCGATGCGTCGGCATAGGTGTAGCCAAATCCCGTTTCGCCGCCCGCTTCGACGCCGACGGTGACGATCGTCGTCGCATCCCAGGTAAACGTGCCGTCGGCCTCGGGGCCGTCGGTCGGGATCCGGTAAGCGCGCGCCTCCAACCGGCTGATTGGCGCCCCGGCGGAGTTCGTCCCTCTCACGTTATTTGCCCGGAACGAGCGAAGCCAAAACCTGCTTCGCGGTCTCCTTGATGATGTTGCCCTCGCGCGGGTCGCCCTTGACCAGCGCTTCGGTGAGATGTTTGGCCTCCTCCAACGTGATATGCGGCGGCAGCGGCGGCACTTCCGGATCGGTCTTGACCTCGAGCACCACGGGCCGGTCGGCGGCAAGCGCTTGCATCCCAGGCCGGCCCAAGCGCATCGGGGCGGTCGACATAAATGCCCTTGAGCCCGATCAACTCGGCGAAGCGATGATAGGGCACGTTCGGGATTTGCTGGGAGGCGTTGAATTTCGGGTCGCCCTCCATGACGCGTTGTTCCCACGTCACCTGGTTGAGATCCTCGTTGTTGAAGACGCAGACGACCAGCCGATGGTCTGACCATTGCCGCCAGTATTTGGCGATCGTGATCAGTTCGGCCATGTTGTTCATCTGCATGGCGCCGTCACCGACAAGCGAAACGACCGGCCGATCGGGATGGGCAAATTTTGCCGCGATGGCATAAGGCACCGCGGCACCCATCGACGCGAGCCCTCCAGACAGCGAGGCCATCATGCCGCGGCGAATTTTCAGATCGCGCGCATACCAATTGGCGCACGAACCCGAATCGCTGGTGAGAATGACCCCATCGGGCAGCCGCGGCGACAATTCCCAGGCGACGCGCTGCGGATTGACCGGATCGGCCGACGCCATGGCCCGTTCCTCGAGCGTCTTCCACCAGGCTTTGACATTGTCGGCGATCTCCTTTCGCCACTTGCCCTTCTCCTTCTGCTTAAGCAGCGGCAGCAGAGCGCGGAGTGTTTCAGCGGCGTCGCCGACCAGATTGACTTCCATCGGGTACCGCAACGACAGCATGTCGGGTGCGATATCAATCTGAACGCCGCGCGCGTTGTCCTTCCTTCGGCAAGAACTCCGAATACGGAAAGCCCGAACCGATCATCAAAAGCGTATCGCAGCCCATCATCAGATCGTAACTCGGCTTGGTTCCCAGCATGCCGATCGATCCGGTCACCCATGGGAGATCGTCAGGCAACACCGCCTTGCCCAGCAGCGCTTTCGCGGCGCCGGCCGCCAGCCGATCGGCGACGGCGATGACTTCATCGGTAGCGCCGAGGGAGCCCGCGCCAACCAGCATGGCGACTTTCTTGCCGGCGTTGAGCACATCCGCCGCTCGCTGCAGATCTGCCTCGAAGGGAATGGTTTTCGGTTTAGAAAAGCCGACGCCGGAATGAACCGTGCCGTGCTTGCGCGGTGGGTCTTCGTACGGCATGTCCTGCAGGTCGTTCGGCAGTATGATCGCAGTGACGCGGCGTTCTCCAAGCGCGATGCGCACGGCACGGTCGACCAGGTGGCGGACCTGAGCCGGCGCCGAAGCCTGCTGGACGAATGCGCCAGCGACATCCTTGAAAGACTCGGAAGATCGACCTCCTGCTGATAATGGCCGCCGAGGGCTGTGCGCGCCTGCTGTCCCGCGATGGCGAGAACCGGCATGTGGTCGAGACGCGCATCGTAAAGGCCGGTAATCAGATGCGATGCGCCCGGGCCGGACGTCGCAATGCAAACACCAAGTTCGCCGGTAAATTTGGCGTAGGCAGAAGCCATGAAGGCGGCCATTTCTTCATGGCGCGCCTGAATAAACTCAATCTTGCCATTGGCCCGTTGCAAGGCGCCGAATACGCCGTTGATGCCGTCTCCGGGATAACCAAAAATCTTTCTGATGCCCCACGCATGGAGGCGCTCGACCAGGAAGTCGCTAACGGTTCGGCTCATGAGGGTTCTCGCGAGTGCGGGCGCAAAACGGAATCCTTACGTGCCCTTACTCAGGGAACGTGTGGCGGCGGCACTCTGTTCCAATTGGTGTGTGAGGCAGTGCTCCGGGCTAGCCAATAACGATGCCTGGAAAGCCGTTCGCGGAACTCATTTCCGAAGGGCCGGTTAATTGCTTAGGCCAACCGCTTCATGCCGAACTTTTCGCAAACCGTAGTCGTTACTGGCGCATCCGCCGGGGTTGGGCGTGCGATCGCGCACCGCTTCGCCCGCGCCGGCTGGACCGTCGCGTTAATCGCGCGCGACCAACAAGCGCTTGAGCAGGTCGCACGCGAAGTCGAGGAGCTTGGCGGCACGGGGATGGTCTTCCCGCTCGATGTCACCGATGCGGCGGCAATATTCGCTGCCGCCGACGAGGTTGTCGACCAGATGCGGCGGCGTGGATGTGTGGATCAATGATGCCATGGTGACGGTATTTTCTCCGGTCTGGAAAATAACTCCGGAGGAATTCCACCGCGTGACCGACGTGACTTACATGGGCTTCGTGCATGGAACCATGGCGGCACTTCGTCACATGCGCGCGCGCAATAGGGGAACGATTATTCAGATCGGCTCGGCACTCGCTTATCGGGGCATTCCCCTGCAAGCCGCTTATTGCGGTGCCAAATATGCCATACGCGGCTTCACTGATGCCTTGCGAACCGAGCTGATCCATGACCACAGCGCCATTAAGGTGACGATCGTTGAACTTCCCGCCGTAAACACACCGCAATTCGATTGGGCGCGGACGCACATGGCAAGACAGCCGCGTCCCGTCGCCCCAGTCATACAGCCGGAAGCCGTCGCAGAGATCGTCTTCAAGGCGGCGCACAACCCCAAGCGCGAATACTGGCTCGGATTCTCCACAATGAAAGCGATCCTTGCCAGTATGATCTTGCCGACTTTCCTGGATCGCTATCTTGCCAAGAATGTGTACTCCGCGCAGGAGCGACCGATCCTGGTTTCGCCGGAGCGGCGCGACAACTTGATGACACCAGTTGGTGCGCTGCATCGCACTCACGGTAGCTTCGATGCCGAGGCGAGCGAACGCGTCATCGCGATTTCGGGTCCGGTTGCACGCTGCATCCCCCTTTTGGTCAGCGCAGGAGCAGGAGTAGTGCTCGGGCTTGTTCTTGGTTTTGTAGTCGTGCGGCCGGGAAGCGGTCGCCGCAGAGGCTAAGCGCGCTTGAAAACTACGCCAACGGTGAAGCTTCAGACTCCAGTTCGAGTTCATCCTCTGCGCGCATCGGCTTGAACCCCGCCGGTTTCATGTCGTTGATGTCTGTCTGGATAGCCGAGCGCATGGCCGGTATTTATAAGCGCGATGTGAGAAAACGCCTGCGGAAAATTTCCCACAAGACGGCCCGACTCGACGTCGTATT
Organism: uncultured Alphaproteobacteria bacterium; assembly: GCA_963846055.1. Classification (GTDB taxonomy): domain Bacteria; phylum Pseudomonadota; class Alphaproteobacteria; order Rhizobiales; family Xanthobacteraceae; genus BOG-931. The sequence goes on from CAWJUQ010000015.1 coordinate 7,846, forward strand.
CCTCCGATAGCAGCCCAACATCGTTGCGCAGCGAAAGGACCCGCTCGAACAACGTCTCAGCTTCCGGCTCGGCGGCCGAGCAGGATCAAGATTATCCGCCAACCAAAAACTGCACGGCAAAAACACTCCTTCCCCTGGCGGCAAACCATCGACTCCGGCCTCGCTGTTGTAGCGCCGCACCAGGCCATCGACGACCAGGTGCCGCTGAATGGCTTCGAACGTGCTACGCACTCTCGGATCTTGCGGGGACAGGAAGCCGACCAGCGGAATGAGCAGAGCACTCGCGTCGAGGTGCTTCGATCCGTAGCTTTGCACGAAGGCTCCGAGTTCGGGGTTAAAGCCGTAGCGGCAGACATCATCATGAATAGCTTGGCGCAGCTTGCGCCATCGATCGAGTGGACCATCGAGCTTGAAATGTTCGATGGTCTTGACGGCGCGGTCGAATGCGACCCACGCCATCACCTTGGAGTTGACGAAGTGCTGCCGGTCGCCGCGCACTTCCCATATGCCGTGATCGGGATCTTGCCAAATACGTTCGAGATGGCGCAGCATCTCCAGTTGGAATTCCCAGCCCTGCTCGTTGTTGCCAAGCGTGCCACGGCGGCATGGTGAAGCGCATCCATCATCTCGCCATAGACGTCGATCTGCATTTGCGTCGCGGCAAGATTACCGACTCGCACCGGCTTCGCTCCTTGGTAGCCGTCGAGCCAAGACAACTCCCATTCCGGAACCCGGCGTTCTCCGGTCAGGCCATACATGATCTGCATGCGTCCCGGCTCACCCGCGGTCGTACGCAACAGCCATTGTCGCCAGGCACACGCCTCTTCATGGAAGCCGGCATTCATCAATGCGATCAGCGTAAAGGTGGCGTCCCGTAGCCAGCAGAAGCGATAATCCCAGTTCCGGCTTCCGCCTAAGCGTTCGGGTAAAGATGTCGTAACGGAAGCAACGATGCCTCCGCTGGGCAAATGGGTCAGCGCCTTCAGTGTGATCAGCGAGCGCCGCATGGCGTCGGACCACCGCGACTGTAGTCTTTGCGCGGCTGGTCCAACCGCACCAGAATTTTTCGGTTTCCGGCAGCGCGGCGAATGGATCGATCGGCTCGGGCGGCAATCGTGGCGAGGCGCCATAGCTCAAGACAAAAGCGTGCTTTCTGTCCATGCCGAGACCATAAAGCCCCCGGTGATGGAATGGTGGTCGCCGCTTGAGTGGAAGCGAAGTGTGCAACACAGCCATGTCGGGCCCCGAAATGGCGCACCAGGCGCCGTCTTCGAGGCGCGTAACCCACGGCCTCAACAAGCCGAAGTCGAAGCGCAGAACAAGCTCGGCTTTAAGCCCGATTTGTCCGCGCTTCCCGTAGACCAAACGAATGAGCCTTGATGTCGCATCCCGCGGCGGCATGAAATCGACGATCGTCGCAGCACCGCCGGCGTCCTCTATCGTGGTCTCGAGGATGAGCGTCGTCGTCGCGATAGCGCCGCGACACGCGCGCACCGGGTTGGGCCGCGCCGAGCGACCAGCGGCCATTGTCGCTTGAGCCGACCAGCGCCGCGAAACAGGCGGCGCTGTCGAAGCGCGGCCAACAAAGCCAATCAATCGAACCGTCGAAGCCGACTAACGCAGCTGTCTCACAGTCGCCGATCAGAGCATAGTCTTCGATTGCTGGGGCCATTTCGCGGCGTTTATGCGCTTTAGTGTCAAACGCCTTTTGGGCAGCGCCCGTTCCTCGCCTTCCAACTCACCGGAACTAACGGGATAATCTCGCGTTAAATGCCCGGGCATGACGACAGCCAGATTCGTTTTTGTTGACCATTTGTGAGCTGGCTTTTTGACGGGCGATTGTTGGCGGAGGGCGGCCAATGCCGCACTTGTTCCGGCCCTATGCCGACACCGTCGCCCGTACAGTTTTGCTCGCCGTCCTTGTCGTTCCCTTTTTAGGAGTCGGGCTCGGCTACTGGCTCTCGGCCTCGGAATATGAAACCGACCGCACGCTTACCGTCGACCAGCCGGTGCCGTTCAGTCACGAGCATCATGTCGGCGGGCTTGGTCTCGATTGCCGTTATTGCCACACCGCGGTCGAGACATCCCCGATCGCAAGTTTGCCGCCGACTCACACCTGCATGACCTGCCATTCGCAGCTCTATACGCAGACCGCGATGCTCGCGCCCGTCCGCGAGAGTCTCGCGGAAAACAAGCCGATCCATTGGAACAAGGTCAACCGGTTGCCGGCTTACGTTTATTTCGACCATTCGATTCACATCGCCAAAGGCGTCGGCTGCACCACGTGTCACGGCGCGGTTGCGACCATGCCGCTGATGCGTCAGGCGGCGCCACTGACCATGGGATGGTGTCTTGATTGCCATCGCGATCCTGCGCCAAATCTTCGCACCGCTTCGGAAGTTTTCGATCCCGATTGGCAGCCGGCCGCCGATCAGGACAGGCGCGGCATAGTGCTCGCGCACCTCAATCTCGACAACAAGCATCTCACCGATTGCTCGGTCTGCCACCGATGAACGAGTTCGTTCGTCTCGATCAAACACATGCGTTGCCGCAAAGCGGCCAACTCGACCGCCGCGCGGCGCTGAAGTTGTTCTTCACCGGCGCGGCGCTGGCGCTGACTTCATGCGGTCGTCCGGCACAGGAAATCGTCCCCTACGTTGAGCTGCCATCGGGCGAGACGCCCGGCTTGCCAATGCGCTTCGCCACTGCACTGCCACTCAACGGTTACGGCCGCGGCGTCATCGTGACATCGGTTGAAGGGCGGCCAATCAAAATCGACGGCAATCCGCGGCACCCGGCGAGCCTTGGCTCAACCGACGTCTTCGCTGAAGCGACGGTCTTGTCGCTCTACGATCCGGACCGCGCGCAAGCGCCATACAGCAGCGGGCGCATCCAATCCTGGAGCGCGTTCGAAGGCGCGTTGCAGCCTCGCCTCGAGCGGGCGCGCGCGCTTCAGGGTCAGGGTCTCGCGCTCCTCACCGGTCGCCTGACCTCGCCGACATTGATGGCGCAGATCGACGCGTTGATGAAAGCGCTGCCGCAGGCGAGATGGTATCGCTACTGAAGCGGTCGACGATGATGCCGCCCGCGCCGGCGCCCTGCTCGCATTCGGCCAGCCTGCAACCATGTTGCCCCGCTTTGCCGATGCGCGGGTCTTACTTACGCTGGATGCCGACCCGCTTGGGCCCGGCCCTGAGCAAATCCGTTTTGCCCGCGACATCACCGCCGCACGGCAATCGCGCACGCCCGACCAATCTCTGCGCATCTATGCTGTCGAGGCGGATTGGACGCTGACCGGTGCGTTAGCCGACCACCGGCTGGCGCTGCGGCCGGAATTGGTCCGCAATGTAGCGATTGAGATCGCCCGCGCACTTGGCGCTTCACTGCCGCAGCCGGCTGGGCCGTCCGAGGCCGAGCACTTCGCCAAAGCCGCCGCGGCCGATCTGATCGCGCGGCGCGGCGCGGCTCTGGTCATCGCCGGACCTCGCCAGGCCGCCGAGGTGCACGCGCTCTGTCATTGGATCAACAACAAGCTTGAGCGCTCCGGTCGATTTCATCGCGCCAGTCGATCCGTACGGCGCCGGCAGCGCCGACTCGTTGCGAAGCCTCGTCAGCGATGTCAAAAGTCAGCGAAATCGAGACGCTGTTCATCATCGGCGCCAATCCGGCCTATGACGCACCGGGCGATCTGGCGGTCGCCGACATCATCGTCGGGTGCCGTTCTCGGCGCAGCTCAGCGCATATCGCGATGAGACGGCGAAACGCTGCACGTGGCACCTGCCCGCAACGCATCGCACTCGAAGCCTGGTCGGATATTCGCGCTTTCGACGGCACCGCAAGCATCGTCCAGCCGCTGATCCGGCCGCTCTACGACACTCGCTCCGCGCATGAGGTGCTCGAATTCATCAGCAGCGGCACGGGACGGTCATCGTTCGATACTCGTGCGAGGCTACTGGCAGAAAGCGTCCAATCAAGCTGCCGGCTTTGACGATTGGTGGCGGCAAACTTTGCAGGACGGCGTTATCGCCGACAGCGCGGCGGCAAAAATTTCGCCGCCAACGCCGCAAGTTGCCGCAAGTCGCGCCGGCGCCGAACGAGAGCGCGTTCACTCTGACATTCGCGCCTGATCCCTCCGTATTCGACGGCAGCTTCTCCAATAACGCCTGGCTGCAGGAATGCCCGAAACCTTTTACCAAGCAAGTTTGGGGCAATGCGCTGCATATCGCCGAAAGCGACGCACAAGCGCTCGGCCTGCGTCGACGGCGACGTGGTGCGCCTGACCGCCGGCGGTCTCGTCCTCGAGGCCCCGGTGCTGGTGCGACCGGGACAAGCCGCCGGCACGATCGCCGCTACGCTTGGCTACGGCCGCAGTGCCGCCGGAAGCCTCGGCAACGGCATAGGGTTCGACGTCAATCGTCTGCGGCAATCCGCCTCGCCCTGGGCAACTAGCAATGTCAGCATCAGCAAGACTGGCGGCCGCCAGAATCTGCTGCTGACCCAGCATTTCTTTCAGCTCGAAGGCGAAGCAAAGGATTTGCAGCCGCGCTTCACGCTTGCCGAATCTGGCGAAATCCGATCTCGGCCTGAACAAGCCCGGAGCAAATCCGCCAACGCTCTATCCGCCGCACGATTACGATACCTACGAATGGGCGATGGTGATCGACAACGCGTCATGCATTGGCTGCAACGCCTGCGTCGTCGCCTGCCAGGCGGAGAACAATGTGCCGATCGTCGGGCCGGACGAGATCGCCGTCGGCCGCGACATGCATTGGCTGCGCATCGACGATTATGTCGTCGACGGCAAACCCGGCTTCTCGCCGGTGCCGTGCATGCATTGTGAGCACGCGCCGTGCGAACCGGTCTGTCCGGTCGCGGCGTCGATCCACGACAGCGAAGGCCTCAACCTGCAAGTCTACAATCGATGCGTCGGTACGCGCTTTTGCCAATCGAACTGCCCGTACAAAGTGCGCCGCTTCAATTTCTTCGGCTATGCCGACGGCGAGGAGTACAAAAGCTTCGGCGACGACATCGTCAAAGCAGCGTTCAATCCTGACGTCACGGTCCGCGGCCGCGGCGTCATGGAAAAGTGCACGTATTGCGTCCAGCGCATCAGCAAAGCGCGCCGCGCCGCCGAAAAGGAACACCGCAGAATTCGCGACGGCGAAGTCGTCACCGCCTGCCAGGCGGCGTGCCCAACGCGCGCAATCACTTTCGGCGACCTCTCCGACTCCAAAGCGCGTATCAATCACTTGCGAGCGGAGCCGCAGGCTTACGCGCTTCTCGGAAATCTCGGCACACGCCCGCGCACGACCTATCTCGCCCGCCTGCAAAATCCCAATCCGGACTTCGGAAGTAGTTCGTCATGACCACGGCCGCAATCACAACCGCACGATTGCCGCCGGATTTGACGCGCTGGACACTGCCGGGCGCGCGCAGTCTTCAAGCGGTGAACGAGATTGTCACCGCGCCGCTCTACGAGCGCCAATGCTGGTCCTGGCGCGCGTGGTGGATCGGCGTGATGATCAGTGGCGCGTTGACTGCCGTGTTCCTGGTCAGTATCGCCATGGTGCTCATCCGCGGCATCGGCATTTGGGGAGTCAACACCACCGTGGTGTGGGGCTTTGCCATCGCGAACTACGTGTGGTGGATCGGCATCGGCAACGCCGGCACATTGATCTCGGCGATGCTTTTGCTGATGCGGCAGAAATGGCGGGCCGCGACCAACCGCTTCGCCGAAGCGATGACGCTGTTCGCCGCGAGTATCGCCGGGATTTTTCCGATCATCCATCTCGGCCGGCCGATGTATTTCTATTGGCTGACGCCCTACCCCAACACGATGACTATCTGGCCGCAGTGGCGCAGCGCGCTGATTTGGGATTTCTGGGCGATCCTCAGTTACATCTTGTTCTCCATCATCTTCTGGTATGTCGGCCTCATCCCCGATTTCGCCACGCTGCGCGATCGTGCCCGCAGCGAATTTGCGTCGGCGATTTATGGCGCGTTGGCGCTCGGCTGGCGCGGCTCGGCGCGACATTGGCAGGCCTACGAAAGATTGCACCTGGCGCTGGCCTGTCTCGGCGTGCCGCTGGTCGTATCGCTGCATAGCGTCGTCGGCATGGACTTCGCCGCGAGCCTGATGCCGGGCTGGCAAGAGACGATTTTCCCGCCCTATTTCGTCGTCGGCGCGATGTATTCCGGCTTTGCCATGGTGGTCTGCCTCGCGGCTTTGGTGCGCTGGGGCTTTCGCATGGAGGGTCTGATCACGCTCGCGCATTTCGACGTGATGGCGAAGATCATGCTGATGGCCTCAATCGTCATGGGTCTGTCGTACGCCACCGAATGGTTCAATGCCTGGTACGGCGGCGAGCACGCCGAGCGCAGCCTCGTCGTTTTCGAATTTACCGGCGCCTATGCGCCGATGTTCTGGGCGCTGCTGCTCTGCAACGTGATCGTTCCGCAGGCGCTTCTGGTTCGCGGCGATACGGCAGCAACGTCATCGCCGTTTTCGTCATTGCCGTCTTCATCAATATCGGCATGTGGCTCGAACGCATCCTGATCGTCTGGAACACCCTGTCACACGATTACTCGTCGACATGTGGCGATTGTTCATTCCGACGGTGTGGGATTGGCTCACAACGGCTGGATCGCTCGGATTGTTCGCGCTGATGTTCCTCGTCTTCGTTCGCCTTGTTCCTGCGGTCTCGATGCACGAGGTCCGCAAGCTCGTCGATGAGGAGGCGTCGTGATGCCTGCGCTCCTGCTCGCCGAGTTCGCCGACTCCAGACGTTTCGTCGAAACGGCCAGACGTGCGCGCAGCGCGGATTATCGTCTGATCGACGCCTACACGCCTTTCCCGGTCGAGGGCGTTGCATGATCTGCTTGCACATCGCCGCAGCCGCATCCGCGTCGCGATGTTCGTCGGCGGCATCGCGATGGCGGCGCTCGCTTACGGCCTCGAATATTTCTCGGCGGTCGTCAATTATCCTTACAACAGCGGTGGCCGGCCGTTGGACGCGTGGCCGGCTTTCATGCTGGTGCCGTTCGCCACCGGCATCCTCGTGGCGGCCATCACTGGCTTTACCGCATTCCTGTTCGAATGCGGGCTGCCACGGCTCCATCACCCGTTGTTCGCCGTCGAAGGTTTTGAGCGCGCAAGCCAGGACCGCTTCATTCTGGCGGTTGAGCGGCCTGCGGGTAACGCAGCGTTGCGTGACGCGCTGGATTTCTTCCGCGCGGGCGGCGCCATGGCGATACGCGAGGTCGAGACATGAAGCGCGGTCCAGGCTCCGTCGCATGTCTCGCCGTTGTGAGTTTTTTGCTCACGGGCTGCGATTTGAGCATGACGCAGCAGCGCAAGCTGACGACCTATGCGCCAACCTCACTGTGGCCGGACGGCTCATCGGCGCGGCCGCTGCCGGCGCATGTTGTTGCGCAAGGAGACGTCGAGCGCGCCGAGGAGGCTAAGACGGCTCCGCCCGTCACCGCGGAATTGCTGGCGCGCGGTCAGGAGCGCTTCGGCATCTTCTGCGCGCCGTGTCATGGCCTCGCCGGCGACGGCGACGGCATCATCGTCGCGCACGGCTTTCCGGCACCGCCGTCCTATCACATCGACCGGCTCGCCGCCGCGCCGGCGCAGCATTTCTACGACGTCATCACCAACGGCTACGGCGTGATGTTCTCCTACGCCGACCGCGTCGGCGCGCCCGATCGCTGGGCAATCGCTGCGTATATTCGCGCTCTACAATTGTCGCGGCGCGCCACCCTCGCCCAAGTGCCGGATGCGGCGGAGCATATCCGATGAGCCCGCCCGATCATCGCCGCACCGAATGGCGCACTGCTACCTTCATAGGCGCCGCATTTTCCGGTGCGCTGCTCATTGTTGCCGCCGTGCTCATCCCACGCGCTGCGGCAGCCGGTTGGCTCATCGGCTTTACTTTCTGGATGCAAATTTTGGTCGGCAGCCTGACGCTGATAATGATTCATCGGCTGACCGGCGGGCGCTGGGGCGAAATCGCTGCTCCCGTGATTGAGCCCGCAGTCGCGGCCGTCCCCGTGCTCTGCTTGCTCGCGCTGCCGCTCTTTATCTCGGCGGCGTCAATCTATCCCTGGCAGCATCACCCGCCGGCGATCAGAGCCGACGTGCTAGCGTATTATCTAAATCTGCCCTCGTTCATCGTCCGTACCATCCTGGCGCTGCTGGGATGGTCGGCGCTGGCGCTGTTTCTGCCGCGCGTCAGCGGACGATCCGGCTTACTCCTTGCCGCGCTGGGTCTCGCCTTTCATGCGCTAGTCATCTCCAGCGTGTCAATCGATTGGTACTTATCGCTCGAAGCGCCGTTCACCTCGTCGTCGTTCGGGGCGAGCGTCGCGATATCTTCGCTTGTTGGCGCGCTCGCCTTGGTCACCTTGTCGCTGGACCGCGAAGGCGATCCCGCCATCGGCGATATCGGCGGATTGTTGCTGGCCAGCATTCTCGGCATCACCTACATCGATTTCATGGCCGTGCTGGTGATCTGGTACGGCGACCTTCCGCACGAGGAAATCTGGTTTGTCGAACGGAGCGGCTGGCCCTGGGCGCTGGTGGCGGCCGCGTCTTTCCTCCTCATATCGCTGCTGCCGGCTTTGGCCTTGCTGCTGTCGAAGATCCGCAATGCCAGCGGTGCGCTACGCCGGGTCGGAATTTGCGTGCTGGCAGGATTGGCTTGCTACGACGCTTACCTGATTGCGCCACCGTCGGGCGGCCTCGCCCTTGCAACCGGCTTCATTGCCATCCTCGGCATCGGCTTTTTGCTGTTCGGCCTGTTCGCGAGCGGAGCGCGACTCAATCATTTGGTCACGAGGCCCAGCCGATGCCCGCTGAAGAGCACATACAATATGTGCCGGAGCCGCCGGCCGTCGCGACCGGCATCGTTGTTTGGTGTGCCGTTGGCGCGCTCGTGCTCCTGGCCGGAGCTATTGGCGGGCTTTACTGCGATTTACGATCATGCCGTTCCGGTCAAAACGGTGCCGCGCGCCGGAAGAGTTTCCGCAGCCGCGCGTCGTCACTTCTTCCGGCCGATGCCGCGCAATTGCGCCGTCTTCGCACCGAGCAGAAGAAATCGCTCGAGACTTGGGGTTGGGCCAACGATCAGCACACACTCGTTCGGATTCCGATCGCCCGGGCGATGACGATCCTTATGCAGAAGGGACGCGAGGCATACGCTCCCCTATTACCATCATCCGCGCTGAACACGCCCACCGCAGCGGCACAAAACGCGATCACGCCGTTTGCGCCGGCAACCTCCGGCAAATCCGCGCTTCGGAGTCACAGCAATGAAGGTCATCCGCTTTGTTGCAATGGCGCTCGCTGCGGCAACGATGATGGGGGCCGTCACTCTCACCGCGGATGCGAATTTTACGTCGGCACAGCTTGTCGCAAATCTCGGCCTCGCCATCGCCGCAGGCCGCGCTGCCGCTCGATATTATCGTTGCAGGATGAAAACGGCCGGCCGACGACAATCGGTGGCGCCATCGGCGGCGTGCCCGCGGTCGTGATTTTCGCCGACTACACCTGCCGCACCCTGTGCGGACCGATCCTGGAATTCACCGTCGCCGGTCTCGCCAAAACGGGGCTCAGCCCCGGCGCTCGATTACCGACTGGTGGTGATCGGCATTAATCCGCGCGATGGCGTCGACGCTGCGCGCGCGATGCGCGCGCAACACATCGATACCGGGAGCCCGATCGGCGGCGCCGCTGTCTTCTTAAGCGGATCTGACGCCGCCATTCATGGCGCCGACCGCAGGCCGTCGGCCTGCACTATGCTTACGATCCCGAGCACGACCAATACGCTCACCCGGCCGCCGCTTACATTGTCGATTCCGCGGCCGGGTACGCCGGGTGATGTCGCCGATCGGCTTGGACGGCGGCGATCTACGCTTGGCCATCGTTGATGCCGGTCAGCGGCGACCGTCGGCACGTTCGCCGACCGGCTTCATCTGCTTTGCTACGGCTTCGATCCGGCGCGCGGCGTCTATACCGAACGCATCACCACTTTGCTGGCGCTTGCTGCCGTCGTCACCTTGATTGCGATGGCTGCTGGCATCTCCGCCATGGTCGCGCATGCAGCGACGCCGATCCGTGTCATGAATATCGCCCAATTCACCACCGAGGCGTCCGAGTACGCCGCAAAGGTCGACAACCTGTTCTATTTGCTGTCGATCATCTCCGGCATCATCGTTTTGTTAGTCACCGGCGCTGATTGTCGTTTTCTTCGCGCTTTACTACCGCGGCTCGAGCACGCCGCGGGGCGCGGTGCCCGAGCGCAAAAGCCACGAGATCGAAATCGGCTGGACCGCCGCGACGCTCTTTACTTTCCTCTTCATCTTCTGGTGGGCGGCGTCCGAGCAGCTGATCGCGGTGACGCCGCCGAAGGATGCGCTCGAGATCCACGTCGTCGCCAAACAATGGATGTGGCGGTTCCAGCATCCGAGCGGCGTGCGCGAAATCAACGAGCTGCACGTGCCCGCGTTCACCGATGTCCGGCTGGCGATGACGTCGCAGGATGTCATCCACGATCTTTATCTGCCGGCACTGCGATTGAAGCAGGACATTCTTCCCGATCGCTACACTTACGAATGGTTCAAGGCCGACAAGACTGGAATCTTCCATTTCACCTGTGCCGAATTCTGCGGGACCGATCATTCGGTCATGGCCGGCTCGCTCGCAATCGTCACGCCGGACGATTATGCGCGCTGGACCGCGGCGCAGCCGCAGGGCGACGATCTGGCGCATCAGGGCGCGGCACTTTTCCGCTCGCTCGGCTGCTCCGGCTGTCACACGCCGGGCTCGACGGTGCATGCTCCTGATCTGCACGGCGTATTCGGCCACGTCGTTCATCTTAGCGACGGCCGGACTGTGATCGCCGATGAAGCGTATCTGCGCGACTGCATGCTGTTGCCCGAAACTACGCGGGTCGCCGGCTATCCGCCGCTGATGCCTAACTTTACCGGCACGGTGAGCGAAGGCGAGATCGTCGAGCTTGTCGCCTACATCAAATCGCTGGCCGCTGGCCGAGATGGCGGTGCCACCGAGCAAATTCCCGCAGCGCCGAAGTCAACAAACAGGGAGCCCGCAATGACCGACGTCACATTGCCATTCGTGCCCCCGCTCGAGACCGGCGGCGGGAGTTATCTCGACGAAGGCCACACCATCATGTCGTGGCTGACCACGACCGACCACAAGCGAATTGCCATTCTCTACGCGCTCTCGATCACGGTGTTCTTCTTCATGGGCGGCATTGCCATCGGACTGGTGCGTCTCGAACTGGTCAGTCCGACCGGGCTGTTTCTGACTTCCGACGAATACAATCGCCTGTTCACGATACACGGCATCATCATGGTGTGGTTCTTCCTGGTGCCGTCGATCCCCGCAACCATGGGCAATTTCATTTTGCCGATGATGATCGGCGCGCCCGACGTCGCCTTCCCTCGGCTTAATCTATTGTCCTGGTACCTGTATGTCGGCGGCGCGGCTTTCACCGTCTATGCGGTGATCGCCGGCGGCGTCGATACCGGATGGACCTTCTATCCGCCGTTCTCGTCGCAATTTTCCCATTCCGACGTGATCCCGGCCGCGGCCGGCGTGTTCGTCGTCGGATTTTCCTCGATCGCGACCGGCGTCAATTTTCTCGCCACCATCCACATGTTGCGATGCCCGGGAATGACCTGGTTCCGGCTGCCGCTGTTCGCCTGGTCGATGTACGTGGTGAGCATGGTGATGGTGCTGGCGACGCCGGTGCTTGCCATGTCGCTGCTGCTGACTCTCGGCCGAACGATATTTCGGCCTGCCGATTTTCGATGCGGACGCCGGCGGCGATCCAATTCTGTTTCAGCATCTGTTCTGGTTCTACAGCCATCCCGCCGTCTACATCATGATCCTGCCGGCGATGGGCGTCGTGTCCGAAGTATTCGCATGCTTCGCGCGGCGCCGGGTGTTCGGCTACGCATTCATGGTGATCGCGCTACTGACCATCGGCGTAATCGGCTTCATGGTGTGGGGCCATCACATGTTCGTCGCCGGACAATCGCCGCTCGCCAGCCTCGTCTTCTCGTTCCTGTCATTCATTGTCGCGGTGCCATCGGCGATCAAGGTGTTCAACTGGACGGCCACGCTTTATCGCGGCCATATCGGCTTCGAGGCGCCGATGGTCTACGCGCTCGGCTTCCTCGGATTGTTCACTATCGGCGGACTGACCGGCCTGTTTCTCGCTTCAGTGCCGGTCGACGTGGCGACGACGGATACTTACTTCGTCGTCGCGCATTTCCACACCATCATGGTCGGCGGAACTGTGTCGGCCTTCATGGCCGGCATTCACTATTGGTGGCCGAAGGTCACCGGCAAACTTTACAACGAATTCTGGGCGCAGTTCGCCGCCATCACCATGTTCCTCGGCTTCAACGTAACTTTCTTGCCGCAATTCGTCATGGGCTGGCTCGGCATGCCGCGGCGTTACCACTATTATCCCGACGTTTTTCAGATCTGGCACATTCTCTCGAGCGGCGGCGCCGTGATACTCGCCGTCGCCTATCTGATGCCGCTGGTTTATCTCGGCTGGTCGCTCTTCATTCGGCGCAAAGGCGTCGGACAATCCCTGGCACGCGACCGGCCTGGAATGGCAGACGCCTTCGCCGCCGCCGAAACAAAATTTCGTCAGACCGCCGCGGATCGACGCCGACCCATACGACTATCACGACTTCGGCCGCGCGGAAGAAACCGGCGACGAGACGCGCGCCCGCCCGCAAGGAGTACAGTCGATGAGCGATCTTGCCGGCGCGCTTCGGGAACCGTGGCCCAATCTTCGCCTGCAGCGCGAAGGCGTCGGCGTCGGCATGTGGCTCTTTTTGGCCAGCGAAGTTTTGTTTTTCGGCGGCCTGTTCGCTACCTATGCGATTTATCGCAGCTTCAACGCCGAAGCCTTTCGCATCGCCGGCGAACATACCGAAATCGTCTACGGCTCCATCAACACCGTGCTGCTTCTCACATCGAGCCTGACGATGACCATTGCGCTGCACGCGGCAACCGTACAATGCGTGCGCTCACGCTCCGATGTCTCGCCATAACAGCCGCGCTCGGGTTCGCCTTTCTTGTCTTGCAAGGGACTGGAATATTACGGCGACCTGAAAGAGCACTTGGTGCCGGGTCCGCATTTCCCGCTGTCGCCTCCGGCGACGCAAATATTTTGGGGACTTTATTGGATCATGACCGGCATTCACGCCGTGCACTTGTCCGCCGGCATCGCCGTAGTTCTTGTGATCTTCACGTTATTTAAGCGGCGCGTCATCCCGGTGCAGGGCTCGACCATGGAAGGAATTGCGATCTACTGGCACTTCGTCGATTCCGTCTGGATAGTCCTTTATCCGCTGATTTATCTCCTGGGCCGATCATGACCAACGGCTGCAGCAGTCGGCGGTTATGGGCCGGTCCGCTTGCGGTTTGGGTTGTGCTCATAATCTTGTTCGCGGCGACCCTCGGATCGGCCTACCTGCCGCTCGGCACCGGTAACGTCGCAATCAATCTGGCCATCGCCGTCGCAATGGTCGCGGTGCTGGCTACTTTTCTTATGGACTTGCGGAACTCAACAGCCCTCATTCGTATCATCGCCGCCGCGGGAGGGTTTTGGATCATCATCATGTTTTCCCTAACATTTGCAGATTATTTATCCCGGTCTTATTAACGGAGGTGCAACGTTTGCATTGGGGCACGCTGCGAGAAGCTCGCCATTCCGCATTATCACGCACCCGATCGGGAAAGCGACCGCCATTTTCCCTGGTGCACAGAGCGCCTAGCGCATGGAAGGTTCGTTGACCGAAATCATTTACGCGCGATCTGAATTAGGACGACCGGAACGCCGAAGGATGCATCGCCTTGGCGAAATATAAAATGGCGAAGGAAAACGCCTGGTCGAGGGCGTGGTCTGAAGCACCTTTTTTATGCTGGCCCAACCCCCTGAAAAACCCCCCTGAATGCCTGAAATTAGCTCCCCTAAATGATTGATTTTATTGGGATGGCGGAGAGGGAGGGATTCGAACCCCCGATACGGTTGCCCGTATGCCGCATTTCGAGTGCGGTGCATTCAACCACTCTGCCACCTCTCCAGGCGCAAGCCGGTTGCGCGCGGTATGTAGAACAGGATCGGTCCTAACGCCAGTGGCGAACCCGGCAAGGCCGCCCTCGGATTAAGTCCAAGGGCAGGCATTTGGGGATGATGCCCAGATTATTTCGGCCTATTCCCGCGGCTTGCCGAGCAGCAGCAGGTTCGCGAGTAGCGAGAGCACCGCGCCGGCGCAGATTATGGCAGCCATCGGCCGCGGCGTGCCGTCGGCGAACCAGCCGGTCATCGCGCTGATGAAGGCGCCGCCGCCGAATTGCAGCGCGCCGGCAAGCGCCGCCGCGGCGCCGGCATTAGGTGCGACCGCAAGCGCGCCGGAGACAGCGTTCGACGCTACCATGGTTAGCAGCGCCAGCACGACAAACAGCGGCACGGCAATGCCGGGCACGCCGCCAAAGCCGCTGATGCCGGTCGCGAGCAGCACGAGGCTCGCGATAGCGCCGATCGTGCACGCCGCGCGCAGCAGCGGATCGGCGCCGCGCCGCATCACAATGCGGCTGTTGACGAACGTCGTCGTGATCATGCCGACCATGTTGACGCCGAACAGGAAGCCGTAGAACTGCGCCGGCACGCCGAAATATTCGATGTAGACGAACGGCGAGCCGGCGATGAAGGCGAACAGGCAGCAGAAGTACGACGTCGAGCACGCGACGTAGCCGAGATAGCGCGGGTTGCGGAGAAGCGCCGCATAGCCGAGCAGCAGCGCCAGCGGATGCGCGCCGCTGCGCCGCGCGGCGGCGAGCGTTTCCGGCAGCACAGACGCGGCGATCAAAGCGAGCCCGCCGAACGCGACCAGTATCCAGAAAATAAAACGCCAATCGAGCCAGAGCAGCACCTGGCCGCCGATGAGCGGCGCCACGATCGGCGCCGACGCCGTCACCAGCAGGTTGAGCGACAGAATGCGGGCGCTTTCGTTGCGGGCGTAAAGGTCGCGCACCATCGCCTGCACGGTGATGGGGACGATGGAGCCGCCGAGCGCCTGGATGAAGCGAAACAGTATGAGCATGGTGATGCTCGGCGCCAGCGCGCAGCCGACCGACGCGGCGATGTAGACCGCAAGCGCACAGATCAGCGGGCGCTTGCGCCCGAAGCGGTCGGAAAGCGGCCCGAACAGCAACTGGCCGCCGCCAAAACCGATGAAGAAGGTCGAGAGTGTGTAGAGCGTCTGCGCTTCGTTGGCGCCGAGCGCCGCCCGCATGGTCGGCAGCGCCGGGAGATAAATGTCGATCGACAGCGGCGCGATCGCCGACAGAAAGCCGAAAATGAAAATCCGGCCGCCCTGGCCGATGGCCGAAGGGGGCGCTTGCGTCGCAGTCATTAGCAAATTCATTTCAGCAAAGCCGGCATGTGCCGGGAGAGAAGCAAAACGCATTCCGGTTTCAGCTTCCGGTAAACTTCGGCTTGCGCTTTTCCATGAACGCGGTGCGGCCTTCGGTGTAGTCGCCGCTGGCGAAGCAGGCCTCGACCATTTTTTCGACGCCGGCCCATGTCGCGCTCGCTTTCGTCTTTGAGGATTTCGCCGACCGCGAACTTCACCGCCTTGATGGTCAGCGGCGCGTTGGCGCAGATGGTGTCGGTGAGGCCTTTTACGTAGGTTTCGAGCTCGGCGGAGCGGCACCACGCGATTGACCAGTCCCATGGTCAACGCCTCGGCGGCGCTGAACTGCCGCGCGGTGTAGAAAATCTCCTTGGCGAACGACGGCCCGACGACATCGGTGAGCCGCTTGAGCCCGGCATAGCCGTAGCCGAGCCCGAGCTTCGCCGCCGGCACGGCGAACACCGAATTATCAGTACAGATCCGAAGATCGCAGCACACCGCAAGCGCGGCGCCGCCGCCGATGCAATAGCCGCGGATCATGGCAATGGTCGGCTTGGGAAATGCGTACACACTGTCGAAAGCCGCGGCGGTGACGACGTCGTAGGCGCGGGTCGCTTCGATGGACGCGCGCTCGCTGGCGAATTTCGAAATGTCGGCGCCGGAGACGAACGCCTTGCCGCCGGCGCCGGTGAGCACCACGACGCGCACCTCGCTGTCGGCGGCGAAAGCATCGAGCGCTTCCTTGGTCGCCTCCCACATCTCGAGCGACACGGCGTTGTGGCGCTCGGGATTGTTGAAGGTCACGAGCCCAACGCCCGCGTCCTTGCGCGCGATGATTTTGTCGGTGTCCGCCATTGTTTTATCCTTATTCGTCATGCGCGGGCTCGACCCGCGCATCCATGCTGCATCGCCGCGTTATGGATTGCCGGGTCAAGCCCGGCAATGACGATTGTAACATCGCAATTCTCATATCGCCTTGGCTTCGCGCAGCGCGGCGATCTCGCGCTTGGAAAAGCCGAATTCCTTGAGCACTGCGCCGGTGTGCTCGCCGGCCGCCGGCGGCCGCCGCACCAGGCGCGACGGCGTGCGCGACAGCGACACCGGCTGGGCGAGAAGTTTGAGGCTTGCCCTTCCCGCCGCCGACTTCCTGCGCGACTTTCAGATGCCGCACCTGCGGGTCGGCGAACACCTTGTCGATGGTGTTGATCGGCCCGCACGGCACGCCGGCGGCATTGAGCCGTTCGATCAAATCGGCGCTGGCGTGACGTTGCGTTTGCGCTTCGATTTCGGCGTTGAGCGCGTCGCGATGTTTCGATCGCGCCCCGGCTGTGGCGTATTCCGGCTTGCGCGCCATCGCCGCGTCGCCGATGGCCTCGCAAAACCGCTCCCACATTTTGCCGCCGGTGGTGGCGATGTTGATCAAGCCGTCGCTGGTCTTGAACACGCCGGTCGGAATGGTGGTGGGATGATTGTTGCCGGCTTGCTGCGCCACCTCGCCTTCGACCAGATAACGCGCGGCCTGAAAGTCGAGCATGAAAATCTGCGCCTGCAGGAGCGACGTCGCCACCGCCTGGCCCTTGCCGGATTTGTCGCGTTCCAGCAGCGCCACCAGAATGCCGAGCGCTGCAAACAGTCCGGCGGTGAGATCGGCGATCGGAATGCCGACGCGATACGGCCCCTGCCCCGCCGGGCCGGTGATGGACATCAGCCCGCCCATGCCTTGCGCGATCTGGTCGAAGCCCGGGCGATCGACGTAGGGCCCATCCTGACCGAAGCCGGAAATGCTGGCGTAAACAAGCTTCGGATTGACGCGCGCCAGCGCCTTGTAATCGATGCCGAGGCGCTTCTTCACGTTCGGGCGAAAATTCTCGACCACCACGTCGGCTTTTTTCACCAGCCGCTTGAACGCCGCCAGCCCCTGCGGCGACTTTAGATTGATGGTGATGCTCCGCTTGTTGCGGTGCAGGTTCATAAAGTCCGAGTTGTCGCGCGGGCCGCCCATCGGCTCTTCGGAGTCCGGCGGCGCTTCGACCTTGATGACGTTGGCGCCCCAGTCGGCAAGCTGGCGCACGCAGGTCGGCCCGGCGCGCACCCGCGTCAGATCCAGCACGGTAAAGCGCGCCAGCGCCTTCGATGCGCGTGGGCTAGGCACCGCGAATGCTCCTGTTCATGGCGTAAGTTTTAGGCGGGGCAGAACTTCCTCCATCCGCCGGGCGTTGTCCACCGCAGCGCAAGTTCTCGCCAACCATACCCGCTTTTACGGAGCCATCTTTCGGGCGTTTTCACCGCGCGATCATACATAAAGAGATGGCTGCCGAAGCACTGACTTAAACGGACATCAGATATGACCAAACATTTGCGCCCTCTGCTGATTGCCTGCGCGCTTTCGCTGGCCATCGCCGCGCCCGCAGCCGCCGCCGATGAGCACCCGGGCGGCCACGCCGAGGGACGGCCACAGCAAAGCGGCCCAGGGCCGGGAGTGCTTTCGCTGCTGCCGGCCAATTCCGTGACCGAGCATTCGATCGATTTGCCAGGCGGCAAGCTCTCCTACACCGCCACCGCCGGAACCTTCCCGCTGTTCGACCAGTCGGGCGAAAAGTCGGCGGCGATTTTCTACACGGCATTTGTCGCCAAGCCGGACGATAAGCGGCGGCCCGTGACTTTCGTGTTCAACGGCGGCCCCGGCGCGGCCTCGGCATTTCTCAACCTCGGCGCTCGCCGGACCGCGCATCGCCGTGTTCGGCAACGGCTTACGACGGCGCCAACGTGCATCTCGCCGACAATCCCGACACCTGGCTCGCCTTCACCGATCTGGTGTTCATCGATCCGGTTGGCACCGGCTGGAGCCGGCCGGCAAAGCCTGACGGCGGCAGCGCGTTCTGGGATGTGCGCCGCGACGCCGAGTCGATGGCGAAAGTCATTGCGCTTTACGTCGCCAACAATGGGCGCGTCTCATCGCCCAAATACATTCTCGGCGAGAGCTATGGCGGCTTCCGCGCCGTCAAGGTCGCGCGCGCTTTGCAAGACAATCAGGGCATTGTGGTGAGCGGCATTGCGATGATCTCGCCGTTCCTGGAAGGCCAATTCACGTTCGGCGAACGCTTTGCGCTTGGCGCGGCGCTGCGGCTGCCGTCGCTGGCGGCGACAGAGCTCGAGCGCAAAGGGAGCTTCAGCGCGGCAGCGTTGGCGCAGGCCGAGCACTTTGCGCTGACTGATTATCTGGCGGCGCTCGTCGGCCCGCCGCTGAAGGGCGACGCGGCGCAGGCGTTCTACAAGCGCGTGGCCGACATGACACGGGATTCCCGAAAACGTCGTCGCGCGCACGCGCGGCTTCATCAACGAGACGTATCTCAAAGATCTGCGGCTGAGCGACCACAAGATCGTCAGCCACTACGATGCGACGTTCGCCGCCGACGACCCCAATCCCGAAAGCGCGTCGGCGCGCGGGCCGGACCCATTTCTCGACGGATTTATCCGCGCCTATGGCAGCGCCTTCGTCGGCTACGCGCGCGACGAGCTCGGGTTCAAAACCGAGATGACTTACAATCTCCTGGCGCACGACGTTTCAGGCAAATGGGATTGGGATGACGGCCGCGCTGCCGCAAGCGTGAGCGAAGACCTGCGCGAGCTTCTGGCGCTGACGCCGTCATTCCGGCTGATAATCGGCCACGGCTACAGCGACATGGTGACGCCGTATTCGGACTCCCGCTACGTGCTTAATCACCTGCCGCCCGATCTCGCCGGCGAGCGCGCCGAGCTCAAGCTCTACCGCGGCGGCCACATGTTCTATGTCGATCCGCAGTCGCGCAAATCGTTCACGCAGGACGTGCGGACGTTCTACGCGGCGCCGTGAGAAGCGAAGCGAACCGCCAGCCCGATTTGCTTACTGCTCCAATAAATTCTCGCGCAGGGTCGAGCCGGCATAATGCGAACGGAATCGCCCGCGCCGCTGTAGTTCCGGGACGACCAGATCGACAAATTCCTCGAAGCAGCCGGGCGTGTAGGTCGCGATCAGCATGAAGCCCTCCGCGCCGCCTTCGTCCATGTAATATTCCATCTCGTCGGCGATATCCGCCGGCGTGCCGACGGCCACCGGCATGCCCATGCCTTGCGCATAAATGGTCGCCGCTTCCTTGACCGTCACCGGCGCCCCGCCCTTGGCGTAGATGATGGAATCAAACAGCCCCTGAATTCCCGGCACCTCGATATTCTGCACGTGTTCGTCGGGAGAATATTTCGAGAAGTCCAATCCAAAGTGTCCCGATATCCAGGCCATTGCGCCGTCCGGCGGAATGCAGGACTTGATACGCTCGTGCTTTTCTTGTGCTTCCGAGCGGGTTTCGGCAACGACAGTCTGCAACCCGTAGATCAGCTTCACCGAGCCGGGCTCACGGTTGAATTTCGTTCCCATCCGCTCGTTGAGATCGTCGGCGTATTGCCGCATACGCTCGACATTCGGATGCACCGCGAAGATCGCCTCGGCGTGCTTGGCGGCAAAGTCGCGGCCCTGATTTGAAGACCCCGCCTGCCACAGCACCGGCCGCCCTTGCGGCGACGGCGCGCAGAAATGGCGGCCGTGGCACTTGTAGTATTTGCCTTCGTGGTGGACGACTTTGACTTTGTCGGGGTCGGCGTAAACGCCGCTGGCTTTGTCGGCGATGATGGCGTCCGGCTCCCACGAGTCCCAGAGCTGGTAGCAAACGTCCATGTACTCATCGAGCCGCTCGTAGCGTCCCGAACGGTCGGTCATGGAATGCCCGTAGGCGTCCCACTCGCTCTTCGAATACGAAGACACGATGTTCCATGCGATGCGGCCGCTGGAGAGGTGATCGAGGCTCGATAGCCTACGGCACATTGAATACGGATGCTCGAATGCGGTCGACAGCGTGACACCGACGCCGAGGTGCTCGGTCGCCGCGGTGATGATCGGCACAATGGTGGATGGCTCGTGGGTGGGGCATTGCACCGCCCATTTCACCACGGCGTCGGAACTGTCCTCATGCGTGTTGTAGGGCGCAAGTTCATCGGCAATGAACATGGCGTCGAACAGGCCGCGCTCCATGGTCCGGCCCATGTGCTGCCAATATTCCGGGCGGGCAAAATGCCATCCCACCTTGTCCTTCGGATGCCGCCACATGCCGGTGGCGTGACTGTTGACGCCGTGCTGGATGAATCCCAGCAAGTGCGCCCGCTTCTTGTTTTGAGCTTTCACCGTTCACATCCACGCAACATTGCCGGCGAGCCGGTCGTTTGGTTCAGCTATTGTCTGGCAGCCTTCGGGCGCCTGTTGCCAACGAGAAATGCGATACCCACTCCGGTCGCAGTCACGATGGCGAGCACCGGCCCGGCGTAAATCCATGCCGGGGCCACACCGACAAGTGCGATGACGACCGCCGAAGCGAGCACCGCAAAGAACGCGCTCGAGCCGTAGTGCCCCTCATCGGTCCACTCGCCCTCGGGTTCGGGATTTCGATATTCGCGAACGGCTTCGCCGACGCCCTTGACGAAGCCGGCAAGAAAGATCGCGGCACCGAACAATCCCAAGATCACAATCAATGTGAAAATTCCGGACATGCTCCACTTTCTCCTGAGACGGATGTTGCTGGCGGCGACCGGCTATTCGGCCGGGGTGGCGACGGCGGCCGGGGCGGTCGCGGTGATGTCGTCGGTGACGCGGCGCAGACTGGCAATGTCGAACCGGGCGCTGCCGATGAGACCGGCAATCACAACCGTCACGCCGCTGATCGCGACAATCGACAGCGTGCCGATCAATTCACCCTGCGTTTCGTAAATCGGCATGCCGATCAAAATGGCGAGCACCACGCCGCCGACGAAGCCGATGGTGTTGGTCCGCGGCCACAGGATAGCGAGCACCAGCGGTAGCAGGATCGACGTCTTCAGCGCGTAGGTCGTCAGCACCAGCGTGGTGAAATCGACGCCGGAGAGCACGATCGCGGTGGCCACCGCGCCGCCGGCGAGCATCGACAATTTGGTGATGACAAACAGCGGCCCCTCTTTTGTCGCCGGCCAATAACGTTTGACGATGTCGACAGCGACCACGGACGACAGCGCGGCGCTGGCGCCGTCGATGGTCGAATAGCAGGCCGCCAGGATCGACAGCACGTAAAGGATGACCAGCGCCAGCGGCAGGCCGATGTGCGAAACCACATACGGGCCGACTGCCGCGATGTCGCCGCCGATGTCGGTTGGCTTCAGCCCGAACGCAATGCCGACCAGACCCAACATGCCGAGGCAGATCGGGATCGGATAGAACAACGCGCCGGCCCAGAAGAACGTGCGGGCGACCTCGCGGCCCTTGATGGCCCAGACTTTCTGCCAGAACGTTTGATCCGCTACCGTGGCGGCGAGCAGGCCGAAAGCGAGCGTGATGCCAAATCCCGCCGCCGCGTCAGGCCGCAACACCGAAAGATTCCGCGGATCCGCTGCAGCGGCGGCGTTGAAAACCGCCGGCGCGCCGCCGTGCACGTGATCGTAGACCGCGGCCACGACGATCGCGGCCGGCACGGTGACCATGAGCGTATTCAGCGTCCCGGTCATGACGCTGGTCCACAGCCCGCCGAAATACGAATAGGTCAGAACGCAGACGATGCCGACGATGGCCGCGACCTTCCAGTCGATCGAAAACACCGTCGAGATGACGACCGAGGTGCCTTTCAGGTTGATGAGAATCTCGAGCAGGATGCCGAAGATCATCGTGACCGTGACGATGCCGGACGCCACTTTGGAATGGGCGAAGCGATATTTGACGAACTCGGAGATGGTGTAGCCCTGCGGCATGTTTTTTCGCAGGATCCGCGCGAACGGAATCATCGCGATAACGGCGAAGCCGTTCGGCACCACGAACCAGAACAGGCCGGACAGTCCCCATTGAAAGGTCATGGCTGAGCTCATCATCACCGCCATCGCCCACGTCCACACCGCGATGACCGAGCCGACGCCGAATCCGAAGCCGACCTTGCGGTCGGCGATGATGAAGTCGTGGGTGTTGCGCACCAGCGCCGTCTTGATGACGTACGACAGGATCAGGAGAAAGACGCCGAGCCCGATCATGGTGGCAAAACCGAGCGACGGCGTGAGGCCATTGGTGAGCGAGAGTAATGCTTTGTCCATTTGCGCTGCCATATAATCTATGGATTTAATGGACTTATTCGCGGCACGCCGCACAATGTCAACGGCGCCAGATGAAATGAAAATATTTTTGGCTGGATCAGCGAGAACGGGAGAACAAAGTCGCCGCGGATCGGGAGCGGCGAAGACGTTACTATTCGCCGAGATACGCCGCCTTTACCTTGGCGTCTTTTGCCAAGGCGGCGGCGCTATCGGCGCCGACAATATGGCCGTTATCGAGCAGATAGCCGCGGTCGGCGATGGCGAGACTTTGCTTGGCGTTCTGCTCGACCAGGAAAATTCCGACGCCCGCTGTCCTTGATGCGGGCGAGCGTGCGGAACAGCTTCGCTGCACAACAGCGGCGACAGGCCGAGCGACGGCTCGTCGAGCAGCAGGATGGTCGGCGCCGACATCATGGCGCGGCCGATCGCCACCATCTGCCGCTCGCCGCCGCTCATGGTGCGCACGAGCTGCTTTGCGGCGTTGCTTGAGCTTGGGAAACAGGCCGAGCACGCGTTCGAGATTGTCGGCCTCGCCTGCGCGCGCGCGCGCCGCGGATGGGCGCCGAGCACGAGATTTTCCTGCACGGTGAGATCGGCGAAAATGCCGCGATCCTCGGGCACGAGCGCGATGCCGGTTTCGACGATCTCGTGCGGCTGCGCGGCGCGTGATGTCGGCGCCGTCCATCAGCACCGCAGCCGCCCGTCCATCTTGCGCGTCTGTCCGGCGATGGCGCGCAAGGAACGTGCTTTTGCCGGCGCCGTTGGCGCCGAGCATGACCACGATCTCGCCCTTCGACACCGTCGCCGAAACATTCTCCAGCGCGCGATGGCGGCCGTAGAAGACCGAGACATTGCGCGTCTCAAGCATTCTCGTCTCCGAGATAGGCGCGGATCACGCCGTGGTCGGCGAGCACTTCGGCGGGCGTGCCTTCGGCGATCTTGGCGCCGCTGTTCATGACAATGCAGCGGTCGCACAGGCTGCGGATCGCATGCATGACATGCTCGACGATGATGATGGTGCAGCCTTCGGCGCGCAGCTGTTCGATCAGCGTAATGCCGATCTTGAGCTCGGTCGGATTGAGCCCGGCGAGCCATTCGTCGAGCAGCAGGATTTTCGGATCGGACGCCAGCGCGCGCGCCAGCTCGACGCGCTTCTGGTCGATATAGGTGAGCGCCGACACCGGCGCGTTCGCCGGCGTTCGGCAGGCCGACCCGCTCGAGCAGCGCGTGGGCGTAATCGTCGAGTTCCTTGCCCCAGCGCCGCGCGTGACCGAACACGCCGCCGGCGCGACGTTCTCGAGCACCGTCATGGCCGGCAGCATCCGCACCAGCTGAAAGGTGCGGGCGACGCCCTTCCGGGCCACGTTGCTGGCGCCGATGCCGGTGATGGCTTCGCCGTAGACGCTGATCTCGCCGGACGTCGGCCTGAACGCGCCGGAGATCAAATTCATCATCGTGGTCTTGCCGGAGCCGTTCGGCCCGATCAGGCCGAGAACTTCCTTCTGCGGCGAGCTTGAACGAGATATTGTCGACCGCGACCAAGCCGCCGAAGCGCTTGGTGACGCCGGCCGCGGTCAGCGCATCGTTGGTCGCTGTGCATCAGGCATGGTCGCTTTTCCGCTGCAGCAACATCTGCGTCAGCGGGCCGAACGCGCGCTGCAACGGGCCTTGCTGCCGAGCCTGTCGCGGCGGCTTGCCGAGGCGTCCTCGATCAGGCCGGTCACGCCGTTCGGGATGACGTAGACGATGAGCAGGAAGCACACGCCCAGCAGCAACGTCGTCTGGTTGGGGAAGTAGATGCGAGATCAGCTTCCCAGAGCCAGCACGAACGGAATGACGCCGAGTCAACGGTCCCCACAGCCGGTGCGTGCCGCCGAGCAGCGCCATGATCACCACCTGAAACGAAACGAACGGGCTGAAGGCGACGACCGGCTCGACATAGCCCCAGCGCGGCGCCACCAGCGCGCCGGCGATCGAAGCGAACATGCTGGAGATGACGAACAGCACGACCTTGGCGCGCGCGGTGTTGATGCCGCAATGGACGGCGACCAACTTCGTCGTTGCCGATGATGCGCAGCGCAAAGCCGAGCCGCGAGCGGCCGATGCGCCAGCCGACCAGGAAAACCACGGCCGTCAGCAGCCAAGAGCTGCCAGTAATACATCAGCTCGCTGCGATCGACGGTGACGTAGAGCCCGCTCATGGTGCCGAGCACATGCTGCAGCCAGGTCATGATCTGCCGCACCAATTCGGCGAGGCCGAGCGAGAAGATCACGAAATAGACGCCGGACACGCGCAGCGTCGCCAGGCCGACGACGGCGGCGAGCGCCGCGCCGGCGATGCCGGCAGCGAGGATGAGCAGCGGATACGGCACCAGATCGATGCCGCCAGCGGCGGTGTACATGCCGATGCCGAAGAACGCCGCGGTCGACAGCGCGATGTAGTTGGTCGGCCCGGAGAACAACAGCCACGACGTCGCCAGCGCCGTGTACATCGACAATGCTGATGGCGATTTGCAGCTCGTAGCTGTCGGCAACCAGCGGCAGCGCGGCCGCGGCGAGCAAACAGCAGCACGCTGATCACAAGACCTGCGCAGTTCGCCGCTGCTCGAACGAGCGCTGGACGCAAGCTGCTCACGCCAGTGCTCGTCCGCCTCCCGAGCAAGCCTTCCGGCCGGACCAAGAGAACGATCATGAACAGGACATAGGCGGCGGCCAGCGTCAGGCCCGGATCGATCAGGGTCGCAACGGCGGTCTCGGCAAAGCCGAGAATGAAGGACGCGATGATCGTTCCGCGAATGTCGCCGACGCCGCCGAGAATGACGATGACCAGCGCCTTGAGCGTGAACACGACACCGAGCGAGACGTCGAAGGTCAGGAACATGCTGAGCAGCCCGCCGCCGACCGCGGTCACCGCACCGCCCAGCGCGAAGGCGAACGCCGAGGTGCGCGCGACGTTGATGGCGACAAGCCCGGAGGCCGAGGGATTGACGGAAACGGCCCGCAACGCCAGTCCGGCGCGCGTCTTATGCAGCCACAGATAAAGCCCGGCGCAAAGCACGACACGAGCAGCCAGAAAGGCCACCACGCGGTTGAGCCCATAGCGCTCGCCGAAAATGAAAACCGGCTGCGACAGATAGGAATAGTCCGGTATATTCGCCGCCGAAAATCGCCAGCATGAATGCCGACGCCGATGAAGCTGATGCCGAAGGTCGCCAGGATGCTGTCGACTTCGAGCTTGCCCTGGTTTTTGGCGCGGCGCACCAGCGGAAGATCAGCACGCGGTAGATCGCCCAGTTCAGCGCGAAGGCCGCGCGGCGCGACAGAAACAGCGCGAAGCAGCGGACTGGCTTGCGTCGCGGCATAAAACCAAAACGTGCTGAAGGCGCCGGCAATCAGGATTTCGCCGTTGGCGAGATTCATGATGCGGGCGACGCCGTACTGCAGCTGCAACCCCATCGCCATCAAGGCATAGGTGCCGCCGAGCAGCAGGCCGATGATGACGATGTCCATGTCGAACGCGTGCCGAGTTCCGATTGTCTCGGGTGGTGGACAAGCCCGCGGGGCGCGGCTTCGCGCAGCCAATCGTCGCGCCGATGCCGTCCCCGGCGCTATGCGCCGGGAACGATCACCACACGATCGAGCGTCTTGTTTGATCGAGCGAGCCGCAGCGGCATCAGCCGAAGCGGCTCTCAACCCCAGTTGGCTCTTGAGCTTGACGCAGGCTGCAGAGCCGAAGACGCTTTGCCCGGCCACAGCCGCGAAGAAGCCGCCCTGCCATTGCCCGACCGTGTAGACCATATCGAGGATCTGGCCGGGCAGTTCGACTTCGCCGATCAGCGTCTTGAATTTGTTCTTGCGGAAGTGGTCGGCGATCGCCATGCGATCCATCGAGCCGACGGCTTCGATCGACTGCGTCAGCATTTCCAGCATCGAGTAGTAGAACGGGCTGCCCCAATAGTCGGCATCGACACCGGTGACTTCCTTGTGCCGCTTGTAGAAGTCGCGGATCTCCGGCGAATCGACGACGCCGCCGGCGCCGAGAATGTTTTCGGCCGCGGCGCCGTTCTTCTGCGAGAAGCCCTGGAAGGCGCAGCCGACCGCGCAGATAATACGCCTTGACGTTGAGGCCTTCGATCTTTGGCGGCGTCGGCGAGGCCGAACGTGTCCGGCGGATAAGACCAGGCCACAAAGGCATCCGGATTGGCGGCCTTGGCGGCCTTGATCACCGGCGTGTAATCCTGCGTGCCGAGCGGGTAGGACTTGTCGTAGACGATCTCGAACCCGGCTTCCTTGAACAGCGGCCGGCCGGCGTTGGCGAGCTCGATGCCGAAGTCGTCGCCGACATTGACCGCCGCGACCTTGTTGCCGATCTGGCCGGCGTCTTTCAGCTTCTTCAGCACGCCGATCGTGCCCTTGGCGTAGGCCGTGGTCGACGACTGAAACATGAAGAAGCCGGGATACTTCTTGACCAGCGTCGGACCCTGATCGGTAACGCACGCTTGCGTGAGCTGCGGATAGCCGTGCTTGGCGAATGTCGGCGCAGTGGCGAGATTGAAGCCGGTCGCATACACGCCGCCGATCCAATCGCACTTGTCGACCGTCGCCGCGCGCTCGACGGCCTTGATGGCCTCAGGCGGCTGGGTGCGGTCATCGTATTCGATGATCTCGATCTTGCGCTGGCCGTCTTTCAGCTTGAGGCCGCCGCGCTCGTTGACTTCGTGCGCCCAGAGCTTGATAGGGCGGAAAATGCGTGACAGCCGCACCCGGTGCGAGCGGACCGGTCTTTGCGCCGATCACACCGACTTTGTAGGTGCCAGCATCCGCAGAAGCTGCCCGCACGAACGGCGCAGCTACGGCGGTTGCCGCAGAATATTTTAGAAACTCGCGACGGCGCATAAAACATCCTCCCCTGGGTTTTGATCACTGCTGCCGGAGTTAATGCCTCCGGTCATTTCTTAGGTGCAAACACAATACCGCTATAGCGTCTTGTTGCATAGGGCAAGACTTGAGCGCGGCGTTTCCAACAGCGCATGGGCTAACTAAAAAAGATGCGGATGGGCAGCGCTTTAACCGGGACGTGTGAGACCGTTTGCCCACCGCTGGACGTCCTACGGATTAACCACGCCGCAAATGATTTCGCGCTGCCTGTCCGGGCTAGAGATGTGTCCAAAAAATAATCAGAGAGGTCGCGTGCGCAACGCCACGGCGGCAGATCAACCGGCGGCGCCCGGATCGAGCTCGTATTTTTTGCACATCTTGCGCACGATCTCGACATCCTTGCCGCCCGCGATCAAGCCGACGACCGCGGAAGACACCTTGCCGCCGCTCACGGTGGCTTCGACGATGTAGGCTTGCCAGCCGTTGTAGGCGGGGAACGGACTTTTGGCGTTGACCATGCCGCAATAATTGACTGCGCCATCCGAGGCGGCGCTGATCTGCGGCCAACGGAATTGCGCCGCACCTGGATCCTTGATCGACAGGTTGACGGCGTCGGTGATCACCTTCTTTTCCGGCAATGTTAGCTCGCGCAGGCCGGCTCCGCTGCCGGCGGAGTTTGCATGCAGTCCGAGGAGGCCCTCGGCAGTCGATGAGGATGACGACGATGAGGACGAGGGCAGCGTAGAACCGGCGCAGCCGACAAGCGCAAGTCCGGCGGCAAATAGCAAAATCCCGCGGAGCGCAGGCCGACGCTGCCGCTGCCAAATGCGTGCGATCTTCATCGAGTCATCGTCTTCCATGGTGATGGGGTGCAGCGCATCTTAGCCTGCGCACCGCCCCTTCAACAATCCCGGAAATACAGCTTTGTGCATGCCAAACCAAGGGGTTCCGGGGTCCGCATAGGGCGTATGGTCGTCATTGTCCGGTTTGGCACTGCCGCAATACCGGTATCGGCGCTTATCTCTTGAAATGCGATGTCCGTGCGCCAAGTGAAGGGCCATGCCACGCGTCGTCGGCATCGACCACCTCGTCCTTAGCGTCAGCGATTTCCGGCGCTCGAAGGCATTTTACGACAAGGTGCTCGGCTTTCTCGGCTTCAAGCGCAAATACGATTATGCGGACATGGCCGGCTGGAGCAACGGCAAGACGCTGTTCTGGATTGCCGCCGCGCAAGCCAACGGCAGAAAGCGGTACCGCAAAGGCGACGTCGGCTTTCACCACTATGCGTTCGAGCTTTCGAGCCGGGCCGACGTCGATGCACTCGGGGCGTTTCTCAAGGAAAACCGGATGACGGTGCTGGACCCGCCCGGTGAGTATTATGGACGCGATTATTATGCGGTGTATTTCGCCGATCCGGACGGCATGAAGCTCGAGGGCATGATTTGGGCGCCGCGCAAGGCGAAGCCGCCGGCAAAGCGCAGCAAGAAGCGGCGGAAAAAAGCCGCCTCGTAGTCGCGTTCAGCCGGTCGCGCTCAATATGAGCGGCGCATGTGCGATCACGGCGTTGCGGCCGCGCCGCTTGGCGGCATACAGCGCGTTGTCGGCTGCTTCGACCAATTCGGCTGCCGCTTGCGGGTTGTCCGGCACCAGCGAAGCAACGCCAACGCTGATGGTAACGAACCCGCAGGGTGCTTCGGCATGGGTAATGAGCAAATCTTCGACCGCCCGGCGCACTTCTTCGCCGAGAGCGGTCGCTCGCGCGGTATCGAGTCCCGGCACGAGCACAGCGAACTCCTCGCCGCCATAGCGGGCAACAAGCACGGCATCCTTCAAGGTAACCAGCGACAGCGTTTCGGCGACGGCGCTGAGGCAGGCATCGCCGCGCACGTGACCGTAACCGTCATTGAACAGCTTGAAGTAGTCGATATCGACCATCAGTAGCGCCAGCGGCCGGCGTTGCTCGCGCGCGTGCTGCCAGCGGCGCTCGAGCTCATGGTCGAATCCGCGCCGGTTGGCGAGGCCGGTCAGGCCGTCGAGGCTGGCGAGTTCCTCGAGGTGCTGGTTGGCGATGTGCAACTCTTCCTCGCGGGTCGCGAGTTTCGCCGCCATGTCGTCGAACGCCGCCGCCAGCGGCTCGAACTCGGCAATCAGGGGACGCTGCGCGGCGCGCGCCTGCAATTCGCCGCCGCCGAAGCGCGTCGCCGTCTGCACCAGCGATCTGATCGGTCGCAGGATCAAATGTTCGCCACCAAACCACGCCGCGATCAGAACCAGGATGCCAAACAGCGCGAGCTGAAAGTAGGCGAAGCTGATTTCGTTATCGATCTCACTGTTCACGATGGACTCGTCGAGCCCGACGACCAGCCGCGCCCGCATCCATGGTACGCGGACGTAGGCGAAGATCCGCCGAACGCCATCGAAACCGGTCGCCGTTGTCACGCCCTCGTCACCTTTGAGCATGTCTTGGGCAAGCGCATGATTGGCGAGGTTGTGCCCCACCAGTTTGTTGTTGTCGGCCGATGCCGCGATGACCGTGCCGGCGCCATCGAGCAGCGCGACCGTGATGCCCGGGCGTTGCGCCGCGGTTGCCGCGAGATCGCCGATCCATTGCAGATTGACCGCGGCGCCCACGATGCCCTCGACGGTGCCGTCCGGTTTGATGATGGGGACAGTCGCGGCCAAAGTCGGCACCTCGCGGATTCGCATGGTCAGATAATCGCTGATCATGAAATCGCCGGAATGGAGGGCCTTGGGGAAATAAGGACGATCGGAAACGTCCAGGCCCATGAGCCGCGGCTCGTTGCTGCATTTGACCCGGCCATCGACGCCGATGATGGCCACCGCGTAAATCCACGGCACGTTGCCGGCGAGCGTGCTCAAGGTCTGATTGCATTCCGGCTGCTGGTGCGGGGTTTTGCTGTAAATGTTGGCGATGAGTTGCAAAAGCGCGCGCAGGGAATAAACGATGCTGCGTTGCGCCTCGGCGCCGCCGCGCGCGAGATCGGCGACCTGGTTTTGGGCGATTTCGATGCGCTCCGCGCGCGCCCGCTCCAGGCCGCGGACACGCTCGAAAATCAGCGGCGTGATGGTCAACAGCGCGACCACAATCAACCGTGCTCGAATACTGAGCAGCGGCTTGCCGCGCTGCGACGGCTTGTGCGATTTTGCTTGCAATTGCGCCATGCGCGTTGGACCACCCCGTGCCGCGGCACGCTAGGCGGAAGGCGTAAAAACCGTTTTCGCGCGAGCGTTAAAATTTAACGGGTTTCGCAGCCGATTTACCCGATGGAAAATTGGAACTCAGCGGCGGCACTTGCGACAGTGAACGCGGACATCGCCCGCGCCTGTGCCGAATGCGGCCGCAATCCGGCGACGGTCACATTGATCGCCGTATCGAAGACGTTCGGGGCAAACGAGATTGCGCCGGTCATTGCCGCGGGTCAGCGCGTCTTCGGTGAAAACCGCGTGCAGGAGGCCAAGGCAAAATGGCCGGCGCTCCTGGCGGAACATCAAGATCTGGAACTCCACCTCATCGGCGCGTTGCAGTCGAACAAGGCGAAAGAGGCGGTCGCGCTGTTTGACGCCATCCACTCGGTCGACCGGGAAAAATTGGCGGCGGCGCTGGCGAAAGAGATCGCCGCACAGAATCCGGCAGCCGACTTTGTTCGTGGAGATCAACACCGGCGCCGAACCGCAAAAGGCCGGCATCGCGCCGCAAGACGCGGACGGGTTTCTTACGCTCTGCCGGGATCGTTACGGCCTCCCGATCGCCGGCCTGATGTGCATTCCGCCGGCCAACGACGCGCCGGCGCCGCACTTTGCCCTGACGGCCCAGATCGCCAAGCGGAATGGCCTCAAGCTTCTGTCGATGGGGATGAGCGCCGATTATCCGACTGCCATCGCGTTCGGCGCGACGCATGTGCGGGTGGGCACGGCCATTTTCGGCGGGCGTACGGTAGGAGCCGAGGTGGCGGAAACCTAATTATGAATCGTGATTCTGGTCTTTGGGCCGATCCGTTTTGACAGTCGCTGAAGGTCTTCAAATCGAAGAGCCACGCAGCCGGCGGTCGGCGCAAAACCAGGCCGGGCGACGTGGATAAAGACTGCGCTGCCCCGGCCGGCAATCCTGGGGCGCACGTTATGATCGATTTCAATGAAAACGTCGTACAAGCCGTCGCTGCGCCAAAGCCGATCGCCTGGTCCATTGGCCGACCGGATCACAGGACGATTGTAGTTCCGGTCCGCCGGATCTTCGCTCCACGCCGCGGTTTGGTTAATGCGCCGTGAAGGCAACGAGGTGCGCGGCTGCCGCAACCGATCCGGCCTCCACCACAGGCGTAGCGGACGAAATCTGCCGCGCGGCGTTCCGCCATCGCCCTCGCGTTTATTGGCCTTGATGCCGCCCCGCCCCAGAGCCACCGGAATCGTTAACGGGCCGATGTGCATCAAGCCCTGCGATCTGCGTCCCGGCCGCCGACGTATCTCGATATTCCGTAGCAATATCCGGCGCATTAAGCCCGCTCTCCCGGAAAGCAAATTCCCCACTGCCGCTTGCGCCAATATTCTGGCATGTACTACTTCGCGCCTTTGCGCCGAGCGCAATAGCGTCAATGATCGATAAGACGGCCGCGGTGGGGGTCCTTGGTTAATGCCGAATACGCGTAAGATTCTTATCGTCGACGACGACGGCGAATTGCGCGATGCGCTGACCGAGCAGCTCTCGTTGCACGAAGAATTCGAGGCGGTCGCGGTCGAAAACGGCAGCAAGGGTGTCCAGGCCGCAAAAACCGGGCAAATCGATCTCGTCATTATGGATGTCGGGCTGCCCGACATCGATGGCCGCGAAGCCGTGCGCATCCTGCGCAAGAATGGCTTCAAGGCGCCGATTATCATGCTTACCGGCCACGACACCGATTCCGACACCATCCTCGGTCTGGAATCGGGCGCCAACGATTACATCACCAAGCCGTTCCGCTTCGCCGTGCTGCTGGCGCGCATTCGTGCGCAGTTGCGTCAGCACGAAGCCAGCGAAGACGCGATTTTCACGATCGGTCCCTACACTTTCCGGCCGAGCTCAAAACTGCTGCTGAGCCCGAAGGGCAACAAGGTCCGGCTGACCGAGAAGGAAACCTCGATACTGCGCTATCTATTCCGCGCCGGGCAGCGGCCGGTGTCCCGGGAAACCCTGTTGCAGGAAGTGTGGGGCTACAATTCGGGAGTAACCACCCACACGCTCGAAACCCACATCTATCGGTTACGCCAGAAAATCGAGAAGGATGCCGCCACCCCCGCGATCCTGGTCACCGAGGCGGGCGGGTATAAGCTCGTTCCGTAAGCCGCTTCTGTCATGACCATTGAGGACGATATCGCGTTCCTGCAGCGGATCCCGATCCTGCGCCCGCTCGGCGCGACGGCGCTGCGGATCTTGGCCATCGGTGCGGAAAGCTCGTACCTCGAGCCGGGGCAAGTTTTGTTCAAGGCCGGCGACACCGCCGACGGCGGCTATATCGTGCAGCGCGGTTCGTTCCGTCTCGATCCCGAAAAGGTCGGCGAACCCGAGCTGATTGCCGGCCCCGGCACCTTGCTCGGTGAGTTCGGCCTTGTTCACGGAGACGCGGCGTCCCGCTACCGCGACGTCACTCGAAGTTTCAATGGTGCTCCGCATTTCGCGGGCGATGTTCGTCAAGATGCTCGAAGGTTACCCCGATGCGGCGGAGCGTTTACGCGATCTCATCGCCGCACGCGCCGATGAATGGGCCAAGGATTTTGAAAACGTCCGTTCGGCGCTGACGCCGGAGAGCGATTCTACCTCATAGTGTGAGAGCGGCGCGCGGTTTCGCGCGTGCAAAAAGCAAATATCAGAAATCGAAAGTCGCCATGGCGCGACGCCCCCGGCGCGCTATATGCGAAAGAGGGGACGCAAGGAACGACCCCGGCCGGAAAATACGATGATCCGGTGAACGTCGTCAGCAGGTCCGGCGATGAGCAATCTTGCCGAGCAAAGCGGGCAGCAGCCGACCAAGCGTCCGCAAGTCGTGATCGTCGGCGCGGGCTTCGGCGGTCTGGAAGCCTGTCGCGCCCTTTCCGGCGCGGACGCCGACGTGACGCTGGTCGACGCGCAAAATCATCATTGCTTCCAGCCGCTCCTGTATCAGGTCGCGACCGCGGCGTTGTCGCCGGGCGATATCGCCTGGCCGATCCGCGCCATCGTTCGCGGCCAAAAGAACGTCCGCGTGATCATGGCGCAAGTGACCGCCATCGACGTTGCGGCGCACCGCGTCCACACCACCGAGCTCGATTTGCCTTATGACTATCTGGTACTCGCGACTGGCGCGACGCATTCCTATTTCGGCCACGACGATTGGGCGCCGTTCGCGCCGGGGCTCAAGCACATTTCCGACGCGACCGAGATCAGGCGACGCTTTCTCCTTGCCTTCGAACGCGCCGAAGTAGTCGAGGACAAAGCGCAGCAGGCGCGGCTCTTGACCTTCGTCATTGTCGGCGGCGGCGCCACCGGTGTGGAAATGGCCGGCGCCATCGCCGAAGTCGCGCGCCGCACGTTGCAGCATGATTTCCGCCGCATCGATCCGCGAACATCGCGCATCGTTTTGATCGAGGCCGGGCCGCGCCTGCTGCCGACCTTTCCGCAAGCGCTATCGGATTACGCGCGGCGTTCGCTGGAAGCCATGGGCGTCGAAGTCGAACTCAATCGCAAGGTCATCGGCTGCGATGCCCTCGGCGTAACGCTGGACGGCGGCCGTGTCGAAGCCGGTACGGTGATTTGGGCCGCGGGCGTCGTTGCTTCGCCGGCGGCCAAGTGGCTGGACGCACCGCGCGATGGTGCCGGCCGGATCAAAGTGAACCCGGACTTGAGCGTTCCCGGACACAACAAGATTTTCGCGATCGGCGATACCGCGCTGGTGGTGCAGCAAAGCGGCAAGCCGGTGCCAGGGATTGCCGCGGCGGCAAAGCAAATGGGGCACTATGTCGGCGGCGTCATTGCCGCGCGGATCCGCGGCCGCACGGCACACGACCCGTTCGTCTATCGGCATTTGGGCGACCTCGCCACCATCGGCCGCAAGTCGGCCGTGGTGAAGCTCGGCGTCTTTCAGCTCACCGGATTTTTGGGCTGGCTGTTCTGGAGCGCGGTGCACATTTATTTTTTGATCGGCCTGCGCAATCGCTTCGTGGTCGCGCTGAACTGGCTGTGGAGCTATCTGACGTTCCAGCGTGGCGCGCGGCTGATCGGCACGGCGCCGCCTAGCGCATGATCCCGAAAAGCTCGCCCTTGGACTCGATCCGAGGGTGGATACCGGTTTTCGGAAAACATCATGTGCCACAAAATCTAAAGCGGCTCACTTCAAATTGCTGGTGTAATTGATGACGAAAAGATTCGGGTCCGGCTTTTTCGCCGTGTCGATGTCGTAGACCGCGACCGTCGTATCGAGGCCTTGCGGGTCCGTGACCGTCCACTGCTTGAGCGCTACGGTCTTGACGTCGAACATCATCATCAGCCGGCTGGTGCCGACCATGGTCTGGGTTTCTTCGAGAGTAACGGTGATGAACGAGTCGTCGGTCGAGACGCTGACCACGTCGGTGTCGCGCAGAAGATCGATGCGGTCGGCAAGCAAGTAGCGAAGCGGAGTGCCGGACAGTGGATAATTGTCCGTGGTCTCGAGCGAGCGGTCGCGCACCACGACCGCGGAGCCGTCGGCGATGATGTCGATCGGGCTGGGCGGCTTGTACTGGAAGCGCACCTTGCCCGGTTTTTGAATGGCGAACGTGCCTTCGACGCGCCGGCCATCGGGGCCGACCTGAACGAAATTGCCGACCATGGTCTGCACGCTCGACAGGTAGTTGCTGACCTTGTCGAGCATTTTGCGCTGGCCGGCATCGAACGCAGTGGCCTGGTTCGGGTTCGACGACTTGCCGAGTGAAAACGAGAACGGAAAGAATTTGGTCGGGTTCAATTCAGCGGGCGCAGCAGCGGCAGCGGCCGGCGCATTGTTCGAGGGGCTGGTGGCGGGAACAGGCGCTACCGCGCCGGTCTTCGCTCGCGGCGCCGGCATCGGCAGCGGCACCTCGTCGGCGGCTACCGCTGCGGTCACGAAAACTGCCAGGCAGGCGGCGGCCAGCAGAACCGATTTCGTCCCCCAAAACGTCATCAATTCGCTCCCGTTGGGCCGCGCGCGCTGTTAAGCAAACTGCTAACTGGATGATATGGCGAATTCGCGGCTACGCTTGACTTGGCATAAGCGCCCGGCTCGCGATTCTCAATAGGGATCCTCTTCGGCGGCCTCGATCAGAATCTCGCGCTTGCCGGCGTGATTGGGTTGGCCGACGACACCTTCTTTCTCCATCCGCTCCATCAGCGACGCCGCGCGGTTATATCCGATCTGCAGCCGCCGCTGGATGTAGCTGGTGGAAGCTTTGCGGTCGCGGACGACGACCTGCACGGCCTGCTGATAGAGGTCGCCGCCCTCGCCGCCGCCCATCGCGGTCGCGTCGAACACCGCCTGATCATCGCCGCCTTCGGCGTCGTCGGCGGTGACGGCTTCGAGATACTCGGGCGCGCCTTGCGTCTTTAAGTGCCGCACGACTTTCTCGACTTCGCCGTCTGAAACGAACGGTCCGTGCACGCGGCTGATCCGGCCGCCGCCCGCCATGTAGAGCATGTCGCCCTGGCCGAGCAGTTGCTCGGCGCCCTGTTCGCCGAGAATGGTGCGGCTGTCGATCTTCGAGGTGACCTGAAAGGAAATGCGGGTCGGGAAATTCGCCTTGATGGTACCGGTGATGACGTCGACCGAAGGCCGCTGCGTCGCCAGCACCACGTGCAATCCGGCAGCGCGCGCCATTTGCGCCAGCCGCTGCACCGCGCCCTCGATGTCCTTGCCGGCGACCATCATCAAGTCGGCCATTTCATCGACGATCACCACGATGTAGGGAAGCGGCTCGAGGTCGAGCTCTTCTTTCTCGTAGATCGCTTCGCCGCTCTCGCGATCGTAGCCGGTGTGCACCGTGCGCGAGAGCTTTTCGCCCTTGCCGTTCGCTTCGCCGACGCGCGCGTTGTAGCCGTCGATATTGCGCACGCCGAGCTTCGACATCTTTTTGTAGCGCTCCTCCATCTCGCGCACCGCCCATTTGAGCGCGACGACGGCCTTCTTCGGATCGGTCACGACCGGCGTGAGCAGGTGCGGGATGCCGTCGTAGACCGAGAGCTCCAGCATCTTGGGATCGACCATGATCAGCCGGCACTGGTCCGGCCGCAGCCGATAGACCAGGCTCAGAATCATGGTGTTGATGGCGACCGACTTGCCCGATCCGGTGGTGCCGGCGATCAGCAAGTGCGGCATGCGCGCCAGATCGACCAGCACAGCCTCGCCGCCGATCGACTTGCCGAGGCAGAGCGGCAAGCGTGCTGCGGTATCGGTGTAATCGCGCGAAGACAGCAACTCGCGCAGGAAAACCTTTTCCCGAGTCGGATTGGGCAATTCAATGCCGATGGCGTTTCTTCCGGAGACCACCGCGACGCGCGCGGAGAGCGCGCTCATCGAGCGGGCGATGTCATCGGCGAGACTGATGACGCGGGACGATTTGATACCCGGCGCTGGCTCGAGTTCGTAGAGCGTGACTACCGGTCCCGGCCGCGCATTGATGATTTCGCCGCGCACGCCGAAATCGGACAGCACGCCCTCGAGTGCGGTGGCGTTCTCCTGAATAACCTCGCTGCTCAGCGTCGTGCGCTCGCTCGCCCGCTGTGCAGTCAAAAGATTAAGCGACGGCAGTTGGTAGCCGCTCGCGGACCGGCGGACCGGACGCGGCGCGGCGGGCTTTGGCTTGCGCGCCGGCTGCTCGATCTGCAGATCGGATTCTTCGTCGTCGTATTCTTCGTCGTCGCGCGGCGCCTGCCGTTCGAAGCGCGGTTCGACCCGGCGCGGCGGCGGTCCATCGGCAGGAACCGCGCTGCGCGCCGGCACAGGGCCGTGCAACATTCGCCCGATACGCGACCGGAAACTCAGCATGGCGTGCAGCACGCCGCCGAGCGACACGCCGGATCTTTCGTCGTCCGCGTCGGCTTCTTCTTCGCCGTCTTCTTCTTCGCCGTCTTCTTCCTCGCCCGGCTCCTCGGCTTCTTCGTATTC
Source organism: uncultured Alphaproteobacteria bacterium (assembly GCA_963846055.1). Lineage (GTDB taxonomy): Bacteria > Pseudomonadota > Alphaproteobacteria > Rhizobiales > Xanthobacteraceae > BOG-931. The sequence continues at coordinate 45,462 of CAWJUQ010000015.1, forward strand.
CTCTTCGTAATCGTCTTCCGCTTCGGCATCCTCGTCGATGTCGGCGGCGCCGCGCCAAATCAGGCTGGCCGCGCCGGCAAAGGCGATGATGGCGGCGAAACCAAAGATGGTCGCGAGCAGGAAATTATTGCCCGCGTGCGGCGAATGCAGCAGCATCGCCGGCAGGCGCAATATGGCGTCGCCGACAACGCCGCCGAGGCCGCACGGCAGCGGCCAGCGGGCGCCGCGCGGCAGACACGAAGCGAATGCGGCCGCGAATACCGCGCCGAATACCCAGAACAGCACGCGCAAACGACGGCGCGTCAGCGGGCGATGACCGAGGAGCCGGTAGCCCCAAACCGAAAGCGGCAGGATCAGCGCCAGCGAACCCAAGCCCAGCAGCTGCATCACCAGATCGGCGGCGATGGCGCCGGGACGGCCCAGCAGATTGTGCACGTGCGCGTCGGTGGCGTGGCTGAGCGACGGATCGTCCACCGACCAGGTGGCGAGCGCAAGCGCGGTCATACTGGCGAGCGCGATAAGAACGACGCCGCCAATTTCACGCAACCGCCGCCGCATCACGGCGCCGACCTGGCCGGAAACAAAGGCCATTCCGTCAAGGCCGCGTTCAAAGGTCGACATGATACTTCTTCATTTGGCGCATGATCTCTTCCGAAAACCGGTTCCACCCTCGGATCGAGTCCAAGGGCAAGCTTTTCGGGATCATGCGTTTTAGTTCGCGCATGATCTCTTCCGAAAACCGGCATCCACTTTTCGGGATCATGCGCTAACCCAGCACCGCGACGAGGCGATGCAGCCCCTCGGCGGTGATTTCTTTGTTCTGCACCATGGCGACGCGGATGTAGTCGGCGCCGGGATTGCTGCCGTCGGCCTGCTCGCGGGCGAGATAGCGGCCGGGCACGACGCGCACGCCGGCTTCGCGCCACAGCGAAAGCGCGGCCGCTTCGCTGCCGCCTTGCGCGGCGACGTTGAGCCAGAGGAAAAATCCGCCCGCCGGCCGCCGGTAGCCGTAGCGATCGCCGACGATCTGGTCGGCGAGATCGAACTTCTCCCGGTAGAGGCTGCGGTTGGTCTCGACGTGCGTTTCATCGCCATACGCGGCGATGGCGACGTGTTGCATCGGCAGCGGCACCTGCGGCGCGGCAACGTTGCGCAACTCCAGATACGCGGCGAGAAACCGCCGATCGCCCGCGGCAAAGCCGACGCGCAAGCCCGGCAGGCTCGAGCGTTTCGACAACGAGTGAAAGACGACAGCGTTGGCGAAATCGGGCGCTGCGGCTTGCAGCATTCCCGCCGGCGGCTGATCGCTATAAATCTCGCAATAGCATTCGTCGCAGAACACCAGAAAACCGAACCGCCGCGCGAGCGCCGCAAGCCGCGAGAGATAAGCGCGGTCCGCGACGGCGCCCTGCGGGTTCGAGGGCGAGGCAAGAAAGAACGCCACCGTGCGCGCGAGCAAGTCCTCGCTCAGCGTATCGAGATCGGGCAGAAAGCCGGTGGCCGAAGTCGCGGACAAATAAACCGGCTCGCAATCGGCGGCGATCGCGCCCGCCGAATAGGCGGCGTAAAACGGATTCGGAATAAGCACCGCCGGGCGTCCCGGGCGCGGCTTCACCCATCGCTTGGCGGCGAGCGCGGCAAGGAAAAGTCCCTCGCGCGTGCCGCTGAGCACCAGCACTTCAGTCGCCGGATCGACCGGGCGTTCGAGCGCGTAGCGGCGATTGAGCCACTTCGCGACCGCTTCGCCGAACGCGTCCAATCCCTTGTTCATAGGATAGCGGCCGAAGTCGGCGACATGGCGGGAGATGATCGGTCCGACGAAATCCGGAATCGGGTGCTGCGGCTCGCCGACCGCCATGCTGATCGCCGGCTTGCCGGGATCGATGTCGGCCAAAAGCTCGCGCAGCCGTACGAACGGCGAACGCGTATCGGGCGCGCGAACGGGCGAAACAAAAGCTTGGCGGGTCATCCTGTACATCAATCAACAGCGGGGCTGCCCGCCGCAACTGCGACCTCGATACCATAGGTGCGGCGAGGTTAAGGCCCAATTAACCATCGGTTTTCAAGGGGCGGCCGCCGGCGGCAAAGCCCGAGTTATTCCAGGCGTTCGACGGCGCGCAGCGACGGGAACAGCTTCATCCACAACAGCGCGACCGCGATGGTGCCGAGCCCGCCCAGCACCGCGGCGGGTACGGCCCCGAACAGGAAAGCGGCAATGCCGCTCTCGAACTCGCCAAGCTGGGCGGAAGCGTTAATGAAAAGATAATTCACCGCGCCGACGCGGCCGCGCATTTCGTCCGGCGTCTTGAGCTGCACCAGCGATAGCCGGATCACTACGCTGATCATGTCGGCGGCTCCCAGCACCGCCAGCGCCAGGAGCGAAAGCCACAGCCAGTGCGACACGGCGAAGATGATAGTCGCCACGCCGAAAACGATCACCGCCTGAAACATGCGAAGCCCGACCCGGCGCGTCATGGTGGTCCGGGCAAGCGCGGCCGCCATCGCCATGGCGCCGACCGCCGGCGCGCCGCGCAAAATGCCGAGCCCCCATGGGCCGGTGTGAAGAATGTCGCGCGCGTAGATCGGCATCAGCGCGGTGACGCCGCCCAGCAGCACCGCAAACAAATCGAGCGAGATGCTGCCGAGGATCAGCGGATTTTGGCGGACGAAGCCGACGCCGGCGAACAGCGAGGCAAGCGTCGGCGGCTCGGTCCGCGATGGCTGGGCGGCAAGGCGGATCGCACCGTTGACCGCGGCGGCAATGAGCCAGACGACGGCGATGATGGCATACGGCACACCCGGCGACACCGCGTAAGCAAGGCCGCCGAGCGCCGGGCCGATGATGGTTGCAACCTGAACGGTGGCGCTCGATACCGCGGTCGCCCGTTGCAGCATCCCGCCCGGCGCCACCAGCGGCAGCATGGCGGCGGTGGTCGGGCTTTCGAACGCCGCGGTCATCCCGAGCACCGCGACCGCGGCGAAAATCTCCGGCACGTCGATCCGTCCGGAAAAGCTGCGGTAGGCGAGAAACGCCGCCGTTGCGGCGGCGGCGAGCTGCGAGATCTGCGTCACGCGGCGGCGGTCGAAGCGGTCGGCGGCGTGACCGGCGACAAACACCAACAGCGCCATCGGGACGAATTGAGTGAGCCCGATCAGCCCAAGATCGAGTGCGCTATTGGTCAGCGCGTAGACCTGCCAGCCGACCGCGACGGCGCCGATCTGGTAGCAGAATCGCGAACATGCGCGGGCGGTGAAGAACAGCAGAAAAGGTGTATGGCGGAACAGGGCTGCGGCGGAGCCAGGAGATACGGCCGCGCCCGGCGAAACTTGCGACATCGGTCGACGTTATCCCACGCTACGCACGCGATTTCGAGCGCCCTGCCCGTCGGTAATTGAATGTCAGAGGCGCGGAATTGGGTGTACTATTGCGCCGGAAACGCCAGTCTTGCGGGAATAAGAACATGCCCCGCAGCTTCGCATCGCCGATCAGGCGCCGCACACTTCTGCGCGGCGCGCTCGCGTGGAGCGCAATCAGCCTCGCCGCGCCGTTCCCCATTCGCGCCCGCGGCGAAGCGCCGGTCAAATTAGGAATGGTCGAACCGCTGACCGGTGCCTACGGGAAAATCGCACAGGCTGAAGTCGACGGCGCGCGGCTCGCGCTGGAAGAAGTCAACCGGAGCGGCGGCATTCTTGGCCGGGAGGTTACGCTCCTGGTCGAGGATTCCGCCAACGACGCCGACACCGGCGTTGTCAAAACCAACGAGCTGATCGATCGCGATCAAGCCGACTTCATCCTCGGCAACGTCAACTCGGCGGTCGCGCTCGCCATGGCGCGGGTCACCAACGAAAAGCGCAAGCTGCATATCGTCACCGGCGGGCACACCGACGAAATCACCGGATCGCGATGCCGCTGGAATGTGTTTCGCATCTGCAAGTCGGCGACCATGGAAGCCAACGCCATCGCCGACACGCTGATCGAGAAGTTCGGCAAGAAGTGGTATTTCCTCACGCCGGATTACGCCTACGGCTACGCGCTGCGGGCGGCGTTCGAACAAAAGCTGCGCCAGCATGGCGGCGAATGGGAGAGCTCTCTCATTCCGCTCGGCACGGTCGATTATTCCCGCTTCCTGCTCGACGCCGCAGCCTATCGCCCGAAGGTCCTGATCAACATCATGGGTGGCGATGATCAGGCCCGCAGCCTCGATCAAATCGCGCAGTTCGGCATGATGCAGGACATGGCGGTCGGCGGCGCGCTGTTCGAACTGGAGAGCATCCTCAGCGTATCGGACTCCGCCCGCGTCGGCTGGTGGACCATGGAATGGTGGTGGAACCAGCCGGACGTTCCGCACGTCAAAGCGTTCGACGACACCATCCGCAAGCGGAGCAACCGCGCGGCGAGCGCGCGCGACTGGTTCGGCTACGCCGCCGTGCGCACGCTGGCGGCCGTCGCCAACCACGAGAAATCGCTCGATCCCGTGGTGCTGGCGCGGGCGTTGCAGGGGTTTACGCTTCCGCCCGACATCGCACTTTCGGCCGGGCGAACGTTCTTCCGCGATTCCGATCACCAGTTGATCAGCCCGGTCCTCGTCGGCGAGGTGCATCCGCCGCAAGGCGGCCCATTCGACGTGTTCACGACGCGCGCGGTTGTCGGCGGCGAGCAGGCCGCGGGACCCGCCAAGGCGAGCCAGTGCCGGCTGGAGTTTCCAAGCTAAGGCCGGTTTGAATTTAAGAAAGCTGCGCCGGCGGTCCGGGTTTGATCTGGACTTTTTGGCCGTCGGTCAGATCGACCGCGGGATTGAGGATCACCTGGTCGCCTTCCTTGACGCCTAGTGTCACCTCAACGGTGGTTCCGAAATCACGCGCCACGGTAATCTTGTGGAATCGCGCCACGCCGTTCTCGACGACGGCGACGGTAAGGCCGGCGCTGTTGAAGATGACCGCATCGGACGGCACGATCAGCGACGGCGTCTTGCGCGGGATTTTCAGCTCGACATTGCAATAAAGTCCCGGCGACAGCACCCGGTCCGGGTTCGGCACGTCGATCTCGGTCAACAGCGTCCGCGTGCCGGGCTGCAAGGCGTCGGCGATGCGCGTCACCGTGCCTGGAAAATCGCGGCCGGGAATTTCCGGCACCCGCACGATGGCCTCTACGCCGGGCGTCACACCCAAAGCTTCGTCCTGCGGCACATAGAGCTGGATGCGCAGCTCGTCGCTCTTCATCAGTGTGAACAGGAACGTGCCGCTCGTCGCGTCGGCCTGCACCAGGCTGCCGATATCGATGTTGCGCGCGGTGATGACGCCATCGAACGGCGCCACCACGCTCTGATAATCTTTCTGCTGATTGAGGACTTTCAGTTGCGCCTGCTGCGCCACGACGTTGGCCTGGGCGACCGCAACCGCGGCTTCTCGCGATTCCAAATTCAACCGATCGGTGTCGCCTTGCTGTTTGGTGACCCAGCCTTCCTTGACCAGTGGGGCATCACGATCCCAGGTCACTTGCGCGAGGTCGCGGTTGGCCTTGGCCTGGAGCAGCGCGGCTTGTAACTGCGCCAGCGTTCCCTCGGCCTGCGCGATCTGGTGTTCGACTTCGGGGGCCGTGATTTCGATCAGCAAATCTCCGGTCTTGACCCGGCTGCCGATGTCGACATTGCGCTTCGAAATATAACCCGAGGCGCGCGCGAAAATGTTCGCTTGCGCGAACGCCTCGGTGGTGCCGGGCCAGCGTCACCGAAATAGTGCTGCCGCTCGCCCGCACCGGTGCGACCCGAACGCTCGGCACGAAGTCCCGGCGCGCATCGGCGGCCGACATCACCTGGGCGTGCAGCGTGTAATGCCGCCAGAAACCGACCGCCAGCGCTCCAATCAGCAGTACGGCAGCGCCAACAAAGAACCAGCGGCTGCCGCGCCTGGCGTCAGCGCTCGGCACGAAGATGTCAGGCTTGGGAGCCTCCCGCGTTTCGGCCGGCGGCTGCAACCTTGGGGACCAGTGCCCGAGATCGCTCGACGTCGTTCACGTGGGCTCCTCCTCGAACACGCCATGGGCGGCCTTGTTGTCATTGCCTTTACGCAGCCAGGCAAACAGATAAGGCACCACCAACAACGTGGTCGGCGTGGCGAACAATAGGCCGCCGATCACGGCCCGCGCCAGAGCCGCATTCTGCTCCTCGCCCGGACCGCCGATCGCCATCGGAATCATGCCGACAATCATCGCCGCGGCGGTCATCAGCACGGGCCGGATTCGGGTGCGTCCGGCGGCGATCGCCGCCTCGAAGGCCGGCTTGCCGTCGAGCTGCTGCTCGCGCGCGAAGGTCACCAGCAGGATCGAATTCGCCGAGGCGACGCCGATCGCCATGATGGCGCCCATCAGCGAGGGCACATTCAATGTCGTGCCGGTGACATAGAGCATTGTAACAATGCCGCAGAACGTCGCCGGCAGCGCCAGAATCACCACCAGCGGATCGCCCCAGGTCTGGTAGTTCACCACCATCAGCAAATAAACGAACACCGCCGCGAACAGGATGCCGATCGCCAAATCCCTGAACGCGTCGTTCATGCTGACGATCTGTCCGGTGATTTCAATGCGATTGCCGGGTGACATCTGCTTCTGATATTCGGCGACGATCTTGTTGATCTCGCCGGAGAGCGCGCCGAGATCGCGGCCTTCGGCATTGGCGAAGATCTCGTAGACCGGCTGAACGTTAGCCTGGTTGGCGTTGGTGGGGACCGTATCGCGCTTGAACGTGGCGACGTTGCTGAGCAGCCCGGGCACCGTGTTGCGGCCCGCCGAGGTCACCGCGGTGAAAGTCGCGACCGGCGTGTTCTTGAGCTCATTGAGCGTGTCGACCCGGTATTCCGGCGTCTGCACCGCCAGAAAATATGGCGTGCCGTTACTCGGGTCGGTCCAGAAATTCGGCGACACCTGCTCGGACGAGCTCAGGCTGGTATTCAGGTTCAGTGCGATGTTGTTGGCGGTCAGCCCAAACTGCGTGGCGCGCGCCCGATCGATCTGGGCAAAAAATTCCGGCGAGTCGACCTCTTGCTGCAAATGCACGTCGGCAAGTCCGGGAATCGCCGCCAGCCGTTGCCGCAGCTCCTTGGCGATGCGCAAGTTCTTGGTCCGGTCGTAGCCGACCGTGCGCACGTTGATCTGCGCCGGGATGCCGAAATTCAAAATCTGCGTCACCATATCGGCGGCCTGGAAGTAGAAGACCAATTCCGGAAACGCGGCCGGCAGCACCTGGCGCAGCTTTTCAACATAAGTCTGGGTCGGTTCGTGGCCTTCCTTGAGCGCAACCAGGATCACGCCGTCATTGAGTCCGGTCGCGGTACCGTCGCCGAATGCGTAATTGTACGAGCGCGCCGGCAGGCCGATGTTGTCGACAATCAGATCGCGATCGCGCTCGGGAATGACCTCCCGGATTCTGTCCTCGACCGCCTGGAAAATCTGCTCGGTCTTCTCGATGCGAGTACCGGCCGGCGCGCGCACGTGGAGCTGAATCTGCCCGCCGTCGATCAGCGGGAAGAAGTCGCGGCCGACGAACATGAACAGCACGCCGCCGAGCGCCAAAATCAGCACCGCGGCAATCGGCACAATGATCCGACGGGTCAGCAGCGTATGCAGCAACGCGGCGTAGGTGGTGCGCATGCTCTCAAAGCCGCGGTCGAAGCGCTGGTGGATCCGGCCGAAAATGCCCGGCGTCCCGTGTTCTTCGCCATGTTGCTCGCCCTTAAGCAAAAGACCGATCATGATCGGGGTGAGCGTGCGCGAAAAGCCGTAGGACGCCAGCATGGCGAACACCACGGCAAAGCCAAGCGGCGTGAAGAGATATTTCGCCGGGCCGTGAAGAAAGACCACCGAAACGAACACGCAACTGATCGACAGCGTCGAGACCAGCGTCGGCACCGCGATCTCTGCTGCGCCGTGCAGCGTCGCATAAGGAAGCGGCTTACGCTCTTCGGTGAGCAAGCGGTGGGTGTTCTCGATGGTGACGGTCGAATCGTCGACCAAAATGCCGATCGCCAGCGCCAGGCCACCGAGCGTCATGGTGTTGATGGTTTCGCCGAGGAAGTAAAGCACGATCAGCGAGCACAGAATCGACAGCGGAATCGCCACCATGACCACGACGGTCGAGCGCCACGAGCCGAGAAACAAAATGATCATCAGCGCGGTCAGACCAGCGGCAATCGCGCCTTCGCGCAGCAGCGCCTGCAACGCCTCCTTGACGAACACCGATTGATCGAACAGTTCGCGGATGGTCATGCCGGCGGGCGCCGCTTGCCGTGACACCACCAGCTGTTTCTTCACGCCGTCGACCACGGCGGTGGTCGAGGCGTTGCCGTTCTTGATGACGCTGAGCAGCACCGAGCGATGGCCGGCGATGCGCACGATGTTCTGCTGCACCGCATAGGCGTCGCGGACCTGTCCCACGTCCTTGACGAACACCGTGGCGCCGTTGGCGAACTTGATCGGGATATTATTCAGATCCTCGATAGTCGTCGGCAGCGCGTTGGTGCGGACGGTAAACTGGGTGTCGCCGATCTTGGCGAGACCCGCCGGCAGCGTCAGGTTTTGCGCATTGACCGCGTTGACGACGTCGAGCGGGGTCAGGCCCTTGGCCTGGAGCTTGAGCGGGTCGATGTCGACCATGATCTGGCGATATTTACCGCCGGCCGGCGTCGGGAACGTGACGCCGTGAATCGGCGCGAGCTGCTGCCGCAGCCGATAAATCCCGTAGTCATAAAGCTGTTGTTCGTTCAGCGTGTCCGACGACAGCCCGATCTGTAAAACCGGAACGCTCGACGCGTTGTACTGCACCACGATCGGCGGCTGAATCCCGGCGGCATCAGCGCGCGGATCGAATTGGTTCCGGCGACGATTTGCGAGATGGCGAGATCGAGATTGACGTCGGGCTGAAAGAAAACTTTCTGAACCGAAATGCCGTTGAGCGTTTGCGCCTCAATGTCGCGGATGCCGTTCACGCTCGATGACAGCGAATATTCGCTGTAGGTCGTAACCCGCTGCTCCATTTCCGGGGTGCTAAGCCCGGTATACTGCCAGATGATGGTGACGACGGGGATGTTGATCTCGGGAAAGATATCGGTCGGCATCGACACGATCGCAGTCGCGCCCAGGAACACGACGAGCACCGCAAGCACATAAAACGTGTGAGGCAGTCTCAGAGCAAAGCGGACAATGCCCATGCCGATCCCGCAAACCTCGTGCCTGGACGACGTGGATCAGCCGCCAGGCGGACCGTGACGCCCCGTTAAGCGAAGTTCCTGCCCTGGCTTCCGGTACCGGCGATGTTACGCCGCTTTAGATGGGTAACCTATGCCGTGTCCTGGCAATTAAAAGTACCCAGCTAGAAGTACTTGGCTTGCAGATCGATGGTCGATTTGACCCCGATATGATCGAAATTCGCGGCCAGCCAAGCGTCGGCCCGAGCCCGACCCAAGTCATGAAGGTGGTTCAAAAAATCCCAGTCGCCGTTCAATCGGCTCGACCAGGCCAAATCCCTGATCAAATCCTCCGCCTCGATCAAATGGACGTATCTGCGCACGACATCCGGCAGGTTATTGGTTTCAACGAGCTGGGTTATGTAGGCGATGGTGCGCATCTCGCGGATCAGCGATACGTTGAAGCTGATCTCCTGCATCCGGTTCATGATTGACGGCGACGTTTTCGGCACTCCCGGCCGCTCGGCGGGCGTGATGTGCACCATCAGTATGTCGGGAGCGTCGCAATCGTAGATGAGCGGGAAGATCGCGGGATTGCCGGTAAAGCTTCCATCCCAATAGCAACCGCCGTCAATTTCAACGGCCTGCATCATCAGCGGCAGGCACGTCGAAGCGAGTACGTGTTCGACATGGAGCTCGTTGCCGCGAAAAATCTTCACCTTGGCCGTTTCGACATTGGTCGCACTAATGAAAAGTTTGACCAGCTGCTGTTCGCGCACGCGCTTGAAATCGATCGTCCCCGCAAGCAGGTCTTTGAGCGGATTAAAGTTGAAAGGGTTCACCTGATACGGCGACGCAAAGTAAGTCAGTGACTCCATGAACAGATAACCCGGCGAGTGCTTTAGCCCGTAATCCGGACTCACCTTGTCGAGCGGAGAAGGCCTGAAGATTCCCTCGGCGGAAAGTTCGGCAACCTTTTGCCAGTAGGTCCGCAGCGTCTTGCGCGCACCCTCACGGCCGCCAGCGGCGAGACCGTCGGCCAGCGCGACGGCGTTGAACGCGCCGGCGCTGGTTGCGGTGACGCCGTCGAATTTGAGGCGGGTTTCTTCCAGCAAACGATCGAGCACACCCCAAGTGAAAGCGCCATGGCTGCCGCCACCTTGAAGCGCGAGGTTGATGACCTTCTCGCCCGCGGGCGGCGTGGTCACTTTGTTCGCCGGTTGATCCGAGCTCATGGATGCATTGAATCAAAAACTCGCTGACGCGATGCGCTTAATTGGCGTTTTGGCAGAGCAAAAGCCTACGCCGCCTCCAGGTGGCGGCTATTAAAAGTACTTTTCCTCGAGATCGATGGTTGAGGCCTTGCCGAGTTTGGCGAAATTGCCGGCGAGCCATTCATCCGCGCGTTTGCGGCCGACCTCGTAAAGGTGAGTCAGAAAATCCCACGAGTTGTTCAGGCGGCTCGACCCTGGAAATTCGCGAATGACGTCTTCGGCTTCGATGACGTGAATCAGCATTTCCTTGCCTTCGGCCATTTTGCCGTCGGCGAGGCGCTTGTTGATGAAGGCGACGGCGCGCATCTCGCGGATCAGTGCGGCGTTAAAGCCGATCTCCTGCATCCGGTTCATGATGGCGTTTGAAGTGAAAGGCACCTCCGGACGTTCGGCCGGAGTCAAGTGCACCATGACTACGTCACGCGACTTGCATTCATAGACCAGCGGGAAGATCGCCGGATTTCCGGAAAACCCGCCGTCCCAATACGCCTCACCGTCGATTTCAACCGCGTGCATCAGAAGCGGCAGACAGGTGGACGCCAGCACGTGGTTCGGGCCGATCTCATCGGTATTGAACACCTTGATCTTGCCGGTGCGCACGTTGGTCGCACACAAGAACAGCTTGACCGCGGGCTGGCGGCGCAACCGCTCAAAGTCCACGATCTCCTCGAGCACGCTACGGAGCGGATTGTAATTCAGCGGGTTATAAACATAGGGCGAAGTGAAGTAGCTCATCACATTGAAGGCGAGGTAGCCGGGCGAATGATCGAGGCCGAAGTTTCCCTGGGCTTTGTCGATCAACGACGGTTGCAGCATGCCGTGCGAAGCCTTATCCGACATGCGCTTCCAGAATGTGCGCAGCGATTCTCTGGCTCCCTCGCGGCCGCGTTGCGTCAAGCCGTGCGCCAGCACGACGGCGTTGACCGCGCCGGCGCTGGAGGCGGTGATGCCTTCGAAAGAAATGCGGTCGTCTTCGAGCAGACGGTCGAGAACACCCCAGGTGAAGGCGCCGTGGCTACCACCGCCCTGGAGACCCAAATTGACGGTTTTGGTTTTCACCTGCGCCGGGCCGGCATCGATCGCAGCAAGTTTCTGATCCACGGAATTGCCTTATTGACGAGACACGTGCCGGCTAACCCTTCGTTTTAATAACGGAATTGCCTTCTTTGTTCCAGTGCGTCAGTGCCCGCGCACGCCATCGGAACCGCCGCGCCGGCCGGGCGTTGCTTGGGTACCATGCAAGAACTCGACGATGTTTCGGAAAAAGAAATCCTGTCGGCGAAAGAAAAAAGCCAGATCGCCGATGATTTGTCGATATCGACCGGCGTTTTCAGCGCCTTATGCGTGACCGCGCTGCTGCTTCTTGGTCTCTTTATGCTGCACGGCTCGGCCATTCTGCCGACCATGGGGCATTCCTTGTTCGCCATGAAATCCGAAGCGCAGTCGCCCCGCGCGGTAATCGCAACGCGGTTTTACTTCGACAACGAGCCGCGACGGCAGATGTAATTCAGGCGTGCGCCTTGCGCTGCGGATCGATGATGCTTTCGAGCTTGCCGAGCACGCGCATCGCCGGCAGCACTTGCGCCAAGCTTGAATTGGCCTCGCGCTTTTCCTTGATCGCGGCGACGAACTCGCGATCCTCCAGTTCGATGCCGTCCATCGAGACATCGACCTTCGACAGATCGATTTTTTGATCCTTGCCGTCCACCAAGTCGTCGTAATAGGCCTTGTAGGTGCCGTTGTCGCAGATGTAGCGGAAGAACGAGCCGATCGGGCCGTCGTTGTTGAACGACAATGACAGCGTGAGGATCGATCCCGACGGCACTTTGGCGACGATGCCCATGTCCATGGCGATGCCGAGCTGCGGATGGATCGGTCCCTGCACGGCGTAGCAGTCGGAAATCGTTTCGCCGGTCTGATACTGGAACAGATCGATGGTGTGCGCCGCGTGATGCCACAACAGATGATCGGTCCAGCTGCGCGCTTGACCGGCGGCATTCATGTTCTTGCGGCGGAAGAAATAGGTTTGCACGTCCATCTGCTGGATTTTTAGTTCGCCGTTGGTGATGCGCTTGTGCACCCATTGATGGCTGGGATTAAAGCGCCGTACGTGGCCGGCCATGGCGACGACGCCGGTCTCCTTGGCGATGCGCACCAGCGCCTCGGCGTCTTCGACGCTGTCGGTGATCGGAATTTCGACTAGCACATGCTTGCCGGCGCGCATCACCTGCTCGCCCTGGCGGAAATGCATTTTGGTCGGCGTGGTGAGGATCACCGCGTCGGCGCGCGCGATGCCCTCGGAGAGTTCGCCGGTGTGATGCGGAATGCCGTATTTTTTCGCCACCTGCGCGGTGGAGTCCTGATTGCCGCCGACCAGCGAGGTGATTTCGACGCCGGGAATGCGCTTGAGCGCATCGAGATGCTTTTGGCCGAAGGCGCCCTGACCCGCTACGCAGATTTTCATTGTCGTTCCTCTTCCTCAATTGCATCGCAAGCACGTCATGTGCGAGCGATAGCCGAGGCAATCCAGTACTTCGCGTACGATCTGGATTGCTTCGTCGCTTTGCTCCTCGCAATGACGAGCTAACTGCGAACGCGATCGACCTTCGCGCGCGCGGCGGCGCGCTTGTGCTTCGCCGCGGCGGGCTTTGCTTGCCGCGGCGCTTTGGCGCCCTTGGCGCGGTTGGCAAGAATGATATGGCCGACCGCGGTGTTGGAAGCCGGCACCGTGTAGAAGCGGTAGACCTCGTCCACCTTGTCGTCGAGCGCACCGCGCATGATCAGCCACATCACCATCTCGATGCCTTCGGCGCCGGCTTCGCGCATGTAATCGACATGCGGAATCTTGACGAGCTTCTGCGGATCCTTCGACAGGTTGTCGAGGAACGCCTTGTCCCACTTGCTGTTGATCAGGCCGGCGCGCGGACCTGAAATCTGATGCGACAGCCCGCCGGTGCCGAAAATCACGACCCGCAGGTCGTCCGGAAAGGATTCCACCGCCTTGCGGATGGCGCGGCCGAGCATGAAGCAGCGATGGCCCGGTCGGCGGCGGATACATCACGACGTTGACGGCGAGCGGAATCACCGGGCACGGCCAATGCGAATTCTTGTCGACTTTGCCGAACAGGAGGTTCATCGGCACCGTCATGCCGTGATCGACCTCCATCTTGTTGCAGATGGTGAGATCGAACTCGTCGAGAATGACCGACTGCGCGATATGCGAGGCGAGCGCCGGATGGCCCTCCACCACCGGGACCGGCCGCGGTCCCCAGCCCTCGTCCGCCGGCGGAAATTCAGCGGCGCAGCCGAGCGCAAAGGTCGGGATGATGTCGACCGAGAACGCCGAGGCGTGATCGTTATAGACGACGATCGCGACATCCGGCTTGGTCTCGCGCATCCACTCCTGCGATTTCTCGAAGCCCGAGAATACCCGCTTCCAATACGGCTCCTCGGTTTTGCCGTTGTCGATGGCCGCGCCGATGGCGGGCACATGCGATGAACCTATTCCTGCGATGATCCTGGCCACGGGCGTTACTTCCGTTTTGCTGATTTGGATTTAGCTTTGGTTTTGCTTTTAGCCTTGGGCTTGGCCTTTGATTTGGCCTTGACCTTCGGTTTGGCTTTGGCCTTGGCGGCTTTCTTCCCGCCTGCCGACGAAATGAAACTAGACGGCGCGTTCTTACCCGACCGTGAGCGGTTGCCTTCGACCGAGCGGCCGCCGCCGAGCATCATCTTGGCGTAGTCTTCTTGCGTATTGCTGGTCATGACCGCGGCAAGATGCTGGAACGAGTGGCCGTCGGTGGCGCCGAGCTTGGCGGTGAAATAGATATTGCCGCCGAGCTCCAGCATGCGATTGTAGTCGCGCTTGAGGATCGGCTTCGGTCTGTTCCGGCGTGAGCTTGAACTTTTTCAGATACTCGGCTTCGTCGGCCTTGAAGGCTTTGCGGTTCTCGTCCTTCATCAGCGACATGCAGAACATGTTGATGCCGTAGCCCTGGCGGGAGCGCTCGGCGTCGAACACGAAGGTGCCGGGGATGTCGTCGTAAATTTCTGCTTTGCGGGCCATGTCTCTCCGTGCGCTGCTCCGGTTGGGGTGTCACCCAATATAGCGCAGCAGCGCTAGGCAACGTAAGCCGTCCGCGGGCTGGAGCGTAGCTGCAAGAGAATTGAACGTAAGGCGCAATCGCCGAGCGCTTCGCAACTAGCTCCAATAAAGCCGCATCGGATTATCGACCAGCAGCGCCTGTTGCAGCCGCGGCCGTCGGCGCGACCTTCGGGATGAAGTCGACCAGGACGCCGTCGTCGGGCGGGACTTTTTTCATGTTCGGGATGCGGCCAATCGGTTCCCCAGATCACCCGGTCCGGGAAACGCTCGACCAACGCGCGGCCGAACGGCACCACATCGTCATAAGGCGGCCCGGCAAGGCTGATGCGTTCCGGACAGGTCGACCTTCACCCAGAAATTCCTGTGCTGTTCCATAAGCCTGTGGAATCGCTGGTTCTCCGGGTCGTCGACCCCCTTGGTGACGTCCGGCGCGCCCATGTGATCGACCACGACGGTGGTCGGCAGCGCGGTGAAAAAGCTCTCCAGCTCCGGCAAGTCGGCCATCTCGAAATAGACGACGATATGCCAGCCAAGCTTTTCAACGCGGGCGGCAATTCTCTCGAGCACGTCGCGCGGCGTGAAATCAACCAGCCGCTTGAGAAAATTAAAGCGCACGCCGCGCACGCCGGCCTTATCCATCCAGCGCAGCTCGTCGTCGGTCACTTCTTCGCCGACAAAGGCGACGCCCTTGGCCCGGCCGTTCGAAGACTCCAGCGCGTCGACCATCGCGCGGTTGTCCTTGGAGTGGCACGACGCTTGCACGATCACGTTCTTGTCGAAGCCGAGAAAATCGCGCAGCGCGAACAGCTTTTCCTTCGGCGCGTCGCACGGCGTGTATTTGCGCTCGGGCGCGAAGGGAAATTTGCTCTCCGGGCCGAACACATGACAGTGCGCATCGACCGCGCCGGGCGGCGGCTTGAATTTCGGCTTCGAAGGATTGGGGTGAAACGGGATGTAACCCGGGCTCATGGGCACGTAAACGTCTCCTTATGATTTCGGAAGTTGCAAAATGTTTGCGCGGCAGCCGCCGCAAATTAAAGCTGTAAACACTTCAAAGTATCAGGTCGTTCCCTCGAAACAGCTTGCCAACGGGACAAAACAACGTCGCGGAACCGGCCGCATCGGCCGGCTCGGCTGATAACAAACACTAAATCCTCTCCAGCGCCAGCGACACGCCCTGGCCAACGCCGACGCACATGGTGGCGAGCGCGCGCTTGCCGCCGCGCTTTTCCAGGCCGTGCACCGCGGTAAGCGCGAGCCGCGCGCCGGACATGCCGAGCGGATGGCCAAGCGCGATCGCGCCGCCATGCGGATTGACGTGATCGGCATCGTCGGCGACGCCGAGCTGGCGCAGACACGCGCGATCCCCTGCGAGGCGAACGCCTCGTTGAGCTCGATCAGATCGAAATCGCCGATCTTCAGCCCGAGCCGCTCCATCAGTTTGCGCGTCGACGGCACCGGGCCGATGCCCATGATGCGCGGCGGCACGCCGGCCGACGCCATGCCGAGCACGCGCGCCCGCGGCGTCAGCCCGTGCTGCCTTGCGCCGCGTCCTCGCTGGCGAGGATGATCGCGGCCGCGCCGTCGTTGACGCCCGACGCATTGCCGGCGGTGATGGTGCCGGGATTGCGCACGAACGGCTTGAGCTTCGCGAACTTCTCGAGCGTCGTATCGGGCGCGGATATGCTCGTCCTTGTCGACCGACATCGGGCCGGCTTTGCCGCCCGGCGACTTCGACGGCCACGATCTCTTCGGCGAAATAGCCGGCCGCCGCGGCCTTGCCGGCGCGCTGCTGCGAGCGCAGCGCGAACGCGTCCTGGTCCTTGCGCGTCGACCTGAAACTCCTCGGCGACGTTCTCGCCGGTCTCCGGCATGGAATCGATGCCGTATTGCGCCTTCATCACGCGGATTGATGAACCGCCAGCCGATGGTGGTGTCGTAAATTTCCGCGCTGCGCGAAAACGCTTCGCCGGCCTTGCCCATCACCAACGGCGCGCGCGTCATCGACTCGACGCCGCCCGCAATGGCGAAATCCATGTCGCCGGTGCGGATCGCGCGCGCCGCGTCACCGACCGCATTGAGCCCGGAAGCGCACAAGCCGATTGACGGTGAGGCCCGGCACGGTCTCCGGCAATCCGGCGAGCAGCAGCGCCATGCGCGCGACGTTGCGATTGTCTTCGCCGGCCTGGTTGGCGCAGCCGAAAAAAACTTCGTCGAGCCGCGTCCAGTCGGCCTGCGGGTTGCGCGCGACCAGCGCCCGGATCGGCGCCGCGGCGAGATCGTCGGTGCGGACTTTCGCCAGCGCGCCGCCATAACGGCCGATGGCGGTGCGCGCCGCATCGCAGATGAAGACATCCCGCATTGTTCTCTCCTCGTGCCGCTCGCCTTGCCCTTCCAAGTTGTAGGGGGGCGTGCCGGGAGCGTCAAACCACCTCAACGCCGCAGACTTCCACTCGCGACTTGACGGCGTTTGGCAGTAATGTCAGGCGGATAGGCGACACTAACCCTATCCCAAATGGCCGCAGCGAAAGCGGCGGCAAGAGCGAGTTGAACATGGACATTCGCGGACACGCAGCGCTCGTCACCGGCGGAGGCTCGGGCCTCGGCGCCGCCACTGCGCGCATGCTCGCCGCCGCCGGCGCCAAAGTCGCAATCCTCGACGTCAACGACAAGGCGGCGGCCGAAGTGGCAATCGACATCAACGGCATCGCGATCCATTGCGACGTCGCCGACAGCGCCTCTACCGAAGCCGCCATCGCCAAGGCCGCCGCCGATCACGGCCCGGCGCGCATCCTGATCAATTGCGCGGGCATCGGCACCGCCAAGCGCATCGTCGGCAAGGAAGGCCCGCAGCCGCTTGCCGATTACGAGCGCATCATTCGCATCAATCTCATCGGCACGTTCAACGCCATGCGGCTTGCCGCCGCCGCCATGCAGGGGCTTCCCGCGCTCGCCGACGGCGAACGCGGCGTCATCATTTGCACGGCGTCGGTCGCGGCTTACGAAGGACAGATCGGCCAGGCGGCGTACGCGTCATCGAAGGGCGGCGTGGTCGCTCTCGTGCTGCCGGCGGCGCGCGAATTCGCCCAGTTCGGCGTGCGCGTCAACGCCATTGCGCCCGGCATTTTCCTCACCCCGATGCTGCTCGGTCTTACGCCGCAGGCTCAGCAGAGCCTGGCCGCAGTCTTTGCCGTTTCCAAAAAAGCTCGGCGATCCGGCGCAGTTCGCGTCGCTGGCGCGGCAGATGATCGAAAACGCTTATCTCAACGGCACGGTCGTGCGGCTCGACGCGGCGCTGCGCATGACGCCGCGATAGCAAGCGCGACGCTTAAGTCTCATGCTCATCAACACCCGCCGGACTCGCGTCGAATGGTGCGACTGCGATCCGCTCGGCATCATTTTTTATCCGCGCTACTTCGAGATATTCGACACCTCGACCACCGCGCTGTTCGAGCGCGCGCTCGGCATGAACAAGATCGCCTATCTCAAGCACTACAATTTCGCCGGCTATCCGATGGTGTCGGCGCAAGCGCGCTTTCACAAGCCCACCCGTTTCGGCGACGAAATCGCGATCGAAACCAGGGTCGCTGAATTCGGCCGCTCGAGTTTCAAGATCGAGCATCGGTTGCTGAAGGGCGACGTGCTGGCGGTCGAAGTCGTTCGAGACGCGGGTGTGGGCGATCCGGGAACCCGGCACCGAGCGCCTGAAATCGCATCCGATTCCGCCCGAAGTGCTTTCCCGTTTGCAGGCCTGACCGGCGGCTAACCAACTGGTTATCGCCGCCCGCGCGATGCTAGAACGCTCGCAGGGGTACGACCTGGAGAACGGCCGCTCATGCGCATCGACGCCTATACGCATTTCTTTCCGAAAAAGTTCTTCGACAAGCTCAACGAAGTCGCGGGCGACTACAAGGACATGGGCAAGCGCGTGCGCTCATTGCCGGCGCTCTACGACGTCGAGGTGCGCAAGAAGATCGTCGACGGCCACAAGGACTATCAGCAGATCCTGTCCTATCCGCAGCCGACCATCGAAAAATTCGCCAAGACGCCGGCCGACATCGATGAGTTCTGCCGCATCATCAACGACGGCTTTGCCGAATTGATCGCCAAGGAGAAGGATCATTTTCCCGGCTGGGTCGCGCAAATCTCGCTGGCCGCGCCCGACGCCGGCGTTGCCGAAGCCGAACGCGCCATCAAACAACTCGGCGCGCTCGGCGTGCAGATCCACACCAACGTCGCCGGCAAGCCGATCGATCGTCCGGAATTTCGTCCGTTCTGGAAAAAGATGAATGAGCTCGGCGCGCCGGTGTGGATGCATCCGACGCGCGGCGCCGAAACTCCCGATTACATTTCCGAAGACCGCTCGCTCTACGAAATCTGGTGGACCTTCGGCTGGTCCTATGAAACGGCGACCGCCATGGCGCGGCTGGTGTTCGCCAGGATCATGGACGACTACCCCAACCTGAAAATCATCACTCACCATTTCGGCGGCATCGTGCCGATGCTGGAGGGCCGGCTCGGACCCGGCAATGACGTGCTCGGCTCGCGGACGTCGGACACCGACTACGTGGCGTTGCGCAAGAGCCTGAAGAAGCGCGTGCTGGCCTATTTCAAGGAGGATTTCTGGGCCGACACCGCGGTGTTCACCGGCGTTCCGGCGACCAAAGCCGGCATGGAATTCTTTCCACGCGACAAAATCGTTTTCGCCTCGGATTGTCCGTTTGATCCCGAAGGGGGCACGATGTACCCGCGGGAAACCATGCGAATCCTCGACGATCTCGATCTATCGAAAGGGGATCGGGACAAGATTTACTTCAAGAACCTGGAGGCGGTCACCGGCCGCAAATTGGTCAAGGAGTAAACGCAGAAACCCGGGAGTATCGGGGGCGGCGAGTTGGTGGCAAAGGAACGAATTATGTTGCGCAAATGGCGTATCGCGGGCGCACTTGTTGGCGTGTTGATGACGGCATCTCTTGGATCGGCATCTCTTGATCCCGGAAGAGGCTCCGCCGCTTTCGGCCGCGGATCTCAAACAGCTCGTCAGTTACGTCGACAGCATGGGAGTGAAGCAGAACTTCCCGGCGCCGATGGCGAAGAACCTTGGACTGTCGTCCGATGAGAAAAAGGATCTGCCGGTTGTCAGTATCGTGACCAACGACCACAGAGTCTATTTTTGCCGCAGCGGACTGGACGCGAAGGACTACATCATCTGGGTCATCGCTCCCGACGAAAAATCGTCCACGATGTATGTGATGCGCCAGGACCTCAAATTGACGCACGCTTTGTACCTGCATGCGGACGCCATTCCGCAGCAACTGTTCATCAATGCCGCCGACGTGGTGAATAATTACAAGCGCGCTCTGGAAGCGCTGTCTCGGGATCTCCGGAAAACCAAGTAGGGTTACCGCGGGCGCTCCTTGGCTTGTGTCCGAGCGAGCGCCCTAATATGTGTCTGGCAATGGCAATTTCGGCGGCTGACCACGAGACCATAAGCGAAGTTACGCACGAGCGTTTCCGCCGGGTGATGGCGTCTTTCGTCACCGGCGTCACGGTGGTCACGACCAAGGTGCGCGGCGAGATCCGCGGCATGACGGCTAACGCATTCATGTCCGGCTCGCTCGATCCGCCACTGTGCGTGATTTCGGTCGCCACGAAAGCGCGCATGCATGCTTTTCTTCTGGAAGCCGACCATTTCGGCGTCAGTATCCTCGCGCGCGGACAAGAATCTTTGATCCAGCACTTCGCCGGCCGGCCGATCGAAGGGCTCGACGTGAAATACCAATATGCCGGCGACACGCCGCTGCTGGCCAACTCCAATTCAACATTGGCGGCGAAGATCAGCGCCCGGCATGATTGCGGAGACCACTCGCTGTTCGTCGGTCACATCTTCGCGCTGCGCCACGCCCATGGCGCGATCCCGGTTGTGCTGCATCTCGGCCGGCTCGCTTCTTTGATTCACTCGCACGAGCAGACAATTTGGCCGACGCTTGATTTTTGGTGAGGCGGCCGGGCTGCGAACATCCTTTGATAGAATAGTCCGAGTACTTCCTGGCCGCTCTATTTGCGCGTGTACTTGCCAAACCTTGATGCCAGCGATTTTCCCGCGCCGCTAACGTGGCGCGGAAGCGCAAAGCTTTTTTAAACAATTGTTAGGCATGTTGCTGCTTCGCAGGTCTTGCCGAGCGCCGACTCGAGTCGTCGCCCGGCGGACCCGATGGAGGGGCAAATGCTGGAATTGCGGCGGGGCGCGTGGGCGGCGGCTGCGGCGGCTGATTATTCTGACCGTCGGCGTGAGCAAGAGTTTCGCGGTGGAATCCTCAAGCTTCACCAATACGCTAGGCGGGGCAAGCGTCGGCGTGCCGGCGGGAGCGGCGCCGCCTCCCGGCGTCTACACCGGCATCGAAGTGGTGTGGCCGCTGCCGGCGATCGCGTACGGCAATGCCGGCGCGAGCAGCGTGGATCCGACGGGCAGCTCGAAGAAAATCGGCGCCGCCATCGGCATCGTTCCGGTGGTCTGGTCGACCGGCTGGAACGTCTTCGGCGCGAGCTACACCGTCGACGCCATCCAGCCGTTCTACACCGCCTTTACTTGCGCCACGTGCAGCGGCCCCGGACCTTATGTCGGCGACGTTCTTCCGACGATCGCCAACACGGTTTGGCAGCCCATCAATTTGTCGTGGAAGCTCGGCGGCGGCTGGTTCTTTGACGCCGCTTTCTCGTTTGTCGCGCCGGACGGCTCGAATTGGGCGACTTCCGCGAACCCGGATTATTGGAGCTTCGCGCCCGGTTGGGCGATTTCATATCTCGACAAAAGCTGGCTGTTGTCCGCGAACATGGCTTATTTCATCAATACCAAGTCGACCGGAGTTTGCTGTGCACTTAGCGGCACGGCGCTCGGGAATGGATATTTGAGCGGGCAAGAATTCTATCTGGATTGGACCGCGCTTTACCGGATCGGCAAGTGGGAAATCGGCCCCGTCGGATACGTGATCGATCAAACAACAACCGATGTTCCCGGCGGCGGCATTCCTTGCTCAGCGATCGCCGGCTACCGTCGTGCACTGCGGCCAGCAACAGGCCATCGCCGTGGGCGCGCTCGTCGGCTACGATTTCGGTCCCGTGAGCGTTCAGACCTGGGTCACGGACCAGTTTTACAGCAAGGACACCCCCGGCGGCGGCATCTCGGTCTGGACCCGTTTCGGTTTCCGGATTTGGGGACCGGAGGCAGCAAGCCCGATCGTCGCCAAGAACTGACTGTCCGGCGCGAAAATCGCGCGCGATCCGATCCGATTAGTTTAGCGATGGCTTAGACCACCAGCCAACGCCGCAATTCCTCGCCGGATTGCGGCGTTGATGCATTGTAGCGGGCCGTCGCGTCCGCGGCTACCTGTGAATCGAGCGCGCACTTCCTTGCCGGCACTCTGAAAGCGCCATCGGCGGCCCTCCCTTAAGAGCTTGATCTTGCTCCAGTAGCAGCCCCGAGCAAACAATCGGGGAGCGCAGTGTTTTCGTGTCATTTTTGCAACTATCGCAGTAGAAATGTTGTTTCCCCCTGCGGATGACGCGCGTAACCATTGCATTCTCGATCCGATTGCACGACGCTGCGTTTGCGTCGGCATTGTGCCGGCAAGTTCTATCTGCAGGTCTTTACGGCAGGTCTTATACGGAGGGGCATATGACCCGACTAAGAAATATCGTACTGGGGGGCATTGCGGCACTCGCCATCGGCGGTGTGGCAGGTTCTGCTCAGGCGATGGAAACTGGGACGTTCCAAAATCGACTGAACGGCGCCACCATCGGTTTGCCGTTAGGCGCACTACCACCGGCCGGCCTCTACACCGGCTTGGAAACTGCTTATCTCGGCCCGCTCGCTGGCTCTGGCAACAGCGGCGCCAGCATCGGCAATCAATGCGCTAGGCTAGCCAGCGGCGCACTGCGCCGCGCTACCGGCAATCGCTCAAGCGGTGCCTTTGCTCTGGGTGCCGGGCTGGAATTTCCTCGGTGCCACCTACGGCGCCTCGGTCGTTCAAGCCTTCTATAACTTCGAAACTTGCGGCCTGCCCAACGGCGGCTGCGGCGGCGGCTCGCCGATCATCGGCGGCGGCTTCGTCTTCACCAACACGTTCATTAACCCGATCACCCTGTCGTGGAATCTGGGTGGCGGCTGGTTCGTGTCGGCATCGTTCAACTTCACGCCTCCGGACGGCACCAAAGCTAACGGTCCTGCCGCTTTCTCGTTCACTCCGAATCCGGACTACTGGACCTTCGAACCGGCCCTCGCGATCTCCTACCTCGGCCCCGGCTGGGTTCTGTCGGGTAACTTCTTCTACGACATCAACACTCAGTCGCAGGGTACCTGCTGCGCGGCGACCAAAATCACCAGCGGCAACGCCCTCTACGGCGACTTGATGGCCCTGTGGAAGATCGGCAAGTGGGAAATCGGCCCGGTTGGCTACTTCGAAGTACAGACCACGGCTGATAGCGGCGGCTGCACCCCGGCACCGGGAGTCAGCCTCTGTGGCAACTATCAACCGCAGCGGCCGGCGCGCTCGTTGGCTACGACTTCGGCCCGGTCGACTTGCAGGTATGGGTCACCGACAGCTTTGTCGGGCAAAACACGCCGCAAGGCTCTGGCGGCATCAACGTGTGGACCCGTATCGGCTTCAAGCTCTGGGGACCAGCCGCGCCGCCAGCGCCGCTGGTTGCCAAGAACTGAGCCAGCATAGCAACAACCTCTAACTGACCTGCCATGGGCCCCGCGGTAATCCCGCGGGGCCTTTTTCTTTGCTCTGACGGGTGTCGGTAAACTCAGGAGGGGACACCCGCTTGTCCCCAATGTGTAAACCGCTTATGGTGCTACGGCCATGCCGATCCCTCACGCCGGACAATACAACGCGCCTGACGCATCGCCGTTACGCCATGACTGGACGCGCGCCGAACTGCACGCGTTATTCGCGTTGCCGCTGCCCGAGTTGACATTTCGCGCGCAAACCATTCATCGCCAGAATTTCGATCCGGCTGTCGTGCAGATCTCGACTCTGCTCTCGATCAAAACCGGCGGCTGTCCGGAGGACTGCGCCTACTGTCCGCAAAGCGCGAGTTACGACACCGGCGTCCGCGCGGAAAAACTGATGCCGCTTGCGACGGTGATCGAGGAAGCCCGCGCCGCGCGTTCCGCCGGCGCCAGCCGCTTCTGCATGGGCGCAGCCTGGCGCTCGCCGAAGGAGCGAGAACTCGATCAGGTCTGCGCAATGGTCGAGGGCGTCAAGGCACTCGGCCTCGAGACTTGTGCAACGCTCGGCATGCTCACCGCGGGGCAAGCCCGCAAGCTCAGGGACGCCGGGCTCGACTACTACAATCACAACCTCGACACCTCGCCGGAATTTTACGGCGACATCATCAGCACCCGCACTTACCAGGATCGCCTCGACACCCTCGATCATGTCCGGGCCGCCGGCATTCACGTCTGCTGCGGCGGCATTGTCGGCATGGGCGAGACCCGCGACGACCGGGTTGGCATGATCGCAACGCTGGCGAACCTGCCCGCGCATCCTGAATCGGTACCGATCAACATGCTAGTACGGGTCGCCGGCACGCCGCTCGGCGAAGCCCCACCGCTCGACGCCATTGAATTCGTGCGCACCATCGCGGTCGCGCGAATCACCATGCCGCGATCCATGGTGCGCCTTTCGGCCGGGCGCGAGGAGATGAGCGAGGAGACGCAGGCACTGTGCTTCATCGCCGGGGCGAATTCGATCTTCTACGGCCCGAGGCTTCTCACCACCCCCAATCCGGCGCGCAACCGCGACCAGGCGTTGATGGATCGGCTCGGCCTCTCGGCCATGCTGTAAGCTCCGCACGCAAGGCCGCGCGGCGCGATCGCCGCGGGTTATTGCGCGTTCTTGCGGATCGAAAACACGTACATGTTGCGGAATGTCATCGGATTGGCCAGCTCGAAGCTGTGCCAGGCATCGAGATCGAGAAGCGCCTGCGGGCCGGGGTAGAGTTCGCCAAACTTCCTGAGCGTTTCCGGATCGAGCTCAAAACCGAGGAACGATAGATTCTGTTCTTTCAGAAACGCCGCAATCTCCGGGAGCGTGAGCCGGTGCTCCATGACATTGAAGAACATGTCACGGCAGCCGCTCATGCTGTAGAAATCGACGGTGCCGATCGGAAGCTTCCACCGCGGGTCTTCGCGTTCGCTGATGATCGATTGCCGTAACGCGCGGATGCCCTCCGCTGTCGCCGGGTATTCGCGCCGGGCGACAAGGGCGCGCGCCTCGACAATCGAACGGCGCGCCGCGTCGCTGTAAAGACCGACGCGCATCACGCCTTCTGGCGCCAGCAACGAGAGCAAGACGCGCCACCCCGCTTTGGGATCGGCAAGATGGTGCAGCACCCCAACGCTCTCAATGCGATCGAAGGTACGATCGATCGCGCCGAGATTCAAAATGTCGGCTTGCGCATATTCGATATTCCGTAAGCCCTCTTCCCGAGTCTTGCGCCGCGCGTAAGCCAGACTGGCAAGGCTGAGATCGATCGCAAGAATGCGTGCGCGCGGTGATTTCTGCGCCACATCGAACGGGTGCTCTCCGGTACCGCACCCGGCAATCAGAATATCTTGCGCGTGGCCCGCCGCGTCCCCACCGCCGCCCGCCGCCTGCTCTCTGAGCGCGCCGGCGAAATCCGCCAGCGGATTGAGCGTCCATCGCGGGTACGGATTTTCCTCGTACTGATCCCTGACCCCGCGCGACACTGTGTCGGTAATCGGCGTAAGCACCGGAATTTCCCCCCGATCCTCGGCTTCTTCGAGCGGTTCGCGCACCTGTTGCCGCAGCATATCGCCGACCGCGTCGGCCCACGTACCGGTGAGCAGGGATTGGGCGCCGGGCAACGAATGCAGCGGGAGATAAGCCGCCACCACCGCCAGGATCTGCGGCGAAACCCCGCCTGCCGACGACAATTTTTCCGACAGTCCGTCGCGCAACCGGCCGGCTTCGCGAATTTCGTCATCGCTTTGCGCAAAGACATACTCGTTGAGGAAGCACTGTTGCGCGAGCGCGCAAGCGAGCGCGATCAAGTCGTCGCTCAGCTTTGCCGACCCCTCGGCGATCGCTCGTGACGAGCCGCAGCAGCGTGGACCGCAAATTCGTCAGGAAAAATTCAAGCGGCACGCCACGGACGATGTTGGTTTGCAGCGCGCATCGGAGGAAAATGTTGCCGGCAATGGCCGCAAGATCGTCGGCAGCGAACTCGGCCTGACGCTTGACCGGCAGATCGGGTTTGTCCTCAACGGTCTGGCCGCACGTATTTGCCGATGATTTCGTTCTGCTGCAGAAACTGTTCGACATCCCTGCCGCTCAGGCCAAGTGCAATCGCTTTCTTGAAATGCCGCGCGGCGGCCGTCGCGTCGCCCAGCGCCTGATAGGAAGTGGCGATGTTGTAATGGCTGGCCGCATCGAGAGCGTTGACCGCAAGCGCCTTTCCCAGCGCTTTCACGGCCAGACGGTGATTATCCGACGCCTGATGCAGAATACCCGAGAGATTGAGCGCGCCAGCATGGTCCGGCGCGCGTGACAGAACCTGCTTGCAGATCGCCGCAGCCTCGCCGCGTTGGCCCTGGCGGTAGGCGAGCACCGCTTCGTCCATCAGCACGGCGAGATCGGCAGGCGCCGAGGCGGCGGCGCCCTTGCCGCGCGCAAACGCCCGGCGCTGACTTCGGTTCATGCAGTTCTTGCCCTCGACACATGGTCCGGCGGGCACTCCCACCAGCATGTCCGGAAGGCTTAGCGTGAACGAAACGTCGCGGCAAACAAGCGGCGGGCGATCATCCGTCGATCCGGAATAACCCGCAACCACTTACTTCTGGGCGCCGCGCATGACGTGGTAGCTGAGCTCGCCCGGATCGGTGAGGTCTGGCACCGTCCATCCGTCGAGGTTGTATTCGGCCATGCAATCTTCGGCAAAACCCTTGAAGCGATCGGCGTTACCGGAAGCCTGCGCGCCGAACAAACAGTAGCGGCGGATTTCCTCGGTCGAGCCGCCGTAGTTGATTTCGTACAGCTCGTGCCGGCCGCCGAACTCGGTCGCCAGGCAGTCCCAAAGCAGCTTCATCAGTTTCACCCGTTCCTCGGCCTTGTAGCCGTTCGAGCCGCGCATGTAGCGGTCGATGTAGGGACGGATTTCGGCGTTCTTGAAATCGTTGGCGTGCGAGTTGAGATAGATCAGTCCCGACGCCACGGTTTGCTCGATGATGTATTTGACCTTGCTGTACGCGATGGTGGCGATGATCTGATACGCGTTGCCCGGATCCATGTTGGGCAGCACGTAACCGTTGATCCACGGCTTCGGATCGCGCACCATGGCGTCCGACAGCGCCCAGAACAGATTGCGCCAGGCGATGACCTCGCCGACATTGGCCTGCACGCCGCGATAATCCTTGGTGCCGGCCGCCTCGACCGCTTTCAGCAACAGCCCGGCAATGAAATCGAGCTTCACTGCGAGCCGGGTGCAGCCGTGCACGACGAACCGCGGCAGGAATCCGGTGCGCGGGAAGAAATTGTTGGCCTTCTCCATATCGCCGTAAACAAAGACGTTTTCCCAGGGCACCAGCACCTTGTCGAGAATGAACACCGCGTCGTTTTCGTCGATGCGCGACGACAGCGGATAATCGAACGGACTGCCCATCACCGTCGATGTCATCTCGTACGACGTGCGGCAGATAAATTTCACGCCGGGATGGTTGGTCGGCACCATGAACACCACGGCGAACTTCTTGTCCTGGACGGGGATGAGGCCGTGGTGCGCGACGAAGGTGTAATTGGTCAGCACCGAGCCGGTCGCGACCACCTTGGCGCCCGATACCACAATGCCGGCGTCGGTTTCCTTTTCGACGTGACAGCAAATATCGCCGATCTCGCTCGGCGGACGATCGCGGTCGACCGGCGGATGAATGATGGCGTGGTTGACGAACGGCACGCGCTCCTGGCTGAATTTGTACCAGCGCTTGGCGTTGTCTTGATACGGATCGTAGAACTGCGAGTTGGCGCCGAGCGTTGCGAGGAATGACGCTTTGTAGTCCGGCGAACGGCCAAGCCAGCCGTAGGTGATCTTCGCCCATTCGGCGATGGCGTTCCTTCCAGCCAGCAAATCATCGAGCGATTTCGGCGCCTTGAAAAACGCGTGGGTCTTGCCGC
This sequence comes from uncultured Alphaproteobacteria bacterium, assembly GCA_963846055.1. GTDB lineage: Bacteria > Pseudomonadota > Alphaproteobacteria > Rhizobiales > Xanthobacteraceae > BOG-931. The sequence continues at coordinate 73,214 of CAWJUQ010000015.1, forward strand.
CGTTGCCGGTGTCGGTCGGCACCATGATCTTGTCGGCGTGCTTCGGGTCATGCAGCGCATCGTAGAGCCGGGCGACCATCCGCGCGGTGTTGCGGAAGGCCGGATGCGTCGTCACGTCCTTCACGCGCTCGCCGTAGATGTAGATCGTACGGTCGTCGCGGAGTGACTCGATATATTCCGCGCCGGTCTGCGGCGTGTTGGCGCTCATCGAGCGGTCGGGCTTTTTGGTTTTTGCCGCGCCGGTGTCGGTTTTGCTGGCTACGCTCATGATCCTCCCCCTCCTCGGCCTTGGTCCTTTCAAGGACTCGCGGCATAAATACGTTCGATTATCGAACTAATGTACGCTATTCGACTACTTCGAAAACGATAGCCGCACGCCGCCTGGCACGCAAGATACCGAGTTCAGCCGATGTGCTTAGCCGAATTTTCGAGTGGTCGGCGCGAAGCTGCGGCGTTCAGGCCAGCGAGGCGGAGACCTGCGCCGCCGCGGTGCGCAAGCTCGGCAGAAAGCGCTCGCGCAATTCGTTGCGCGTCGTTCGCGTCGAGTGCGTGCTCACGTTGAGCGCGGCGATGGCCTGACCGTTGCGATGCAGGACCGGCACGGCGATGGAGCGCAAGCCGCGCTCGAGTTCTTCGTCGACAATAGAAAAGCCTTGCGCGTGGTCGTCCTGCACGCGCTGAAACAGCGCCTGCACATCGGTGATGGTCGAAGGTGTATAGGCCTCGACCCGCAGCGACATCAGCCGGCGCCAGAGCTCGCCTTCATCGAGAAAGCCAAGTTGGATGCGCCCCAAAGACGTATGAAACGCCGGCAATCGCGTGCCCACGGCAAGCGTGACCGACATGATGCGCCGCGCCGGAAAGCGGGCGACGTAGACGATCTCGGTGTCTTCCAGGATCGCCGCCGAACACGAACTCGTGAAATTCCTCGCTGAGCGCCCGCATCAGCGGCGTCGCCTGCTCGATCCAGTTCTGCGTGGCGAGATAGGCAAAGCCGAGCTTGAGGATTCCCGACGACAGCGAAAACTCGCGACCGTTCTGGGCGACGTAACCGAGTTCGGTGAGCGTGCGCAGAATCCGCCGCGCCGTTGCGCGCGACAGACCGGTGGCGCGCGCCGCTTCCGAAAGCGTCATCGCCGGCCGCTGCTTGTCGAACGAGCCGAGGACCGTCAGCCCCTTGGCGAGCGTCGCCATGAATTCCTTGTCCTGCACCAGCGCGCCCGTTTTGGGCTTGTCGGGAATTAAGTCTGCGCGGTTCATGCGATTGACAGGGTTTCGGCGCTCGGTAAAAGTAGTGATATGCGAACCTTAGTTCGATAATCGAACATACGCGGCGGCGTTTGCGAACGCAAGCCGCGGGGACCTCGCAGGAAGAATGAACGTCAAAAGGCCCCGCCTCGATCGAGGCGCCGGAGCCACTCGGGGAGGAGCACGACAATGGCAATCACATCGAAGACGCTGCGCATGAATCGCCGCAAGTTTATAAAGGCTTCGGCGGCGACCGGCGCAGCCCTGGCGACCGGCTCGGTATTCGCGCCGGCGGTGCGCGCGGCACAAACCTACAAGATCGGTTACGTGAGCCCGCAGACCGGCCCGCTCGCCGCATTCGCCGAAGCGGACAAATTCATTATCTCGAGTTTTCTCGACAAGGTGAAAGGCGGCGTCAAAGTTGGCAGCGCCACGCTCCCGGTCGAAGTCACGGTGAAGGATAGCCAGTCCAACCCGAACCGCGCCGGCGAAGTCGCCAAGGAACTGATCGTCTCCAACAAGATCGATCTGATGCTGGTGGCCTCAACGCCGGAAACCACCAACCCGGTTTCTACGCAATGCGAGATCGAAGAAGTGCCGTGCATCTCGACGGTCGCGCCGTGGCAGCCGTACTTCATCGGCCGTCAGGCCGATCCGGCCGGCGGACCGCCGGCGTGGAAGCCGTTCAATTACACCTATCACTTTTTCTGGGGCCTCGAAGACGTCATCGCGGTCTTCACCAACATGTGGGGCCAGGTGTCTACCGACAAAGCGGTCGGCGGTCTCTTCCCCAACGATGGTGACGGCAACGCCTGGGGCAGCAAGCAGGTCGGCTTCCCGCCGGTGCTCGACAAGCTCGGCTACACCCTGACCGATCCGGGCCGCTATCAGAACCTCACCGACGACTTCTCGGCGCAGATCGCGGCGTTCAAGAAAGCAAACTGCGAAATCATCACCGGCGTGATGATCCCGCCCGATTTCACCACGTTCTGGAATCAAGCCTCGCAGCAAGGCTTCAAGCCGAAGGTGGCGTCGATCGGTAAAGCCATTCTGTTCCCGGTCGCGGTCGAAGCGCTCGGCAAGAACGGCAACAACCTCTCCTCGGAAGTGTGGTGGTCGCCGAACCATCCGTTCAAGTCGTCGCTCACCGGCCAGTCGGCCAAGGAGCTTGCCGGCGCGTATGAAAAATCTTCCGGCAAGCAATGGACGCAGCCGATCGGCTTCGTGCACGCGCTGTTCGAGCTCGCGGTCGACGTCGCCCAACGCTCCGGCGGCGTGGGTGACAACAAGGGAATGGTGAAGGCGATTGCCGCGACCAATCTCAACACCGTAGTCGGACCGATTGCCTGGAACGGCAAGAACCTGCCGCCATTCGCGGCGAAGAACATCGCCAAGACACCGCTGGTCGGCGGCCAGTGGCGCTTGCGCGATGGCAGCAAATACGACATCGTCATCACCGACAACAAAACGGCGCCGGAAATTCCGACGGGCGGCAAGATGGAGCCGATCGCTTAAGCGTCGCGCTCCGGAGCATGATCCCGGAAAAGCCTGCCCTCGGACTCGATCCGAGGGTGGGGACCGGTTTTCGGAAAAGATCACGCTCCGTGAAAAGGCGAGCGTCTGTTCGCTGATGTAAGAGAAATTAAGTGCCGGCGGGCGACACGGCCGGTACTTCCTGGGCGGCCCGTGATCCTGACGCTCGATAATCTGACCAAATCGTTCGGCTCGCTGAAAGCGGTCGACCTCTCGCATCTCGACGTCGCGCCAGGCGAAGCCCTCGGCATTATCGGGCCGAACGGCGCCGGCAAGTCGACGCTGTTCAATCTCATCACCGGGCTGCACGCACCCGACAGCGGCACGGTGACTTTCGACGGCCGCGACATCACCGGCGCGCCGCCGCGCCAGCGCTGCATCGCCGGTATCGGCCGCTCGTTCCAGATTCCGCACCCGTTCGAAAACCTCACCGTGTTCGAGAATCTTTTGGTCGCCGCCATTCACGGCCGCAGGCAGCGCGAGGCGCAGGTGGTCGATGCCTGCGGCGAAATTCTCGAGCGCACCGGGCTGATCGCCCAAGCTAACCGCCGCGCCGGCACGCTGAACCTCCTGGGCCGCAAGCGCCTTGAGCTGGCGCGTGCGCTCGCCAGCGCCCCGCGGCTCCTGCTGCTCGACGAAATCGCCGGCGGCCTGACCGAAGCCGAATGCGCCGAGCTGGTGCAGCTCATCCAGACAATCAAAAACTCCGGCGTGACCATCGTCTGGATCGAGCACATCGTGCATGCGCTGCTCGCCGTCGTCTCCCGCCTTGTGGTGCTGAACTTCGGCCGCAAGATCATCGAAGGCGAGCCGCGCGCGGTGATGAACTCCGCCGAAGTGCGCGAGATCTACATGGGCATTGCGGCGTGACGTCCGCTCCGAAGCCGGTGCTGGAAACCAGCGACCTCACCGCCTTCTACGGTGACTTTCAGGCGCTGTTCGGCATCAGCTTTGTGCTCAACGAAGGCGAAACCGTCGCCATTATCGGCGCCAACGGCGCCGGCAAATCGACGTTCCTGAAATCCATTTCGGGCCTCTTGCCGCGGCCGCCGTCGGCGGTGCGGCTTGACGGCCGCGACATCGGTGCGCTTCCCGCTTACGAGGTGGTCAAGCTCGGCATTGCGCTGGTTCCCGAAGGGCGGCGGCTGTTCGCGTCGCTCTCGGTTGAGGAGAACTTGCTTGTCGGCGCTTACGGCCGCCGCGACGGCGGGCCGTGGAATCTCGCCGCGCTGTATCGCCTGTTTCCGGTGCTTGAGGAGCGGCGGCATTCGCCCGCGACCGCGCTGTCCGGCGGCCAGCAGCAGATGGTCGCGATCGGGCGAAGCTTGATGTCCAATCCGCGCATCCTGTTGTGCGACGAATTCAGCCTCGGCCTGGCGCCGATTGTGATCCGCGATATTTACGCCGCGCTCGCCGACGTCAAGACCCGCGGCACCAGCGTGGTACTGGTCGAGCAGGATCTGATGCACGCCATGTCGGTCGCCGACCGCGCCTATTGCTTTCAGGAAGGCCGCGTCAGCCTTTCCGGCCGGCCGTCCGAGCTGACCCGCGACGAAATCCACGCCGCCTACTTCGGAATTTAGCGATGCTCGGCTGGATCGACACCATCATCCAGGGCGTGCTGCTCGGCGGGCTTTATTCGCTTTACGCCACCGGCCTGTCGGTGATCTTCGGCATCATGCGGCTGGTCAATCTGGCGCATGGCGACCTGATTGTGCTCGGCGCGTTTCTGATCCTGGCGCTGACCGCGGCCGGCGTGCCGCTCCTCCTCGCCTTCGCCATTGTCCTGCCGGTGATGTTTGCCGTCGGCTACTTCTTGCAGGCGGCGATTCTCAACCGCGTGCTCGGCCGCAACATCCTGCCCCCCCTGCTCATCACTTTCGGACTGTCGATCATTGTGCAGAACGGCCTCCTCGAAGCGTTCTCCGCCGACACCCGCTTCCTCAATGTCGGATCGCTGCAAAGCGATTCGCTGCCGCTCGGCGGCGGCATTGCCATCGGCGTCATGCCGCTCATTTGCCTCGCCGCTGCCATTGGCGTGATCGTCATCCTCAACGGCCTGTTCTACCGCACGGCCATCGGCCGCGCCTTCCGCGCTACCTCGGACGATGTCGAGATCGCGCAGCTCATGGGCATCAACAACAGAAGGATTTATGCGCTGACCATGGCGATCGCGGTCGCGGTCTGCGCCATCGCTGCGTTCTTTCTCGGCACGCGCGCCAACTTCGACCCGAGCATCGGCCCGGCGCGGCTCCTTTACGCTTTCGAGGCGGTGATCATCGGCGGGCTCGGCAGCCTGTGGGGCACGCTCGCCGGCGGCATTGTCGTTGGCGTCGCGCAAACCATCGGCGCCCACATCGATCCGGAATGGCAAATCCTCTCCGGCCACATCGCCTTCCTGATCGTGCTGGTGCTGCGGCCGCGCGGGCTGTTCCCGCGCGCGACGGATTGAAGGCCGCGCCATGACCAGCAGCACGAGCAGCCGCTTCCGCGTCACCACCGCGACCCGCGCCTCGACCATCGCGCTGGCGCTCGCCATTCCCGTCATCGCCGTGCTGATCGCCGCGCCGGCGTTTGCCAGCCGCACGCTCCTCCAGGAACTGTTCTACGTCTTCACCATGCTGGCGCTGGCGCAGTTGTGGAATCTGCTCGCCGGCAGCGCCGGGCTGATTTCCGTCGGCCAGCAGGCGTTCGTCGGCGTCGGCGCGTATGCGCTGTTCGCGTTCACCATTGTCGCCGGCCTCGATCCGATCATCGCCATTGTGCTTTCGGGCGTCGTCGCCGGCCTCGTCGCCATCCCGTCGGCGCTGATCGTGTTTCGCCTGCGCGGCGCTTACTTCGCCATCGGCACCTGGGTGGTCGCCGAGGTGTGCCGGCTCATTCTCGCGCAGGTCAAGCAGCTCGGCGGCGGCACCGGCACGTCGCTGCCGCCGGAGATCGTGAACTCGGTCTTCGGGCTGGATTTCGTGCGCAGCCTCTTTGAAGTCCGCGGGCCCGCCGCGCGCGACATTATTGCCTACTGGCTGGCGCTCATTCTCGCGCTCGGCACTTTCGCGCTGGTCTACCGGCTCCTGCGCTCGCGCCACGGGCTGGCGCTGTCCGCGCTCGGCGATTCGGAAGCCGCCGCCGAGAGTAGCGGCGTCGACGTGTTCCGCACCAAGCTCTTTATCTATGTCGCCGCCGCCGCCGTCACCGGCATGATCGGCGCGCTGATCTTTTTGCAGAAGGCGCGGATTTCGCCGGACGCCGCGTTCTCGCTGATCGACTGGACCGCTTACGTCATCTTCATTGTCGTCATCGGCGGCATCGGCACCATGGAAGGCCCGGTGATCGGCGTCGCCATCTTCTATCTGCTGCAATTCTACCTGGCGTCGCTCGGCTCCTGGTACCTGATCATTCTCGGCGGGCTGGCCATTTTGTTGATGCTGTTTGCTCCCTCCGGCGTCTGGGGCGTGATCGCCGCACCGCTTCGACATCAGCCTGTTCCCGCTGCGGCGGCGGCTTGTGGTTGGAGCAAAGGAAGCGAAGGCCGAAGAATAGAGCCGTTCATCCCTGGTCATGGCCGGGCTTGACCCGGCCATCCATGCTGAGGTGCGGCTTAGGCAGAAGGTCCGGCTGCGCGCCCTCGCAAGCATCCATCCAGCATGGATACGCGGGTCAAGCCCGCGTATGACGAAAGCGGAGCGCGCGGCGATTTTTTTGACCTGGGAAACGTGCGGCACGCTTCGCCCCGCTTACGCTTCCCCCGCGCGACCTTATCAAAGGCATTTGTTTGCCATACCGGAGTATGGTAGAATAACCATATGCCTGAGCCGAGCTTCGAGTGGGATCGCGGCAAGGACCGGCTGAACCGTGCGAAACACGGCGTGTCATTTGCAGTCGCGCAGGCGGCATTTTTCGACGGACGTCGCGTCATTGCCGAAGACCTGGAGCACAGCGGAACGGAGCGTCGTTACTTCTGCTTCGGCCGTGTTGGGGATGGTATCGTTACCGTGCGCTTCACCTATCGCGCTGGACGTATCCGCATTTTTGGCGCCGGCTTCTGGCGGAAGGGAAAGAGGATTTATGAGCAACAGAACCGTTAAATACACGGCCGGTGAGATCGGTCGTGTCCGCGTCATCAAGGATTTCCTGCCCTCCCCCGACGATCTCGTGCCGCGCGAGGACAATGTGAAGATCACGCTTTCGCTGTCGCGGCGCAGCCTCGATTTTTTCAAGCGCGAAGCCAGAAAACGCCGCGTGCCCTACCAGCGCATGATCCGCGCCCTGGTCGACACCTATGCGGAGCGGCAGGCGGGCGGCAAGTAATCGTCGGGTTGAGCCAACGGGTAGTCGCGCGGTTACGCCCTTTTGCTGTCATGGCCGGGCTTGACCCGGCCATCCATGCAGAGTTGCGGCTAGGGGAGAAAGTCTGGCTGCACCATCGCAAGCATCCATTCAGCATGGATACGCGGGTCAAGCCCGCGTATGACGAGCAATAATGGACAGAAGTCGTAGGGCTGCGCGCTTTTACCCATTGGTAGGACTCAGCGGCGCTACAATCAGGGTCACTTTAGCCCCACTAGTGTGGCGGTTCAGAAGTCCGCGTCATTCTTGCTGCAAACGCATCACGCGGACTTCTGAACCAAAGGCCACACTAGAAGGATAATTAACTAGTGTCCTTTCGATTCCGAAGTTCGCAAAGAAAGTGCCGCACCATGATACGAACTTCGGAATCGGGACACTAGGACGCCTGCAATGTTCGCAAGAAAACGCATCGAACGGCGCAAATCGGCCCGCCGGACTCACGGCTCCCCTGCGTGGATTAGACTGGACGGCAGCTTCGCCACCCGGCCGTGCCGCGTCCTCGATCTTTCGCCGACCGGAGCAAAGCTGTCGGTCGAAGGCGAAATCACCCAATCGTTCGTCTTGTTGCTGTCGCTGAACTCCGCGGGGCGCAAGGCCCGCATCAAGTGGCGGCGCGGCCATCAGGCCGGCATTCAGTTTGTATAGATCGGGTCGCCATGAGCCGCGAGACGAACGTGCGGCGGATGCCCGCGGTGAATGGCCCCGCGTTCGACATCTGACAATTTCGGCTCGGTGTTGACCCGGATTGGTGTCGCACTGATACTGACAGGTGATGCATGCGATGGAAGGTGCCGTGCACTGTCCTCCTCACGCCGCCTGGATTTGCGACGCGCTGGAGTGGAAAGACTTCTTTCCGCTGTTTGGCTCGGCGCTCGTTGCGGCAACGGCGCTCACGATCGCCGTAATAGCGACGTGGTGGCTGAACACGACGATAAAGCGGACTGAATTCTTTCTGAAATTCACCGAACGTTTCCACGACATCCTGACGGAGGTTGACGTGGAAAATGCGAGTGCGACAAGCCAGCCGCCCGCGGCACAGCGAAGGAAAGCGCACGCACTATATCGGCAATTCTTTGGCCTGATGTTCGATGAATGGTACGCCTATCGATGTGGCTTTCTTGATCCACGCGCCTACACAGAATGGATGATCTGGCGGTATTTTGATTCCAATCCGCCGCAGCAGGCGCAGCGCTATATATTTGAAATTGGCGGGGTACCGTACCTCGCGGGCTGGCAATTATGGAAAGACAAGCCTGCTTTTGCCGGTCATCCGTTTGTAGCCTTTATGGAGGAGGTTCACCGGGCTCGAAGATCTCACACGCTGGCCGATTCTGAAATTCGCACGCTTGTGGCTCGCAACGCGCCTCTCATCAGACGCCCATTTGCGCGCTTCCGGCTTTGGATTATTGCGCACCGCGCCTTTGTGATTGTCGTCGCCGTATTCATCGTCATGTTTTTCATGGCGATCCTGGCCAATTCGCTGCGTTGAGGATGTCTCCGAAACGAACAGACGATGGGTTTCGCGATGCTCAACCCATCCTACGCGTTGCTGTCGCTGAACTCCGCCGGGCGCGAGGCCCGCGTCGAATGACGGCGGGGCCATCAGGTCGGCTTGAGTTTATTTAGGGACTACTGCGCCAATCCGGCCATACCGGGCGAAGCTATCGCTTCGTGCTGGGGTAACGGCGTACGATCGGGTGAATAACCTCGACTAAAACATATGCAGCAAACGTAAGCCCGGCCAGGAGCGCGGCGGCGATTATCCATGCGTGATCCTCGCTCACAACGGTGAGCCCAGTCGCACCAATTCCAATTGCGAGCATACCCAGGTCGATACTATCACTAGTTGCATATTGAAGAGAAACGGTCGCTAAAAGCGAGTTTGATTGCAATCTCGGCCTTGCCTTTAGTCACCTTTCCATTGACAATGCGTCCCCGTTTCGGTTATAGTGGTAACAACGAATCTTGCTCCTTAAAGGACGCCGTCTGGGAGGGTACTCCCTGACGGCGGAGCGAGTGCGGCGCCCGCGGGCGGAAAGATACAGCCTGCTCCCGGGCGGCTCGGGCATCATGCCTGCCGGCACTAAGACCGGCGCGCGAGGTGCATCGCTGTAACCGAACAGGCGGCGCGTGCGGCAATGTCCGCTCCCTTATGCCGCCTTTCGGGAAGCCTGGCCCGATGCTGAGCTCTGGGGACGAAAGTCCTCTTGGCGAGAACCGTCAGTGGAACGCCGGCAGGCGAGCGCGCCCGCAAGCGGAGGGCGGCGCAAGCCGCCTTTCCGTGGTGCGCACCGCACGCCGCTTGCGTGCGGGCAACAACACAATGCGTCTGCCGGCGTTCCGCTCTCCTTTTATTTTCGTGATCGTCGTGGCTTCCTTTCTTCGTCATTGCCGGGCAAAAGGCGCCAAGCGCCGTCTTGGCGTCAAACGACCCGGCAATCCATGCGGACGGAAAGCCCACTCGGATGTATCGAGACGCTTTCCAGAACCGCTGGACAGCATGGACCACCGGGTCAAGCCCGGTGGTGACGAGGTGTGTTGGCAAAACTCGGACGCGAAAAACGCGCCGCGGGAACGAGATTGCTTTGCCTCTCCCCGCGTGCGGGAGAGGTCGATTTGCGAGCAGAGCGATGCAAATCGGGTGAGGGGGCGTCCGCGATTCTCAGCGCAGCGGGATTGCCCCCTCATCCGGCTCGCGGCGGATACCGCTCGCCACCTTCTCCCCGCACGCGGGGAGAAGAGACAAGTCCCGACGCGAGAACAAACGGAGATCGATTCTTTGCCGAAGCCGTTGCGCAAACAAAAACTCGCGCCAGGCGACTACACGAGGCGCTTCGCCGCCGAGAAGGCGGTGCAGCAGCGGCGCTATTGCGATGCGTTCGAACTGTGGCGCGCGTGCGCGCTCAAATCGTGCCGGCGGAACGCAGCATGTAGCGGCGATGCCAACCGCTGCCTCAAGCGCGCGCTCGCAAAAGTGTCGCACCAGGAGCAATGGCAGGCGCGGCAGATGATCTTAAAGGCGACGCCGGCCAACATCGGCGCGCCGGAACGCGCCGCGCGGCAATGCATGCCAAGCGAGTTTTACGCGTGAGCGTCCGCGATCGCGTCTCAATAATTCCCCTCTCCCCAACCGGGAGAGGGGAAAGAAGGGCGCACCTCTCGCGTTGTTAGCTTCGTCAGATTTTTCCGATCTGGATGATCGGCTTGATGGTCAGGCCCTTTTCGGAGTCCTTGGCCGCTTCGTTGATGCGCTCGAACGGATAGAATTTCACGAGCTTGTCGAACGGAAACCGGCCCTGAAGATGCAGATCGATCAATTGCGGAATGAAAACGTCCGGCACGCTGTCGCCTTCGATGATGCCGTAGATGGTTTTCGCCATCTGCATGAAGTCGGTGATGTCGATCTTGATGTCGGTGAGCGGCGGCGCGGCGCCGACAATGCCGAGCGTGCCGCGATTGCCGAGCGCATCGACCGCCTGGCGGACGACCGGCGGCAAGCCAGTCGTCTCCAGCGCGAACAGCACGCCGCCGCCGGTGATCTCCTTGATGGCGGCGACCGGATCGGTCTCGCCGGCGTTGACGGTGTGCGTCGCGCCGAGCTCCTTGGCGAGCGCAAGCCGCGACGGCACGACATCGACCGCGATGATGGTGGTCGCGCCGACCGCGCGCGCCGCCATGATCGCCGCGAGCCCGACCGCGCCGGAGCCGAAGGCGGCGAAGCTCTGGCCGTGGCCGACTTTCAGCGCGTTCATTACCGCGCCGGCGCCGGTCTGAATGCCGCAGCCGAGCGGGCCAAGGAGTTCGAGCGGCACGTCCTTGCGCACCTTGACGATGCTGCGCTGGTTGGCGAGCGCGTAGGTGGAGAACGACGACTGGCCGAAGAAATGATCGTGGATCGGACCCTTGTCGTCTTCGAGACTGCGGCTGCCGTCGGCGCGGCCGCCGCTGAAATTATGGGCGTTGAAGTTCTCGCAATTGTTCGGCCGCCCCGAAACGCACTGCTTGCAGGCGCCGCACGACATGAAGCTCAGCACCACATGATCGCCGGGCTTCACCTTCGTCACGCCCGGGCCGACCTTCTCGACCACGCCGGCGCCTTCGTGCCCGAGCACGATCGGCTGCGGCACCGGATACATCTGGTCGCGCACAATCATGTCGGTGTGGCACATGCCGGTGGCGACAATCGCGCACCAGCACTTCGTCGTCGCGCGGCTCGCCCATCCGCAGCTTTTCGATGGTGAAGGGACCGCCCTTGCTGCGCACCACGGCGGCGGTAACGGCATTCGATGAAATAGGCCCCGGCATGATCCCTCCCCTTAAAAGTTTTATTCAGCGCGCGTCCGCGGACGTTACCATAACTTTTCGTAAGGTCGCGCGTCCCCGGAATATCCCATTAACGCCGCCGCGGCCCAGCAAAAATTCTATTCATATTTGCCGAAAGCCTGGCGCGGCTCCGGAGAAACGACAAGACAATCTGCCGCGCTGGACTAAAAGCGAGGCAGCGTCTATGGCAATTGTTGATCCGGTCTTTGCCGACAAGTTCGCAAGATCGCAATAGACCAAACAATCAAAACCAAATTCGGGAGGAATTAAATGCCGTCCAACAATCGGAATACAAACAAGCCGGCGTCCGGCGCTGCGCCGCGCGGCGTTTCACGCCGCGATTTTGTCAAGCGCGCCGCCGCGGGCGCCGGCGGAATAGCGTTCGCCGGCCGCATCTCGACCGCGTTCGCGCAAGCGGCCGACGTCATCAAGATCGGTTTTGTCAGTCCGCGCACCGGCCCGCTCGGCGGCTTCGGCGAAGGCGATCCGTTCGTGCTTGGTCTGGCGCGCAAGGCTTTGGCCAACGGCATCACCTCCGGCGGCAAGAAGTACAAGGTCGAGATCATCGACCAGGATTCGCAGTCCGATCCGGCGCGCGCCAGCCAGTTGGCGAAGACGCTGATCACCAGCGACAACGTCGACCTGATGCTGGTCACCTCGACGCCGGAAGTCGTCAATCCGGTGTCGGACGCGTGCGAGGCCGCAGGCGTGCCGTGCATCTCCACCGTCATGCCGTGGGAAGCCTGGTATTTCGGCCGCGGCGCCAAGCCGGGCGAACCGTCGCCGTTCAAGTGGACCTATCACTTCTCGTTTGGCGTCGCCGAGTTCGCCAAGGCCTACATTTCCGAATGGGGCAACGGCGCGGTGCCGACCAACAAAAAAGTCGGCGTGATGTTTCCGAACGATGCCGACGGCAATGCGCTACGCCAGCACATGATTCCGATTTTCGAGAAAGCCGGCTTCAGCGTGTTCGATCCGGGCGGCTACGAAGACGGCACCACCGATTACTCGGCGCAGATCGCGAAGTACAAAGCGGCCGGTGTGCAGATCTTCACCGGCGTGCCGATCCCGCCCGACTTCGCCACGTTCTGGCGACAGGCGGCGCAGCAGGGATTCGCCAAGACCATCAAGATCCAAAGCATCGCCAAGACCGGGCTGTTTCCGTCGCAAATGGAAGCGCTCGGCACGCTCGCTTACAACATCGCGAGTCTTTGTTATTGGCATCCGACCTTCCCGTACAAATCGCCGCTCACCGGCGGCACGTCGCAAGAGCTCGCCGACGGTTACGAGAAGAGCAGCGGCAAGCAGTGGAACCAGCAACTCGGCGCCACGCAGTCGCTGCTCGACGCCGGAACCGAACTCCTCAAGGTCGCGGACCCGAAGAACAAGGCCGATCTGGCGAAAGCGCTAAGCACCTTCAAAGTCACGACCGCGATCGGCGTGGTCGAGTGGGGCAAGTTCGCCGTCCCCAACGTTTTCCCGACGCCGCTGATCGGCGCCCAATGGATCAAGGCCAAGCCAGGCAGCAAGTACAAGCTCGACCTGGTCGTTGTCGACAACGCCAACGATCCCAAGGTGCCGGTTGGCGCCAAGCTCCAGCCGTATAGCTGAGGCTTTCGGGAAGTCGACGAAGACCGACAGCCGCGCCATTTGGTGCGGCTGTCGCCGTTAAACGCGGCGCGCGCAGTCAACAGCCGTTCCTAGCGTCGCTTTTGCGCGTAAGCCCGCTCTGCTAGCGTTCTCCTCATGGACGCTGTGCAGCCCATCAAGCTGGATGATGCCGGAGCTTCGCCGGAAGCTGCTCGCGTCACGCCGATGATGGAGCAGTACATCGAGATAAAGACCGCCAATCCGGACTGCCTGTTGTTCTACCGGATGGGCGATTTCTACGAGCTGTTCTTCGACGATGCCGAAGTCGCCTCGCGCGCACTCGGCATTGTGCTGACCAAACGCGGCAAGCATTTGGGCCGCGACATTCCGATGTGCGGCGTGCCGATCGAGCGCGCCGACGAATATCTGCATCGGCTGATCGCGCTCGGCCATCGCGTCGCGGTCTGCGAGCAGCTCGAGGATCCGGCGGAAGCGCGCAAGCGCGGCGCCAAAAGCGTGGTGCGGCGCGACGTCGTGCGTCTCGTGACGCCCGGCACGCTGACCGAAGATTCGCTGCTCGACGCCAAGGCCAACAATTATCTGCTGGCGCTGGCGCGCGCGCGCGTCGACCAGCGGCGAAGATCAGTTTGCGCTGGCCTGGATCGACATTTCGACCGGCGAGTTCCGGGTGCGCGAATGCGAACGCACCACGCTCGCCGCCGAGATCGCCCGCATCGAGCCGGGCGAGATCATCGTTTCCGACGCGCTCTATTCCGATCCGGAATGGGCGCCGTATTTGCGCACGCTGCCCGCGGTCACGCCGCTGCCGCGCGACGTGTTCGACGGCGCGACCGCCGAGCGGCGGCTCGCGGCATTTTTCAGCGTCGCGACCACCGCGGCATTCGGCACGTTCTCGCGGCTGCAAGCGACCGCTGCGGCGGCGGCGATCACCTATGTCGAGCGCACGCAACTCGGCAAGCGTCCGCCGCTATCGCCGCCGGTCGCGCGAGCGCGCCGGCGCGACGCTTGCCATCGACCAGGCGACGCGCAGCAATCTCGAATTGCTGCGCACCCTGACCGGCGACCGCTCGGGTTCGCTGCTCGACCGCCATCGACCGCACCATCACGGCGGCCGGCTCGCGGCTTCTGGCGCAACGCCTCGCCGCGCCGCTCACCGATCCCGCCGAGATCGGCCGTCGGCTCGATGCGGTCGAGCTGTTCGTCGACGATAGCGCGCTGCGCGACGACACTGCGCGAGCGGCTGAAGTCCGCGCCCGATCTTGCCCGCGCGCTGTCGCGCATCGCCATCGGCCGCGGCGGCCCGCGCGATCTTGCCGCCATCCGCGACGGCATTTTTGCCGCGGCGCGGATCGCCGAACGGCTCTCGGCGCCGGCGCAAGTCCCGCGCGACATCGCCGATGCGGTGCGCGCGCTGCGCCGCGCCGATCCGCACGCTCGCTGGCGAGTTGCAACGCGCGCTCGCCGACGAACTGCCGTTGTTCCGCCGCGACGGCGGCTTTGTCCGCGGCGGCTACGAGCCGCGCTCGACGAGACCCGCGCGCTGCGCGACGAATCCCGCCGCGTCATCGCCGCACTGCAAGTCGCGCTACGCCGACGACCACCGGCGTCCGCACGCTGAAAATCCGGCACAACAACGTGCTCGGCTATTTCGTCGACGTCACCGCGCAGCACGGCGAGAAGCTGATGGCGGCGCCGCTGAACGCGACGTTCATTCATCGGCAAACGCTGGCCGGCCAGGTGCGTTTCACCACCGACCGAGCTCGGCGAGCTTGAAGCCAAGATCGCCAACGCCGCCGAGCGCGCGCTGGCGCTGGAGCTTGAGATTTTCGACCGGCTCGCGGCCGCGGTGACCGCGGCAAGCGGCGCGATCAAGGCAAGCCGCCGACGCGCTGGCGGTGATCGACGTCGCCGCGGCGCTCGCGGCACTCGCCGCCGAGCGCGATTACGTGCGGCCGGAAGTCGACGACAGCCTCGCGTTCGCGATCAGAGGCGGCCGTCATCCCGTGGTCGAGCAGGCGCTGGCGCGCGACGGCGCCGGCCGTTCGTCGCCAACGACTGCGACCTCTCTCCGCCGGCGCAAGACGAAAGCCGGCCGCATCTGGCTGATCACCGGCCCGAACATGGCGGGCAAATCGACCTTCCTGCGCCAGAACGCGCTGATCGCCGTGCTCGCGCAGATGGGCAGCTTCGTGCCGGCGCGCGCGCGCGCATATCGGCGTCGTCGACCGCCTGTTCTCGCGCGTCGGCGCCGCCGACGATCTCGCGCGCGGCCGTTCGACCTTCATGGTCGAAATGGTGGAGACCGCCGCGATCCTCAATCAGGCCGGCGAGCGCGCGCTGGTCATCCTCGACGAAATCGGCCGCGGCACCGCGACCTTCGACGGCCTCTCGATCGCCTGGGCGACCATCGAGCATCTGCACGAGAACAACCGCTGCCGCGCGCTGTTCGCGACGCATTTCCACGAAATGACCGCGCTCGCCGCCAAGCTCGACCGCCTGCACAACGCCACCATGCGGGTGAAGGAATGGCACGGCGACGTCGTGTTCCTGCACGAAGTCGTGCCCGGCGCGGCCGATCGTTCCTACGGCATTCAGGTCGCGAAGCTCGCCGGCTTGCCGCCGAGCGTGATCGAGCGCGCCAAGCTCGTGCTGGCGCAGCTCGAGGCCGAGGACCGCATGTCGCCGGCGCGCAAGCTGATCGACGACTTGCCGCTGTTCGCGGCCACACAGCGAGCGTCCGCGCCTGCGGCATCCGCCGATTCCGCGCTCGCCGCTCTGGTCGAAGCTTTGGCCGCGCTGCATCCCGACGAGATGTCGCCGCGCGATGCGCTCGAAGCACTTTACGCGCTCAAGGAACGTTTAGCGAAATCGCAATCCTGATTGCTGTCACGCGTGCTTGCGCCGGAGGACAAAGAGGCCGCCGCTCCAGACGAGGCAAACACTGAGCGCAGCCAGCAGCGCCAGCCACACGCCGATCGGCGCGACCAGATAGTGAAGCGCCAGGGCGCCGAGCGTGATGCCGATCAAAAACACTTGCGCATGCGCCGCCATACTGGCCGCGGCCTTGCCACCAATGCGCGCATGGATAATGACAATCGAGCTACCCATGATGATCGGAAGCAGCGCCAACATGCCGGAAGCGAAGGGACCGAGCGCCGAACTCGCCGTCGTTACCGCCGCGACGACCACCGCGACGGCGAGTGCGCGGAGCGGAATATCAAACCAGCGGCGCACGGCGTTGGTCGCTTCGCCGGCGGCGCGATAGCGCCAGCTCAGCGGAATGGTGATCGCGAAGATCACGGCGCACACCGCGAAGGCGCCGACCGGCGTCCAGTTGAACGAGCGAAAGGCGTACACCAGCGCAAACCACACGATGCTGGCCACGCCAAGGCTGACGATTAGTCCGTAGCGCTGCGCGAGCACCGTATAGACCAGCGCGAAGACACTCACTGCGGCAGTGATGGCAGCCGTGCCGATGGCACCGGCCGCGATAAATTGCGGCGGCTGATCGAGCGCCAGAATGACGTAAGCCGCGCCGACCGAGGTCGGCAGCGCGCTGATCATGGCGCCGATGAAGGCGCCGCTCCGCTCGACCGCGACCGAAACGGCGACCACCGCGCCCGCCGTCAGCACCATCTTCGCGGCAAGGCCGATCCAGAACAGAAGTTCGGGAGATTGCATCTGAATTATCAAACGGCGATGTCAACTCGCCGAGCATGCGAAGAGAAATAAAGCCTCACACCCGATTGAGCTTGATGTCCACGGGCGGGCCATTTTTGATGGTCTGATAAACGACGCAGTAGCGTTCGGTGAGCTTGAAGAGCTGATCGAGCTTGTCTTGCGGCGCGTCGGTGTCG
This sequence comes from uncultured Alphaproteobacteria bacterium, assembly GCA_963846055.1. Taxonomy (GTDB): domain Bacteria; phylum Pseudomonadota; class Alphaproteobacteria; order Rhizobiales; family Xanthobacteraceae; genus BOG-931. The sequence goes on from CAWJUQ010000015.1 coordinate 90,133, forward strand.
AGGTCGAAATTCAGGCGAATCTGCCGGAAGCCGACCGGCGCATCCTTGGCGACGCCCAGCGTGCCGCGAAAATCGAGATCGCCTTCAGCGGAGATCGCACCTGACTTCAGCGGGATGTCGAGCGCGGTCGCGACCGCTTTCAGCGTTACACCGGCGCACGCCACCAGCGCCTCAAGCAACATGTCGCCCGAGCACAATTCGAGACCGGAACCGCCGGTTGCCGGATGCAGACCCGCCACCGCCAAAGCGCGGCCGGTTTCGACCTTGCAAGCAATATTGGTGTCGTCGAGCGCGCCCTTGGCCTTCAAGGTAATGACGGCGCGTTCCGGAGACGTTTTGTAACGATCCTTGATCGGCGCCTGCAGCGCCCGCAACCCGGCTGAGTCCATACATGATTTCTCCTTGCTTTAGCATCATTGCCCGCGAGTGCGGGCAATCCAGTAGTGAATGGCGATGACGATGTCTACCTGCGCGCCACGCTTACTGGATCGTCCGCTTGCGCGGACAATGACAGCCAGCCGTTTCACCACCACAACGCCGCGCCGGCGCCGACCGTGATCTCGGCGGCGGATGAAACGGGACGATCAAGCGAGCGGTCGAGGGCCGCGAGCACGCGACGCTTGGCAAAATCGAAAGCCGCCGACTGCCGGTCCCGAGGCCGCGGCAAATCCACTTTGATCTCTGCGAAGATATGGCCCGGATTTGGCCGCATGACCATGACGCGATCGGCGAGCACGACGGCCTCCTCGACATCGTGAGTCACGAGAATTAGAGTGGGTTTGGCATCGGTCCAAAGATCGAGCAAATGGTCCTGCAGCGCGATGCGGGTGAACGCATCGAGCGCCGAAAACGGTTCGTCGAGCAACAAGACTTCCGGCCGCGGCACCAAAGCCCGCGCAATAGCGACGCGCTGCGCTTGACCGCCCGACAATTCACGTGGCCACGCCGAAGCCTTTTCGGCAAGACCGACGCGCGAAAGCGGCCGCGCGCGACGCGCTCGACCCGCTCGGCTTTTGGACGATTTCCGAGACCGAAGCCGACATTGTCCGGCACTTTCAGCCATGGCAGCAGCCGCGGCTCCTGGAATATGATGCCGACCTTTTGTTGCGGCGCGCTGATTGCCTCGCCGTCGAGTGCAATCACGCCTTCGCTTGCCGGATCGAGCCCGGCGATGGCGCGCAACAGCGTCGATTTTCCGCAGCCGGAGCCGCCGATCACGGCGACGATTTCGCCGAGCCCAACTTCCAGCGAAACACCGCCGAGGGCACGCACGCCGTTCGGATAGGTCTTACCGACGCGATCGAGACTAAGCACGCAATTGTCCTAATCCTGCCGTACGACATCTTCCCAGCGCAGCAAGGGCACGGCGGCGAGCGCGATCAGCCAATCCGTCGCCTTGCCGACTATGGCGAACGCAACAATGGCGGCGACAATTTCCGCCGGCTTGCCGAGTTGCTGGCCGTCGATCAGCAAATAAGCCAAGTCCCTCGGATGCGCCCATGAGCTCGGCGGCAACGACGAACATCCAGCCGAGCCCGAGGCCCGAGCGCAACGAGATGACATAGGCCGGCAGAACGGCCGGCAGCAGGATGCGCCGCACCATGCCGAGATCTGACAGCCGAAACGCGCGGCCGACTTCGATGAGCTTGCGGTCGACCGACTGAATCGCGCCCATCAGGCCGAGATAGACCGGAAAGAACACGCCGAGCGCGATCAAGGTGATCTTCGAGGCTTCGAAAATGCCGAGCCAGAGAATGAACAGCGGCACCCAGGCGATCGAAGGGATGGCGCGCAGGGCCTGCAGGGTTGGATCGAGCAAGCGCCGCAGCGTGAGCGAATAACCGGTCGCCGCGCCGATAATCGTTGCGGCCGCAGCGCCGAACGCAAAGCCCGCCGCCACCCGTCCGAGCGTCACCAACGTGTTCGCGCTGCAAATCGCCGGTGCGCGCGAGATCAACGAAGGTAGCGAAGATGACCGACGGCGGCGGCGCCAGCCGGCCGCTCGACCAGCCCATGCGCACGACGAACTTCCCACACCACGGCAAGCGTCACCGGCAGGAGAAGCCCCAATCCCGGCCGCGACAAGCGTGTCCACAGCGTCGGGACGGAACGCGTTCCCGGATTGCCTTCGATCGCAACGGTCATAAGAACAAGAGACATTGTGCTTGCAACAAATGCAATGCACCACGGTCGCGGTGGCGCGCGTGCGCGGCAAGACGACGCTTAATCGGGTTGCGGCAAATACCGGTCGTCAACCAGATCGTCGAGCGACTTATCCACCTCGACATTGGCGGCAATAATGCCAGCCTCTTGCAACGCCTTCCCGGCTTGCAGAATGGAATCGCGCTGCGGCGCGCCGACGCGATTGAAGGTCAATTCAGTTCGCTCTTTGAGTTGGATATCGACCACCTCGCCGGGCAGTTTCGTCACACCCATAAAAACGCGCTTCTCGTCGTCATAGTGCGCAACAGAATATTTGCGCGCCTGTTCGTAGACGCCGAGGATCCGCCGGGTGAGATCAGGGTACTGCGCGAGAAAGTCTTCACGGGCGTTGAGAATGCCCCAGGTATTGGCCTCCTTGTTGCGATAAAACAGGCGAGCGCCCTCCTCGACCTGCGCTTGCGCCATCATCGGATCGAGCCCGGCCCAGGCATCGACATCACCGCGGATAAGCGCGGTCTTGCCGTCGGGATGCTGCAACAGGACCGGCACGATATCCTTTTCGCTCAGCCCGACCGAACGCAGCGCGCGCACCAAAAATATGTGCGGGTCGGTGCCGCGGGTAACCGCGACGCGTTTGCCTTTAAGATCCTCGATCTTGCCGACCGCCGTATCCTTGCGCGTGACCAGAGCAGTCCATTCGGGCCGAGAAAAGACATAGATCGATTTGATCGGGTTGCCGTTGATCCTCCCGATGAGCGCAGCAGCGCCGGCGGTCGAACCAAAGTCGATGGAACCGGCGTTGAGGAATTCGAGCGCCTTGTTCGATCCGAGCGTCTGCACCCAACGAATGCTTATGCCTTCGCCGCCGAACTCCTTCTCCAGCAGCCCCCGCTCTTTCAGTACCATCGAAACCGGATTGTAGGTCGCCCAATCAACCCGGATTTCCTTGGGCGAAGCAGCCGCGCGCGCCAGGCGGGGAGCGGCACTAATCGCGAGGGCAGAGACGAGGAGATTGCGACGCGACAGCATGTTGACCTTCCGGAACAGCACGTCTTTTTTAGGAGGCGCACCGCCGCGCATCAATGAAATTAAAATGCTGTAACGTCGGAGGAGGAGAAACATTTCTCCTCAACCGTGGCTACAAAAATGTGATGATCTACTCCGCCGCGGCTTAAGCCGGCGTCAGCACGAGCCGCCCGACAACCTTGCCGGCCTTCAGTTCGTTGAGCGCATCGTTCACCGCAGCAAGCGGCCGGGTGCCGACCGGAAAATCCGGCGCGCCTTTGCGCCGTACCAGATCGAGAAGCTCGGCCATCTCGGTAAGACTACCCACATAAGAACCTTGCACGCCAATGGCTCGCAACGGCAGTGACGGAAGCGGCACGGTGATGTCGCCGCCGAACAGGCCGACAATGATCAGCTTGCCGCCCTTGATCAGGCTATCGAGCGCAAGCTGGACGGTGCGCGTCGCTCCGACAAGATCAATCACCGCCCAGGCACCGCCCTTGGTGATTTCGATAATTTGTTTCGCCGCGTCAGAGGCGCCGCCGTCGATTGCAGCGATCGCGCCGGCCTTGAGCGCGGCCTCACGTTTCACCGGATCGATGTCGACAACAATCGCACCTTTTCCGCCCATCGCCTTGTGCAGCGCCAGACACATGAGCCCGAGCCCGCCGGCGCCGATGATGACGATCGGTTCATCAAACAACACGGGGCCGACTTTCTTCAGCGCACCAAAGGTGGTGATGCCGGAGCACGCCAGCGGCGCCGCCCGCTCGGGCGCAACACCGCCGATGTCGAACAGATAGCGCGGGTGTGGCACCAGGAGATGGTCGGCATATCCGCCCGAACGGAACACACCGATGCTGAACGGCGTGCGGCAAAGCTGCTCGTCGCCGCGCTTGCAGACTTTGCATTCGCCGCAACCGAGCCAGGGGTGAACAAGCCTGCGGTCACCGACCTTGACGCCGGTCGCCTCCGGCCCGACGGCGACGACCTCGCCGACATTCTCATGACCCATGGTCAGCGGCAGTTTGACGCCGCGGTCGCTGAGCTGCAGCTTCTTGCCGCCACCCAGATCGTAATAGCCGTCCCAAATGTGCAGATCGCTGTGGCAAACGCCGGCGGCAATCACTTTGAGCAGGACTTCGGTGCCGGCAGGCTTCGGGGTCGGCCGTTCCATCAGTTTGAGCGGCGCGCCACACTCACAAACGTCGTAACTTTTCATCGGACCTTGCTCTCCCTACCCGCTTTTGCCTTTCGTCAACGCGAACGTAGCATATAGGCGGCCAGCCGCCCTACCCCCGCCGCAAGCCGCGGCGGACGATGACACCGGCGGGTACCTCGGTTAAGACGGTCGCCCAATGCTCGAAATTCACCGCCCCTCCCGCAACGCGAGCGAACTTCTCGACAGCGCGTCGGTCGTCGCCGATCTGAACGCGCTGGCCGAAAGCAATACCGGCGGCGAGCGCGAGTTGCGCGAGGCCGTGGCGCGGCGTCTCAAGTCGGCGCTGATGCAGGCCCGCGCGCGGGCCGAGGAATTGTTGCTCGAAGATCGTCACGGCCGGCGCTGCGCCGAGCGGCTGAGCCACGCCGAGGATGAACTCATCCGCATTCTGTTTGATTTCACCACCAGCAAGCTTTACCCGCCGCAAGTTCATTCCCAGGCCGAACGCATGGCGGTGATCGCGACCGGCGGCTACGGCCGCGGCCTGCTGGCGCCGGGCTCCGACATCGATCTATTGTTTCTACTGCCGTACAAACAAACCGCCTGGGGTGAATCGGTCGCCGAGGCGTTGCTCTATTGCCTCTGGGACATGGGACAGAAAGTCGGCCACGCGACACGGTCGGTCGACGAATGCATCCGCCAGGCCAAGGCGGACATGACGATCCGCACGGCACTGCTCGAAGCGCGGCTTCTGCACGGCGATGCAAAACTCTATGACGACCTGACCGCCCGTTTCGACAAGGAAGTGGTGCAAGGTACCGCGGCGGAATTCGTCGCCGCCAAGCTTGCCGAGCGCGAGGAACGCCACCGGCGTGTCGGACAATCGAGGTATCTGGTCGAGCCGAACGTCAAAGAAGGCAAGGGCGGACTGCGCGATCTGCACACGTTGTTCTGGATCGCCAAGTATGTCTATCGGGTGCGCGAGCCAGAGGAACTGATCGATCGCGGCGTTTTCGACCGCGACGAATACAACATGTTCCGGCGCTGCGAAGATTTTCTCTGGTCGGTCCGCTGCAACATGCATTTCCTCTGCGGCCGTGCAGAGGAGCGCCTGTCATTCGATATCCAGCGTGAGATCGCGGTGCGGCTTGGCTACACCGAGCATCCCGGCCTGCGCGATGTCGAGCGCTTCATGAAGCACTATTTCCTGACCGCCAAGCATGTCGGCGATTTGACCGCCATTGTGTGCTCGGATCTCGAGGACCGGCAGGCGAAGCCGGCTCCGGTGCTGAGCCGGGTGATTGCGCGGCTTCGCCCGGCGCGCACCCGCCGGCGGCAACTGAGCGAGAGCGCCGACTTCTTTGTCGACAACAATCGCATCAATCTCGCCCGTCCGAACGTCTTCAAGCGCGATCCGGTCAATCTCATCCGGCTGTTCTACCTCGCGCAGAAGCACAATCTCGCCATTCATCCCGAAGCGATGCGCGCGGCCACCCGCTCGCTTAAGCTGATCGACGCCAAGCTGCGCGGCGACAAGGAAGCCAACAGGCTGTTCCTTGAAATCCTGACGTCGAAAAACGAAGCCGAGACCGTGCTGCGCCGCATGAACGAGGCTGGCGTGCTTGGCGCATTTGTCCGTGCCTTCGGCCGGATCGTGGCGATGATGCAGTTCAACATGTATCACCATTATACGGTGGACGAGCATCTGTTGCGCTGCATCGGCGTGCTCAACGAAATCGAACGGCACGCCGCACCCGACTTGGGCTTTGCCAGCGAGTTGTTCGACACCATACAGCCCGACCACCGCAAGTTGCTCTACGTTACGTTGCTGTTGCACGATATCGCCAAGGGTGGCGTTGAAGATCATTCCATCGCGGGCGCGCGCATCGCCCGGCGGCTATGCCCGCGGCTTGGACTAAGCGCCGCCGAAACCGAACTCGTAGCGTGGCTTGTCGAAGTGCATCTAGTGATGTCGACGGTCGCGCAATCCCGCGACCTTTCCGACCGCAGGACCATCGAGAACTTTGCCGCCGTGGTGCAGTCGCTGGAGCGCATGAAGCTGTTAACGATCCTGACCACAGCGGACATCCGCGCGGTTGGGCCCGGCGTATGGAATGGCTGGAAGGCGCAGCTTCATACGCACGCTGTATTACGAGACCGAGCCGGCCTTGACCGGCGGCTTTTCAGAGGTCAACCGGGCCCAGCGCGTCGCCGCAGCGAAGGCGGAATTCCGCGACGCGATCAAGGGCTGGCAACCAGACGAAGTCGAAGCGTACATCGCGCGCCATTACCCCGCGTATTGGCTCAAGGTCGATTTGCCGCACAAACTTTCGCACGCGCGTTTTGTCCGCGAAACCGAAACCGCCGGCAAACGCCTCGCCATCGACGTCGGCTTCGATGCGACACGCGGCGTGACCGAACTTACGGTTTACGCACCCGACCACCCGTGGCTGCTGTCGATCATTGCCGGGGCCTGCGCGCTCGGCGGCGCCAACATCGTCGACGCGCAGATTTACACCACCACCGATGGGCTCGCGCTCGATACGATTTCAGTAACCCGCGAGTTTGAAGAGGAGGACGACGAAGCGCGACGCGCCGCCCGCGTGGTCGACGTCGTCGAGAAAGCGTTGCGCGGTGAAATCAAGCTGCCGGATGTCGTCGCCAAGCGGGCGCCGCCGAAAGGCCGCCTGCGGGCGTTCGCCATCGAACCGGAAGTGACCATCAACAATCAATGGTCGCAGCGCTACACGGTGGTCGAAGTCACCGGTCTCGACCGGCCGGGCCTGCTCTACGAACTCACCACCACGCTATCCAAGCTCAACCTCAACATCGCCTCGGCGCACGTGGCGACCTTCGGCGAGCGCGTCGTCGACGTGTTTTACGTGACCGATCTGCTCGGCGCCCAAATCACGGCGCCCACCCGGCAAGCCGCGATCAAGCGGCCGCTGCTGGCGCTATTCACGCTGCCCGGCAGCGAGGCAAAACCGGCGCCGGTAACCGCCCCTTAAACCGCGTTCTCTACCGTCGCTCCCCGCACGACTTCGCTGGGGAAGGGACATGGCGTGGCAAGGAGCGGGCCGCAAGCGTGCGCGCAATGGCGCGCGGCTTGACGTCCGCTTGCGCCCGCAGGACCGGACCGGCGGTCCGCCATCCGGCCGCGGCGATGGCAGCCGCCGCCGGCGCGACGATCACCCCCCGCGGGAAGTGCGCAAGCGTCGCCGCTCCGGCGGCCGGCGTTCGGCGCTCGGCAATCTGATCTACTGGGGCGCTGTTTTGGCACTCTGGGCGCTGATCGCGGCCATCGGCCTTGTGATCTGGATCGGCGCGCACTTGCCCCCTATCCAATCTCTCGAAATTCCCAAACGGCCGCCCTCGGTCCTGATCCTCGGCGCCGGCGGCGCGACGCTCGCCACGCGCGGCGACATGGGCGGCGCCGCGGTCACGCTGCGCGAGCTGCCGGATTACGTTCCGAAGGCCTTCATCGCCATTGAGGACCGCCGGTTCTATTCGCATCATGGCGTCGACCCACTGGGCATCCTGCGCGCGCTGATGCACGACGTGATCCGCCGCGGCAACGCGCAAGGCGGGTCGACCATTACCCAACAGCTGGCGAAAAATCTCTTCCTCACCCAGGAGCGCACGGTCTCACGCAAGCTGCAGGAAGTTGCGCTGGCGTTCTGGCTCGAACACCGCTTCAGCAAAGCGCAGATCCTCGAGCTTTACCTCAATCGCGTGTATTTCGGCGCCGGTGCTTATGGCATCGAAGCCGCGGCGCAGCGCTATTTCGGAAAATCGGCGCGGCACTTGACGCTTGCCGAGGCCGCGCTTCTTGCCGGACTGGTACAGTCCCCGTCGCGGCTCGCGCCGAGTCACAATCCGGACGGCGCCGAGCGCCGCGCCCGCGTGGTGCTTGCCGACATGGCGGAGCAGCAGCTGATCAGCGAGGATGGCGAAAAGCTGGCCCTCGCCCATCCCGCCCGCGCGGTGAAACCGGCCGGCGCGGATTCGCTGAACTACGTCGCCGACTGGGTGATGGACGCGGTCAACGATTACGTCGGCCGTGTCGACCAGGATGTCGTGGTCGAAACCTCGATCGATCCGGCGCTGCAAGGCGCCGCCGAACACGCGCTCGACGATGCCCTACGCGAGAAGGGTGAGAAATTCGGCATCAGCGAAGGCGCCATCGTGGCGATGACACCCGACGGCGTGGTGCGCGCTTTGGTGGGTGGCCGAAGCTACGCCGAGAGCCAATTCAACCGCGCCATCGCCGCGAAACGCCAGCCAGGCTCGGCGTTCAAGCCGTTCGTCTATCTCACCGCGCTGGAGCACGGACTAACGCCGGATACGGTGCGTGACGATGCGCCGATCGCCGTGAAAGGCTGGAAGCCGGAAAACTACGAACACGAATTCATGGGGCCGGTGACGCTGACGACAGGCGCTGGCCAATTCGCTCAACACCGTTTCCGTGCGGCTGATCCTCGAGGTCGGCCCCTCCGCGGTGGCGCGCACCGCTTACCGCCTGGGGATCGATTCAAAGCTCGACCCAAACCCCTCGCTCGCGCTCGGCACGTCGGGTGTGTCGCCGCTCGAACTCGTGTCCGCCTACGCGCCGTTCGCCAACGGCGGATTTGCCGCCGTGCCGCATGCCATCGAGAGGATCAAAGGCTCCGACGGCACGATCCTCTACGCGCGGGCGACGCAGGCGGTCGGCCGCATTGTCGACGCGCGCTACGTCGGCATGATGAATTCGATGATGCACGAGACCGTCGTCAGCGGCACGGGCCGTCACGCCGACCTGCCGGGCTGGGCCGCGGCCGGCAAGACCGGAACAAGTCAGGATTACCGCGACGCCTGGTTCGTCGGATACACCTCGCACATGGTCACCGGCGTATGGCTGGGCAACGACGACAACTCACCGACCCGCAAAGCAGTCGGCGGCGGTCTGCCCGTCGAAGTCTGGAGCCGCTTTATGCGCGCCGCGCATCAAGGCGTTACTCCCACGGGCCTCCCCGGCGCAGGCGGAGGCGGATCGCCGATTACATCACTCTTCCAGTCGCTTTCGGGCGCGAACAACAACCGCCCGTCCCAGCCGAACCCGGAAGGCCTCGACTCCTGGCTTCTCGATAAATTGTTCGGCCGGCACTAAACACCGGACCAAGTAATCACGCGGCGGTCTTGCGCCCCCACAGCCGCGCCGAGGCGATATCGGCACCTTCGCGGATCGATCTGAGTTTCAGCCACACCGCTGGCTCGATCACCCACTCGCGGCGGGTGAAGGTGCCAAAACCGCAATCCGTCGATGCGATGACGCGCTCGCGGTCGCCGATCGCCGCGACCGCCTCCTCGATGCGGCGCGCGACTACTTCGGGATGCTCGACGAAATTGCTGGTGCTCTCGACCACACCGGGAATGAGGATCATGTCCTTGGGAAACGGTATGCGCTTGAGCGCCGAATATTCGTGCGCATGGCGCGGATTGGAAAATTCGATCGACAGCGCGCCGACCTGCGCGCCGTAAAGCGGCGGCAGGATTTTTTCCAGCGCGATGTCGTGGATGTGCGGGCCTTCCCAGTTGCCGTAGCAAATATGCAGGCGCACGCGGTCGCGCGGGATGCCGGCAATGGCGGTGTTGATCATGGCGACGTGCAACTCGACTGCTTTGACGAAATCGGCATCCGTGTCGTCGCGATAGAACATGGTGCGGTCCATAGCGAGGTCGGGCGCGTCGATCTGCAACACCAGCCCGGCTTTGTGGATCGCCAGGTATTCGTGACGCATCTCGCGGGCGATGGCGGCGAGATAAGCCTCGTTGCTGTCGTAGAACGCGTTGAGCATGGTGGACGCGATAATTCCCGGCGACGGCGCGGTCATGAAATTTTCCATGAACGGCTTGCCCTCGCCGGCAATGCGCAGGTACCGCGCGATCTCGCCCTCGATTGCCGAGGTGTCGTGGTAATGCAGCTCGCCCTGCGCCTGCGGCGCGTTCTGCTGGCGGCTCACGTTGGGAAAGCGCCGCGTGAGGTTTTGCACCAGTTCGGGAAATTCTTCGAACTCGCGTCCGCGCCGGCGTTTGGATTCGCCGCCGAAGCCGGACATGCGCTGCGGCACGTAAGTCTGAAAGCCGACGCGCTGCTGCTCACCGTCATTGCCGCTGTCGATGCCGGCTTCTTTCTGTTTGGCGACGACATGGCGAACGGCCTTGTCCATCTCGGAGTCGAGTTCGGCTTTGTCATAAGCCTCGCCGGCTTCGCGCTGGACCAGAAGTTCGCTCAAGCGCTCATTGCGCGGCAGGCTGCCGACGTGCGTAGTCAGGATACGGTCGCGACTTAAGATCATCGTTCGGGCCTTTACTGCTGACTGACGTGAAAAAAGCTAACTCCACAATTGGCGGCTGGCCAAACGCGCGCCCTCGGCCAGCGCTTCGAGCTTCGCCCACATGATGGACGGATGGACGCGCTTGACGTGCGGCGATTGCGAGAAGCCGCAGTCGGTTCCGCCGATGACGTTTTCACGGCCGACCAAACGGCCGAGGCGCACCAGCCGCTCGGCGACCAGTTCAGGATGCTCGACAATGTTGGTGGCGTGGCTGATCACACCGGGAATGAGCTTACGGCCGGGCGGCAGTTTTGCCGTCTCCCACACCCGCCATTCGTGCTCGTGGCGCGGATTGGCCATCTCGATGCAGTAACCGCCCGCTTTGACCCGCAGCACCAGATCGACAATGTCTTTCAGCGGAACGTCGGTTGAATGCGGCGTGTTAAAGCTGCCCCAGCAGATGTGGTAGCGGATGCGCTCCTCCGGTAATCCTTCGAGGGCGTGATTGAGCGCCTCGACGCGCACCGCGGCCCATTTGCGATACGCCTCGAGCTGGTCGGCATTAAACGCCACGTCGAACATATACGGCAGGAACGCGTCATCGATCTGGACCATCAGCCCGGCGTCGATGATCGCCTTGTATTCCTCGCGCAACGCTTCCGCGAGCTTGAACAGAAACTCTTCGTCGCTCTTGTAGTATTCGTTGTTGTGCCGCGGCACGGCGCTGGCCGGCGCGACGACGGGCAGAAACGCGTCGGCCACGTCGACGCCCTTGAGCGCCGCCTTGAACGTCGCGATATCCTTTTGCAGCGCCGCGTGGCCCTTGTAGGTCAGCGGGCCGACGCAAACCACCGTGCCGCGCTTCGGTAGTTTTTGGGTCGGAAAATACTCGGCATAGAAATCGGCGAACTTCTTCTGGTCGCGGCCGGCGCCGCGCGGCACTTCGATGTCGCGTTCCTCGATGCCGCCGAGGCGGTCGAGCACGTAGAACGACCAGCTCCGGAATTTGCCGAATTCGCCGTCGCTGACAATATCGACGCCGGCCTTTTGTTGCTGTTTCACCACCTCGGCGACGGAATGCGACAGGCAGCGATCGAATGCCGCCTGATCGACTTTGACGCCGCTATCGATGGCTTCGATGTAGCGGGTCAATTCGGGAGGCCGAACCAGGCTGCCGACATGGGTGGTCAGAATGCGGTCAGGATTGGACATCAAATTCGGCTCCGGCAGGCCGGTTACTGATCGCGTCTCCTTAGCGCAAATTTGCCGCTGTGACATTGCTTGCCGGCAATTTTTAGCATCGGCATAATGCAAAGCTGCGTGGGCAAGAGTGGGCTTTCATAAGGTCCCTGCCCGCCACCTGTAGGAAACGCCGCGATGAATGTCGCTCAGTCGAACGTGCAGACACGAGCGCCCGATGCGGCAATTCCGCGCGACTACAATTTCGCCGCCGACATTCTCACGCGCAATCTGGACGCCGGACGCGCCGAAAAGCTTGCCTATATCGATCAGCGTCAGGGCTGGACTTATGGCGCACTGGCCGAACGCGTCGAGCGTTTCGGCCACGCACTTCGCTCGCTCGGCATCCGCCGCGAGGAGCGCATTGTCATTTGTTTGCTCGACAGCATCGACTGGCCGACCGCGTTCCTCGGCGCCATCAAGGCCGGTGTGGTGCCGGTGCCGCTGAACACGCTGCTGACCGAAAGCGATTACCGCTTCATGCTCGAGGATAGCCGCGCCCGGGTGCTAGTCGTCTCCGAGGAGCTCTTCGGAAAATTCGAGAACGTGATTGGCGCCTGTCCTGATCTCGCGCACGTCGTTGTATCGGGCGACAACGGATTTGGTCATCCGCGCTTCGAGGAGTTGCTCGAGGGCGCGCTCCACGAGCACGTGACCGCACCGACCGTGCAAGATGACATCTGCTTCTGGCTTTACACATCCGGCTCGACCGGCAAGCCCAAAGCCGCCGTGCATACCCACGCCGACTTGAGGCTGACCGACGAGCTCTACGGCAAGCCGTTTCTCGGCATCAAAGAGAGCGACGTCTGTTATTCGGTGGCCAAATTGTTCTTTGCCTATGGGCTCGGCAACGCGCTGACGTTTCCACTGTCGGCCGGCGCGACCACCATCCTGTCGCCGGAGCGGCCCACGCCCGAACTGGTCGCGGAGATTCTCAAAAAACACCGGGTCACGGTGTTCTTTGCCGTGCCGACTTTTTGCGCGGCGTTTCTCGCCACCAGCGCGGCGCCGACGCGCGCCGAAACCAAGATGCGCGTTTGCATCTCCGCCGGCGAAGCGCTGCCGCCTGACGTCGGCCGGCGCTGGAGCGAACGCTACGGCGTCGACCTGCTCGACGGGCTTGGCTCGACAGAAATGCTGCACATCTTTCTCTCCAACCGCGCCGGCGACGTGAAATACGGCACGTCCGGCAAGCCGGTGCCCGGCTATGACATCCGGCTGGTCGACGACGACGGGAAAGTGGTTACGGCGCGCGGCGCCATGGGCGAATTGCAGGTGCGCGGACCGACCGCCGCGCTGATGTACTGGAACAACCGCGCACAATCCCGCGCGACGTTCCTTGGCGAATGGACGCGCTCCGGCGACAAATACGTCGAAGACGACGACGGCTATTTCGTCTACTGCGGCCGGCGCGACGACATGCTCAAGGTCGGCGGCATCTATGTTTCACCATTCGAAGTCGAAGCGGCGCTGCAAAGCCACGCCGATGTGCTGGAAGCCGCCGTGGTCGGCTGGCCGGACGACGATCTCTTGATCAAGCCCAAAGCGTTCGTGGTGCTCAAATCGCCGGAGCGAGCGAACGAGCGCATGGCGCGCGTGTTGCAGGATCATTGCCGGGAAAAACTGGCCGCCTTCAAATATCCGCGCTGGATTGAGTTTCGCGCCGAGTTGCCGAAGACCGCGACCGGCAAAATCCAGCGCTTCAAGCTCCGCGGCGAAGCGCCGCCGCGGCCCTGACTTTCGCCGCGCCCGCATACCTTGCGTTTAAGGATAGTGGGTATTACTACGGCACGATCTGCCAAGGCGCCGCGGTAGCTCAGCTGGTAGAGCACCGCATTCGTAATGCGGGGGTCGGGGGTTCGAATCCCTTCCGCGGCACCATTTTCCAGTTTTCAAAAATTGTCGCCTATCGGCTCGCCATCGGCATGTCGGCGTAGATCTTGTAGCTCTGCGTCTTCGGCTTCGCCTTGTCTTCCTCGCGCAGATATTCGACCGAGCTTCGCCCCAAATACGCGATCGGCAGGATCATGGTCCTGATAAAGCGCGTCGGCCGGTCGGTGGCTTGGGCGAATACCGGCTCGGGCCCGTTTTCGAACCACGGACTGCCTGGACCATACGAGGTCGAGCGGCCGTGGGTGTCGATGCGGATGCCGCCTTCGAGGAGGCAGCGGATGCCGGGCCCCTGGTGACGGTGCAGGTAGGCGCAGCCGCCGGGCGGGAACGCGACGCTGTCGCCGCGGAGCAGAAGCGGCCCATCCGGTAGCACATCGAGCCGCGCGGCAAATTTCTCGTGCGAAACGACCGCGCTTCCCGCAAGCGGGGCAGCGGGCGAGCCGTCGGCGGCGAATTCCCAGCGCCAGAGCGTCGCGCCTTCCGGCCCGCCCTTGATGTGGGCCGCATCCTCGCCACTCAAACCCTCGTCGCGCTGTGCTGTTCGGTCGGCAACCGCGATCGAGCCATGCACCACGTAGATCATGTACGGCCGTGCCGGCAGCGACAGCTCGGCGCCGTCGTTCGCCAACGTGTCCTCGTAGAGCCGAAGCACCGGCGGCATGGCGTTCCTCCTCCTGCGTTGTGCGCGGACGAGCCATGAGTTTCCGCGCGGAAAGAGCCGGATGCAACGGGTTTACACCCGCTTCCGCGGCTTGCTAAATCGCATTCAAGTCGCCGCGCCACCTTCGCTCAAGAACGAACCGCGCGGCAACGGGAGGAACTTCATGCAACGGACCACGCCGCCCTACCGTGCCGATCACGTCGGCAGCCTGCTGCGGCCGCAAGCGCTGAAAGAAGCGCGCGCCAAGCGCGAAAGGAACGAGATCACGGCGGAAACGCTGGCGGCTATCGAGGACAAGGAAATCGAACGGGCGATCCGCAAGCAGGAGGAAACTGGCCTGAAGCTTGCGACCGACGGCGAACTGCGCCGCACCTGGTGGCAGTTCGATTTCTTCCGCGGTCTCGACGGCGTGGAAATGTATACCGCCGACCGCGGCATTCAGTTTCACGGCGTGACGACGAAATCGCACGCCCTCAAGATCGACAGCAAGGTCGGCTTTTCCGCCCACCCCATGATTGAGCATTTCAAGTTTCTCAAGGCGCACACCCGCGTGACGCCGAAAATGACCATACCGGCGCCGAGCACTTTGCACTTCCGCCAGGGTCGCAGCGCCATCAGCAAGGAGATTTATCCCGACCTCGACGGTTTCTTTGACGATGTCGGCAAGGCGTATCGCGCGGCGATCCGCGCCTTCTACGATGCCGGCTGCCGTTACCTCCAGCTCGACGATACCGCGTGGGCGATGGCGTGCGATCCGAGCGAGCGGCTTCATTCGAAAGAGCGCGGCGACGATCCCGACACCCTGCCGCAACGTTACGCGCGCGTGACCAACGCCGCGCTCGAAGGTCGGCCGGCCGACATGGTCATCACCATGCATTCCTGCCGCGGCAATTTCCGTTCGACCTTCATCGCTTCCGGCGGCTACGAGTTCGTCGCCGAACAGCTGCTCGGCAAGACCGATCTCGATGGTTATTTCCTTGAATACGACACCGAGCGCGCCGGCGGCTTCGAGCCGCTGCGGTATTTCCCCAAAGGCAAGCACCAACTCGTGCTCGGACTTGTCACCTCGAAGTTCGGCAAACTGGAAAAGAAAGACGATATCAAGCGCCGGATCGACGAGGCGACCAAATATGTTTCGCTCGATCAGCTCTGCCTGTCACCGCAATGCGGCTTCGCCTCGACCGAGGAAGGCAATGCGCTGTCCGAAGACGAGCAATGGGCGAAGCTGCGCATGGTGGTCGAAATCGCCGACGAAGTGTGGGGCTAGCGGATGCAGCGCGTGAAGGCGCCGTTTCGCGCCGATCATGTCGGCAGTCTGTTGCGGCCGGCAGCGCTGAAAGAAGCGCGGGAGAAACACGCGCGGGGCGAAATCGGCGCCGATGCGCTCACGGCGATCGAGGATCGCGAGATCGAAGCGCTAATCAAGAAGCAGGAGGCGATCGGACTCAAAGCCGTCACCGACGGCGAATTCCGGCGCCGGTCGTGGAATTTTGACTTCCTCGAGCGTCTGGCGGGTGTGGAATCCTATCTCGGCGAGCGCAAGATCAAATTCAACGCGCAAGGACCGCAGCCGCCGTCCTATTTGTTGCGCGTCACCGGCAAGCTCGGCAGCTACGCGCCGCATCCGATGGTCGAGCATTTCCGTTTCCTGCGCGAGCACACCAAGGCGACGGCGAAAGTGACCATCCCGTCGCCGTCGTCGCTGCATTTTCGCTACGGCCGCGACGCCGTGCCGGAAAGCATTTATCCCTCGATGGAGGATTTCTACCGCGACCTCGGCGAGTCCTACCGCAAGGCGGTGCGCGCTTTTGCCGACGCCGGCTGCCGCTATCTGCAGATCGACGAAGTGAACCTCGCCTATCTATGCGATCCGTCGCTGCGCCAACATATCGCCGCGCGCGGCGAGGATCCCGCCGGGCTGCCGGCGATTTACGCGCGGCTCATCAATGCCGCCATTTCCGATATTCCGCCGGACATGACCATCACCATGCATCTGTGCCGCGGCAATTTCCGGTCGAGCTTTGTCGCCAGCGGCGGCTATGAGCCGATCGCCGACGTGCTGTTCAACGGCATCAATGTGCACGGCTACTTCATGGAATATGACAGCGACCGCGCCGGCGGGTTTCGAGCCGCTGCGGCTGTTGCCCAAGGGCAAGACAGCGGTGCTCGGCCTCGTGACCAGCAAGACCGGCGCGCTCGAAAGCCGCGACGAAGTCAGAAAACGGATCGAGCAAGCGGCGAAATACGTGTCGCTCGATCAGCTTTGCCTGTCGCCGCAATGCGGGTTTGCTTCGACCGAGGAAGGCAACGTGCTTTCCGAGGACGAGCAATGGACCAAGCTGCGCATGGTCGTGGAAATCGCCGAAGAAATGTGGGGTTAAGATGCAACGAACCAAGCCACCGTTCCGTGCCGATCATGTCGGCAGCCTGTTGCGGCCCGCGGCGCTGAAATCGGCGCGCGAGCGTTTCGCCAAGGGCGAGATCAACGCCGACGCGCTCAAGGTCGTCGAAGACCGCGAGATCGAAGCAATAATCAAGAAGCAGGAAGCGGTCGGCCTGCACGCCATTACCGACGGCGAATTCCGCCGCTCGTGGTGGCACCTCGACTTTCTCTGGGGTCTCGATGGCGTCGAACGTCACGTCATGGATACCGGCATCGCGTTCTCGGCGGTGACGACGCGCAATGAAGGCGTGAAAGTCACCGGCAAGATCGGCTTCACCAGCCATCCGATGATCGAGCACTTCAAGTTCGTGAAGGCGCACACGACACGCACGCCCAAAATAACCATCCCGGCGCCGTCGGCGCTGTACGGCCGTCCGTATCCCACGCCGATCCCCAAGGACATTTATCCGACACTCGATAAATTCTTCGCCGATCTCGGCGCAGCTTACAAAAAAGCGGTGCGCGCTTTCGCCGACGCCGGCTGCCGTTATTTGCAGCTCGACGAAGTATTCATCGCCATGCTGTGCGATCCGAAATACCGCAAGCAGATGACGGACCGCGGCGACGACCCGGATTATCTCGGTGACGTCTATGGCGAGCTGATCAACGAGGCGATGTCGGACATTCCCTCCGACATGACGGTGACCATGCATTTGTGCCGCGGCAACTACAAATCGACCTTCATGGGCAGCGGCGGGTATGACGCCATGCAGGAAGTGCTGTTCGACAAGATCAAGGTGCACGGCTACTTCATGGAATACGACAGCGAACGCGCCGGCGGTTTTGAGCCGCTCAAGCGCCTGCAAAAGGGCCGCGTCGCCGTCCTCGGCCTCGTCACCTCGAAAACCGGGCAGCTCGAGAGCAAGGACGCCATCAAGCGCCGGCTCGAGGAAGCCGCGAAGTTCACCAGTCTCGACCAGCTCGCCCTCTCCCCGCAATGCGGCTTCGCTTCGACCGAGGAAGGCAATACGCTGGCCGAAGACCAAGAATGGGCGAAGCTGAGGATGATTGTCGAAATCGCTGAGGACGTCTGGGGGAAGTGACGGTATGCCCGGCATCGTCGACGGCAAAGTCGCGATCGTCACCGGCGCCGGGCGCGGCATCGGGCGCGGCATTGCGCTGTTGATGGCGGAAGAAGGCGCGCGCGTCGTCGTTTGCGACATTGGCGCGAGCCTCGAAGGCGCGGGAACCGATGCTGGCCCCGCGCATGCCGTGGTCGACGAGATCAAGAAGGCCGGGGGTCAGGCTATCGCCTCGACGCTGTCGATCAGCGATCCCGCCAACGGCGACAAGATCGTGCAGGCGGCGCTCGATGCCTTCGGCCGCGTCGACATCCTGGTGAACAACGCCGGCATCCTGCGCGACCGCATCTTTCACCGCATGAGCTGGTCGGACTGGTCGGACGTCATCAATGTCCACCTCAACGGCAGCTTCATCATGAGCCGCGCCTGTGCGACGCATTTTCGCGAGCAGAATTCCGGCGCTTACGTGCACATGACATCGACGTCGGGACTGGTCGGCAATTTCGGTCAGGCCAACTACGCGGCGGCCAAGATGGGCATTGTCGGCCTGTCGCGCGGCATCGCACTCGACATGGCGCGATTTAATGTGCGCTCGAATTGCGTGTCGCCGTTTGCCTGGACGCGCATGGTGCAGTCGATCCCGACCGACGACGAGAAGGAAAAGGCGCGGGTCGCGCGCGCCAGCCAGGTCACGCCTGAGAAAGTCGCGCCGCTTGTGGTTTATCTCGCGTCCGCAGCGGCCGATGGCATCACCGGGCAGATTCTCTCGGCGCGCAACAACGAAATTTATTTGTTCAACGCCAACCGCCCGATCCGCACGCTGCACCGCTCCGACGGATGGACGCCGCAAACCCTTGCCGATCAGCTCAAGGGCGCGTTTGCCACCTCGTTCACGCCGCTTGAACGGTCGCAGGACGTGTTTTCGTGGGAACCGGTGTGAGATGGGCATCGTCTACGACAAGCTGATGGCGTTGCAAATCGCGCCGGCCGAGCAAATCTACGAAGCGAAAGACTGCATCCTCTACGCGCTTGGCGTCGGGCTCGGCCACGATCCGATGAATGAGGACGAACTCGCGTTCGTCTACGAAAAGAACCTCAAAGTGCTGCCGACCATGGCGACCGTGCTCGCCCATAGCGGCTCGCTCGTGCGCAATCCAGACAGCGGCATCAATTGGGTGATGGTGGTCAACGGCGAGCAGGGTTTTACGCTGCATCGTCCGCTCGCGGCGGAAGGCGCATTGCTCGGCCGGACCCGCATTGTCGACGTCATCGACAAAGGCGCCGGCAAAGGTGCGCTTCTTCTCACCGAGCGCGAAATCACCGACAGAGCGACCGGCGCGCGGGTCGCTACAGTGACGCAAACGATTTTCTGCCGCGGCGATGGTGGTTTCGGCGGACCGGCGCGGCAGACGCCGCCGCCGCATCCCATTCCGTCGCGCGCGCCGGATGCGGTTTGCGATCTCGGCACGCGCCCGGAAATGGCGCTCATCTACCGGCTCAGCGGGGACTACAACCCGCTGCACGCCGAACCAGCGGCGGCGAAGGCCGCGGGCTATGATCGGCCGATCTTGCACGGCCTCGGTACCTTCGGCGTTTCCGGTCACGCGCTTCTTAAAACCATGTGCGGCTACGATCCCGCGCGGCTGACATCGTTTTCGGCCCGCTTTTCCGCTCCGGTCTTTCCCGGTGAAACCATCCGGACCGAGATGTGGCGCGACGGCAGCCGCGTGAGCTTCCGCGCGCGCGTCGTCGAACGCGACGTAGTGGCGATCAACAACGGCCGGGCGGAGCTCGCGCCGTGAGTGACACCGATCTCGCGCCAATTCGCGATGCCGTGCGTGCTTTGTGCGCCAATTTTCCCGGCAGCTATTGGCAAAAGCTCGACCGCGAACGGGCTTATCCGGAAGAGTTCGTCGCCGCTTTGACCAAGGCGGGATTTCTCGCCGCCCTGATCCCGGAGGAATACGGCGGCAGTGGACTGACCATGCGTGCCGCCGCGGCGATCATGGAAGAAATCCAGGCGTCCGGCTGCAATGGCGCGCCGTGTCACGCGCAGATGTACACCATGGGTACGGTGCTTCGTCACGGCAGCGCCGCGCAGAAAGCGAAGTATCTGCCCGGCATCGCGCGCGGCGAATTGCGGCTCCAGGCGTTCGGCGTCACCGAGCCTACGTCGGGCACCGATACGCTGAGCCTTCGCACCACGGCCGCGCGCGACGGCGACACCTATGTCGTCAATGGCCAGAAAATCTGGACATCACGCGCCGAGTATTCCGATTTGATGTTGCTGCTGGCGCGCACCACGCCGCGCGAGCAAGCGAAATCGCGCACGGCCGGGCTTTCGGTCTTTCTCATCGATATGCGGGAGCACAAGGGCAAGGGACTGAATATCCGCCCGATCCGCACCATGATGAACCACGCCACTACCGAAATTTTTCTGGAGAATGTTCGCATTCCCGCCGACAGCCTGATCGGTAACGAAGGCGACGGCTTTCGCTACATCCTGTCCGGCATGAATGCCGAGCGCATTCTGATTGCCGCCGAATGTATCGGCGACGCCAAGTGGTTCATCGGCAAGGCGAGCGCTTACGCGCGCGAGCGCGTGGTTTTCGGCCGGCCGATCGGCCAGAACCAAGGCGTGCAATTTCCGATCGCCCGCGCGTACATGGGCATGCGCGCCGCTGAATTGATGGTTCACGAAGCGGCCGCGCTATACGAGGCGGGGAAAGACTGCGGCGCGGAGGCGAATATGGCCAAGCATCTTGCCGCGGAAGCGTCTTGGGCGGCGGCCGACATGTGCGTACAAACCCACGGCGGTTTCGGCTTCGCCGAGGAATTCGACATCGAGCGAAAATTCCGCGAAACGCGGCTTTACACGGTGGCGCCGATTTCGACCAATCTCATTCTTTCGTACATCGCCGAGCATGTGCTCGGGCTGCCGCGCTCCTATTAGTTATCGTCGATGACCCTGCCCCTATCAAACTTGTTGGTCGTTTCGCTCGAGCAAGCCGTCGCGGCGCCGATGTGCACCTGCCGCCTGGCGGACGCCGGCGCGCGCGTCATCAAGATCGAGCGGCCGGAAGGCGACTTTGCGCGCTACTACGACGGCTTCGCGCACGGCGAGTGCAGCTATTTCGTCTGGCTCAATCGCGGCAAAGAATTGGTGGTGCTCGATCTCACCAAGAACGAAGACAAAGCCGTACTTCGCGCGATGCTCGATCGCGCCGACATTTTTGTGCAGAACCTTAAACCTGGCACAGTGGAGAAGCTCGGCTTCGGTATCCCGCAATTGCGGCGCGACTATCCTCGCCTGATCTGCTGCTCGATTTCCGGCTTCGGCGAGGATGGCCCCTACGCCAAGCGCAAAGCCTACGATTTGCTGATTCAAGCGGAGACGGGACTCGCGTCGATTACCGGAACGACCGAACCCTCGCGCGTCGGCGTGTCGGTCGTCGATATCTCAACCGGACTGAATGCCTACGAGGCGATTCTCGAGGCTTTGATCGCGCGGCAAAAGACCGGCCACGGCGCCGAGCTGTCGGTATCCATGTTCGATTCCATCGCCGATTGGATGGCGGTGCCGCTGTTGCAAGAGGGAGCGGGCATGCCGCCGCAGCGCGTCGGCCTCACACACCCGGCGATTTCGCCTTATGGCGCGTTCCCGACGCGCGACGGCGCCCAAATTCTGATCGGCATTCAAAACGATCGCGAATGGCGCGTGCTCGCCGAACGGGTTCTGGGTGATGCCGAACTCGCCGCCGATCCCGGTTTTGCCACCAATCGCGCGCGCGTCGAGCGCCGCGCCGAAACCGACGGCCGGGTCGCCGCGATTTCGATGACCATGGACGCCGATCTGTTGACGCAGAAACTCACCGCCGCGGAAATTGCTTACGCGCGCATCAACAGTGTGGCTGACCTTAAGCGCCATCCGCATTTGCGCCTGATCACAGTCGGAACGCCGAGCGGTCCGGTTTCGTATCCGGCGCCGGCCGAACTGCGCGCCTCGACGTCCCGGCAATATGGTTCGGTCCCGTCGCTCGGCGAACATACGGAAAAGGTCCGGCAAGAATTCCCGGCGGCAGCCGTAGCGAAATAAAGGGAGAGCGGAAATGGACGTCGGATTTATCGGTCTGGGCAACATGGGTGCGCACATGGCGCGACGCTTGGTCGAAGCCGGGCACCGCGTTTTTGTTTACGACACGCGACAGGAGGCGATCGGCAATCTCGCCGCCTTGGGCGCGGTCGCCATGCGCTCGCCCGTGGAAGTCGCGGACGCTGCCGAAACCGTGATGGCGAGCTTGCCCATTCCCGACGTTGTGCTGCAAGTCGCGACCGGCCCCGATGGAGTCATCAACGGCAAACGCATCAAACGCTTCGTCGATCTTTCCACCACCGGCGCGGTGATGGCGGAGCGGGTGTTTAAGCTGCTCGCGGCGCGCAACATCGTGCAGATCGACAGTCCGGTCAGCGGCGGCGTCACCGGCGCCGAACGCGGTACGCTCGCTGTCATGGCCTCTGGCCCTCGCGCCGAGGTCACGGCGATTGAGCCGCTGCTGTCGGTCATTGGCAAAGTCTTTTTCCTGGGCGAACGGCCTGGCGCCGGCCAGACCATGAAGCTCGTGAATAATGTGCTCTCGGCTGCGGCCATGACTGCCACGGCCGAAGCGCTGGTGACGGGATTTAAAGCCGGGCTCGATCCGCACCAGATGCTCGACGTCATCAACGCCGGCACCGGCCGCAACACCATGACCGAGGATAAAGTCGCAAAGGCGATCCTTCCCGGCACGTTCAATCTCGGGTTCACCGCCGGTCTGCTGTCAAAGGACGTGAACCTTTTCCTTGCCGAACGTGAAGCGCTCGGCGTGACCACCAACGTCATTGACGCCGTCGCCGGCGTGCTCAAACGAACCTGCGACGAACTCGGACCGGAAGTCGACGTCACCGCGGTTATTCAACCGATCGAAAACCGCGCCGGTGTCAAAGTGCGCGCAGCAGCGAAGAAAACTTAAGCCCGTAGCAGCAGCGCACGGACTCGATTGTGCTGGCGCAGCGTTTGTGCTGCGGCGATATCCACTGGCTCGCTCTGAAATAATTCGATTGTCGCGACCCCCTTGGGGGAAAGCGGAATTGTGTGATGCCGGTCACTTCGGCATCCACCCTGCGCGTTATGGTTAAGCCGTTACCTGCTGAGAGGAGACCTGCTTCAAAGCAAGTAGAACTTGGTTCGTCACGGTCCTGCGCACCCTCGACCCCGCCCACGGGCCGCCGGCGAACTCAAAGGGGTGAATGTCCCCAAGCACCCCAGCCCGCCCGGACCAACCCCGGGCGGGCTTTTCTTATTTGCAAATCTGCCCCATGGTGCGGGAACACGGCCGCGCTGGAGGGGATAATGCCGAAAGGCGCCCGTCTGGGCCCGAGCCTGCTGTCGGGCTTGCCCGGACATCTCGCCACAAACCTGTTTACCGGTGCGAAGCCCGTACGGCTCGCCGCCGACGAGGTGCTATTTCTCGCCGACGATCCCGGCGACGGGTGCTATCGGATCGAGGACGGGCTTCTGAAAGTCGCGATGGTGTCGCGTGCCGGCAGCGAACGGATTCTCGCATTTCTCGGCGCAGGCGCCATAGTCGGAGAGCTATCGGTGATCGACGGACGGCCGCGCTCCGCCTCGGTCGTTGCGGTGCGCGACACCGCTTTGAGTTTTCTCAGCCGCGCCGCCTTCGATGCGTTTGCCCAGCAACACCCGGAAGTTTACCAGGCGCTGGTTCGTATTCTTTCCACGCGATTGCGCGAAACCGACGTAGTGGTCGCGGCGGGAAGCTTCCTGCCGCTCAAGGGCCGCGTCGCCTCGACGCTGCTCGAACTCGCCGAAAATTTCGGACAGGACGTCGGCTCCGGCCGCATCGTCATCCGGCAGAAGATCGGCCAAAGCGACATTGCCGCAATGGCGGGCATCGCTCGCGAGAATGTCAGCCGCATTCTCAATGATTGGAAGCGTCGCAAGCTGGTCAGCCGGCTATCCGGCTATTACTGCCTGGAGAACAAGTCGCAACTGGAGCATGAAGCCGAGTTGTGATCTTAACTCGCCGGGCTCGACGCATCTCACCATGAAAATACCCACGCTTGGCGACTTTCGCCGCATTGTCATAAAGGTCGGCTCGTCGCTGCTGGTCGATGCGCAGGCCGGCCGGCTGAAGGAAGAGTGGCTGTCGTCACTTGCCGCCGACATTGCCGAAATTCATCGCGGCAATCGGGAAGTTTTGGTCGTGTCATCGGGCGCAATTGTACTCGGCCGCGCGGTGCTCAAGCTCGCCTCAGGCCAGCTCAAGCTCGAGGACAGTCAAGCGGCCGCCGCCGTCGGCCAGATCGCGCTGGCGCGCCAATGGACCGAGGCTTTGTCGCGGCACGGTATTATTGCCGGCCAGATCCTCTTGACGCTGGGCGATACCGAAGAGCGGCGGCGCTATCTCAATGCGCGCTCCACCATCGACACGTTGCTGGCCTGGCGTGGCGTACCGATCATCAACGAGAACGACACGGTCGCGACCAGCGAGATCCGCTATGGCGATAACGACCGGTTGGCAGCACGGGTCGCGACCATGGTGAGCGCCGACCTGCTCGTGCTGCTATCCGACGTCGACGGCCTTTATGACGCGCCGCCCGGCAACCCTTCGGCACGCCACGTTCCTTATGTCGCACACGTCACGCATGAGATCGAGGCAATGGCGGGCGCCGCCCCTTCCGAACTGTCGCGCGGCGGCATGCAGACCAAAATCGAAGCCGCGAAGATCGCCACCCACGCCGGCACGCACATGGTGATCGCATCGGGCCAGCGCGACCATCCGCTGCGCGCCATCGCCGAGGGCGCGCGCTGCACGTGGTTCGTCACCGGCGCAAACCCGGTTACCGCGCGCAAGAAATGGATTGCCGGCACGCTCGAACCCAAGGGCACGCTAGTGATCGACGCCGGCGCGGTCGCGGCGTTGCGCGGCGGAAAGAGTTTGCTCCCGGCCGGCGTGGTCAGCGTCGACGGCGGCTTCGCCCGCGGCGACGCTGTGATCATTCGCGATCCGGCGGGGCTGGAGATTGCTCGGGGCCTTTGTGCTTATGACGTCGACGACGCGCGCAAAATCAAAGGACGCTCGTCAACGGACATTGCATCCATTCTTGGGTTTCGCGGCCGTACCGAGATCGTGCATCGCGATGACTTGGTCGTGCGGCCTTCAGCCTGACCGTGGCGGATCGGCTGGAAGTTCCGCCGTCAGCTTTCTCGCCCACAAAGTGGAACCCCAGCCGCTTTCGCGGCCGGGGCTCAACGCCGGGTGATTGAGGGTGAGGGGCTGGGGGGCTTCGCCCGGCGCCACCTCATCAACGTGACGCCCGGGCGGGGGTTCCTCGCCTACCGGCGAATTTTTTGCTCGTGGTTCCACCGCGGATTTTCGGCTGCGTGCGCAAAGTTTGCGAGCCGCGGCTTCGATCAAAGCTGAGAGTTTGGGAACCCGAAATGTTGATCCGCCGGCCGCCCGGCAACTCGATGTAGCGTGCGACGACGCGCAGGTGTCCCTCCGCGCCGCCATGTCCTTCCACGACATATTTGGCGCCGACCGGGAACCGGCGGGGCACGCTGCGTTTCAAGCGATTTTTCGACAAACCCATAATGTCCCTCCGTGAGGCGATCTGGGAACAAAACGTGTCAACAATGGCCATGTTCCGAGGATTCTGTGACCGCCGCGCGACCAGTGTGGACGGGTGTGGACAAAGAGGGTGGCGGAACCGTCTCGCTCGCACCCGCCGGACATGATAGGAAGGAACAGGATCCCGAGCCTGATCAAGGCCATGAACGCGCCGCTTACTGCCGTTGGAAATGCGAGCAAGCTTAGTTCGCTCATGATGACCATGGGCCGCGAAGCCCGCGAGGCGGCACGCCTGCTCGCGCTGGCGCCGGCGTCACGGAAAAATCGGGCGCTGACCGGCATGGCCGCCGCTATTCGCCGCACGCAACCGGCCATTCTTGCGGCGAATGAGCAGGATATCGCGGAAGCGAAGTCTGCCGGCGCCTCCCCGGCCTTTTTCGACCGGCTCCAGCTCAATGCGTCACGTGTCGAGGCCATGGCGGCCGGGCTCGATGCCATTCGCAAGCTGAAGGACCCGGTCGGTGAAGTCACAGCGTCGTGGCGACGTCCCAACGGAATGCGCATTGAGCGCGTGCGCGTGCCACTCGGCGTGGTGGGCATGATTTACGAAAGCCGCCCCAACGTGACGGCTGACGCCGGTGCACTTTGTCTGAAAGCCGGCAATGCGGTGATTCTGCGTGGCGGTTCCGAGAGTTTTCATTCGACGCGTGCCATTCACGCCGCGATGCATGAGGGCTTATCCGAAGCGGGACTGCCCGAAGCCGCAATTTCGCTGGTGCCGACGCGAGACCGCGCGGCCGTCGGCATGATGCTCGCCGGACTCGACGGGTCCATCGACATCATCGTTCCGCGCGGCGGCAAAAGTCTTGTTGCCCGCGTCCAGGCGGAAGCGCGCGTTCCGGTGTTTGCTCACCTCGAAGCCAACTGTCACGTTTACGTCGATCGCGCGGCCAAGCTGCCGATGGCAAAGAAGATCGTCCTCAATGCCAAGATGCGCCGCACCGGCGTATGCGGCGCAGCGGAAACTTTGCTGGTTGATCGCGCCGCGGCGCCGAAAATGCTCAAGCCGCTGATCGCCATGCTGATCGATGCCGGCTGTCAAATCCGCGGCGATGAGGCGGCGCAGGCTGCGGACACGCGCGTCACGCCCGCGAGTGACGCGGATTGGTCAACAGAATATCTCGATGCCATCATGACCGTTGGCGTAGTCGATGGCGTCGACGCTGCAATCGCCCACATCGAGCGTTACGGTTCACACCATACCGATGCGATCGTTACTGAAGATCGCGCGGCGGCCGCAAAATTCTTGCGTGAAGTCGATTCGGCAATCGTCCTGCATAATGCTTCGACGCAGTTTGCCGACGGCGGCGAGTTTGGATTCGGCGGTGAAATCGGTATCGCGACCGGCAGGTTTCACGCGCGCGGTCCGGTCGGCCTGGAGCAGCTGACGACTTTCAAATACCGAGTTCACGGCAACGGCCAGACGCGGCCGTAATGTTGAGTGGAGTTCGCCGGCAGGTCGGCTTCGATCTGCGGGCGAGAGATGGGGCAAGGGGCTGTTGCTGACGAGAATGAACCGCGAGTCGCCGCCGGCGCATGCGGCTGCCGCCGGCCCTGCTCCGCGTAACAAAAGACCTCGTCTGGTCCTGCCGATTCACTCGCCCGGCATGCGCATCGGACTGTTTGGCGGCACTTTCGATCCCGCGCACGCGGCACACCGCGCCGCGTGCCTTTTGGCCATGAAGCGCATCGGCCTCGATCGGGTGTGGTGGCTGGTCACGCCGGGCAATCCGCTGAAAGACACCAGCGGCTTGGCACCGCTGGCGGCGCGAACGCTTGCCGCGCGTGAGCTTGCGCATCATCCGCGCATCGACGTCACCGACCTCGAGGCGCAGCTCGGCACACGATATACCTATCAGACCGTCAGTTATTTGGTCCAAGCTTGCCCGCGGGTGCATTTCGTGTGGATCATGGGCGCCGACAACCTGCGCGCCTTTCATCGCTGGCAGCGCTGGCGCGAAATCGCAAATCTGGTGCCGATTGCCGTCGTCGATCGCCTCGGGCCAAGCCTTTACGCCGCGGGCAGCGCCGCGGGCCAGGCGCTCGCGTCTTTCCGCATTCCAGAATCGGCTGCGAAGAGTTTGCCGGAACGGAAGCCGCCAGTCTGGATCTATCTGCACGGCCTCAAGTCGCCGCTGTCCTCTACGGCGCTGCGCGCGGCGCGGGCATTGCGGCAGCGCTAGACAGCTAAAATGCCGTGTTTCTGTTGCAGTAATGTGATGAAGAACAGTTGAAACTGTTAACGCTGCATGCCTATCTTAGTGAAGGCCCCATTTGATTCCGGGGCGGAGAATGGAGCGAAAGGATAAGGATCCCTGTCCACATTCGTAACGTCTCGGGCCGAACGTCGCGCGCCCGATCGGGTCTCCAGAATGCGTCCTGACGCTGAGGAGATCCTCCGTCTGGTCCTCGCCCGCCTCGACGATATGAAGGCCGAGGACACCCTCACCATCGATCTCCGCAACAAATCTTCGATCGGCGATTACATGGTCGTTTCTTCCGGCCGGTCGAACCGCCACGTCGGGTCGGTCGCCGACCGGATCGTCGAGGATTTGCACAAGGCCGGCGTCAGCGCTCGGGTGGAAGGCATGCCGCATTGCGACTGGGTGCTGATCGACGCAAGCGACGTAGTCGTGCACGTCTTTCGCCCGGAGGTGCGCGCCTTCTACAATCTCGAGAAGATGTGGTCAGGGAGCCGGCCCGTCCGTCGCGCGAGCTAGCCTTCCCTGCCGCCGCGCAAGGTTTAGGTGACAGATCATGCGCCTGATCGTCGCCGCCGTAGGCCGCCTGAAACAAGGACCGGAGCGCGAGCTCGCGGCTTCGTATTGCAAACGCGCCGAGGCAACGGGGCGCGCGCTCGGCTGGCGGGCGATCGAGATCGTTGAAATCCGCGAAAGCCGCGCGCAAGACCGCGACCGCCGACGCACGGAAGAATCGATTGCACTCGCCAACGTTATTCCCAACGGCGCCGTCGTCGTCGTCCTCGATGAGCGCGGTGAGAGCCTGGATAGCGCAGCGCTCGCGGGCCTGATGCGGCAGTGGCGCGCCGACAACCGCGAGAGCGCCTGTTTCATCATTGGCGGTGCGGACGGGCTGGCTCCAAACTTGTTGGACCGCGCGAAAGTCAGATTGGCGTTCGGCGCCGCGACCTGGCCCCATCAGTTGATCCGCATCATGTTGCTGGAACAGATCTACCGGGCCGGCACAATCCTGTCCGGGCACCCTTACCATCGGGGCTGAAGCGTGTACCCGGCGAAAACAGATTATTAATCGTGCCTTGTTGATTTCTCCCGGCTGATGCGGATGAAGGTCTTAATCTCGACGTAAGGTGCGGGCTTCTATGACTTACCGAATTTGGCCTCTATCCTTGCGCGGCATGATCCCCCGCCCCCTCCCCGCCCTCGAACTGCACGCCGCGCGCAGGGCGGCAATCGCTATCGCGCTGATCGTCAGTTCGCCGGGCATGGCCCAAACCGCCAGCGACGCCGCCGCAAGCGCCGCGACGCCGCCGGCTGCACGTGCCGCCCAATCAACCCCAACCGCGCCGGCAAGCGACCGCCCGAAAGCGGATGCCGACACGCTCAAACAGCGCGACCAGGAACTCGACGCCACCAAGCAGAAGGAGCGCGAATCAGCGGAAAGCCAGGCCAAACTTCGGAAGGAAATGGAGGCGCTTGCCGCCGATCGCAGCGCGCTTAACAAGCAACTCATCGACACCGCATCGCGCGTGCGCGAACTCGAGGCCAATATTGAGGCGACCCACACGCGGCTCAGGCCGCTGGACGAGCAGGAAGCCGTGTTGCGCAAGTCGCTCGACGAGCGCCGGGCAGCAGTCGGTGAAATCCTCGCTGTGCTGCAGCGGGTTGGCCACCAGCCGCCGCCAGTCCTGTTCGTTGAGCCTGAAGACGCACTGCAGGCCGTGCGAACCGCCATCACGCTGGGCGGCATGGTTCCCGGCATGCGCGCGGAAGCCGACGCACTGGCCGGCGATCTCGCCGACCTCACAAAAATCCGCAAGGGTATTGTGAGTGAACGCGAGCGGCTGGCCCGGGATCTCGATGTGCTCGCCCGCAATCAACTGCGATTGAATTTGCTGATCGAGGAGCGGCAGAAAAAAGAGACCGCGTCCGCGGAAGCGCTTGAGACGGAACGGACGCGAGCCGCCGATTTGGCCCGTCAGGCCGACAGCCTCAAAAACCTGATCGCCAAGCTCGAATCGAGCCTACCGCCCGCGGCCCGCGCTGAAGATAATGCGCGGCCTAACCTTGCGGCACTCAATGATCCGGGACGGCTAGCGCCGGCGGTCGCTTTTGCGTCGACGCGCGGTCATTTGCGCTGGCCGGTTAACGGCGTGAAGATGAGCGACTTCGGCACGTCCGATGGGCTAGGCGGAACGCAAAAAGGCCTTTCGATCGGCTCCCGCGCTAACGCGCAGATCACATCGCCGTGTGATGGCTGGGTTGTTTACGCTGGCACGTTTCGCAGCTATGGCCAACTCTTGATCCTGAATGCCGGGGGCGGCTATCATGTGTTGCTTGCGGGCATGGAACGGATTTCCGTCGATCTCGGCCAATTCGTACTCACGGGCGAACCCGTAGCGGTGATGGGCGGCGGAGCACAGGTATCCGCTGCGGCGACAAAGTCCAAGCAACCTGTGCTTTACGTGGAGTTCCGTAAGGACGGGACTCCTATTGACCCCAGCCCATGGTGGGCAACGAACGAAGGCGAAAAGGTCCGCGGATGATGCGCAAAACTTCCCTCGTCTTTCTTGGTGCGGTAGCTGGCGCCGGCCTCGCGCTACTGGCGACCCAGCCGCACAGCGTTTTTGTCGGTTCCAGTGCGAAAGCGGCGTCTTCAGACACCTATCGGCAGCTCAATCTGTTCGGTGACGTGTTCGAGCGCGTCCGCGCCGATTACGTCGAGAAGCCCGATGATGCCAAACTGGTCGAATCGGCCATCAACGGTATGCTCGCCGGGCTCGACCCGCATTCGAGCTACATGGACCCGAAAAGCTTCCGCGACATGCAGGTGCAGACGCGCGGCGAATTCGGCGGCCTCGGCATCGAAGTCACCATGGAAGACGGCCTGGTCAAGGTCGTCGCGCCGATCGACGATACCCCGGCGGCCAAGGCCGGCGTCATGGCGAACGACATCATCACCAAGCTCGATGACGAGCAGGTCCAGGGCCTCACGCTCAATCAGGCGGTCGAGAAGATGCGGGGCCCGGTGAATACCAAGATCAAGCTCACCATCATGCGCAAGGGCCAGGACAAGCCGATCGAGGTCTCGATCGTACGCGACGTGATCAGGGTGAAGTCGGTCCGCTCGCACTCGGAAGGCGAGGATGTCGGATATATCCGCGTCACCCAGTTCAATGAGCAGACCACGGACGGCCTGAAAAAGGCGATCAGCGATCTGACCAATCAGATCGGCGCTGAGAAGGTCAAAGGCTTCGTCCTCGACCTGCGCAACAATCCCGGCGGCCTGCTCGATCAGGCGATTTCGGTGTCGGACGCGTTTTTGGACAAGGGCGAGATCGTCTCGACCCGCGGCCGCAATGCCGAGGAAACGCAGCGTTTCAACGCCCGGCCCGGCGACTTGACCAAGGGCAAACCGCTCATTGTGCTGATCAATGGCGGCTCGGCATCGGCGTCGGAGATCGTCGCCGGCGCGTTGCAGGATCATAAGCGTGCCACGCTTGTTGGAACCCGCTCCTTCGGCAAGGGGTCGGTGCAGACCATCATTCCGCTCGGCGCTGGCAACGGCGCGCTGCGGCTGACCACGGCCCGTTACTACACGCCGTCGGGCCGGTCGATTCAGGCCAAGGGCATTACTCCGGACATCGAAGTGCTCCAGGATGTTCCGGATGACCTGAAAGCGCGCACCGACACCAAGGGCGAAGCGTCATTGCGGGGCCACCTCAAGGCCGAGGGCAACGAAGAGTCCGGCTCGCAGTCTTACGTCCCGCAGGACGAAAAGGACGACAAGGCGCTCAAGGAAGCGCTTGACCTACTGCGCGGTGCCATCAGCGACGCCGCCTTCCCGCCGAACCCGAAGGCCGCCGTGCCAAACTAAACGGCCGGTTTTCTGAAAGACCCGACGGGGCGGCGCTTTAGCCGCCCCGTTCGTTTTTGGGCGGCCGGCACTGCCGCTGGCGAATCGCGCCGTGATAAACTCAAAGTCGATGATTCGCCGCGCCGCGAATTCGCCGGGCTTCGCTCGCGATGGCCGGCTGGCAAAGAGCCAGAGGTCGTATGACCGTCGATGATTTGACCACTCCGCTCGGTCGAGGGCCCGCGCGTCGCCAACGCGAGCCTTTTGTATCGATTCCGAAGGTCATCGCCGTCGCGCTTGCCCTGTTTCTCGGCGCGTTCGTCGTTTGGGCGTTTGTCAGCGACGATCCGTTCGGCGGCGAGCCGAAAGTCGCTGTGCCTATTGACGAGCGAGGTCTGGCGGCCGCGAACAAGCCCGACGCCCTTGGGCCGCCAAGCCCGTCGACCGTGACCGATGGGGCACCACAGTCGAACGTGAAAACGGTCGCGCCGGTTGTTCCGCCGAGCGACACGCAAATCCGTCCCGCCCTGCCGCCGGGAAGTAAAACCGTCACGATTATCGACGGCAAAACCGGGCAGCGGCATGAGGTCGTACTGCCGCCACCCGGCAACGAAGGTCCGTCAGCCGGCGCGAATGGCAAAGGCGCCAAGCAATAACCACATATCGCTCCGGTTTGCCGTTTGCGTCCCACCGATGACGTCGTTTGATCAATTGCCTTATCGCCCCTGCGCCGGCCTCATGGTGCTCAACCGCCAAGGCCGCGTTTTTATCGGCCGGCGCATCGGCGGTCCGGAACACATCGACGCCACCCACGTGTGGCAAATGCCGCAAGGCGGCATCGATCCGGGCGAAGATCCGTGGCCGGCAGCGCTGCGCGAGCTGCAGGAAGAGACCAACATCACTTCGGTGGCGCGGCTTGGCGAAATTGCCGAATGGCTCAGTTACGATATTCCGCCCGAGATCGCCGGGGAGGCTTGGAACGGCAAATATCGCGGGCAAACGCAGAAGTGGTTTGCGCTGCGTTTCACCGGCAATGAAAGTGAAATCGACATTGAGCATCCCGCCGGCGGACACAAACCTGAGTTCGTCGAGTGGCGCTGGGAACCGTTGCGCAATCTTCCGGAACTCGTCGTGCCGTTCAAGCGCAAGACATACGAACGTGTGATCGCCGAATTTGCCAAATTCGCGTGAGCAAATGTTCGCGGGCGCCTAGCTGTGACCCAAAAGGCACAGGAGTCGCCGCATAGTCGTGCTAATGTGCCTTCAGATTCACGCCGACTTCTTGGCCAAGATTTTGAGGGGCACAACGATGAAAACAAAAGTTCTCGCGCTTGCGGTTTTGGCGACGGTCGCAGCCTATGGCGTCGCCAACGCAGCCGACCTGCCTATGCCAGCTCCGGTTTATAAGGCGCCACCGCCGCCGGTCTATACGTGGACGGGGTGTTACGTCGGCGGCGGCGCGGGCTATGGCTGGTGGAACCAGAACAGCTTCGTGCAGGACCCCATAACAGGGCCCATAACTGCGTCGACCACCAATGGGGGCAGGGGCTGGTTCGGTCAGGGCCAAGCCGGCTGCGATTACCAGTTGAACCCCGTGCTCTTCAATATGCCTTTGGTGATCGGCGTTTTCGGCGATTACGAGGGTGGCAGCATCACCGGGCAGTCGGATTTCCCCGGTGTGGTTGGAAACGAGTCCGAAACCGCGTCATGGGCGGCTGGTGGCCGCATCGGCGCTTTGATCTCGCCGCGCGTCCTGACCTATTTCGACGGCGGCTGGACTCAGGCCAAGTTTAGTTCGGTCAATTACAATATTGCCATTGCGGGCGGCGGACCGGCCGGCATCGGTCTGGCCGGGCAGACTTACAACGGCTGGTTCATTGGCGGCGGTTTCGAATACGCGCTCGACTGGCTGCCGATCTCCGGTCTGTTTCTGAAGACCGAATATCGTTATTCGCAGTACAATACCGCCAACGTTCCACTCACCGCTACCCCCGGCGGTGGCTTGGTTATCCCCGCCGGGATCACGCTCAACTCACAGAAGCAAACCGAGATGGTCTCGACTGAGTTGGTGTGGCGCTTTAATTGGTTCGGACGCTGATGCGATCGAGAGAGCGGTCGGGTCGACCGCTCTCTCCTATTAGCCGCGAGCTTACGCACACCTAAACTATAAAGAGGCCCCCGATCACTCGTGGGCCTCGACGGGGCCCCAGTTTTGAACGGGGCATAAATGGACGAGATCGCGCCCGGTTGGGCGAACTTCTTTGTCGCCGAAGTCGGCGCCGCGGCCGCGCTGAGCGGCCTCATCATCGTCGCCATCTCCATCAACCTGCAACGCATCCTCTCATTTCCGCAACTACCCGGACGCGCCGCGGAGATGCTGATCCTCCTGGTCGGCGCATTGCTTGCTTGCAGCTTCGCGCTGATGCCCGGCCAGCCGTTGAAAATTCTGGGTGGTGAAATCCTCGCCGTCGGACTGTTGATGACAGTAGCGCCGCTGGTCATACAGGCGCGGCAACTGCCGGTGATGAAGACGCAGCCCGTGCGCTGGTGGCTGTGGCGGCTGATAGTCGGCCTTAGCGCCGCGCTGCCGGTGTCGATCGGGGGCGGTTATTTGCTGAGCAGTGCAAGCGCCGGCGTTTATTGGGTAGCGGCAGGCGTCCTTTTGACTTTCGCCGCCACGGTCTGGAATGCGTGGGTGCTGCTCGTCGAGATTTTACGATAAATGCGGCGGCAAAGCGCGGACTGTCCGGCGTCATCTCAATTGCGTTCGTCGCGACCGAGAATGATGTCGCTCGCGCACTCGGCGACAGCGATGGTGGCCGCGTTTGTCATGGCTTTTGAAGGGCGGCAAAGGCCATAAACCGCCCGTGGAGCGGTGGCCAAGATAAACAGGCCGATAGGAGGAGTTAAACGGGTAGCGGAACTAGTGCTGTGCGCTCGACGCCGCGCCGAGCGCGTCTTGCAGCGCTCTCAGTTGGGCGAGATGCCGCGCAAGCTTGTCACGCTCGGCCGGATCCGAAGCGTCGGCGACGTCCTCTTCCGCGTCCTTGATTTCGGCGCTCAGAGTCGCGAGATCGAAGTCGTCGCGTGCCACCGCGCGATCGGCGAGCACGGTCAAACCCGAAGGCCCGACTTCGGCGAAGCCGCCGGTAACCACGATCGCCTCGCGAGAGCTGCCCCGAAACACCGTGACAATACCCGGCCGCAACGTCGTCACCAGCGGCGCATGGCCGGCGAGAATGCCCATATCGCCTTCGGCGCCCGGCAAATCGACCTGGTCGACATCGCCGGAAAACAGCACCCGTTCGGGAGAGACAAACTCGAAGTGAAGCTCGGCCATGTTCGCCTACGCCGCCTCTGCGAGCTTCTTGCCCTTTTCAACCGCCTCTTCGATGGTCCCGACCATATAGAAGGCGGCTTCAGGCAGATGGTCGTATTTGCCTTCGACCAAACCTTTGAAGCCGCTGATGGTGTCCTGAAGGTCGACCAGCTTGCCCGGCGAGCCGGTGAACACTTCGGCGACATGGAACGGCTGCGACAGGAAGCGCTCGATTTTGCGGGCGCGCGCCACCGTCAGCTTGTCCTCTTCCGAAAGCTCGTCCATGCCGAGAATGGCGATGATGTCCTGCAGCGCTTTGTAACGTTGCAACACCTGCTGCACGCGGCGCGCGACCTGATAATGCTCCTCGCCAACGATCAGCGGGGACAGCATCCGCGACGTGGAGTCGAGCGGATCGACGGCGGGATAGATGCCCTTGGCCGCGATATCGCGGGACAACACAGTGGTGGCGTCGAGATGCGCGAACGACGTCGCGGGCGCCGGATCAGTCAGATCGTCGGCCGGGACGTAGATCGCCTGCACCGAAGTTACCGACCCTTTGGTCGTCGTGGTGATGCGTTCCTGCAGAGCGCCCATGTCGGTCGCAAGCGTCGGCTGATAGCCCACCGCCGAAGGAATGCGGCCGAGCAGCGCCGAGACTTCCGAACCTGCTTGTGTGAAGCGGAAGATGTTGTCGACAAAGAACAAGACGTCCTGGCCTTGATCGCGGAAATACTCGGCGACGGTCAGGCCGGTCAGGCCGACCCGGGCGCGGGCGCCAGGCGGCTCGTTCATCTGGCCATAGACCAGCGCGCATTTGGAGCCTTCGACCGAGCCCTTGTGCGGGTCCTTGTTCACGCCGGACTCGATCATCTCGTGATAGAGATCGTTGCCTTCGCGCGTGCGCTCGCCGACGCCAGCGAACACCGAATAGCCGCCGTGCGCCTTGGCGACGTTGTTGATGAGCTCCATGATCAGCACGGTCTTGCCGACGCCGGCGCCGCCGAACAGGCCGATCTTGCCGCCCTTGGCGTACGGCGCGAGCAAGTCCACGACCTTGATGCCGGTGACGAGAATCGCCGCTTCCGTCGACTGGTCGGTATAGGCGGGCGCGTCTTGATGGATCGCGCGCTGGGCGTCACCTTTGACCGGGCCGGCCTCATCCACCGGATCGCCAATCACATTGATGATGCGCCCGAGAAGACCCGCACCGACCGGCACCGAAATCGGCGCGCCGGTGTCGCGAACTTCTTGGCCGCGGACCAGACCCTCGCTGGTGTCCATCGCCACGGTGCGCACGGTGTTCTCGCCGAGCTGCTGGGCGACTTCGAGCACCAGGCGGTTGCCCTGGTTGGTGGTCTCGAGCGCGTTGAGGATCGGCGGCAGCTCGCTTTCGAAGTGAACGTCAACGACGGCGCCGATGACCTGAGTGATGTGTCCGACTGTGCTTGCCATCATGGCCCTCTTTGCGAATTAAAGCGCCTCGGCGCCGGAGATGATCTCGATCAGTTCCTTGGTGATCATCGCCTGCCGGGTGCGGTTATACTGGAGCGTTTGCCGGCGGATCATGTCGCCGGCATTGCGGGTGGCGTTGTCCATCGCCGACATTTGCGCGCCGTAGAACGAAGCGGAGTTCTCCAGCAGCGCACGGAAAATCTGCACGGCGACGTTGCGCGGCAACAGATCGTGCAGAATGTCTTCGGCCTCAGGTTCGAACTCATAGGCCGCGCCACCGAGCGAATCCTTGGCGGTATCATCGAACACCGGCGGGATGATCTGCTGCGCGGTCGGGATTTGCGCGATCACCGATCGGAACCGGGAGAAGAACAGCGTGCAGACGTCGAACTCGAAATTATTAAAGCGCGCGATGACCTTCTCGGCGATCGCTTGCGCATTCTCGAACTTGAGCACGCGCACCGAGCGCAGGTCGACCATCTCGACGATCTGGCTGCTGTAGAGCCGGCGCAGCTGATCGTAGCCTTTGCGGCCGACACAGAAGAATTTGACTTCTTTGCCTTCGCGCATCAATGCCGCCGCGCGCTCGCGAGCCAGCCGGACGATCGCGGTATTAAACGGCCCGCAAAGCCCGCGCTCCGCGGTGCAGACCAAAAGCAGATGCACCTGATCGCCGCCGGTGCCGCGCAGCAGTCTTGGCGCATTTTCGCTGCCGGCCACGGACGCCGCGATATTGCCGAGTACCTTGTCCATCTGTGCCGCGTAAGGACGCGCGGCCTCGGCCGTCGCCTGCGCGCGGCGAAGCTTCGAGGCGGCGACCATTTGCATCGCCTTGGTGATCTTCTGCGTCGCCTTGGTGGCGGCGATGCGATTGCGGAGGTCTTTAAGCGAAGCCATTTCGTCTCAGTCGTTTCTCTTCGCCGTCAGGCAAACGCTTTGGCGTAGCTTTCCACAGCGCTCTTGAGTTTCGCGGTGGTGGCATCGTCAAGGTCGCGCGAGTCGCGGATTGTGCTGAGGATCTCCGGGTGCTGCTGGCGCAGCGCGCCGAGCAGCCCGTCCTCGAATGCGCGCACCCGATCGACCGGCAGCGGATCAAGATAGCCGTTCACACCGGCATAAATGACGCAGACCTGTTCTTCCATTTTCAGCGGCGAGAACTGCGGCTGCTTGAGCAGCTCGGTCAGCCGCGAGCCGCGATTGAGCAGGCGCTGCGTGGTGGCATCGAGATCCGAACCGAACTGCGCGAACGCGGCCATTTCCCGGTACTGCGCGAGCTCGCCCTTGATGCGTCCGGCGACTTTCTTCATCGCCTTGGTCTGCGCCGAAGAACCGACGCGCGACACCGAGAGGCCGACGTTCACCGCCGGGCGGATGCCCTGATAGAACAAGTCGGTCTCGAGAAAGATCTGGCCGTCGGTGATGGAGATGACGTTGGTCGGAATGTAGGCGGACACGTCATTGGCCTGGGTTTCGATCACCGGCAATGCGGTGAGCGAGCCGGCCTTGTGTTCGTCGTTCATTTTCGCGGCGCGCTCGAGCAGCCGCGAGTGAAGATAGAACACGTCGCCCGGATAAGCCTCGCGGCCCGGCGGCCGGCGCAGCAGGAGCGACATCTGCCGATAGGCGACGGCTTGTTTGGAGAGATCGTCGTAAATGATGACCGCGTGCATGCCGTTGTCGCGGAAATACTCGCCCATGGCGCAGCCGGCAAACGGCGCCAGAAACTGCATCGGCGCCGGATCGGAAGCGGTGGCCGCGACGACGATCGAATAATCGAGCGCGCCGTTTTCCTCCAACACTTTCACGAATTGCGCCACGGTCGAACGCTTTTGTCCGACCGCCACGTAGACGCAGTAGAGCTTGATCTTCTCGTCGCCCGACGCATTGAGCGGCTTCTGATTAAGGATGGTGTCAAGCGCGATCGCGGTCTTGCCGGTTTGCCGGTCGCCGATGATCAACTCGCGCTGACCGCGCCCGATCGGAATCAAGGCGTCGATGGCCTTTAGTCCGGTCGCCATCGGTTCGTGCACAGACTTACGCGGAATAATGCCGGGCGCCTTGACGTCCACCCGGGCCTTGCGATCGGCCTTGATCGGGCCCTTACCGTCGATCGGTTCGCCGAGCGCATCGACGACGCGGCCGAGGAGACCCTTGCCGACTGGCACCTCGACAATGGCCCGTGTGCGCTTGACGGTCTGGCCTTCCGCGATCTCACGGTCGGAGCCGAAGATCACGATACCGACGTTGTCGATTTCGAGGTTGAGCGCCATGCCTTTGACGCCGCTTTCGAACTCGACCATTTCGCCGGCCTGCACGTTGTCGAGGCCATAAACGCGGGCGATGCCGTCGCCGACCGACAAGACTTGTCCGACTTCGGAGACTTCGGCTTCTTGCCCGAAATTCTTGATCTGCTCTTTGAGAATGGCGGAGATTTCCGCAGCGCGGATATCCATCAGCGGGCCTCTTTCATGGCGTGCTTGATCGCGTTGAGTTTGGTGCGCAGCGAGGCATCGACCATGCGGCTGCCAAGCTTGACCACCAGCCCGCCGATGATGGCGGGATCGACTTTGACGTCGAGATCGACGTCTTTGCCGCTGACCGCCTTGAGGGCGTCGCGTAATGCGGCAAGGTGTTCGGGCTTCAGTTGTTCGGCGACAGTGACGTTGGCGGTCGCCTCACCCTTGTGCCTGGCGACCAGTTCGCGATAAGCGCGGACCATGTCGCGAATGGCAAACAGGCGGCGATTGGCGGCGGTGAGTTTGATGAATTGCGCCGCCAGTCCGCGGATGCCGGCGTGGTCGAGTATTGGCGTAAGTGCCTTGAGCTGGTCCTCGGAAGAAAAAACCGGACTGCGCACTAACCGGTCGAGGTCGGGTGTTTGCTCGACCAGCGCGTCGAAACGTTCCAAATCGGTCTTCACCGCATCGGCGGCGTTCGTCTCTCGCGCAAGATCAAACAGCGCGGCCGCATAACGGGCCGCCACGCCTGCCATAAGAGGTTGTTCGCCTGCCACGTCGCCTGCGCCTTGAGTTTCTTGTGAGCTGTTCCGCAAGACTCGCAAACGGCGCCAACGACCGGCACAAGCCTTTGGGATTCAGGCGGGACTCGAATATTTGAAGGCAGCGGGTATGCCCCCGCGGCCCCGCGAAAATCGCGCGTTTGCTAACACACCGCGCCATGCGGTGCAACATGGCGGAACTGCCGGAAAGTACGCCCAAAATCGACCGCCGCATATTGCTTGGCGGGCGCTGCTGATGCACCCTTTCCGGTCACGCCGGGTTTCTTTTTATGTCGACTTCTGAAGGCCGCGACCGTTCCCTGGTCGGCGGCGCCGTTAGCCTCCTGTGCCTTCTTTGGCTCGCCGGCGTCGCCATGCGCATGACGTTGCTGACGGTCCCTCCCGTTATCCCGTTGATCCACGAAGAGTTGCGGATGTCGGAGACCCAGATCGGGCTTCTGATCGGACTTCCGCTTGCGCTTTTCGCGATTGCCGCCGTGCCGGGCTCACTCCTGATCGCGCGCATCGGTACCCGACGGGCGCTGGTCCTCGGCATGATTATCGCCGCCGTTGCGGGCGGCGCTCGCGGCGCCGCCATCAACGTCTGGACGCTTTACGTGGCAGCAATTGCGACCGGCTTCGGGATTGCCATCATGCAGCCGGGAATGCCGACGCTGGTGCGTGAGTGGCTTCCCGGCCGCGTGGGCGTCGGCACCATCGCCTACTCGAACGGCATGGTGGTCGGCGCCATGCTGCCGTCGATCCTGACCATTCCATTGGTCTTGCCGTTGGTCGGCGGTTCCTGGCGGCTCGACCTTCTCATCTGGGCGTGCGCCGCCTTTGTCATTGCCGCGGTGTTTTTCGTGGCGAGCCCCCGCGAGCGTCGGGAGAAAGCCGGCGCAGACTTTAGTGCAATGGGCGGACGCTGGTGGCCGGAGTGGAAGAACCCTGTTGTTTGGCTCGTTGCATTCGCGTTCGGCTGTAACAACTCGCCATTCTTCGGGGCCAACGCCTTTCTCGGCGATTACCTCGCAAGCGAAGGTCAATCACGCGTACTGGGCTGGGCCCTTGCCGGCCTGAACGGCGCGCAACTCGTCGCCCTCATCATCCTGATTTTGACCGCCAATCGGTTGCAGCGGCGCGCGTGGCCGTTTCTGCTGTTCGGGCCCGGCATGCTCGTCGGATTCCTCGGCTTGCTGTTGTTCCCGTCGCCTGCGGCGATTGTGTTCAGCACCGCTTTGATCGGCATCAGCACCGCGGTGACCATGACGCCGACGTTGGCGTTACCGGCGCTGCTGGTGCCGCCGGCGGATGTGCCGCGCACCGCGGCCGGCATGTTCACCATCAGTTACACTTGCGCCATCATCATTCCGACCATTTGCGGCGCCCTGTGGGATGTGACCGGCAAGCCCTGGGCTGCGTTCGTGCCGTTGTGTCTGTGTTGCGTTGGCTTGACGATTTTCGGCACCATCGCGGCGCGTTATCGTCCGATAGAGGAAGCGCGCGGCGAGCGCGCTTACGCCCATTGAGCACGCGCCCCAAGAAAAAACCCGCGGTCAGAAAAGTCGCCAAGAAGCGGCCGATGCTGGCAAGCGATCGCCTCGCCTACTCGGCCATCGCCGAACGCCCCGCACTGAGACTTCCCGACGGCGCCCGCATGGTCGTGTGGGTCATCGTCAATGTCGAAGAATGGGATTTCACGCAGGCCATGCCGCGCACGGTGCTCACGCCGCCGGCCGGGGGCTCGCCGATGCCGGACGTACCGAATTGGGCCTGGCATGAATACGGCAACCGAGTCGGCTTTTGGCGCCTTGTCGAACTGTTCGACGAATTCTCCATTCCGGCGGTGCTCGCCATCAACGGTTCGGCAATTGCCGCCTATCCGCCGATCGTGCGCGCTGCACTCGAGCGCAAGTGGGAATTCATCGGCCACGGCTTTACCCAGCGCAACATGCAGAAAGTGTCGGACGAGCGCGCGGATATCCGCCGTACGCGTGAGGTGATTATCAAAGCCACCGGCAAGCCGCCGCGCGGCTGGCTCGGGCCCGGCCTGACCGAAACCTGGGAGACGCCGGATCTCCTCGCCGAAGAAGGCTACGACTATGTCGCCGACTGGGTGCTCGACGACCAGCCGGTGTGGCTGAAGACACGGACCAAGCCGATCCTCAATCTGCCTTACACCCAGGAATGCAACGACGTCGCGATGATGCTGATCCAGCATCACAAGGCGAGCGAATACAGCGACCGGGCGATCGATCAATTCGAACAGATTTACGCCGACGCGGCGCGCTCCGCCCGCGTCATGGCGTTGGTCGTCCACCCCTACATCATGGGCGCTCCGCACCGCCTGAAATATCTACGGCGGGTGTTCGAAGTCGATACGCGCGCGCGGCGGGGTGAAATTCTGGACCGGCGCCGAGATTGCCGATTGGTTCATCGGCGCCGGAGCGAAGGCGCCATGACGGTCCAGCATCAAAGCTACCGCAACGCCTCGCCAAGCGGCGGTGCCGACGTCCAGGCGCGGCTCATGCTGGGAGTGATTTGCCTGATCTGGGGCCTGACGTGGCCGGCGATGAAGATCGCCCTCTACGACATGCCGCCGCTCACCATGCGCACCCTCACCGCCGGTTTTGGCGCGTTGGGATTGTTGCTGATCTGCCTCGTGCAGCGCCGCAGCCTGTGGGTGCGGCCGGGAAAAGACTGGGCGCACGTCATCGTCGCCGGCGTTCTCAACATCACGGCGTTCAGCCTGTTCAGCGCTTTCGCCCAAATGAGCGCGGCGACAACGCGCGTTGCGATACTCAACTACATGATGCCGGTCTGGACGCTGGTATTGGCGTGGGCAGTCCTCGGCGACCGCCCTACCCGCGTCCAATCGGCGGCAATCGCGCTTTGCGCCATTGGCGTCGTCATCCTGGTCTTTCCCGTGGCGCGAACCGGCGCGCCGCTCGGACTCTTCCTGGCAATGGGCGCCGGTTTTAGTTGGGCCGCGGGCACGGTTTATCTCAAATGGGCGCGGCTCAGTGTTGATCCACTTGCGCTCGCCACCTGGCAGGTCATCGTCGCGTTAGTGATCATCACCGCGGCAATGCTTGTTTTCGACGGCAAGCTCGAGCTTGCGCACGCGCACGCGGGCGCCTGGATCGGCGTACTGTTTTCCGGTCTGGCCGGCAACGCCATCGCCTACGCGCTGTGGTTCGACATTGTCGGCCGGGTTTCCGCGCTCACGGCAACACTCGGCATTGTCGGGATCCCGGTGCTTGGCGTCGTCTCCACCATGCTGATCATCGGCGAACGGCTCACCGTCCCCGACATCGTCGGCTTCGCTTTCATCTTTGCGGCATCGGTGTGCGCCCAGATTCCACCATCGGCGTTTCGGCGAATTATCGGCCGAGGTCCCGCACCAGCGTGACCACGCGCTCGACCATCGCGTTCGACGGGTCGGTCAGCCCATCCAGAACGGTGAAGTGATTGCCCGGGAATTCGGTGTAACGGGTTTGCGCGCCGCGGCGAGCCCAGGTGTCCGCGAGCGCGGCGCTCTGACGCTTGAATTCGCTGGTCTCACCGTCGCCGACCGCGGCATCGATCACCCGTCCGGACGCGACCGGCCACAACAACGGCGAGTCCCGGCGTGCGGATTCAGCGTCGAGCCGCAAATCCTGATTGACCGGAAGACCGAGCAGCGGCGTAAGCTCAAAAATGCCGGAGAGCGCGAAGGCAGACGGGACCAGATCGGCCGGCGCCTTTGGGTAAAGCGCCTGCCAGTCGGTCCCGACCATGGCTGCAGCAAGGTGACCGCCGGCGGAATGTCCGGCGACCAGCAGGCGTTGCTCAAAG
Source organism: uncultured Alphaproteobacteria bacterium (assembly GCA_963846055.1). GTDB lineage: Bacteria > Pseudomonadota > Alphaproteobacteria > Rhizobiales > Xanthobacteraceae > BOG-931. Next base: position 133,389 of record CAWJUQ010000015.1, read on the forward strand.
CGCTGCCACAGGAAAATGCACGCTCGCCGAATCTGCACGATAATGTCGGCGATGGTGACGATCGGGCAGAGATCGTATCCGACGACCGCAACGGCGATGCCGCGCCCGTTCAAGCCACGCGCCAGTTGGCTTGACGACGACGGATCGAACGCGCGCCAAAATCCGCCGTGGATGAAGAGCGCCACTGGCGCGGTCTTATCCGCGGCCGGCCAAAACAGATCGATGAATTGCCGCGGGGTATCACCGTAGGACAAACCGAGTTCGGCACAATCGCGCTTGAGCGCCTCAGCACGATAATCTTCCGCCTCCCGTGCCCAGCGTGCAAATATCTCGGCGTGATCCGGCACGCGGGCGCGGAGGTTGTATTCATACTCGTAGTCGATGTCTGGCATTGGTGACTCAGTGAGTTCTCGCCGGGTTGGCGAATTTCACGACAATGCGGCAACGCCGTTGCGCGGGCAAGCCGTGCGACCTAGAACGTTCATCAGGAGCCAAGTTACCGATGCAGGTTGACGGAAAATCCATGCGCACCATCTGGCTCGAGCCAGATGGCTGGTCAGTCACGGTGATTGATCAGACGGCCCTGCCGCACCGGTTTTTGACGAGCCGCCTCACCACGCTCGCCGAGGCGGCGCACGCCATCCGCGCTATGGTGATCCGCGGCGCGCCGTTGATCGGCGCCACCGCGGCTTACGGCATGTGCTTGGCGCTGCGCGAAGACGCCTCCGATGAAGCACTCGAGCGGGCTTACGCAACACTACTCGCAACGCGCCCTACGGCGGTCAATCTCAGATGGGCGCTCGACGAGATGATGGCGGTGGTGCGCAACCGCCCGCGGGCGGAGCGATCGGAAGCCGCCTACCGGCGCGCCGCCGAAATCTGCAACGAGGACGTCGCCACCAACGCCGCCATCGGCCGCAACGGGCTGCCGCTGATACAGGCCATCGCCGGACGCAAGAAACCGGGCGAACCGGTCAACGTGCTGACGCATTGCAATGCCGGTGCGTTGGCCACGGTCGATATCGGCACCGCGACTGCACCGATCTACCTCGCGCACGATTCGGGGATCGCCCTTCACGTTTTTGCCGATGAGACGCGCCCGCGTAACCAGGGCGCCTCGCTGACCGCTTGGGAGCTTGGCCAGCATGGCGTGCCGCATACCGTGATTGCCGACAACACCGGCGGTCATTTGATGCAGCACAGGCTCATCGACCTCGTCATTGTGGGCACCGACCGGGTTACCGCGAATGGCGACGTCTGCAACAAGATCGGAACTTATTTGAAGGCGCTGGCCGCGCACGACAACAACGTGCCGTTTTATGTCGCATCGCCCTCCTCAACCATCGACTTTTCGATTCGCGACGGCCTCACCGAAATTCCGATCGAACAGCGTAACGCCGACGAGGTGACGACCATCAGCGGCCGCACGCCCGACGGCCGCATTGAGACGGTGAGGCTCGTGCCGGACGGCTCGCCGGCGGCCAATTATGCGTTCGATGTCACGCCGGCGCGGCTTGTCACCGGACTGATCACCGAACGCGGCGTTGTCGAACCTTCCCACACTGCGATCAAAAGGGCTTTTCCCGAACGCGCCGGCGGGGCAAAATAGCCCTACTACTGTCGGTTGTGCGATCGGGGGATGTGGCGTGCGTGAGCTCGAGGGCCGGCACCCGGCCAATGAACCGCTTCCCGGAATCCTGACGATGAACGTCAATTTGCTGCCCGCGCCGCCAGTCGATGGCCGGCAATCGCCAACCGCCTTCGCGGTCGCGCGCGGCACGGCGCGCCTGCTGCATGGGCTCGGCTATTCAGTGGTCAGCGAACTGCCGCTGCCATCCGGACGCCGCGCCGATCTCGTTGCGCTCGGCGGCGGCGGTGAAATTTTGATTGTCGAGATCAAATCGTCGGTCGCCGATTTTCGCGCCGATCAGAAGTGGATGGAGTACCGGCTGCACTGCGATCGCTTGTTCTTCGCGACGTGTCCGGATGTGTCCTGTGACATCTTTCCCGCCGACGCCGGCTTGATCGTCGCCGACGCATTCGGCGCCTCGATCATCAGCGATGCGCCCGAGCACCGGCTTGTGCCGGCGCGGCGGCGAACGTTGATGCTGCGCTTCGCCCACGCCGCAGCACTGCGTCTTCAGGCGCTATCAGATCCGCAGGGCCCCTACGGCGGCTTGATCTAGGACGTTCCGGCTATTGATCGGCGTCGTTGAGCGATGAAGGTGTGGCGGCATTGCGGGCATCCGCGAGCGCCGACGGCAGAAATTCCCTGACACCCTCGCGGTTAAGCGCGAACAACGGCTCGACTTGGCGCAACTCATTGTCCTCAAGGAGAGCAAGGCGGCGGTTGTCGAGCAGCAACCACTTCTCGTCGACGCGTACTGCAAGGATGGCGTGATCCTCGGCAAGGCTCAGATCGCGCACGATGACAAGACGCAGATCGTCCTCGTTGATGCCGGCTTCGCCGAGCGCGACGTATTTGGCGATGGCGTAATCCTCGCAGTCGCCGCGGCCGCTCGACAGCGTTTCCAGCGGCGCGCTCCAGCGGTCGGCGACACCCCACTGCGCCAGATCGCTCATGGGTTTGATCGCGAGATTGATCGCCCGATTGATGACACCGATGCGGGCGCGCCCTTCGCGCGCCTGGCCCTCGGCGATGACAGCCAAGAGCTTCTGCGCCGCCGACGAACAGGCTTCGGCAGCTTCGCGACACCGCCGAAGCACGTCGCGGTCGGCGGCGATGTCGGCCGCCACGCCATTCCACTTGTCCAGGATTTCACCTCGCGCGACCGCGATATTGCCGAGACCGAAAAGGTCCGGCGCGGGTGGCGCTCGTAACGTTGTTGCCGCATCGACGGCAGCGAAATTAATCTGGTATTGCGCTTGGGCGGCGCCCGGATTGCCGAATGCAGCAAGCAGTAAAACGATCAACACGGCGAGCCCGCGCACCGCACTGCGAATAGACATTTGACGTCCCCGCGGGCCGGAACTTGTTGTCCGGCGCTCGTTGGGGAAGGCGATAAACCTGTTGCCGCTGCCACCGCGTTAAGGACCCGCGCCCGCGGCGGAAACCATCAAAAACAGCGTGCAGGAAAGCTGATGGGATTGCGTACAAATTTAATGAAGCTGCGTCAGCGCGGCTCCTGTACAGCGTTTTGCGTTTGCGTTTTAATGGAATAATTCGAAATGCAACTAATCCATCAATCGGGAGGACATGATGCGCCGGATGCATCCACTGGTGTTCTGTAGCGCCGCAGCGATGATCGCCCTGGCGCTTGGCGCCGGCACAGCCTCCGCCGAGGACAAGACTTTCGAACTGAAACTGTCGCACTGGGTGCCGCCGACCCATCCGCTGCAAAAGGCGATCGAGCAATGGGGCGCTGACGTCGAGAAAGCTTCCGGCGGCACCATCAAGTACAAAGTCTTTCCCTCGCAGCAACTCGGCAAGGCCTTCGACCATTACGACATGGCGCGCGACGGCATCGCCGATTTCACTTACGTCAATCCCGGCTATCAGCCCGGTCGTTTCCCGATAATCGCCGCCGGCGAACTACCGTTCATGGTCGGCGACGCGCACGGCGGCATCCGCGCCATCGACGCCTGGTACCGGAAATACGCGGCCACCGAGATGAAGGACGTGCATTATTGCTTCTCGTTCATCCTTGACCCGCTCACTTGGCATTCGAAGACCAAAAAGATCATGGTGCCCGGCGATATCAAAGGCATGAAGATCCGGCCTTCGCAGGCGACCGTCGCTGCGTGGGTGACGCTACTCGGCGGCACCAACGTGCAGGCGAGCGCCACCGAAGTTCGCGACGTGCTCGACAAAGGCGTCGCCGAGGCAGTGAATTTCCCGTGGGGATCGGTTCCGCTTCTCGGCGTCGATAAGGTCACGAAATACCACATGGACGCGCCGACCAATACGGTGACGTTCCAGTGGCTGATGAACCCGCAAGTTTATGCCGCCATGTCGCCGGCGCAGAAAAAAGTGATCGACGATCATTGCACCACGGAATGGGCCGGCAAATTTGCCGATCCCTGGGCTGACTTCGAGCATTCCGGCATTGAGAAGGTCCGGTCTGAACCGGGTCACGAGGTCTACACCATCTCTGCCGAGCAGCTCGGCGAGTGGAAGAAATCGGCGGAGCCGCTGCAGCAGAAATGGGCCAGCGCCGTCAAAGATGCCGGCGGCAATCCCGACACCATCATGAAGGAGCTGAAGGCCGCGCTCGAGCAGTACAAAGCGGCTTATTGATGCCGTCGGACACGACTGCGGTCCTCGACGAACTGGCCGAAACCGACGCGGCGCCCGGAGACGGGCGCCGCGGCCCGATGAACTGGTTCATCGACTTCATCGAACTGGTCGCCGCAGCATTCGTCGGCATTGTTGCAGCCGACATCTTCATCTCGGTCATGCTGCGCTCTTTCTTTCGCGTGCAGATTCCCGATGCCTATGATTTCGGCCGCCTGCTGCTCGGCATTTTGATTTTCTGGGGCATTGCCGCAACCAGCTACCGCGGCACGCACATTACCGTCGACCTGCTCTACGCCAATGTCAGGCCGCGCTTTCAGCGCGCCATCGACGTGTTTGCGACGCTGGTGTTGTTGTTCGTGGTCACGGTGCAAACGTACACTCTCTACGACAAGGTCTGGAGCACGCGGGCCGATCACGTCCTGACCTTCGACTTGCGGCTGCCGACCTGGCCGTTCTTTCTGGTCGCGTGGCTGGGCGATGTATCCGCCGTGCTGTTGATCGCCATCCGCACTTACCGGCTGATCTTCCAGCCCGTTGAGTTCGGCGCCCGCTATCAGATCAAGCCAGTCGAGTAAGCAGCATGAGCGGCGAGACGGTAGCCATCATCGGGTTCGTGGCGCTATTTTTTTTGATGCTGATGCGCGTTCCCGTCGGCATGGCCATGGGGCTCGTCGGCGTCAGCGGCTTTGCCTATCTGGTCAATGGCCCGGCGGCGCTGAAGATCATCGGTCATACCTCCATGCGCACGGTGACCGACTATACGTTCGGCGTCATTCCAATGTTTTTGCTGATGGGCGCATTCGTGACCAATTCCGGCATGAGCCAGGAACTGTTCCGCGCCGCGAATACCTTCCTGGGTCATCGCCGCGGTGGATTAGGAATTGCAACCATTGCCGCATGCGGCGGCTTCGCCGCCATTTCCGGCTCCTCGGTCGCGACCGCGGCGACATTCTCGACCGTCGCCTATCCGGAAATGCGCCGTTATGGCTACCCGGAATTGTTCGCGGCCGGTGTCATTGCTGCGGGCGGCACGCTTGGCGCCATGCTTCCGCCGTCAACAGTTCTCGCCGTGTACGGCATCATCACCGAGCAGGACATCGGCAAGCTGTTTATCGCCGGCATCCTTCCCGGAATTCTTGCCGCCTCAATGTACATGATGACGGTCGCGCTCATCGGCTGGGCGCGCCCGAAATTTCTGCCGTCCGGACCGCGCAGCACCTGGAAGGAGCGGCTGCGCAGCGTGCGCGACGTCTGGGCGACGCTGCTGCTCTTCATTTTCGTCATTGGCGGACTTTATGGCGGCTTGTTCACGCCGACCGAGGCCGGCGGCGTTGGCGCCGGCGGCGCGCTGATCATCGGCGTGCTGCGTGGACGGCTTGGCGGAGTGTCGATCCGCCGTTCGCTGCTTCAAGCCACGCGCACCGCGGCCGCCGTCTTTACCGTACTGATCGGAGCGCTGCTGTTCGGCTATTTCCTCACGGTGACGCAGACCCCGCAGAACGTCACCGCCTTCCTGACCGGACTAGGCATCGGCCGCTACGGCGTGCTGGCGCTGATCATGGTGATGTACATCGTGCTCGGCTGCCTGATGGACTCGCTGGCGATGGTCATTCTGACCGTCCCGATTATCTTTCCCGTCATCAAGGAGCTTGGCTTCGACCCGATCTGGTTCGGCGTCATCATCGTCATGACGGTCGAGCTTGGATTGATTCATCCGCCGGTCGGCATGATCGTGTTTGTCATCAAGAGCGTGATCGGCGACATCGACTTTTCGACGATCTTCAAGGGCGTCATCCCGTTCATTATCACCGATCTCTGCCGGCTGGTGATCTTGATCGCCTTCCCGATGATCGCGCTTTATTTGCCGTCGCATATGTGACGGCACGCGAAACAACAAAGCTTTCGGGGTGACTGACGACGCGCGCCGGTCGGGCGCGGCAGGGATCAGCCGCGGCCGGTGCCGGTGAGAACCGCGCGGGTGGCGCGGTCGGGTCCGAAATCATCGACGCTGTCGATGGCGAGAAGGTCGGCAAGGCGGGTGCGGGCGCGATTGACCCGGCTCTTGATGGTGCCGACGGCACAACCGCAAATCGCCGCGGCTTCTTCGTAAGAGAATCCCGACGCTCCGACCAGGATCAATGCCTCGCGCTGATCGGAAGGTAGCTTCGAAAGCGCGCCGCGAAATTCATTGAACTCGACGCGCCCGGTTTGCTCCGGATGCGACTTGAGGGTTTCCGCATAGCGACCTTCAGCGTCTTCGACCTCACGCCGGCGCTTACGGTATTCGGAGCGGAACAGGTTGCGCAGAATGGTGAATAGCCACGCCGGCATGTTGGTGCCGGGCTCGAATGAATTGATATGGGCCAGCGCGCGCAGCAACGTCTCTTGCACGAGATCGTCCGCACGGTCGACGTGACCGCACAACGAGATCGCGAACGCGCGAAGGCTTGGCACGGTCGAGAGAACTTGATCGCGAATAGCGGGATCGAGCTTCATGCCGTGGGCTCATCCTGTTCGCCGAGCCGACGAACCAAGTCGGCGATGTGTTGCGGAACGCCTTCCTTGACGACTTCGTCATACAAGGCGCGCAATTGCTGCCCGATGCGGGCTTGTACTTCGCGTCCTAGGCGCACTTCACTCTTTCGGTGCGTAGGCTTAGCCATATTGTCCCAAGCTTGCGGCGTTTCCGCGTCCGGCGCCGATGATTCGAGGTTAACGGGCTTACCGGGCTTCATCTTTTATTACCCCTCCGACCCCTCTCGGTTGCGAGAATCCCCAGACATTGGCGCACTAACGTTCCGCGCGCCAGTTGGTTCCTGGGTCTGGAACCGATTTTGGGAACTTTGATTGTGCAGGTGCGTTCTAGCCCTTAGCTTCGGGAAAGTGGAAGGGGAGGGTTTGCCCTTGTCGACCTCACAAGCAGTTGTCCAGCATCTACCGTTTCTACGCCGATACGCCCGCGCTTTGACCGGCAGCCAGGCGTCCGGCGACGCCTATGTGGCCGCCGCCTTGGAATCCCTGATCGCCAGCCCTAAGCTATTGGAATCAGAGGCTAATCCGCGGGTCGCCCTTTACCGGCTGTTCACCAAGATTTGGAATTCGATCAAGGTCAACGGCACCGCTGAGGGGTTGGAACCAAGTTCGCCGCCACAGCAACACCTGACGCAGATCACGCCGCGTCCTCGGCAGGCTTTCTTGCTGGTGGCGCTGGAAGGGTTTTCCGAGGAAGACGCAGCGCGCATCCTCGACTGCGATTTGCCGACCTTGCGGTCGCTGGTTGAAGAATCCGGCCGAGAGCTGGCCGCCGAGATCGCCACCGACGTCCTGATCATCGAGGACGAGACTTTTATTGCCATGGACATCGAGGCGCTGGTCGAGAGTTTGGGCCACCGCGTGATCGGCGTCGCCCGCACCCATTCGGAGGCGATTGCGCTCGCGCGCAAAACGCCGCCCGGCCTGATCCTCGCCGATATCCAGCTTGCCGACGGCAGTTCCGGCCTGGATGCGGTCAACGAGCTTCTCAACTCGTTCGAGGTGCCGGTAATCTTCATCACCGCCTACCCCGAGCGGTTCCTCACCGGGCAGCGACCTGAGCCCGCGTTCTTGATCGCAAAACCGTTCCAGCTTGCGGTAGTGTCGGCGGTGGCCAGCCAGGCGCTATTCTTCGGGCGCAAGGCGCGGCTGCGCGAACGTCAACCGACCGCGTAATCCCCTCACCGTTTTCACTAGAGATGAATTGACCGCGGTCGCCTGAGCACGATCGCGTGTCGTTTAGACGCGCGACTGTGTTTGGCAAAAAAATAGGGCGCAGCCGTTTTGGTCGCGCGGCTGCGCCCTTTATTGACCGGCCAAGCACGGGGGGAGGGGGGAAAGGATTGGCCGATCCCGAGTATAAAGCGCGAGCTTGGCTTTGGTTCCTGCGGTTTTCGCTCCCTGCCCTATCCTTTGGGTCTGTTCGCTCGCGTAAAGACCGGGCACAATCGGGTTCCGCAATTTTCGCCGAAAACCATGGACGAAGAACGAGTTACCTTCCCTTCCGCGGGCCGTCGGCTTCACGGCGCATTGGGTGTTCCAACAGGCCTGCGGTCCGGCGACCGCCGGGCAGGTTTTCTCGTGTTGCATGGCTTCGGTGGCAATTGCGATTCCGAAGGCGTCATCAATCCAACGCGAGTGCTCAATGCGCTGGGCTACGTGACGCTGCGTTTCGACATGCGCGGATGCGGCAAGAGCGAAGGCGAGTTCGGCCGCATCATCTGCCTCGAGCAGGTTGAAGATCTCGGCAACGCGCTGTCGTTCCTTGCCGAACATTCCACCGTTCACCCCGACCGGATCGGCGTGATCGGCTCGAGCTTTGGCGGCGCGGTGGCGGTCTATGCCGGCGGCACCAATCCGCGCATCGCAGCAGTTATCTCCAACGGCGGCTGGGGCCACGGCGAGCGTAAATTCCGCGGCCAACACTCTACTCCGCAAGCCTGGGCGAAGTTCGCCGCCATGCTCGAAGAGGGCCGCACCACGCTTGCACGCACCGGCAAGTCTCTCATGGTGCCGCGCGAAGATATCGTGCCCATCCCTGCGCGCGTGAAGGAAAATCTCGACCGTCAGAACGTGCAGATGCTGGCCACCAACTCGGTCGAAATGTTTCCGGCCGAAACCGCGCAAAGTATGTTCGACTTCCGCGCCGAGGATGTCGTCGGCAAGATCGCGCCCCGCCCGCTTCTTCTCATTCACGCCGCCAATGATTCGGTGACGCCGACCGAGCAATCGGTAGAAATGTTCAAGCGGGCCGGACAGCCGGCCGAGCTTCATCTGTTCAGCGGCGTCGATCATTTTCTGTTCAACGAGAATTCCACGCGCGTCTGGAATGTGCTGCGCGATTGGCTCGCCCGCTATTTTCCGGCGGCGGCATGAGCAGCCCCGGAGTCGTTGTCGGTCACCAGGAGCTCTCGCGCTTTATCAGCGATGCGCTCCGGGCAGTCGGTGCCAGCGCGGACGATGCGGCGGCAGTAGCCGATGGCTTGATTTGGGCCAACTTGCGTGGCGTGGACGGCCACGGCGTGTCCCGGCTCTCGTCCTATCTCGCCATGATCAAACGTGGCGACGTCGATCTCAAGGCGCGGCCCCGTTTGGTACGCGAGACGGCGGCGACTTTCGAGATCGACAGCGGCGGCGGCTTTGGTCCAGTCGCCATGATGCAGGCGCTCGACGTCGCGCTCGATCGGCGGCACAAGACCGGCAGCTGTTTCGGTCTGGTCCGCGACACCACCCATACCGGCGCGGTCGGACGTTACGCGCAATGGCTGGCCGAGCGCGGCTCTATCGGCATCATCATGGTCGCGGGGCCGGCGTTCGTCGCCTATCACGGCGCGCGTGTTCCCAGCCTCGGTACAAGCCCGATCGCCATCGCCGTGCCGTCGAGCCGCGGTCCGATTGTGCTCGACATGGCTACCAGCACGATCTCCAACGGGACGATTTTGCAGGCGCGCGCGACCGGCAGCGCACTGCCGCCGGGAGCGGCGCTGACGCGCGACGGCACAGCGACCACAGACCCGCGCGAGGCTGAAATTTTGCTGCCGCTCGGCGGCCCGAAGGGATCGGGACTTGCCTTAATGTTCGAGCTGGTGGCGAGTGTGCTCGCTGCTACGCCGATCCAAGCGCAGGCGTCAGGCGCGCAACAAGCACGGCGTCTTCGGCAGAACTGCGCCATCCTTGCGGTCGACGTCGAGGCCTTTCGGCCGCTTGGCGAGTTCATTGAGGATGCCGACGCGCTCACCGCAATTATCAAAGGCCTGCCGCGCGCAAGAAGGTTTTGACGAAATACTTCTTCCGGGCGAGCGCTCGGCCCGCACCGAAGCCGAGCGCCGCAAAACGGGCATTCCGATCCCGCAGGCCCTATGGGCGGAGTTGAATGCGGTTGCCGCGAAACACGCCGTCAAGTTGCCGGCCACAACGTCATCGCCGGCAACTTAATTTTCAAAGGCCGATAATTGGCGCCGCGCTAAATATGCTCGACGTACGGCAACGGCACGTAGGTGTAGCCGGTCGCCGCTTTCGTCGCGCGGCCAATGCCGGGGAACGGAAGGTGGGCGCCGGCAAACAACAATCCGTCAGTGGCCACCATATCGAAGACGCGCTGGCGGCTGGCGATCGCCATAGCCGCATCGGCATCGTACACGATCGAGCGTTCCGGCTCGGGAAATTGCAGGACGGCGTTGTGGACGATGTCGCCCCAAATCAGAAGCTCATCGCCATTCGATGATATCCGGACCATGCTGTGCCCCGGGGTATGGCCGGGCGCGGAATGCGTGGTCAAACCCGAAACAACGCTTGAGCCGTCTTTATAGGTCTGGAGCTTGCCGGCATCCGCATAAGGTTTTGTCGCCATTCGCGCCAGGTCGAAGAAGCCTTTCACATCGGCCGGCACGCTGTTGTAGACGTCCTCCGACGTCCAGAATCCGTATTCGGTGTCGCCGACGTGCACCACCGCATTCTTGAACAAGACTTCCTTGTTGGCGCCGATCAGGCCGGGCACGTGATCGGGGTGCATGTGCGTGATGATAACGGCGTCGATCTGATCGGGCGTCACACCTGCGTCGGCGAGGTGCTTGGGCAATTTACCCAATGTCGGCCCGAAGTGGCTGGAGCCGCCGGTGTCCACCAATATCAGCTGCTTGCCGGTATTGATCAGCCAGGTATTGACGGAGGTCGTCGATTTTCTGGGGAAGTACGCATCTTTCAACAGCTTGTCCGCCCGCCCTTTGTCGCCGGCAAATAAATCGGCATCGAACGGCAGGTTGCCGTCGCTGATCACGGTGACTTCAAAGTTACCGAGCTTGTGACGATAAATGCCGGGTGCTTGTACACCCGCGAACGGCGCAGCCATCTGAACCCTCCTCCTCTACATTTATTGGCGCTCGGCCAGTCGGGCCGCGCGCTGTGATACGGCCGTATAGCAAGAATAATCGAAAGTGGCGACCGCGCCATCACGCTTCCGCCAGCCGCAAGCCGACAAGACGTTCCAGCAGCACATGATCGCCGAGAAGCTCCTGTGAATCTCCGCTATGCACCACACGGCCGCGCTCCAGTATCAGGGCGTTCTGCGTCAGCCCCAATGCGATATCGGCATGCTGCTCCACCAGGATGAAGGCGTTTGCGCCCTCGCTGGTCATCCGCCGGATCGCCGCGGCGAGCTCTTCGATCACGATCGGCGCCAAACCTTCGAGCGGCTCATCGAGCAGCAGTAATGCCGGATTGGTCATGAGCGCGCGAGCGATCGCCAGCATTTGCTGCTCGCCGCCGGAGAGCTGATTGCCGAGATTGCGGCGCCGCTCGGCGAGCCGAGGGAACAAGTCGTACACATCGCGCAGCCGCCAGCGCCCGTCGCGCGCGGCGACGGTGAGATTTTCCTCGACGCTGAGCGAAGGAAAGATTTCGCGCTCCTGCGCGACCCACCCGATGCCGCCAAGCGCGCGGCGATGCGGCGGATCTCGGGTGATGTCGCCGCCGCGCCAGAGAATGCGGCCGCGACCGACGTTCGTATAGCCCATGATGGTCAGCAGCAGCGTCGACTTGCCGACGCCGTTTCTTCCGAGCACCGCAAGACTGCCGTGCTGCGGCAATTCAAGCGATACATCGTCGAGCACAACGGCCGAGCCGTAGCCCGCGCGCACACCATCGAGTGCAAGCAGCGGCTCGGTCACGTTGCGAGCCCCGCGGTGCTTGCCGATAATTTGTTGAGTGCTTTGCCCAGATAGACCGCGCGCACACGCGGGTCGTTGGCAATCTCGTGCGGCGTGCCCTCGACCAACACGCGCCCGCCGACCATGACAATGATGCGCGTGGCGAAGCGAAAGACGAGCTCCATGTCGTGCTCGATGAACAGGACGGTAATATCGTGGGACAGGTTGGCAATGGCCGAAAACAATTCCGTGCTTTCTTCGCGGGGTACGCCGGCAGCGGGCTCATCAAGCAGCAGCACCCTCGGCCGCGTCGCCAAGGCGAGCGCAATTTCGAGAAGCCGCTGCTGGCCGTAGGCCAGCTCCCGCGTCGGCCGATGACAGACCCGATCAAGTTTCAGCGTGCAGAGAATGGCGTACGCCTCCTCGATTTCACGCGGGTAAGCCGACAATTCGCGCCACCACGTTTGCGCCGTGCGGCTTCGCTCGCACACCGCGAGCGTCACGGATTCCAGCGCGGTCAAATGCGGGAACAGCGAGTTGATCTGATAAGTGCGGACAAGTCCGCGCCGCACCCGCTGATCCGGCGGCAGCGCCGTGATGTCGACATCGTCGAGCAAGATGCGTCCAGCGTCCGGCCGCAGCATCCCGGTCATGAGATTGATCAGCGTCGTTTTGCCGGCGCCGTTGGGACCGATCAGTGCGTAGCGGACGCCCTGCGGCAACTCGATGTCGATGCCGCCGGCCGCGACCAGCGACCCGAAGCTTTTGGCGAGACCCCGCGCCGCCAACGCCGGCGCGGTCACGGCCTACTCCAGCGTGAAGCCAATTTCGCCACGCCGCCAAGTATGCCGTTGGGCAACAGGATAACCACCGCGACCAGCAGCAGGCCGATCCAAAAGTACCAGAATTGCGGCGCGATGCCGGAGAACTGGTCGCGGGCGACCATGTAGATGACGGCGCCTACGAGACCGCCGTAGAGCCGGCCGGAGCCGCCGAGCACCAGCATGACCACGACATCGGCGGAGCGACTCAAGTCCAGCGAGTCGAGCGAAACGGTCTCTGTCGTTTCGGTCAACAACGCGCCGGCGATACCGGCGATGGCGGCCGCGATGGTGTAGATGGTGCGAATGTGAGAACGACTCGGCGCGCCGATTGCCGGCATGCGCACGAAGTTTTCGCGGATGCCGCGCAGCGAGAGACCAAACGGCGAGTGAATAAGCCGCCGGGCGAACAGAAACACGACAAACAGTACGGCGAGCGCGTAACCGAACGCGGTGTAGCCATACAAATCAAAATGGAAATACCCGAGCAGCTTCCACGTATGGATGCCCTGCAAGCCATCCATGCCACCGGTCAGCCAGCCCAGACTGTTGGCGAGTTCTGCGAGCAACAAACCGAAACCAAGCGTGAGCATGATCAAGGCCAGATGCCGAAAGCGGCAGATCACAAAGCTTGTGGCGTAGCCCACCAGTCCGGCAACAGCGGCCGCTGCGACAAGGCCGCTTAGCGGCTCGCCCCAACCGTGCTTTGACAACAGCCCCGCCGTATAGGCGCCGGTGCCAAAGAACGCGGCGTGCCCGAGCGAGACGATGCCGGCGTAGCCAAGAATCAGGTCGAGCGACAACGCGAACATGCCCGCAATGGCGATCTGGCTCGCGAGCGACAGATAATTGGGAAACAGCACGTAAGGCGAAAGCGCCGCGAGCCAGAAAACGATTTCGGCGGGACGCCAGCGCGCCTGTGCCCGCAGATAGAGAAGCGGCGTGCTCGCCCTTTCCAACACCGCCATGGCTCAGCGCCTCCCCAAGAGGCCGAGCGGGCGCCACATCAGCAGCGTGATCATCACGAGATAAATCAGAAACGCACCGAGCTGAGGCACGTAATATTTTCCGGCGATGTCGCTGATGCCGAGCACAATCGCGGCGACGAACGAGCCGGCAATTGAGCCGAGCCCGCCGACCGATACGACGATCAGCACGTAGACCAGATAGGTCAGCGCGAAATAAGGATCGAGGCCGACGATGTCGATCGCCAGCGCGCCGCCGAGTCCGGCGAGACCGCTGCCGAGCGCGAAAGTGACGGCAAACGTGCGGTCGACATTGATGCCCAATCCCCGCGCCATGCGTTCGTTGTCGACCGCAGCGCGCACGCGCGCGCCGAACCGCGTGTATTCGAGCGCCAGCACCAGCACGAGGGTTATCAGGAGCGCAACGCCGAGAAGAAAGAGCCGGTAAACCGCGAAGCGGGTACCCATGAAGGTGAGCGATTCACGCAGGTAACTCGGCAACAGCAGCGGCTGCTGATCGGTGCCGAAGAAGTAAGCGGCAACACCGATGGAGATGAAAACGATGCCGATGGTCAGCAGAACCTGATCGAGCTCGCTCGCGCGATAAAGCCGCCGAAACAAAGTCCGTTCAAAGGCAATGCTGACCAGAGCCGCGACAACGAATGCACATGGCAGCGTGGCAAAAAACGGAAAGCCGTAGCGATGCATCAGCGCGACGGTGACGTAACCGCCCAGCATTGCAAAACTGCAATGGGCGAGATTGATGAAGTTCATCATGCCGAGCGTCACCGACTGCCCGACCGACAGCAGGAACAACAGCATGCCGTAGGCCAGGCCGTCGAACAGAACGCCAAAAACCGGAGGAAGCATGAACCGAGCTTACTTGTTCATCGACGCTTTATAGGGATCCTTGACGTTGGGAATAGCGTCGATTTCGACGTTGACCAGCCGCCCGTCCACTTTCGCGACTCTGCGGATATAGACGGTTTGCACAATGTCGCGCGTCTCCGGGTCAATCAAGATCGGCCCACGAGGGCTTTCCCAACTGGCCCCCTTGGCCGCTGCGATCAGTGAGTCGCCATCGGTTTTGCCGCCGGATTTCTGCAGCGCGAGATCGATCAGGCGCATGCCGTCGTAGCCGCCGACGGCAAAGAAATCCGGATTGCGGTGATATTCCCCAACGAAGGCCTGCACGAACTCGTCATTGAGAGGCGAGCGGTGGGTGTAGTCGTAATGGCTCGCAGTGATGATCCCGATCGCGCTATCGCCCATGCTGGCCAGCGCGTGTTCGTCGGTGAGTTCCGCCTGGCCCAGCACCTCGATCTTCTGCGGGTCGAGACCGCGTTCGGCCAACGCCTTGCCGAAGGCGCCCGGCTGGGCGCCGCCCGGAATCATGATGAAAATGCCTTGCGGGTTGAGGTCCTTGGCGCGTTGCACATAGGCGGAGAAATCCGGGTTCTGCACCGCCATGCGCACCGACCCGACGATTTCGCCGCCGGCCTCATTGAAGCCTTTCTGGAACGCGGCTTCTGCGTCGATGCCCGGTCCATAGTCGGTGACCATGGTGTAGACGCTTTTCAGGCCTCGCCGCGCCGCCCAGGTCGCGAGCGTCTGGTTGAGCTGCGGGAGCGTAAACGAAACGCGCGCGATGTAATTCGATTTAGTGGTGATGATCGCCGTGCCCGCATTCAAGATCACCATGAACTTCTTGGCCTCGGCGGAGACGTCGGCCGCGGCCAGCGCGTTCGGCGTGAGCTGAAAGCCGGTGAGAAGATCGACGTTGTCGCGGGTGATCAGCTCCTGCGCCAGTCGCTTGGCCACCGGCGGATTGATGCCGCCGGTATCCTTGCGGATGATTTCAACGTCGCGACCGCCGAGCTTGTTGCCGTGCTGCTTGAGATAAAGCTTCAGCCCATTGTCGCCTTGCGCCGACGGATCGGCGAACTGGCCCGAATAGGCCATGATAATTCCGATTTTGACCGGGCCTTCGGCGCGCGCGCCGGCCGGCAAAGCAAAGCCTGCCACGATGGCTGTTACTGCGGCAAGCGCCACGCGCTTCATGTTTTTCCTCGACCGGTTTGATGCGGTGATCCGCAACGCTATTTTTTCATGCGCTCCTTCACCGGATCCTTGACGTTATCGACTTTGTCGAATTCGACGTTGACGAGCTCGCCGCCAACCTTCTCAACGCGGCGGATATAAACCGTCTCCACCACGTCGCGCGTTTCCGGATCGATCATCATCGGACCGCGCGGGCTATCCCAGCTCATACCCTTGGCCGCGGCGATCAAGGAGTCGCCGTCCGCTTTGCCGCCGGTTTTCTTCAACGCCTCGTAGATCAGATGCATGCCGTCATAGCCGCCGGCAGAGTAGATATCCGGGTTGCGGTGGAATTCGTCGTTGTAGGCTTTGACGAATTCATGATTCAGCGCCGAATTGTGATTGTAGTCGTAGTTCGACACCGTAATGATCCCGAGCGCCGTGTCGCCCATGCTCTTGAGCGCGGTTTCAAACGTGAGCGCGTCCTGGCCCAACACTTTGACCTTGGACGTATCGATGCCGCGTTCGGCGAGCGCCTTGCCGACCGCGCCCGGTTGCGCGCCTCCCGGTATCCAGATGTAGATCGCGTCGGGATTTACGTCCTTGGCGCGCTGAACGAAGGCGGAAAAATCCGGATTGGCTACCGGGAAACGAACCGAGCCCGCGATCTCTCCACCGGCTTCCTTGAAGCCGGTGTGAAACGCGGCTTCGGCGTCAATCCCCGGACCGTAATCAGAGACCATGGTGTATGCCGTCTTGATGCCGTGCTTCGCTGCCCAGGTGCCGAGCGTTTGATTGAGCATCGGCGTCGTCACCGAGGTGCGCGCAATGTAGGGCGACTTGGTCGTGATGATTGAAGTGGCCGCGTTCATCACCACCATGAACTTTTTAGCCTCCGCCGACACGTCGGCTGCCGCCAGCGCGTTCGGCGTCAGCGCGAAACCGGCGATGATATCGGCGTGGTCGCGAACGATAAGCTCTTGCGCCAGACGCTTAGCGACATCGGGGGCAATGCCGCCGGTGTCTTTGCGAATGAATTCGAGCTTCTTGCCCGCGACCGTGTCGCCGTGCTGCTTGACGTAAAGCTTGATGGCATTGTCCATCTGCGCGGCGGTGTCGGCGAACTGGCCGGAATAGGAGAGGATAAGCCCGACTTTAACGGTGTCCTCGGCGTGACCCACGCTTGCCGACCCAGCGGCCAGCGCGAGGCCGATGGCGCCGACTGTTAGTAGACGCTTCATGCGTTCCTCCAACTTTTTTGCTGACGCTGACAATGCCACAGACTGAGTAGTCTTGGCATTAGCCCCGGTTTGTGCCGTCAGACCGCCGGCGATTACGCGTTCAAGGGCCACCATCCTCGTTCAAGGATGCGGCCGGCGCAACCTGCGCGCTTGTCGCGGCCAAGTGGGCGCTCGCCCCGACGTGACACGACAGCGTAGTATGGAGCGGCCGAAATGCGTCCCCGGGGCTGTTTCTTTGGCCGGCGCGGGAACCTCGCTCGTTCGGGCGGAATTTGCTATCCTGCCGCGAAGGAATTTAACGATGACCCATGTGACCTACAAAGTTGTCCGCCACGAAGATGGCTGGGCCTATACGGCCGACGGCGTGTTTTCCGAAAGCTTTCCCACGCACGCTGAAGCGCTCGATGCCGCACGGCGCGTGGCCGCTGAGCAGCGTGCCCCCGGACGCACTGAATCGATCGAATACGAGGACGAAAAGGGCAAGTGGCACTCGGAAATCGCCCGCGGCGATGACCGGCCGGAAACGACCGTCGAGGACAGCGACTAACCGCCCGTCTGTTTCTCGGCCGCGCGAAAAAACGGTTGTCGCGCGGCAGACCGGTGCCCCAGACGATCCTTAACGGCTCGTCGGAACGTCAAACCGGTCAGTAGAAATGATGGCAGCGGTACGGGCCGATGACGAGAACACGGTAGCATTTCACAACGCCGTGCCGGGTGCGGTGTTCGGCGTATTGCACCTGTTCGATGGCCGAGGATGCCGTCGCGGCACTCGGGATAGCGACAGCGTTCGCGGGGACGGCGCTGGCATCCTGCCAACACAACGCGGCGAATCCGGAAGCCAAGCTTACGGCTAGCAACATCTTTCGCATGGATGTCTCCTGAGATCCCTTCAGACGCCCTAACCTGCGGGATTCCATTGTGTTCCGAGAAACGTGATTCGGCCAGGACATCAGCCGGCTGCGCGGCCTTTTCGCAACACCTCCGCGTTCAGCGGCAACGTCGCGCCAAGCCAGCAGGCGTGCGCGGTGTGGTCGCGATAATCGTCGCCGGTTTCCGGATGCAACAGAATATCCAGCCCATCGCGGTTGAGCATCAGCCAGGGCATGAACGAAGCAAGCAGGCTGCGCGGAAAGGCGATCTGGTACATCGACTGGGTATGCGGGCCGACCAGCTCGTCGTGCCAGCGCCCGAGTTTTGCGCGCGGAAACTTTTGCGCGACGCTCCGACGCAGACGCGCAGCGCGCGTCCGCGTCTTCCTCGGGTCGTAGTAGACGTGGACGTGATAGGCGGTGATCGGTGCCGGTCGCTTGTTGACACGTCGGGTTTGTTTGATCGGCATCGCTCAATCCTTCCGAAATCGACGCGGATTTGTCACGACCATGGCTGCGCCGCCGGCTGGCGCGGATGGTAGATGCTGGCGAGGAGTACGGCGAGGATCCCAGTCAGGAAAATCCCGTCGAAAGTTCCGGCGCCGCCGATGGAAGCAACCGGCGCGCCGAGCCCGCGAATCTTGTCGAGATTGGTGAGATCGGCGCCGATCAGCGTACCCATGCTGCCGGCGATGTAGGCGAGCGGTGCCGCGTTTTCCCTCGACAGCAACAGCGCGACAATGGCCGTCACCAAGGCGGGAAGAAAAATCGGCACCGCGATGCCGATGCCGGCCACCGGATTGGCGAGCCAGTGCAATACAACTGCCACGAAAGCGGTTGCGATCGCACCGTTCACCCAGAGCCGGCGTTTGACGAGGAGATAAAGCGACATCAAGGTCGGGATGACACAACCGCCGACATTGACTGCGATCATCGTGCCAGCCCAGTCCTCGACGACCGGAACGGTGTATTGCATACCGAAAAACTCGATCACCTGGTTGGAGACAACCCGCTCGTTCGGCAGCTCGGCGACCGGAATGTTGAAATAACTGCCGATCAGCGAGCCAAACAGCAGCAGCATCGCCGTTGACGAACTGACGCCGAGGCTCAAATAAGCGTGCCGCAGCGCGCGGAACACCAGAAGCAGCACCAGCAAAACGACGAACAATCCGACGAGGATCGAGAAAAACCCGGGCGCCAGCGGCAAGTAATGAAAATTGCTGAAGTGCATTGCCGTTGCTCCAAAACTACAGTTAAGCACGCGAAGGCCGCAGCGGCGAGCCGATCGCATTGCGGGGGTGAACCCATGCCGAGAACATTGCGCGCCCAGCGGAGGTTGCTATGACGCACGTCGCCTTGACTCGAGAAATTCCGCTGCCGCGTTTGGTACCGGCGCTCTTGAGTTTCGTCGCCGGCTACGTCGACATCTTCACGTTTCTCGGCTTGTTTGGCTTGTTTGTCGCGCAGGTGACGGGCAGCTTCGTCACCGCCGGCGCCGAGCTTGTCACGCACGATGAAAGCATTACCGGCAAAGTGCTGGCGGTCATCGCGTTCCTGCTGGCCGCAGCCCTAAGCGCGGCGTTCATCAGATTTGCGCGCTATCGGCGCTGGGAGCCCTTGTCCCTCATGCTCGGTCTCGAGACGGCGCTGCTGGCGATCTTCTGCCTCATCATCCTTGCCGGGCCGCCGGTAACCAGCGTCACCGACCGCTCCGGAATCTTCGCCGGCGTGTTCGCCGCAATGGCCATGGGCATGCAGGCCGTGATCGTTCGTTTGCTGATGCGCGGCGTTCCACAAACCAACGTGATGACCGGCAACTTGACTCAGATCGCCATCGAAACGGCCGACCTTGTGTCGGCGTGGCTACGATGTGTGCGGGAGCCGGACGACCATGGACACCGCCGCGAGTTGGCGGCCGTGCGCGCACGGCTTTTCACCGTGCTCGCCGTCGCGCTTGGCTTTCTTGCCGGAGCAGCCTGTGGTGCAGTCAGCTATGCCAAAGCTGGGCTGGCCGGCGCTCCGATTGCCGTCGTAATCGTTGCCGGGCTTGCGCTATGGATGGTGCGGCGCGAAGGGTAGTTTTAATCGATTTAGAGGCCGCGCCACACAGACGCGAATGAATGGAGTAGGAAATGCCGCAGTTTCCCGAAGCGATCATTGAGGGCAAGAAACGGCCCTTCACTGGTGCCGAATTCTTGCAATCGCTTCGCGACGATCGCGAGGTCTATATCTACGGCGAGCGAGTCAAAGACGTCACCACGCACCCGGCGTTCCGCAATTCGGCGGCCTCTACTGCGCTGTTGTACGATGCATTGCACGACAAGGCTTTGCAGGATGTGCTTACCGCACCGACCGACACGGGCTCGGGCGGCTATACGCACAAATTCTTCAAGGCCGCGTATTCGAGCGAAGAAGTCGTGGGCCAGCGCGATGCCATCGCCGCGTGGGCGCGCATTACCTATGGCTGGCTCGGCCGCAGTCCCGACTATAAGGCTTCGTTCCTAAACACGCTCGGCGCCAATGCCGACTTTTACGGCAAGTTCGCGGATAACGCCCGTGCCTGGCACAAGCGCGCCCAGGAAGGCGTGCTTTATCTTAATCACGCCATCGTCAATCCGCCGGTCGACCGCAACAAGCCGGTCGAAGAGGTCAAAGACGTTTACATCACCATCCAAAAGGAAACCGATTCCGGCATCTACGTTTCGGGCGCCAAGGTTGTCGCCACCAATTCAGCGCTGACGCATTACAATTTTCTCGGTCAGAACATGGGCCAAGAAATCACCGATCCGGCAATGGCGGTGATGTTCATTGCACCGATGAACACGCCCGGCATCAAAATGATTTGCCGGCCCTCGTACGAACTCGCCGCAGCCGCCACCGGCTCGCCGTGGGATTATCCGCTGACATCACGCTTCGATGAGAACGACGCCATTTTTGTTTTCGACAACGCTTTCATACCCTGGGAAAACGTGCTCATCCATCGCGACCTCGAGCGGCTGAAGACGTTTTACCCGCAGTCCGGATTTTTCAACGGCTTTACGTTCCAGGGATGTACGCGGCTCGCGGTCAAACTCGATTTCATCGCCGGCCTTCTCTACAAGGCGGCGCGGGTCACCGGCGTCGAAACGTTCCGCGGCGTGCAAGCGCAGATCGGCGAAGTCATCGGCTGGCGCAACCTGTTCTGGTCGTTGACCGATGCGATGGCGTGTAACCCGGTGCCGTGGGTCAACGGCGCCGTGCTGCCTAATCCGCGCGGCTCGGCCTCCTATCGTCTGTTTATGACCGAAGCCTATCCGGCGGTGCGCAACATCGTGGAGAAAGTGATTGCGTCCGGATTGATTTATCTTCCTTCGCACGCGCGTGATTTTAAGAATCCGGATATCGACAAATATCTGGCGCGCTACGTACGGGGATCGAATGGCATCGATTACAAAGAGCGCATCAAGATCATGAAACTATTGTGGGACGCGATCGGTACTGAATTCGGCGCCCGCCACGAGCTGTACGAGATGAATTACTCCGGCAGCCACGAAGTCATCCGCGTATTTCAGTTGCAACAAGCGATGGGCAACGGCACGCTGAAAGACATGCAGGCGCTCGCCGAACGGTGCATGGCCGATTACGACGAAGACGGCTGGCGCCATCCGGCCTATCATGCCTCGGATATTTCCGTGCTCGACGACCTCTAAAAAAGGACATCGCGGCCGGGACGCTCGGAACCCGACCGCGACCAGGCAATTCTCGGTATTTGCCGTCCGCCGACTAATTGGGCCAGCAGCGTTGTCCGTCAGGCCCCAGATGATATCCCGCTGGGCACGCGCGGTTTGCCGCCATTGGATGACACTTTCCATTCGGACCGCGCCACCAGCCGGCGCCGCATGCTTCCGCGACCTTGACGATCATGCTTTGGCCACCGCTGACGGGGCCCGGCGCTACGCCGGCGTTGGCAACCGTGGCAAGCCCGAAAGCGAGCGCTGCGCTCAAAACAATCGATCGAAGCATTATACGTTCCTCCTGTATGTTGGTACTGCCCTCATAGAACGTGCGCGCCACCCGGAGAACACCGGGGCAATGAATGAAGCCTAACACCAGCACCGCACTTCTACCAATGCCGGCGCCAACGATTCCAAGCGTAGAGCAGATCGGCAAAGCGATCGTAGCACACGCGGGCAATTTGCCTGATGACAGGGAGGCTTAACAGGCGTCCCAGCCAAGCATCTCCGGGGGTGGCAAGCCACACCGCAACCGCGCAGTCGGCCCCGACATGGAGCCGCCCGTCTGCGTCCACGGCGTGCAGCCGGCGACGCACATCCTCGAGCCCAGCGCCGAAATGCGAGAGAGCGTCGGGTTCTAGATTTATGTCACGAAATTCGATCAACCCGGCCCGGGCGGCCTGAACCAGCCGATTTCGCTGCCAGTCGATCCCGGCATTACAAACCGGACATTTGGTATTGTACCAGACTGTAAGCTTTGCACTCATCCCGTTTCTCACGCACGACTTGATGGCGGAGCGGCTTTGGGCGAGCGTCCAATGCACCGTCGAAGTGTACCGGCCAAGGACTTGACCCCGCAATCCGTCATCCGGCAAACAAGCGGCGAGCAAGCAAGCGTGGCGCTATTGGGAGGTAACAATGGACCTTCGGTTCACGCCGGACGAAATTGCGTTTCGCGACGACGTTCGCGCCTTCATGAAAGAAAAGCTGCCGGCGGCCATGCGCAGCAAGGTGATCGAAGGCCGCCGCCTTTCCAGAGATGACATCGTCGAATGGCAACGCATCCTCAATGCCAAGGGCTGGGCGGTGCCGCACTGGCCGCAAGAATGGGGTGGCACCGGCTGGACTTCCGTAAAGACCTATATTTTTCGTGACGAAATGCAGCAGGCGCCGGCGCCTGAGCCGTTGCCGTTCGGACCGAACATGGTGGGGCCTGTCATCATCGCCTTCGGCAATGAGCAACAGAAGAAAACATTCCTGCCGCGCATCGCCAATCTCGACGATTGGTGGTGCCAGGGCTTCTCAGAGCCCGGCGCCGGTTCCGATCTAGCTTCGCTAAAGACGTCCGCAAAGCGCGCCGACGGGCACTATGTCGTCAACGGCCAAAAGACCTGGACCACCTTGGCGCAATACGCCGACTGGATCTTTTGTTTGGTCCGCACCGATCCGGCGGCCAAAAAGCAGGAGGGCATTTCCTTTCTGCTGATCGACATGAAGTCGCCCGGTATTACCGTGCGCCCGATCCAGACCATCGACGGCGGACACGAAGTCAACGAAGTGTTTTTCGACGACGTGAAGGTCCCGGCCGAAAATCTGGTGGGGCAGGAAAATAAGGGTTGGGACTACGCCAAGTTCCTGCTCGGCAACGAGCGTACCGGTATTGCCCGAGTCGGCGCGTCCAAGGCTCGCATCCGCCGCCTCAAGGAATTGGCGGCGCTCGAACAGTCGGGCGGCAAGCCGCTGATTGCCGACGAACGTTTTCGCGCCAAGATCGCCGCTGTCGAGGTCGAGCTAAAGGCGCTTGAGATGACGGAATTGCGCGTGGTGGCGGAGAGAACGCGCAGCAACAAGCCGGACCCGGCCTCTTCCATTCTCAAAATCAAAGGTTCGGAAATCCAGCAGATCATCACCGAGCTTTTGCTCGAAGTGGTCGGCCCCTACGCGTTGCCGGATCAAACGTCGCACGGCGAGGACGAACGCTGGAACGAGCCGCCGGTCGGACCGGATTGGGGCGGTCCACTCGCCGCGCAATATTTCAACATGCGCAAGACCACCATCTACGGCGGGTCGAACGAAATCCAAAAGAACATCATCGCCAAAGCGATCCTGGGATTATGATGTTCATTTCGTCGTTGCGGAACGCAATGACGCGGGGAGACGCCTAAATGGATTTCGCGCTGAGCGAAGAGCAGACTTTGTTGCGCAACAGCGTCGAACGGCTGTTCGCCGATCAATACGACTTCGAAGCGCGCAAGCGCTATGCGCAGGAGCCGGGCGGCTTTAGCCGCGCGCTGTGGCGCCAATACGCGGAGCTCGGCCTGCTCGGGCTGCCGTTTTCCGAAGAAGATGGCGGATTGGGCGGCGGACCCGTCGAAACCATGATTGTCATGCAGGCGATCGGCCGCGCGCTGGCGCTTGAACCTTATCTCGGCACCATCGTGCTCAGCGGCGGTCTGTTGCGACTTGGCGGGAGCGAAGCGCTGCGCCGCGAGCTCGTCCCGCAGATCGCGGCTGGCGAACTCATCCTGGCGTTTGCGCACAGCGAACGGCAGGCGCGCTACGATCTTGCCGATGTCGCCACGACGGCGCGCCGCGAAGGTAACGGCTACGTGCTCGATGGCGCCAAAAGTCTGGTGCTGCATGGCGACAGCGCCAAGAGCTTTATCGTCTCGGCGCGCGTCGGCGGCGGGCAACGCGAGCAGAACGGCCTTGCGCTGTTTCTCGTCGACGCCGCGGCTTCGGGCGTCACTATCCGGGGCTACGACACCGTCGATGGTCAGCGCGCCGCCGAAGTCACCCTCTCCGGCGTGAATGTCGGCGCGGATGCCGTGATTGGCGAACCGGGCGCGGCCTTCCCTCTGATCGAACGCATCGCGGATGCGGCAATGGCGGCGCTTGCCGCTGAGGCGGTCGGCGCCATGGCGGCGATGCACGAGACGACAGTCGATTACCTCAAAACGCGAAAGCAGTTCGGCGTCACCATCGGCAGTTTCCAGGCGTTGCAGCATCGCGCCGCCGACATGCTGGTCGCGCTTGAACAGGCGCGCAGCATGGCGCTGCTCGCGACCGTGATGGCCGACGAAAAGGATATCCGCGAACGGCGCGCAGCCATTTCAGCCGCCAAAGTACAGATCGGACGTTCCGGCCGCCTGGTCGGCCAGCAGGCCATTCAACTCCACGGCGGAATCGGCATGACCATGGAGGCGAAGGTGGGACACTATTTCAAGCGTGTCACCACCATCGACACCATGTTTGGCGACGCCGATTACCACCTCGGAGTGTTGGCGGCGTCGGGCGGCCTGATCACGGCGTAGCGGCCGCCGGCGCGTAACGCATCAGGCCGACAACGCTTCCTTGGTCAACAGCGGATAGTCGGTGTAGCCCTTCGGCCCGGGCGTGTAGAAGGTGTTCGGATCAGGCGCGTTGACGGGAGCGCCAGTCTTCCAGCGGTCGACGAGATCCGGATTGGCGAGGAACGGCCGCCCGACGGCAATCAGATCGGCTTTGTGAGCCGCGAGCTCAGCCTCCGCACGGGCCGCATCGTAGCCGCCGGAAAGAATGAGCACGCCTTTGAACTCCTTGCGGAAGATATCCTTGATCGATTGCGGCACAGCGGGTGCGCCAATCGCCGAATGATCGACAAGGTGGACGTAGACTATTCCGAGCTTGCTCAGCTCCTTGGCGAGGTAGGTATAGTCGGCTTCCATCTCCGGATAATGCGGCATGTCGTTGAACACGCCGTAAGGCGACAATCGGATGCCGATCCTGTCTTTGCCGATCGCGTCCGCCGCGGCCTTGACGGACTCCAAAGCAAAGCGGGCGCGTTTTTCGATCGGTCCGCCATAAGCATCGGTGCGCCGGTTGGAGTTCGGCCGGATGAATTGCTCGATGAGATAACCGTTGGCGCCGTGCAGTTCGACGCCGTCGAATCCGGCGGCCCTCGCGTTCTTCGCCGCGTGCGCATATTCACCGATCGCGGTCTTGACGTCGGCTTCAGTCATCTCGTGCGGCACGGGATGCGCTTTCGGCCCTTCGGCATCCGTGTACATTTCACCGGCGGCGACGACCGCCGAGGGTCCGACCACGCGCGCACCCGACGGGAGATTGTTCGGGTGACCGATACGGCCGGTATGCATCAATTGGATGAAAATCTTTGCGCCGGCGGAGTGAACAGCATCGGTCACTTTTTTCCAGCCTGCGACCTGCGCATCGGAATAGATGCCCGGAATGCGCGGATAGCCCAATCCGTTGGGCGACGGTGACGTGCCTTCGGTTATGATCAGTCCAGCAGACGCCCGCTGCTTGTAATACTCGACCATCAGATCGTTCGGCACATTGCCGATGGCACGGCTCCTTGTCATCGGCGAGATGACCAGGTGATTTTGCAGCGTGAGCGGGCCGAGCTTCGCCGGCGAATAAAGCAACGACATTCGAAGTCCTCCAAAAACACCCCGTCGGTGATGTTGGCAAATGGAGCGGCGCGCGACGGCCTACAAGAGCCCCTGCAAGCGCCGACGGACGCGACGCTCGCGGCATCGAAGCTAAAAATGCGATTTCAGGAAATCCGCTTGTGCAGATCGGCTTGTTTTACAGAATGATTTTTCCGGCGGCGGTGCTTTTGCGGAAACAATCTCACTCGCCATGCCAGGCGGTCTGCATAGCAGCACTTCCAATCACGCCCGGGCTCAGCGCTGTTACGAAGGATCACCGATGTTACCGGGTCGTCGTGCCACAACCGGAAAAGGCGCGGTCAGCCGCGGCGAAAGATGACGCTTAAATTGTTCGCCGGCATCGCCACCGTCTCGGTGAGTTCGAGACCATGACGCTGCGCAAGCGCCGCCACGTCGGCAAGATCGCGTATGCCCCATTCCGGATTTTGTGCCTTGAGCCAGGCATCGAAGTCGGCGTTGCTCGGCGCGGTGTGGCGGCCATCGATACCGGTACGGACCGTACAGGTAGAGGATCCCGCCATTCGGCAGGGTGCGGCCGGCGCCAGCCATCAATCCTTCAGTGATGCGCCACGGCGTGATGTGAATCATGTTGTTGCAGACCAGCGCGTCGGCGCTTTCGACTGGCCAGCGTTGTGCTGCCGCGTTGAGATGCAATGGCTCCAGCAAGTTCGGCAACGCCGCGCCCGCGCGGTGGGCGGCAATGCTCGCCAGCGCGCCACCATCTGTGTCCGTCGGCTGCCATCTCACCAACGGCAAGTGCTGTGCAAAGAAAACTGCATGTTCGCCACTACCGCTGGCGATTTCGAGCACGAGAGCTCCCCGCGGTAACACGCGCGCCAGCACGTCGAGGATCGGCTGGCGGTTACGCGCGACATGCGCGTGGTAGAGGCGTCCGTCGGCAGCGTCACCCATCGCGGGCACCAAGTTATTTGCCCGTCTCCAGCCACTGTTGTTCGCGGGCATAAAACGCCTGAAGGAGATCGGGCCGGTCGTCGCCGAGAAGCTCAGGGTTCAGTTTGTAGCCGCGTTTGACCTGCGTGAAGCCGATGAATTTGTAGGAAGGCCGCAAGGATCTGACAACGTCCCAATCCACCGGCAGCGGATCGCGCGGGTCGACCGTTTGCATCTGGTCGCGCTGATAAATTCCTTCGAACGAGCCGAGCTTCCAGCCGTGCGTGGTCTTGATGACGCGAGACACGAAGCGGCAGTATTGAAAAGTATCGAATTCGATGCCGTCGAAAGTCAGTCGGTCGAAGATCACCGCCGGCAATTCGACGAGGGCACGGTCCTTGTTGATGTCCAGACGCGCCGGCA
Organism: uncultured Alphaproteobacteria bacterium; assembly: GCA_963846055.1. Lineage (GTDB taxonomy): Bacteria > Pseudomonadota > Alphaproteobacteria > Rhizobiales > Xanthobacteraceae > BOG-931. The sequence continues at coordinate 160,737 of CAWJUQ010000015.1, forward strand.
TGATCCAGTGCTTGGCCTGGCTGCCCGACGTCATCTTCTTTCGCGAGGCTTCGGCGAAATCCTCGATGGTGCCATCAAACCAAGTGGTTCGAACCGGGGCTTTCGGCACGTAGCACGCAATCATCCCGGGAAAATCGCGTTGGTCGCGACACAATCGTTCGTACCGCACCAAGTCGAAAATTTCGGTGCGGTCGAGCAAACGCTCCAGCCGCACCTGGATCGCCGTTTCACTTGTCATCTGGCGTCGCTCCTCAAATACGAGGAGCGCTCAGCCGCGATTGAATATGTCACGCTAAAACCACAACGTCCCTCCCACGCCGCAGGGACGCGAACCCGCTACGACCTCAAGGAACGCACTTGCCCCAAGCATCGCGGTGCCAGCCGCGGCCGCAACCACCCGCCACGTCGGTGACGTAACTTGCATGCTCGGCCGCTTGCGCAATCGCCTTACCATTGGCGGGAGCCGCCGAAACGGCCGCGGTTCCAGCCAAGCTTGCGCCGGCGGCCATCACGAGCGCGATCATCAGGTAGCGCATCTGTTATTCCTCCGCATTTCGCCCTGAAACCTTGCCATCGAATCCGCTTGCCGTAAAGCGAGCGTACAAGAACATCCACCGCTGTCACGCGGATCACACGTTGCGGGAAATTTTTACCCTCAGACGAAGGGAGATAGGGCATCAAAATTGCCGACCAGTGCCCGGCCATAGATTTCGTGCGGAATTTCGCCGCTGAGCAGGCCGTGGCAACTCGCCATTTCCAGGTCGCGCCAGACCCGCTGGATCGGATTTGATTCGGCAAATGCGCTGGCGCCTTGCACGCTGAGCAATAGATCGACGGCTTCGCGGCAGCATTTCATGGCATAGCCAATATCCATCCGCAGTTGCGCCCGGGCCGTGAAAGCAAAATCCTCGCCGGCGCGCGCGGCGGCGGCAATGTCATCGCTCCAGCGACGCATCAGCAGCACCGCGGTGTCGATCAGCGTCGAGGCTTGCGCCAGCGCAAGCTGCATGCTCGGCGCCTTGCGCAGATCATCATAAAAGCTGTAGGCGATCGGCTTGCCGGCGGCGTTGATCCGCTCAAGCGTGAGATCGCGCGCTGCTTGCGCCATACCGAGAACCGGCGGAGCAACCGCTATAATAGCCGTCGGCATGAACAATTCGCGATAGACGAATTCGTCCTTGTCGGTACGGGGCGACCGCCCTGTTGCGAGCGCCTCCACCGTGAGCACCCGGTGCGCCGGCACAAACATGTTTTCGGCGATCACGGTGTTGCTGCCGGTGCCCCGCATGCCGATAACGTGCCAGGTATCTTCGATCTTCAAATCGCTCATCGGCGCAAGAATGATGCCGGGCGCAATGCCGCCCGCGAGCGGCAGCGGCGTGGCGAGAATCGCCCAATGCGCGTGGAGGCAGTTCGATGCGTAGGGCCAACGGCCGGAAACGACATAGCCGCCATCAACCGGTTGCGCGGGCTGGCCCATGGCAAGCACCCCGATGGTGCGCGCGTCGGGATTACCCTCGAATACATCGCGCTGCGCCTGATCGGAAAATTGCGCCGCGATCCATGCCGTTGCGATGGAGATGAAGGATATCCACCCGGTCGAACCGCAGCCGCGACCGAGCTCGGTGACGACGTCCATGTAGGTGCGCAAGTCGGCCTCGTAGCCGCCAAACCGTTTTGGCGCGCGCATGCGGAACAGGCCAGCCTGTTCCACCGCCGCGATGACCTCGTCCGGAATGCGCCGCGACCGCTCGGTCTCGGCGGCTTTGGCGCGGAGAAGCGGCACGAGCGCAGTCGCCTTCGCCATTAATTCAGTGCGTAACGCTTGCTGGCCTTCGGCGGTGTTCTCGACGTGGCGTTGCGCGGCCATGAGTTTCCTCCGGTTTTAACCTGTTTCCGGCGGCCACTTTCGCAACAAGCCGGCGTTTTGCAGACGCAGAGTAACCGGGAGTAGAGGTTGATTTCAGCTTTTTTGAAATGCCTTTATCGAAGAAGACCATGAGATTATCGTAGCGTGACCGCCGTTACTTGAGTTCGGGTGGCGACATGGATTTGGCAGAATGGCTGGCAGGATTGGGCCTCGGCCAATTTGCCGCGGCATTCGCTGAAAACGAAATCGATTTCGACGTCCTGGAGCAACTCACCGACGCGGACCTGAAAGAGCTTGGTGTCAGCTCGTTGGGAAACCGCAAGCGATTGCTCGCGGCGATTGCCGCAAGAGCATCGCCTTCGGCGAGCGTCGAAACGCCTGCGGAGATTTCCAAGGACGAGCGCCGTCAAGTCACCATCTTGTTTGCTGATCTGTGCGGCTTTACAGCGCTCTCCCGGTCGCTCGATCCCGAGGAGATCCGCGAATTAGTGGGCCGCTATACCGCCCTGATCGACGGCATTGTCGTCAGCTATGGCGGCACCGTCGACAAACATATCGGCGACGCGGTGATGGCACTGTTTGGTGCACCCAAAGCGCACGACGACGATCCGTTGCGCGCGGCGCGAGCCGCGCTCGAGATCCATGAAGCTCTTGCCCAGTTGACCGACAGCCGAAAGCGGCCGTTGCAAGCTCATGTCGGGATAGCGAGCGGCGAGGTCGTCGCCGGCAGTTTGGTTCGTGGCGGCGCACGCGACTACACCGTCCTGGGAGACTCGGTGAACCTGGCGGCCCGATTGGTGGCAGCGGCCGGACCAAGCCAAACCCTGCTGTCAAACACGGTTTACCGCGCGCTCGCCGGGCGCGGGCTCTGCGATGATCTCGGTGAGATGGCGCTCAAGGGTTTCGAGGTGCCGACACGCGTCTGGCGCTTGCGCGCGATGTCCCCCGACCCGCCGGCCGCCAATCGGACTGCCTTCGTTGGTCGTGCGGCCGAGCTCGATCAGTTCAAGAGCCTGATCACCGCGTGTCTGGCGCGAGGCAGTGGACAGGTCGTCTATGTCCGCGGCGAAGCCGGCATCGGCAAAACGCGGCTGGTAGAAGAAATGCGCCATTTCGCCGCCGCAACGGGCTTCGCCACGCATCGCGGCTTGGTGCTCGATTTTGGCGTAGCGCGCGGACACGATCCAATACGGGCGATTTTACTGAGCTTATTGGGATTGTCGGCTAGCTCCGCGGCCGATGAGCGCCAAGCACTCGCTGATCGCCTGTTCGCCGAGGACGTGGTCGCGCGCGAAAGTGGGGCTTTTCTGCACGATCTGCTTGAGCTGCCTCAAACCAAAGACCAGCGCGCGCTCTACGATGCGATGGAGGCTACCGCGCGCGAACGCGGTAAACGCCGACTGGCGGCGGCAATCGTCGAACATTGTAGCCGAGCGCAGCCCACGTTGCTGATCGTCGAAGACGTGCACTGGGCGGATCCTCAGATTCTAGCCCACCTCGCGAGCTTTGCCGCCGCCCTAGCAGCGGCGCCCGGATTCTTGGTCATGACCTCGCGTGTCGAGGGCGATCAACTCGATGCGGCGTGGCGCGCAAGCTGCCGCGGGACGCCATTCGCCACCATCGATCTTGGCCCGTTGCGCGGCGACGAAGCGATGAGTCTGGTGGGAGAGTTCATCGATGCAACGCATTCGATAGCTTCAACTTGCGTCGAACGGGCGGGCGGCAATCCGCTGTTCCTGGAGTAGCTTCTTCGCAACGCGCAGGAAGGGAGCCGCGATGCGATCCCGGCTTCCATTCAGAGTCTGGTTCAGGCGCGGATGGATCGGCTCGACGCGCGCGACCGGGACGCGTTTCAAATAGCCGCGGTGATCGGCCAGCGTTTCGACCTGGCGCTGCTGCGGCATCTGATGGCAACGCCGGACTATACGTGCGCGAACCTCATCGCCAATGCGCTGGCGCTGCCCGAAGGCGATGACTTCCTGTTCGCGCACGCCTTGATTCAGGAAGGTGCCTATTCATCCTTGCTGCGATCCCGCAGGCGCGACCTGCATGTGCGTGCGGCGGAATGGTACGGCGAGCGCGACCAAGCCCTCTGCGCACAGCATTTCGACCGCGCCGACGACGAACGCGCAGCAAAAGCTTATCTGCAAGCCGCGGTTGCCCAACGATCGAGCTATCGCATGGACGCAGCACTTCGCCTCGCGGGCCGAGGCTGCGAGATCGCCCAGGATGCCGCTGATCGCCATGCCTTGATTTGCCTGAAGGGAGAACTTCAGCGCGACCTCGGCGACATTGGCGGATCTGTGCAGTCATACCGCGAGGCGATCGAGGCATCGCCAGATGACATCGCGCGCTGCCAGGCACAAATTGGATTGGCGGAAGGGCTTCGAGTCAGCGAAGGGCTGAACGAGGCGCTTGATTTGCTCGACGAGGCACAGCGAGCGGCAGAAAAACGCGAGCTCACGGCAGACCTTGCCCGCATCCATCACCTTCGCGGCAATATCTACTTCCCGCTCGGGAATATCGATGGCTGTCGGCAAGAGCACGAGAGCGGCTTTGCCTATGCCCGCCGTCTTGAATCACCCGAAGCCGAAGCGCGTGCGCTCGGCGGGCTGGCCGACGCGGCCTACGCGCAGGGAAGAATGCGAAGCGCCTTCGCATATTTCAGCCGATGCGTTTCGCTGAGCCGCGAGCACGGTTTCGGCAAGATCGAAGTCGCTAACCGATCAATGGTCGGCTTTAGCCGTGTTTATTTGAACGAAGCGCGGCAAGCGCGAGAGGACGGAGATGCGTCGGCGCGCGCTGCGGCGCTGGTCGGCCAGCCGCGCGCCGAATTGCTCGGCGAATCCATGGGGGTGTTTGCATGCTACGAGCTTGGCGACTTCGCCGCCATGGAGGGCTATCTCGCGCGCGCGATGAAGCTTTCTCGCCAGCTTGGCGCGCGGCGATTCGAGGCGCAAGGCATCGAAATGCAGGCGCGTATTCTGCTCGATACCGGGCGACGCGAAGAAGCCGCCGAGCTGTTGCAGGAGGCGCTGGCCATCTGCCGGGAAGTGGGGACGCAGTTTTGCGGGCCAAAAGCTGCCAGTGCGCTGGCCCGAGCGGTCGAAGATGAAAAGGTCCGAAACGCTGTTCTCGCCGAAGGACGTGAAATGCTTGGCCGCGGCGCGGTCGGCCACAATCACCTTTGGTTCTATCGCGACGCCATCGAAGCGTTGCTGTCCGCCGGCGATGCGGATGGCGCGCTTGTGTATGTCGGCGCATTGGAAGACTACGCCCGCGCCGAACCTTTACCTTGGTCGGATCTCTTTGCTCAGCGCGGCCGTCTTCTCGCCACCTCACTGCGAGGCGCCGACGCAAAGATGCACGCCCAACTTGCCGATATCCGAGCTTTGTTCGAGCAGGCGGAATTGAAACCATTCCTGCCGGCCATCGACGCGGCACTGGCAAGATAGACGCGAGCGTCGCCCGCTTACTCGGCCGCCGTCGCCGGAAACTGAGCCCGAGCCTTGGCGACCGCAGGCGACAGATAAGCGCCTTGGCGAAGCAACTCGCGCTGGATAGAGCGCGCGGTAACCTGGCGCGGAGTCACGCCGCTCGCGGCAGCGAGCGCCGCCGCAACGCCGGCGGCTTGACCGGTAAGCCAGCATTGCGGGATTTCGCGCATGAAGGTGTGGGAGCTTGCATCGCAGGCGACGTGGCGCCCCGCGCCCAAAACGCCATCGACCCGCTCCGGCAGCAGAGCGCCGTACGGCACCGAAATGTTCGGCGTCTTGGGGGACAGCGAGGGAGATACGCCGATCTCGTCTTCAAAGACATCGCCCCTGTCCCACTGCTGGCGCGTCACCTTCCCTTCGCCGACCAGCCGACGGCTGTGCCGCACGCCGATCTGCGGCGCACCCAGCATGAGGAACGCGTCGGCAAATCCAGGCGCGGCTTCGCGGTACACTTCGAGGTGAGCGACCGTGAGCTCCCGCGAGCGCAGCTCGACCGCGGTCAGGTCCTCGACGTCGACGGCGCTATAACCGGCGAGACGCGGTCCCATGAACAAGGCAACATCATTGCGCCACGACACGAACGGCTTCTCGAAATATTTAGTCCGCTCGCGGCCGAGCGTCATGAAGGCGGCAAAGGCGTCCGGTTCCTGATAGCGGAATCTGAGCCACCGCTCCATATCGACGCCGCCGAACAGAAATGCGGTGTTCATGCAGTGATGGATGTCGCCGGCGTCGATATCGGAGTCGCACGCTGCACCTGCCCGCGCGATCAGATCGGCGTCGCCGGTGGTGTCGACAACCACCTTGGCCAGCACGGCGTGACGGCCTTCCTTGCTTTCGAAGATGGCGCCCGTGACAGTATTGCCATCCACGATTGGCGCCGCCGCCCAGGCATGAAACAACAACCGCACCTTGGCTTCACCGGTCATTTGCATCGACAGCGTCTTGAGCGCCTCGGGATCGATGGTCGGCGACCATGTGACAATGCCGTGGTAGGCCGCGGTTCGCTGTGCCCAATAGGCCGCAGTCGCGGCGTCTCGACTGCCCCAGTCAGCGCGGGGCGGCCCAACGATGGCGGCTTTCGGCAGCCGATCGACAAACTCCTCGGCAAGACCGCGAATGATGTGCCGGCCGGACCAATCGGTCATGCGGTCAATCCAGATCACAAGACCGCCGGTCGAGAGCCCACCCAGATGATTGTAGCGCTCGGTTAGCAGCACATCGGCGCCAAGCCTTGCCGCGGCAATGGCGGCGGCCGTGCCTGCCGGACCGCCGCCGACCACCAGCACGTCGGTTTCGGCGAGTACCGGCACTTCGCGCTGCGGCTCGACAATCGTCTTCGACGGCCGCGCGCGTTTGGCCCGGCCTTGGCCCTGGAAAAGCTCGATACCAGTCGCGGCGCCGATGCTGCTCGAGAAATTGCCGCTTCCCGGCGGCCCGCGAAAAATCTCGCTCTCGCGCACCCCGCGCCCGGAGGTAGGCGCGTCATCTTTGCCGCTCATTCCATACCTCGTGGCCGCTTCATATCCTTCAAGAAACCAGTCGAGGATAGGCTTTAGGTGGAGCGTTCGCTAGTCGCGCCGGTCCAAGCGGACGTTGATCTAGTTGCCGTCATACGCGATTTTATCCGGCGGCCATCTGGGGCCTGCCTCGGCGCCGACGGCATTGGAGATTTATTTGTGAAGACGGCCATCACCGAACTGTTCGGCATCCGCCATCCCATCATTCAGGGCGGCATGCATTTTGTCGGCTTTGCCGAGCTTGCGGCCGCGGTATCGAATGCCGGCGGTCTCGGCATCATCACCGGGCTGACGCAACGAACGCCGGAACTCCTGGCACGCGAGATCGCGCGCTGCCACGAGATGACCGAAAAACCGTTCGGCGTGAATTTAAGTTTTTTGCCCTCGGTCAATCCGCGGCCGTATCCGGAATATATCGCCGCGATCATTGAAGGCGGCATCAAGATCGTCGAAACCGCCGGCCGTAATCCGGAGCAATATTTGCCGCCACTCAAAAACGCCGGCATCAAGATCATTCACAAGTGCACGTCGGTGCGGCATTCGCTCAAAGCCGAGCGCATCGGTTGTGACGCGGTGAGTGTCGACGGCTTTGAATGCGGCGGTCATCCCGGCGAGGACGACGTACCGAACATGATTTTGCTGCCACGCGCCGCCGACGAATTGAAAATTCCATTCGTGGCGTCGGGCGGAATGGCGGACGGCAGAAGCCTCGTCGCTGCGCTGGCGCTTGGCGCGGCCGGCATGAACATGGGCACGCGCTTTATCGCCACCAAAGAGGCGCCGGTGCACGACAACGTCAAACAGGCGATTGTCGCCGCGTCCGAGCTCGATACTCGGTTGATTATGCGCGCGCTGCGCAACACCGAGCGCGTGCTCAAGAACAAGGGCGTTCAACATTTACTCGAAATCGAGCGGGCAAAGGGTGCCGCTGTGCAATTCGCCGACATCAAGGAGTACGTCTCCGATGTCTATCCGCGCGTCCTGCTCGGCGGCGAAATGGATACCGGCGCCTGGAGCTGCGGCATGGTCGCGGGATTGATCCACGATATTCCGACCGTCGCCGAACTCGTCGACCGGATCATGACCGAGGCCGAGCAGTTGATCCGCAACCGGCTTCCGGGATTGCTGGCCGATGACGTGTCCGCGGCGGCCAAAGTGGCCTAAAGCAAAAATGAGGAAGACCGCGCTCGCTCTGGCCGCAGGCCTTACACTGATCTCATGGAGCTTGAAGAACGGCTTCGCCGCGGAAGCAGACCCGCCCGACAAGCCGGCAATCGTCAAGCAATTTCAGCAAGCGGTGCGCGCTGACAATAAAGCCTGGCTTGCAGCAAACACCAGATTTCCACTCAGCTGTTTCGGACACCACAAACTCGTCATTCGCGACAAGGCCGCTTTCCTCCGCAATTACGCTCTGGTCTTCGGCGCAAAATTGCGCGCGGCGGTGTTGGCGCAGGATCCGGAAAGCGTGTTCGAAAACGCGCAAGGCCTGATGATCGGCGAAGGCCGCTACAACATCTGGATCCGCGATACCGGCGACGGCGACGCTGTCCGCTACCAGATCATCGCCATAAACGGCTCCTAAAGAAGCTCTTCGTTAAGCCCGACAGGTGGGCATCGCATTGACCTTAAAGAACTTTCATGCCACGTCGCGTCACCCCGAATTGAGCCGATGACGCCGCCGAGAATGGCCACCGACCGTTATAACGCCGCCGAAGCCGAGGCCCGCTGGCAGCGCGTCTGGGAGGAGCGCGGCATCTTCGCCACGCCCAACCAACACGACAAGCCGAAGTACTACGTGCTGGAGATGTTCCCCTACCCTTCGGGGCGCATCCACATGGGCCACGTGCGCAACTACACCATGGGCGACGTGGTGGCGCGGGTGAAGCGGGCGATGGGCTTTGCCGTGCTGCATCCGATGGGCTGGGACGCGTTCGGTTTGCCGGCCGAAAACGCCGCCGCCGAACGCAAGATTCATCCCAAGGCCTGGACCTACGACAACATCGCGGCCATGAAGGCGCAGCTCAAATCCATGGGGCTGTCGCTCGACTGGAGCCGGGAGATCGCGACCTGCGATCCGGCCTATTACCAGCATCAGCAGGCGATGTTTCTCGACTTCCTGCAAGCCGGGCTGGTCGAGCGGCGCAAATCTAAAGTCAACTGGGACCCGGTCGACCAGACCGTGCTCGCCAATGAGCAGGTGATCGACGGCCGCGGCTGGCGTTCCGGCGCCACAGTCGAGCAGCGCGAACTGACGCAGTGGTTTTTCAAGATCACCGATTACTCGCAGGAACTTCTCGACGCGCTCGACACGCTCGAGCGCTGGCCGGAAAAAGTCCGGTTGATGCAGAAGAACTGGATCGGCCGGTCGGAGGGCTTGCTGGTTCGTTTTGCGCTTGAGCCAGGCACGGCGCCGGCGGGTGAGAATGAACTAGAAGTTTTTACTACGCGTCCGGACACTTTGTTCGGCGCCAAATTTCTCGCGCTCGCGCCCGATCACCCGCTCGCCGCCGCCGCGGCGGAGAAAAATCCAGCAGCTTGCCGCATTCATCGAAGAGTGCCGGCATCGCGGCACATCGCAGGCGGCGATCGATACCGCCGAGAAGATGGGATTCGACACCGGCATCAAGGCGCGGCATCCGTTCGACCCGTCGTGGCACTTGCCGGTCTACGTCGCCAATTTCATTTTGATGGACTACGGCACTGGCGCCATTTTCGGCTGCCCCGCACACGACCAGCGCGACCTCGACTTCGTCAACAAGTACGGGCTTGGCAACGTTCCGGTGGTGTGTCCGCCCGGGCAAGACCCGAAGACGTTTGTCATTACCGATACCGCCTATGATGGCGACGGTACGCTGATCAACTCGCGCTTCCTCGATGGCATGACCGTGCCTCAGGCCAAGGAAGAGGTCGCGCGGCGGCTGGAAAAAGAAACGATTGGCAATGAACCGGTAGCGCAGCGCCAGGTCAATTTCCGCCTGCGCGACTGGGGCATTTCGCGGCAACGCTATTGGGGCTGCCCGATACCGGTCATCCATTGCGAAAAATGCGGCGTCGTTCCGGTGCCGAAATCGGACTTGCCGGTCACGCTGCCGGAAGACGTGACCTTTGACCGGCCCGGCAATCCGCTCGACCGGCATCCGACCTGGAAGCACGTCAAGTGTCCGCGCTGCGGCGGCAAGGCGGCGCGCGAAACCGATACCATGGACACCTTCGTCGACTCATCGTGGTATTTCATCCGCTTCACCGATCCATGGATCAAAACCGCTCCGACCGACCGCAAAGTGGCCGACGCCTGGATGCCGGTCGATCAATATATCGGCGGCATCGAGCACGCGATTCTGCATCTGCTCTACAGCCGGTTTTTCACGCGGGCGATGAAGAAGACCGGGCACGTCGGGCTCGATGAGCCGTTCGCCGGGCTGTTCACCCAAGGAATGGTCGTCCACGAGACCTACCGGCGAGCGGACGGCGAATGGGCATCGCCGGCCGAAGTGAAAATCGAATCTGCCGGCGACACCCGGCGTGCGACATTGATCTCAACCGGCGAGCCGGTCGAAATCGGCCCGCCCGAGAAAATGTCGAAGTCGAAGCGCAACACTGTCGACCCTGACGACATTATTTCGGATTACGGCGCCGATGTTGCGCGCTGGTTCATGCTCTCGGATTCTCCGCCGGAGCGTGATGTCGAGTGGAGCGAACGCGGCGTGCGCGCGCGCGCCGGCTTCGTGCAGCGGCTGTGGCGCCTCGTTGGCGAGGCCGCCGAAATTAGCAAAACGGCGCCGGCTAAGCGCCCGACGGATTTCGCCCCGGCGGCGCTTGCGCTTCGCAAGGCGACCCATCAGACCCTCGCCAAAGTCACCGATGACATTGAAAAGCTGCACTTTAATGTTTGCTTGGCGGCGATCCATGAATTCTCCAGTATCCTCAGCGAGGTAATAGGAGAAATCGGGGCTGACGATGGGGACCGTGGCAAAGACAGAACGTCTGGCGAGCCGGGCAATCACTCCGCCGACATGGCTTGGGCCATACGCGAAGCGGTTAACGTTCTCGTGCAACTCTTCAGTCCGATGATGCCGCATCTCGCCGAGGAATGCTGGGCCGCGCTGGGCCATGAGACGCTGGTGGCGCAGGCGCCGTGGCCCCAGGTCGAGGCCGACTTGTTGGTCGAACACACGGTAACGCTGCCGGTCCAGGTCAACGGGCGAAAGCGCGCCGACGTCACCGTGCCGCGCGATGCCGGCAACGCCGATATTGAGGCTGCCGTACTCTCGCTCGATGCGGTAAAAAGGGCGCTGGACGGCAAATCGCCGAAGAAAGTGATCATTGTGCCGCAGCGGATCGTCAATGTGGTCGCTTGATTTCATCCAACGCTGGCGGCGGCCAGCCGGCGCTTTCCTCGTCGCCTGCGCGCTCGGCGGCCTGACCGCGGGCTGCTGGCAGCCGCTCTACGGCAAACCGCCGGACGTCAATTCCGACAGCGCGCACGACAAATTCCTTGCTACCGAAATCCCGCCGATTGCCGCGACGCATGGCACTCCCGCAGAACGCATCGCGGTCGGCATGTTCAATGCCCTGCAGTTCGATTTGCACGGCGGCGCACAGGTTTCCGCGCCTACCTACCGGCTCGTTGTTGACGTCGGAACATCGCAATTTACCGCCGTGCTCGATCCCGTCACCGGCCGCCCGAATACGCAGATCGACTCGGTCATCGCCAACTACTCGCTGGTCGAAATCGCGACCGGCAAAACCGTCGTCACCGATAATTGCTTCGCACACGTCGACTACGACATTCCGGGTGATCAGCAGCGTTTCGCCAGGCAACGCGCGCAACGCGACGCCGAAGACCGCGCCATCCTGGTTGCCGCCGAGACCATCAGGAACCGCTTGGCGTCGTATTTCGTCGCCGGCACCTAAGGCATGGTTGCGGTCAAGTCCGGCGAAGCGGACGCGTTGCTTGCCAAGCCCGATCGTCTTCCCAACGTCGTTCTCATATTCGGCGAAGACTCCGGTCTGGTCAGCGAACGCGTGCGGGCGCTGGTCCGCGCGTCGGTCGACGATCCGGATGACCCGTTTTCCTTGGTGCGGCTCGACGGCGACGAAATTTCCGCCGACCCCGCCCGTTTGCTGGATGAGGTGCAGACCATACCGCTGTTTGGCGGCCGCCGCGCGGTGTGGGTGAGAGCCGGCGGACGAAATTTCGCGCCCGCGGTCGAGGCGGTGCTTGGCACTGCCGAAGAGCGAATGCCGCGTCGTGATCGAGGCCGGCGACCTGCGCCGCACTGCGCCGCTGCGCGCGGTATGCGAGCGCGCCAAGAACGCCGCCGCCGTGCCTTGCTATGCCGACAACGACGCGGCTCTGGAGCGCCTTATCGATACCGAGATGCGGAACGCCGGCGTGTCGCTTAAACCCGAGGCACGCAACCTGCTTGTCACTCTTCTCGGCGGAGACCGCGCCGCGTCTCGTAGCGAAATCGGCAAGCTTGTGCTGTACGCGCATGGCCGCGCCGAGATCGGCATAGACGACGTGAAAGCGGTGGTTTCCGATGCTTCCGACCTGGCACTGGACGAACTCGTCGATACCGCCTTTGCCGGCCGCACCACGGAGCTCGATCTCTTGCTCAGCAAGGTGCGCGACGCCGGCACGCCGATCGGCTCGATTTTCTTTGCCGTCCAGCGGCAGCTCGCGCAGCTGCACAAGTGGCGAACGGCGATGGATGCCGGCGAGCTTGCGTCGGTCGACCGCGCAATGCCTCCGGTGCATTTCAGCCGCAAAAAGCTCGTGGAGCTTGCACTCAAGCAATGGAGCGCGGCGCGGCTTGGCGGGGCAATGATCGAGTTCGCCGACGCGGTGCTGGCGTCACGAAAGACGTCGGCCGTCGCCCAGGCGGTCGCCGAACGCGCGCTGCTCTCTATCGCACGTCAGGCCAGCGCCGGAGCGGAGCGGCGCTCCCGCTCGTAAGCGTCAGACCGGATTTTCCAAGCTGAAGGTTTGCGTGTCGTCGTCGTAGGCGAAGGCTTCCGCGTAGCGCGCCCAGGCGGTGACCGAACGCAGCGTCGCCTCGACGTCTTCGCTGCTCATATGATCTTCCAGTTCGTCGAAGAACCGGCTCCTCGGCGCAACATGATTGGTGCGCTCTTGCAAGATTCGGCGAATATGGGCGGCGAGCGGGATGTAAGACAACAATTGGCGCTCAAAAATCTTCTTGCGACCATCGGTATCCGCGTCGACGAATTGTTTTCCTGTCTCCGTAAGCTTGATATCGCCGCCCTCAACTTCAACAAAATGCATCATCTGCAGAGCGTCGGAGACCGGGAACAGATCGTCGCCCTCCATGTGCAATTCGTCGGCGATGACCGGAAGATCAGCTTTACCCTGGTAAGGCTCGCCCGCCAGCGTCTCGAGCAGGCCGGACAGAAGATTGGCCGAGACCCGCGGCAGGATGGTGTCCAGAGTGATTGGAGCCGGACCGACGGTTGCGCCCACTTTCGGCGCTGTCGGCGCACGCGCGGTCATGGCCTCGTAGATTTTTTCAACCAGATCGCGGAATTGCGGATCGAGCCGATTGCGCGGCTGTTTGAGATCAACGGTGATCTCGCGAATGATGCGACCTGGATTGGAAGCAAACAGGAGGATGCGATCGCACATCAGCACCGCTTCCTCGATATTGTGCGTGACAATGATAACGCCTTTGATCGGCAACCGGCCGTCGCCCCACAATTCAAGAAAATCGGTTCGCAGCGTTTCCGCGGTAAGCACGTCGAGCGCCGAGAATGGCTCGTCCATCAAAAGAATGTTGGGATCGACCACGAGCGCACGAGCAAAGCCGACACGCTGACGCATGCCGCCGGACAATTCACGCGGATAGGCGGATTCGTAACCGTCGAGCCCGATCAGATCGATCGCTGCCAAGGCCCGCTTTCTGATCTCGGCATCGGGGAAACCGAGCGCTTCAAGGCCGAGCTGGACGTTTTCAAGCACCGTCAGCCACGGAAACAGGGCGAACCCCTGAAACACCATCGCAATGCCGGCGGCAGGAGAAGTAACCGGTTGACCGAGATAGGTGATCGTCCCTGACGAGGGGGCCATCAGTCCGGCGATGGAGCGGAGTAGCGTCGACTTCCCGGAGCCGGTACGGCCGAGAAGCCCGACGATCTGGCCCTGCGTCAGTTTCAGATCAATACCGTCAAGCACCAGAAGCTCGCCGCCATCGGCGCGCGGGAAGGTCTGGCGTAATGCGTGAATGTCGAGCAGGCTTGTGTCCATGGCAGTTTCTCAACCGAGCCGGAATTTACGTTCGGCGTAAAGGTAGAGCGGACGCCAAAACGTACGATTGACGAGAACAACAAAAAAACTCATCACCGCAATACCGAGCACGATGTGATGGAAGTCGCCGGCATCGGTTGCCTGCGCGATGTAAGAGCCTAGACCCTTGGCTTCCAGGTGCTCGTTACCCCACGAAGCAACCTCGGCGACAATGCTGGCGTTCCATGAGCCGCCGGAAGCGGTTATGGCGCCGGTTACGTAATAAGGCAGCACCGCCGGAATCGCGATGCGCCGCCACCACAGCCAGCCGCGGACCCGGAAATTCGCCCCAGCCGCGCGCAGCTCCGCCGGGATCGCAATCGCGCCGGCAACGACGTTGAACAAGATGTACCACTGCGTGCCGAGGATCATCAGCGGGCTCAACCAAATATCTGGATTGAGCTTCAGCGCGACAATAATGGACACGGCAATCGGGAACAGGACGTTGGCAGGGAACGCCGCCAGAAATTGCGCGATCGGCTGTACGATGTTGGCGAAATGCGGCCGGGTACCGACCCAAATACCGATCGGCACCCAGACGATCGTTGCGAGTGCGATAAGCACAATAATGCGCGAGAGCGTGGCGAGTCCGAGCAGCAAGGTCGTCGCCACGTCAGACATGGTGATGCCCTGCATAACGAACACGACGACTTGCCAGACCGCGACCGCACCGAACGCAGTGGCGATGGCCATCCATTGAAAGGCAACCCAGCGGCCCTGCACCGGTGATGCTTCCTTTTGTTGCTGCGGCTTGTCCTTGGACCAGCGCGCCAGCAAAAGCCGCCGCCACAGCGTCGCGAACGGGCGGGTCAAACGATCAACAAGGCGAGAGCGGCGAAGTACGCTGAGGACCCAGGACTTTGGCGCTGTCATGCCGGGTTCCTGCTCGAAGCGGAACCGATCGGCCCACGCCACCAGCGGACGGAACAAGACCTGATCGTAGATCAGGATCACGATCAGCATCGTGATGATGGCGTAACCGACCGCCGCCAGGTCGCGATGTTCGATGGCGAGCGCAATGTAGGAGCCGACGCCAGGCAACGTGATGGTCGTGTTGCCAACGCTGATCGCCTCGGAGGCCACCACGAAGAACCAGCTTCCAGACATTGACAGCATCATGTTCCAGATCAGCTGCGGCATGGCGAACGGCACGTCGATACGCCAGAAACTCATCCACGGACTTAGCCGGAAGTTGCGCGAAGCCTCGACCAGTTCGGTCGGCACGGTGCGCAACGACTGATAGAAGCTGAACGCCATGTTCCAGGCTTGGCTGGTGAAAATCGCGAATATCGCGGCAAATTCCGCGCCGAGCACGCGTCCGGGCGCGAGCGCCATGAAGAATACGACGGTGATGGATATGAAGCCGAGGATGGGCACCGATTGCAGGATGTCCAGCATCGGGACGAGTAACCGCTCGGCGTACTTGTTCTTGGCCGCAAGCGTCGCATAGGTGAACGTGAATAACAGCGACAACACCATTGCGATCAGCATGCGCAGCGTGGTGCGCGCGGCGTATTCCGGCAAGTTGGCGGGATCAAGCGACACCGGCTTGTGCTGCAACTCGACGAGTGGCTGCAGCAGGTGCCGGCTCGCTTCGGCCAGGAACGCCAGCAGCCCAAGAATTAACAGAACCGCAACGATGTCCCAGCGGCTGAAAATCCGCGGCCAACCGCCGACCGAAATGGGCACGATCAATCGCATACCGGCGGCGTCCGATAGAGTTTCGTTCTCGTCACACGTTCTTCATAAATCGCGGACCGGGATGGGATCGCTGGCCGCGAGCTTGTGGCGAGACATAACACCGGCTCGCGCGGCTTCAAACATTATTACGCGCTTTACCTGCGAGGTAATTTGAACGCCGTATGAGAGGGAGCTAGGGTCTTGCCATGCTCACTCGTCCCCTGCCGGTCGGTGGCCTGTTGCGCCAGTGGCGCCAGCGGCGGCGTTTGAGCCAACTCGATCTCGCTTCCGACGCGGGAATTTCGACCCGGCATTTGAGCTTTTTGGAAACCGGGCGCGCGCAGCCGAGCCGCGATATGCTGCTTCACCTCTCCGAGCAGCTCGACGTGCCGGTGCGCGAGCGCAACGTCCTCTTGGTGGCCGCGGGCTTCGCGCCGATTTTTCCCGAGCGGCCGCTGAACGATCCGGCACTGGCGGCGGCACGCGCGGCAATCGATCTGGTGCTCGACCGGCAGAAGCCCTACCCGGCTTTCGCTCTTGACCGGCATTGGCGCATCGCCGCCAGCAACGCGGCGCTCCCGGAATTATACGAGGATGTCGCGGCCGATCTCCTGCAATCGCCGGTCAACGCCATGCGCCTCTCGCTCCATCCGCGCGGACTTGCGCCGCGCATTGTCAATCTCGCGGAATGGCGCGCACATCTGTTGTACCGGCTGCGGCGCCAGGTCGAGTTGACGGCTGACGCGGCGTTGACTGAACTTCTGCGAGAAGTGAGCGCCTACCCGGGCGGCTCGCACGCGCCGGTCCCGGCGTCGCGCCTCGAGCACGAAATTGCGGTGCCGTTTCGTGTGAAGATCGGAAACGACATCTTGTCGTTTCTCAGCCTGACCACGGTATTTGGAAGCCCGATCGACGTGGCGTTGTCCGAACTTGCGCTCGAACTGTTCTTTCCCGCCGACGACGCGACCGAAGCCGCGGTGCGGCGGATGACCGGCAAAATCGCACGGGCAAACTAGTGTTCGTCCACTTCGACGTTTCTTTACCTGCGGCGTAATCGCTTTCGCTCCTCGACGCTGCGAGGCTGCGGCATGGCCAATCGGCCGCAACGAAAACGAGGAGACTTACCATGACCCACGTGAACGAAACTGTCGTGCGCTACATCGCGGCGTGGAACGAACGCGATCCGAAGCGCCGCCGCGAACTCGTCGGCGAAACCTGGACCGATGACGGCAGCTACATCGACGCGCACCGCAACGGCTCGGGCCACGGCGCAATCGACGCAATGATTGCCGCGGCCCAAGCGCAGTTTCCGACCTATCGCCTCAACCTGGTCAGCGGCATTGAAGCGCACAATAATTTCGCGCGCTTTTCCTGGGCTGCCGGCGGCAGCAAAGAGGCGCCGCTCTATCTCGGCGGCACCGATTTCGCCACGCTGGGCCCTGACGGACGATTTAAGTCCGTCGCCGGTTTCGTCGACGCCGCTCCGGCGCCAATGAAATAATTTGAAGTCGGCTGCTCGACAAAGCGCACCCGGGACCGCCGACGATCGTTGATCGTCAGGCCGTCCCGGGATTTAGGCCGCCAACCGGCGCCGGCCTCACGCCGATCAATCGCGCGCCCAGCGGAACGCGCTGGACCGCCAAAATTATAATCCAGCTCACGACAAGCGTGACGGCAAAGACAATCGGCGCCTTGAGCACCGCCGGCAGGGAAAGCCCGAGCAGCGCGAATTGCATCCAGACAACGAACACGTAATGCACGAGATAGAGGCTATAGGCGTTGGCCGAAAGGCTCGCCAGCGGACGTGACCGCTTGAGGCCGAAGCGAAGGCCCGCGGCGATGAGAAACGCGCAACCGGCAGCGCACGCCACGACAAATGCAAGGTCGGAAGCAACTTGGATCGCGACCGGCGCCGGACCGTCGAGCGTCAGAGACGTTATTCCCATCCAGACGAAGAGCGCAGCGAGCGCCGCTGCAAGCCAGAGCCACCAGCGTTTGGACAATTGACCGTCGGCGGCGACCAGACCCTCGTCAATGCCGCTGGCGCCGATCCCGACACCGGCAAAAAAGTAAACGCAGTAAAGCAGCGGCCGGGCAAATTGCAGGGCCAAAGGTCCGGAGTTAGACCACTGCCACGGCGTGAAGGCGAGCGCGAATGGCACATAGGCGATCGCCGAGAGTGCAATAAGGACGGCCAGATAAACCAGCGGCTGGCGGCCCAGTCGTATCGACCAGCTGCCAAGTGACTTCAGCGCATTCGGCGCGGCGAGGTTCACGCCGGTCACAATGAAGTTCAGCGCCAGCAGCTGCCACAAAAACCACAGCTGGCCGTTCGGCACAAAAGGCAATGAAAGGTAACTATGGAAATAGTCGGCGAGGCTCGGCTCAGGCGCGGTGACGCTATAGGCCGGATATTCCGCAATCGGCACGAGAACGATCACGCCAAAGACGAAGGGCACTCCAAGCCTCAGCAGGCGATCGCGAACAAAGCCCCAGTTTTGCTTGCGCGCCAGGCTCGGATAGACGAATAGCCCCGACAGCAAGAACATCAACGACATCAAGTAGACGTCTTGCCAGGCGCAAAATAGGTCGAAGCCCAGCCACCGGTGACCATCCAAAATCGGAAAGGCACGCCAAACGTAAGGAGGACTGTCAAACCCGACCGTTCGCGGCGGGATCCAGTTGACGTAGGCCAGTACCGAATGAAAGGCCAAAACGATAAGGATCACCACGGCCCGAAGGTTGTCGAGGGCCAAGCTCGAGCGCGACATTACGAGGCGGGCGCCATGGCGGTTTGCTCCCCAGCTTTTATCAACCCGGAATAGGCCGGTTTGATCCAGCGACCGGAACAATTATTGGAACGTGCCGGCATCGGCCGTGCAAGGAAAAAGGCGATAACGCGGCACGGTTATGCGGGAAATAGTTACTTCAGCGCGGCCGCCGTCCTTAAATCACCGCATTGTCGAATGAAATGGGACTTCGCCATCGCTGGCAGATAGCCTATTTTAGTGAAGTCAATGGATGGAGGCGGCATTGGGTGTGCGGTTGACGAGCGTAGTAACGGCGAGCCTGATCGCGCTTCTCGCTGCCGGTGGACCAGTTATGGCCGAGCCTTCGGTAGCCGGGCTTTGGCAAAAGGTCGACGAGGAGACCGGCAAGTCAGTCATCTGGTTTCTGTTTCTGGAGAACGGGCCAGCGTATGAAGGTGTCGCCGCGAAGTTGTTTCCGCGGCCGAGCGACCCGCCCGGTGCGGCGATTTGTTCAAGCTGCAAAGATGACCGCAAGGGCGCGCCGCTACTTGGCTTGCCGATCATTCGCGACATGAAACGCGCGGGCTTGAAATACGAGAACGGCAACATCCTCGATCCACGCGACGGCAATATCTATAACGCCATGATGACGCTTAGTCCCGACGGACAAACGCTGACCGTTCGCGGCTATCTCGGCTTCGAATTTCTGGGACGGAACGAGGTCTGGTATCGCCTGCCGGACAACTCGGCGAAACAACTCGACCCGGTCATTGTCGCGAAATATTTGCCGAACGCGACGCCGAAGTCCGCGGCGCATCCGCCGCAGCGCAATACCAAGGCGGCCGACACCATCCGTTAGCGCCGGACGTTAGCGCCGGGGATTTTTACTCGGCGCCGACGCCGAATTCGCAACCCGTCGCCGAGTAACGATAGCGGGCCACGCCGTAGCGGTCGTATTGGACCACCGGATGGCAGTGATCCACCCACTTGCGGTCGCGTTGTGCGAACAGCGCCTTTTCGTTGTCACCGAGCGGCTCCGGTATGAGGCGGATGTACGGATTGTCGGCCTCTGCCGAAAGCACCGCGCAGTTGTAGCCGGTCCACCGTCCGGCACAGCTGTCATTGCTCCCGTTTCCAGCGTTCGCTGCGGTTTGGGCCAGGAACGACAGAACAAGTGCGGCGCCGATACGCACGGTCGCCCTGGTTGCCGCTTTGGCGCGACGGCTCTCTGACACTGACACTCTCCCCATTAGATTTTCCCGGACTGAACCGGGCGTCCTCTCACTGCGGCGGCCGACTGCCAGCGTCCGTTCCGGCACAACGCCACCGTCGAGCAAAAACGGAGCAAGCCGAATGCCATCGCCCCTGCCCCGTTTTGGCACAGGAGGCTATTTCGCGGGGTCGAAAGCGACAAGAGCCTGCTTGAGGCGCTCCCTCACAGAAGCATGGGGCGGCAGCGCAAATCGGAGCCAGGTGGGGTTGTCGGCGAAGGCCCGGACATAAATGCCGGCACGGCCCAGATGATCAAACAGCGCCGGGGCCGCATCGCTTCTGACCAGACGAAACAAATCGGTGCCGCCGACAATCTGCAAACCCGCCCCTGCCAGGATCGCGTCGAGCGACGTTGCCGCCTTGGCGAGCTTCTTCCGTGTGCGTTCAATCCACGGCTTGTCGGCCAAAGCCTTCGCCCCAAGCGCGAGCGCCGGCGCGGACGCGGGCCAAGGACCCAGAACCGCCGAGAGCCGACTCGCCAGCGGCGGCGCGGTCAGCGCAAAGCCCAGGCGCAGTCCCGGAAGACCAAAAAACTTCCCGAAGGAGCGCAGTACGACGACGTTGCCGGCCGCGAGATCGGCGGCGAGGCTCTCCCCCGCCGGCGCGACATCCATAAATGCTTCGTCGACAACAAGCAGACCCCCGCGACCGTGCAGATCTTGCGCAAGTTCAAGCAGGTGCCGGCGTTGCGCCCGCCTGCCATCGGGGTTGTTCGGATTCGCGAGCATTACAAGCTTTGCGCTGCCGCACTGCTCGATACTTTGGATATTCGTGACCTCGTGACCGGAGAGCGCCGCAGCCCGGGCGAACTCGGGATAGGTCGGCGACACCACGGCCGCTCGTGTGGGGGCCAGCAAACTCGCTGCCAACGGCAATAAAATCTGCGACCCCGGTGCGACCACAACATGTGCGGCCGACGGCGCTCCATAGCTTTTGGCAGCAACGGCGGCGAGCGCAGTCAATGCCTCGTGCTGCGGCAGGCGGGCAAAATCTCCAACGGAAAAGCGCGGCAACGGGTAAGGCCAGGGATTGATCCCGGTCGACAAGTCGACGAAAGGTTCTGGCGCACCGGGGAATAGCCGGCGGGCGACGCCGAGATCGCCGCCATGTGGGAGTATTTCCTCTCCGGCGTCAGTGGACGTCATGCCGATTGCGCTTGCCCTTATCGCCATGCTGATCGAACTGTGTTTCGGTTATCCGGAGCGCCTGTTTGGCGCCATCGGACATCCGGCCGGCTGGATCGGGTGGCTGATCGATTGGCTCGATCGCTTGCTCAATCGCGAAGCCGCGGGGCAAGAATTGCGGCGGCTCGCCGGTATTGTTGCGCTCCTCATCATTTTGGCGGTCGTTGCCGCAATTGCCATCGTCGTGCAACATGAATTGCTGCGCCTGCGTTTCGGCTTTCTGTTGGTGGCCTTGCTCGCCGCAAGCTTGATCGCGCAGCGCAGCCTGCACCGGCATGTCGGCGATGTTGCCGACGCGCTTGACAACGGCGGCCTTGCCGCCGGCCGAGCCGCGGTTGCCCATATTGTCGGCCGCGATCCGGACACGCTTGATACGGCGGGCGTCGCGCGCGCCGCCATCGAAAGCCTGGCGGAGAATTTTTCAGATGCGGTCGTCGCGCCTGTCATTTGGCTGGTCATTGGTGGACTACCCGGCATCGCACTCTATAAGGCGATCAACACCGCCGACAGTATGATCGGGCACCGCACCGCGCGCCACGAAGCTTTCGGCTGGGCAGCGGCGCGGCTCGACGATCTTGTCAATCTGCCGGCATCGCGCCTGTCCGCGTTACTTCTGATCGCCGCGGCCGCATTCCGGCGGAAAGGCTCAGCGGCCGCGGCTTGGCGAGCGGTGCGCCGCGATGCTTTCCGCCACCGCTCGCCGAACGCCGGCTATCCCGAAGCGGCCATGGCGGGAGCGCTTGATCTGTCACTTGCCGGACCGCGCGTTTACGGGGCAAATCGCGTCTTCGATGCGTTCATGGGCGACGGCCGCGCCGATGCGAATGCAGCGGATATTCGCCGCGCGCTCTCGCTTTATCGCCGGGCCGACGCCCTGCTGATCGCGATCCTTGCGGCAGTGACTATCCTCATCGTGCCGGTTCTCATCGCGCCAACTTAAGAAGGCGATCAAGATCGATGTGAGCGGCTAGATGTGCGGCGAGCGCATCGAGTGTTTGCTCGATTAAGTCATCATAGGCGACGCTGGCCGTGACGTTGCCAAGCCGCTTGAGCCACGCAGCACGCTGCCGATCGTCGGCGAAAAGCCCGTGGATATAGGTACCGATCACGCGCCCGTCGCCCGAGACTGCACCTTCGACGGACCCTCCGTCGATCTGCGCGAATGGCCGTCCGCAATCGGAACCTTCGGTCACTCCCATATGCATTTCATATCCGGCAACCGGCGCGCCATCGCTGGTTTGTCCATGCACCGGCTCAAGGCGTTTTTCATCGGAGAGCATTGTGGCGACGTCGAGAAAGCCGAGGCCTTCGACGACACCCGGCGGCCCTTCAATTCCGCCGGGATCGGAAATCGTTCGCCCGAGCATCTGAAACCCGCCGCAAAGACCGAGAATCATTCCGCCGCGCCGCCGATGCGCCGCGATGTCGACGTCAAATCCGGCCGCACGCAACGCCGAAAGGCCGGCGGTGGTCGCCTTCGATCCGGGCAAGATCACGAGATCGGCGTCGCCCGGCAGCGCCTCGCCCGGCGCTACACGCACAACCTCCACATTGGGTTCGGCTTCCAGCGGATCGAGATCGTCGAAATTGGCGATGTGCGGCAAGATCGGGACCGCAATGCGGACGCGCTTATTTGATCGGCTCGCCCCGGCGGCGGCATGGCATGAACCGCGCAACGATTGTTCGAGCCCGAGCGCGTCCTCGGCGGGTAATAAACGCGCATCGGCAAAATACGGAATCATTCCCAGCGCCGGCCATCCGGTAGCTTGCTGCAATCCGATCCATTCCGGCTTCGAACAGGGCCGGATCGCCGCGGAATTTGTTGACCATGAAGCCGCAGACCAACGCCGCATCATCGGCCTCCAATACCGCTTGGGTACCAACAATGCTGGCAATCACTCCGCCACGATCGATATCGCCGATCACTACGACTGGCACGTCGGCGGCGCGGGCAAATCCCATATTGGCGATGTCGTTGGCGCGTAGATTCACTTCACTGGCGCTGCCGGCGCCTTCGACAAGGACGATGTCAGCCTCATCGCCGGAGTCGCGCGTAGCTCGCAAGCACGAACGGCAAGAGGTCGAGTTTCATCCGCTGATAAGCAGCCGCCTTGGCATAGCCGTGGACGCGGCCGTGGACGACAATTTGCGCGCCGCTATCACTCTGCGGCTTGAGCAGCACCGGATTCAAATGGACGCTTGGCGGCGTTCGCGCCGCGCGCGCTTGCAGCGCCTGCGCCCGGCCGATCTCGCCACCGTCGGCGGTGACCGCAGCGTTGTTGGACATGTTCTGCGGTTTGAACGGACGCACCGTCAGGCCGCGTTGCGTGTAGGCACGCGCCAGGCCCGCGACGATCAGGGATTTGCCGACG
This sequence comes from uncultured Alphaproteobacteria bacterium, assembly GCA_963846055.1. Lineage (GTDB taxonomy): Bacteria > Pseudomonadota > Alphaproteobacteria > Rhizobiales > Xanthobacteraceae > BOG-931. The sequence continues at coordinate 184,185 of CAWJUQ010000015.1, forward strand.
TCGGAGCCGGTACCCTGAAACATCAGCGCGCGCGCCGGCATCTAAAACTCGATTCCCGGCTGAGCTTTCACGCCGGCGGCGAAATGATGCTTCACCAGCGTCATCTCCGTGACCAGATCGGCGGCGGCGACAAGTTCGGGCTTGGCGTTCCTCCCGGTGACGACGACATGCAAATCTGGCCGGCGCGCCTTCAGCACGGCGAGAATGTCGGCGAGGTCGAGATAGTCGTAACGAAGCGCGATGTTGAGCTCATCGAGGATCACGAGAGCGAAGCCGGTATCGTCCAGGAGTTCGCGCGCCTTGGACCAAGCGCGTTGCGCTGCCGCGATGTCACGCTCGCGATCCTGCGTTTCCCACGTGAAACCTTCGCCCATAGTGTGCCAGGCGACCTGCTCGCCAAACTTCGCAAGCGCGTCGCGCTCGGCAGTGTGCCAGGCGCCCTTGATGAACTGCACAACGCCGACACGGCCGCCGCGGCCGAGCACGCGCAGCGCAAGGCCGAACGCTGCAGTCGATTTTCCCTTGCCGGTGCCGGTGTGGACAATCAGCAAGCCCTTTTCGGCCGTCTTGCCGGCGATCTCCGCGTCCTGCACGGCTTTACGCTTCGCCATTTTGTTGCGATGGCGTTCCGCTTCTGCGCCGCCGACCGGTTTCGTCATAGTCGCGCCTCCGGCCCGCCTTTAACGACAAGCGGCAAACCGGCGACCATCAAAATGACCCGATCAGCTCGCGCCGCCATGCGCTGGTTGAGGATACCTTGCCGGTCGCGAAATTGCCGGCCGAGCGGATGCTCCGGGACGATGCCGAGGCCGACTTCATTGGCGACCAGAACCGCCGGCGCTTTCATCGCCGCCAAAGCTTTTTCCAAATGCTTCGATTTCGCGATCGACGTCGGCACCCGCGAGCATGAGATTTGACAGCCACAACGTCAGGCAGTCGACCAGCACCGGCGTCGTGGCATTTGCCGCCAATGCCGACGAAAGTTCGCGCGGCGCCTCGACGCTGCGCCAGCCGGAACCGCGGCGCTCGCGATGCATTTTGATCCGTGACCGCCATTTCTTCATCGCCTGCTTCCGCCGTTGCGATGTAGGTCCAGGGTGGCTTGGTGGTGGCAACCAAGCTCTCGGCATGGCGGCTTTTGCCGGAACGCGCACCGCCGATGACCAGAATTAAATTCACGCTCATTACCGATAGCCGTTTCGCTGCGAGAATGCCGAAACTTGACGCCATTGACAAAGGCAGCCCGGCGACCGTTTAGTATCGCTAACGACGGTCTCTCGTAAGAGAGCGAACAGGGAATGCGGTGCGGAGTGAAAAAAGCTCCTAATCCGCAGCTGCCCCCGCAACTGTGAGCGGGAAGTCTCGTCCGCATAAGCCACTGGCGACCGTTTGTCGCCGGGAAGGTAGGACGAGGCGCCGATCCGCGAGCCAGGAGACCTGCCGTCGGCCGTAGTCGACGCGACAAACACCGGTCGGGGTGCATCGGTGGATGATCCGAAAGACGAAAGTCTTTTGGTCCTCGCTCGCGCCGGCATCTGGTCATGCGAGGACTTCTGATCGTGCTCACATTCTTGAAAGCTGCGGTCGATGATGGATCGGCTGATCGGCGTGGCAGGATTGGCGCGATTTACGCCGTATTGTTGACCGCCAACGCTTTGGTATGGGCGTGGGCCGTGATTGCGCTTGCCGGCCGGCCGACGCTGCTCGGCACCGCGGTGCTGGCCTACGTGCTCGGTATCCGTCACGCCGTCGATGCCGATCATATCGCCGCTATCGACAATGTCGTCCGCAAGTTGATGCAGGAGGGCAAGCGGCCCGTCACTGCCGGCCTGTTCTTCTCGCTCGGACATTCGCTGGTCGTCGTGCTTGCCGTCGCCGCCATCGCGGCAACCGCGTTCGCGCTGCAGGACCGTTTGCTTGCCTTCAAGTCCCTCGGCAGCATGATCGGCACCGACAGCTTCGGCGATTTTTCTGCTGGCAATCGCGATCATCAATGTTGTTGTTTTGCGCGGGGTCTGGGCGAGTTTCCGCCGCGTCCGCCGCGGCGAGCCGGTCGCCGAGCACGAGCTGAACATGCTCCTCTCCGGGCGCGGTTTGCTTGCGCGTATTTTCCGGCCGCTGTTCCGCATGGTTTCGCGAAGCTGGCAGATGTTTCCCGTCGGGTTTTTGTTCGGACTCGGCTTCGATACCGCAACCGAGATCAGCTTGTTCGCGGTCGCCGCTAGCCAAGTGTCCGGCGGCGCAGGCTTTGGCACGGTGATGATTTTCCCGGCCCTTTTCACCGCCGGCATGATGCTCTTCGATACAACCGACAGCGTGTTCATGGTCCGCGCTTACGGCTGGGCGTTTCTCAATCCAGTGCGCAAGGTTTGGTACAATCTCACCATCACCGCCATGTCCGTCATGGTTGCGATCGTCATCGGCGGCGTCGAGGCTCTCGGACTCATCGGCGACAAGTTCGGACTTGAGGGTGCGTTCTGGAACGCCGTTGGCGATCTCAACGGCGGCCTCGCTAATTTCGGTTTTCTGATCGTCGGCCTTTTCCTCGCCTGCTGGGCGATCTCTTATCTGATTTACCGCTGGAGCGGCCTCGACCGGCCGCTCGCCGCGCGCGCCTAAAGCCCGGCCATGACCAGCGCGCACAAAGAGGTTCCTACGACCGGCGCGGCAGCGCCCGCGAAGCCGATTGTGTATGTCTGCGTCACCTGCCGTCCGCCCGGCGGGACCGATAGTCCGTTGCGGCCTGGCGCCGTTCTCGCCGCCGCCACCGCGGACGCCGCAAACGGCACGGAGGTCGAAGTTCGGGCGATGCGATGCCTCGGCAATTGCTCGCGCGGCCCAACCGCGGCGCTCCGCTGCGATAACGCGTGGACTTACGTTTTCGGCGGCCTAGACGTCAGCGCCGCCGCAGCGCTCGTCGAAGGGGCGCGGCTTTTGGCCGGCGCCGCTGACGGCATTCTGCCGTGGCGCGAACGGCCGGCGGTGCTCAAGCGCGGCCTCGTGGCGCGCGTCCCGCCGCTTGGATTTCAGGAGAGCGACTTATGAACACGCCGCTTGCACGCATCCCCTGCACCATCGTTACCGGCTTTCTCGGCGCCGGCAAAACGACGCTCATTCGCCACGTCATCGCCAACGCTGCCGGCCGTCGGCTCGCCGTCATTGTCAATGAGTTCGGCGATGTCGGCATTGACGGCGAGATCCTGAAAGGTTGCGGCAACGCCGCGTGTCCCGAAGAGAACATCGTCGAACTAGCCAATGGCTGCTTGTGCTGCACCGTCGCCGACGAATTCGTGCCGGCGCTCGATGCCATTCTTGCGCGTGACGGCGTCGAGCACATTGTCATCGAGACGTCGGGCTTGGCGCTGCCGAAGCCGCTGGTGCAGGCGTTCCACTGGCCGGCGATCAAGAGCCGCGTCACCGTCGACGGCGTCGTTGTCGTTGTCGACGGGGCGGCGCTGGCAGAAGGCCGCGTGGCAAACGATCTCGATGCTCTCGCCCAACAACGTACGGCGGACGCCTCGCTGACGCACGACGATCCGATTGAGGAAGTCTTCGACGATCAGATCGCGTGCGCCGATCTTGTCGTGCTCAACAAACGCGACCTGATGGACGAAGCCGGGCTCATGAAGGCGCGCGACGCGATCGCAAAGGCGTTGCCGCGCAGCGTCAAAGTACTCGCGGTCGCCGACGGCCAGGTGGACGAATCGCTGCTGCTCGGGCTTGGCGTCGGCACCGAAGCCGACATCGACAACCGCCGCACCCGGCACGATGAGGAAGAAGATCACGATCACGACGATTTCAACTCTTTCGTCGTTGCGCTCGATGAGATCGCCGATCCTTCGGCGTTGACCACGCGGATCGCTTCGGTCGCGGAAAATTTCGACGTACTGCGGGTCAAGGGTTTTGCCGCCGTCGCCGGCAAGCCGCTGCGGCTTTTGGTGCAGGCGGTCGGCGCGCGGGTGAACCATCAATACGACCGGCCGTGGAGCACCGCCGAGGCGCGCAACGGTCGCCTCGTGGTGATTGGCTTGAAAGGACTGGATCGCGCGGCAGTGACGCGCGCGATTGTAGGCTAGAGCATGATCCCGAAAAGTGGCCACCGGTTTTCGGAAAAGATCATGCTCCATCAATAAGCACCCAGGCAGGCGATGCATCTGCTCACGACCAGTTCCACCACGCTCGACGAGATTGTCGAGGCCGTCGATCTCGGACAAACGCCGGGCGACATCGTCGTATTGTCTTTCGCCGACAGCGATCTCGCCGCGCTGGCGTCCGCTTGGGAAACCGATCGTGCCAACTTGCCCAGCGTCCGGCTGGCCCATTTGCGCGATCTGCGCCATCCGATGTCGGTCGATCTGTGGATCGACCGCGTAGGCTCCCATGCCAAAATCATCCTCGTTCGCCTGTTGGGCGGGGTCGAGTGGTGGAAATACGGCGTCGAGCGGCTTTCCGCGCTGGCGCGCGCCCGCGGCGTTGCGCTTGCGATCCTGCCGGGCGAAGACCGCGACGATCCCCGCCTCACGGCGGCGTCGACTTTGCCGCTGCGCGACCTTGATGTGCTGCTGCAGTTTTTCCGCGAAGGCGGTCGCGACAATCTGCGCGGATTATTGCGGACGCTCGCGGGCCACGCCAACGGTCGCGGCGATGCACCAAAGCCAAAGCCCGTGCCGCGTTTTGCCGGCTATCTTCCCGGCGCCGGCGCGGTCCATCTCGATCGACTCGCCGCGTCGGTCGAGTCCGGCAACGCTGTCGTGCCGATCCTGTTTTATCGGGCGCTGTTGCTTGCCGACGATACCGCCGCGATTGACGCACTCTACGACGCACTAGCGAAACGCGGGCTCGCCCCGGCGCCGCTGATGGTGACAAGTCTCAAGGACAATGAGGCTTCCTCGTTCCTTGCCGCGGCATTCGCACGGCTTGATCCTGCCGTCATTGTCACCATGACGGCTTTTGCCGCTGCCCGCGAGGCCGGTGAGCCGACGCCGCTCGATGTTGCCGGCATTCCTGTCCTGCAAGTTGTCGCCGCCACGACTCGCCGTGCCGCGTGGCGTGAAAGCGGCCGTGGCCTCGGCGCCGCCGACCTGGCGATGCACATCGTCCTGCCTGAGCTCGACGGCCGCATACTCGCCGGTGTCATCGCGTTCAAAGATGAGTTGCCCGCGCAGAACGAACTTTGCTTCACGGCCCTCGCTAGCCGGCCCGAGGCAGATCGCGTGGCGGCGGTCGCGGATCGCATCGCGGCGCTCGTCCACTTGCAGCGAACGCCGCGCAGCGAGCGGCAAGTCGCGGTGCTGATGCCTGACTATCCCGGCGCCGCCGGACGAAGCGGCTACGCCGTCGGCCTCGATGTGCCGGCAAGCGTGCTCGCCTTGCTCGACGACCTTGCAGCCGCCGGCTATGGCGTAAGCGCTGCGCCTCCAACGCCGCGCGAGCTGCTGGCTTCGCTCACGCCCGGAGCCGCTGATGCCGCGCTCTCGTTGAAGCAATACCAAACACTGCTGGCACACCTGCCGTCAGCGCCAGTTGCGCGCCTGCACGAGGCTTGGGGCGCGCCAACAAGCGATCCGGATTTTCGCGACGGCGCGTTCCGCTTCCGCGCTCGGGAATTTGGCAACATTTGGGTCGCGCTGCCGCCGGATCGCGGCCGCAGCGATGAACGGCGCGCCGATTATCACGATCCCGCCTTGCAGCCGCGCCATGCTTTGGTCGCGTTCGGGCTGTGGCTACAACACGTGGTAAAAGCCGATGCGCTCGTCCACATGGGCGCGCACGGGACGCTGGAATGGCTGCCCGGCAAAGCGGTCGCGCTTACCGCCGAGTGCTTTCCGGAAATCGTGACTGGGACGCTGCCGATCGTCTACCCCTTCCTTGTCAGCAATCCAGGCGAAGCCGCGCAGGCCAAGCGGCGCGTTGCCGGAATTACCATTGGCCATTTGCCTCCGCCGCTAACGAACGCCGGGCTTTCCGGCGACGCGCGCGAGCTTGAACGTCTGGTCGACGAATATGCGCAAGCTGACGGCCTCGACCGGCGGCGGCGCGAGCGCCTTGCCCAATTGATTGTCGAAGAAGCGCTGCGAACCGGCTTGGCGCGCGAAGCCGGCGCCGATCCGGCGGCCGGACCCGACGACGCATTGCGCCGCATCGACGCCTGGTTGTGCGACCTGAAAGACCTGTCCGTCAAAGATGGCCTGCACATTTACGGACGTGCGCCTGACGCCACGGACGATCCGCAATGGTTGGCGAGCGCCGAAGCCGAAAGCTCCGCTTTGCTCGCGGCGCTTGACGGACGCCGCGTTGCGCCGGGGCCCGCCGGCTCACCCGCGCGCGGACGGCGCGATGTGCTGCCGACCGGCCGCAATCTTTTTACCGCCGATCCACGCACATTGCCGACGCAAACCGCGATGGATTTCGGCCGGCTCGCCAGCGAAGAAATCATCCGCACCCATTTGCAGTCGCACGGCGAACATCTGCGCAGCGCGGTTATCGATCTGTGGGGCAGCGCGACGCTGCGCACCGGCGGCGAGGAGATCGGCCAGGGCTTTGCGCTGATGGGTTGCCGCCCGATCTGGGATCCCGCAAGCGCGCGCGTTACCGGCATTGAGGTGCTACCGCCGGCGTCCATCGGGCGGCCGCGCGTCGATGTGACTTGGCGTATTTCCGGATTGTTTCGCGATCTCTTTCCCGCGCAAATCGCCCTGATCGACGCGGCGATCCAGGCCGTCGCTGCGCGCGGCGAGAGCGATGAGGAAAACCCGCTGGCGGCGGCGCGTCGCACCACGCACACGACGCGGCTCGAACGCATTTTTGGCAACGCACCGGGCGCATATGGCTCCGGCGTCGAGGATCTGCTGGGCCGCGACAATAGCGACGCCTCAAGTATTGGCGCCGCCTATCTCGCCGCGGCGTCGCATAGCTATGGCGGCGCCGAAGGCGGGGGCAGCGTCGCGCTCGGTGCTTTTGCGCGACGGATCGCGAACGCGGACCTTCTCATCCACCCGAGCGACGACCCGTCCCGCGATTTGCTCGAAGGCGCGGAAGATGTCGCCTTCGTCGGCGGTTTTGCCGCGGCGGCAAAGATGCTCGGCCGTGCCGCCGATCTCGTCATGCTCGACCTGACCGATCCGCAGCAGCCGCGGGCGCGAACGCTGTCTGCGGCGCTGGCGCGCATTGTCCGCGCCCGGGCCATCAATCCGCGCTTTATCGCCGGGCAGATGCGCCACGGCCCACGCGGCGCCGCCGAACTGGCGGAAACCGTCGATCGGCTCAGCGACTTTGCCGACACCACAGATGCAGTGGCGAGCGATCTCTTCGACTTGTTGTTTGACGCTTACGTCGCCGATCGCGAATGTCCGCGCATTTTTGTTGCGCGAAAATCCGGAAGCTGCCGCGGGCATCGCCGCGCGGCTCGAAGGCGCACGGCGGCGCGGCCACTGGCATCCGCGGCGTAACGACGTCGATGCCGGCCTTGCGGCCCTAACCGGGGAGCGCGCGGCATGACCAGCGTCGCCGCAACTCTCGCGCAACGCCGCGGCGCCTGTCCCGGCTTGTCGGTCCCGATGCCGTCCGGCGATGGCTTGCTGGCGCGACTGCGGCCAAACGGCACGATTCCGCTGCCGGCGTTCACAGCCGTTTGCGAAGCGGCGCAGCAATTCGGCAACGGCGTTATGGAGGTCACCAGCCGCGGCAGCATCCAAATTCGCGGACTAACCGCTTCATCGGCGCCGTTGTTTGCCGATGCTGTTGCCGCGCTGGCGATCGCCGCCAACGACGGGCTTCCGATTCATAGCAACGCGCTCGCCGGCCTGGACCCGCAGGAGGTTCTCGACGCGGGGCACGTGGCCGACGATTTGCGCGCCGCGCTAGCACGTACGTCACTTCCGGCGCGGGTTTCTCCCAAGGTGTCAGTCGTCATCGATGGCGGCGGCACGCTCGGGCTCGACAACCTTGCCGCCGACGTGCGTCTTCGCGCCGATCTGATAAATGGCGACGCGGTATTTCATGTCGGCGTCGCAGGCAACAGCTGCGACCGTAACAAAACTTGGTGTCGTCGCATCCAGCGATGGAGCTGAGGCCGCGCGCCGAGTGCTCGATGTCATAGCGCAACACGGACGCACGGCGAGAGCACGCAACGTTCTGGCGACTGACGGGATCTGGCCTTTTCAAGCCGCGCTCGCCGGCCTCGTCGTCCCTCTGGATCGTGTCGGCGTCCGCAGGCCTGTGCGGATCACCGATCCTATCGGCCAGCATCTTCTCCGCGACGGATCTTTTGCCTTTGGCGTCGGACTGGCTTTCGGACACGCCAAGGCAACGACGCTCGAGCGCTTGGCGCAAGCGGCATGGAACGCCGGCGCCGCCGGCATTCGCGTCGCCCCAGACCGTACGCTCTTGGTCATCGGATTAACCCCGCAAACCGTGCCTCGCGTAGCGGCCGAAGCAGAGACCCTTGGGCTCGTTGTCCGCGCCAATGATCCGCAGCGCTATGTCGTCGCCTGCGCCGGAGCACCGATCTGCGCTGCGGCTCACATTGCGGCACGGAGCCTCGCGCCGGCTGTCGCCGCCGCGGCCGAAAAATATCTCGACGACGATTTCCGCATTCATATTTCCGGCTGCTCCAAGGGTTGCGCTCGTACCGGCGCAGCCAACTTGACCGTTGTCGGCCGGCCCGATGGTTGCGCTGTCATCGCCAATCGGGACGGTGCATGACGAGCCCATCACGGTCACACCAACAAACGAACTGGCTTCCGTCATCGTTGAATTTGCGCGGGCGGCCAAATGCGAGAGCGGTCATGTCTGAAGGCGCGGCCTATTTGCGCGACGGCGCCGCAATCTACGAGCGCTCGTTCGCCATCATCCGCGCCGAGGCTGAACTCGCGCGCTTTTCACCCGAAGAGGCGGAGATCGCGGTGCGCATGATCCACGCCTGTGGCGTCGTCGAACTGGCGCCGCGGATTGTCATGGCGCCCGATCTGGTCGGCGCCGCGCGGCGTGCGCTGTCCGCGGGTGCGCCGATCCTGTGCGATTCCGAAATGGTGGCGCGGGGAATCACTCGCGCCCGCCTGCCGGCGCGTAACGAAGTCATCTGCACGTTGAACGACGCCGGCGTGCCAGGACTCGCCGGCAAACTTGCGACGACGCGCTCGGCGGCGGCGCTGGATTTGTGGATCGAGCGGCTGGCCGGAGCTGTGGTCGCCATCGGCAATGCGCCGACCGCGCTATTTCGTTTGCTTGATCTGCTCGATGCCGGGGCGCCGAAGCCCGCGGCCATCGTCGGCATTCCTGTCGGATTTGTTGGCGCGGCAGAGTCGAAAGCCGCGCTCGCCGATAATCCGCGTGGCATTCCGTTTCTCACGGTCCGCGGCCGTATGGGCGGTAGCGCCATGACCGCAGCGGCTGTCAACGCCTTGGCGAGGCCGGGCTTGTGAGCGGCGCAAAGCTCATCGGCGTCGGCGTCGGCCCGGGCGATCCGGAGCTGATGACCCTCAAGGCGCTGCGCGCGCTCGCGGAGGCGGATGTTGTCGCGCACTTCGCCAAGGCCGGATGCGCGAGTCGCGCGCGCACCATCGCATCGGCGCATCTGCCGGATCGGGCGCTGGAACTTCCGTTGTTTTATCCGATGACGACCGAACTCCCACGCTCCAGCGACGGTTACCGCAACGCGCTTGGCGCTTTCTACGATGACGCCGCGGCGCAGATTGGCGCGCATCTCGAACAGGGGCGCCGCGTTGCCGTGATATGCGAAGGCGATCCGCTGTTCTACGGCTCGTACATGCACCTGCACGCGCGGCTTTCGCCGCGGTTTGCGGCCGAGATCGTCGCGGGCGTGACCGGCATTTCCGGCTGCTGGTCTGCGGCGGCGACGCCGATCGCGCAGGGTGATGACGTGTTCACCGTTCTTCCCGCGACACTGCCGGAAGACGAGATCGCGCGCCGGCTGGCTGAAGCGGACGCCGCCGTGGTGATGAAGATCGGACGTCACCTGCCAAAACTGCGCCGCGCGCTCACCAAAAGCGGACGGATGGCGCGCGCGATCTACGTCGAACGCGGCACCATGAGCGACGCGAAATTGATGCCGCTGTCCGCCAAGTCCGATGACGACGCACCCTATTTCGCCGTGGTGCTGGTGCCCGGCTGGGAGCAGCGGCCGTGAGCGGACATCTGACGGTCGTCGGCTTGGGACCAGGCGACGCACGTTACATCACGCCTGAAGCCGACGCGACGCTCAAAGATGCCGACGTGCTTTACGGCTACGCCCGTTATCTTGAACGCGTCCCGTCGCGCGCCGGCCAGGCGCGTCACGCATCGGACAATCGCGAAGAAGGAGCGCGCGCGGCTGCGGCGCTCGAACATGCAGTGCGAGGCGCGCGCGTCGCCATTGTGTCGGGCGGCGATCCGGGCGTATTCGCCATGGCCGCCGCAGTCTGCGAGGAGATCGAACGCGGTCCGGAAAGTTTTCGCGCGCTCGATGTCACGGTGGTGCCCGGTATTACCGCAATGCTCGCGGTAGCCGCGCGCATTGGCGCGCCGCTGGGTCACGATTTTTGCGCTATTTCGCTGTCCGACAACCTTAAGCCCTGGCCGCTGATCGAGCGCCGTCTCGACGCCGCCGCCGGCGCGGGATTTGTCATTGCCCTGTACAATCCGATGTCGCAGTCGCGGCCGTGGCAATTTGCCCGCGCCATGGAACGCCTGGCGGGCATGCTGACGCCAACGACGCCCGTAGTCATAGGCCGTGCCGTCGGGCGGCCAGACGAGGCGGTAAGCGTGACAACGCTCGGTCACGCGGCGTCTGTAGAAGCCGACATGGCAACGCTGGTCATTGTCGGCTCGCGCGAGACGCGCCTCGTGCAACGTCCGGACCGGACCCCGCTCGTCTACACGCCGCGCGCGGTCGCGGAGGTGAGCGCATGATCGAGCCATTGCATCGCGGCATCGATTGTTTGCACGGCTCGCGTGGCAGACGTGGGCGGCCGGCGGACCAAGATCACCTCGATGCCGAGGTCACGCGCCGCGGCGATCTTACCGTAGGCGGCGTTCCCGCCGCTATTTTTGGCAATCACGACTTCGATGGCGTGCGCCTGCATCAGCGAGCGGTCGTCGGCTTGGCTGAACGGTCCGCGCGCGGTGATGTAGCTCGCCTGCGGCAGCGGCAGTGGCGGATCGATGGGATCGACGCTGCGGAACAGATAAACGTGCTGTGGCGCGGCAGCGAAGGCCGCGAGATCGTTGCGGCCAAGCGCGACGAAGATGCGGCGCGATTGCGCGCCGATGGCGCGGACCGCGGCTGCGGTGTCGTTGACTTCGGTCCAGCGGTCGCCGGTACCCTTGATCCATGGCTTGCGCCGAAGGACGATGAAAGCCACGCCGGTTTTGCGCGCGGCTTCGGCAGCGTTCGCCGAGATCGCGCTCGCATAGGGATGTGTCGCGTCAATCAAAGCTTCGATCTTGTGCGCGATCAGATAATCGGCGAGTCCGCCGGCGCCGCCAAAGCCACCCGCCCGTACCGGAACGGCGTGCGGGACGGGCTGCGCGGTCCGGCCGGCGAGCGAAAGCGTCACGTCGAGACCTCCGCCGCGCGCGGCAAGGCGCTCGCCCAGGAGGCGCGCTTCCGTGGTGCCGCCGAGAATAAGGACGCGTGGCATGCAAAATCCTGAGCCGCTTGAACGCGACACTGCCGCATCCCTGCGCTGGCTGTCCATTGTCGGCATCGGCGAGGACGGCGTGGACGGCCTGAGCGCTACCGCACGCGGGCTGATCGGGGCGGCGGAAATCGTGTTCGGTGGACGCCGCCATTTGACTCTTGCGGCGCCGCTCATTCGCGGCGCGACCCGGCCGTGGCCGAGCCCGTTCGATGGCGCGGCCGAAGAAGTGTTGCTGCATCGCGGCCGACAGGTTTGTGTGCTGGCCTCAGGCGATCCGTTCCAATATGGCGTCGGCACGGTGCTGGCGCGACACATCGACTCGCGTGAGATGGTGGCGGTGCCGGCCCCGTCGGCTTTCAGTCTCGCGGCTGCGCGGCTTGGCTGGTCGCTGCCGCATACAGTGTTGTTATCGCTGCATGGGCGTGCGCTTGACCTCATCCGCCCACACCTGCAGCCGGCCGCACGAATTCTGGCGCTGACTTCCGACGGCGATGCACCGGCATCCGTGGCGAAACTCCTGGCTGCGAGTGGTTTCGGCGCGTCGCGTTTGACTGTGCTCGAATGGCTCGGCGGTCCGCAAGAATCAATCCGTAGCTCGACTGCCGCGTCTTTCGATGTCGGCGCAGTCGGGGCGCTCAACACGCTGGCGATCGAAGTCGAGGCAGCGCCGGATGCGCGCGTCATCGCGCGCGCCGCGGGCCTGCCGGATCATTTGTTCGAACATGACGGCCAGATCACCAAGCGCGAAGTTCGCGCCATGACGTTGTCGTCGCTGGCGCCGCGGCGCGGTGAGCTTTTGTGGGATATCGGCGCCGGGGCGGGTTCCGTGGCAATCGAATGGCTGCTCGCCGATCCGGCGATGCGCGCTATTGCCATCGAGCAGCGGGCTGACCGCGCGGCGCGCATCCGCCGCAACGCCGCGGCGTTTGGCGTGCCGGATCTTGAAATCATCGAGGGAGTTGCACCTGCGGCGCTCACTGGTTTGCCGCCGCCGGACGCCGTGTTCATCGGCGGCGGCGCCAGCGATGCCGGAGTGCTCGATGCCGCGGCGCGTGCGTTGCGCTCAGGCGGCCGGCTTGTCGTCAACGCGGTGACGCTCGAAACCGAAAGCTTGCTGATCGCGCGCCACGCCGCGCTGGAAGGGGAATTGATCCGCGTCGCGATCTCGCGAGCCGCGCCGGTCGGCGAGAAGATCGGCTGGCGTCCGGCCATGCCGGTAACGCAGTGGGTCTGGACCAAACCATGACCGTGCATTTCATCGGCGCGGGGCCGGGCGCAGCCGATCTCATCACGCTGCGCGGCCGCGACCTCATCGCCCGCTGTCCGGTCTGCCTCTATGCCGGCTCCATCGTGCCGCGCGAACTGCTGCGCTTTTGCCCACCGGAGGCGCGCATCGTCGACACGGCGCCTCTGTCGCTCGACGAGATCGAAGCGGAATTCGTAACTACTCACGCAGCCGGCCACGACGTGGCACGGCTTCACTCCGGCGATCTCTCGATCTATTCGGCAATCGCCGAGCAAATTCGCCGCCTCGACCGGCGCCGCATTCCCTACACGTTGACGCCCGGCGTCCCAGCGTTTGCCGCCGCTGCTGCGGCGTTGCATTGCGAATTGACGGTGCCGGAAGTCGCGCAAAGCGTGGTGCTCACCCGCATACCCGGCCGCGCATCGCGTATGCCGGAACAGGAGAAGCTCGCCGCGTTCGCTGCGACCGGTGCGACGCTCGTCGTTCATCTTGCGATCCACGCCATCGAAACCGTGGTCGGTGAGCTGACGCCAATCTATGGAGCCGATTGTCCCGCCGCCGTCGTCGCTCGGGCAAGTTCGCCGAATGAGCTGATTTTACGCGGCTCGCTGGCCGACATTGCCGCCAAGGTAAAAGCCGAAAATATCGAGCGCACCGCGCTCATTCTGGTCGGCCGTGCACTCGCCGCGGAAGATTTTCGCGACAGCGCACTCTATGACGCCGAATACCGCCGCCGTTTTCGCGGAGGCGGCGGTTGACTGCAAACGGTCCGCGCGGATTGATTATCGCGGCACCGCACTCCGGCGCCGGCAAGACAACCGTCACGCTCGCCATTTTGGCGGCTCTCAAGCGGCGCGGACTCAAGGTAAGTGCGGCCAAGGCCGGCCCCGATTACATCGATCCGGCCTTTCACCTCGCGGTCACCGGCAAGCCGAGCGTCAATCTCAATTCCTGGGCGATGACGCCGGACCTACTCGACGGACTCGTGGCGCAGTCGGCACACGACGCAGACATCTTCGTGATCGAAGGCGTCATGGGGTTGTTCGACGGCGCCGATCCGACAACGGCTCCGCGCGGATGCCGCGGGGCGACTGCAGATCTCGCCGCGCGCTTCGACTTGCCGGTGTTGCTCGTGGTCGACGTTTCGCGTCAGGCGCAATCGGTGGCGGCGCTGGTGCGTGGATTCGCGACCCACGATCCGTCAGTCAAAGTTTCCGGCGTACTCCTTAATCGGGTTGCGAGTGCACGGCACCGAGCAATGGCAGCCGACGCGATCGCCGCTGTCGGCATTCCGGTGCTCGGCGCGCTTCCGCGTGACGTTGCGCTGGAATTGCCGGAACGTCATCTCGGCCTCGTGCTGGCGGGCGAACATCCCGACTTGGCGCGGCGCATCGGCCGATTAGCGGAAGCTGCCGAGGCGCACTTCGATCTCGATGGGATTTTGGCGAGCGCCGCCCCGCTTTCGATCGCCGGCCTCTCGCGCCGACACGCCGCGTTACCGCCGCCCGGACAGCGCATCGCGCTCGCCAACGATCGCGCCTTCACTTTCGTTTATCCGCATCTTGTCGAGGCGTGGCGTCGCGCCGGCGCGGAAATTCTTTCGTTCTCGCCGCTTGCCGACGAGCCGCCGCCCGAGAGCGCCGACTGCTGCTGGCTGCCCGGTGGTTATCCCGAGCTACACGCCGATGCGCTCGCCGCGGCGCGGAATTTCTCATCTGGTTTGCGCCACTTCGCGCAAACGCGGCCGGTGCACGGCGAGTGCGGCGGCTACATGGTTTTAGGCGAAAGCCTGGAAGATGCGGCCGGCCAGTCCCACGCCATGACCGGACTGCTCGGCCATTCCACGAGCTTCGCCAAACGCAAGCTGCATCTCGGCTATCGCATGGTACGGCTTCTCGCCGGATCCAGCCTCGGCCCGGCGGGCGCGCTCATTCGCGGCCACGAATTCCACTATGCGTCGCTCATTTCGTCCGGCAACGACGAGCCATTTGCAGAAATAGTGGGAAGTGCCGGGGCAGCCGCGCCGACCGGCGGCCGACGCGGCCGTGTCACCGGCACTTTTTTCCACGCCATCGCCGCCGCGGACGCGTAATTTATTTGGCCCGCAGAATTTCTTCTTCGACGTCCCGCAAACGATCCTTGCCGAAGAAGATTTCGTTACCGACAAAAAACGTCGGGCTGCCAAAAGTGCCGCGCTCGACCGATTGTTGGGTATTCTTCAGAAGCTTGTCCTTGACGTCCGGCTCCTGAGTGCGCGCCAGCAATCGTTCGGCATCGAAGCCGGACTCTTTAAGCGCTGCGGCGACGACCACCGGATCGTCCATGTCCTTCGGCTCAGCCCACATGTGCTTGAACATTTCGTCGACATAACGGGCGAAGTCGCCGTCGAGCTGTGCAGCAATGGCGCCGCGCATGATCAACAGCGTGTTGACCGGAAAGAATGGATTCCATTTGAACTTGCTGATTCCGTGGCGGCGGATGAAGCGCTGGAGTTCGAGATGTTCGTATTGCAGGCGGTTCTTGACGCCGGCGAGCTTTTCCGCCGGCGAGCTGTTGTTGGTGAGCTTGAAGACGCCGCCGAGCAGGATCGGGACGTAGTCGAATTTGACTTTGGTGCGCTCCTCGATTTCGGGGATGACGAGATGCGCGAGGTAGGCGTTGGGGCTGCCGAAGTCGAAGAGGAATTCCACTTTGGCCATTTCACCAGATCTCCCGATAGGGGCGAACGTCGAGTTCGAACGTCCAGGCGTCGCGGGGTTGCCGATAGAGCTGCCAGTAGGCTTCGGCAACGGACGCCGGATTCATCAATCGGTCGGGCTCGAGGTTCTCAAGCGCCTGCGGCCCGGCTTGCTGCTTGATGCGCTCGCGCACGAAAGCGGTATCGACGCCGGCGTCGATGATCAAATGCGCGACGTGGATGTTTTTTGGCCCGAGCTCCCGCGCCATGCTTTGCGCCACAGCGCGCAGTCCGGATTTAGCGCTCGCGAACGCCGCGTAGCCAATGCCGCCGCGTACGCTCGCGGTCGCCCCCGTGAAGAAGATACATCCTTGCCCGCGTGGCAGCATCAAACGCGCCGCCTCGCGGCCGGTAAGAAAGCCCGCATAGCAAGCCAATTCCCAGACTTTCCGGAACACCCGTTCGGTTGTGTCGAGCAGCGGGAAATTGACATTGCCGCCGACGTTGAAAATGCAAACCTCGAGCGACGCGTGCGCGTCCGCGGCGCGCAAGAAGGCGGTGATGTCGTCCTCCTTGCGAGCATCGAGGCCACGCGCGATGATTGATCCGCCCGAAGCTTCGATATCGGCGACCAGCGGCGCGAGCTTGTCGGCGTTACGCCTGCCGGCGTAGATCGTGAAGCCCTCGGCCGCGAACCGCTTGGCAATGGCCGCGCCGATGAAATCGCCGGCGCCGATGACAGCAGCGGTGGCGTTGCGCTTGGCCATGCAGTTCCCTCCCTATGCGCGGCTTCAACAAGAGCGCCTCGCCTCTCGTACACTAGGCGCACCGGACGTGGATGCGAAGACTGCGCCGATCCGGATTTCCATCCGGAGGTAACTTGCCAACGATGCCGCTTGCCGTCACCATGCCGCTGACATGCTACTCAGCGCCGTGTTCGCGTAGACTGAGGCTAAATCGTGCCGGGCGAAGCAAGCCTCCTCGTAGCCGAAACTGCCGCGCGGATTTTTGCGGATTTCGCCGACCCTCAGACCGTCAACCGTGCCGACGACGACTCGTGGCGAGCGCCGCTATGGGAAGCGCTTAACGCGGCAGGATTGCCACTCGCGTGGGTGCCGGAAGCGCTCGGCGGTTCGGGCGGCAGCGTCGCCGACGGCTTTGCCGTCCTCGGCGCCGCCGGACGATCTGCCCTCGCGGCGCCGCTTGCCGAAACACTGGCGGCCGGCTGGCTGTTGGCAAAAGGCGGCGTTGAAGCGCCTGCCGGTCTGATGACCGTCGCTCCTTGCCGTCCGCGCGAGCACATTTTCATCGACGCCGAGGGCCGGCTCAGCGGCCGTGCCAGCGGCGTCCCGTTCGCGGGCGAAGTCAAACACATCGCCGCGCTGGCCGATGACGGCACGTCGCAACACATCGCCCTGGTGCAAAGCGAGCAATGCCGCGTCAGCGAAGGCCACAATCTCGCGGGCGACCGGCTGGACACTGTTGTGTTCGAGCGGATTAAGCCGTTGCGTGTTGCTGCCGCCCCGACAGGCTTCGACCAACACGCCTTGATGCTGATGGGATCGGCCATCCGCAGCGTCGAGATCGCGGGTGCGCTCGAGGCAATTTTGTCGCTCAGCGTCGCGTACGCCAATGAGCGCGTCGCTTTCGAGCGCCGGATCGGCAAATTTCAAGCCGTGCAGCAAAACCTCGCGCGGCTCGCGGGTGAAACCGCCGCAGCGATTGCCGTTAGTAGTTCGGCCGCCGAGGCGATCGGCGAGTCCGCTCAATTCGACGATAACGTGTTCCTGGAAGTTTGCTCTGCGAAAATCCGCACCGCCGAAGCCGCGGCCGAAGGCTCCGCCATTGCGCATCAGGTCTTCGGCGCGATCGGCTTCACGCAAGAGCACATATTGCATCGCTTCACGCTGCGCATGCTGGCGTGGCGCGACGATTTCGGCAACGAAAGCTACTGGGCGAATGAACTCGGCAAGCGCGCCGCCTGCCGCGGCGCCGACGAATTCTGGCCATGGGTGGCGTCGCGATGAGCACCGCATTGCAGTTCGATCCCATTCGCCTGCCGCCGGAATGCGCCACGCTTCGCGACGAAGTGCGCGCGTTTTTAGCCGAGCACATCGCAGCCGGCACTTTCGATCCGCACCACGGCGGCTCCAGCGAATTGTACAACCGCGCGTTCAGCAAAAGCGTCGGCGCCAAAGGCTGGATCGGCATGACCTGGCCGAAAAAATACGGCGGCCACGAGCGCAGCCAGCTCGAGCGTTATGTGGTGACGGAAGAATTCCGGGTCGTAAGCGCGCCGAGCCACCTGCACTTCGTCGCCGACCGGCAAAGCGGACCCATTCTGCTCAAATATGCGCCCGAGCACGTCAAGCAGGACATTCTGCCACGAATTTGCCGGGGTGAGTTGTGCTTCGCCATCGGCATGAGCGAGCCTGGTTCGGGCTCCGATCTGTTTGCGGCCAAGGCAAAAGCAACCAAGGTCGATGGCGGCTGGCGGGTCAACGGCAGCAAAATCTGGACGACGAGCGCGCAGGTCGCCGATTACATGCTGGCGCTGTTCCGCACCTCGCCGCCGACCAAAGAAAACCGCCGCCACGGCCTGACGCAATTTTTGGTCGACATGAAGACATCGGGCATCACGGTGCGGCCGATTTATCAGATGACCGGGAAACCCGGCTTCAACGAAGTGGTTTTCGAGGACGCGTTCATTCCAGACGATTATCTTCTTGGAGAGGTTGACGGCGCCTGGAAGCAGGCAACCAGCGAGCTTGCCTACGAGCGCAGCGGACCGGAGCGATTCCTCGATACCTTTTATGTGATGCTCGAGTTGATCCGCGCCATGGGACCCGAGCCCGATGTGCGGGCCGCCGAAGGACTTGGCCGTCTGATCGCACAGCTCCACACTTTGCGCCGCATGTCGGTTTCGGTCGCCGGCATGCTGCAGGCGGGCAAGGAGCCGGTGGTCGAAGGCTCCATTGTCAAAGATCTCGGCACGCTATGGGAGCAGAAATTGCCGGCGCGCGTGCGCGAACTCGCGGCATTTCTCGATCCGGAAATGACCAATCGCGCGACGCTCGACGAGCAGCTCGCCGTCGCCACTACGGTCGCGCCCAAACTGACCATTCAAGGCGGCACGACGGAAATCTTGCGCGGCATCATCGCCCGCGGTCTCGGCCTGCGATGAAGGGATAACGGCCCGTGCCCGACATCGGATCCTTGCTTTGGCCGCGATCGGTCGCGGTCATCGGCGCCTCGTCGGACACGCACGCTTTGCGCGGCCGGATTTTTGAAACCATCAGAGGCCAGCCATTTGCCGGCCGGGTCTACCCGGTGAGCCGAAGCGCGACTGTCGTGCAAGGCGAGAAAGCCTATCCGTCGGTCGACGCGATTCCCGAAAGTCCGGACTTGGCGATTTTGATCGTGCCGGCTGTCTATGTCGCCGCCGAGCTTGAGCGTTGTGGCCGCGCCGGAGTCAAAGCGGCCGCAATTCTCGCTTCGGGATTCGCCGAGGCGGGCGACGGCGGCGCGCAGATGCAGCGGGAGATCGCGGCGATTGCGCACCGCTATGACATGGCGGTGAGCGGCCCCAATTCCGAAGGCTTTACCAATATCCCCGCCGCGCTGTGCGCGAACTTCAGTCCCGCTTCAGATAAGAACGCAGGCCCGTTGACGCCGCCGCGGCCATTGGGCGGCGGTCAGGTTTCAGTGATTTCGCAAAGCGGCGGTCTCGGCTTCGCGTGTTTCGATCGCGCCCGGCCGCGACATTTTTTGTTTCGCCACATCGTCACGACCGGCAACGAAGCCGCGCTCGAAGCTTCAGACTTCATCGACTATATGCTCGACGAGGGCGAGACCGACGTTTTTCTCTTGCTGATCGAGGCGATCAAGACGCCGGAAAAATTCAAGCACGTCGCCGAGAAAGCGCTCAAAGCCGGCAAGCCGCTGATAGTCGCCAAAATCGGGCAAAGCGAACCGGGTCGCCGCGCGGTCGTTTCCCACACCGCCGCGCTGGCCGGCGCGGCAGCCGCCTATGGCGCGGTGTTCGAACGCTATGGCCTGATTGAAGCGCGCGACTTTGACGAGATGCTCGATCTGGCCGCCGGATTCCTCGCCTGCAAGGACCGCTTGCCGAAAGGAAATCGGGTCGGGATTTGCACCGCATCCGGCGGCGCCGGCATCTGGATGGCGGACGCCTGCGCAGCGACCGGTCTCGACGTCCCGGTGCTCGACGATGAAACCCGCGCGACGCTGCGCGTCAACGTGCCGGTCTACGGCACGTCGCAAAACCCGGTCGATTTCACGGCACAGGGCGTGCAGAAGCTCGGCTACGCGGAATTCGCGCGGGTAGTCGCGTGCTCACCGGCGATCGACAGCGTCGTCGTTGTCATAACTGCGCGCCGTTCGGCTTTTCTGGAAGCCGATTTGCCGAAATTCAAGGAACTGGCGCGGACGACTGACAAGCCGGTGGTGATGTGGAGCTATACGCTGCCGTCGGAGCGCACCGTCGAGATCCTCAACGACATTGGCTTTCCGCTGTTCATGAGCGCGCCGGGCTGCGCGCGCACGCTGTGCAAAATGGTGGATTACCGTGCGCGTCGTGGCGCGTTCGGAAATGGCAATCGATCCGCCAATACGGAGCCGCCATGCACAAGAAAACCGCCGCCGCGCTGGCGGAGGCGCCTGCGGTCATCTGCGAATACCGGGCACTGGCTATGCTTGAACCTTACGGCATCGGCGCGGAAGACGCCGGTCGGCTGGTGCAATCCGCCGATGAGGCGGTAGCGGTCGCGCAAGAAATTGGGGTGCCAGTCGCACTCAAGGTGCAGTCAGCCGACATTCCGCACAAAACCGAGGCCGGCGCCGTAATTTTGCATCTTGCAGAGCCGGATAAAGTGCGTGCCGGCTTCGACGCGGTGCTTGCCGCAGCAAAAAACTTCGCGCCGGCGGCGCTTATCGACGGCGTGCTGGTGCAACGTATGGCGCCTGCCGGACGTGAAGTTATTCTTGGTATCAGTCACGATCCGACTTTCGGGCCGCTGCTGCTGGTCGGGCTCGGCGGCGTGCTGGCAGAAGCTCTCGGCGATGTGGCGGTCGCGCCTGTGCCACTCGATCAAGGGCAGGCTCGCGCTCTCATCGGCCGCCTCAAGGCGGCTAACGTATTCGGCCGCTATCGCGGGCTCCCGCCGGCCGATATCGACGCGCTTTCGTTGCTGATGGTGCGGCTATCGCAATTTGCTTACGACCATGCCGACCAGATTTTGGCGATTGATCTTAACCCCGTGATCGTGCACAGCGCCGGCGACGGCGTCTCGGTCGTGGACGCTTTGATCACCAAGCGCACGGCTGCGCCGCAATTTCACCGCGCTCGCGAAATGGATGAGAAAGCTCGCGCTCAATGACGACGTTTAAAGACATCGGGGTGGAGAAAAGCGGGCACGTCGCCCTGGTGGAGATCAGACGTCCGCCGAACAATTTCTTCGATGCCGCGCTCATTGGTGAAATCGCAACCGCATTCGAAGCCTTGGACGCCGACGCGGAGTGCCGGGCGCTGGTTCTGGCCGCGCAAGGAAAGGCATTTTGTGCCGGCGCCAATTTTGGCGACAGCGATAGTGACGGCAGCGAGATTCTAGGCGGACCGCGGCCGGGCGCCGCGCATCTTTACATCCAGGGCGTCCGGCTGTTCCGCACCAAAAAGCCGATTGTCGCCGCGGTCCATGGTGCCGCCGTCGGCGGCGGTTTGGGCTTGGCCATGGTCGCGGACTTCCGCGTAACTTGCCCGGAGGCGCGGTTCTCCGCGAACTTCACCCGGCTCGGATTTCATCCAGGCTTCGGCCTCACCGTGACACTGCCTGCCGTCGTCGGCCCGACCAAGGCGGCGCTCTTGTTCTACACAAGTCGGCGGATCGGCGGTGAGGAGGCCTTGAAGCTCGGACTTGCCGACATGCTGGTGCCGCAGGACAAAGTGCGCGAAGCAGCGTTGTCGCTCGCCGCGGAGATCGCCGAGAACTCGCCGCTCGGTCTCATCGCTACGCGCACAACGCTGCGGGGCGACTTGGCCGACCGGGTGCGCGCCGCCACCGAGCGCGAGCTCGCCGAGCAGACGCGGCTGCGCCAGACCGAGGATTTCAAGGAAGGCGTCAGAGCGATGGCCGAACGCCGGCCGCCGCATTTCAACAGCAGGTAAGCCGGCGAACGGCCGCCGCCACAACGGAGCTCCCAAGTATGTCAGTCAGGATTGAGAAAGACGGTTCGGTCTGGACCGTGATCCACGATCGGCCTGAAGCGCGCAACGCCATGGACCCGGCGAGCGCCGATGCGCTGACGCAAGCTTTTCTCGAGTTCGACGCCGACAAGGATGCATCCGTGGCGGTGTTCTACGGCGCAGGCGGAGCATTCTGCGCCGGCTGGGACCTCAAGTATGTCTCGACGCTGAATGCCGAGTACCCGCTCGGCGAACTCGATATCCCGCCCGCGGGACCGCGCGGCAATGGTGGAGAAATTCCGCGCGGACCGCTTGGGCCATCGCGGCTGGAACTCGACAAGCCCGTCATCGCCGCCATCGAGGGACCCGCAGTCGCCGGCGGAATGGAACTCGGCCTGTGGTGTGATTTTCGCGTGATGGCTAAGGATTCGTATTTCGGCGTTTATTGCCGCCGCTGGGGCGTGCCGCTGATCGACGGTGGCACCGTCCGATTGCCGCGCATTGTCGGCCAGGGCCGGGCGTTGGAAATCATTCTGACCGGACGGAAAGTTCCGGCCGAAGAGTGTCTCAGCATCGGCCTGTGCGAATACGTCACGGCAAAGGGTGCGGCCCGGCAGAAGGCAGAGGAACTCGCGCGCGAAATATCACGCTTTCCGCAAGTGTGTGTGCGCGCCGACCGCCGTTCTGCGATCAAAAGTCACGGCTTGCCGGTGCGCGATGCGCTGATTCAGGAGTGGTACAATGGCCGTGAAGCGCTCATCAAAGACGGCGTCGCGGGTGCGGACCGCTTCAAGAATGGATTGGGCCGGCACGGCGATTTTCAGAAAATCCGCTAGCCGCCAAGACCGCCGGTACGGTTAAGAACCCGTAAACTCCTTCCCGCGACGCGCGCGGTCCCCTGCTCGCGCCACGGACGGATAGCCGTGGCGGGCGGCCTCGTGGATAACGCCCGCCTAACGCCGGCTGAGTTCCGTTAATGCCTTGATCGGATTCAATAAGTCGAGCTTCACATTTACTTGGTGGAGACACCTTTAAGTCATATTGCCAGGTGGCATTTTCGGCTTTTTGCGTTGGCCGGCGGTACGAGGAAAATGAGTTCTCGCGTTGCGCGATCGCCAATCCGGACACGATGCGCTGCCGGCGGAGATCTATCTTCCGCTGGTCGACTCGCTGTTCCAGGACGCGCGGACTCTGATCACCGGCAGCGTCTTCGTCACCGTTTCAATTCTGCTGACTTACTGGAAGACCGGCGAACCAGCTCTGCTGTACTGCGCGGTAGCGGTGCTGGTCGTCGGCCTGGCCCGCGCGCTGGTGATGCGCGCCTATGCGCGCGCGCGCGACACCGTCAAGACCTCGGAAATTGCCCGCCGCTGGGAATACCGCTACGCCGCGGGCGCTTCGGCGTCCGTCGCGATTCTTGGCTTCTGGTGCTACGCCGCCTTCGCATGGACGCACGATCCGTTCGCGCATTTGGTCAGCTTCTCGATGACCATCGCGTATACGATGGGCATATTCGGGCGGAACTTCGGCAGCGCCCGCTTCGTGGTCGTGCAGATTGTGTGCGCGTGGGCGCCGATGACGGCGGCGCTGCTGCTTTATGGCAACGTCTTTCACTGGGTGTTCGCCGGACTACTCATCCCGTTCTTTCTCACGCTCAAGCTGATCGCTGAGAAGTTGCGGCGCACGCTGCTTGATGCCGTCATCACCTCACGCGACATGTCGCTCCTTGCCAAGCGCTTCGACACCGCGCTGAACAACATGCCGCACGGTCTGTGCATGTTCGATTCCAAGCGGCTCGTGGTCGTGTCCAATCAAAAACTGAACCAGCAGATGGGATTGGCGCCCGATTTGGAGCTGAAGGGCCTGAGCGTACGCGCTTGGGTGGAGAGCGTGGTGAAAGCGAGCTTGATCTCCGCCGAGAGCGCCGACGAATTGATTGCACGCCTCGACGAGCGCCTTTCCGGCAACGAGGATGCCCCGTTCACCGTCGGATTGCTCAACGGCAAGACTTTGGAGTTCACCGTGCAGCCGATGGAAAACGGCGGCATGGTCGTGCTGACGGAAGACATCACCGAACGCAAGGTGGCGGAGGCCAAGATCAATCACCTGGCCCGGTTCGACGCGCTCACCGGCCTGCCAAACCGCACGGTGTTGCGCGACCGCATGGAACGCGCGCTCAGCGAATGGCGCCCGGACAACATGTGCGCGATCCACTTCATCGACCTCGATCAGTTCAAGCAAGTCAACGACACTTTGGGCCACACCAGAGGTGATATGCTTCTGGAAGCGGTCGCCGAGCGACTACGCTCCGCGATTCGCGAGGCCGATGTGATCTCCCGGTTCGGCGGCGACGAGTTCGTCGTGCTGCAGACATCGCTGAAATCGCTTGAGCAGGGTGAGTCGCTCGCGGCGCGTATTTTGAACACGCTCGGCGGCACCTACGATCTCGATGGGCACAAGGTCGTGGTCACCGCCAGCATCGGCATCGCCGCGGCAAAAACGCCGCTCGATCCCGATCAATTCCTGCGCAACGCCGATCTCGCGCTTTATCAGGCAAAGTCCGACGGACGCGGCACCTGGCGCTGGTTCGAAACCAAGATGGAGTCCAACGCGCAAGCGCGAAGAAATCTGGAATTCGATTTGCGCAAGGCGCTCGAGACCGAGGCGTTCGAGCTCTACTACCAGCCGCTGTTCAATCTAAAGAGCAAGCGCATCGTCGCCTGCGAAGCGCTGCTGCGATGGCCGCATCGCGAGCGCGGCATGGTATCTCCGGCCGAATTCATCCCGGTCGCAGAAGAAATGGGACTGATTGTCGAGATCGGCAATCAGGTGCTCTACAAGGCTTGCCTCGAATGCCGGCGCTGGCCGGGCGAGATTGCAGTCGCGGTCAACTTGTCGTCGATCCAGTTCGACCGCTCCAACGTGCCGGCGCTGGTCCGCGAAACGCTCGCGGCGACCAATCTCGCGGCGCCGCGGCTCGAGCTCGAAATAACCGAATCGACGCTGTTGCAGAATACCAAACGCACACGCGCCGACCTTAAGCAGCTCGCCGAGCTTGGCGTCAAGATTTCGCTCGACGATTTCGGCACGGCTTATTCGAGCTTGAGCTATCTGCACAGCTTCCCGTTGCAGAAGGTGAAGATCGATCAATCCTTCCTGCAAGGGCTGGGCGACGATGAGCGCCGCGTCACGCTGCTGCGGGGGATGACGCGGCTGAGCGCCCAACTCGGCCTACGCGTCGTCGTCGAAGGCGTCGAAACACAGGACCAGCTCGAATTGCTCGCCGCCGAGGACAGCATAGACGAAGTGCAGGGCTATCTGCTCGGCCGGCCGGTGCCCGCCGCTGAGTTGCGAAAGCTCCTGTACGCAACATACGTTGCCCCTGCCGCGGCTTGGCCTGCCCCGCGCGAAGAAGCCGCTGCGTAATATTTGAAGTTTCAAACACCCGCGCTCGCAGCGCGCCGCCAATCGACATTTTCGCCGCTTCAACCGCGAATTTGTTTCAAGCTTGAAATTTGCTAAGACCTCTCCGTCTGAAATATTTATTTGACCTCACGGACGGCGGTTAACCCTATCCGCTCGCAAAAATTGCAAACACGTTAACAAACTGTTAACCTCGTTCTCATGGATGCTGGCCGGTAGACGAGGTGAGTGCGGGTATGGGTCCTGTAACTGCGAGTGTTCATAAAGCGCAATCTGCCCTCGTTCATCACGCCAGACCGGAAAATTTGTTCACAGACAGCGTCTACCGGCTCTTGGACCGGATGGACGTCCGGCTCGCGCAATCAAAAGAAGATCGGGAAGCGATTTCGCGGCTGCGCTATCAGGCGTATTTGCGCGAGGGCGCCATCTCACCGAACTCTACGGGCACGTTTTCCGACCCATACGACGAGATGGGAAACGTCTTTCTGTTTGGCCTTTATGTTGACGGGGAGCTCGCGAGCTCGGTTCGTATCCACGTCGGTTCCAAGGAACATCCGGACTTTCCGTCGCTGCATGTTTTCCCCGAGGCGCTCCAGCCTCACATCGATGACGGCAAGGTCATTATCGATACGACGCGCTTCGTTGCCGACGAGGCGATGTCGCGGCTTTACCGTGGATTGCCGTATGCGACGCTGCGCACGAGTTGGCTCGCCGGCTCCTATTTCGCCGCCGACTATTCGCTCGCTGCCGTGCGCGCCGAGCATCAGGCGTTTTACCGGCGGATGTTCCATCATCAGCTGATTTGCGAGCCGCGGCCTTATCCGCACCTGGCAAAGCCGATCTGCCTGATGTGGATACACTACCCGATCGTCGCCGAGGATGTGCAACGCCGCTATCCGTTTTTTCGCTCGACTTTGTTCGAGCGGCGGATGTTGTTTGAGGGCCAGGCACCCGGCGCCAGGCAACAAGCACCCGTCGCCAATATCTCCTCGTATGTCGGGCGTGCGCGGCGCGCGGGCTGATCGGCGGCGGCGTTACTCGTCGTTTTTTGCTGCTGACAAACTCTCGGCGCGGCGGCGACATTCCGCCGCGCGGCGCGCCTTGGTTATCGAAGTCTCAATCGGACCGCTAAGGTTCGACGTACCAGCTTTGAGGAGTGTTTCCGCCCGGCCGCTATAAGACACTTCGCCCAATAGTTCTGGTCTTGGCTGGCGATGTGCAACGAGCTTGCGACGAAATCAGCGGACGACGCCCCGGCGCGCGACATTCCCCAATGTCCGAAATGCCATGCGCGGCTCAACTTCCGCCGCAGCACGCATCCGGAGATCAACTCCTGCGGTTTTGAAAGTTATCGGCTGGATTGCCAGGAATGCGGCGCCGCGCTCGCCGGAATTATCGATCCCGCCGACGATGCGCTCCTGCTCTCCGAATGTGATGCGCCGCGCAAAGCCGCCTTTTTGCGAGTCGCGGTCTAGCCGCGCCATTCAACACATCGCGCCGTCCCAAGCAGCGCGCACCTAAGCGATCAAGCGGCGCGCGCGAGCCGCTCGCGATTGTGTGGCGCCGAGAAATCAAGTTCCGGTCCAATCGGCACAATGCGGGTTGGATTAATTGCGGTCATGCTCATGTAGTAGTGCCGCTTGATGTGATCCATGTTCACGGTCTCGGCCACACCCGGCATCTGATAAAGCTCGCGCATATAATTCGACAAATTCGCATAGTCGACGATACGGCGCATGTTGCATTTGAAGTGGCTGTAATAGACGGCGTCGAAGCGAACCAGCGTCGTGAAAAGCCGCCAATCGGCCTCGGTCAGACGCGCACCGACGAGATAACGCTGGCGCGACAAAATATCCTCGATCCAATCGAGCGCCGCAAACACAGTACGTGCGCCTTCTTCATAGACGTCTTGCGCGGTGGCGAAGCCGGCGCGGTAGACGCCAATGTTGACGTCACTGTAAACGCGCGCATTGATCCGATCGATATCGCCGCGCAGTTCCGTCGGATAGTAATCGGCGCGATCATTGGTCAACGCCGCGAACGCGGAATTGAGCATGCGAATGATCTCGGGCAACTCGTTATTGACAATGGTGCGCTGCTCCTTGTCCCAAAGTACCGGCACGGAGACCCGGCCGGTATAATGCGGGTCGGCAAGCAGATAGATTTCGCCAAGCGTCTTCTTGCCATTGATGGTGTCGGCGATCGGCCCATTGCCGAATTGCCAGCCGGCATCGCCCATCACGGGATCGACCACCGACATCGAGATGACACTCTCGAGATCTTTGAGCTTGCGGAAAATCACCGTGCGATGCGCGTACGGGCAGGCAAGCGAGACGTAAAGGTGATAGCGCCCGCGTTCGGCGGTAAAACCGCCGCGCCCGGACGGTCCGGCGCTGCCGTCCGGAGTCACCCAGTTGCGAAACACCGGTTCGGCCGGGATGAAGCGACCGCCGGTGTTTCCGGTATTGTACCATTCGGTGTGCCACACTCCGTCGACAAATACGCCGTGCGCCATTGTTCTTCCCCGGTCAGATCCACGCGCTTGCGAAAGCCAGTTGCGCGAACCGTCCAAGCGTAGCCCATCAGGCGCGGTCCCTGTAGGATGAATTGTCTCCGTAGGTAAAGGTGAAAGTCAGTGAAAGCGGTATTTATTGAGAAGTTCGGCGGCGCCGACGTTTTGCGCTACGGCGACCAGCCCGATCCGGTGGCTGGCGCGGGCGACATTGTCGTCAACGTCGTTACGGCCAGCGTCAACGCCGCCGATTGGAAAGTGCGCGCCGGCGAGTATTCGAAAGCGACATTTCCGTTGATCCTTGGCCGTGACTTTTCAGGTTTGGTCGGGTCGATCGGCGCGGGCGTCGAAGACTTGAAAGTCGGGGACGCAGTGTTCGGAGTGCTCGATGTCGGCAAAGAAGGTGCTTATGCCGAGAAGGTCGCGATCAAGGCATCGATCGTTGCGAAAAAGCCTGCTTCGCTTTCCGACGTCGATGCAGCAGCGCTGGCGCTCACCGGGCTGACCGCAATCCGCTCCATCGAGGACACGCTGAAGCTTCAGCGCGGTGAGAAAATCCTCATTCAAGGCGGCGCCGGCGGCGTGGCCAGCATCGCCATCCAGATTGCCAAGCACATCGGCGCGCAGGTGATCACCACGACCAGCACCGCCAATATCGATTATGTCCGCGGCCTCGGCGCTGACGAGGTCATCGATTATTCGACGACCGATTTCACCCGCGCGGTAACGAATTGCGACGCCGTGTTCGACACCGTCGGTGGCGACGTGGCAATAAAGTCGTTCGCCGTGCTCAAGCCCGGGGGTCGCGCCGCGTTCATCGCCTCCGGCTGGAAAGCGCCGCAGCCCGATCGTGATGATGTGACGTCATTGCGACCGAACGTGGCGCGCGCCCGCGCCCCACTTGAGCGCATCGCCCAACTGGTCGCGGCCGGCGCGGTTCGGCCACCGGAAGTCAAACTTTTCCGCCTGTCGCAGGCGCAGGAAGCGCAGCGCTTGAGCGAGTCACGTCACTTTCGCGGCAAGCTCGTCTTTCAAGTCCGGTAAGTTCCGGCCGCGAGGCGGAAGCCCCGCGGCTTTAAATTGTGGTCTGGCGCCTTATTCCATCTTGCCGCCAGCCTTTTTGCAGGCGGAGCGGAATTTCTTGCGCGCTTTGCCGTGCAGTTGCTTCGCGTTCGCCTGATCGGTGCAGGATTTGGCGATGGCGGCTTTTTCCGACGCGCTCATGGCCGGCGCTGTCGTCGCGGGCGCCTGTTTTGCCGCAGCCGGAGGCGACCCTCCCGCGGCTGGCTGGTCCTCCGCCCAAGCGGCGCTCGCTCCGAGTGCAAACACCAGCATTGCTGCGGCGACGACAGACGATCGGATCATTGGGCTTTCTCCTTGGTCATAATGAAATGGAAATCCGTGAAGGACGCCATCCTAGCTTACGACGCGGCGCGAGGCGATAGATTATGCCCGATCTTCTGTGGTCGGCTTCGCCGCCAAAGCTTGCGCGATGCTCTCGAGCAGTCGGCGATGAAAATCTTCGCGTCTGGACCGGAATGGAACTTCGAAGCGCGCGGTAGCACTCTCGGTCAGCATGAGATTGTACGGCGCGCCTTCGGTATCGCCGGAAAGCCGGAAATCTGTCCGGTAGCAGACGATCGGCTTTCGCTTGGCGAACGCGTAACCGCATTCCCAAGCGGTGCCGCTGTCAGGATCCGGGCCATCCATGCACGCGATGACCATATCGGCTTGGTCAATCGCTGCTACGTCCATCTCGAAGATCGCGCGCGCCGTCTTGGTCCGCGGCTCGTGCTCCTGCGGCAGCCAAACCTCGAAGCCCCGGCTTTCGAGAAAGCGCGCCGTTTCGGCATTGAAGCTCTGCTCCGCGAACGAGAAGAGAGGACCGGCGAAATAGAGTTTCGTCATGGCGGTTGTTTTCCTGTCTTTTACTTGCGGGCGAGAGGCAGCCGCGCGGCGCGATTGATCGTTACGTTATAGCCGCTACGCTTCGACCGTTCGCGGCGTACCGCGCCATTCGTGAAAGGAGACCATGGACGATCGCTTCGATCTCGCGCGCTTCGTCAAGGCCCAGGAAGGCGTCTATACGCAGGTCGTGACGGAACTGCGTGCCGGCCGCAAAGAGAGCCACTGGATGTGGTTCATTTTCCCGCAGATCAAGGGACTTGGCACCAGCGCAATGGCGGAGAGATTTGCCATTTCCGGCCGCGATGAAGCTGCCGCGTATCTTGCGCATCCGCTGTTGGGTCCACGGTTGCATGAATGCACGAAACTCGTGATTGCCGCCCCGGATGGGTCGATCGAATCGATCCTGGGTTACCCCGACGACCTGAAGTTCCGCTCTTCGATGACGCTGTTCGCCAAGACGGCCGCCGACAATGCTGACTTTGTCGCGGCGCTCGACAAATTTTATGGCGGCGCGCTTGATCCGCTCACGCTCGAGCGACTTTAACTCGAAAGTTCCTTTTATTTCGCAATTGCAGCGCGCCTTTCGCTGCGCTGCGGGACGATGCGCACACTGCTTTGTGATGGCGAGTCCGGTTGCCGTTTGCATTGCGCGTTAGCGACTCCGCAGCGGCAATGGCAAACTTGCGGGCACCTTGGGCGCCCTGCGGCCAAGGCCGCAGGCGCGGCCCGTCCGGACCAAATCGACGAGGTGCGCCATGACCTATTCGCATATTGTTACCGGTGACAGCAGAACCACCGCGTTGCCGGTGATCCGCCATATCACGCCTGCAGACCTATGGGACTCGTTGAAGCGCGGTGCGGATGACTTTGCCGCCATGCCGAGCCACGCGCTTTTCCTGTGCGTGATCTATCCCATTATCGGGATTCTCCTGGTCGCGGTGACGTTCGGCTACGCGGCGTTGCCGCTCGCTTTTCCGATCGCAGCCGGCTTTGCCCTGATTGGTCCGATTGCCGCCATCGGCCTCTATGAGTTGAGCCGTCGGCGCGAGGCCGGTCTCGACAGCTCGGCCAGCCACGCGTTCGACGTGCTGCATTCGCCCTCGCTCGGCGCCATCGTGGTGCTGAGCCTGATGCTGATGGCGATCTTCCTCGTCTGGCTGTCGGTGGCGCAGGCGATCTATGTCGCCAACTTCGGCTATCATCCGCCGGCGTCGGCTGTGCAATTCGTCACTGACGTATTTACGACACGTGCCGGCTGGACGCTTATCGTCGTCGGCTGCGCGGTCGGCTTTTTGTTCGCGGTCGTGGCGCTCACGCTCGGCGCGATCTCGTTTCCGCTGCTGCTCGATCGCGACGTCGGCGCGGCGGTCGCGCTATACACTTCGATCCGCGTGGTTGCCGCCAATCCGTTCACCATGGCGTTGTGGGGCTTCATCGTTGCCGCGCTGCTGATTATCGGCTCGATCCCGTTCTTTCTCGGGCTGACGATAGTGCTGCCGCTGCTCGGTCACGCGACCTGGCACCTTTATCGCAAAGCGGTCGAGCCCGATCCCAACCCGCATCCGGACTATCAGCCGAGCGAGCGGCCGCGCCGTTATGCGGCGGATTTTCCTGCGGCGTTGTTTCCGACACGGCGTTAGACTAGGCCGCAGCGCTTAGTCGGTACGCTGCGGCTAAAATGGATACTGAATTCGTCCAAGAATTGTTTGCCCGCTTCGGGCCGGTGTCGGTGAACCGCATGTTCGGCGGCGCCGGCATCGCGTCGGCCGGGCTGACGTTCGCCATCGCATTCGACGGCGTTATTTATTTGCGGGTCGACGAGGCGAGCATTGCCGATTTTGAACGCGAAGGCTCGAAGCCTTTCGTCTATCCGCACGCCAAGACGCCGGGAAAAGTTGGCCGCCCTTCGCGCGCCTTTTGGCGCCTGCCGGAGCGACTTTACGACGATCCGGACGAGCTTGCGATTTGGGCGCGGCGCGCGTTGGCCATAGCCGAACGCAAAAAATTCAAACCGCGCAAACGTCGCCGCCAGCCGGCGAAGCGGCCGCCGGCAAAACGCAGGAGGCGTGGTTAGAGCGGCGGATCCGGCTCGCTTTCCCGCCGGAACGCCAGGCTCTCTTCTTCCAGATCAAGTTCGCGTTCAATGCGACGGCGCGCCTCGTCGGTGATCTTTCCTTCTTGCAGCAGCCGGTAAATGTATTTGCGCTCGGCGCCGATCAGATCCGCGCGCAGTTCGGCGGCTTCCGCGAGCGTCTTCACTGCCTCGTCCGGGTTCTCCGGCAATTGGACAGCGCGGTGGTCGTGGCGGGCGCGCAGGATCGCGAGCACCTCCGGGTCGGCTTCGCCGCCGGCGGCGAGCTTGTCGAGCCGGCCTTGCGCCACTTTCAGGGCTTCCAGCCGCGCGGCGATTTCGGCGTCTTGCTCGCGCCGGCGCTCGTCCTCCGCGTCATGCGGGAGCGCAAGCGCCCGCACGACCGCCGGAAGCGAAAGCCCTTGCCCGACCAGCGTGACGATAATGACGCCGAAAGTGACAAAGAGAATAAGGTCGCGGTCTGGAAACGACGCAGCGGAAAGCGTCGTCAGCGGAATGGCCAGCGCCGCAGCGAGCGAGACCACGCCGCGGACACCGAGAAAGCCCAGCAGGAAAGCCCATTGCCACGGCGGCGCCGGGTCGCGTCGCGCCAGCGAGGGAATCAGCCAGCGCGGCAGATAGACCGACGGAAAGGCCCAGATGAAACGCGCAGCCACGATCACCGCCAGCACGATCAGGATGGCATAAGGCACGTCGCGGAGCGTGACCAGATCGGTGCGATCGAGCACCGTGCGCACCTGCATGCCGGTAGCAAGAAACACAAAGCCTTCGAGCAGATAAACCACCAAGTCCCAGAAGAAGATGCCCTGCAGTCGGGTCGCGGCGGGAATAAGCAGCGGGCCGTTCCAGCTCACGAACAACCCGGCGGCGACCGTCGCCAGCACGCCCGAACCGCCAAGCTGCGACGGCACCAGAAAGGCCACATAAGGCGTCATCAGCGACATGGTGATTTCGACGCGTGCGTCGCGCGCCCAGCGGCGCAGCCGCAAACTCACCCAACCAACGGCGATGCCCCAGAAGATTTCGCCGACGACAATGAGCGCGAACTCGCCGGCTGCTTGCGGCAGCGAAAACACGCCGGCACTCACCGCGGCGACGGCAAAGCGGTAGAGGATGAGCGCGGTCGCATCGTTGGCGAGGCCCTCGCCTTCGAGCACGACAACCAGCCGCCGCGGCAGTCCAAGCCGCCGGACGATGGCGAGCGGCGCGACCGCGTCCGGCGGCGCAACAATGGCGCCGAGCACAAAGCCGACCGCCAAAGGCATGTGCAGCAGGTAATACGCGACCACCGCGACCGCGCAGGTCGTGAAGATGACGCACCCGAACGCGAACAGCGCAATCGGCCGCAGATTGAAACGGAACTCGCGCCAGCTCATGGCAACGCCGGCCGAATAAATCAGCGGCGGCAGGATGCCGAGCAGGACGAGTTCCGGCGCGAGTTCCAGCCGCGGCAGGCCGGGAATGAGCGCCAGCACAATGCCGGCAATGACGAGCAGGATCGACGGCGCGGTGTTAAGCCGCCGCGCAATGATGGCGACAACCACCAGCACGGCGAGGAACAGCAGGACCGTCTCGATCAGCGCCGTCATCGGCCTTAACGATGCCGGTTATCGGCGCAGCGTCAAGCGCGGCTGCGGCGCGGCAGGTTTGCGCCGGATTTGATACGGATCAAAGCGCACCTGCCGCAATTGGTGGTCCCTCACCGCTATGAAGAGCAAGGATTTCATCGTCGGCAAAAGACCGAAGCTTGCGGCGCTGACCAACCATCCCCGGATCACGTTTGCCGACTACGAGCGGCGGCTGCAATCGATGCAGACGACCATGCAATCGATCCAGCAGGCGTATCTTGGCACCAAGGAACGAGCCGTCGTGGTGCTGGAAGGTTGGGATACCGCCGGCAAAGGCGGCATTGTCCGCCGGCTCGGCTGGGCGCTCGATCCGCGCAGCTTCAAGGTGTTTCCGATCGCCGCGCCGCTGCATCACGAGCAGGGCCGGCATTACCTGCAACGCTTTTGGGAGAAGCTGCCCGGGCCGGGCCAGATCGTGGTGTTCGACCGCTCGTGGTACGGCCGCGTGCTGGTCGAGCGGGTCGAGAAGTCTCGCAAGCAAACCGGAATGGAAACGCGCGTACAAGGAAATCAATCAATTTGAACAAATGATGGTCGACGACGGCATCCGGCTGGTGAAGTGCTTTCTTCACATCACGCCGGCCGAGCAAATTCGCCGCTTCAGGGACCGTCTGACCAACCCGCTCAAGCGCTGGAAATTATCTTACGAAGATTTTCGCAACCGCGCGCGCTGGGCTGACTACGAAATCGCCATCGAGGACATGCTCGAGAAAACTTCGGTCGTAAACGCTCCCTGGCATCTGGTGCCGACCAATGACAAGCTTTACGGCCGGCTCGCGGCGTTCACCATCATGGTCGACATTTTGGGCAAGGGCCTGCATCTAAAACCGCGGCCGCTCGATCCCAAAGTGGCCGGATTGGCCGAGAAGCTGATCAGCCCGAGATCAAAACGCGGCAAGCCGCGCGTCCGCCCTCGCGCCAAGGCGAGGACTTGGGATCGATCGCCGGAGCGATCCGGCTGACGCGGGCCCGTTTCGCTCGCCGCTTAGCGACGCTTTGATTTCTTGCCGGCCCGCGCCGCAACGTTGGCCGCTACGGCGGCGCCGATCAGCGCTTTCAGCGCCTTGTCGTTGATCTTTTCGCCTTCATGAATGTCGATGGCGCGCCGCACGTTGCCTTCGAGGCTCGAGTTGAACAGCTTCGCCGGATCCGGAAGCGCGGCGCCGCGGGCGAACGTCAGCTTCACCACCGCCTTGTAGGTCTCGCCGGTGCAGATAATGCCGTCGTGTTCCCACACCGGAACGCCGCGCCACTTCCACTCTTCGACGACTTCGGGATCGGCCTCTTTGATCAGCGCGCGAACCCGCGCCAGCGTCTCGCCGCGCCAATCGCCGAGTTCCTTGATTCTTCCGTCGATCATTCGTGACGGAGAGCTGCTCGCCTTTGCTTCTTTCGCGCCGCTGTGCGGTTTAGTCGTTTTATTCATAACCGGTGTCGCTTGCCCATTGCTGCTCATGCCGCTGATCGGCGCGTTGTAGCACGCAAAGCGACGCACTCGAAGGCGTAACAGCAAACGATGGAACAGGCCGCGGAACTTACGCGCCCTTGGGTGTGAAGGCGCCCGAGATCAAATCGCCGTCGAAATCCACCGGCGGTTTGCCGCTGGCGGCGTACCAGTACACCGCCGCGGAATAGATCGCGGCGAGCGCGGCGCTGACCAGCACGACCAGAAGGAACGCGGTGGCCGCGGCGGAAATGAGCGCCACGCCGAGTACCTCGTAGCCGCGCTTGAACAGGAGGAAACCGCCGCCAAATCCGACGAACGCGATGGTGCCGGAGATCATCGACATCACCAGCGAAATGCCGGCATTGCCGATCAAGTTCTCGCCCCAGGTCTTGCGCAACAATTCGCTCGAGCGTTCGACCGCTTCCATCGGACCGACGCCTTCGGCGGCAAGGATCGGCACGACAAGGAACGTCGCCGCGGTCCAGGCAAGCCCGAGCCCGCCGGCGATCAGGCGGCCGACAAAGCCGAGCCTTTCGGCAACGAGTTGCAGCAGCACGCCGACCGTTGCCGAAATGACGGCATAGCCGAGAATGGCGCCGATGCGGCTTACCGCGAGCTTGAGCCCGTCCCACACCGTCGGATGTCCGCCGCCGAGCAGGACGATCGCACAGCCGACCAGCGCGGTGTTGAAGAAGATGACGACGAAATACTGCGCCACGTACATGAAAAACATCCAGACGTAGAACTCGGGCGGCAGGGACCCGCGCGGATGCGCCGCGTGCATCGCGGCAAAGGTTCCGCTCGACATCGCCAGCGCGACAAAGCCGCCGGCGACAATAAGCGTCACCACGGACGATATGGCCGGCAGCACCAGAAGCGCGTTGTCGTTGCGCAGCACGTCCATGCTGGCTTTGATCAGGAGCCAGCTACGCGAAAACCGGGACATCGAATCGGCCATGGCAAAACCCAGGTGGTGACAAAACCGCGACGCGGAAAGGAACGCGGCGCATTATTTGATATCCGTCTGCAGGATGCGTTAAGGCTTTACCTCAACGAAACGTAAAGCTGCTCAGCTACAGGCGGCATCATGATCGAGCGCTACAGCGACCACGCGGCCAACGAACGCACTTTTCTCGCCTGGATTCGCACCGCCATCGCGGTGATGGCGTTCGGCTTCCTGGTCGAGCGATTCGACCTGTTCTTGCAGATCGCCGGTCAGACGCTTGCCAAGAAGGCGCTGTCGCCGACCGGCCAGCTTGTCGGCAATGTCGCCGGACTGATCCTGATCGTGCTCGGCGCTATCATGATTGTGCTCTCGGTCTGGCGTTTCCGCCGCACCGCCATCGCCATCGACAGCCCCGACACGGTGCCCGGACCGGGCGACCGCATCGACTTTTTGCTCGCCGGGCTCCTCACGATGCTTGGCTCAGCGCTGTTTGTTTATCTCGCCTATACCGTGATCAGCCGGTTGTGAGCGAACCGTCGCAGTTCCCAATCGTTCGCTCGGTGCGATCTTGAATTCCTCATCCTGAGGTGCGAGCGTCAGCGAGCCTCGAAGGATGCAGGCCCCAGCGCCCGAGCTGCCATCCTTCGAGGCTCGGCGCCACGTTGCGTCGAAGACGCGCGTAAACGCGCTTATGGCGCCGAGCACCTCAGGATGAGGTCCATCGTTCTCGCGGCGCATCATCAGCGTCCGAGTTTTGTCTGACGCGTCACCGCGAGGAGCGGGAGCGACGAAGCAGTCCAGAGTCTCTGCGTAACCGCTGGATTGCTTCGCTATCGCTCGCGACGACGAGTACGAAGCGAAGAAGCTATTCGGAGCGAGCGGTAGAGGCTGTTTCGTCTACGAAACGCCTCTTATCGACTCGCCTCCGGCAAATAAAAAGGGAAGCAGAACGCCGGCAGACGCAGTGTCTCATGCCCGCACGCAAGCGGCGTGCGGTACGCGCCACGAACAGATGGCGGCTTGCGCCGCCCTCCGCTTGCGGGCGCGCTCGCCTGCCGGCGTTCCACTGGCGGTTCTTGCCGGCGGGACTTTCGTCCCGAGGGCTCAGCTCCGGGCCAGGCTTCCCGAAGGCGGCGCGGAACGCTGCGGGCTCTGCCGCACGCGCCGCCGCCGGTCACAGCGATGCACCTCGCGCGCCGGTCCTAGTGCCGGCAGGCATGATGCCCGGGCCGCCCGGGCACGGACTGCAAATCCGCGCGCGGGTACCGCAATCTCGCCCCGTGTTCAGGTATGCCTCCAGAACACGACCCTTGTGAGCAAGATTGGGAGCATCATATCCGAAACGGTGACGTTTGTCAACGAAAAAGAGACAGCGCTATTTTGCGTAGCCTTGCGACCGTAGCCAATCTATCCGTCCCGTGCCGGTGAGCCATTCGTCGGCTTCGGCTTTGCTCTTGAAGCCCTTGATGTGGCGAACCTCGGCTCCCGGATAGTGAGCCTCGAATTGCCAATCCCCTTCGGCGACGCGCTTGATCTTGAAGACGATGCGAATCTTTGGTGATTTTCCCATGCGCAAAGATAGTCTTAGTTTGCCGCACGGCCCAAACGATTTTCTGCGGCCTTAAATTAATTTGGTGATTGCCTGCTCGGTTTCCCTTCGAGCCGCCACATCAAATCGAGGCCGGATGCTTGGTCCGGCCTCGATCGCAACCACGCCAGCAATTATCGCCGGATTATCGCTCAAGGCTCCTGCGAAATCCGTCAGCACGAACGCGATGCGGCACGGCTCCTTGCCGTGATTGAGCCAGGCATGATTGGTCGCCTGCTGGACAATGACGTCGCCGGCTTTGACGTGCACGGTGCCGGTGTCGAGCATCATGTCGATCTCACCGGACATGACAATGGCGTAGTCCACCGAGCGGGTGCGGTGCATCAGCGGATTGCTCGGCGGCGCGCCGCGCTTCGGCACGTCCGCGCCGACCGCTTTCATCATGGTGTCCATGGGGAGCTTGTCGACCTCGGGGCCGACCGGCGGAAAATCGACGACCAACAGATAGCTGCCGCCATTCTGCGGCGAGAACGATTTCCGTTGCCCGGAGCGATCGGCGTCCCACGAAAAGTCGGCCGGCGACTTCTGCGTCACCCACAAGGTAGCAAAACCTTCGCCGCCGCCGCCTTTTTGCAGCGGCACCTGGCTGTCGAACAACGCCGCCGATTTATCGTCCTTGTTGATGGTAGTCACGACGCGATGGACTTCCTCGCGCTTGTACCGCTGCGACGGCCGCCCCGAGCATGGCTACGCCGAGTGTCAGCGACAACGCGCAGCCTTTGAGATTCGTTCGCATATTCCCTCCCGGTTTCATGTCTTGCTTGTTCGCCGGGCAACGGCCCGGCGCCGCAAGCTCATGCTAGACATTTTTCCGGCCGCGGGGAAAGCGTGGGCAGCGCACATCCCGACAAAGCGCCATGACGGCGGGGCGAAGGCCGTTCTAATTTTTCGCCAGGTTCTCTAAGCTGCACCGAGAACGAGGAACGCCCAATGACTAATAGCGGAAGCACTTCCGCGACAACGCGCGAGGTGCGCGTAAGCGGCGCGAACATCCACGTGACCGAATGGGGCGCAGGCCGACCGGTGCTTTTGCTGCACGGCAATCCCGACAGCGGCATCATGTGGAACGATGTCGCCAGCCGGCTCGGCGCGCGCTTTCACTGCATCGCGCCCGACCTGCCCGGCTTCGGCCATTCCGAAGTGCCGGAAAACTACGCGCGGTCGCTCGACGGCATGGCGCAATTCGTCGAACAATTTCTGGAGGCAGCTAATGTCCCCCGCCCGCTCGATCTGGTCGCGCACGATTTCGGCGGCCCGTTCGCGTTTGCCTGGGCGGTCAAACATCCCGACGCCGTTCGCCGCGTGGTGGCGCTCAACACCGTATTCTTCAGCGACTACCATTGGCATTTCTGGGCGCGAGTCTGGCGCACGCCGATCCTGGGTGAAATCGCCATGGCGGTGACGAACAAGACCGGCTTCACGCAGGAACTGCGGCGCGGTTCGAGCGCGTTGCCGCAGGCGCACATCGACCAGGCCTGGTCGCTGTCGACGCCGCGGATGAAGAAGGAAGTCTTGCGGCTCTACCGCGCCACCGATCCGAAAAATTTCCCGGCGTATGAGCGCGATTTTCAGGCGCTCACCAAGGCGAAACCGACGCTGGTAATTTGGGGCGACAAGGACCCCTACATCGCACCATCGTTCGCCGAGCGATTCAACGCGCGGAAAGTGGTGCGCCTTCCGACCGGCCACTGGGCGGCGGTCGAAGCGCCGGCGGAATGCGCGGCGGCAATTGCAGAGTTTTTGTCCTAGAAACGCGCTGGGCTGACAATCTGTAGGATGGGTAGAGCCAACGGGCATTCGCGCGTTCACGCGCGGCGCGCGCTATTGCCCGAAGTGGCCGGCCCGATGGTAAACTCCGCAAACCCATCAGGAACAGAAATTTGAATGACGATGGGTTCGTTTCACTCAACCCATCCTAGGGCGGCGATTGCGAGTTTTTGTCTTAGAGCGCTTGACCGCTCGCGACCTCATCATAGCTATCAGTTCACAGAGCTCAGGAAACCAATCCCATGCCGTTCTCGCTGTCGCAAGCTTCGCTGCCGGTGTTTGAAATTCACCTCAACGCACTGTCCGCCATTCTCGATAAAGCCGAAGCCTACGTGGCGGCCAAGAAACTCGACCCCGCGGCGCTGCTTCACGCCCGGCTGTTCCCGGATATGTTCGATTTCACCCGTCAGGTGCAGGTAGCGACCGATCAGGCGCGACGCGGCACGGCGCGCGTTGCTGGTGTCGAACCGCCGAGCTACCCGGACACGGAAACAAGCTTCGAGCAACTCAAGGCGCGCCTGGCTAAGACTGTGGCCTATCTGAAAACGCTCGACGCAAAAGCCATCGATGCCGCAGCGGAGCGGGAGATCACGTTCCCGCTCGGACCCAAAAAGGGGCAGATGAAGGGAGCGGATTATCTCATCCACTTTGTGCTGCCGAACTTCTATTTCCACGTCACCACCGCTTACGCGATCTTGCGCCATTGCGGCCTGGAGGTCGGCAAGCAAGACTTTATCGGAGCGATCCCGATCAAGGTGATCTGAGGCTGCGCGCCGCGGCGATTGCGGCGTTTTTGTCTTAAGAAGCGCGACGGGCTGGCGGACGGCGGTTGGCGTGATTAGCTCACGATCGCGCGTCGCCACGACGCGCGATGGCAAGCCAACGGACCGCTCCGATGTCGCTCCTATCGCTTCTCCTTAACGTCCTGTGGATGTTCTTTGGCGGCATCTGGATGGCGATCGCCTGGCTGATCGCCGCCGCGATCATGGCGATTACCATTATCGGCCTGCCGTGGGCGCGGGCGGCGTTCAACATCGCCTCCTACACGCTGCTGCCGTTCGGCCGGAGAGCCGTCTCGCGCCGCGAATATCTCGGCGAGGAGAACATCGGCACCGGGCCGCTGGGCTTTATTGGCAATCTCATCTGGCTGATCCTCGCCGGCTGGTGGCTGGCGCTGGGCCACCTGATTACCGCCATTCTTCTCGCCGTGACGATTATCGGCATTCCGTTCGCGTGGGCGCATTTAAAGCTCGCCGGGCTTGCGCTCTGGCCGATCGGCAAGATGATCGTTGATGCCGGCGATGTTCCGCCGCGCTACCCGCAAAGTGCGCGAAGCCGATTTTAGCGCCCGGGCTCGTGCAGCGAGCTGATCCCCGTCATGGCCGGGCTTGTCCCGGCCATCCACGTCTCTACCCTCGCCCAAGCAAGGCGTGGATGCCCGGCATAAAAGCCGGGCATGACGAAGAGCTGTAGGGCGGGTTAGGCCAACGGGCGGTCCGGTCCACGGGTAGGTACCCGAAGTGGCCGGCCCGATGACAAGCTCCGCCGTAACCCGCCGTGTTGAATGACCGCTTATTTGACCGGCGGATTACGCTCCGCTAATCCGCCCTACGAGTTCGCATGAGGAACGACAATGGCTACCGATACCAAAAAATCCAAAGCCGACACGGCGCCGAGACGAAGCGGCCGGAAAGAAGGACAATCCCGCAAAGACCGAAACGGCGCCCAAGAGCGACACCGCCGCGAAAACCGAAACTCCGGCGGCTAAAGATGCGCCGAAGTCAGCGGGCGGTGACACGGCTTCAGCTCCCGCGACCAAAGACGCCGCGAAGTCTGCCGACAGCAGACGACCGGCGCGGCGCCGGCCAATTACAGCCGCGGCGAGGGCCAGAAGCCGGTGACCGCAGCGTACCGGGAAAACTGGAACGCGATTTTCGGGAAGAAGAAAGCGAAGAAGAAAGGGCGATAATTTGTGCGATCTGACGAGACGAAAAATACCTTAAGTTCTCGCCGCGGGCCTTACAATCGGCGATCTCTTCCCAAATGAGACGGGCACTATTTCTTGGGTCGTTCAGCCAATATCTGCAACCCAATCGGGACGTTGAGCCAAAAAATATCTGGAAAATTCAAACTGTCGCAGAGGTCCTCGGGGCCGACAATCTTGTAAGCAACGGTTAGAAACCAGGAGACATTCACGATCTTCTTCTATCGTGCGCTCCGGTCATTATTGCTCTACTTATACTTTCTGCGTCGACACCCCAAATCATTCGGATCACGGTTGTTTGTTTGGGAAGGAAGCGGCCAGGGATTTGGGCTACGATGTGGTTTCGTAGCTTATTTGTAAATCGTTCGACAGCGGTTGCGTAATTTGTCGCGCCTTTGTCCAACCAGTAATGACCTCTGACCAGACGTAATTCGCCGGGGTTTCGCCCACGTTTTTGATAGTGAACTGAACTCTGATGCTGGCGGCCGCCTCATCGATTTTGGTCGGGTCAATGATCTTCAGCTCTCCGATCGTATACGGGATACGCTACTATTCCTCAAGGACATGAGCAATTCGTATACCAACGAACGCGGTCATGCGTTCGTTATCCGCGGCGAAGAGCTTGCCGATATCACGAAGATCGTGGTTTTTCTCGGAGGTCGAGCGCTACCAGAAGACTGCTGGCGAAAGCGCTATCACGCAAGCCGCACAGCGCGCTTCATTCACATCCTGGCCGCGCACGATTATCTTGGCATTCTCGAGAAGCTGCGCGTGCCGGAGGATATTCGTCGCTACTTTGTGTATCGAGAGCAGGTTATGCCGAAGCTGAGCGACGCGGCCGGAAATCGATGAAAGCGATATAATGGGCGCTTTCATCGGCGAGAAGGCCGTTCCTGATCCAACCTCGCGAGCGATCCTGCTCAGGGTTCATACAGGATCTCGATGCGTTCGACCTTTCGCGGTTGCTCGGCAGCCTACACGACCACATCGAGACTTCGGGACAGCCTCTTGATTACTACCAAATTATGATGGAGTTCAGGCACCAAGTTCCTCTGCTCAGTTTGGCGAGAGATCAAGTTGCGCCTCCTAAAATCGCTTGAGGCCGTTCAAGAGAAAAGGATTCCACCCGGCCATTCCGGCTCACCTTTCCGGCCACGGACTGTGTGTTCATGATCAACCCACTCGACCCGCAGATATCAGCCACAGGTTCTGAGGAAGAAACGGCTCGAATTCGCGGGCTTAAGAACCTGACCTACGCGGCGATGTACAACAGTAAGGTTTCGAAAGGCGTCGGTATTTTGGTTTCACAAGACGAAGACTATTTTACAAATCGACTGGAGCCTTTTGAGCATTCCTTGGAAGCAAAACCCGGAAATGGACGCTAAGCTCGCCAAGAGCAACCCCTTCCGTCCGATCAAAGAAAAGCAAATTCACGGTTTTCTGGTTGCGGCGGCGCACAGCCAAATCTCTCCGCCTAGACGTGCCCTCGAAATCGTGCCGGACGCGGCATGGCCAGCCTTGTGGCGCGTCAAACTACCCAATGGCCAACTCACCGATATGGTCAACCTGACGCGTGCAAAGGATGCCGCTATTTCGCTTGGTTCGAAATCCTCAATGGATCGCAGCCTGAGCGCTCGGTCCCTGCCGCTTCGGCCGCATGACAAAGAGCTCGTAGGGTGGGTTAGCGCCGAAGGCGCGTAACCCACCGGCCGAGTTCACCCCAAAGTCTCCATGGTGGGTTACGGCGCTACGCGTCTAACCCACCCTACATCCTTCGCCAGCGCTCAATCGGGCCCACGAGCAGTCATTCCGGGGCGCGCGAAGCGCGAGCCCGGAATCCATAACCGCAAGCCGCGAAATCAAGCCACCTTACCGAAATGTCAGCGATTATGGATTCCGGCCAGTCGCGTGCGACTTCCGGAATGACACTACAAAAAGCTCTGCGGGTCGACGTCGACTTCGAGCTTGATGTCGCCGCGTTTTTTTGGCGCAGCGCTGAGCCAGTCGCGCAGATAAGCGGACAGATCGAAGGCGCGCGGCGCTTTGACCAGCAAACGAAAACGGTGGCGGCCGCGCACCAAAGACAGCGGCGCGTCGGCGGGACCTAGTACACGAACGGCATCTGATAGGGCCGCGTCGGCCGCTCGCGCTCCCCGCCGCGGCTTCGGCTTTCGGCGCCAGCAAGTCCGGCTCCAGCACTTCAGGCTCCGCCACCTGCGGCGCGGCGCGGGCGAGCGCGCGGGCGTAGCCGGCGGTCTCGTGTTTATCGGTGCCGGAAACGACCAGGCTCGCGAGCCGGCCGAACGGCGGATAGTGCGCCTTCTCGCGCGCCTCGATTTCGGCGGCGTAGAAGGCGTCGCGGTCCTGGGCGATCAGCGCGCGCATCACCGGATGCTCGGGCTGATGGGTCTGCAGATAGCCGCGGCCGATGCCGGCGTCGCGGCCGGCGCGGCCGACCACCTGATGCAGGAGCTGAAAGGTGCGCTCGGCGGCGCGCGGGTCGCCGTTCGAAAGTCCCAAATCGGCATCGACCACGCCGACCAGATTGAGCTTGGGAAAATGATGGCCCTTGGCGACGAGCTGGGTGCCGATGACAATGTCGAACTTGCCCTGCGCGACGTCGTCGAGCTCTTCGCGTAGACGATCGACGGTGGCGACCAGATCGGACGACAGCACGAGCACGCGCGCGCCGGGAAACAGTTCGCGCACTTCTTCTTCAAGCCGCTCGACGCCGGGACCGACGGCGGCAAACGAATTTGCCGCGTTGCAGTGCGGGCAATTGGCCGGATGCGGCATGGCGAAGCCGCAATGGTGGCAGACGAGCTGGCGGCGAAAACGATGATCCACCAGCCAGGCGTCGCAGTTCGGACACGAGAAGCGGTAACCGCAGGCGCGGCACAAGGTCAGCGGCGCGTAGCCGCGGCGGTTGAGAAAAAACAGCGCCTGCTCGCCGCGCCCGATCGCGGTCTGCACCGCGCCGGCGAGCGTCGGCGAGATGAAGCGGCCGGGCGGCGGCCGTTCGTGGCGCAGAT
The DNA here is from genome assembly GCA_963846055.1 of uncultured Alphaproteobacteria bacterium. GTDB lineage: Bacteria > Pseudomonadota > Alphaproteobacteria > Rhizobiales > Xanthobacteraceae > BOG-931. The sequence goes on from CAWJUQ010000015.1 coordinate 228,297, forward strand.
CGATCGCCTCGACCGACGGCATGCGCTGGCCGCCGAACCGCTCCGGCAGCGCGAGGCGCCGGTAGCGGCCGCGCCGCGCGTTGACTTCGGTTTCGAGCGACGGCGTCGCCGACGACAGCACCACCGGAATGCCGGCGATGCGGCCGCGCACCACCGCCATGTCGCGGGCGTGGTAGCGCACGCCGTCTTCCTGCTTGTAGGCCTGGTCGTGCTCCTCATCGACGACAATCAGGCCGAGATCGGCGTACGGCAGAAACAGCGCCGAGCGCGCGCCGACCACGACCGAGACTTCGCCGTCGGCGACGGCTTTCCAGGTGCGGGCGCGCTTTCGCGGCGACAGCTCCGAATGCCACTCCGCCGGCCGCACGCCGAAGCGCGCGGCGAAGCGGTCGAGGAATTGCGCGGTGAGCGCGATCTCCGGCATCAGGATGAGGGTCTGCCGGCCGGCGCGGATCACGTCGGCGACGGCTTCGAAATAGACTTCGGTTTTGCCGGAGCCGGTGACGCCGTCGAGCAGCGTCACCGAATATTTGTTCTCGGCGACCGTGGCTTTCAGCTTCGCGGCGGCGGCGGCCTGATCGGCGGTGAAATCGGTCGCGACGAAATCCGGGTCGGGCTTTTCCGCGACCGGCTCGGGCGGCAGCACATGCGTTTCCAGCGTGCCTTCGTCGATCAGTCCGTCGATCACGCCGGTGGAGACGCCGGCCTCGCGCGCCGCATCGCTTTTGCCGCGCATCACGCCGTCGGCGAGAAGCTCGAGCACGCGCGCGCGCGCCGCGGTCATGCGTTGCGGCGCTGAGCCGGCCAGCCGCACGCCGGTGCGCTCGCGCTCGGCGCCGAGATGCTCGCCCATGCGCAGGCACATGCGCAGCACCATGCCGCGCGAGGCGAGCGTGTAATTCGCCACCCAGTCGACGAAGCTCGCGCAGCTCGTCCCTGAGCGGCGGCAGGTCGAGTTTTTCCTCGACGTCCTTGAGCCGGTTGTCGAGCCGCGGGTTGGGCTTTGTGTTCTCCGCCCAGACCACGGCCGTGGCGTCGCCGCGCGCGCCGAGCGGCACGGAGACGATGTCGCCGGGCGCAAGCGCCAGCGCCTCCGGCACCCGGTAGGAATATGCCCGGTCGAGGGCGACCGGGACGAGCACATCGACCACGCGCTTGGGCATAGGGCTTATTTAGTGGCGCATGATCTTTTCGGGAAAACCGGCCGCCACTTTTCCGGATCATGCGCTAAATGTGGGGCGATTCTGCTCGGTTAGAAAGCGGAAAGGGACCGCCCTTATCCTGCCCCGCAAAGCGGGGAAGGGGGACCATGCGAAGCATGGTGGAAGGGGCCTCGGCGGCAGGACTTGCTCTATTGCCGACGCCCCCTCCACCGCCCTTCGGGCGGTCCCCCTCCCCCGCTACGCGGGGGCGGATGATGCCGCACAATCGATCGATGAAACAAAAAACGGAACCAGACTTCATAGCGCCCGCGGTCGCCGCCGAGCTGAAAGGCTGGCTCGAGCACCTCGGCGGCGAGCGCAATTATTCGGCAAAGACCGTCGAAGCCTACCGGCGCGACGTGGTGCAGTTCCTTGGCTTTCTGGCGGAGCATCTCGGCGGCTCGCCGTCCTTGAAGGCGCTGGCGAGCCTCGCGCCCGCCGACGTCCGCGCCTTTCTCGCCGCGCGGCGGTCCGAAGGCGTCGGCAGCCGTTCCCTGATGCGCACGCTTGCCGGCTTGCGCGGCTTCGCCCGCTATCTGGAACGCGCCGGCAAGGGCAAGACCGGCGCCTTGACTGCCGTGCGCGGGCCGAAAATCGGCAAGACCCTGCCGCGGCCGCTGCCGGCCGCTTCGGCCAAGCGGCTGGCCGATCCCGGCCTCGCGGACGCCGACGCCGAGCCGTGGATCCAGGCCCGCGACGCCGCGGTGCTGGCGCTCCTTTACGGCAGCGGGCTTCGCATTTCCGAAGGCTTGAGCCTGACCGGCGCCGACTTCAGGCGGATGACCGACACGGTGACGGTGACCGGCAAAGGCCGGCGGCAACGCATGGTGCCGGTGCTGCCGCAGGTCCGGCAGTTGATCGCGGACTACGTGGACATCTGTCCGTACGATTTGCCGGCCGACGGTCCGCTGTTCGTCGGCGCCAAGGGCGGGCCGTTGTCGCCGCGCATTGTCCAGCTCGCGATGGCGCGGATGCGCGGCGCGCTCGGCCTGCCGGAGACGGCGACGCCGCATGCGCTGCGGCACTCGTTTGCCACTCACCTGCTCGCCCGCGGCGGCGATCTGCGCGCGATCCAGGAGCTGTTGGGCCATGCGTCGTTGGCGACGACGCAGATCTACACCGAAGTGGACGCCGACCGGTTGATCGAGGCTTATCGCAACGCCCATCCGCGCGCGTAGGTGTGATATTCGTCATACCTTGCCGCCGCGAAATCGCGGACAACGAGTGGCGGGCGAGAGGGGCAAACAACATGTCGGACGCGCACGAACAAATGGAGCAGGCCGAAACGGCCAAGGAAGCGAGCCGCGAGGACAAGCGAATTGCGCTGGTGATCGCCATTCTCGCGCTGTTTCTGTCGTTCTCGGAGACACTCGGCAAAGGCGCGCAGACCGAAGGCGATCAGCGCCGACGTCGAGTCGGCGAATCTGTGGTCGTTCTTCCAGGCCAAGACCGTACGCATGACCACGGTGCGCACCGCCGCCGAAGCGCTCGCCCTTGAGGTCGACAGCGCCGCCGATCCGGCGGTGAAGGCGGCGATGGCAAAGCAGATCGAGGCCTGGCACAAAACCGCCGCGCGTTACGATTCCGAGCCGGAGACCAAAGAAGGCCGCAAGGAACTTTCGGCGCGCGCCGAGGAAGAGCAGAAGCGGCGCGACCTTTTTTTCGATAAATACCATCACTATGAAATCGCCTCGGCGGCGTTTCAGATCGGCATCGTGCTGTGCTCGGCCGCGGTGATCACCGGCATCATGGCGCTGGTCTGGCTTGCCGGCGGGCTTGGCGCCATCGGGCTCGCCGTGCTGGGGCTCGGCTTTTTCGCGCCGCACATCCTGCCGCTGCCTTAAGCTTTGGTGATGATTTCGCGCGGTAAAGAGGAACAACAAGCGCGGCGCAAGGCGCGGCTCGCCGTGGCGTTGCGGGAAAACCTCAAACGCCGTAAAGCGCAGGCGCGCGGCCGCGCACAGAGTGAAGGCAACGAGGACGCCGCGTCCGGCAGCGAACACGAAAGCCACGCTACCGACTTTCGCCGCAATCGGAGCGGCGAATAGCGGCTTAAGGGAACGGGCGGGAACTTCCCGCGGGGGTGATAATGGATCGCATACGCATTGTCGGCGGCCGGCGGCTCAACGGCACCATTCCGATTTCCGGCGCGAAGAACGCAACGCTGCCGCTGATGATCGCGAGCCTCCTCACCGAGGAGACGCTCACCCTCGACAATGTGCCGCGGCTCGCCGACGTGGTGCTGCTGCAGCGCATCCTCAACAATCACGGCGTCGACGTCATGGTCGGCGGCAAGCGCGCCGGCGAAACCGCCGACCACGGCCAAACGCTGCACATCTCGGCCGCTAACATTGTCGACACCACCGCGCCTTATGAGCTCGTCTCGCGCATGCGCGCGAGCTTTTGGGTGATCGGGCCGCTGCTCGGGCGGATCGGCGAAGCGAAAGTGTCGTTGCCGGGCGGCTGCGCCATCGGCACGCGGCCGGTCGATCTGCATTTGATGGCGCTGGCGCGGCTCGGCGCCGTCATCGACATCGACGGCGGCTACGTGGTGGCGTCGGCGCCGCGCGGACTGCACGGCGCGGAAATCGTGTTTCCCAAAGTCACCGTCGGCGGCACGCACACCGCGCTGATGGCGGCGGCGCTCGCCGACGGCACCACCGTGATCGAGAACGCCGCGCGCGAACCTGAAATCGGCGACGTCGCCGATTGCCTCAACAAGATGGGTGCGCGCATCACCGGCGCCGGCACCAGCCGCATTGAAATCGAGGGCGTCAAAAAACTTCACGGCGCGCGCCACGCGGTGCTGCCCGACCGGATCGAGACCGGCACCTATGCCATGGCGGTCGCCATGGCCGGCGGCGACGTGCTGTTGCAGAACGCGCGTCCGGAACTGCTGCAAGCCGCGCTCGACGTGCTCGCGCAAACCGGCGCGACAGTGACGCCGACCAATCAGGGCATCCGCATCGCCCGCAACGGCATCGATCTGCGGCCGATCGAGGTGACGACCGCGCCGTTCCCCGCCTTCCCCACCGATTTGCAGGCGCAGTTGATGGCGCTGATGACGCGCGCGCACGGCACCTCGCACATCGTCGAGACCATTTTCGAAAACCGGTTCATGCACGTGCAGGAACTGGTGCGGCTCGGCGCCCGCATTACGCTCGCCGGCGAGCAGGCGACCATCGAAGGCGTCGAGCGGCTCAAGGGCGCACCGGTGATGGCAACCGACCTGCGCGCGTCGGTATCGCTGGTCATTGCCGCGCTCGCCGCCGAAGGCGAAACCCTCGTCAACCGCGTCTATCACCTCGACCGCGGCTTTGAGCGGCTCGAGGAAAAGCTCGGCCGCTGCGGCGCCGAGATCGAGCGGCTGTCGAGCTGACGAGCACTCCTCCTTCTTCCCGCGTGCGGGGACAAGGCCGGGATGAGGCGGCCTTTCGGCTCAACTCACGATAGGTGGCAACGCCCCCTTGCCCGCCGCGCTCCGCGCGGCGACCTCGCCCCGCGAGCGGGGAGAGGCGAGGTAGAAATGTCAGCCCGTATCGCTTATCTCTAGGGCGAACCATAAGAAAAATGCCCTTGGAGAGAAAGTATGGCCGCTTCCCCCTCTTCGCTGGTCGACCGCGCCGGGCTTGATCGGAACGCGCTTGCCAAGATCATTTCGCGAGGCCTGGACGGCGCCGACGACGGCGAATTGTTCCTCGAATACCGCCAGGCCGAAATGCTGGTGTTCGATAACGGCCGGCTGAAACAGGCAACTTACGACACCTCACAGGGGTTCGGCCTTCGGGCAGTGAAAGACGAGGCGGTCGGCTACGCGCACGCCTCCGACCTGTCGGAAGCCGCGATCGCGCGCGCCGCCGACGCGGTGCGCGCCGTCAAGGGCGGCTATGCCGGCCAATATGCGGGACCGCCGCCGCGCACCAACGTCAAACTGTACGGCGAAGACAGCCCGCTCGGCAGCCCGGCCTTCGAGACCAAGGCGCGGCTCCTTGAAACCATCGACGCGTATGCGCGCGCCAAAGATCCGCGCGTACGGCAAGTCTCCGTCAGTCTCGGCGCAACGTTCCAGGCGGTCGAGATCGTCCGCGCCGATGGCCAGACCTATCGCGACGTGCGCCCGCTGGTGCGAGTCAACGTCTCCGTCGTCGTCGGCGACGGCGACAAGCAGGAAACCGGCAGCGCCGGATATGGCGGCCGCGAAGGCTATGAGAGCTTCATCATCACCGACCGCTGGCAGCACGCGGCTGACAGCGCGATACGGCAGGCGTTGACCAACCTTGAAGCCGTGCCGGCGCCGGCCGGCGAAATGGACGTGGTGCTCGGTTCCGGTTGGCCCGGTGTGATGCTGCACGAAGCCGTCGGTCATGGGCTGGAAGGCGATTTCAACCGCAAGAAGACTTCGGCGTTCGCCGGCCTGATGGGACAGCGCGTCGCATCCAAGGGCGTGACCGTTGTCGACGACGGCACCATCGCGCTCCGCCGCGGCTCGCTCTCCATCGACGACGAAGGCACGCCGACCAACCGCACCGTGCTGATCGAGGACGGCATTCTGGTCGGTTACATGCAGGATCGCCAGAACGCGCGGCTGATGGGCATGAAGCCGACCGGCAACGGCCGGCGCGAAAGTTTCGCACACGTGCCGATGCCGCGCATGACCAACACCTACATGCTCGCCGGCAAGAGCGATCCGCAGGAAATCATCGCCTCGGTGAAGAACGGCATCTATGCCGTGCATTTCGGCGGCGGCCAGGTCGATATCACCTCGGGCAAATATGTATTCGAATGCACCGAGGCCTATCGCATCGAGAACGGCAAGCAGGGCGCGCCCATCAAAGGCGCGATGCTGATCGGCAACGGGCCGACCGATCTCAACCGCATCTCCATGGTCGGCAACGATCTCGCGCTCGACGACGGCATCGGCACCTGCGGCAAGAACGGACAGGGCGTGCCGGTGGGCGTCGGCCAGCCGACGCTGCGCATCGACCGCATTACGGTCGGCGGCACCGGCTAAGCTAAAACCGCTGGGGGGCGGTGAATGGCAGCATCAGTTCGACGCGCCGATTTTTTGATGGCGCTCGCCTACGCGACCGATTTGGCGACCGGCCACTCGCGCGATTTCGCGCTCCGTTCCTGCGTGCTGGCAATGCGGTACGCCGATGTTGCCGGGCTCGACCAGGACACGCGCCGCCGGATCTTTCATCAGGCGCTGCTGCGCTACATCGGCTGCAATGCCGATACGCATCTCTTGGCGGCGCACTGGGGCGACGAGATCACGCTGCGCCGCGAGCTCCATCACATCGACATGGGCAACCGGGCCGAATTCGTCGAACTCATGGTCCGCGCCCTGAAGCGAAAGTTTGCCGGCGCGCCGCCCGAAGAATTGGAGCAGGCGGTGCAGCGCGGCCTTGCCGAAGGTCCGCAGGTGAACGTCCCGATCCTGTCCGGGCACTGCGAGGTCGCGCAGCGGATTGCGGAACGCATCGGACTGCCGGAGGACATTCGCGAAAGCCTGGGCCAGATCTACGAACGCTGGGACGGCAAGGGACTGCCGCGCGGTCTCTCGGGCAACGCGGTGAAATTTCCGGTGCGCGTCGTGACCATGGCGCAGGACGCCATCGCGCTTAACGACCATCATGGATTTGCCGCCATGAAGGAGATGATCGCCAAGCGCGCCGGCGGCGGTTACGAGCCGGAGCTGGTCGATATCTTTCTCACCAATGCAGAAAAATTGCTCGCGGGACTTGACGGTCCGGTCGATCGCGCAACCATCCTGGCGCTGGAGCCCGAGCCGCATTCCATGCTGGACGACGAGGCGTGCGAGGAAGCCTATCTCGCCATCGCCGACATGATCGACATGCGGATGCCGTTCACCTTCGGACACTCGCGCGCCGTCGCGTCGCTTGCCGCGGCTGCCGCCAAACAAATGGGTCTGCCGGCGTCCGACATCCGCGACGTGCGGCGCGCCGCCTACACGCACGATATCGGCGAGTTGACAGTGCCGGTCTCGACCTGGATGCGCGCCGGCGCGCTCACCGAGCGCGAAACCGACGAAGCACACCTTCATCCCTATCATGGCGAGCGTGCGCTGGCGTCGCTCGGCGGCGACGGCAAAGCGGTCGCCTCGCTGGTGCAGCGTCATCATGAGCGGCTCGACGGCTCCGGCTATTACCGCAACTCAAAAGGTCCCGATCTTTCGCCGACCGCCCGCATCCTTGCCGCCGCAGAAGCCTTTCAAACGGCGCGGGAAGCGCGGCCCCATCGGCCGCCATCGACCGACGCAGCCGCCGCGGCAAAATTGCGCGCGGCGGTCAAAGAAGGAAAGCTCTGCCCCGACGCCGTCGAAGCAGTGCTAGCCGCCGCCGGCCAGCCGGCGCGCCGCGCGTCGTCCGCGCGCCTCGCGGGCCTGACGCCGCGCGAAATCGAGGTGCTGCGGCTGATCGCGGCCGGCGATACCGCCAAGGAAGCGGCGCGCAAGCTCGATATCGCGCCCAAGACCGCCGACAACCACATCCAGAGCCTTTACTCGAAGATCAGCGTCACCACGCGCGCGGGAGCGGCGCTTTTCGCGCTCGAACAAGGCTTGGTGCAGACGGCTTAAATTTTTCCGCAAGTATCAAGTTCTGGCCGGTCTTGGTCTACGACAGCCGTCTATTCATTTAGGCTGCGGACAATCGGCTCTTCCAAAGTTGTCGGCTGGCGATCTCAGCGCCTTGGACCAGCGATCGTAGTTTTGCCCATTGGATGGAAGGATGGACGCGGCGCATGAACGGACCCTGCGCAAAACCGCAATCCGAGCTGGCAATGACGTTTTCGCGTCCAACCAGATTGGCTAGGCGGACAATCCGTTCGGCAACAAGATCCGGATGTTCAACTACGTTGGTAGCGTGACTAATTACTCCTGGAAGAAGCAATTTGCCCCCCGGGAGCTTGATAGTCTCCCAGACGCGCCATTCATGTTCGTGACGCGGATTGGCCATTTCAATTGAATAGGCACCTGCGCGGATTCGTAGCATCAGGTCCGCAATGTCTCTGAATTCGACATCGTGAACATGGGGTCCATTCCAGCTGCCCCAGCACACGTGGAACCGAACGCGGTCCTCGGGGAGATCGCGTAATGCGTGATTGATAACTTCGACCTGACCCGCGGCCCAACGACGGTACTCCGCAAGATCGCTAAGCACGTCGTACATGCTGGCAAAATACGAATCATCGATTTGGAGAATGAGACCAGCATCCAAAATGGCTTGGTACTCCACGCGCAGCGCGTCGGCGATCGCGGCAAGGCTATCATCAGAATTGTTGTAATATTCATGCTTGCGCTCGGGCGCGACGCTCGCCGGAGAGACGGCCGGCATGAAGGCACCAGCAACCCTTACGCCATCGAGTGCGGCTCGAAATTCGGCGATGTCATGCTTGAGGGAATCGATGCCCGTGTAAGCGATTGGTCCGGTGACGACCCAACCGCTCATACCCACAACGCCCTGCGATTTGTCGTACTCGGCGTAAAACTCGGCAAACTCGCGGCGGTCGCGGCCGTGGACGGACGCCGGCATCACCGAATTCTGATCCGAGGCGCGCCGCTCGAAGCCGCTTAGTCGTTCCAAGATATAACGCGACCAGCTAATCGACTTGCCAAATTCGCCATCGCTGACGATGTCGACACCGATTTCGGCTTGACGCCGAACAACCTCGGCCACCGAGTTATGGTAGCAAGCGGCGAATTCGGCTGAATCAACGGCTTTGCCTTCCGCCTTGAGCCGCAACAAATCAACCAGAGCCGGCGGGCGGATGAGACTGCCAACGTGCGTAGTCAATATCCTGTCGAGCGACTTCGGGTTATTGATCATCAGACAAGCTCCTCAACACTAGCACCGTTCACGCCAGACGACGTTAAGCGTTCATTGCAGATGCTCGGCCCCAAACAATGTGTGGCGCCGTCGTTCATTTCTTTGCGAATTCGCACTCGGAATCAGTGAGTGGCAAAAACCCCTCCTCGACGGGTATTTTGCTCAAGATGTTGAAGTAGTCCCAAGCGTACTTTGACTTCGCTCGGCGTTTTCACTTGGGCGAGGTACATTGTGTAGATCACGCGATTATCCTCGCGGATTCTTCCTCCCTTGGCGAAGAAGTCGTTCACGGGGAGTTCGCGCATCTTGGCAATGACCGTTCGGCCATCTTTGCTGTTTGCGGCCCGGACCGCTTTTAGATAATGCAGAACGGACGAGTAAACGCCGGCCTGAAACATGTTCGGCATCGCGTTGACGCGCTCGAAATAGCGCTTGGCAAAAGCGCGAGTGTCGTCGTCGAGGTCCCAGTAAAAGCCGGTTGTTAAAAGCATGCCCTGCGCCACTTCCAGACCGAGGCTGTGCACGTCAGTAATCTCGAGGATGTAGGGAATGAGATTCTGGCCGCCTTGCGGGATCTGAAATTCGCGCGCTTGCTTTATAGCGTTCAGGTTATCCGGCGGAGCGTCGGCGAGCGCCACCGCCTTGGCTTGCGAAGCCTGCGCCTTGATCAGGAAGGAAGAAAGATCGGGCGTGTTGTAGGGATGCGTCACATATCCCAATGACTTGCCACCTCCGTCCTTCAGCGCTTGGTTCGCAAAATTGAGTAAGTCTCTGCCGAACGTGAGGTCGGTCACCGAAAAAAACCAGGTATCCACCCCGCGCTTCAAAATGGCTCGGGTGGTGCCATAGGCTAGATTATACGAGTCAAGAACCCAGTTGATCGCCGTTGGCGCGCAGCGCTTGCCTGTGATCTGCATCGATGTGGCATCGGAAACCAGCACAACTTTGTTGCGCTCGCGGGCCAATTCCATAATTGCGAGGGCAACGGACGTGTTGGGAACGTCGACGACAACATCGACGTTATCGCGATCAAACCATTCCCGCACGATCGTCGAGGCGATATCTGCTTTTTGAAGTGTATCGCCGTTGATTATTTCGATCGGCGCTCCGCCAATATTGCCGCCAAAATCTTCGACTGCCAGATGTGCGGCAACGAGAGCGCCTTTACCGCTATAATCGGCGCCACCGGCTGCAATAACGGAGAGTACGCCGATCTTGATCGGGATGCGCTGATCGTCCGCCCGGCTAGCGGAACAGACGAATGCCAATCCGAGCATGGCGACGACGGCACAGATTGCTTTGCATTTCATTTTGTCCTCCCTACTTACGCGACGAGCAGATCGAGCTGCTTGCCTGGTCCTTCCGAAAGCTCAGCTTGAGTTCGTCATCGAACGATCCCTCTAGGCGGCCTTTTGAGACGCGTATCCAAGGCGCAGTGAAAGTTGCTTGGTAGCAGTCGCCAACGCCTTTGCCGCGGTCCCGTTTAGCGAGGTGTCGAGTGATTTCGATTGGCCGATTATCGTGAGTACTGCGCGTATATTTCCTGCGCCTGAAAAGACCGGTGCGGCAATCGATGAGAACTGTCGCAGTATTTGTTTGGGTAAAACGACTTCCGGACGAGCCGCCATCCCTTGTTTGCGAACGGTCGCCAGCCGCGCCGATAGAGTTTGGTCGTCCGGTGCTGATATGCCGAGACGCTTACGTTCTGCCTTGACCAACGGCTTCCAGATCGCGGGATCGCTATAAGCGAGAAAAACCTGTCCTGTCGCAGTAACCGTCAGGTCGATTAAAGCGCCGATGCGAACCTCGAATGCGGACGGACGGATGCCGTCGATCTTTGCGACAGTGATTGGGCCGCCGTCGCTCCAAACCGACAACCATACAGTCTCTCCCGTTCTGTCACGCAACGTCTGCATCGAAGAGCGCGCCGTTTCCAAGAAGTCCGTGCGCGATAACGCCGAAAGTCCGAGTTGAAGGACAGTCTCAGAGAGATCGTAACGCTGCGTTTGAGGGTCCTGCTGTATGGCGCCTACACGTTCCAGACTGATCAGGTAAGCACGGGCCAGGCTGGCGGGCATTCCCGTTGCGTCCACGATCTCGACGAGCCGCAATGCCGCGCCGGCGCTTTTGAATGCGTTCAGAACGCCGAACGCCCGCTCGACTGATTGGATGCCGGACTTCTGCCGAAGCCCGGGTCGGAGTGTTTTCGGCGTTGCCTTGACGTTACTCATCTTCACAAATCCCCCACCTCGGCGTGGAGATCGATCAGACGCAAAATGTCCTGATGGTGAGGTCGCCGCCCAAAACCGCACTCGGTCGCAACTCCAAAGTCGTTTCGAAACGTTTCGGCGACGGAAATACGGCGGCGGGCGCCAGCGACGCCGTCGGAATAGTGGATGAGACCGAGGTAGACTTGCTTTATCGACGGATCGAGGTCGACCAAAGGCGCAAAGTATGCTGCATCGTCGCGGTCACGTGGAACAGGCATGTGCACATAATCGACCGGGCGATCGAGCGCTTTGACCACCGCGTTCATTAACTTGACGCAGGCGTTGAGATCGTGCGGTTCCAGAGCATGCTTGTGGTCTTGGCTGCCGTAGCAAAGATGGTATCCGAGCTGTACGCTCGCGTTGACCGCGTCACCCAGCTTGGCCAAGCGTTCGACGGTTCCTGCTAACGGGTCTGCAAACCAACAGGGAAAGTACTTATTCTCCGGCGCTTCCCAAAAAAGTACGCCGCGCACGACATCCCAGGTAATACAAAGCTTATCGTGCGGTATCGCGTTCTGAATCTGATCGAGTTGCTTAAGCATGGCTCGTTCATAAAGCGGCTCTACCCGCGCGCGTGAAGCCGGCTCGATCATCGACATGACGTCGGTCGGTGAGGGCAAATTCACCTGAAACTTCCAGGACTCCGGAAGCTTCCCGGCGTCCTGCATGGCCTCGAACAAACCGAACGATGCTAGCGCGTGGCGCGCGTAGCCTAGATCGCCAAAAATAATCTCGGCGTCTTGCGCGTCGGGACGCAAACGCAACGGCAACTCGTAGGAAGTCTGTCGCGTAAGACCACCGGCCGGGAACGGGCACGTTTCGAGCGCAGGACACGCGGCGAGCACCGAGTATTGACTGCTCACCCAAAGTTTGCGGTCACCAATTTCGCCGTCCGGAATCCGCGTCGCACGCGACCCGATACGTTCGCCAAGGACAGTAAAGACCTCAATCGTGCGGTCGAACGGAATGGTTCCAACAAAGTAGACCTCACGACCCATTCACTCCCCCTTATTCAATATTGTTGAACTTGTTCAATAATCTTGCTCCAAGCCTCCTCCGCCGTCAAGCAACCCGCCTAAAGACCGCTCATCCGCAACCCGGGTGCAAACCGGATTGACGACGTGAACTGGGCCGGTGCCCACGCCGAAGATCGGATGAGGCCGCCAATCGCTTCTTTTGAGGGGCCGTCAGTGTGCCTAGGTGGAGCTATTCGGCATGTTGCCGGCTTGGCCCGTCGTGGAGGATCAAGCCATCAAAGTTGGGTTCATCGCCGAGCAGACCGGCCCGCTCTCGTTCATGGGCATCGCCAACGCCAACGTGGCGAAGATCGTCGTCAACGACATCAACGCCGCCGGCGGCTTGCTGGGCGGAAGCTCGATCTCTGCTCTACCTGGAAGATCGCGCGACCATCGCCGGCGAGCAATTTTGCGCCGGGCGCTCAACCTGCCGCACGCCAAGCGCGCTGCTTACCGGCAGGCTACGCGATAGCTTTTGAATCAGTACTTGGCAGAGATCGGCAACTGTTCGGCGGGGAAAAGAGAAATGACCCTGTGGCCGTTATTAGTGACAACGACCTCCTCTTCGATGCGTGCGCCCGAGAAGCCGTCGCTCGCCGGACAGTACGTCTCTAAGGCGAACACCATGCCCTCCTTGATCTCGGTTGGATGATCCAGCGATATCACCCGACTGATGATCGGACGCTCGTGCAGATTAAGGCCGAGTCCATGACCAAATTGCAGCCCGAACGCCGACATCTCATCGGGAAAGCCAAATTCTTCCGCTTTCGGCCACACGCTGCATACTTCGTCGGTGGTAACGCCGGGCCGGATTAGATCGATGGCACGATCGACCCATTCGCGACATTTCTTGTAAGCGTCATTTTGGGCCGGCGTTGCACGTCCGACGTTGAACGTCCGATAGTAGCAAGTCCTGTAGCCGTTAAACGAATGTAGAATGTCGAAGAACACCTGATCGCCAGGCCGAACCATGCGGTCGGTGAAATTGTGCGGATGCGGGCTGCCGCGTTCGCCTGAAATGGCATTGATGGCCTCGACGTCGTCAGAGCCGTGCCGATACAGGAACTCGTTTACGATCCCGACGATATCGTTTTCGCGCACCCCCGGACGAAGTTTTTCGTTGATGAGATCGTACGCGCCGTCAACCATGGCGGCGGCACGATTGAGCAGGGCGATCTCGTCGGCGGACTTGATCTCCCGTGCCTCAAGCATGACCTGCTGCCCATCTTTGATCTTGAGACCGGCTTTTTCGAGCTCGAACATCATTGGCGGCTCCAGGATATCGACACCTACCGCCATTTTAGACAGGCCGAGCGATTTCAGAATCGATGCAATCTCCTCGGCGTGCTTTTTCATCAGGCCAAATGCAGGATCGACCGTGCCGCGCATGCCGATCAGCCCGGCCTTGCAGTTCTCCGGCTTGAGCCAGGGCGAGTAGAGCCGGTGGTGTACAGCCGCCGAACCGAAATCCCACAAGATCGGATCACCGCCACGGGGCAATAGCACCCATCGCGCCATTTTATCGCGTGCCCACTCGCCGATCTTGGTCGAGGTTACGTAGCGGACGTTGTTGTCATCAAACAGCAAAAGCGCGCCAAGATCGGTTCCTTCCAGCGCAGCCTGGGCGCGGCCGAGCCGGTAGCGGTGCATGCGCCGATAATCCACCCGCTCCTCGTAATCGACGGCCATCGTGCCAAGTGCCGGCAAGGCGCGACCCCAATTGTAGCGGGGATTAATGTCTTCAGCGCGGATCGTGGTCGGATCACGGGTAAAATCGTCCATGTTTTGCTCCCTTTTCCGCCGTCCCGGCATCACGAGACAATCGGACTAGCTTTGATGTTCACTCACAACGCTTGGCAAAGGCCAAGCGAGGAGCCTTGTGCGCAACCGTGATAGAAAGTCCGTGCAACGTAGGTTGATTAAACTCCGAGCATCACACCATGAAGGTATTGGGCTGAAGTCCCAACATCGCGCGGCCATACGCCTCGGTATTGGTATCGAAACAGATGAGGCCATGCAGATTGGCCGCATGCACGTCGCGCGAGATGCGCTGAATCGGGCTGCTTTCTGAAATCGCGCTGCCGCCGCCGGACAGATAAAGCATTTCAACGCCCTCCAGGCAGAGGCGCGAAACATACGAAGCCTGTGCTTTTAGGCGCATCCGCGCTTCGACGGAGACCGGTTCGTTACGCTCGGCACTTTGATCGATCTCATCGGCGACATGACGGGCCAAGGCTTCGGCGGTTTCAATCTTGGTCGCAGCCTCGCCCAGGCGCAGATGTGTAACGGCCGCCTCCGACTGTTTGTTGTAAAATGTGTAAGGGATCGATCGTCCCGACATCCGCGCTTTAAACTCTTCGATTGCGTTGCGGGCGGCGCCCAACGCCGGCGTTGCCAGCACCAAGGTCAGCAAGGGAGCCATTGCACTGCGATAAATCGGCGTATCCTTGCAGTGCGTCGCCGGCGGATCGTAGCCAAGCAGCTGCGGCGCCTTCACGGTGCGGTGCTGCGGGATAAAAATGTCTTTCACCCTCACGCTGTTGCTGCCGCTGCCGCGCAACCCCGTTACGTGCCAGTCGTCTAAAATCTCAACGTCTTTGGCTGGGATCAGGTGGACAATTTCGTCAATGACGTCTCCCTTTTCATTGACGACCGCTCCCATGAGAGCAAACCAATCGCCATAATGACATCCTGAGCAAAACGGCCACGTACCGCTGAGTTTATAGCCTCCGTCAACAGGGGTCGCCTTACCGCGCGGCACAAACACGCCTGCAACCCGGGCGTCGGGATTTTCGCCAAAAACCTCTCGCTGCGCCTGGTCCGACATTAAACAGACGACGAGATTGATCGTCGCAAGAATCATGTGGGCCCATGCTGTCGAGGCACAGCCGCGCCCTATCTCGGAATAAATGTCGATTGCCGTTCTCAGATCTACTTGGTAGCCGCCATGCTCTCGGGGCAAGAAAATGCGGAATAAGCCGGCCTGCTTGATCGCTTCTATACATTGAGGCGGCGCGCGTCTCAGTTTCTCCGCCTCCGCGCGGTGTTCATGGATCAACGGCACTAGAGCGCGTGCACGAGCGACGAGCTCGGCGTGTTCGGTTGCCGCGTAAACCTCGGAGGCCTCGACGCTCTTCGCTATCTTATTCATTGCCAGTCTCCTCCCTAAAGTCTTTCCCCCGATCTCGCCCAGGACGAACCGGGAAGCTTGTTATCCGCGTCGTTCCGATCCTGCTAGTTTCTTCAATTCGCAGCGCATTGACTAGTGTCCGATCGGTCAATTAGTCCAGAGCAAGAGGTGACGATGCAACTGCCAAAGATGGTCTACAAGCCCCCATTCGCCGTAACGCGCGCCAGCCACGTCGCACTTCGGGTTCGAGATTTGCAGGCGAGCCGGGCCTTCTACGTCGATCTGCTCGGCTTTGTGATTAGCGACGAGAACCGAGACACCATATGGCTCCGCGGCTTGGAAGAAGGCTGCCATCACAGTTTGACCTTGAGACAGGGCGATCCTGCTTGCGAACATTTCGGAATGCGGGTGCTTACGGAAGAAGACCTTGAGCTAGCTAAAACGCACTTCGCGTCCGCCGGCCTCCCGACGAAGTGGGTCGAAGTGGAACACCAGGGCAAGACATTTCAAACGGTAGACCCGGCGGGCACGAAGCTCGAATTTTGTGCCACAATGGAAACGCGTCCAAGGCTCTTCCATCACGTTGAAGCCTACCGCGGTGCCGGAGTTCAACGCCTCGATCACGCACAAATCCTCACGCCAAGGATCGCCGAGTCGCTCGCCTTCTACGTGGGCATGGGATTCCGACTGTCAGAATACGTCGTCGATCCCGCCAACGAGGAGCCGGTATTCATTTTCCTTCAGCGCAAAGGCAATCCTCACGACATCGTTTTCGCAAACGGCGACGGGCCTCGCATCCATCACTTTGCTTACACCGTGCCGGAGACCGTGCAACTTATGACCACCGCGGACCTCCTCGTCCGCGCAGGCATCCCTGGGCACGTCGAATTCGGCCCGGCGCGACACTTCAGTCCCGGTTTGGCTCGCTTCCTTTACCTGCGCGACCCGGACGGTCACAGGATCGAGCTTTTTCCGACGCACTATCAGACGATCGACATCGAAGATGAACCGATCCGCTGGCAGGCGCCCGATTTCCTGATCGGAGGGTGGCAAACCCCGCCGGAAAGATGGTTCAACGAAGCAACCTCCTTCGCCTAATCGGTCGTTGCCGGCTTCGGTGGCCCGGCACCCATGCTGAATGTCCGCTCCGGGTCGTAACGGCACCTCACATAAACTTGCCGAAGTCCGCCAAGCGTCATTCGCGGCCGATCCGTTTATTCCGCGGCCGGCCATCGGATGTCCGTTTTGTCTCAAAGCGCGACGTTGGCCTGCGGCTGGAGCTTCACAGTCGCATAGGGAATCCACCCCATGTGCGGGCGAACGCCCGCCGGCATGCTCTCCCGTGTGATCGAGGTCATTCGGCCTCGGCACGTCAGAGGAGAAGGCCATGAAGGACCAAGCCATCAAAGTTGGGGTCATCGCCGAGCAGACCGGCCCGCTCTCGTTCATGGGCATCGCCAACGCCAATGTGGCGAAGATGGTCGTCAACGACATCAACGCCGCAGGCGGCTTGCTGGGACGGCAACTCGATCTCTACGTCGAGGACGGCGCAACCATCGACAGCGTGGCCGAAGCCAAGGCGACCAAGCTCATCGCGCACGACAAGGTCGATGTGATCTTCGGCGGTATTTACAGCTCGACCCGGCAGGCCATCAAGGGTCCCGCCGTCACCAAGGGCCGCAAGCTTTACATCTACCCGGAACAATACGAGGGCCAGGAATGCGACCCGCTGATTTTCTGCACCGGCCCGGTGCCGGCACAGCAGGTCGATCCGTTCATTCCCTGGCTGATGCAGCAAACCGGCGCGAAGAAATTCTATCTGCCGTCAGCCGACTATATCTGGCCGCGCGTGATGAACAAGAAAGTCCGTGAAGTCGTCACGGCCAACGGCGGCTCGATCGTCGGCGAGGAGTACTTTCCACTCGAGCACGCCGATTACCGCAAGACGGTCGAAAAGATCGCCGCGAGCGGCGCCGAGGTGGTGTTCAATACCACCGTTCCCCCGGGCGTGACGCCATTCTTTGAGCAGCTCTACAACTCCGGCTTCAGCAAGCGCGGCGGACACATGGTCTGCACCTATTTCGACGAGAACTTTTTGAATTTGGTGCCGGCCGCCCATGTCGAGGGCCTGTACAGCTGCCTCGACTATTATCAAAACGTCAGCGATCCGTTCAGCGAGAAGCTGATCGATCAATACAACAAGCTCTATCCGGGCGACGCCCTGTTCACCGCCGGCAGTGCCTGTAGCGGCCTATACCGCGGCATGAAGCTTTGGGAAGCCGCCGTGAAAGAGGCGGGCTCGCTCAAGCAAGACGACGTGATCAAGGCGCTCGACCATGCCAAGATCGCCGAAGGCCCGGGTGGTCCGGCGCAAATGGTGCCCGGTCAACATCACGTTCGCATGAACATGTATATCGCTCAGGCGAATAACGGAAGTTTCGAGATTGTGAAGAGCCTCGGGATCATTGATCCGAAGGAGCACAATGTCCCGCGCGCCGCCGAATATTCGAGGATGAGCGCGGTCGGTTGACGGCATCAAGAAAAGCGGCACTCATGATGGGTGCCGCTTGTATCCGCAAGCAGGGCCTCGTTTCGCCCGCTCTGAGAGGAGATCGCAATGCTCCCGCAAGCTGAATCGGCCTACTTCGTCATCGCCGATATCTCCGGCTATACGAGCTTCCTCGCCGGCGTCGAACTCGACCACGCGCAGGACATCATCGCCGATCTGATGGATACGGTGGTCAAGGGCCTGAGACCGCCCTTCCGCCTTGCCAAGTTCGAAGGCGATGCCGCCTTCGTCTACGCGGCGACCGCGAAAATCGACGGCTCGATGCTGCAGGATGTTATCGAGCAGGCTTATTTCAAGTTTCGCCGGCGCCTGCGCGACATCAAGCAGGCAACGGTGTGCGAGTGCAAAGCCTGCGCGGCGATGGGCGACCTCGATTTCAAGTTTGTCGCTCATCACGGCGAGATGGTGAAGCAAAAGATGGGCGGCCGCGAAGAGCTCGCCGGACGCGATGTGATCCTGGTCCATCGGTTGCTCAAGAACACCGTGGGCGAAAAGATCGGCAGCCGCGCCTATGCGGTTTACAGCGACGCCTGCGTCCAGCAGGTGGGCATCGACCCGGTGGCGCAAGGATTAGTGGAGCATCACGAGACCATCGACATTATCGGCGACGTGAAACTCTGGCTGAGCGATCTCGATGCAGCGTGGCGGAAAGAGAACGAGCAAACGCGCGTCGAAGTCACGCGGGAGGACGCCTACGCGATCCTCGAGTTTGATATCGCGGCGCCACGACAGGCGCTGTGGGAATATCTCACCGTACCCAGCCAATGGCAGAAATGGTGGCCGACTGACGCGCTGGTCGAGCACTCGGCCAATCGGCGCCGGGGCGTCGGCACCCAGGTGCACTGCATGCACGGCAAGGATGCGATCATCGAGGAACTGCTGGACTGGCGGCCCTTCGACTACTTTACGCTGAGCGCGCTTCTCCCGATCCTTGGCGCACCCAAGGTCGTCATGACCCGCGCCCTGCAGGAACGGCCCGATGGTACGACGCACCTGGAGATGCGGATCGCCAAGCCGAAGGCGAAAGACAAGGCTTTCCTCGATCAGGTTGCACCGAAATTCGCCGAAGACGTCACCAAGGGTATTGCGACGCTGCGGCAGTTGTTGGAAGGACAGCAGGCTTCCGCCACGGTGATCGACGAGCCGGCGCTGAAATCATCGAACGAGCGCTTCCTGACCGAGCCGGTGAAGTAGGCGCGTCGTGCGAGAACGGCGTAGCGCGCGCAGCCGCGGCCGCCATTGCGCAACATCGGCTGGCTGTCCGATCGGATTCAGTCTTCAAAGAGTCTGAGTGCCGCTCGCAGCGGACAGCGCGGCGTAACCGAGCTTCGTTCGTTGGTCCACAGGCTTTCACACAGAAAGCAGGTATCCGGTTCGGGCCTGTTGATCAGTTTGCATTTTCGCGCGATGCCATGATTGTCTCGCACCGACAAAGTAGAATTTTGTCCCCGGCGTTGCGCTTCGGCAACGGCGGCCAAGCCCACCTGGAACGCCATGGCCGCCGTATCATATGGACCTTGGGTGCAATCTCTTTCCGAGTGTTCGATGAACCATTCGTTGCATTTTAGGCTCAATGTCGGCGCCATGGCTGGCTCGGACACGCGGCTTCGTTACACCTCGGCGCGAGATGCCCACGGATGTGCATCAAGCTCCTTGAGCGTTTCGACGTTTGGACAATAGCTTTTCCATGCCGGATTGTTCGGATCGCGCGCGAGGTCATGTTTGCACCGGCCTTGACTCTCACACATGGTGCAAACGCGCTGCAGATCGCGGAATGCCTCCGGCTCAAGCTTCTTGACCTCGTTCTTGTCGAGATCGAGTGCGGCCATGCGCTCAAGGAGAAGGTCGGCCGACCCGGAGCCGCGGCGCACCAGCTCGCGAAGTTCCTCGGTGGTTACGCCGGCATCGTGCGCCATCCGCTCAACGTTCTGCTCATCCAAATATTTGAATTCCGACCCGCCGCCGCCTCCGATCCATTCAAGGCATCGCTGCCAAGCCGCACCGATCGACGCACGGAAACCTGTTTCATGTTGCGGACCTGGCATGTCGTTCCTCCTCTTCGTGCCGCGCGCCGCCTATTAAAAACGCCAAGCGCGCGAACAGATAGTTGCAGGAGAAACTAATGTGCCAGAGGAGCTATCGGTTGCTTTGATCTAGATCAACAAGCGGACTGAGGCCGCCTTTGGCGCGTCCCTCAGGTCGGCGAGGGGGAGGTCACGTCCGACGAGAGGTGCGACGCGTTCGCTAAGGCGTGGCAGCGATCACGACATCCCCAGAACTTCCGCGTCGGTGTCAGTGTATTCCTGCCAGAAAATCAATTTTCCTTGCCGAAACTTGACGACGTGAACCCATTCGTCGGGAAAGTGAGGAGACGCAGCTCGATCTAACGACCGAAATCGTCGCGACAATCGGCAAGCTGAAATAGTCTCTCGGCGAGCCAGACCGGTTCGCCACCGCTGCGACAAAGGCCTTAACGGCCGCTTCGGCCGAGTCGATATCGCCCAAAGCCTGACCGATCAAGGCGCGCACACAATGCACGCCGCTTGGGAGGTGATAAGGCGAGACATGCCCGATGGTGTTCGGAGTAAGTTCCAAACTTTCGTCGTAAACGCTCTCCGTTCGATGCATGCGGCTTTCGGCAAAACAGCACCAAATATCGGCTGCTGACATCAGCTCCGGATCGTTTCGCGTCGTTGCAATCCGATACAGCGCGTAAGCAATTCCCGCCGCGCCCATATTGACCGAGCACAACGGCGTGACGGCATCACGATCAAAGCCGAAAGGAACAAGGCGTCCAACGTCACCGATGACCCGCTCGAGCAAAGCTTCGCCAGCCGAGAGATTACCTGTCTGTTCTATGGCACCGGCAGGCGAAGCGCCCGCATCGGATTGCATTCGCAGTTGAGCGGCGAATTCGGCGAGGGAGGAAAATCGGTCTCCCGGATTCTTCGCCAACGCCTTCACCACAAGCGCCTCGACGCCGGGCCAAGCGGGAACTTGCCGCGCCGAAAATGGCAGCACTCCGTTGTGAACGACTTGCGAAAGTAGCTCCCGCCGATCCACAGAGAAATCAATCGATAAGCGCCCGTGATGAGGAAGTACAACAGCACGGCAATCGAGTACTGTTCGGAGTTCGCTGTCGGCCTGAGGTAATCGCCTGAATCGGTGATGCTGCGCGCCTGCTCCGGCGCAAGATAATATTCGATATGGCCACTGCGTGCGATGTCGTCCGGCTCGCCGGCGATAACGGACTGATCGAAGTCGATCAGTTTGATCGACCCGGAACGATCGACAATGGCATTGCGGGCGTGCACATCGGCATGAACGACGCCCTGGTCGTGCAAATGAACATAAGCTTCTGCGATCGAAATGCACAAACGAAGCAATTGGTCGCGCGCGCGGACGCCCTGTCGCGAGCGAATATTTTCCGCGGCTACTTGCGCCGAAACACCATCGATCCATTCGGTGACGAGAAACGGCCTGCCGTCGTGGACACCCGTCGCGACCAGTTTTGGATTGATGCGGCCGTCGAGGCGCGACATTGCCTTCGCCTCGTGGTCGATGGCCTTGCTGCCTATTTCACTCGCCTCTCTCCTGAAAATCTTTAGTGCCAAAGTCCGGTTTTGGCCGTCATCTGCTTTGTAAACTTCGGTATCCTCAAGAAATTGAATATTTTCGATGACCCGGACATCCGAAATTTGGTCGCCGGGACCGAATGAAGGCAGGATCGGGTTCGCGAGATCTGAATCCGCCGGCACAAGCAGCTGAGCTGAAATGAGCCGCTTCAAAAGCGGGAAAACATCTTCAAGTACCGCTTCCGGCTTCGCCTCATTGCTTTCGCAAAAGCGCAGCGTCGCTTCCACGATCGTCTTCGGTTCGGAAAATTGCGCAAGGAAAGCCGCTGCTACCGGACTGATAACCTTGGAGGGTGTGCGAACGTGCTTCCGGGTAATGACGAAATGATTTGGATCGCTTTTTATTTTTTGCTGCACGACAGGCGGCAATTCCGCGATCGCGTTCACTGATACGTCCGAGGGCAGCACCATGGCTCCGGTGAACCGCTCGATCGCGTCGCTCATCTTGGTCCACCTTTGAAGGCTTCAGTCGGCCCAAAGCTTTCGAAGCGGCGTCCACGTTTCGGGCTCAACGCCGTCGAGGCTCAATCGAGCCATGGCGAATCGCCACGGCTCAATAGTTCGTTGCTGACTTGATTGGGCGATGATGAGAGCGCGGGCCAGCCGGCGGACAATCCAGTGCCGCCAGCTAGCGCCCTCGGAAGGCGAGGCCCGAACCGATCGCGGCGGGTCCATACCCCACGCCAGAAGTCCATCCTCCGAAAGCGCCGCGGTGAAAGGGGTTCCGTGTGCCGGCACGCCGCCAAGGATCGTCTTCAGCTTTTCCGCGGTCTGGCTAAGAGACTCCGCACTGGAAAAGTAGGCGACGAATTTGTCGGGCCGCATTAATCCATAGAGATCCCGTCCGATCTTGAAAGTCGTTGCGACAGAATCGGTAAGTACTTCGACGCAGCGCCGAAAGATGTCGGGCAAGGCCTCCGGCATCGGACTGAGGTAAGTTTGTGGCTGTGGCCGAAAGTCGCGTCATCACTTTCCCTTTTCGTCCACAGAAGCCAACCCGCATTTTCGGCAGGCGACCAAAATTCGCGAAGCAACAGCGAGGTCGGGCCGTGATCGTCTATCCTGAGCGCTTTCCGCACTAAGTCCGCGCCGGGAAATTGGCGTCGCTGCGAAGGAGATGCGGGCAGCCGATTGTATGCGTACAGCCGGTTGGCGAGCACCACGTCATTTCGCGATAACGCCGACTGGCCGTACTGCAGCGCCCGAACAGATAAAGAAGAAATCCGGCCGGCGGCGCAATATTCGCTTGCGCCGTCAAAGACAACATCCCACGCGTCAGCCCCGGACACGAACGCCGCGCCTATTTTGACTTCGAACGCGCCATCGAGAATCAACCGCGCAATTTCGTTGTTGTCACCAAAATCGCTTCCGGTGAGGAGACGATCCCGGCTGCGGCTTTCGATCCAGAGCTGCGCGACGGCGTCCGACAAGATCAGCGGCGCAAGCCGTAAATCCGAGTGAAGGAGACCGATTTGCCGTCCCGCGGCCGACGCCTGATCTGGCGTCTGAGCGGTTGCGAGGTCGCAAATGTTGAAGCGCCGGTTGGCGCGAATAGGCGCGTCCGAAAGGCTCTTCAGCATGACGACCGCGCGGACGTTTGCCGCCTTCTCATCCGTGAGCGGCAGGCGATTTTTTGCAGCCGCAACCAGCCAACAATTCGTGCGCCGCCCGCCCTCTGCGAAGCGGGAGAGTCTTTATTTCGGCGTTGACGGGGGATCAGCGCGAAGCGGACGTCAGCAGCGCTTGGTTCAATTGCGTTTTCAAGTGACTGAGCAAATCGTCCGAAACTTTGCCGCCGCTTTTCTTCGTCTTCGAGCTGCTGCAACATTTGCAGCAATTCGAACTCGTCGACATTTCCGGATCCACAGGCGTGGCAAACACCATCAAGTCTTTCATCTCAAACGACATGGCCGCTCGCTCCAAAAATGAAACGGCGTTCATCTTAGCGGCACGAAAGCCGTTGTAAACTGAAACCTCCCGGGCGGTGGACGCCCCGCATTGGCGCTACCGCACCACGCCCGAGATGCAGCACGGCCGATGGTTCGGCGGCTTGATGGTCTCTTTGAGAAAACAATGGGCGGTGTTGGAGCCATAGCCGGGCCGCCGATAGGTCCAGGCGCGGCAGTGGTTGTCGGCCTGACAGGCCGCCGCGCAGGCTTTGCCATGCGGATCCGGCGGAATGTCGAAGGACCGGTAGTCGCCGCCTGCGCGCTCGATGGAAAATTCCAGGCCGCCGACATGCGGCTCGATCAGCGCCGCCCCGCGGACCCCCGAAACGCAGCACGGCGACGGGATGGTGCGCGTGACCTCACGCTTAAGCCAGCACATCGCCGGTTCGCCTGACGCCGACGGGATAAGAAAATGCCCATGACCGGCAGTTCTTTTCGCGCTCGCAGCGCGCTGCGCACACTGCCGGATCGCCGCTCGGCACCGGGCCGTTGGTAAAATCGCCGCCAGGGCGATCGTAGCCGGATTGTGCGGTGGCTGAACCGGCGGTCAGCGCGTGCGCCGCGACAATAAGGGCAAAACCCGTCATGCCCAGGATGAGCACGCGCATGCGCTGCTTCTCCCGCCTCAAAGCCTGCCCCCAAGCCCGAGACAACTGCCGTTCGCGCGGAAATGCCACAAGAATTTTGCCGACGCGGCAGGTAATCGCCGCCTTTAGCGCGGTCGGGCGCGATTGGCTAGGCGACAAAATGTTTCGACAGTTTCAGCCCCTGTGCCTGATAGTTTGAGCCGATGTCGGTTCCGTAAAGCCGCTCGGGCCGCTGCAGCATCTCCTCATAGACAAGACGCCCCACCACCTGGCCGTGTTCGAGGATGAACGGCACTTCGCGCGACCGGACTTCAAGAACGGCACGGGAGCCTAGTCCGCCGGCGCCGGCATAACCGAATCCCGGATCGAAGAAGCCGGCATAATGCACGCGGAATTCGCCGACCAGCGGATCGAACGGCACCATTTCGGCGGCGTAGTCGGGCGGCACCTGCACGGCCTCGGTAGAGGCCAGGATGTAAAACTCGTCGGGGTCGAGAATGAGACTGGTGTCGCTTCGCGCGGCAATCGGCTCCCAAAAATCGGCGGCGTCATAGGCGGCGCGGCGTTCGACTTCAATCACGGCGGTATGGCGCTTGGCGCGATAGCCGACAATGCCGTTTTCTCCGCCCGCTCCGGAGAGGTCGACGCTCACCGCGATGCCCTCGCCCATCACCGCTTCGGTGCGATCGACGAGCCGTTCGCGCGTGTGCAGCGCGCGCAACGCTTCGCCGTCGAGCCGCGCGTCACCGCGGCGAAAGCGGATTTGCGACAACCGCGAGCCTTCGCGCACCAGCACGGGAAATGTCTTTGGGCTGATCTCGGCGTAGAGCGGACCGTGATAGCCGGGCGCGACGCGATCAAAGCCGCGTGTCTCGTCGGCGATCACGCGAGTGAACACGTCGAGCCGGCCGGTGGAGCTTTTTGGATTTGACGCCGCGTCAATATCGGGTGGCAACGCGAGGCGCTCGATCAGCGGCACGATGTAAACGCAGCCGGTTTCCAGCACCGCGCCGTCGGTCAGCGCAAACTCATGCAATTTCAGTTCGGCGATACGCCGTGCCACGGCGGTGCCAGGTCCAGGTAAGAAACTCGCGCGCACGCGGTAGGCGACCGCGCCAAGCCGCAGATCGAGACTCGCGGGCTGGATTTGATCGGACGCAAACGGTCGCGCGGCGACAATTGCGCCGTCCCGCGCCAAAGCCGCGATCATGCGATCGGGCAGAATGCCCTCGCGCGCATTAACCGATGTGCTCGCCACGCCACCGATCTAACCCGACGCCTAGCTTGACGGAAGCACCGGCCGGGCGTAATGAACCGATTATCCCGTGGTCATTTGAGCCGGTCGGCTTGCTAGCCACGTAAAATAAATAGCTAAAAGGCCGGGGATGTGTGAGCCCGGCCCGAGGATTAACCCGGCCGGGTTTTTGTTTGCCCAAGGAGGGCCACATGTCCGCGTCCGCGCCTGATCGTTATCGCCCCGAGACCCGTCTCGTGCATTCCGGCACGCTGCGCTCGCAATTCGGCGAAACGTCCGAGGCGATGTTTCTGACCCAAGGCTACGTCTACGAAAGCGCGGCGCAGGCCGAACGCCGTTTCAAAAATGAAGAGCCAGGTTTTCAGTACTCGCGCTTCGCCAACCCCACGGTGGCGATGTTCGAGGAGCGCATGGCGGCATTCGAAGGCGCCGAAGCCGCGCGCGCTACTGCGACCGGCATGGCGGCGGTGACGCTGGCGCTGACCGGTCAGCTCAAGACCGGCGATCACGTGGTCGCGGCCAAAGCGCTGTTCGGCTCGTGCCGCTACATCGTCGAGGATTACCTGCCGCGCTTTGGCGTGACGTCGACGCTGGTCGACGGCACCGATCTCAATCAATGGCGCGAAGCGCTCAAGCCGAACACCAAAACTTTTTTCATCGAGACGCCGACCAATCCGACGCTCGAAGTCATCGACATCGAAGAAGTGGCGCGCATCGCTCATGACGGGGGCGCCACGCTGGTGGTCGACAACGTGTTCGCCACGCCGGTGTTTCAGAGCCCGCTCGCCTTGGGCGCCGACTGCGTCGTCTATTCGGCGACCAAACACATTGACGGTCAGGGCCGCTGTCTTGGCGGCATCATTCTCGGCTCGCAGGAATTTATCGACAAGAACATTCACGTGCTGCTGCGGCAAACCGGGCCGTCGCTGTCGCCGTTCAATGCCTGGGTCATGCTCAAAGGCCTCGAGACGCTGGCGGTGCGGGTGCGCCGGCAGACCGAGAGCGCCGGCGCGCTTGCCGACGCGCTCGCCAAGCACCCGAAGATCGCGCGGCTGATTTACCCCGGCCGGCCCGATCATCCGCAGGCCAGCGTCGTGAAGAAGCAAATGCGCGGCGGTTCGACGCTGGTCGCCTTTGACATCAAGGGCGGCAAGAAGGAAGCGTTCCGCTTTGCCGACGCGCTCAAACTCATCCGCATCAGCAATAATCTCGGCGACGCCAAGAGCCTGCTCACGCACCCGGCGACCACGACCCACCAGCGGCTGACTCCGGCGCAACGCGCCGAACTCGGCATCACCGACGGCATGGTTCGCGTTTCGGTCGGCCTCGAACATCCCGATGACATCATTGAGGACGTGCTGACCGCCTTGCAGGCGGTGTAAGCTTGCCCGCATGCCGGAGGGAGGGGATCGACTCGTTACCCGTGGCGTCAGTGTGCGCGTCCAGCGCGCCGGCGCCGGGCCGCCCGTGCTGTTTCTGCACGGCGCCGGCGGCTGGCCCGCGTGGCTGCCGTTTTTCGAGCGGCTGTCGCAGCATTACGCGCTGACCGTTCCCGAGCATCCCTGCTTTGGCGGCTCGGACGATCCGCCGTGGCTGCGCGATATCGCCGACCTGGCGATGTATTATCTCGACCTGCTCGACGCGAACTTTTCCGCGCCGGTCCACGTGATCGGCCATTCGCTCGGCGGATGGACCGCCGCCGAGGCCGCGGCGCGCAATACCGGCCGCATCGCCAGTTTGACGCTGATCGCTCCGGCCGGCATTCGCGTCAAAGGCGTTCCACCGGGAGACATTTTCATCTGGTCGCCGGAAGAATTCGAACGCAACCGTTTCCACGACCAAAGCTTCGCTGCCGCGCCGCAGGTTCCCGCGAGCGAAGAAGACTTGGACATCGCGCTGCAAACCCGGCTGGCCGCGGTCAAGTTCGGCTGGGAGCCTCGGCTGTTCAACCCGGACCTGGAAAAATGGCTGCATCGCATCAACGTGCCGGCGCACATCGTATGGGGGCGCGAGGACAAGATTCTTCCGAGCACCTACGCGCAGCTATGGAGCGAGCGCGTATCCAACGCGAAAGTCACTATGGTCGAGGGCTGCGGCCACAGTCCTCACGTTGAACAAGTTGGATCTGGTGACTGAAAAAGTGCTCGGCTTTCTCGGCGGCGTACGCGCATGAAGTTCGTCTGCTTTCATCTCATGCCCTATCGGCCGCTCGATTTCGAGGCGGCGAAAAAGCTACCGCTCGGCATGGGTGGTGCTGCCGAACAGCTTCTACGATCCCGTCAAAGGCGCCGCCGAATACGATTCCTATCTCGACCAGCTTGTTTACGCCGAAGCGCTCGGCTTCGACGCCATCGGCGTCAACGAGCATCACCAGACCGCGTACGGCCTGATGCCGGCGCCAAACCTGATCGCCAGCGCGCTCATTCAACGCACCAAAAAGGTACAGGTCGCCGTGCTCGGCCGCGCCCTGCCGCTGGTCAGCAACCCGGTCAACATCGCCGAAGAATTCGCCATGCTTGACGTGTTGTCGAAGGGCCGCCTGATCGCCGGCTTCGTCCGCGGCATCGGCGCCGAATACCACTCGACCGGCGTCAATCCGGCGTTCTCGCACGAACGCTTTCACGAGGCGCACGATCTGATCGTCAAGGCCTGGACGACGCCCGGCCCGTTCGAATTCGAGGGCGATCATTTCCGGCTGCGTTACGTCAACCTGTGGCCGCGGCCTTATCAGACGCCGCATCCGCCGGTTTGGATTCCGTCCATGGGATCGCGCGAGACCGTGGTCTGGGCGTCGGCGCCCGGAGCGCAAATATCCCTTCATGGTCACCTTCAGTCCGGAGAGCGCGGTGGTGCGCTACCACAACGCGTACCGCGAAGCGGCGCAGGCGCACGGCTACACCGCCTCGGGCGCCCAGCTCGGTTGGGCCGCGCCGATTTACGTGGCCGATACCGACGAGCGCGCGCGGGAGGAAGCCAAGGCCGGCATCGAATCGTTGTTCAACAACTTTCTCTCCATGCCGTGGGAGATGCTGCTGCCGCCCGGCTACACATCTAACACTTCGATGAAGGCGACCATGAAGCTACGCCCGGCGCTCGGCGCGTGGCCGCGCAAACAGACCATCGACGAACTCATCGCCAGCGGCACCATTGTGGTCGGAAGCCCGGCAACGGTGCGCGAAAAGATCGAGCGGGTCCGCGAACAGACCGGCTTCGACATTCTGATCAGCTTATTGCAATTCGGCGTGCTGCCCGATCACCTGGCGCGCCGCAATATGGAAATGTTCGCTAGCGAAGTTATGCCAAAGCTGCGCTGAGCTTTGTTAATGCACCGAATGGACGGCGGCCGACGCGACCGGCCGCGTCGCGGCTTCGGTAATGGCGCCCGCGAGCAGCTTCGCCACGCAGCCGTAGCCCCAATCGTTCATGTGTAGTCCGTCGGGCGCGACGAAAGCCTCGAACGGCATGTGCTGCACATCGTGCCAATCGCGCATCACCGCGAACCGGTTGAACAGGTCGACGTTGCTTTCTTTGGCGGTGCGGGCGATTTCATTTTCCATGTCCGGCGTTTCGGACTTGGCGAGCACGCGCGGCGCAAACTGCATGTCCATCAACACCGCGTCAGCGCCAGCGTCTTTGATCTGTTTGATGCCGCTGCGCAGCATGGTCGCGTCCGCCTGCACCTCGTGATCGCGCAGCACGGCGTTAGTGCCGACCTGCCAAAGTACGAGATCGGGATGCGAAGCGATGACATCGTTCGGAAATCGCGCGAGCATCTGCTCGATCTCTTCGCCGTTGACGCCGCGATTAAGTACGCTGACCTCATCGCGCGGGAAGCGTTTGCCGAGTTCGACGGCGAGCTGGCTCGGATAGCTGGCCGCGCGCGAGCTGGCGCCCGCGCCCCAGGTTGAAGATGAGCCGATCGCGACAATAGTCACGGGCTCACCGGACGCCAGGCGCCCCGCCGTATGGCGCAACGGCAAATCAAGGCGGACGAATTCGGGGCGAGCCTTGCACTCGAATGCCGCCGTTTGCGGCATCAATGTTTGCTGGGCCGATATTTGCTGGGCGCCGGCCGACGACGCGAGCCCAATCGCAATGCCGCAAAAGGCCGCTGGCGCGAGGCCCAGGACGAAAGCTTTAGCAATCGATCGCATTAACGTGTGGTCTGCAATTTATCCGCGTCCAAATGACCGGCACTTATGATTTGTGTGGCCAGCGCACGGCCGATGCACTCATGTACTTGGTGGGCCATAGCATAGCCGTTGGTGGGCGCATAGAGGTCAAAAACGCCCTCATCGCTCCAGTAGTGCATAATGGCTAATCGATCAAACAACAAAATGTCGCGCTGTTCGGCCACCCAGCGCATGACATCCGCGTAGGTGGATACGTTAAGCATGGTTTCGGTGCGCGGGCTGTACTGCATGTTCATCAACATCACGTCGGCATTGCCGGCGGCAATGGCGTCGAGACCTTGATCGAGACTGTTGCGGAAATCGTCCGGCTCGACGCCGCGCATGGCGTCGACTGTGCCAGCCTGCCAGATGACCAAGACCGGCTTATCGTCCTTGACGATGCCCGCGAGGCTCGTGGCCATGTCGGCGGTGGTTTGCCGGGACTGGATGTGGGCGGTAACTTTTATCTCATTACCGGGGAGCCGCTCGCGCAACGCCTTTTCCAGTTGCGCCGGATAGGCAAAGCGTGCGCCTTCAGGACCGGTCAGCGCCGAGGACGCGGAACCGACGACCGTGATGTCCAGCCGATGATGTTCTTTGATCGCGCTGGCAACCCGCGTGAGCTCGATTTCGGAAGGCAGCAGCGACTCGGGCACCGCACAGCTCGGCGCGGTTTCCGCCGCGGCGGCGCCGTGCACGAAGGCAATGCTGGCCACTATCGCAACAATCAGTGTCATACCTCGCCCCCCGCGAGGTCAGCGTCCGGAGGTTTGCCCCGGGACAGCGGGCTTCGCCCTTCGATCGACTTGTACCATGAAATCAGATTGGCCGTGGCAATCATGATGAAGATGCCTAACACGCTGACTGCGGTTTGCAGCAGCGGCCCGCCCGAGTATTCGGCGATAATGAACTGGCCGGCGAAGGCGAGAAACACGCCGAGACAGAATATCTCCAGCGAGTGCTGACCGCAGCGGATCGCCGGCTGCAATATCGGCGAGTTAAGCCCCGACCAATGCGCGGGAATAAAGCGCACCGTCACCGCGGCCAGCGCCAGAAAATGCGCGAAACGCAACACATCGAGGTTGGTTTTGTCGATCGGATACATCCAGTCGGCGAGCCAACCCGGGACGAAACGATCGAGCGATTCAATGTGCCATGTCAGCGTGATCAAGAAAGCAAATATCAGATAGGCGATCGCAAGCGCCGTTATGATTGGCGAGCGCAACACCACGCCGAGCTTTTGCGCGCCGCCGAGCGCGCACCAGGCGCCGAACACGAACAACAATTGCCACGCGAACGGATTGAAGAACCAGACGCCGGCCGGATAAGCCGGAAGATTGAAGTCGAATTTCCACGCCGCCGCATACAGCACCGCCGAGGCGGTGAGCGCCACATTCGGACGGCGCAACAGCAAAAACAGCGCCGGAGGGAACAACAGCAGCAACACGATATAGAGCGGCAGCACGTCCATGTTGACCGGCTTGAATTTCAACAGCAGCGCCTGAAAAATGGTGATGTCGGGCTGCTTGAGGAAATCGAGGATTTTCATTTCCTCGGCATACAGCGGATTCTCGAACGTCGAAGCCACGTAGGCGATCTCGGCCATGAAGATCGTGAACAGAAAAATGTGGGCGACATATATCTGCCAGGCCCGCCGCAGGATGCGCGCGCTCGCCAGCACGAAGCCGCGCTGGCGCATGGTGCGGCCGTAGACGAAGGCCGCGGTGTAGCCGGAAATGAAAATGAAAATTTCGGTGGCGTCGCTAAAGCCGTAGTTGCGGATGGTGATCCAGCTGACGATGTTTTCCGGGATGTGATCGAGGAAGATCAGCCACAAGGCCACGCCACGGAACAAATCGAGGCGCAAATCGCGCTCGCTGCCGGGCGCCGGAGTTGAAGAAACGCTGGCCATAGGATCTGCAACCATGACGGTCGCGGTTGCGGGCAGCGCGTCCCGAACCGGTGGATTCGCGCCATCCTAGTCTAATGCGCCGATTCTGATATCGGCAAACAACGCCGGCGCAAGCGCCAATAGGCTTGAGAAAGCGTCGAGATTACGTCAGATTCGCCGCATGTATCGGGCGCTGACCCATAACATCGAGGTCGTGGTGACGCCGCGGTTCGTCGCCGATCGTTCGTCGCCGGAAAACAATTATTTCTTCTGGGCCTATACCATCGCCATCACCAACCACGGTGGCGACACCGTGCAGCTCAAGACCCGGCACTGGCGCATTACCGACGCCAGCGGCCGCCGTCAGGAGGTTCGCGGAGCGGGCGTGGTCGGCGAGGAGCCCGTGCTCAAGGCGGGAGAGTCGTTCGAATATACCAGCGGGGTGCCGCTGCAAACATCGTCGGGATTTATGACCGGCACCTACGGCATGGTCTCATCTGCGGGCAAGCATTTCGACATTGAAATCCCGGCCTTTTCGCTCGACAGCGGCAGCAACAAACCGACGATCAATTAATTTTGCCGCGCCGGCGCCGGGTGCGATTCATTGCCGGCGATATCGGCCGGCGCGAACACATAAGTCGAGCTGCAGAATTCGCAGGTCACGGTGATCTTGCCGTCCTCGATCATGTCGTCGCGGTCTTCCGCCGGAAAACTGCGCAGCATTGATTCGACACTGTCGCGCGAGCACGAGCATTGGGCCCGCACCGGCGCTGAACGAAATACGCGCACGCCGCGTTCGTGGAACAGGCGATAGGCCAGGCGCTCGCTCGACACATCCGGATCGATCAGTTCGAGATCGTCGACGGTGTCGATGAGCGAACGGCCTTCCACCCAAGCGTCGTCTTCCGCCAGACAGATGAGGCTCGGTGCCGGGTGGTGCATTACCGGGATCGAGATCGGCCTGACGGGAGCGCTCCGGCGATTTCGGCAGGAACTGCGCCAGAATGCCGCCGGCGCGCCAGTGGCGGCGCGCGCCGTTGCCACCGCGATACTCCTCCGCCACCGCGAGCCGGACCCGTGTCGGGAATCTGCTCCGAGCGCAAAAAGTATTCGTGCGCGACCTGCTCCAGATCGTTGCCCTCGAGCGGAACAAGGCCCTGGTAGCGGCTCATGTCGGGCCCCTGGTCGATGGTCATCGCCAGATGCCCTTTGCCGAGCAATTGGCCCGGCTTGGCCTCGCCGGCGGCTTCAGCCGCACGAACCCGTTCGGCATCAAACCGCGCGCACCCACGTACTTTGTCGGGCGAGGTGAAATCCACCACCAGCATCCGCACCGGACCGTCACTCTGGGTCTGCAGAATGAAGCGGCCGTCGAATTTCAGCGCGGACCCCAACATCACCGTCAGCACGATCGCTTCGCCCAGAAGCTTGGCGACCGGCAGCGGATAATCGTGGCTGGTCAGGACGGCATCGACCGCAGGCCCAAGCCGGACAATGCGCCCGCGCAGATCGAGCGCCGCGACCTCGAACGGCAGAATGCTGTCATCGGAACCGGTCTGCGCCGGCTCGCGCACCGGAATGTTCACATCAGGGGTTTGCATTTCGGATGATATAAGCGGCCGGCCGCAAATTGTGAGGCCGGCCCCCGGCGGCAGCCGCGCTTAGCGCGCGTCCGCCAAACACCAGGCAAGGATGCCCTTCTGCGCGTGCAGCCGGTTCTCGGCCTCGTCGAAGACAACCGATTGCGGGCCGTCAATGACTTCGTCGGTGACTTCTTCGCCGCGATGCGCGGGCAGGCAATGCATGAAGATCGCATCGGGCTTTGCCTTGGCCATCAGCCGGGCGTTGACCTGGTAGCGGCGCAACAGATTGTGACGCCGGGCGCCATCGCGGTCGCCCATCGACGTCCACGTATCGGTGACGACGCAATCGGCGCCCTCGACCGCCTCCTCCGGATCGGTGAAGAGCTGGATGGGCGCGCGCGACGATTTGATCCAGTCGGTCAGCCACTTTCCGGGCTTCAGTTCCGGCGGGCGTCGCGACCCGGAGCTCAAATTTGAACCGATCGGCCGCATGCATCCACGAGGTCAGCACGTTGTTGGCGTCGCCGCTCCACGCCACGGTATGGCCTTCAATCGCGCCCCGATGCTCCTCGAAGGTGAGCACGTCCGCCATCACCTGGCAGGGGTGAGAGACCTTGGTCAGCCCGTTGATCACGGGCACGGTGGCGGCCGCCGCAAACTCGGCGAGTTGCTTGTTGCTGAGCATGCGGATCATGATGGCATCGACGTAACGCGACAGGACGCGTGCGGTGTCGGCGAGCGTCTCGCCGCGGCCAAGCTGCATTTCTTCCGCGGTGAGCATGAGCGCGTCGCCGCCAAGCTGGCGCATCGCGAGCTCGAACGAAACCCGCGTCCGGGTCGAAGGCCGCTCGAAAATCATTGCCAGCGCCCGGCCGTCGAGCAGCTGGCGCACGGCCTTCTTGCGCTTCTTCTTCATCAGCCGCGCGTTGTCGATGATTTCGCGCAATTGCCGGCGCGGAATGACATTCAAGTCGAGGAAGTGGCGCACCGCGCTCATTGGGCCGCCTCCTTGCTTGACGCAGTCTTCTGCGAATGGCGCAACCGTTCGCAGGCCCGTTCGAGCCGGTTCACGCCTTCCATAATCTCCTGCTCGCTGATAATCAGCGGCGGCAAAAGCCGCACGACGTTATCGCCTGCGGCGACGGCGATCATTTTCTCCGCGCGCAGCGCATCGACCAGTTCGCCGGCTGGCACCGCCGCCCGCAACCCGACCAGCAAGCCTTCACCTCGGACCTCGGTGATGACGGCGGGGAAGCGGTCTTTGATTTCCGCGAGCCGCTGCTTGAACAGGAGCGCCGTGCGCCGCACCCGCTCGAGGAAGCCGGGCTCAAGCATGACGTCGAGCACGGCGCTGGCGGCACTCATCGCCAGCGGATTGCCGCCGAAGGTCGAGCCGTGCGTGCCCGCTGTCATGCCTCTTGCCGCTTCGGCCGTCGCCAGACACGCGCCGACCGGAAATCCGCCGCCGAGCGCCTTGGCGAGCGCCATGACGTCCGGTTGAACGCCGGTGCGTTGATAGGCGAACAATTCGCCGGTGCGGCCCATGCCGGTCTGCACTTCGTCGAAAAGAAGCAGCAGGCCGTGTTTGTCGCACAATTCGCGCAAAGCGCGCAGGAACGAGGGCTCGACGACGCGCACGCCGCCTTCGCCCATGATCGGCTCGATCAGGATCGCCGCGGTCTCGTTGGTGATGGCGCGCTTGGTCGCCTCAAGGTCGGCAAACGGCACTTGATCGAAGCCATCGACCGGAGGGCCGAAGCCGTCGAGGTATTTTTTCTGCCCGCCCGCCGCCAGCGTCGCCAGCGTACGGCCGTGGAAAGCGCCTTCGAAAGTGATGATGCGATAACGCTCGGGAGCTCCGCCGGCGGCATGGTACTTCCGCGCCAGCTTGATGGTGCATTCCATCGCCTCAGCGCCGGAATTGCAGAAGAAGACGACGTCGGCAAAGCTCGCCTCGCACAGCCGCGCGGCGACGCGTTCGGCCTCGGGAATTTGGTAAAGATTGGAGACGTGCCACAGCTTCTGGGCTTGCTCGGTGACGGCGGCCACGAGCCGCGGATGAGCATGGCCGAGCGCATTCACGGCGACGCCGGAAGTAAAATCCAGGTATCGATCGCCGTTTGTAGCAATCAACCAAGCGCCCTCGCCTCGCTCAAAAGCGAGGTTGACGCGCGCGTAAGTCGGCAACAGATGCGATGTCACGTTAAAGCCCGTTCGGCGCGCCGGACCAAGCCGCGCAGCCGAAAATGAATGTGCCGCCACTGCGGGCGGCACGTTCCAAAGCATTTTATTTGTTCGCTCCGCGCCGGTCAACAGCATGGGAAAGTCCCGCGCCGGGGCTATTTGTCCCCATATCGTCCACACCAACCGATGAAAATGTGAGCGTGTGACCCGCAGACTCTTGCGCAGGAGTCACGCCATATTGTAGCGTCCGGACCGTCAAGTACGACATCTCGTGCGGCGGACAGTCTTCTAAAGCGTCGGTTCTGCGTAGTGGCTTGGGCGGCAAGTACCGCCCGGCACGCGGGGGGATTCCGGCCAAGACCGAAGCTCGCACCTGTTTCAGGAGGACTTGAGCATGTCGTGGACCGATGAGCGGGTCGAACTCTTGAAAAAGCTGTGGTCTGACGGGCTTTCTGCCAGTCAGATCGCGGCCGAACTCGGCGGGATCACCCGTAACGCGGTCATCGGCAAGGTGCACCGGCTCGGGCTTTCCGGCCGGGCGAAGAGCGCGTCCAGTGCTGCGCCGAGGCAGCGCAAAGTCGCGCTCACCGATGATGCGCATCGGCCGCGCCTCGATCCGCGGCAATACCGCGCTGGCCCACGCCTACGAAATGGAAGTCGAGGCCGTCCCGGAATTGCTTGATAACGTCATTCCGATCGGTCAGCGGCGGACCATTCTGGAACTGAATGAGCAAACCTGCCGCTGGCCGGTGGGCGACCCAGGCAGCAGCGAGTTCTTCTTTTGCGGCGGCAATACCCTCGGCGGCTTGCCTTACTGCGCGTATCACTCGCGGGTGGCCTATCAGCCGGCCAGCGAGCGGCGACGGGACCGCCGACCGCCGCAGCGGTGAAATCGCGAAAATCGTTATACCGAAGCGTCCGTCTCCCTCGCGCTTCGAGCGCGTCGCGGGCGTATCCAAACTCGCTGACGGCCTCGCCCGCTCACCGCGATTTGCTTTGCCGACGGACAAAACGTCTGCGGGGCGTGGAACGCCAGCCGCCGTAAAGCACACATTTTTAGAAGTAATGGCGGTCTTCTCGCAACGGAAATACAAGCGAGACGTGTGACTTTTAGATTTGGCTGACGGAGCTATTGGCATGTCCATACTCGCGGGTTCTCCAAAATCTATCGCCGGTGCGTCCGGACTTGAGCCGCTGCGCGCCAAATCAGGCTGGATCGTCGCGTTGGGGGTCGTTTACGTCATTGCCGGGCTCATTGCCCTGGGCAGCGTCGTCATGGCGACCGTTGCGACTGTGTTTTTGGTCGGCGTCATGATGTTGATCGCCGGCGCAGCCGAGGTGATCAACGCATTTCAGATCAAGACCTGGGGCAAGTTCTTCCTCTGGATTCTCCTAGGCGCGCTCTACATCGTCGCCGGTTTTGTCACGTTCGAGAATCCGCTCCTTGCCGCGGCAACGCTGACGCTTTTGCTGGGATTGGCGCTGCTTGCATCAGGTATCGCGCGGATCGTGCTGGCCTTCAGCATGAAAGCGGCGACGCCGTGGATTTGGGTACTGCTCTCCGGCGTCGTGACGCTTCTGCTGGGCCTGGTGATTTTGGCGCATTGGCCGGTCTCCGGCCTATACATCCTCGGGCTCTTCCTCGGCATCGATCTCGTGCTGGCAGGCGCGAGCTGGATCGGTATCGGCCTCGGCCTCGGCAGGCTTAGGTAGACGATTGCGGATTCTGCGATGCGCTCTTCCCACCTTTGAAACGATGCTGCCGTGCGCTGGGTTTATCTGATCATCATCATTGTGTTCGTGGTTGCGGTGGCGCTCTTCACCATCCAGAACCTCGCGATGGTAACAATGGCCTTCCTTGGATTCAGCGTGCGCGCGCCGCTGGCAGTCCTGACCGCCGTTGTCTACATCCTCGGCGCGGTGACCGGCGCCAGCGTGCTGGCCTTGCTGCGCAAATCGGTCCACGGATCAAGAGCACGTTAGACGGCGTGCCACCGGCGGGCTCACCGGGTCAGCCGAGCCGCATTCCAAACGATTGCTTCGTGCGTACTAAAAAAGAGCACGCCGGAAAGTTTGCCGCTAATCATGACAAAGGCTGCCGGCGCATCCGCGCGGCCATATCGTTACCTCCGGTATTGCCCATCGGTGACTTTTTCCATCCAGTCGACGTTCTTGCCGTTGAGCCATTCTGTGATGGCGATATGCGACATCGCGGTGGTAGCGCTCGCACCGTGCCAGTGCTTCTCACCGGGCGGAAACCAGACGACATCGCCCGGGCGGATTTCCTCGATCGGCCCGCCCTCGCTCTGCACCCAGCCAAGGCCGAACGTGACGACAAGAGTTTGGCCCAACGGATGAGTGTGCCAGGCGGTGCGGGCGCCGGGTTCGAAGGTGACGTGACCGCCTGCGATGCGCGGCGGATCGCCCACCTGAAACATCGGGTCGACGCGCACGCTGCCGGTAAAATAGGCTTCAGGGCCTTTGCCCGAAGGCCGCGAGCCGTTTCGCTTGATATCCATTGTGCCGTTCCTTTTCTCGCTCAAAGGAGTGCTCGCCGAGGGCACCGCAAAGCTCAGGCGTACGGTCGCTACAACGGCGAGGCCGCCCGCGCTCGTGAGCAATCTCCGTCGCGTCACCATGCGCGCAACTTGCGTCGCCTTACGTCGCCAACAAGGCAAACCCTCCGCTCGAGCCATCGCCGCGTCCCGCTTTTCACCTGCGTTTCTAAGAGCGTGAGCTGTATTTAGGGGTGCGCAGGCATAGACATTAGCCGCTATAATCGGCATGGACTTATAAGTAACATCGATAAATGCCGCGCGGAAATCTGGACGATCTATCGGTCTTTGTAGCCGTCGCCCGCGAGAGCAGCTTCACTAAAGCTGCCGCCAAGCTCGGCGTATCCCAGTCCGCGCTCAGCTACACGATTAAGGAGCTTGAAGCGCGCCTCAAGCTGCGGCTGCTGACGCGCACCACGCGAAGCGTGTCGCCAACGGAAGCGGGAGAGCGCTTGCTGCTTAACCTCGCCCCACGTCTCGATGAGATCGAGGCCGAACTCACGGCGTTAAGCGAGCTGCGGGATAAGCCTATCGGCACCATTCGGATCACGACCACACGAATACGCAGCCGAGACGATCCTTTGGCCCAAACTCGTCCCGTTTGTAAAGCGGTACCCTGACATCAAAGTCGAAATCATCATCGACTACGGACTCACCGACGTCGTCGCCGAGCGCTATGACGCGGGCGTTCGCGACGGTGAGCAGGTGGCAAAGGATATGATCGCCGTGCGCATCGGACCGAATATTCGTATGGCGGTCGTCGGAGCGCCGTCCTATTTCAAGAAACATCGTGAGCCGGAAAGGCCACAGGACCTTATCGGTCACAATTGCATCAACCTTCGTTTGCCGACGCGCGGCGGTCTGTATGCGTGGGAATTCGAGAAAGGCGGACGTGAACTTAAAGTGCGGGTCGAAGGCCAATTGGTTTTCAACGGAACCTTTCAGATGATCGAAGCCGCCCTCGCGGGATGCGGC
The DNA here is from genome assembly GCA_963846055.1 of uncultured Alphaproteobacteria bacterium. Lineage (GTDB taxonomy): Bacteria > Pseudomonadota > Alphaproteobacteria > Rhizobiales > Xanthobacteraceae > BOG-931. Next base: position 267,117 of record CAWJUQ010000015.1, read on the forward strand.
ATCGCCTACGTGCCGGAGGATTTGGTGAAAACCCATCTCGCCAAACGCCGTCTCAAACGCGTGCTGGAAGGCTGGTGTCCTCCCTATCCGGGCTCCCACCTCTACTACCCGAGCCGACGTCAGCCCTCTGCCGCCTTCAAGCTGTTGGTTGACGCGTTACGATACAGGGTTCCCCGGTGATGATCTGTTCGATTTTAGCGGACGGTATATCCCCCATCGACCACCAGCGCGTGACCGACCACAAGGCTTGAAGCTGAACTGCAAAGCCACAGAACAGCGTCTGCGATCTCCTCGGGCCGACCCAATCGCGCAATGGGAACGTCTTTCAACATCGCAGCCAAAGCGTCGGCCTGACCGGCGGCCACCATTTGGTCGGACATTGGCGTCTGGATGAGGCCGGGGCATACGGCGTTGATGCGAATGCCTCTAGCGGCGTATTCCAAAGCGGCGCTGGTGGTGAGCCCGAGCACGCCGTGTTTGGCGGCATGATAAGTTCCGCGACCCGCGCCGCCGACAAGTCCGCCGATCGAAGAGCAGTTGACGATAGCGCCGCCACCTTGCTTGCGCATCTGACGGAGCTCAAACTTCATGCAACTCCACACGCCACGCAGGTTGATCGCGGTGACGCGGTCGAAGTCTTCCCGGGTAGCGTCAGCAGTTTCGGCAAGGACGTTCTGAACGCCTGCGTTGTTATAAGCCGCATCCAGCCGCCCAAAGTTGGCGACAGTCCGGTCAACCATCGCCTCGACCTGTGCGTCATCTGATACATCGCAACGAACAGCGAGAACCTTGTGACCCTTCACGGAGAGTTCGTCTCCCGCAGATCGCACGGCCTTCTCATTTACGTCCGCCAGCACCACCGAAGCGCCTGATTCGGCAAAAGCCCTTGCGGTCGCGAGGCCTATACCCGATGCGGCGCCGGTGACGAGCGCCACCTTATTTTCGAACGAGATGTTCATCGCGAGTCCTTCCTTGAGCAGCTGAGGTGGCCTACCGAGGGCGTTTTTCGAAAACCTCTTTTGCGACGGGCATTGCCGAAAAGACGTTCGGCCAGCCGACGTAGAAGGCTAGATGCGTGATCACTTCAGCGGCCTGTGCTTGCGTCAGCCCGTTATCCATCGCCCTGTTGAGGTGCGGCGTGAGCTGCGCCATCTGTCCGTTGGCGATCAGAGCGCTAACGGTGACGAGGCTCCGGTCCGCGGCGCAAGGTCCGGGCGCAGCCACAGATCGCGAAACAGCACGTCGGTCGTATATTGCGCCACGCCGGGGAAATACGCGCCGAACTGGGCTTCCACGCTTTTCGCACGCTGCGCTTCGGCCGCCTCGTTCAGCGGCAACAACGCCACGGAGGCCGGTGGAAGCTGGTCTGCATTGATGTGTCGCGCGGCGAACACGTCCTTGGCCACCGCGACCGCCGACATCGCATTCGACCAGCCAGCGTAAAAAGCGAGGTGTGTAATGATCTCCGAAATCTCACGCGGCTTGACGCCATTATCGAGCGCAAGATTGAAATAGTACGACATTTCGATCGTCTGATTGCGTGCGATCAGAGCCGCCAGCGTCACGATGCTGCGGTCTCGCGGCGTAAGCCCCGGGCGTTTCCATACGTCGTCGAGGAGGCGATTTTGCGTAAAAGCCGCCAGTGCCGGAGAAACGCTCCGCACATCTGCGGCGGTTAGCGGTGAATTTTCCATAGCTTTTGTCTGCTGCGCATAAGCAGCCGGAACCCCGACCAGCAAAAGCAATGCAATGACGGCGGCTCGAAACGTCATGGCGCGGCCTCCCAAACTAGTGGCGGCCAAAGGTCGCCGTTTGCGACACTTGTTATAAGAGCAGGTCTGCCAAGCGATTAGGTAGCTAAATTCGAATGGACTTATGAAATTGATTTATGAATATGGCCCGCCAACCCGCGTATTCTCATCGCATTCGAATGTCAGCTTGTGGCCATCGCCACGCGCGGTCCTGACAAGCTCGTCCGTCGATGTCGCGGGCGCGAGACCGACTGCGGCGGGTCATCCGCCTCAAAGCAGCTTTTAGCTTGCGATTTCGCTCAGCTCGCTTTGCCGAAACGATCATCGAGCGAGTAGCCGGCGCCGCGCACCGTGCGGATCGGATCGGCGCCCTGGCCGCGGTTGAGCGCCTTGCGCAAACGGCCGACGTGGACATCCACCGTGCGCTCGTCGATATAAACGTCGCTGCCCCACACCCCGTCGAGCAATTGCTCGCGGGAAAAAACCCGGCCCGGACGCTCCATCAGAAATTCGAGCAAGCGAAATTCCGTCGGTCCCAAATCGACCGGGCGGCTTGACCGCGATACGCGTTTTTTCTCACGATCGAGCTCGAGGTCGCCGATGGCCAGCACGGTCGCTACCCGCTCCGGACTCGCCCGGCGCAGCAGCGCGCGAATGCGCGCCATCAGTTCCGGCACCGAGAACGGCTTGACGATGTAGTCGTCGGCACCGGTCGCAAGACCGCGCACCCGCTCGCTTTCCTCGCCGCGCGCGGTGAGCATGATGATCGGCAGCGACTGGGTCTGCGGCCGCATCCGCAAGCGGCGGCAGAGTTCAATGCCGGAGAGGCCCGGCAGCATCCAATCGAGCACGATGAGATCCGGTACGGTTTCCCGCAACCGCGTATCGGCCTCGTCGCCGCGCGCGACGGCGTCGACTTCGTATCCCTCGGCTTCGAGGTTGTAACGCAACAACGTGGTCAGCGGCTCTTCGTCTTCCACAATCAGGATGTTGGCACCCATCCTTTTCCCCCGTTCATCGTTGCAGCGTCGCTGCGCCAAAGTCCGTGCTGTCGCCCTTGGGGCGGCGCTCGGTAATCGGATGGCCCTCGATCATGTAATAAACCGTCTCGGCAATGTTGGTGGCGTGATCGCCGATGCGTTCGATGTCCTTGGCGCAAAACATCAGATGCATGCAAAACGTGATATTGCGCGGATCTTCCATCATGTAGGTCAGGAGCTCGCGATAGAGCGAGGTGCAGAGCGCGTCGACCTCCTCGTCACCGTTCCAGACCGCGAGCGCAGCGGGCAAATCACGGCTGCCATAGGCGTCGAGCACCCGCTTGAGCAAGCTCAGCACGAGCGAACCCATATGTTCGACACCGCGAATAAGCTTCTGCGGATGCAAATCGAGATCGAGCGCGACGACGCGCTTGCCGATGTGCTTGGCGTGGTCGCCGATCCGCTCGAGATCATTACAGACGCGCATTGCACCGACGATCTCGCGGAGATCGACCGCCATCGGCTGCCGGCGCGCAATGGTCAGGACGGATTTTTCTTCGATCTCGTGCTGCATGGCGTCGATGGTCGTATCGGCGGCAATGACGCGCTCGGCCAGATCGATGTCGCGCTCCATGAGCGCGCGGATGGCGTCGGCAATCTGCCGCTCAGCCAAACCGCCCATTTCAGCGACCTTGCCGGTGATCTCGTGCAGGTCGGCGTCGAAAGCCTTGGCGGTGTGATCAACTCTGATGTTCATGTCGGTCATGTCGGTTACCCAAAGCGCCCGGTGATGTAATCCTGGGTGCGCTGATCGTGCGGAGCGGTGAACACTTTGCTGGTCGAGTCAAATTCGATGAGTTCGCCCAGGTACATGAACGCAGTGAACTCGGACACCCGCGCCGCCTGCTGCATGTTGTGAGTGACGATTACGATGGTGTAGTCGTCGGTCAGTTCGTCGATCAGTTCCTCAATCTTGGCGGTCGAGATCGGATCGAGCGCCGAACAAGGCTCGTCGAACAGGATCACTTCCGGGCGCACCGCTACAGTACGGGCGATACAGAGCCGCTGTTGCTGGCCGCCGGACAGGCTCAGGCCATTGGCGGCAAGCTTGTCTTTGACCTCGTCCCACAGCGCCGCGCGGCGCAGCGACGTTTCGACGCGCCCATCGAGTTCGGATTTTGACAACCTCTCGTAAAGCCGAATGCCGAAGGCGATGTTCTCATAGATCGACATGGGGAACGGCGTCGGCTTCTGAAAGACCATGCCGATGCGCGCGCGCAGCAAGTTCAGGTCTTGCTTGGACGACAGGATATTGGTGCCGTCGAACATCACGTCGCCGGTCGCGCGCTGGTTCGGATAGAGATCGTACATTCGGTTGAGGACGCGCAGCAAAGTCGACTTGCCACAGCCGGACGGTCCGATGAAGGCCGTGACCTTGTGCTCGTACAGCGGCAGCGAGATCGATTTGAGCGCCCTCGTCTCACCGTAAAAGAAATCCAGATCGCGGATGGTCACCTTCTCGGCGAGACCGGCGCGATCTGTCGGCGCGGCGGAGACGGAAGGAACGGTGACTGATGCCAGGCTCATGATTGTTTACCCGATGCGACAAGACTGCGCGCGGTGATACTCAGCGCCAGCACGGCCAAGGTGATGATCAAGGCGCCGGTCCAGGCGAGTGACTGCCAATCCTTGTAAGGGCTGAGCGCGAACTGGAAAATCACGACCGGCAGGCTCGCCATCGGCGCGTTGAGGTTCGTGCTCCAGAATTGATTGTTCAGCGCGGTGAAAAGAAGCGGCGCTGTTTCGCCGCTGATCCGGGCAACCGCCAGCAGCACGCCCGTCACCATCCCGGCGCGTGCGGCGCGATAACAGATGTGGGTGATCGACATCGACCGCGGCAAGCCGATCGAGGTCGCCGCTTCGCGCAGCGAATTCGGCACCAGCGTGAGCATGTCTTCGGTGGTGCGCACCACCACCGGAATGACAATGACCGCCAGCGCGACGCCGCCGGCGAGCCCGGAAAAATGACCCATCGGCGCCACCATGACTTCGTAGATGAAAAGTCCCACCACGATCGAGGGCGCGCTCAGGAGAATGTCGTTGATGAACCGGACCACCGTGCTCAGGCGATGGTAACGGCCGTACTCCGCCATATAGGTGCCGGCGAGAATGCCGATTGGCGTTCCGATCAGCACCGCCAGCACCGTCAGAACAAGGCTGCCGAAAATGGGATTGAGGAGGCCGCCGCTTGCGCCCGGCGGCGGCGTCATTTCCGTGAAGACGCGAGGCGACAAACCGCTGAAGCCCTTCCACAGCAACGCGCCCAATATCAGAACCAGCCAGCCTAGCCCAAACATCGTCGCGCCAATCGACAATACCGTGGCGATGGCGTTGTTGCGGCGGCGGGCTCTGTAGCGGGTCTCCACCAAGCTCATCCGATCCGCCGTTCGATGCGCAGCAGCATGTAGCGCGCCAGCGCGAGGACGATGAAAGTTATGACGAACAGGATCAGTCCGAGAGCAATCAACGACGACGTGTAAAGGTCGCCGACCGCTTCGGTGAATTCGTTGGCGATGGTCGCGGAAATGGTGGTGCCGGGCGCCAGCAGCGACGCCTGGACCTTGTGGGCGTTGCCGATGACGAACGTCACGGCCATGGTTTCGCCTAGCGCGCGGCCGAGGCCGAGCATGACTCCGCCGATGACGCCGACCCGCGCGTAGGGCAACACGACATAACGGACGACTTCCCACGTGGTGCAGCCGACGCCGTAGGCGGCTTCCTTGAGCACCACCGGCACCGCTTCGAAAACGTCACGCGAGATCGAGGTCACGAACGGCAACACCATGATGCCGAGAATGAGTCCGGCCGTGAGGACGCCAATGCCGTATGGCGGTCCGGCGAACAGCGGCGCGATGCCGGGAACATTCCCCAGCGTGTTGATCAGGAGCGGCTGAAGCGTTTCCTGCAAAAACGGCGCAAAGAGAAACAGACCCCAAATCCCGTAAATGATGCTCGGGATGCCGGCGAGTAGCTCAATGGCGATACCGATGGGCCGCCGCAGCCATTGCGGACAAAGCTCGGTGAGAAAGAACGCAATCATCAATCCGACCGGCACGGCAATCAGCATGCCGATGAGCGAGGTCAGCAAGGTCCCGTAGATGGCGGCGAGCGCCCCGAATTTCTCGGTGACGGGGTTCCACTTGTCGGTGGTGAAAAAGCCGAAGCCAAAGGTTTGCAGTGCCGGTAATGACCCGATGACCAGCGCGACAATCACCCCGCTCAACAAGAGCAAAACGCCGATTGCGGCCGCGCGCGTCAATTGCCGAAATGCGGCGTCGCCGAGACGCAACCGGTCGAGCGCGCGCGCGCGCGCGGTCCCTGCAACGGACAAAACCAGCCCTTCTGGCAGCGCTACGTCAACCAACCGAGTGCCTCCTGGACGAATCCTAAAAGGGCGCTCCCTGGCCGGACGTCGGAGCGCCCACTCCAAACGACCTGCCGGCCGCCGCACAAGAGCGTGCGGCAGACCGGCCGGAGGATAAGGCCGGATGCCCCCGCCGGTCATGGCAGGGACCCCGGTTTTACTTCCGAACTACTGCGACATGCCGCTGACGACGTGCAGCGGCTTTCCGTTCGAATCCTTTATCTCGTTGGCCCAAGCCTTCTCGACCTCGGCGACGACTTTCTTCGGCATTGGCACATAATCCAGCTCTTCGGCCATCGGACCGCCGTTGGCGTAAGCCCAGGCGAAGAATTTAAGCGCCTCGGCGGCGGCCGCCGGATCTTGCGGCTGCTTCTGGATCAGGATGAACGTCGCCGCTGTCATCGGCCAGGATTCCGCGCCCGCCTGATTGGCCAAAATGACGCCATAGCCCGGTACAGAATTCCAGTCCGCGCTTGCGGCCGCGGCCTGGAAGGCTGCACTCGTCGGCGCGACGGTCTTGCCGTCCTTGTTGACCAGCTTGGTGTAGACGAGTTTGTTTTGCAGCGCGTAGGCATACTCGACGTAGCCGATCGACCCCTTAGTCTGGCTGACGTTGTTGGACACGCCTTCGTTGCCCTTGGCGCCAAGGCCCGTCGGCCATTCCACCGAGGTCGCCGCGCCAACGTCGGATTTCCAATTCGCGCTGACCTGAGCGAGGTAATAGGTGAAGTTAAACGTCGTGCCCGATCCGTCGGAGCGATGAACGACGGCGATCGGCTGTGCCGGCAGGTTGACGCCCGGATTGAGTTTCTTGATCGCGGCATCGTCCCAAGTCTTCACTGTACCGGCAAAAATCGCGGCCAGCGTCGGGCCATCGAGGACGAGGTCACCCGGCTTGAGGCCTTCGATGTTCACCACCGGTACAATTCCGCCCATGACCATGGGGAATTGCATCAGCCCGAACTTTTCGAGCTCCGGTCCCTTGAGCGGCGCGTCGGTAGCGCCGAATGTGACGGTCTTCGCCTCGATTTGTTTGATTCCGCCGCCTGATCCGATGGACTGATAATTCAGACCGACGCCGGTGTCCTTTTTGTACACGTCCGCCCATTTGGCATAGATCGGGTACGGAAACGTCGCTCCTGCGCCGGAAATCTCGACGGCGGCGGCGGGAAGTATGGTTGCGGCCAGAACCCCGGCGGCAACGAGCATCCTCATGTGTTTCACGAAAGTCTCCTGTCGGCGTTGTTGGGGACAACGCGGGACTTGGCCCGCGCTCGCATTCGTCCGTAACGACGTTGCTTGGCGTCTTCGGACAACACGCCGCGGTCCAGAACCCTTCGAGTCTCGCAGGACCGCAGCGCCGGGATGGTTATGCGGGGCACGTCAAGGTTCTATGAGCCCCATGTGACAAGTAGATGACAGTCAAAGTATTTGACAAATCACGAGATTTCGGCGGGCGCGCGGACTGCGACAGTGGGCAAATGGACAGTAAACGTCGCCCCTTCGCCAAGCACGCTTTCGATCGACAGGCGGCCGCGATGGCGGTTGAGAATGTGCTTGACCAGCGCGAGCCCGAGCCCGGTGCCGCCCTGCGCCCGGCTTTCGGTGACATCGACGCGATAAAAACGCTCGGTTAATCGCGGGACGTGCTCCGGCGCGATGCCCGGTCCATGATCGCGCACGGCGATCTGGGCCTCCGCGGCGCCCTCGGGCGACACCCCCGGCCGCATGGCAATCTCGACCCGCTTGCCGGGCGCCCCATATTTGAGCGCGTTCTCGACGAGGTTCTCGAACACGCGAAGAAGTTCGTCGTGATCGCCGAGCACCATGAGCGACGGCACCGCATTTATTTGCACTGTGACACCCCGGTCGCGCGCCAGCGTTTCCAGCCCATCGACGACCTGGCCGACGATCGGCACCAGATCGGTCGGCGTGTCGGGCCGGCGGTGGGCATTCTGTTCGATGCGCGACAGCGATAAGAGATCGTCGATCAGCCGCGCCATGCGCCGGGCCTGCTCCTGCATAATGGCGAGGAAGCGCTCGCGGGCCTTGGGATCATCACGCGCCGTTCCTTGCAGCGTTTCGATGAAGGCCGAGAGCGCCGCCAGCGGCGTGCGCAATTCGTGACTCGCGTTGGCGACGAAATCGGCCCGCATTTCTTCCACACGCCGCAGTGGCGTGAGATCGTGAAAGGTCAAGAGCATGAGATCGGGCCGCGCCGGATTGGCGTGGCGCTTGACCGGCACGACTATGGCCTCGAACCAACGATCGATTGGCACTCGTTCGGAATATTCGACGCGCTGCTCTTCGCCGCTCGCATAGGCGCGAGCGATGGCGTCGATCAATTCCGGCATGCGGAGCACGAGCGAAACGGGTTCGCCTTGTCGAAGCGCCGGCGCCAGTGCGCGTGCATGCTCGTTGAGGGTCAAAACCCGCCCGTTACGATCGAGTGCGATCGCCGGATCAGGCATGCCCGCGATCACGGCCTCTAGCGGATCGCCTGCGTGTTCGGCTGCGATTGCCGGCGGCTGACGTCGGGCTTCCTCGTCCGCGCTTCCCCCTGGCACAAGAAAGGCAGACAACGCGATTACCGCAAAGCCGGCGACAGCGTAGCCGACCGGAAGTACGTTGCCGATCGCCAATGCGGCGAACACGATCAGCGCCGTCAAAATGACCCAGCGCAGACGGCGCCATCCATTTCGTCGCCGGGCCGCGCCATCTTCACCTAGCGGTTCGATTGTAACATTCGCCTCCCATTTCGGCACGCTCTTCATGCGAATGTTAGAATCAAAGACCGCTAGCAGTTAGCGGTAGTGGAGTTTTGGATTTGACATTCGCTTCATGCATTCACGGCCCGGCGGGTAGCGAATGTCAAATCCGCTCCACTACTAGGTCATCGCCCTCCGGCGTGCGCAACGTCGGGATGCCTTTCGATCAGGTCAGGTCCGATTTTTCCCGCGCCAGTTCCCCGGTGCTGCGGAGCGGCGCCGTCGCTGGGCGCACCAGGCGCCGCGCGCCGCGGCCGAGTAGTGCCTCGCGCGTGCCGAGGATCGCAAGCGAGATAATGAACGGAGTCACATAATAAAGGAGACGGAACAACAATAGCCCGGCCAGCAAGGCCTCCTTGTCGAACTGCCAAAGCGCGACCATCATGGTCGCATCGAACACGCCGAGACCTCCCGGCGCATGGCTGGCGAAGCCCAAGAGCGTAGCGGCAACGAAAATGACCGAGACCGGTACAAAGCCAAGATATGGCTGGTCCGGCACGAGCATGTACATCGCCAGCGCGCAGCACGACAAATCGAGAATACCGATGCCGATTTGCACGAGTGTAAGCGGGCCGCCCGGCAAGGTGAGAAGCCAGCCGTCGCGGCCGATGATACGCGGTTTCACCCAGACCCAGGTGATGTAGGCCGCGAGCAGGGCGAGGATGATCAGCGCCAGCACGCGATTGACCCAGACCGGCAACTGATCGATTTCGGTCGCCTGCTGCGGCGCATCGAGGATGCCAAGGCCGAGCACGGCGATGTTGCCGAGCCAGAATGTAAGCCCCGCTACGAAGCAAATCTTGGTAACCTCGAGGACACTCAGTCCCCAGGCCGAATAGATGCGATAGCGCACCGCACCGCCGGAAAAGACGCTGGCGCCGACGTTGTGTCCCACCGAATAGCTGGTGAAGCTCGCGAGCGCGGCAACGCGGTAAGGTACTTCGCGGCGGCCGATCGTTCGCAACGCGAACAGGTCGTAAAACGTAAGCGTCAGGTAACCGGCGACGACAAAGATTCCCGAGGTGGCGATGGTGCGCGCATCGATGGCCTTGAACGCCACAACAAGTCCATGCGGGTCGATGTCACGAAGAACCCGGTAAAGCACCACCGCCGCCACGATAACGATCGCGACGCTGAGCAGCGCACCGAAACGGCTGATGACGGCCTTTATATCGAAAAGGCGTGCGGAAGCACTCCATCGCCTCAGCATCCCACGCTCCACATCGGCCGTGCCTGCATCAAATTGCCGTCTCGTCCTTGCCCACCCCGAGGTTTAAGCCGTCCCCACTACCAAATGTCCGCTCCCGGCGCGAGCGTTTGCGTGGGTCATTCCGCCGCCTTTTAGCCACACCGAAAGTGGCGGACAACGACTCGCGCAGGGATCAACATAGCACCATTCCACGATCCGCTATTTGCAATTGGGAGGGCGCCCAATGCCGTGGGAAACCGGCAAAACTTGATCCGTCCGATCTTCCTGGACTAAGAACTTTCATCACCTGTGGAGAGGAATATGCCCGAGAAAAATCTCGAAGAAATGCTGAAAACCCGCAACCCGGTCGAGATGCTGCGCAACTCCCAGATTGGCGCTTACGTCTACCCGGTGGTGCCCCCGGAGTTCACCAACTGGCGCGACGAGCAGGCCGCCTGGCGCAAGACCGCAGTGCTGTTCGATCAATCGCATCATATGGCTGAAATGATGGTCACCGGCCCCGATGCGTTCAAATTCATGAACTATTTGACCATCAACAGTTTCGCCAATTTTCCGGTCAATCGCGCCAAGCAATTCGTGCCGTGCTCGTACGACGGCTACGTGATCGGCGACGGCATTATCTTTCACCTTGGCGAAAATCAGCTCAACTTTGTCGGCCGCGCGCCCAACGTCGACTGGATTCAGTTCCACGGCGAAACCGGCAAGTTCAACATCAAGATGGAACGCGACGACCGTTCGCCTTCGCGTCCCGGAGGCAAGCCGGTAACGCGGCGCCACTACCGCTATCAGGTGCAGGGCCCGAATGCGTGGAAGATTCTCGAAAAGCTCAACGGCGGCACCATTCCCGAGGTGAAGTTCTTCACCATGGACGCTATCAACATCGCCGGTCGTAAAGTGCGGTGCCTGCGTCACGGCATGGCCGGCGCGCCAGGTCTTGAAGTGTGGGGACCCTACGCCGAGGGCGAAGAAATCCGCGCCGCCATTCTGGAAGCCGGCAAGGAATTCGGCATCGTGCCGGTCGGTTCGCGCGCCTACGCGACGAATACACTGGAGTCCGGCTGGATTCCGTCGCCCCTGCCCGCGGTCTATACCGGCGAGAAACAAAAAGCGTTCCGCGAGTGGTCTAAACCGGACTCTTACGTCGCGACCGGCTCGATCGCCGGCAGCTTCGTGTCCAACAATATCGAAGATTATTATTCGACGCCGTACGAAATGGGCTACGGCGGCTTCGTCAAATTCGACCATGACTTCGTCGGCCGCGAGGCGCTGGAGAAGATCAAAGACAAGCCGCACCGGCGCAAGGTCACGTTCGCGTGGGACACGGGTGACGTGGCCAAGATCTTCGGCTCGTTCGTCAATCCGGATGGCGAGAACTTCAAATACATCGACTTGCCGCTGTCCAATTACGGTTCGGCCTCGTTCGATGCGGTTAAGAAAGGCAACAAGACCGTCGGCTTGTCGATGTTCTCCGGCACGACCTGGAATGTGCGTCAGATGCTGTCGCTCGGCGTCGTCGATCCCGACATCAAGGAAGGCGACGTGTTGACGCTGGTGTGGGGCGAGGAGAACGGCGGCACCAAGAAGACCACCGTCGAGCGCCACAAACAGACCGAAATCCGCGTCACGGTCGCCCCGGTGCCTTATTCGCGCGAAGTGCGCGAGTCCTACGGCGGCGGCTGGCGTTTGCGCCAGACGGCGGCCTAACACAGCTAATCAAAGAACACGTAGCGTCAGTTCCCTCTCCCCAACGGGGAGAGGGTCAGGGTGGGAACGATGACTGCAAAGAATTTGGAGCAGTTGCTGCAAACCGTTCGGCCGGTCGATTTGCTGCGCAATCAGCAAACCGGACCGAACGTTTATCCTGGCGTGCCGGCCGAATACACCAACTGGCGCGACGAACAGCAGGCCTGGCAAAACACCTGCGTGCTGTTCAATCAGTCCTATCACATGGCCGATCTCGCCGTTGAAGGACCGGATGCGTTCAAGCTCCTCTCCAAGCTGTCCATGAACAGCTTCAAGAATTTCGAGCCGAACAAGGCAAAGCAGTTCGTTCCGTGCAGTCCGGACGGTTATGTGATCGGCGACGTCATTCTGTTCTATCTCGCCGAAAACAAATTCAATCTCGTCGGCCGGGCGCCGGCGCTGAACTGGGTCACCTATCACGCGCAAACCGGCAAATACGACGTCAAGGTCGAACTCGACCAGCGCTCGGCGCTGCGCTCGGACGGACGAAGGAAGTCTTTCCGTTTCCAGGTCCAGGGTCCGGCGGCGATGAAGGTGATCGAAAAGATCTTGGGAAAGACCCCGCCGGAGCTGAAGTTTTTCAACATGACGCCGTTGACCATCGCAGGCAAAACCGTGCGCGCGTTGCGCCACGGCATGGCCGGCCAGCCGGGATGGGAGCTGTTCGGACCGTGGGACGATGGCGAGGCGGTACGCGAGGCCCTGGTAAAAGCCGGCGAAGAATTCGGGCTGCGGCTGGTAGGTGGCCGGGCCTATTCCTCGAACGCGCTGGAATCGGGATGGATCCCCTCGCCGCTTCCGGCCGTTTACTCCGGCGATTCAATGAAAGCGTATCGGGAATGGCTGCCGGCCGCAGGTTATGAAGCTTCGGCCTCGATCGGCGGCAGTTTCTATTCCGGCGATATCGAAGATTATTATTTCACCCCGTGGGACATGGGGTATGGCGGTTTCGCGAAATTCGATCACGACTTCATCGGCCGCGAAGCGCTCGAAAAAATGTCGAATGGGCCGCACCGCAAAAAAGTTACGCTGGCCCTCGATGACGAGGATATCACCCGTGTCATCGGCAGCACGTTCCAAAAGCACAATCGCGCGAAGTTCGTCGACTGGCCGTCGGCGGTCTATTGCATGCATCCGTTCGACCGCGTGACCGCCGACGGAAAGACCGTCGGCATCTCCACCTGGATCGGATACACCGCGAACGAAGGCAAGATGCTCACGCTTGCCGTGCTCGATGCCGACTACGCCGAACCTGGCACCGAAGTGATCTTTGTCTGGGGCGAGGAGAATGGCGGTTCGACGAAGCCGACCGTCGAGCGGCACACGCAAGTGCACATGCGCGCCGTTGTCAGCCCCGCCCCTTATGTCGAAGTCGTACGCAAGGCCTATGCGCCCGGCGGATGGCGCAAGGCGCAAGCGTAAGTTCGCGACTGCTCTCCGACATTTGTCCGGGAACGGGACACGCTGGAAAAATTCGACCCGGAGGGCGCGCCAACCGCAAACTTACGATGACAAAGTCCCCGCTCTGACATACAACCTTTTGTTAAGGCTATGCGCCTGTCGGATCCCAGTTGCGTAGTAAGGGGCAGCACATGTCGTCAGCGGAACCCACCATCCCGGATGCAAACCGGCTCTACATCGGCCAAGGCGTAACCATCAAAGGCGAAGTTTCGGTCCCGGACACGCTCGTGGTTTGCGGTTCGGTCGAAGGAGATGTCTCGGTCGGCAATCTGATTGTCGGCGAAACCGGCTCCATCAAGGGCCGCATCACGGTCACCGAGAACGCCGAGATCTGCGGCAAGGTTTTCGAGAAGCTCGACGTCAAGTGTCTCTTGATCTTGCGCTCGAGCGGCCGGGTCGACGGCAATGTCAGTTACGGCCTGTTGCAGATCGAACAGGGCGCGAGCATCGCCGGTGGGCTGTCGTCTACCGAGTATCGTCCCGAACAACGGGCGCCAAAGGTCGATGTTTACAGGGGTCAAGATCAGCGGCCGGTGAGGCAGGAAGTCCCCCGCAGGCAGGCAACCCTGACGGCGTTGGAACCGCTGCCGACGCCAGTTGCGCCGCCGGCGGAATAAACTTTAGCTGCCGGCGGTTGGCCGGCCGATCAGGCAACCGCGGCTGCCGCGCTTTCCTTCGCCGCCTCCGTTAGCGGCGCGTCGATGGCCTCCGCGCCGGCTAGCCCGTCGATCGCCGTTTGCGGCGAGGTGGCCCACCGTAGCGCCTTGTAATTAAAGCCGTTGGCGATGGTCGGCTTGACCACGTCGAAATACGGCGAGATATCGAAGTCGCGCGGGCAGTACAGCGAAGAGTGGCGAATCTCGGCCATTTGCTCGCGCACCTGTTTGCTGCCGCTGCGCATGACTTTCGGCAGAATGGGATATTTCACGGCGCGAAAAGCATCGGCAATAAGCGCTGAACAGATCAGCCGCGAAGGATCGCCGGAGCCCAATGCGATCATGCGCCGGCGCCAGCGCTGCGGTACCGGCAGTGGCGAAAGATACCGCATCAGATCGATGATGTTCTTGAGGTCATACGCAAATCCGATGCGCGCCACCGCATAGGCACATACGACGCCGGCGTCGGCGGCGCTCAGTTCAACCGCGCGGCAAATGCGCGTGTGATATTTGGCGTATTTCGACAGCGGCGCGGTTTCGACGCCTTCGCCGATATTGGCATCGATCAGCACGTGCGGTTCACCGTCGGGTTCGCTTCGTCCCGGGATCGGCCCAACGTAAAGCGCGGCGTGCGACCACGTTGACTGCGTCAGATACTTTATGACACCGGCAATGTGGGTGTTGCCTTCCACCAGCAGCACGTCGGCGGGTTCAAGGGCGCGGCGCAAGGCTTCGGGATCGGTCGGCGCGAACGGTTCATAACCGCGCACCGGTTGCTGGAGATAGCGGGCGATCAGGCGCCCGACGCCATCGAGAAACTTACTCACCCGCGTCTCCCAGCCAATGGCCCGGTTTCGCCGCGGCTGTTGCGTGATCGTTGCAAGGAACCGTAAGCGTTTAGCGTTGCGATTTAGTTCACATCATCGCGTACCAAGGCGCGACAAGCGTCGCGACGTTTGCCCGTCGCACACCATTCGGTTACCTTGTTCGGCAATCTAAAAACTTTGGAAACCATGCCGGGCCTTCATCGCCGCGCGTTTCTCTCGGCCGCAGCCGCGGCTTTCGCGGCGCCGGCGCTGGCTGCGACGAATTCGCCATCTGCGGCGCTCGACGTGGTGATCATCGGCGCTGGAGCGGCGGGAATTGCGGCCGCACGCCGGATAGCGGCCGCCGGCCGTCGCTACGTCGTGCTGGAGGCGGCCGATCACGTCGGCGGGCGTTGCGTGACCGACACGCGAACTTTTGGAGTTCCGTACGATCTCGGCGCGCATTGGATCTACGCACCGAACCTCAATCCATTGACCAAGCTCGGCACCCGGCGCGGCATCGAAGTTTACCCGGCACCGGCAAGCCAAAAGGTCCGCATCGGCCGGCGCGATGCACGCGAAGGCGAAATGGAGGATTTTCTCGCCACCCAGGTCCGCGCCAACCGCGCCATCGTCGAAGCCGCGCGCAAAGCCGACGTCGCCTGCGAGCAGACCTTGCCGAACGATCTTGGCGACTGGCGTCCGACGGTGGAATTCGCGCTTGGCCCTTACACCTGCGGCAAGGAACTCGAGCAAGTCTCGGTGCTCGATTTTGCCCGGTCGCAAGATCGCGAAGCCGCGGCGTTCTGCCGGCAGGGATATGGCGCACTGCTTGGCGCCCTCGCCGACGGCTTATCGGTGAAGTTATCGACGCCCGCGCTTGCCGTGGACTCGCGGCGCGGCGTCGCCGTGGAAACCGCAAAAGGGTCGATCACGGCGCGCGCCGTCATTATCACCTTATCGACCAACGTCATCACGTCCGGCGCCGTGAAATTTACTCCCGACCTCACTCCCGGTCAGCTCGAGATGTTCGGCAAGCTCGCGCTCGGCAGTTTCGATCATGTCGCGCTGGCGCTTGCCGATAATGCGCTCGGCTTTGCCAGTGACGACCTCGTTTTCGAAAAATCCGCGGACAAGCGCACTGCGGCAATTCTCGCCAATGTCGGCGGTACGCCGCTCTGTCTCGTCCAAATCGCGGGCAGTTTCGGCCGCGAGCTTTCAGCTCAGGGCGGGGCAGCGATGGTTGACTTCACCGCCGACTGGCTGGCCAGTCTCTACGGCGCCGACGTCAAGAAGGCGGTGAGGCGCTCACATGCCACGCGCTGGAACAACGATCCGCTGACGCTTGGCGCGTTCTCGGCGGCAGCGCCGGGCTGGCAGAAAGCCCGCCGCATGCTGATGCCGCCGGTGAACGACGCGGTGTGGTTCGCCGGCGAAGCGCTGCACGAGACGCTTTGGGGCACAGTCGGTGGCGCCTGGGAATCCGGCGAGCGCGCTGCGGACGCCGTATTGCACCGGCTCGGCGGCGGAAAGGAAGCGCCGGTTGCGGAAGCTCCACCGCCGGCGCGACCAAAGTCGCGAGCGCCGCGCACGCGTCAACAGGAAATCGGAGCGGGGCCGGGCTTGTTCGGGCGTTGAGCCGCGGCAAAATGTTTTAAGCGCGCAGCACCGCCCCGGTGCGCTTGCCGGCTTCGCCGACGATTTTCGCCGCCAGCGCCTCGATCTCGGCATCGGTCATGGTTTTGTCGCGCGGCTGGATGGTGACCGAAATCGCAATCGATTTTTTGCCCGGCTCGATGCCAGTGCCTTCGTAAACGTCGAACACGGTGACCGCCGAGATCAGCTTGCGGTCCGCCGATTGTGCGGCGCGCACGATGTCGGCGGCTTTCACCTCGCGCGCCACGACGAACGCGAAGTCGCGCTCCACCGGCTGAAGCGGCGACAGCTCAAGCGCCGCTTTGGCGCGCGTCGACTTCGCCTTTGGATCGGGGAGCCGTTCCAGCATGATTTCGAACGCGGCGAGCGGGCCTTCCGCGCCGAGCGCCGCGAGCACGCCCGGGTGCAACTCGCCGAAATGGCCCAGTACGTTCTGCGGCCCGATCTGAATCGCGCCAGACCGCCCTGGATGAAACCAGGCCGGGACCTCCCGGCGCGATTTGCAATGCCGCCATCGGCGCACCGGCCGCCGAAAGCGCAGCCAGCGCATCAGCCTTGGCGTCGAATGCGTCAACGACGTAACGGTCTTTGCCGTTCTTCGGATTGCTCCAGTGCCGGCCGATGCCGGACGGCTTTGCCAGCGCGCGGCGAATGCCGGCGGCCGCCGTGAGCTGATCGGCCGGCGTGTCGCCTTTGAAAATCTGTCCGACCTCGAACAGACCGACGTCGGGGAAACCCCGGTCGGCGTTCTTCTGCGCCGCGGCGACCAAGCCCGGGATGAGACTTGGCCGCATGTCGGAAAGCTCAGCCGCGATCGGATTGGCAAGCGCGAGTTCGGGCTTGCCGCCGCCGAACAACTCGGCGTGTTTCTTGCCGACGAACGACCACGTCACCGCCTCGATCAAATTCCGCGCGGCGAGCGCGCGCTTGGCCTTGCGGGTACGCAATTGGATGGGAGTAAGCACGGGCTTGCGCGGCGCGGCGCCGCGGTCGAACGGCGTTGGCGGAATGCGTTCGACGCCGGCAATGCGCACGACCTCTTCGACAAGATCGGCCTTCTCCTGCACATCGGGCCGCCACGACGGCACCGCGACCCGAAGCCGCGTCCCGCGCGTGGCGACGGAAAATCCCAGGCGCTCCAGCACGCGGCGCGTCTCGGTTGGCGGCACCGCGAGGCCGGAGAGCCGCTTAACTTCGGCGATCGGGAAATCAATGGAATGCTTGCGGCTCGGCACCTTGCCCGCGATGACGATCGCCGACGGCGTTCCGCCGCAAAGGTCGACCACCATGCGCGTTGCGAGCTCAAGCCCAGGCTTGGCGAAAGCCGGATCGACGCCGCGCTCGAAGCGGTAGCGCGCGTCGGAATTGATGCCGAGCCGGCGGCCGGTTTGCGCGATGTTGCTCGGAGCCCACAGCGCCGATTCGATCAGCACATCCGTCGTCGCCGCCGAGCAGCCGGTCTTCTCGCCGCCCATGACACCGGCGAGCAATTCCACACCCTCATCGTCGGCAATGACGCAAACGCCGTCGTCGAGCCGATAGGTCTTGCCATCGAGCGCGACGAGCGCTTCGCCGTCACGCGCGCGACGCACCACGAGATTGCCGTGCACCTTCGCCGCGTCGAACACATGCAACGGCCGGCCGTAGTCGTAGGTCATGAAATTCGTGATATCGACCAGCGCGTTGATCGGCCGCAATCCGATCGCCGTCAGCCGCTGCTGCAACCAGGCCGGCGACGGACCGTTGTTCACACCGCGCACCAGACGGAGCGCGAACGCCGGGCAGAGTTCGGGCGCTTCGATCGTGACCGCGACCGGACAAGCAAAGACGCCCTTGACGGCCTTGATTGGCGATTCCTTCAGCTTCCCCATGCCGGCCGCGGCAAGGTCGCGGGCGATGCCGTGCACGCTGGTGCAGTCGGCGCGGTTCGGCGTGAGATTGATTTCGATAAGCGGATCGTCGAGCCCGGCCCATTGGCCGTAATTTTTTCCGACCGGGGCATCATCCGGCAACTCGATGATGCCGTCGTGATTGTCGGAAAGCTGCAACTCGAATTCCGACACCAGCATGCCGCGGCTTTCCACGCCGCGAATGGTGCCGACTTGCAGCGTCACATCCTTGCCGGGGATGTAGGCGCCCGGCGGCACGAACACGCCCTTCATCCCGGCGCGCGCATTCGGCGCCCCGCACACTACCTGGATCGGCGCTCCGGAGCCGGTATCCACCATGCAGACGCGCAGCCGATCGGCGTTGGGGTGCTGCTTCGCCTCGACCACGCTGGCGATGACGAACGGCGCGAGCGTTTTGCCTCGATCCTCGACGCGCTCGACCTCAAGCCCGATCATGGTGAGCTTGTCGAGAATCTCGCCGAGCGACTTATCGGTGTCGAGATGCTCCTTGAGCCACGCGAAGGTGAATTTCATCATGGCGTCACGCGCTCAAGCCGCCCGCCAAGCGTCGGAAAATCAAGCGGCCGGAAACCGTAATGCGCGAGCCAGCGCACATCGGCGTCGAAAAAGGCGCGCAGATCGGGCATGCCGTATTTGAGCATGGCGATGCGATCGATCCCCATGCCCCAGGCAAAGCCCTGGAATTCGTCGGGATCGAGCCCGCAATTGCGCAGCACGTTCGGATGCACCATGCCGCAGCCGAGAATCTCCATCCAATCGTCGCCTTCGCCGAACCGGATCTCGCCCTTGTCGCGCTTGCACTGAATGTCGACTTCGAGCGACGGCTCGGTGAACGGAAAGAACGACGGACGAAAGCGCATCTTCACGCTGTCGACCTCGAAGAATGCCTTGCAGAATTCTTCCAGTATCCATTTCAGGTGGCCGAGATGCGAATGGCGGTCGATCACCAGACCCTCGACCTGATGGAACATCGGCGTGTGGGTCTGGTCGGAATCGCTGCGATAGGTCCGGCCGGGAATGATGACACGGATCGGCGGCTTCTGGCTCAACATGGTACGCACCTGCACCGGCGATGTGTGCGTGCGCAGGAGAAGCCGCGAGCCATCCGGCTTGGGATTGAAGAAGAACGTATCCTGCATGTCACGCGCCGGATGGTCCTTCGGGAAGTTGAGCTTGGTGAAGTTGTAATCGTCACTCTCGATGTCGGGCCCCTCGGCGATGGAAAAGCCCATATCGGCGAAAATCGCTGTCAGCTCGTCGATGACCTGCGTGATCGGATGCACCCGGCCGATGTCGGCGGGCGCCTCGCGCACCGGCAGTGTGACATCGACGCTCTCGGTGTTGAGCCGTGCCTCGAGCGCCGCGCTGGTCAAGACGTCGCGGCGCTCGGCAAGCGCGGCGTTGACGCGCTCCTTCAGCCCATTGATGGCGGGTCCCTGAATCTTGCGCTCCTCGGGCGGTAACCCGCCGAGCGTTTTCAGGAGCGCCGTGATCGTGCCGTTCTTGCCAAGCGCCGCGACCCGCACCGCTTCGAGCGCTCCTTCATCGGCGGCGGCGCCGACTTCGGCAAGAACTTGCTGCTCAAGCTGGGTCAAGTCGGCCATGTGATATTCAATCCGGCATCGCGAACAAATCGGTGGCGTGCGGCTTGCCGCCGGCTTGCGTCAGCATCGCGTGAACCTGCCCACGATGGTGGGTCTGGTGGTTGAAGAGATGCATCAGGAGTTGCCAGCGCGGCCTGGTGATTTCACGATTGATCGAGCCGGAAAACCACGTCAGGTCGCCTTCGATCCAGGCGGGATCGAGCGTATCGGCCCAATCCAGCAGCTTGGCATCGCTGATTTTTCGCTCGGTTTTGAGATTGTCCCAGTCGGGAAAAAGCGACACCGAATCTGGAATACCGACGGTGGGTTTCGGCCAATCGGCGAAGCGGCTCATCCACGCTCGATCGCCCCACAGCAAATGACTGAACGTCTTGTGAATCGAGCCAAAGAACGCGCCGCGTTCCAGCCGGCGTTCATCGTCGGACAAAAGATCAGCGACGCCGTACAGATTTTCGTTCTGCCAGCGATTGTAGCGCGCCATGCGCTGCACGTAAGCGCGATCAATCATGGGCGCGGCCGATCACGACTAAGCCAAAGCCGACTTCGCCTGCCCGACAATCGCCTCGAACGCCGCCGGCTCGCGGATCGCAAGATCCGAAAGCACTTTGCGGTCGACGACAATGCCGGCCTTGCTCAAGCCCGCAATGAAGCGGCTGTAGTTCAATCCGAACGGCCGCACCGCGGCGTTGAGGCGTTGAATCCATAAAGCGCGGAAGGTGCGCTTCCTTCGCTTGCGGTCGCGATAGGCATATTGGTTCGCTTTTTCGACCGCCTGCTTGGCGACGCGGATGGTGTTCTTGCGCCGGCCGTAATAGCCCTTGGCCGCTTTCAGGACTTTCTTGTGCTTGGCATGACCGGTGACGCCGCGTTTGACGCGTGCCATGACTTAATCTCCTCTCGATCGCGGAATACGGAAAATTCGACGACGGTTGACGACGACGCGGCCGTCAGCCGTTCGGCAAAAAGTATTTCTTGATCCGGTCGCCGTCGGTCTTGAACAGCACGTTGGTGCCGCGCAGCTGCCGGATCTGCTTTTTGGTGCGCTTGATCATGCCGTGGCGCTTGCCAGACTGGGCGTAAAGGACCTTGCCTCCGCCAGTCACCTTGAAGCGCTTTTTAGCGCCCGATTTGCTCTTGATCTTGGGCATTTGGTTCTCCTTGGCCGCAGGCGTCTAAGGCTTGCGGGCCTAAAATGCTCGTTAACGAGCGTTGCGTGCTTGGAGCACATCGCCGTCGCCACGGCAGCCCTTAATCAGCCGGGCGGCGGGAGGGCGGGGTTATGCCAGAGGCCGCCCCGAATGGCAACGCATTCTGGCCGGGGACCGGCGGGTCGCCGTCAGCGCGGCGCCAGCACCATCACGACCTGGCGGCCTTCGAAACGCGGCTCCTGCTCGATCTTGGCGATCTTCGCGGTATCCGCCTTGACGCGATCAAGCAGCTTGTAGCCGAGTTCCTGGTGCGCCATTTCGCGGCCCCGAAAGCGCAGCGTCACCTTGACCTTGTCGCCTTCCTCAAAGAACCGCTGCACCGAGCGCATCTTCACGTCGTAGTCGTGATCGTCGATCATCGGCCGCAGCTTGATCTCTTTGATCTCGACCACCTTTTGTTTCTTACGCGCTTCGGCGGCTTTTTTCTGCGACTGATATTTGTACTTGCCGTAGTCGAGAATCTTGCAAACCGGCGGCGACGAATTCGGCGCGATCTCTACGAGATCAAGCCCGGCCTCCTGCGCCATGGCGATGGCAGCACCGATTTCGGTGGGGCCGTGGTTGTGGCCGTCTTTGTCTATGAGCTGGACCTCGCGGACGCGGATCTCCTCGTTGACGCGCGGACCTTCCTTCGGGGCAGGCTGCGCGGTTCTGATGGGGCGACGAATGACGCTTCTCTCCTCTATGGTTGCGACAAGCCGACAACGGGGCACGGACGCGATGAACACCATTCCGCGACGCGCTCGGCAATTGCGGAAGATCGGTAGTTTTATTGCGCAAGTCAACGACAATGCAGCGGTGAGCCCTTGCGCCGGCCATTTGTTGCGGCCAAACAGCCTCGCAAGCCGTTCGGTCCACGCGCGAGCGTCTTTGCCAGTGATTAACCCTGACCATGAGCGATAACAGCCTGAAATTCCTGGACATTGGTATTGGCGTGGAACGTCGGGCCATTGCGGTGCGCCAACGCGAAGGCGCGAGCCCGGGGCTGTTTTGGCTGTCGGGCTACAAATCCGACATGAACGGCACCAAGGCGCAAGCGCTGGCACACTGGGCGGATGAGGCCGGGCGCGCCTGCGTACGCTTCGATTATTCAGGACATGGCGAATCGGGCGGCGCGTTTACCGATGGCACCATCGGACGGTGGCTCGCGGAAAGTGTCGCGGTGTTCGATGCTTGTTGCCGCGGGCCGCAGATTATTGTCGGCTCCTCCATGGGAGGCTGGCTAGCGTTGTTGCTGCTGAAGGCGCTGCGCCGGCGCAAAGAAGCCGGGCCGGCTTCCGCCGCCGGCGTGGTGCTTATCGCTCCGGCGGTCGACTTCACCGAAGAGCTGATGTGGAAGCACTTCACACCGGAGATCAAACGCGACCTTGAGGAAAAGGGCGTCTGGCAGCGGCCCTCGGAATATTCACCGGAGCCTTACCTCGTCACCCGGCAATTGATCGAGGAGGGCCGCCATCATCTCTTGCTCGGCGGCATGATCGAAACCGGCTGCCCGGTGCGAATCCTGCAAGGCGTGCTGGACCCCGACGTTCCATGGCGCCATGCGGTCGAACTGGTGTCCCGGCTCGCCAGCGACGACGTTGTGCTGACCCTCGTCAAAGACGGCGATCACCGCCTGTCGCGGCCGGAAGACATTGAGCGGCTGATCCGCGCGGTGGCGGAGTTATAGCTGGTGCGCATGCGCCGGAGCGCATGCGCACCCCGGCGCCACATCTGTCTTTGATTTATTTGGACGGACCGTCGACGCTCCAATTACCGGCGCCGTAGGAGACGACGTAGAGGAAGCCGCCGGCCATCGTTAGGTTCTTGTAGAAATTGATCATGTTTGGAAGGTCGCCGACCGGCAGATGGATGGCAAACCCGGTGATCAAGCAAAATATCGCCAGCACCAGCGCCGCCCATCGGGTCTGGAATCCGATCAAAACCAAAATTCCGCCGATCAATTCGATAATGATGACCAGCCACACGGTGATGTCCGGTACCGGGATATGTAAACTGGCAAAATATTGCGCCGTGCCGCCAGGACTCATCAGCTTGCCGAAGCCAGCCCAGACAAAAGCGCTCGACAGCAGTAACCGGCCGAGCGGCACCAAATAAGTTTTCGCGTTTTCCATGTAATCCCCCTCCCCTAAAGTTGGCGCCTGATCGCGCCGATGACCAAAGACTAACAGGGGAACCAAAAAGCGACAATCAATTCGGCGCGAACGCGCGTCCTGGAGATAGCGCGGCGCTCGCCGAAAAATGCCAATGCCGAAAGGATAGCGGCCAAGCGGGCGCGGAAACGCGCCGCACGTTACCTTCTATTTTTGCGCGCTGCAGTAGATCAGGACAAGAAGTGCTGCACCGCGTCAACCGCCTCGCGTTTTTCGTCGAGGACCAAATGACCGGCGCCCTTGAAGGTTTTCAACTCTGCCTTGGGAAGGTACTGGCGCCAGATGTCGGCGTTCTTTACCGACAACAGCTTGTCGTCCTCGCCCCACACCAGCAACGTCGGCATGGTCAGGCGGTGCAGATAGCGCGGCAGCTTGGTGTCGTACGGATGCTCCCACAACAGGCGAGCCAACGTCCCGCCTTCGCGGTAGCGGGCTCCCATGAACTCGAGGTCCTTGGGATTTTCCGGCAGGAACTGTTTGATGACGTCGAAATTCGACACCAGCATTCCCGGGATCTCCTCGGGCGGCAGCAGAAAGAAATCGCCTTTCGGCCGTTCCTTGCCGCGCAGGCCCGCAGGCCCGACTAGCACCAGGCGGTGAACCCGGTGGCCGTGTTCCACTGCGAAGTTCGCCGCGAGAAGCCCGCCGAGCGAAAACCCGACCAGATGAAACTTGTCGAGGCCGAGCGCATCGAACAGGTCGAGATAGTGCATGACGTAGTCATGAATCTCATTCATCGCCGGATCGTCGTCTTCTTCGCCGAAACCCGGATGAAGCGGGATGATGACGCGAAATTTTTGCGTCCAGGGAACGGCGAAATTGATGCCGTGCCAAATGCCGGCGCCGTGCAAAAAGACCAGCGGCTCACCCTTGCCGGCGCTGAGTACGGTCGTTTTCAGACCGTTGATGGTGTGAGTCTCACGCTTGAAAAGATCGGGAAAGGCAATCGCAGGCATCTAATGACCCCTTGCACTACATTACTCGGCGGCGACGCGGCGGTCGGCGGCCGCATTCGCGCGCACGCGCGGAATTACGTTCTGTCCGATCAAGGTCAAGTTTTTGACGACCTTCCAATGCGGCATGTCGCCGATCGCGGCGAGCAGATTGAAGTGGCTGGTGCCCATTCTCCCGCCCCATTCCTCGAGCTGGTGCGACCACTTGGTCGGCGGTGCCCACCGCGACGAAGAACGAGTCGTTGACGTTGTCGAAACTAAAGCCGCCATGCAGTTTGTCGGCGAGCGCGGCGCGCTTTTTCAGTTCCGCGACGGACAGAGTAGCCGGGCGGAGCAAGAAACGTCGGCGTCGTGCGCAGCGCGTCCTCGAAGAAAAAGCGAAGGTGCGGAATGGCTTCCTCTTCGGCTTTTTCTTTGGTCTCGGCGACGTAGGTAATGACCTGGAGCGGCAGCTGCTCCGGCCGCACGTGGATGGCCGTACTCGGCAGAGCTTCGCCGCAGTTGCTGATTGAGTTCGAGCGCCCGTTGTTTGCTGACGAACACCGCCGAATAGCCGAAGCCGAGCTTGGCCGCGAGTTCTACCGTCTCCGGGCTGCCGGTGCCGACGATGTAGCAGGGTGGATGCGGCTTCTGATACGGCCGCGGCCAGGGATTGAGATAGCGATAGGTGTAGAAGTCGCCGTAGTACGTGGTCGGCCCGTCCTGCGTCCACGCTTGCAGGATGATGTCGATGGATTCCCGATACCGTGCGCGCGCGTCGGCCGGATTGATCGGGTTGGCCCAGTACTCCATGCCGGTGCCGAGCGGAAAAGCGACTTCGAGGCGGCCCTCCGACATCACGTCGAGCATGGCGTATTCTTCAGCCAGCCGGTTTGGATATTCCAGATTAGGCGGCGTCCCCCACACGCAGATCCTTGCCTTCTTGATCTGGGGGATGATCGCCGCTGCAATCAGGTTCGGCGCCGCCATCATGCTGTAGGCGGTGTTGTGATGCTCGTTGACCACGACAGCGTCGAAGCCGACCTGCTCAGCGAGAATAAGTTCGGCGAGATAACGCTTGTAGAGCTCCGTTCCCTTTTTTGGGTCGTAGTATTTGTTCGGAAAATCCACCCAGACCGAGTGATAGTCTTTGTGGTTCTCCGGCAAATGCGGATACGGCATGAAATGCATGAAATCGAAGCGCACGGCGTCGCTCATGAAGGCCTCCCTGTAACGACGCAACAGCGCACGACGCGCAGCGTCGCCTTGTTTCGGCGAATTGCTGTTTCGCCGACAAAGTGATGAGGTCACGCGCCTGAGTCAAGCGCGGCGCTCTCGTTCGCAGCGCGGCGCATTCACTGCTCGCGATAGAGCGGTTTTTGATCCAACTTCCGGGAGGAAACACCGGCTCTTTAAGGGCGCGCCCACCATTGCGTTCGAGCACACACGCAATGCTTAAGGAGTGGGCAGTGTTCGAATAGCGTACGCGGATTTTGCTGACACCGCGTGCCATCCCGGTTATAGGTCGCCTCTGGGGAAACGTTCAAACACGGCGCGGTGACCGACCGATGATCAACGGTTGGCATTTCATATGAGCAGCCTGCTTCCTTTCATCGCGTCCGGTATCGGCCTGGGCGCTGTATACGCACTTTCCAGCGTTGGTCTGGTCATCCTCTATCGGGCATCGGGCACGTTGAATTTCGCCTTCGGCGCATTCGGCGGCGTATCCGCTTTTCTGGCTTGGCAGCTGAACGATTGGGACATTCCGGCGCCCATCGGCTGGGTCGTCGGAATCGCGGTGTCGACCGCACTGGCCTACGGCTACGGCCGGCTGTTTGCACCGCGGCTCGCACATCGCGATCGTGTTGTGCGCGCCGTTGCGACACTCGGGTTGGCGCTGTTTCTGTTCGGCGGCATGGCGCTTTATTGGGGGATCGGCGTTGCCCGGCGTCTGGTGTTGCCGACCGATTTGAGCTTCGTCGTGTTGTTCGGCGTCCGCCTGTCCTATACGCGGCTGATCGCGCTCGGCCTGTCGCTGGCGATGGCAGGTGGCGTCGGACTGTTGTTGAGCTGGACGCGGATCGGCTTGGGCATGCGCGCGCTGGCCAGCGATCGGCATATCAGCGCGGCTATCGGCGTGCGCGTTACCCAGATCGACTCGCTCGCCTGGCTGGTCAACGGTTTGTTTGCCGGCATCGCCGGCATTCTCTTGGCCAATATTGCGCGGCTTGATGCCGGCACGCTGACGTTCCTGGTCATTCCGGCGATTGCCGCGGCGATCATGGCGCGCCTATCGTCGCTGCCGGGCGCCTTCATCGGCGGCATGGTCGCCGGCATGATCGAGGCATTGCTGATCGCGTCATCGCCGGAGATCGCCAATCTGCGCAGCGCCGGCCCTTATATCGCGGCTCTCATTTTCTTAATGATCGTCGGCACCGGTCAGGGCGTCGGAGCCCGCGAATGACCGAGGTGAGCAAAGCCACGCCGATGCCGGCGCTCGCGCCGCCGACCGCCGAAATCACGCCGCGGCTGCGCGCCGTCGCCATCGTCGCGGTGGTTGGCATTGTCTCCATCGTGATCGCGCTCACCTGTGGCGGCTATTGGTTGTCGAACTTTACGCAGGCCTATTGCATGGCGCTTGCGGTTCTGGGCTGTGCACTGCTTTACGGCCAGCTCGGTCTGGTCTCGCTCTGCCAATGGGCGCTGGTCGGCGTCGGCGGCTGGGTGAGCTTGCGCTTCTATCACTATGTCCATCCACCGTTCGTCATCACGATACTCGTCGGCGGCATCGGCGCTTCGGTGATCGGCATGATTTGGGGACTGCCGGCGCTGCGCATGCGCGGGCTTTATCTGGCGCTGGTGACGCTGATGCTCGCCGGCGCCTTTCAGAGCCTGGTGACTGTCATCAGCTTTCCCGTGGGCGGCCCCGGATTTCTCGGCCAGGTCGGCGCCAGCGGCAATGACCGCATCAACATGGCGCGGCCGTTCTTCGCCTCAAGCGACACCGCATACTTTTTGTTCGTCGCCGTCGTGACCGTGCTTTGCATTTTTTTGGTCGAGGCGCATCGCCGCTCCAAGCCGGGCCGCGCCTGGGCGCTCATTCGCAAGAACGAACAGATGGCAGCCGCCGCCGGGGTGCGGATCGTGTTCTACAAAGCCTGGGCGTTTGCGCTTTCCGGATTTCTCGCCGGTGTCGCCGGCGCGTTACTCGCCGGCCTGTTCGGCCAGCTCGACGCATCAGCTTTTCCAACCACCACCTCGATCGTCATCTTTATCGGCACGCTGCTTGGCGGTTATGACGTCTGGCTTGGCGCTTTCCTCGGCGGCGTGTTGACCCGCTTCATCCCGGCGCTGCTGATCGACCTGAACGTCAACACCAACGCCGGATTCATGATCTTCGGCGCGGCGCTGTTGTTCGCGCTGCGCGACCCGCTCGGGCTCGGCGGCCAGCTTACCCTGCTCGCCGAGCGGCTCTACAGCAAATTCCAGGCGCAGCGGGCGTCATGATCAAAATCGACGCGCTGACGGTACAGTTCGGCGGCATCAAGCCGCTGGACGCGCTTGAGGCGCAATTCAGTGCGCCGATCTGCGGATTGATCGGACCGAACGGCGCCGGCAAGACGACCTTGCTCAACGTGCTGTCCGGCTTCGTCAGGCCGGTTCAAGGCACCATCTTGCTCAACGATGCGGTGCTGCTCGGACTGTCGCCGCAGCGACGAGTGAGTTTGGGCCTGCGCCGTACCTTTCAGCAAGAATTGGTCGTCGACGAGTTGACCGCGATGGAAAACGTCCAGGCCATCGCGGACCACGTTTCTGCGGATCACGCGAGCGCGCGGCGCGAGGTGGCCGCGGCTCTCGATTTCGTGGGCCTGACCGCGCGGCGAAATATGCTTGGCCGTCAGCTTAACTTGTTCGACCGTCGCATGGTCGAGATCGCCAAGACGCTTATCGGCCGGCCGAAGGTCATTCTCATGGACGAGCCGGGCGCCGGTCTCAACGAATCAGAGACGGAGCAATTGCGGCGATTGTTGATTGAAATTCCGTCGGTCTTCGGCACCCAGCTCGTACTCATCGATCACGACGCCGACCTCATCGCCTCGGTTTGCATCGAAACGTTGGTGCTCGATTTCGGCAAGCGTCTGGCCATGGGGCCGACGCGCGCGGTGCTCGACGATCCGGTCGTGCGCCGCGCTTATTTGGGACGAGAATAAGCGATGGCCGCCTCAGCGCTGACCGTCAGCAATCTCTTCGTCGCGCGCGGCGGCCGGCCGGTGCTGCGCGACGTCTCGATCGATGTCGCACCTGGCGAGATCACCGCACTGCTGGGCGCCAATGGCGCCGGGAAATCCACGCTCGTTCTCACCGTGGCCGGTATTTTGCCGGCGCTGCGCGGACACGTAAGCCGCGACGGCACCGAACTGTTGGGGCAATCGCCGGACTCCGTGCGCCGGCACGGCGTCGCGCTGGTGCTTGAAGGCCATCCGGTTCTGGTCGGCTTGTCGGTGCGCGACAATCTTGCCGCCGCCGCGCTGATGCACACGCGGCGCGACGCCGACCGCGAAGTCGAAGCCGCGCTTGAGATCTTCCCGGAATTGCGCGCCCGGCTGACGACCGCCGCGCAAAATTTATCGGGCGGCCAAAAGCAGATGGTGGTGATCGCGCAGGCCATGATCTCGCGACCGCGCTATCTTCTGATCGATGAATTGTCCTTTGGGCTCGCGCCTTCCGTCGTCAGCCGGCTCGCCGAAACGATCCAGGCCATCGCCGCTCGCGGCGTCGGCATTTTGCTGATCGAGCAATTCACCACACTGGCGCTCTCGCTCTCAAAACGCGCGTATGTCATGGAGCGCGGCACCGTCGCCTTCGCGGGAAGTTCCGAGGAATTGCGCGAACATCCGGAAATCCTGCACGGCGCGTATCTGGCCTCCGGGCAGGCGGCACTGGCTCCGCCATTGGCGCCACAAGCGTAATTCGCGCGCCGCAACAGGGCGGATTTAGACCGCGGCGGCGCGCAGCTTCGGGATCACCTTCTCCCCGAACGTGCGGTAGATTTCCATGGTTTGCGCCGGCGAAATGAGCCGGTCGAACAGGCCGGCAAAATGTCCGGCGCCGGCGCTGCGGCATTGCGCGGCGATCTCGTCGGCAATGGCGGCGGGCTCGCCGCCAATGAACTCTTCCTCGCCGATCGTGAAACTGTGCGAGAGCGGCGTGTCGAGCGCCGGACGGTCGGGAAGACTGAGCCGCGGATCGAATTTAAGGAATTCGCGATACGCGACCCGCCGCTTGGCGAGCGCTTCCTCATCATCATCCATCACCACCTGACGGCGGAGGCAGAGATCGTCAGGTCCCGCCTTGCGGCCGGCCTTGGCGGCTTCGTCGCGGTAGGCGTCAAAGATTTCGATTACCTTTTCCTGCGGATGAAAGCCGGTCGAGATTTTGGCACCGCGGCGCGCCGCTTTGCGCGCCGACGACACGCTGACGACTGTCACCCATTGCGGCGGCGGCTGTTGAACCGTTCGCGGCGTCAGCCGCATATCGTCGAAACTCCAGAATTTTCCGTGGTGCGAGATCACCGGCTCAGCCAGCGCCTTATCGATGATCTCGACCGCTTCGTCGTACCGGGCGCGCGCCTCCTCGACGCTCAGTCCGACTTGCGCCATTTCGGGCGGGATGCCGGGCGAGGTGCCGATTTCAAGGCGTCCGCCGGTCAAGTGATCGAGCATCCCGATCTCTTCGACCAGCCGCCATGGCGAATGATAGGGTGGCACCATTCCCATGACGCCGAGCCGTAGTTTTTTGGTGCGAACCGCCACGGCGGCGATCAACAGATTGGGCGACGGCGAATACGAAGCGCCGAAATGATGCTCGCTGAAGAAGACGCCCTCGAAGCCGGCCGCTTCGGCGCTGGTCCACGCATCAAGATAGCCGTCGAAATGACGCTGCGACGCTGCGGGATCGAACTGCGCAATCAATGCCGGCGGCGTCGCGAAGAACTCAAAGATCCACGGCTTGATCATTCCTTGGCCCGCTGCCGCTTCGTTCTATCGCGACATGATCTCTTAAACAGCGCCGAGGATTTCCATGGCGCGACCACGGAAATCCTCGGGCACCTGTCAGCGACTTAACTTAAGACGAGAGGACCGCGTTATTCCAGCGGAACCTGATCGTTAACCTGGATGCCAAGCTTCTTCTCCAGAGCCTCGATAGTGGCAAGGCCCGGATCGTTGCTCGGCATGCAGCCTTCCACGGTCTTCCACTTGCCGTCGTGGATCGTGACGGTGCGGGTCACGTGATTGGCGTTGTGCTCGGTCGCCTCCGGTCCGCCCCAATACCACGGCTGGCAGAGGATGTCGGTCTCGTAGGGCTTCATATTCTAAATCGCCGCCGTCACCGTATTGCGATTGACGTCGTCGGGATTTTTGATCGACAGCATGGCGTTGACCGCGATGCGTCCGGCGATGTAACCGGCCTGCGAGAAACTGTCGCGCAGGATCTTGCCGCCGTAAGCATCCATCACCGCGATCCAGTTCTGGTTGTCTTTGCCCTTACTGTCCATCGGCGCCAGTTCGGCGTTAACCCACAGGCGGTCGTTCCAGTATTTGGCGTCAATCGCTTTCGGGATGCGCACCGTGTAGTACGACGTCGGCGTCGTCCATTTCATCTTGGCGGCGCCGTCTTGCTGCTCGGCGGCGTCAAGGATGCGTGCGCCGGTGTCGTCGGTGCCGTACACCATGACCGCATCGTCATTGGTCGCCAAAAACTGCAGGATCAGCGAGTTGTAGTCCGGCGACACCGGGTCGGAATAAATGCTCGTGACCTTGACGCCGTACTTCTTGCCCCACTCCTCCAGGCCGTTGCAGCTGTAATCGGAGCCGGGGAATTTTGGAATCGAGCACACCAGGGTTTTTGCGCCGAGCTTGCGCCGCGCATACTCGGCGCCGCCGATGCCGCTCTGCCGCGGCCCGGCGTTGATCTCGGCGATGTTCTTGGACTGGAAGCACTGCGAAGGAATGCCGAGCCCAATCTCGAGGATATTGTTTTTGAGGTAGTAGTTGGCGTTCGGGATGCACTCGATGAAGCTCGTCGAGCCGATCATCACGTAGACGCCTTCATCCTCGACCAGCTTTTTCGCGGCCTGTGCGGCGACGTCGAGTTGGCTTTGGTCGTCTTCCGCGTGATAGGTGATCGGCCGGCCGTGGATACCGCCGTTGTCATTGACGCACTTGAAATAAGCTTCCGCTGCATCGCCGGCTTCTTTGAAGCTGCCGATGCCGCTCATTGACGTGACGCCGCCGATTGGAATCGGCTTGCCAGTTGCCTTCTGTCCGGTGTTCTCACCGCAATCCGGTTTGGCAAACGCCGGCGCCGCGCCGAGCGTCATCGCGAGCGCCAAACCCGCCGCCAAAAGCATGAAAGTTCGCTTCATTCATTCCTCCCTCATTTTTAGTTGCCCCCGATGCCGCGTTGATCGCGTGCCTATTACTCTTTTGCATGCGACTTTACGTTCGCAACATAACCCGGTCAAATTAAGGAGCGGCGCCGCGATCATTGGCACCGCGATGGGCAACCGCCCCAAGACAACAGTCGCCTCTCATGCTAACGTTGGCTTTTTAGACACGGGAGGACATCAATGTTCAAAGTAGGGTTGGGTGTAGCCGTTCTCGCCGCCGGCCTCATCGCCGCGCCGGTGGCGCATGCGCAAATGAAGGTCACCAGCGATGACATCAAAAACGGCGCGGTCGGCACCAAGGAAATGGAAGCCAACGTGTTCGGCTGCAACGGCCAGAACCAATCGCCGTCACTTAAATGGACCGGCGCGCCGGCAGGCACAAAAAGCTTCGCGATTAATCTTTACGACCCTGACGCGCCGACCGGCTCCGGCTTCTGGCATTGGGTGGTTTTCAACATCCCCGTCTCTACCACCTCGATTCCGAAGAACGCCGGCGACGTGAAGGCGAAGCTGATGCCCGAAGGCGCCATCCAAAGCCGAACCGATTACGGCGCCGACGGCTACGGCGGCATGTGCCCGCCGCAAGGCGACAAGCCGCACCATTACCAATTGACCGTCTATGCGGTTGACGAAGACAAGCTGCAATTCGCCAAGGACGACCAAGTTTCGGCGGCCGTAGTCGGCTTCGAGTTGCACTTCCACTCGAAGGCCAAGGCGGCGCTGAACTGGACCTACGCCCGGCCGAAATAAGCGACGCGCTCAAACAATAAGAATGAAGGGGCGGCCTCGTGCCGCCCCTTTATGCATTCAGTAAACGTCCTACCACCTACTCCTTATTGGTGCGCGCGTTGAAGGTCTTCGCGAGCCATCCGGCCGTCGAGCCACCGTTGGCTCCGGAAGCAGCGTCGCCGCTCTGGCGCTTGCCGAATGGACGTCCGCCGGCCGCCTCGACCCGAGCCTTCACGACAAAACTGCCGCCGGCTCGCTCGGCCATCTGGCGTTTGGCTCTCCACTCGGCGACAACTTCGCGGCCGGCTCTGCCCTTGAGCTGCGCGTATTCGGATTGCGGAGCGTCGATATTGACGATTCTGTCGTTCGGAACATACGCTGGCGATTTAAAACCGTGATCCTTGTTGAGTAGCGGCTCGAGCTCGTAGCAGGGAATTTGCACACCCGCGTTTAAGAACGGTTGGGCCGTGTGATGCACGCGATAGGAGAATTTATCGTTGTCGTCGCCGAACGTGTCGTTGTCAGGAATGACGTAGCCGTTTTTCCGCACCGCGAGAGCAATGAAGGCAAGTGCATGCCGGTAGGCCTCGCCCCACGGCACTTCGGTCGGGCGCACCCGTATTTCACGTCCGATGAACGCCGCCGCGCCAAAGGTCTCAAGGCCGGCGATGCCCTGGTCTTGGGTCGTGCCTTGGGCGCGAAACGGCAGAGGATGCACGTGCAACGGATTGGGACTGGCGTCCTCCATATGATTCTTGATTGCTTGCGGCCTCGCCAGGACGTCCGTGTGGGTCCAATGCGACAGAGTTGGCTTGCTGATTTCCGTCGCCATGGTGGCTAGCAGACCCATAACCCGCAACCGCTCCTGATATTGCGGCAGGGATTGTCCGGCCTGACCCACGCCCATCTGCGCCAACAATCCCTGGACTGCACTCGACTGCGACATGGCGCCGTGGTGAACGTTGATCAGAAGCATTCCGCCATGGCGGTCGATAATCGCTCGCGCATCCGGCACGGTGATCTGGTTAAAGACGGACCCGAGCGCCGTGTTGAACTTAGCGCGATCGCCGGGCCGGTCCATGCGCTCAACTGCGACCATCACGTTCGAATCGCGGCCGCCGAAACAGCGAAAGAAGTTTCGACCGTCGGCGGCGACGACGTTGTATTTGTAACCGAATGCGTTGAGTTCACTTTTTAAAAATGCGGCTTGCAGTGCTGTCAGATCAACGGTGTCCCCGCGCTCGTAGAGCAACGCAACCTGCAAAGCATTCGGAATGGAATAGCTCATTGGCGGCGCGCTGACCGACTTCTCAAATTCGCGATTCATTTTGAGAACCTTCTGCGGCTACTGTTGGCGGAAGACCCGACAGCTACTTCTCACCGATCCGTGCCGATGTTTCGTCCTGTGCGGGAGGAAATTTTTTGTGCCCCTCGACAAGCACAGCAGCGAATTTTTGTGCCATCTGTTTCACTCTGACGACGGTATCGTCGCAAAGGTCAGCGAAGCGGCCGAACTCATGCGTCCGCTGGACTTCCTGATGTGCGTTCCGAAGCCGGTCGCGAAGGGCGAGAATGGCCTCCGTAAGGGCCTTGCTAAAAGCCGGAATATCCCGAGCAGGGTGGACGGGTATGTCGAGGGTGGAAGCGCCCCTCGCATCCGCCGCCAGGATGACCGTGTTCCATTCGTCGTAGGGATTTAGACGGAGGTGGTAGATGAGGAAATCTCCGGTCTCCCCGTTCCAGCAATTATCCAGAATGAGCCAGAACGGACGTAGACGAATATCATTCAGGCCCTTGGCTGCGACCTCGGCTTCGAGCCGAGAGACCCGTTCGTTTACGGCTTTGCGACCGTCTTCAATCATCCGCGCCACGCCATCCGGTGTGATGCGAAGATTTTCCGGATCGCCTGGCGTCGCGCCAATTCTCTTGAAAAATGCAGCCCATCCCGGATCGCTCCATAGGCCCGGCGCAAGAACGTGCTTCTCGAAGTCAGGCTTACGTCGTTGTCCAAAAAGCAAAACTTGTCATGCCGCACGCGCCAACGGAGCATGATCGGCATTTACCGGCGGTAAAAGCCAACGCGCACCGGGGAGGCGCGGTTAACAATCTGCCAATTAGGCGCGCCTATTCGACCGCTCCTCGGCTGGTGCGTGAGCGGGACTCGATCCGCGTCGAAATCCATTAGGTGGCGCGCCCGAAGGGATTCGAACCCCTGACCTCTGCCTTCGGAGGGCAGCGCTCTATCCAGCTGAGCTACGGGCGCTCTGCGCGTTTGATACTCCGTTTCCCGCTGCGGGTAAAATGTTCTAAGCTTCCCGCCAAACAAGGAGTTGAGCCATGGCGCAGCTTGCGGAGAAGCGCGAGACGAAACCGGTCCAGATCAAGGACGCCGCTTTCAAATGGGAAGACCCGCTCGATCTCGAAGGTGAGCTGACCGAAGAAGAGCGGATGGTGCGCGACACCGCGCGCGATTACGCTCAGGACAAACTGTTTCCGCGCGTGCTGACCGCTTATCGCGAGGAAAAATACGACCCGGCGGTGATCCGCGAGATGGGCGAGCTCGGCCTGCTCGGCTCGACCATCCCGGAGACTTACGGCGGCGCCGGCCTCGGCTACGTCGCCTACGGGCTGATTGCGCGCGAGATCGAGCGCGTCGATTCCGGCTTCCGCTCGGCCATGTCGGTGCAATCGTCGCTGGTCATGCACCCGATCTATGCCTACGGCTCTGAAGCACAGCGGCGCAAATATCTGCCGAAGCTTGCGACCGGCGAATTCGTCGGCTGCTTCGGCTTGACCGAACCCGATCACGGCTCCGATCCGGGATCGATGGTGACGCGCGCCGAGAAAGTCGCGAACGGCTATAGCCTCACCGGCGCGAAAACCTGGATCTCGAACTCGCCGGTCGCCGACATCGCGGTGGTCTGGGCGAAGCTCGAGGGCAAGATCCGCGGCTTCATTGTCGAGCGCGGCACCAAAGGGTTTTCGACACCGAAGATCGAAGGCAAGCTGTCGCTGCGCGCCTCCATCACCGGCGAGATCGTGCTCGACGGCGCGGTCGTGCCGGAAGAAAATCTGCTGCCGAATGTTTCCGGCCTGTCCGGTCCGTTTGGCTGTCTTAATGTCGCGCGCGCCGGCATTGCCTGGGGCGCGCTCGGCGCCGCCGAGTTCTGCTGGCATCGCGCCCGCGACTACGTGCTCAACCGAAAGCAGTTCGGCCGGCCGCTCGCCGCCAATCAGCTCATCCAGAAGAAACTCGCCGACATGCAGACCGAGATCACGCTCGGCTTGCACGCGGCGCTTCGCATGTCGCGGCTGATCGAGCAGGGCAAAGCGTCACCGCCGGCGATTTCGCTGCTCAAGCGCAACAATTGCGGCAAGGCACTCGATGTGGCGCGGCTCGCCCGCGACATGCACGGCGGCAACGGCATTGCCGACGAATTCCACGTCATGCGCGTTCTGTGCAATCTCGAAACCGTCAACACCTACGAGGGCACGCACGACATCCACGCGCTGATCCTCGGCCGCGCGCAAACCGGCATCCAGGCGTTTATGTGATCTCGTCATTGCGAGCGTAGCGAAGCAATCCAGGACCATGATCTACACTGGATTGCATCGTCGCTACCGCTCCTCGCAATGACGAGACTAACCCGCGGCCTTCTCCGTCGCCTCTTCCGGCGGTTTGTCGGACACGCCGGCTTCGGCGAACGTCGCCATCCCGGTGTGACAGGCGAGCGCCGCGCGCAGGATCAACAAAGCCGTCGCTGCGCCCGAGGCCTCGCCGAGCCGCATGTTAAGATCGAGGATCGGCTTTAAGTTCATTTCCTCGAGCAGCGCGCGGTGGCCGGCTTCGGCCGACACGTGGCCGGCGAGCGCGTGCGCCAAAGTGTCGGTGCGGAGCTTGTAGAGCGGCGCGACCGCGGCGGTCGAAACGAAGCCGTCGAGAATGACGGGGATGTTTTGCCGGCGCGCGGCGAGGGTCGCGCCGAGAATGGCGGCAAGCTCGCGGCCGCCGAGCGCCGCGGCGACACGCAGCGGATCGTTCAAGATCGCGGTGTGGCGGGCGAGCGCGGTGTCGATCGCCGCACGCTTGCGCTGCAAGCCGTCATGGTCGACGCCGGTGCCGCGGCCGGCCCAGCGCAGCCCGCGGCCGCCGAAAGACGCCGCCGCCAACGCCGACGCGGCGGTGGTGTTGCCGATACCCATCTCGCCGAGAATGACGAGATCGCTATCCGGCGAAACCGCGTCGTAGCCTGACTGCCACGGCGGCGAGGAATTCATCGTCGCTCATTGCCGGTGCCAGCGTGAAATCGGCGGTCGGTTGATCGAGCGAAAGCGGAACGACGCGCAGGTTGGCTCCTGCCGCGCGCGCCAGCTGATTAATGGCGGCACCGCCTCCGGAAAAATTCGCCACCATCTGCACGGTGACTTCGGCGGGATACGCCGAGACGCCTTGTGCGGTGACGCCATGATTGCCGGCAAAGACCAGAATTTCGACATGGTCGAGCCGGGGCGGCGCGTGGCCCTGCCAGTGCGCGAGAAAGGCGGTCAAATCCTCCAGCCGGCCGAGGCTTTTTGGCGGCTTGGTCAGGCGGTCCTCGCGCGCCGCCACGGCAGCGCTCGCGGCCGGATGTCCCCCCGGCAGATCGAGGCAAAGAGCGCGCAGATCGGTCAAAGAAGCAAAGTTTGCCATCGCATTTCTCGTTTTTGCGCCCGCCCCGCTCGTCCCCGCTCTAGCAAATTTGCTATGCTGCCGCGAATCCTCTCCTTCCGGCCCAGGAAGGAGGCTTCGCCGGAGACGGCCCATGGCTTACGGCACGGGTGGCGATCCTGCTCCTTCCTGGAACGCGTGGGTCGGCGCGCGGGCCCACGATCTTTCCGTCAGCATCCTGTTTTGCACGCGGCTGCCGTTGGCGCGGTCGCGACCGTTCGCGGATGGCGAAATTGCACAGGCCGCCTGGGCGTTCCCGCTCGCGGGGTTCGTCATCGGCGTCATTGGCGCGGTGATTTACGTCATCGCTGCGCGCGCCGGCTTACCGCCCTGGCCGGCGGCGGCGCTCGCCGTCACCGCCACGCTTGGCGTAACCGGCGCCCTGCACGAAGACGGTCTTGCCGACACCGCCGACGGATTCGGCGGCGGCACGACTCGCGAACAGAAACTTTCGATCATGCGCGACAGCCGCATCGGCACGTATGGCGTCTGCGCGCTGATCTTGTCGTTTCTAATTCGCGTCGGCGCGCTTGCGAGCCTGGCCGATCCCGCGGCGGTCGCGGCGGCACTGATCGGCGCGCACGCCGCGGCGCGCGCGCTATTGCCGCTGTTGATGTTCTTTCTGCCGCCGGCGCGCGACGACGGACTTTCACATGCCGCAGGCTCTCCTACCCGAGAAACCGCCGCTGCCGGAGCGGTGCTCGGTTTTCTCATCCTCATCGGCTGCCTCGGCTTTGCGCCGGCGGCGATAGCGGCAATTGTGCTTGCGGTTATGCTCACGGTGGTCGCGCGCTTGAGCGCGGCGCAGATCGGCGGACAGACCGGCGATGTGTGCGGCGCGCTCGAGCAGGTCGGCGAAATCGCGGTGCTGCTGGTAGCCTCGGCCGCCGGCTGATTACGGGTTTCGCGGACTCAAATATCGTGCGCCGGCGACAACGGCGAGCGCGATAATCCCGGGCGGGATGGCGAGCGACAAATTCACGGCAGCGATTGCGGCCGTCGCCGCGAAGGCGATGGAAGAGAATGCTTCGGCAAAAGTGGCGACCCGCGACGACACCTGACGCCTGCGGAACTGGCTCCGCTTCGCCTGGGTGCGGAACCAAAGCTGAATCGCGGTCGCCGACGCCGACGCGGCAACAATGCCGGCGAGAGTCAACAGCGCGTGCCACGGCGAAGCGATGGCGAGTACGGCAATGAGCGGCGTGAACACAACGGCGATGACGCCCAGCACCGCCTCGATCTTGGCGCGCAACACAAAGCTCGGCGGAATCGGCGCGGTGGCGACAAGATCGGGCGCATCCTCGCCGGAAATGGTGAGCCAGGCGAGACCGCCCGCGAGCTGGCCGGCCGCCATCACCAGCACCGGGACCAGAAGGTTCAGCGCGCCGCCGGGAGATTGCGCGGCAAAACTCCGCCACAGCATCAGCGCCGGCGGCAACAGATAAAGCATCTGCATCAGCGTCTGTGAGACCAGCCACGGATCGCGGCGCAGCAGGATCCATTCCTTGCGCCGGAGCGCACGCCGCGGCGAAGCGGCACGCAAGGTGCTCGGACGCCGTGCCCGCGCGGATGGCGCAGCGTCAGCGCTGGCTGCGGCAACGGCATAAGCGCCGAACCGCGGCGCAACAATCAAGATGGCCGCTGCAAGCGCGGCAAAGGCAAGCGCGAGCAGGACGATGAGGGCGCGAACGTCGCCGAGCACGGCATGCGCCGGCCACCACAAGATGCTGTTCTCACCCGGCATGAGCGCGAGAAAAGCTTCGGACTGAAGAACGGTCGCCTGCGAAAGCGTTCCATAAGAGAGGATAGCCGCCACTTGCAGGCCAATGACGAACGCGGCGCCGATGACCGCGGCAACGATCTGCGCAACGAAACGGGTGCGCTTCGGGCCGATGAGGCGGAACATGGCGGCGGTCGCGAGCACAGCGAGCGCCGCGGCCGTCGCGCCCATGGCCGGAATGACGCCGTAGGCACCGAGCCAGTGCGCGCCGCCTCGCCAGGCCAGCATGTTGATGAACGGCGCGGCGAGCGGCAGCGCCATGCCGGTAACCGACAGCGCCACAGTGCCGATGCGCACCGCGAAGAGTTTTTCCGCGGCAACCGGCGACGCGAGAATGAGATCGAGATCGGCGCGCGCATAAAACGCGCGCGTCATCAATTCCATCGCCTGCGAGAACATCAGCAGCCACGACAGCAGCAGCGCCGACGAGATGCCCGATCAACAACTGCCGGCTCGATCGGCGCGTCGGCATAGCCACCGACGACCGAATAGGCGATGGCGTGCATGATGATGATGAAGACGGCGAAGCCGATGGCGACTTTGCGCGCGCGCGTCCGGCGCCCCGCCGTCATCATCGACACAAAGTCGCGCCAGGCGAGGCGCGACTCGTGGCGAGCGAACCATACGGCAGTGCCGGCTTGGCTCATCGTCGCACGCTGGAGAAAAACTTCACGCCGCTTCGGCCGGAAGCGCGGCGTCGGCGACAAGTGCGAGGAAGGTATCTTCCAGGCTCGCGAGATCGTCCGCGCCTTCGCTGACGCCGCTGCCGGCCGGCAAGCCGGCGAAGTTCGGCAAGCGTGCCCTCGGCAAGAAGCCGGCCGTGCGCGATAACGCCGATGCGGTCGGCCATGCGCTCGGCGACTTCCAGAATGTGCGTGGTCATGATGACGGTGCCGCCGGCGCGGACGCGCTCGCGCAACACGCCTTTGACTTGACGCGCGGAGCCGGCGTCGAGCCCGGTCAGCGGTTCGTCGAGAATGATGAGGCGCGGGTCATGCACCAGCGCGCCGGCGAGCGCCACCTTCTGGCGCATGCCCTTGGAAAAACCTTCGCAGCGTTCGCGCGCATGCGGAGCAAGCCCGAGCCAATCAAACAGTTCGGCGGCACGCGCGGCAGCGAGTTTGGGCTCGACCGCCCAGAGGCCAGCAACAAAATCGAGATATTCCTCCGGCGTGAGCTTGTCGTAGATCATCGGCTCGTCGGACACCCACGCGATCAGGCGCTTGGCGGCGACCGGATCGGCAAGCGCATCGACGCCGTCGACGATGGATCGAGCCGGCGTCGGGACTGATCAGCCCCGCTATCATGCGCAGCGTCGTCGTTTTGCCGGCGCCGTTCGGGCCGAGCAGCGCGTAGAACTCGCCGCAACGGACCGCGAGATCGAGCCCATCGACGGCGGGCCGCGTGAAGCGTTTGACAAGGCCGCGAATTTCGAGCGCGAGCGGCGGGGAAGCAGTCACTGTACGCAACTCCCGTCATCCTAAGGGTGACGGGAAATCTATTAACCGCGAGTGGTTTCGGCGGCGTGAATCGAAGGCCGCGTTTTAAGGCGAATGGTTAAGGGGGCCGCGCCCCGTCCCCGCCTAGCCGCTCACATTATAGGCAGCGAGCGCCGCCATGTTGACGAGCTGGGCGTCGTTGGCCGAAAGCTGCACGATCTGCACCGAGCGGTCGAGCCCGACCAGGATCGGTCCGATCACGGTCGCGCCGCCCAATTCCCGCAACAGCTTGGTCGAGATCGAGGCCGAATGGAATGCCGGCATGATCAGGACGTTGGCGGGTCCGGACAGGCGGCAGAACGGATAGGCCTCGCGAAGTTCCATATTCAGCGCCACGTCGGCCGCCATCTCGCCGTCATACTCGAAATCGACGCGCTGCTTGTCGAGCAGCCGCACCGCCTCCTGCACCCGCGCCGAGCGCTCGCCCGGCGGATGGCCGAAAGTAGAGAACGCGAGCAGCGCCAGCCGCGGCTCGTAGCCGAGCGCGCGCGCGACGCGCGCCGCTTCGACCGCGATTTCGGCAATATCCGCCGCGTCGGGCATTTCGGTCACGGCGGTGTCGGCGACCAAGACCGTGCGGCCGCGCGCCAAGCACCAGCGACACGCCCATCACCCGGTGTCCGGGCTTCGGATCGATGCAGCGCAGGATGTCGTCGAGCGCCACCGAGAAATTGCGTGTGACGCCGGTGACCATGGCGTCCGCATCCCCGAGCGCCACCATGCAGGAGGCGAAGTGGTTGCGGTCGGTGTTGATCAGGCGCTGGCAATCGCGTTGCAAATAGCCCTGGCGTTGCAGCCGCTCGTAAAGGTAGGCGGCGTAGGCGCCGTTGCGCGACGACAAAGCGGCATTGATCACCTCGATGCCTTCGCCCAGTTCGACACCGGCGGCTTCCGCGGTCTCGCGGACGCGCGGCTCGCGGCCGACCAGCAGCGCCGAGCCGAGTCCCTGCTGCACAAACGAGGCGGCGGCGCGGATCACCTGCTCCTCTTCGCCTTCGGCAAACACGACGCGGCGCGGCTGCCGGCGCACGTTCTGGAAAACGCGCTGCAAGACGCCGGCAATCGGATCGAGCCGCGTGCGCAACTGCTCGCGGTAGGCGTCCATGTCGACAATCGGACGCCGCGCGACTTTGGAATCCATCGCCGCCTGCGCCACCGCCGGCGGCACGGATGAGATCAGCCGCGGATCGAACGGCACCGGAATGATGTAGTCAGGCCCGTATTTCGGCCGCGCGCCGTACGCCGCCGCTACTTCGTCGGGCACGTCCTCGCGCGCCAGCGCGGCGAGCGCATGCGCCGCCGCGATTTTCATTTCCATGTTGATGGCGCGGGCGCGCACGTCGAGCGCGCCGCGGAAAATGTAGGGAAAGCCGAGCACATTGTTGATCTGGTTGGGATAGTCGGAGCGTCCTGTCGCCATGATGGCGTCGGAGCGCACCGCGGCCACGTCCTCGACCGTGATCTCCGGATCGGGATTAGCCATGGCGAAGATGATCGGCTTCTCCGCCATCGACTTCACCATGTCCTGTGTCATCGCGCCCTTTACCGACAGACCAAAGAAGACATCGGCGCCTTCGAGCGCTTCGGCCAGCGTGCGGGCTTTGGTCTTGACGGCAAAACCGGATTTCCATTGGTTCATGCCGTCGCGGCGGCCTTCATAGATCACGCCCTTGGTGTCGCAGAGAACGAGGTTCTCGGGACGAAAGCCGATGGCGCGCAGCAATTCCAGAGAAGCGACGCCCGCGGCGCCCGCGCCGTTGCAGACGAGCTTCGTGGTCTTGATGTCGCGACCGGTCAGTTCAAGCGCGTTGATCAGGCCGGCGGCGGCGATGATGGCGGTGCCGTGCTGGTCGTCATGGAAAACCGGAATGTCCAAAAGCTCGCGCAGTCTTTGCTCGATGATGAAGCATTCAGGGGCCTTGATGTCTTCAAGATTGATACCGCCCCAACTCTTGCCAAGAAGCTTGACGCAATCGACGAAGGCATCGGTGTCTTCCGTTGAGACCTCGAGATCGATGGAGTCGACGTCGGCGAAGCGCTTGAACAACACCGACTTGCCTTCCATCACCGGCTTCGCTGCGAGCGCGCCGCGATTGCCGAGCCCCAGGATGGCGGTGCCATTGGTGATCACGGCGACGAAATTGCCCTTGGTCGTGTAATCGTAGGCGCGGCTTTCGTCTTCGGCGATCGCCAGCACCGGTACGGCGACGCCGGGCGAATAGGCGAGCGAAAGATCGCGCTGGGTCGCCATCGGCTTCGTCGCCACGACTTCAAGTTTGCCGGGGCGGCCCTGGCTATGGAACAGCAGCGCTTCCTGATCGGTGAAGGTCGGCCGGTTGCCGCGCTTGCCGGATTTCGAAGCCATTTCACATCCTTATGGCCGATCGCAGGACTACGCTCGGCATTTCGCCAAACGTTAGCGGAATGGACGGGCCTTACTCAAGGGTTGGCCGCCGCGGCGCTAAATTGGAGCAATTGAGTAAAGAGATGCCGCCATGCCGCATTGAATATGCGCGCAGGGAAGGGTAATGCCTGCACGCCGGCCGTCGCGGCGTCAGCATTCGTCCCGCCATGATCAGATTTCTGCTGCGTTTCCTCGGACTTTGCCTGCTGGCGACCGCATTTTTCTTCCTGGTCTATGACGGCACTAAGTCGATCGCCAACCAGCATCTCGTCTATATCAACGTCGCCGAAGTCTGGGCGATGGTCGATCAAGATAGCCTCAATCTGGCGCAGACTTGGCTGAAGCGGACGGCACTGTGGGCCTGGGACCCATTTCTCCAAAGAGTCTTCGATTTGCCGATCTGGATTGTGCTCGCGGTCGTTTCCATGATCCTCATCGTGCTCGGGCGTAAGAAGAGACCGCTCATCGGCTACGCGCGAAACTGATCGGCAACCACCAAGACCAATGCGGGCCGTCCGTCGTGTGTTTCTGGTTCTGGCCGCCATCGTCGTCCTGTTGCTGGCGCTGCCTTACCTGATCGCCCCGTTTTATCGTTTCGTCGATCCTGTCTCGACGCCGATGCTGTGGCGCTGGGCGACGGGCCGTCGCGTCGAGCGCACTTTCGTCCCAATCGGCCATATCGCGCCGACATTGCCGCTCACCGTGATCCTCGCCGAAGACGCTAGCTTCTGCCGCAATCACGGCATCGACCTCAGCGGCGTGCGCGAGGCCTTGCAGCAGGCCGACGAGGACATTGCGGAGGCCCGCGGCGGCTCGACCATCACGCAACAGACCGCCAAGAACCTGTTTCTCTGGCAGGGGCGCAGTTTCGTGCGCAAGGCGCTCGAAATTCCGCTCGCAATCTGGATCAACCTGGTGCTGCCGAAGCGTCGGGTCCTGGAAATCTACCTTAATATCGTCGAGTGGGGTCCGCGCGACCAATTCGGCGCTGAAGCCGGTGCGCGCTGGGCATTCGGCAAGTCGGCCCACGACCTGACGCGCGCGAGAATCGGCGGAACTCGCCGCCATTCTTCCGAATCCGTTCCGCCGCAGCGCGCGGACGCCGAGCGCGCTTGGTGCGCCGGCTCGCCGGGGTGTACGAAAACCGCGCCATAAGCTATCCGGCGCAGGATGCGTGTATCCGCCGTCAGGCGCCATAGCGCCCCTTTGATTTAACGTTCGCATAACGGCCGGCCGAATGCGGATGCGAATGTCGGAATCGACCACTAGCGTTGCCGGTTAGGTTCTTTTATAAGCCCGGCTTCCGTAGGAGAGACTGTCATGGCCGTACCGAAACGAAAAACGTCGCCGTCGCGCCGCGGCATGCGCCGATCCGCCGACGCGCTGAAGCGGCCGGCCTATGTCGAGGACAAGGATTCCGGCGAGCTGCGCCGCCCGCATCATATCGACCTGAAAACCGGTATGTATCGCGGGCGTCAGGTCCTGAACAAGAAGACCGAGGCCTAACCGTCGCGAGGAGAGGTCCGCCATGTTCCTGATTGGCTTTCCGCTCCTCCTGATACCCTTCGCCATCTACAACATGATTGCGTTTCTGACGCCCGGCGTGGGCTGGACCACGCCGGTTGCAACCGTGCACATGATGTCGGGCCAGGACTGGGTACTGACCTGGGAAGATTTGCTGCTCGCGTTTGCGATTCTCCTGCTGGCCGTCGAGATGATCAAATCGACCCGCATGGGCATGCGTTCGATCGTCGA
The DNA here is from genome assembly GCA_963846055.1 of uncultured Alphaproteobacteria bacterium. Lineage (GTDB taxonomy): Bacteria > Pseudomonadota > Alphaproteobacteria > Rhizobiales > Xanthobacteraceae > BOG-931. The sequence goes on from CAWJUQ010000015.1 coordinate 311,704, forward strand.
TCACATCCTGGCGATGGCGCTGTTCATTGTCATGCTGGTGGAATTTCTGCTGGTGCAGCGCGCCGGCACCTCGACTTTCTTTTTGTTGACCATGATCGGGCTGGTCGACGTGCTGGTCGGCTTTATTGTCAGTATTCGCTCGTCGCAGCGTCAGATCGAGGTGCAAACCGAGCGAACGGCCTGAAATTCGCCGCCCGATCGGCGGATTTCGGCACTTTGGGTTTGCGAATTCTTTAGGCGGCTTCGGTAATTTGCCCGGCGGTCGGTCTGCGCGGCGCACGCAGGCGGCAAACTCGTAAAGAGGGCGAAGTGGCGGGCGACGTTCGGCAAAACAATCCGGATAGTGCGGCTCTTACCGCGCGCCCCGGCAACGATGCTGAGGTGGACGGCGAAATTCCCGCCGCACCACTCGATGCCGCCGACGTCCTCGCGTCAGCCGGCGAAGCAGCCTATCGCTGGGATGTCGGCAGCGACAATCTTATCTGGAGCGCGAATGCCGGCGAGCTCCTTCGGATCGGGGACGCTGCGAAGATATCGAGCGGCCGCAGTTATGCGCAGCTGATCGATCCCGCGGACGCACCGACGCGTTTCGACGCGGTACTTCGCTCCACTGAGCGCGACCAAGGGCGCGGCGTCTTTTATCGCATCGAATATCGCGTTCGCCCCGACGCGAGCGCGGAAACCAGGTTCTGGATCGAGGATTGCGGTCGCTGGTTTGCCGGCGCCGACGGCAAGCCGGCGCGCGCCCAAGGAACGGTCCGGATAATCAGCGAACGCCACGAGCGCGAGGAGCACCTGAGCGTGCTGGCGCGCTGCGACGAACTCACCGGCGAACCAAACCGCCATTATCTGATCGAGATCTTGCAAAAGACGCTCGACGAGGCGACGCGGTTTCGCTCGTCGTGCGGCTTTCTTCTGGTGGCCATCGACAACCTCGCACGCATGAATCAGTCGTACGGCTTCGACGTCGCCGACGAAGCCATCGCGACGCTGGCAAAGCGGCTGCGCAAGCTGACGCGCGGCAAAGATACGCTCGGCCGTTACGCGGGTAACAAGTTCGGCGTCGTGCTTTGCGATTGCACACCGGACGACATGAACTTCGCCGCCGAACGCTTGCTCGCTGGCGTGCGCGACGAATTCATCACCACCAGCGCCGGGCCCGTCGCGGTCACCGTGAGTATCGGCGGTGTCATCGCGCCACGTCACGCGCGCACGACAGCCGAGATGCTTGCCCGCGCCGAGGAAGCGCTTGCCGCCGCCAAGAGCAAACAACGCGGTTCATTTCTCGCCTATCAGCCGAACCTCGAGCGCGAAATGCAGCGGCGCGAGAACGTCCGCGCCACTGATGAAATCATCGCCGCGCTGAATGAGCGGCGCATTTTTCTCGCCTATGAGCCCGTCGTAAATGCGCATAGCCGTCAGCCGGCCTTCTACGAGTGCCTGATGCGAGTGCGCCGCTCCGACGGCAGCTTGCTGGGTGCAAGTGAAATTGTCCCGGTCGCCGAACGGCTGGGCCTTGTGCGGCTGCTCGATCACCGCGTGCTTGAACTCGTGATCGACGAAATGACCGCCGCCCCGTCGTTGCAGGCGAGCGTCAACGCTTCGCCAGGCTCGACCACCGATCCGGATTGGTGGACGGGACTCGATTCGCTGTTGCGCGCGCATGCCGGTGTGGCCGAGCGTCTGATCATCGAGATCACCGAGAGCGCCGCGATCAGCGACGTGGAATACACGCGCGGTTTCGTCGCCCGCGCCAAGGATCTCGGCTGCCGGATTGCCATCGACGATTTCGGCGCCGGCTTCACTTCGTTCCGCAACCTGCGCAAGCTCGGCGTCGACATTGTCAAGATCGACGGCGCTTTTGTTCATAACATGCTGCACTCGGACGACGACCGCGCTTTTGTGCGCACGCTCGTCGAGTTGGGCCAACGGCTCAATCTGGCGACGGTCGCCGAATGGGTGCAGGACGAGCGCGCCGCCAAGCTCCTGGAAGAATGGGGCTGCAATTATCTGCAAGGCGCGCTGGTCGGACGCGCCAGCACCGAGCGGCCGTGGCTCGGCGCTTTGGCGCAACAGGCCAATTAACCGGGAATATCGCTTAAGCCTGTTCCCGTGCTATCGCATGTGCGTCGGGAAACAGGAGCACTCTATGTCACCCAAACTGGTGCGCTACCGCGTCAAACCGGAAAAGGTCGAAGAAAACCAGCGTCTGATCGAAGACGTATTTCTCGAACTGACCGCCAAGGCGCCGGCCGGTGTGCGCTATTTGGTGCTCAAGCTGAGCGACGGGACTTTTTGCCATCTGTTCGAGGATGGATCAAAGACGATTCCAAATCTCGATGCCTTCGCCGCGTTTCGGCGCGGCGGCGAAGAGCGACGCCTTGAAGAACCGCAGCAGCTCGAAGCGGTCGTGGTCGGCAATTATCGCATGCTCGTGGACGCTTGAAGCGCCGCGCGCTTCGCCACTATCCGACCGTTAGCGATTGACGCCGCGCTCAATGCGGTATTCCCGGTCGAGCATCTTGATCGCGTGATTGAGATCGGATTGGGCGATCAGAACCGCCACGTCCTTGCCGCGCAGCATGCCGATAACTTCCGCGAGCCGCCGGGACAGCGCGGGAGCGACGCCCTCAAACGGCTCGTCCAGCAAAAGCAGGCGTGTGCCGACGACGAGCGCGCGCGCCAGCGCCACCAGTTTCTGTTGGCCGCCGCTCAGCGCCAACGCCTTATGATCGCGCATCGCCACCACTTCGGGCATGAGGCCGTAGACGAATTCGAGGCGCACGCGAGGATCGATGCCGCGCGTGACCCAGCTCGGCAACAGAACATTTTCCTCTACCGAGAGCTGCGGGATGAGCCGGCGGTCTTCCGGCATATAGCCGATACCGAGTTCCGCGCGGCGATGCGTCGGCAGCGCGATCAAATCCTCGCCGCCGCACGCGATCCGCCCGCCGCTCGGAGCCACCAACCCCATGATCGCGCGCAAGGTCGTGGTTTTACCGGCGCCATTGCGGCCCAGAAGGCCGATCATTTCGCCAGGCGCGACCGTGAGATTGATGCCGCGCAGCACCTCGACCGACTGCAGCTTGACGCGTAGAGCTTCGATTTGCAGCGCACTCACGCCGCCACTCCGGTGACGTAACGCTGCACCTCTTCGTTGTTCAGCACCGCGCCGGGCTTGCCATCCGCAATAATGCGGCCGGCATAGAACGCGAGCACTCGATCGGCATAACGGCCGACGATATCCATGTCGTGCTCAACGAACAGCACGGTTGTTTCCGTGCCGGCGATAGCGTGCATAATCACGTCCATCAGCGGAAATTTTTCTTCGACCGCGACGCCGCTGGTCGGCTCGTCGAGCAACAAAAGCTTGGGCCGGCCTGTGACCGCCATGGCGACGTCGACGAGCTTGCGCACGCCGCCCGGCAACGCGGCAACCGTTTGCCCCGCGTATGGCCCCAAGCCGAAACGCTCGAGAAGGTCGTCGACTTCGGCCATCCCGGCGTCCGTGCGCGCCGGCCGCCATGACGACATTCCTTCGCTGCGGAGGATGGCGACCGCCATGAGCAAATTCTGGTCGAGCGTCAGACTCGTGAAAAGCTGGGGGATCTGGAACGAACGGCTGATGCCGTCGCGGCGGACCTGACGAGGCGCAAGGCCGGTGATGTCCTTGCCTTCAAGGAGAACCCGTCCGGAGCTGGGCTTGAGATGGCCGGTAACGATATTGATGAACGTGGTCTTGCCGGCGCCGTTGTTGCCGATGAGACCAAGCCTCTGGCCGCGCTCGACCCCGACCGAAATGTTGCTGGCGGCGATCACTGCGCCGAATGTTTTTTGCAGAGCCTTGGTCTCGAGGAGCGCGGTCATCTGGATTGTTCCAGCGACGCCCGCGCCGATTTGCCATTGCGACGGCGCAAGCGCTGCGGCAGCGAGCCGAGCCCGCCAGGCAGGAAGAGAATGATCAAAAGGAGAAAGATGCCGAGCGCCCCCTGCCAGGTGTTGGGAAAATACTGGCTGGAAAACGACCGCACCAATTCCAAAACAACCGCGGCGACAAACACCGCGGTGACGCTCATGTAGCCGCTGAGAATGGCGAGGAAGACAAATTCGCCCGAAGTCGTCCAGAACGCGAAATCCGGATCGATGTGGCCGAGTGAGAGCGCCGACAGCGCGCCGCCAATGCCGGCGAGAACGGCAGCAATCACGAAATTGACGCCGTTGATCCATCGTACCGAGGCGCCGAGATATTCCACACGGATCTCGTTGTCACGCGCGGCGTGCGACAGGAGCCCGCGAACCGAATCGAAATGGATTCGGCAAAGTGCGGCGGCCATCACCGTCACGAAGCTGGTAAAAACGAACAGCGCGTAGCCGGCGCGTTGCGATCCCGCCGGGTGATGACCAAAAAAGCTTGGCGCATGCAAATTCAAGCCGTCGGAGCCGCCCAGCGAATAAGTCTTGTTGAGAATGCCGTAGACAATCATCGACAGCGCCAGCGTCAGCGTGGCGAAAAAGATGCCGCGATAGCCGGCCAGCAGCGGCGCGATGATCACACCCAGGATCAGGCCGGCGATCGCGCCTATTCCGACCAGCAGCGTGGCATCGCCGATTCCCAAACTGTTCGCCGCCATGCCGGCGGCGTAGGCGCCGGCGCAATAAAATGTGCCTTGGCCGAACGACACCAGCCCTCCGCGCATCAGCGCGACGATCCCGAGCGCCACCAGTCCCTTGGCAAAAGCCAACGTCGCGACGAGAACGAGCCAGTTCGGCATCGCGTAGCCGGCAAGAGCCAGCGCGGCGAACGCGACCGCCGCCGCGGCGACCGTGCCGACAATGCCTTTCATTTTAGATTTTCCGCGCCGAGGCGCGCTGGAACAGGCCTTCGGGCCGAAACGCCAGCACCAACGCCATGACCAGATAAACAATGAACAGCTCCGCCCACGGTACCAGGTGGATGGCAGCGGCGCGGGCGAAGCCAACAAAAAGCGCGGCGATAGCCGCACCCTCTACGCTGCCAAGGCCGCCGATCACCACCACGGCGAAACTCAGCAGGATCACCGTAATGCCTATACCGGGCTGCACCGAAATCTTCGGCGCGGTAAAAGCGCCGCCAAGGGCGGCGAGAAAGACACCGAGCGTGAACGCAAGGGCGAACACGCGGGTGACATTGACGCCCATGGCGCGGCAAATGTCGCGATCGTGGATGACCGCCAGCACGATCTTGCCGGTGACGGTGCGGTTGATGCCCAGCCAGAGCAGAACGCCAGTGACCGCCGCGAGCCCGATCAACGCAAAATCATAGCCGACGTAGCTTAGTCCGAAGAACGAGACATTGCCGAGGAGCGCGTAGGGCTCCGACGCGTAGTAGGATTCGGCGCCCCAAATAAGCTTGGTGGCATCCTCGAGAATGAGAAAGAGCGCGTAGGTGACGAGCACAAGCACCACTTCGTCGCGCCGATAAAAGAAGCGCAGCACGCCGCGCTCCAGCAACGGCCCCAAAGCCAGCGCTACCGCGAGCGCGGCGCCGAGCATCAGAAGGTAGCCGAGAAACGGCGGCCCAAAACCACCGCCGTAGTACCAGCCGACCGCACTCGCCGCCGCATAAGCACCGACGGCGAACAGGCTGCCGTGGGCGAAATTGAGAATGTTAAGCACCCCGAAGACGAGCGTCAGGCCGACCGCGACAATGAACAGCCACGAAGCGTCGATGACGCCGTCGATCAGGATCGCTGCCGCAAGTTTCGCGCTCATTCTTGGCGGCGGATCGCGCCGCTCAGTCGCATTTCGCGCCAGGAAAACCTTGCGCGATCCAGTCAGCCGCCTTGACGCCGGGCGGCGGATTCACGCACTCGGCGGCAAAGTGTTCGATGTCGACCAGGCGCACCATCTTGGCATCCGGATCCCATTTCGACCGCCCCGCGGCGTTTGATTGGATGGCCTGGTGTCCGTCGCCGAGCGCGAGCTTGATGTGGCCCGGCGGCGCATCCCATTCGATCCCGACCATGGCCGCCGCCATTTCCTCACTGGTGGGCTTCTTGCCGCCGTTGGCCGCCATCGCCTTTTCGATGGCGGTTTTCAACCCGAGCAGGCCTTGCGCCGCGCGGTAATGCGGCTGCACCGGAATGAGGCCCGGATACGCCTTGGCGAGCGCCGCCACGTACCAATCGTTGATCGGGCTCGGCTCGGCGAATTGGCCATTGGAGCCGCGCGCTCCGACGATAACCCCGTCGGGCATTTTGTTGCCGAGCGGCGGCAACACGTGATCGGACGCGCTTAATACCACCACGCGATCCTTCATCAAGCCGCGAGGCGCCGCTTGCAGCACAAACGCCTGGAGATCGCCGCCCCACAGGCTCGAATAAACCAAGGCCGGATTTTCCTGCAGCAGGGTCGAAATTTCGGTGCCGTATTGGCCGGCGCCGAATTTCGGCCAGAGCTCGACCTTGGTCTTTGCCTCGGGTTCGAGTTGCGCGAGGCTGCCCTTGAAGTCTTTCCAGGAGTCCTGCCCCCACGCGTAGTCCTGATTCATGGCGCCGACATCGGCGACCTTGATGCCGCGCTTCACCAAGTAGCGGGCCATGGCGACGTTATCCATCGCGCCATGAGCGGCAGTGCGAAAGACGTATTTGAATTTGTTCTCTTCGAAGATGCGCGGGGTGCCGCAGTCGAAGAGAACGAGAAGCTTTTTTAGTTCCTCAGCCGCCGGTGAAACCGCCAGGCAGTCGCCCGAACTGACATAGCCCAGGACCGCGTCGACATGGTCGCGCTCGAAAGCATTGCGCAACTCCTCGACTTGCTTGGTGGCGCCGCCTGCCTCGTCAATAAGCTGAACTTCGATCTTCAAGCCGCCAAAACCAACTTTGTCGTAGGGCTTGGGGAGGCTTCCGGCGTTGAGCGCATCGATGACGGTCTTGGCGCCTTGCACCGCCGGCTTGCCGAACGATTCAGCCGCTTGCCCGGAGAGAAACGCGACGAAGGCCAATTTAAAGACGTTGTCGTCTTGCGCAGCGGCGCCGCTCACGAACGAACCCAGGACGCCAGCGCCAGCGACCAAGGCGGCCGCGAACCCACGAAATTTCATGGTCAAAGCCTCCCGATGTGAATTTTTATTTTTTATTGCGCGGGACACTCGGACGTCACTCCCGCTCGCTATGAGTGTGCCCGATGCGCGCGGACCTGTCCACGCGTTGTTGGCAAGGATCGTCGTGCGGCGATGCGCGGGCGGTTCGCGCGACTAAGCCCGCACGGTGATTTCGCAGAGGAGCCCGCGCGGTCGCCAGTCGAATTCGGCTTTGCCGCCCAATTGTCCGGTCATTTGTTTGATGACCCGGCTGCCAAAGCCCTGGCGGCCCGGCTTCTCGACCTCGGGTCCGCCCTCCTCCTCCCAGCGCAGCAGGAGTTCGCCATCGGGTGCGCGCCGCCAGGTCAAATCGAGACGGCCTTCACGCGCGGACAGCGAGCCATATTTAGCGGCATTGGTCGCAAGCTCGTGCAAGGTCACCGCGACGGCCTGGGCCGCAGTCGGTTCCAATAAAATCGGCGGACCCTCGATGCGCACGCGCTTTTTATCGGCCGCGCCATATGGAGCGAGCTCCCGCGAGGCTATGGCCGACAATTCAGCGCCAACCCAGCGCGACTCGACGAACAGCGACTGAACATTGGCGAGTGCCTGAATCCGTCCCTCGATGGCCTGCTTTAAGGCCGCCGAGCTGTCAGCCTGGGAGAGATTCACAATTGCCTGCACGCTCGCCAGCAGATTCTTGCCGCGATGCTCGACCTCGCGAGCGAGCGTCGCGATTTGTTCGCGGCTTTGTTTTTGCTCGGTGACGTCCCGTGCGATCTTCGAGGCGCCGATAATCCGGCCCTCGGCGTTTTTCACCGGAGAAACCGTCAGCGAAATCGGAAACAAGGTGCCATCCTTGCGCCGCCGAATCGTCTCGAAGTGATCGATACGCTCGCCGCGCCTGATCCGGCTTAGAATCTCAACCTCTTCGTTCTGGCGATCTTCCGGAATGACAATGGTAATCGGGCGACCGATCGCCTCTTGGGCGGTGTAGCCGAACACGCGCTCGGCGCCCTTGTTCCAGCTGGCAATGATGCCATCGAGGTTTTTGCTGACGACAGCATCATCGCTGGATTCGACAATCGAGCCCAGCCACTGCGAGCGCTCGTCGGCGAGCTTACCCTCGCTCAGATTGCGAGTGACGGTTCCATAGGCGACGATTGCGCCTGACGAACCACGCACCGGGAAGATATTGTAGAGTACCGGAATGGTCGCGCCGGTGGCGAAGTTTCGAAAGTTGAGTTCGCCTTCCCAAAACCCGGCATCGCGCGCCGTCGGCATCACTTCTTTTAGAACGCGGTCGCGATCCTCGGGGGCAAAATAATCGATAATCCGCGTCGCATGCACGGCGTCCAAATCGGCTAACCCGACAAGCTTGCGGCCGGCTTCGTTGACAAACAGGGCGTTGCCTTCGAGATCGGCGACGCCCACGAATTCATGCGAGGCTCTTACCAGCGACGACAGCATGCGCGCGAAATCGTCCGCCGCGTCGAATTGCAAAAGTCCGCGAGCAATTGCCGGAAGATCTTCAGACAGGGCCGCTACTCCACTCGGCACAAAACAGCGCGGAGTGTCGGCGAACACGCACTTCCGCAAGTGATAACCGGCTAGGCGCCGCCGCCGGAGAGCTTGTCGACTTTCTTTTGCATTTCGTCGAGCTGACGTTTCAAGTCGTCAATATCGCCGGTTTTAGGCATCGGCTTGCCGCTTTCCGCCTCCGCCTGGGCGTCCGCTTCGCGCCGCGCAAACGGCGCGAACATCGAGAAGGCGCGCTCGAACATTTCCATGTTCCGCCGCACCTGATCTTCGAGTGTCGGAAACCCGCCGACACCGAAGGCCTGCGCCATCTGCTGGCGGAACTTTTCCTGCTCGCGGGTCAGCGACTCGATCGAGACCTCGAGATAACGCGGCACCAGCATCTGCATACTGTCGCCATAGAAGCGGATGAGCTGGCGCAAGAACGCGATCGGCAGGAGGTTTTGGCCTTCCTTGTTCTCCTGCTCGAATATGATTTGCGTCAACACCGAGCGGGTGATGTCCTCGCCGGTCTTGGCGTCGTAGACCACGAAATCCTCGCCGGTTTTGACCATGGCGGCGAGATCTTCGAGCGTCACGTAGGTGCTGGTGCCGGTGTTGTAGAGTCGGCGGTTGGCGTACTTTTTAATAGTGACCGGTTCGGCGGTCTTGGGCGAAGTCGTGGTCGATGGCGCTGGCGTCATGTGGTGACCGTCTTGGTTGCAATCAAAATAGGCACTTTCTCGCGGCCCGGCTACCGTTTTGTGATCGCCTGGCTTCGGCGACCCGCCGCCGGGGCCCTTCGGTCCGCATGGCGGCAATGCCGCGTCGTTCCGACTTGTCGAGCGGCGCGCGCCTCCTTATGACTTATATAAACCGATCTGCGGCAATCCCGCGCGTCAAAAGAACCCCTACCGAAAGGATTTTGCCATGAAAGACGACATCGTAATTGTCGGCGCAGTGCGCACGCCGGTTGGCGCATTCAATGGGGCATTTGCGGCGGTGCCGGCTCATGATCTCGGTAAGGTCGCGATAAAGGCAGCGATTGACCGCGCCGGCGTCGAGTCCGCGAAGGTCTCAGAAGTTATCATGGGTCAGATCCTGCAAGCCGGTGAAGGCCAAGGTCCGGCCCGGCAGGCTTCAATCTATGCCGGCATTCCGGTCGAAGTCCCGGCGTACAGCGTCAATATGCTTTGCGGATCGGGCCTGCGCGCCGTCGCGCTGGGCTATCAGGGCATCGCCAACGGCGACTCCGAAATCGCAGTCGTCGGCGGCCAGGAGTCCATGAGCATGGCGCCGCATTGTGCGCACCTGCGAAACGGCGTGAAAATGGGCAACTTTGAGATGATCGACACCATGATCAAGGACGGGCTGTGGGATGCCTTCAACGGCTATCACATGGGCAACACCGCCGAGAACGTCGCTCGCCAATGGCAGATTACCCGCGCCCAGCAAGACGAGTTCGCCGTCAAGTCGCAGAACAAAGCTGAAGCCGCGCAAAAGGCCGGAAAGTTCAAGGATGAGATCGCGCCGGTCACGGTGAAAAGCCGCAAGGGCGACATCATCGTCGATGCCGACGAGTATCCGAAGCACGGCACTACGCTTGAGGGCATCAGCAAGCTCAAGCCTGCCTTCGACAAGGAAGGCACGGTGACGGCGGCGAGCGCGTCAGGCATCAACGACGGCGCTGCTGCCATGGTGCTGATGAAGGCAAGCGAAGCGGCCAAGCTCGGCAAAACGCCGCTGGCCCGCATCGTGTCGTGGGCCCAGGCCGGCGTCGATCCGAAAATCATGGGCACCGGACCGATCCCGGCCTCACGCGCTGCACTTAAGAAAGCCGGCTGGAGCGTCGGCGATCTCGACCTGGTCGAAGCCAACGAAGCGTTTGCGGCGCAAGCCTGCGCGGTCAACAAGGACCTTGGCTGGGACACCAGCAAGGTCAACGTCAACGGCGGCGCCATCGCCATCGGCCATCCGATCGGGGCCTCGGGCGCTCGCGTCCTGGTGACGCTGCTCTACGAAATGCAGAAGCGGAACGCCAAAAAAGGTCTGGCGACGCTGTGCATCGGCGGCGGCATGGGCATCGCCATGTGCGTGGAACGGTAAAACCGCGATAGGCGCAGCGTTCCGAACAGCGAAATGACTCTGGCGCCGACCACTCAACCTGTTCAAGCGGGACGGCCGGTCCCGATTACAGCGATTTGCGTTATTGGCGTCATCGGCGCGCTGGGAAGCATCTTCCTGATGTTTTCCAGCGCGGTGCAGAACTTGCCGAACTGGTATCCGGCGTTACTTGGCGTCAGTGCGCTGATCGGACTGGCCTGCATGATCGGCCTATGGATGATGCGCAAGTGGGCAGTCTACGCCTACACCGCGTTGTTCGTAGTCAACCAGGTCATTCTTCTGGCATCCGGATTGTGGATGCCAATGGCGTTTGTCGTCCCACTCGTTATCGTCATCGTCATGTTTGTTTATTTGTCACGGATGCGCTGACGGCTTAGAAGCAGCGCACCGAGTAAAAGGGAGGTCACATGCCACGCGTCGCACTCGTGACGGGCGGAACCCGCGGTATCGGCGCGGCGATTTCCAAAGCGCTGAAAGCGGCCGGTTACAAGGTCGCAGCCAATTACGCCGGCAACGACGAGGCCGCGCAGAAATTCAAAGCCGAGACCGGCATTGCCGTCTACAAATGGGACGTTTCCTCATTTGATGCGTGTGCCGCCGGCATCAAGCAGGTCGAGGCCGACCTTGGTCCGGTCGATGTCCTGGTCAATAATGCCGGCATCACGCGTGACGCGCAGCTTCACCGCATGACGCTCGAGCAATGGCAGGCTGTGATCAACACCAATCTCGGCTCGCTGTTCAACATGACCCGGAACGTCATCGAAGGAATGCGCGCGCGCAAGTTCGGCCGCGTCATCAACATTTCCTCGATCAACGGCCAGAAGGGGCAGTTTGGCCAAACCAACTACTCAGCGGCCAAAGCCGGTGATATCGGCTTTACCAAGGCGCTGGCACAGGAAGGCGCGCGTAGCGGCATTACAGTGAATGCCATCGCGCCGGGATACATCAACACCGAGATGGTCCAGGCGGTGCCAAAAGACGTGCTGGAGAAGAGCATTCTGCCGACCATTCCCATCGGCCGGCTCGGCGAGCCGGAAGAAATCGGCCGCTGCGTGGTGTTTCTTGCGTCCGACGATGCCGGATTGATCACCGGCTCGACGATGACCGTCAACGGCGCACAATATATTACCTAGTTCGTCGGCCGCTCGCCTTCGGCGGCTTAAACAAACCGGAGATCAGCACCAGCTGGCGTCTTCGGCCCGCGGCTCGCGCAGAAGCTCCTGGATGTTCGCGTCGATGACGCGAAAGCCGACGTTGCCGTAAAACTTTTGACGTCCTTCGTTCAGCACCACGCTTGGACTGCCTTCAATGCGCATCTTGGCTGCGTCCTGATAGTCGGCAGCCAACCCGGCGAACGCAGTACCGGCGTGAATGAGCTTTTCCACCGCGTCAACATCGATGCCAAGATGTTGCGCTATCTCGCATTGAACATTCCAGCACGAGATGTCTCTGCTATCGCGGAAGAATGCGCGGCGAAAGGCCGACATCGCGCGCTCGAGATCAGTCACCGCGGCGGTGCGGCCCGCCCTCTCCCATTCTAATTGCTGGATTGCCTTCAGAAACAAGTGAGGACTGGCGGAGCTCTTCGGCCTTGTCTCAAGCCAAAGCTCCGGGTGAATCTCGACGTGGGGAAATTTCGCCGCGATATGCTGCAAATGCGAATTGAACCCCTCGTATTCACCCTTTTCCTTCCACCCCGATTTGACCTTGCCGGCGCTGTCGCCGAAGACCGAACAAAACCGATAGGTGAGCCGAAGTGAGCGGCCAAACTTCCGCTTCAATGCATCAATCCGAGCCTCGGATATATAAGCCCATACGCACAACACATCGGAAAAATGTGTGACGTCGACGATTTTGGCGACCGTCGCAACCGGCGTTCTGCTTGCGGCTCGAACAAATGTTTGCAACGACGACAAGCGGTAACTCTCTTTGGTTTTCCGCCATCATCAAAAGCGCATTTCGCGCCGCTTTACATTGAGGCAAATCAATTCCACGCGCACGGCCTTCGGCCGTTCCGCAGAAAATTAAGGATACACAGCTGCTACCGAAGGGACTCACGCTCCAAAATCAAGGGTGAACAACTCCTGCGAATGCGACACCCCGCGCAGCGCAAATCGGCCGACTGAAACCAGGCGGTTTTTGATATCGCCGACTTCGGCGAAAGCCGCCGACACCAGCAGCGGCTGATCGGCTGAACGGCACATTGCCGCAATGCGGCTCGCTTCGTTGACGGCCGGACCGATGACAGTGAAGTCGAGCCGTTCATGGCTGCCGATGTTGCCGTAAAATACCTCGCCGACGTGCAGCCCAAGATACATATCGGTGACCGGCTGACCCGCCGCCTTGCGCGTCTTTTTCAGTTCCGCGACCTCGTCGCGCGCCGCAATGGCGGCTGCCAAAGCGGCGGTGCAGGCGTGCTCGCGATCCTCGGCGGTGAAAATTGCCAGTACGCCGTCGCCCATCAGTTTGACAACATCGCCGCCACGCTCGTGGATCGCCGACACAATGACGTCGGCGTAGTCATTCAACAGCGGGATGACCTGCTCCGGAGCGGCGTCGGTGATCCGCGTAAAGCCGCGCAAATCGCTGAACCAGATCACCGCATCAATGCGCTCGCTCATGCCGCGCACGATGCGTCCGCTGAGCACGCGCTGTCCGGCGTCGCGGCCCAGATAAGTTTCCATCAGCGTTCTGGTCATGCGCTGTAGCGCCGCCGCCTTGAACGCGAGCGCCAGCGACGGGGCAAGGCGCCCGAACGCGGCGATGTGCTGGTCACTGAAACCCTCAGCTACCGACGTTGCCCACGACATGTACACGCCGTCCATCTCGCCGATGATTCCCTCAGGCGCAAAACGGCAGATGATCGCCACATAGTCGGTGAACCCCGCCGCGAACCAATCCGGCAGCAATGAGTATTCCTTGACGGCCGTGGCGTTCAGGCGAAGGCGAAACATGGGCTCGCCGGTCTGCAACATCTGATAGAACGGACTCCGCCGCCAGCGCGTCAGCGCCTCGCTGTCGCCGGGAGTGCCTCCGGACGCTGCGAGCGCGTCGGGATCCGTGCGGCCGTATTCGAGCAAGCGCAGGTCGGCGGCACCGTGATCCCACTGATAAAGACGGCCCTCATGCACGGGATGCAACGTGTCGATGAACATGGCACTCCGGCCAAGCGGCACTCCGGCGGCGACGCAGCGGTCGCAAAAACCGGTGATGATATCGGCTTCCGGCGTGCCGGCAATTCCAGCCTCGGTCAGCCACATCGCCGTTGCTGTAAAGAACGCTTCTTCCATGGTCCGATTATAAGTGATCGCGAGCGTATAGACTTGGGGAAACTGGTCCGGCTTGGTCCCTTGCCGGTAGTCTTGCGAGGCTATTGCTTATTCTTGGGGGCTATATGCGGCTCTGGAAAGCGATTTTGATCGGTGGGCTCGTGTTCGGTTCGTGCCCCATCGCCGCCGCACAAAATATCAATCAGCTCATCGCGTTCGGCGACAGCACGATCGATACCGGCTGGTTTGCGCATGCCTCCACCGGTTTCCCTAATCTGGATTTTTGGATCGCCAACTCACTGGCCGCCGGGGGCAACGCGCACTGGACGGGGCCCGGGCCCGGCAATGCTCAAATCCTTGCGGGCGTTTTCGGCGCCACCGCCAATCCAGCCAATGAGCCCGGAGGAACCAATTATGCGGTCGGCGGCGCGCTCGATAACCGCGATCCCGACGGCCTTGTCGACCCTCGACGGCTTTCTTCAAATCCGGCGGTGCCATCCACTGCAAAGCAAATCGGCAATTATCTTAGCGCCGCGAACGGGGTGGCGAACCCCAACGCGCTCTATCTGATCGGCAGTGGCGGCAATGATGTCTTCGTCGCGTTCCAATTTTACGGCGCAAATGCGCAAGCCGCGAATGCTTATCTCCTCGGCGAGGCCAAAGTGCTGGCGAGCGGCATCACTCAGCTTCAATCCGCAGGCGCGCGTTATATCATCGTTACCGACTTGTATCAGCCTCCCTTCGTCACAACCGCCACCAAGTCCGCGTATCTGAAGACAATCTTGAGCGCGACCTGGAGCGATCTCGCCGCAGCCGGGGTTAATTTCGTCCCCGCTGATACCGCCTCCGTCATTGCCGCCGTCGAGAAAAATCCGTCCGCCTTCGGCATAACCGCTCCACTAACCTCCTACGCGTGCGTTCCGCCCGCCGGACGTTCGCCAAACGACCTGGGGTGGGGAGCCACATGCGCGCCGACAACGATACCGAACCCCAATTATGGATATCTCGTCTCGGCGAACGCTTTGCAAACTCACCTTTTCATGGACGGCAGCCATCTCACCGAAGCGGGGCAGATCATCGAGGCGGATTATATTTACAGCTTGCTGGCGGCACCCAGCGAGATGTCGTTTCTTGCTGAGAGCGCGATCCAAACAACCTTCGGAATGATCTATGGGATCGAGCAGCAGATCGACGTCGCGCAGCGCCGGGGGCCGGCCGGGTGGAACGTTTGGGCCAATGGCGACCTGCAATACCTGCAGATCAGCAACAATTCTGCGGGGCTGCCAAACGATCCGGGGATACCGATCTCGGGCTCGCTTGGCGTCGACTATCGCTGGGCGAACGGCTGGCTCTTCGGCGCTGCGATCACAGGCTCATTTCTCAACTCGACATTTTCCACCGGCGGCGGTTTTACACAAAACGAGGGTGCACTAAGCATCTATGCGGCATTCCGCAACACAGAGTGGTGGGCCAATCTAATCGGCAGCGTCGGCCTGCTCGCCTATACGACGAACCGCCCGGTTCCGATCGGCATTACTGAACAACCCAATAATGGTTCCACCCTTGGCAGCGAGTTGGCGCTCGCCGCCGAGGGCGGCTACGAATTTCACACCGGGCCTATCGCCCACGGTCCGGTCGCCGGCTTGATATTGCAGCAAGCCAGGATCGCCGGCTTTACCGAGAGCGGCAGCTTCACGAGCCTTTCATTTGCTGCCCAATTGCGCAATTCCGAAGTGAGCTTGGCCGGTTATCAGGCGAACTTCGACGCGGGAATTTGGCACCCCTTCTTCCAGGCCCTTTGGGACCACGAGTTTGATCCGCTCAATCGGGTTGTGACCGCTTCGCTGACCACGATCGCGGCGCCAAGTTATTTTCTGCCGGCAGCCGCTACTGGCCGCGACTGGGCAACGGTGATCGTCGGAACAGAGATCAGGTTCAGCCAATCCTGGAGCGGACTCGCCTCGCTCACCGCTCAGCTCGGAGAGGCGAATGTAAATAGCTACGGCGGTCTTCTCGGCCTGAATTATTCTTTCGGTGCGGAGCCGACGGCGCCAATCCTCTACAAGAATTGACCGCCTCACCCTTTCATTCTGGCGGTTGCCAATGCTCCGGCGCCAGCTCGAAATTCCTGAATTCGAAACCCGGCGCGACGGTGCATCCGACGAGCGTCCAGTGGCCGCGCGATTGCGCCGCTTGCCAAGCGTGCGCCGGCACAACGGCCTGCGGGCGCTCGCCGGCGGCGAGATCGTTGCCAAGAGTCACACGCTCGCTGCGTCCGTCCGCTGCGATTTCGAGCTCCAGCGGCGCGCCGGCATAAAAGTGCCAGACTTCAACCGAGTCGACGCGGTGCCAATGGGATCGCTCCCCGCGCGCGAGCAAAAAATAAATCGCAGTCGATGCGGCACGGCCACCATCGACCACATGCGCATCCCGGAATACTTCGCGGTAATGCCCACCCTCCGGGTGTGGTTTCAGATCAAGAAGCCGGATGATTTCCGCGGCGGTGAGGTTTGGCTGACTCAAATCCAATCCCCGTCGTTGTCATTCCGGATCGCCCTTGATGACGCGACAGCAGCCGCTCCCGGAACGGCATCTTAGAATTTATTCTTGCGTTCGCGAATTTCAGCAAACACTTTCCATGCCGGACTGCCGGCGAGACCGACGGTCTTCGCCACTTCCGGCACATCGGCGCGCAGGAACGGGTTCTCGGCTTTTTCCGCGCCGATCGTCGCCGGGACGGTCGGCTTGCCGGCGGCGCGCAGTTTCGTCACCTCAGCGGCGCGCCCAGCGAGCCGCGCGTTTTCCGGCTCGATGGTTTTGGCGAAGCGGACGTTGGCCTCGGTGTACTCATGGCCGCAGAAAAATTGCGTATCGTCAGGCAGAGCGCGCAGTTTTAGCAGCGAGTCCCACATCATCTGCGGATCGCCCTCAATGACGCGGCCGCAGCCGATGGAGAACAACGTGTCGCCGACAAAGGCGAGTTTGTCCGCGGGAAAGAAATACGAGATGTGACCCGCGGTATGTCCGGGCGTGTCGATAACGCGGCCTTGCAGCGATCCGACCCGCACCGTATCGCCCTCGCCCACCGTTTCATCGACGTCGGCGATACGCTGCGCCTCGCGGCGCGGTGCGATCACCCGGCATTTGTGTTGCCGCTTTAGTTCGGCAATGCCAGCGGTGTGATCGCCGTGATGATGGGTGACGAGAATATCGGTCAGTCGCCAACCGGTCTTTTTCAGCGCGGCTTCGACCGGAGCCGCTTCCGGTGCGTCGATCGAGGCGGTCGCGCCGCTTTCCGGATCGTGGATGAGGACGCCATAGTTATCGTTAAGGCAGGGGAAAAGATAAGTTTGCGCCGGCATGTGTATTCCTGAGTTTATGTTTCGTTGGATCATCGGCTTTCGCCGGAAAGGACGCAACACGCGCCCGTTTAACATGGGTAGCCGGCACGAATTGACAACTAAATCCGTGCTATTTTCCCGACCATGGATGTTGTCGACCTGCGCGACTTCTATACCCAGAGGCTGGGCACGGTGGCCCGGCGGTTCATTGCGCGCGGCATCCGTGCGCGCTGGACCGATACCGCATCCCTGCGCCTTCTCGGTATCGGCTACGCCACGCCTTATCTTGGCCTGTTCCGGGAAGAAGCCGAACGATGCCTTGCGCTGATGCCGGCGACGCAGGGCGTGGTGCGCTGGCCGTCGTCGAAGCCGGCGCTTGCTGCGCTGGTCGAAGAGGACGACTTGCCGCTGACGAACTCGGCGGTCGACCGCGTGTTGTTGGTGCACGCGCTGGAAAACTCCGCCGACCCGGTCGGGCTGCTGCGCGAAGTCTGGCGGGTGATGGCGGGAGGCGGGCGATTGCTCGCCGTGGTGCCGAACCGGCGCGGATTGTGGGCCCGCATGGACACGACGCCGTTCGGTTCAGGCCGGCCTTATTCGCGCTCGCAAATCACGCACTTGCTTCGCGAAACCTGGTTCACGCCGACCGGCTGGGGCGAAGCGCTCTACGTGCCGCCGGTTTCGCTTGGGCTGTTTCTGCGTTCGGCGGCCGCGTGGGAGCGTGCCGGCGCAACCATCTCGGCGCCATTTGCCGGCGTGCATATTGTCGAAGCGACAAAGCAGGTCTATCGCGCCATTCCCGCACGCCGCGAACGGCGCCGGCTGATGCCGGTGCTCAAACCCGTGCTCATCCCTTCACCGGGCGCGGTCGGTGCATCGCGTTCGTTCACCACGCTCAAGCAAGACGGCAGCGAGTAAATCACTGCGGCCACGGCTCGGCGGTGACCGCCGCGGCATCGACGCCGACGAGATCGTGCAAACCTTTGCCTCGCTCGCGGGTTACCGCGTCAACCAGCGCGGCTTTGATCTCGCCAAGCAGGCCAAGCCCACGGAACACCAGAGCGGAATAAAGCTGAAGCAGCGTCGCGCCGGCGCGGACCTTGGCGAGCGCTGCGGCGCCGGAATCGATTCCACCGACGCCAACCAGCGGGAATGCGTTTTCCACTCGCACGTAACTTTCCGCCAGCATACGGGTCGCGAGCGGAAACAGCGGGCGGCCCGAAAGTCCGCCGGTTTCCTTGGCGCGCTCCAACTCGCGCAGGCCCGGCGGCCGCGTCACTGTCGTATTGCCGACGATCATGCCGTCGACGCGGCGCGCGCGCGCGACGCCGACAATATCGTCCAACGCGGCAAGCGAGAGATCGGGCGCGATCTTCAACAACACCGGTGTCGGTCTGGTGTTGCGCGCGGCGCGCTCCCGCGCTTCGAGCACGCGAGCCAGCAGCTCGCCGAGCGCCGAGGCCTCCTGCAAATCGCGCAGCCCCAGCGTGTTGGGCGAAGAGACATTGATGGTGACGTAGCTTGCGACCGGCGCGAACCGCTCGATGAGTTGCACGTAGTCGCTGACGCGGTCGGAAGAGTTTTTGTTGGCGCCGATGTTGACGCCGACAACGGCTCCGTTATCGGTGCGCCGCGCCAGACGTCGCAGCGCGCGATCTGCGCCCTGTGAATTAAAGCCGAGCCGATTGATTACCGCTTCATCGGCTTCGAGGCGAAAGAGCCGGGGCCTCGGATTACCGGGCTGCGGCTGCGGGGTGATGGTGCCGACTTCGACGAAACCGAAGCCCAGGCGCAACAGCGCGTCCGGCACTTCCGCGTTCTTGTCGAAGCCCGGCGCCATGCCGACCGGATTGGGGAAATTAAGCCCGAAGGCGCGCACCGCAAGCCGCGGGTCGTCTTTGCCGGCGCCGGCAGCGGCGCGAATTTAAGCATGGCGATGGTAAGCCGGTGCGCGTCTTCCGCGTCGAGCGACCGCAAGCAGCGGCCGCGCAAGATGTTCGAATGCGCCAATCACGGGGACAACTCCGGCACGGGTCTGGCACCGTCAACCTCGTCGGCGAGCGGCCGCGTCCAGCGCACCGCCTTCATCGGCAAGGCGGCGTAGAGATGCGGAAACAGATCGCCACCGCGCGAGGTCTCCCATTTCAGTGCCTGGCCGAGCACACCGGCATCGACGGCGACGAGCAACAAGTCCGTCGCGCCGGCGAAATGTCTGGCCAAAGTTCCAGCAAGCTGCGCCGCGGTGGAAAAGTGAATGAAGCCGTCACGCGCATCATCCTCCGATCCGCGAAATTCACCATGTTGCGCGGCGGCAAACCACGCTTTTTGCTCGCAGATTTTGTAGATCGTGTTCATCAAACCACTTAACCCTAACGCCAAGTCACCGGCCAGGCGCGAACTACCGCCGAAGCCGCTGTGCTAAAAATAGTAAGTAACCGGTTAAAGCGTGCGTTGGGAATGGTGCATGAGTACGCTGTCCAAAATTTTCGACCGCTTCCAGACCAAGACCTCCGATGAGGAGTTCGGCGAGTTATCGCCGGGCATCGCCATGGACGCCGAGATTGACCAGCCCGCTTCGGAAGGCTGGGCCGATCTTGGCACGAGAGTCGGCGGCGACAACGAAGCCTTGCGCAACCTTTTGATCGATGTCGGCCGTCGTATCGACGCGCTCGACGACCTGCGCGACATCTTCGGCGAATTGGTGGTTCCCATCGGTCACGCACTCAACTCGCTGGAACGCGAGGCGCTCGACAATGCCAATCTGCGCAACGCGCTGGAAGAAACCAGCGTTGGCTACGAGCAGCTGCGCGCCGAGGTCAAGGACGTGCGCAAGAGCCTGGCGACGAGCCAGAGCGAGTGCGAGCACCTCAACTACGAGCTAGGGCTTTCGCAACAGGCGGTTGGCAATCTCGAAGCCGAGAAAGCCGAACTCACCGCCGAACTCGAACCGGCCCGCGCGCGGATTGCGGACCTCGAAGGCGAATTGGCGCGCGAAGCCAGCTCGGTGCGCATGCTGACCGAGCATAAGCAGGCGTTGAGCAAGCACAGCGCCGCCGCCGACAAGCGTGTTGCCGAACTCGAAGGTCTCGTCGCCGCGGCAAGCGAAAAGCTGACCATGGGCGCGAATGAAAACCGTTCGCTGCAAACATCGGTCGATCAACTGGTCGAAGAAAATTCCCGACTGCAACGCCGGGTGATGGACAGTGAGGCCACCGTCGAGAAAGCATTGACGCAAGTCAATCAGCACCAGGCGGCGCTGAAGGCGGCCGACGCCGAACGTACCCGGCTCACGGCGGCAGTCGCCGAAGCCAATGACAAGCGCCAGGTCGAGACCAACACATTGAGCACGCGGCTTGAGGCGATGTCGTCACGCGCCGTCACCGCAGAGAAGCTGCTCGCCGAAGTGCGGCAACATCTGCTCACCCGCACCGAGGACAACAACGCGGCCGAGCGCAAGGTGGTCGAGGCGACGCTGGCACGCAACATGGCCGAGAAGAAACTCGAACTGGCAACGACCGCGCTGCAAAGCAAAGAGAAGCTTTTGAACGAAGTCGAGCAGTTCCGCGCCAAGCTGGCCGAGCGCGCAAATACGTTGCTGCTCAATGTGCGTCAGCGCGACAAGGCGCTGTCGCGCGCCGAGGAAGAAATCCAGGCGCTCAGCTCCCGCGTCGGTCAGCTCGAGGCCGAAGCCGACCTCCAGCGCACCAAAGCCGGCGAGACCGTCGCCGCGCTCAAGGCGCAATTGGAGAGCGAGCGTGCCGGGCGCAACGTCGCCGAAGGGGCGCTGAAAAAAGCGCGCACCAACTACGCGGGCTTATCCTCGGATCTCGACAATTTTGCCCAACAGAGCCGCGCGACCAGCAGCCGGCGGACGCCACCGCGTGAACGTCCGCAGCCACGCCAGGGACGGAAGGATTTGCCGGTGGTTCAAAACGACACCGACACCGCACCCGACACGTTTGACCCGCTCGACGAACAAAAGGCGTCGACCGGCTGATCGCCCGGTCGAGGCGATAAAGGCGCTCTCCCGGGGGTTGAGGGCAGCGCAAATATTCCTATCATGACGGCGAGGGTTTAGGCGGGCGCCTCCGGGACAGGAGGCCCGAGGGGCTTTCATGCTGACCCACGCGCAAGTCTGGTCGGCCGTCGATCGCCTGGCGGCGCGCGCCGGACTGTCGGCCTCGGGCTTGGCCCGCCGCGCCGGGCTTGATCCGACCACGTTCAATAAATCGAAACGCGTTACCGCCTCTGGCCGCGCCCGCTGGCCCTCGACCGAATCCATCGCCAAGGCGCTTGGCGCAACGGGAACGCCGGTCGAGATTTTCGTCGAGCTGATCAATTCCGACGGCGGCGCGGCGACGCGGGCGGTGCCGCTGCTCGGCTTCGCCGAAGCCGGCGCCGGCGGCTATTTCGACGACGGCGGCTTCCCGGTCGGCGAAGGCTGGGACGAGATCGCCTTCCCTGCGGTGAGCGACACGCACGCTTATGCGCTGGAAATTTCCGGGCACTCCATGGAGCCGGCTTATCGCGACGGCGACGTCATCCTGGTTTCGCCGGCGGCGCCGATCCGCCGCGGCGACCGCGTTGTGGTCAAGACGCGCGCGGGCGAAGTCATGGCGAAGGAACTCAAGCGCCGCACCGCCAAAGCGATCGAGCTTTCTTCGCTCAACGCTGATCACGGCGATCGCGTGATTGCCGCAGCGGACGTGCTGTGGATCGCGCGCATTTTGTGGGCGAGCCAGTAATTCTCAAGCGTAAAGTACGCACGTAGCTTGGATTGCTTTGCTTTCGCTCGCAATGATGCTCATGCGCTCCGTGCCAGCGCACCGTCGATCATATCGATGGTGTTTTGTATGCCGTAGGCGGCGACGAACGAGCCGAAGCGCGGGCCTTTCTCCTGGCCGAGCAGCACCTGATAGAGCATGTTGAACCAGTCGAGTGAAACGCCGGGCTTGCCATCCTTGGCCTTTTTCTTTTCATCGAGGAACGGCTCGCGGCGACCGACTTCGTAGACCACATTCTGAATCGTTTCCGCGTTCGCGTCCGCGGGAAGCTGCGACAATGCATCGCGCAAATCGCCAAGCGCGGCGCGCTCCGCCGCACCCGGCTCGCGGAATTTTTTGGCGGGCAACACGAAATCGTGGAAGTAGCGGATAGCGTAATCGACCAGCGCCGAAAGATGCGGATGCGTCGACTTGGTCACGCCCGGCCGGTAACGGCCAATAAAGCCCCACAGCGTGTCGGCGTTTTCAGCGTTCGACGCCGTGACCAACGACAACAGCATGGCGAAAGTCACCGGATGGTCGGCCTGCGGCGGTGAGCCGCCGTAGATGTGCCAGACTGGATTGGCCAGCCGCTGCTTGCCGTCCTGCCGCGCGTAACCTTCGAGAAATTGCTGATATTCGTCGACGTGGCGCGGGATGACGTCGAAATAAAGCCGCTTCGCCGCCTTCGGCTCGCGATACATAAAGAGCGAGAGACTTTCCGGGCTGGCGTAACGCAGCCACTCCTCGATGGTGAGCCCGTTGCCTTTCGACTTGGAGATTTTTTGTCCCTGCTCGTCGAGAAAGAGCTCGTAGTTGAATCCTTCCGGCGGCGTAGCTCCGAGCGCGCGGCAGATTTCGCTGGAGAGCTTGACCGAATCGATCAGGTCCTTGCCGGCCATTTCGTAATCGACGCCGAGCGCGACCCACCGCATCGCCCAGTCCGGCTTCCATTGCAGCTTGCAGCGCCCGCCAGTGACGAGCGTGGTCACCTGCTCTTTGCTGTCCGGATGCTCGTAGGTGATGGTGCCCGCTTTGGCGTCGTGGGCGACCACCGGGACCTGCAAGACAATACCGGTTTGCGGGTCGATCGGCAGAAACGGCGAATAGGTTTGCGCCCGCTCCTCCCGCAGCGACGGCAGCATGATCGCCATCACCTTGTCGAAGTGCTGCAAAACTTTGAGGAGCGCCGCGTCGAAGCGGCCCGACGTGTAACATTCGGTCGCCGAGAAGAATTCGTACTGAAAACCGAATTGATCGAGAAAGGCGCGCAGCCGCGCGTTGTTGTGCGCGGCAAAGCTTGGATAGGTGCCGAACGGATCCGGCACTTTCGTAAGCGGCTTGCCGAGATGCTGCGCCACCATCTCCTTGTTGGGAATGTTGTCGGGCACTTTGCGCAGCGCATCCATGTCGTCGGAGAACGCAATCAGCCGCGTCTTGACCGCGTCACCGGTAAGCACGCGAAAAGCATGGCGCACCATGGACGTGCGCGCCACTTCGCCGAAGGTGCCGATATGCGGCAGGCCGGACGGGCCGTAGCCGGTCTCGAAAATGACCTCGTTCTTCGGCTTTTCTTCAGCCGCGCCGACAATTTTTCGCGCCTCTTCGAACGGCCAGGCGTTCGACGCTTCGGCGAGCGCGCGCAGCTCCGCGGGATTCTCTGTGGCTTCGGCAACCGTCATCGGGCCCGCTTAGCGGGAGCGGGGGAAAAAGTCGAGACGCGACTTTTTCAGCGTTAAGTAGGCACCGCCCGACCGGCCGCCGCGTGGAGGCGCATCGAATGCGGCAGCACGAAGGGCGCTCCCGGCGCGGGCGTGCGGCCGACGCTGGTGTCGATGCCGAAGACCCGCGCCAGCATGGCGTCGCTGATGGTCGCGGTCGGAGTGCCGTCGCAATCGACCCGCCCCCGGTCGAGCACGACCACGCGATCGGCCAAGAGCGCCGCCAAATTCAAATCGTGGAGGATGGCGACGACAAGTGTCCCGCCTTCGGCCCGGCGTCGGATGGAATCGAGCATCGCCAGTTGGTGACGCAAATCGAGGCCGGCCGTCGGCTCGTCCAACAACAGGATCTCGCCCCGTTGATGCGTGCGGCCGCAGGCGAGCTGCACCAGGACGCGGGCGAAATGCGCCCGCTGCTGCTCGCCGCCGGAAAGAGTGGTGATCGTGCGGCCTGCAAACCTGGCCAAATCGACCTCGGCAAGCGCTGCTTCGACCAGTGCGTCCAGCTCCCCATCCCGCCGCTCCGGCGCAGCCATGCGTACGACTTCGGCGACGGTGAAAGGAAACGCAATGTCGACGCGTTGCGACAGCACAGCGCGATGCAGCGCCAAATCCGACGGGGCGTAACCGGCGAGTGCGCGCCCGCGCAAACGGACCTGCCCGAAATGCGGTTTAAGCTCGCCAGCCAGAACGCGCAGCAGGGTCGACTTGCCGGCGCCGTTCGGTCCGACCAGCGCGACAATCGTGCCCGGGTCAAATTCGAGGCTTACGCCGTCAACCAGAGTTTTAGACCCGGCGCGGACGGAAATCGAACTCGCTTCGAACAGCGCGCTCATCAGACCAGCAGTGCACGCTGCCGCAACAGCAGGAACAGAAAAAACGGCGCGCCAATGGCGGCAGTGACAATGCCGATCGGCAATTCGGCCGGCGCCGCAACAGTGCGCGCAAACGTATCGGCAGCCACAAGAAGTATCGCGCCGCCGCAAGCCGACGCCGGCAAAAGCAGGCGATGGCCGGGGCCGATCACCAGCCGCAGCATGTGCGGGACCATGATGCCGATGAAACCGACCACGCCGGAGACCGACACCGCCGCTCCAGCCGCAACGGCGATCATCGCAATCAAAAATCTTTTGAGGCGTTCGACGGCGACACCCATGTGAAAGGCCTCCGCCTCGCCAAGTACCAGCGCGTCAAGTCCACGCCCGACGACGCCGATTGAGATCAGAAGAAGCGCAAGAAACGGCGCGATCGCAGCAGTCTTCGTCCATGTCGCGCCGGCGAGCGAGCCGAGCAGCCAGAACGTAATGTCGCGCAATTGCCGGTCGTCGGCGAGAAAGACGAGAAAACCGGTGCCGGCGCCCGCCAAAGCGCCGAGCGCAAGACCAGCGAGCAGCATAGTCGCGATCGCGGTGCGTCCCTGCCAGGTCGCAATCCGATAGAGCAGCGAAGTGGTTGCGAGCGCGCCAACGAATGCAGCGATCGGCAATAGGAACGGGACACTTGTCATCGCTGCCGGAAGCGCTTTGTCGGCGGCAACAATCGCCCCCGCCGCAGCGAGACCGGCGCCAGCGGATACGCCAACCAAGCCTGGATCGGCGAGCGGATTGCGGAATAGCCCTTGCATGAGCGTTCCGGCGGTCGCCAGCAGCGCGCCGACCATGGCCGCCATGACGATGCGGGGCAGCCGAATGGAAAAAAGGACAAGCTCGTCGCGCGACGCGTCGGCGCCGGATGAGAAAATCGAAGCGACCACGCGTCCGATCGAGACCGGCGCAGCGCCGATGGAGCCTGAGACGATCGCGACGGCGAGGAGTGCCGCAACGAGGAGAGGAAGCGTGGCGAATGCGGCCGGCCGGCTTCGGGTCCGCGCGAGTTCTCCCACGACTTCGGACCGGAGGTTTGCGGCCTTCATCGGTCGCACGAAGACGCACCCGCTTCGCGCTCGGACGGAAGTTCGGCGCTTTGCAGGTCCGGATAAAGCCGCGAGGCAAGATCGCGCGCGGCGCGGGCGGCGCGTGGCCCGAACCCGAGCAGATAAGCGCCATCCATGGAGATCAGTGTTTTATTTTGAGCTGCCGGTGTCATCGCCAGCGCGGGCTCTGAAAACACCGCATCTGCCGTCAAGGCGTGCCCGCCCCGGTCCATCACCACAACGACCTCGGGCTTGGCGGCTACAATCGCCTCGTCATTGACGAGCTTGTAGCCGTCGAAATCATCGAAGGCGTTGGCGCCACCGGCCAGGCTGATAATGCCGTCGGCGGCGGTGCCGCGGCCTGACAGCATCGGGCGGCCGTTGGCCAGCGACAGGACAAAGGCCACTCTCACCGGCCGCTGGATTTTCTTTCGAATGCCGGCGAACGCTGCCAAATCGCTGTGGACCTTTGCGGCCAAACACTCTCCGCGCGCCGGCACGCCTACGTCGCGCGCAATCACATGCACTTTGTCGATGATGCCGTCGCCGGTGTATTTGTCGGCCACGACCACAAACGGAATTTTTGTTTGCTGAAGGACGTCGATTGCCTCTTTCGGCCCCGACCCTTCGATGGCGAGCACCAGCGTCGGCGATAGTCCGAGCAGTCCCTCGGGCGAAAGTTGCCGCATATAGCCGACGTTTGGCTTTTGCTTGAGTGCGTCAGCGGGATAGAGGCTCGTCGTATCTACCGCGACAACGTTCTGCTGCATGCCGAGCGCATATAAGATCTCAGTGACTGAACCACCGACCGAAATGATCCGGCTGGCGTCGTACGGCGCCGGCGCAGAGAAACCGGGATCACTTTCGGCGATGCTTTCGCCGGCGGCGGGAAATAACAACGCCGTTGCGACAACCGCGACCACGCATGCCGTGTTGAGCCAATCGCGCATGCGCGTCACTTCGTGAGAATGAGCTTGTGCTGCGCGGTGAGCCGCAGGTGATACGCGTCAGCGCCGTGGACGATGATCACCTCGCGGGTGCCGGCGAACAGATCGCGGCTGTCCAGCCGGTTGTCCACCATGGTCACTCGCCGTTCGCGGCTTTCAGCTTTCTGCTCACTCTTTGGGTTCTGCTGTTCGTTGTCGCCCTTCGCTGCATTCATCTCGTTGCTTTCGCCCCACACCAACTTGTCGGTTCCGTCTCGACCAATACTTGCAGTTTTGAACGCTTATAAAGTAACGACTTACTTTAGAGACAGTATAAGTTGGGTATTCCAAGTATTGACACCAATAATACCGCTTTCTAACAATATCAATCTCAGCCCGACGCAATCATGCGTGCCGGGCAGGCCCAGCCAGCAAGCCCCGCTCACGCGGATAGCCCGCCAGCCCCGGCCAAAAACGGGGGCGGTACTCGATGGCTTGGAATGGATGGCGGCGGCGCGGCTTTTTGCTCGGTGTTTCAGTAGCGGTGGCTACGACGAGCTTCGTTTCTTTCGCTCAAGCGCAAACGGCAACGCAGCAGACGCTGCCGCCCGTGACCGTTGAGCCTCCCGCTGGGAAGCCGCGACCGGCAGTGAAGCCGAAGCCCGCGCGCACGGTCGCGCGCGCCATCAAGCGCCAGGCGCCGGCACCGAAGCCTCCGGCGTCACAAGACCCGACCACGGATGTCGCGACCCAGACATCCGAGCCGGTGATCAACACGCTGGCGGCGGTCAGCGTGGTGAGACAAGAGCAAATCACTCAGGCCACTCCGGCACGCATATCAGATATCTTCAACGGCATGCCGAGCGTCTGGTTTGCCGATAGGCCCGACGATCCCGGTTCGTCCATTAACGTGCGTGGATTGCAGGATTTCGGACGCGTCGCCACTCTCATCGACGGCGCGCCACAGGACTTCCAGCGATCCGGCCATTTCGCCAACGGGCAATTCTATCTCGACCCGGAGCTTTTGGCCGGAGCGGACGTCGTTCGCGGCCCTGTTGCCAACATTTACGGTTCCGGCGCAATCGGTGGCGTCGCCTCGTTTCGCACCAAGGATCTGGACGACATTCTGTTGCCCGGAGAAACGCAAGCGATCCAGAGCCACGCCATGTTCGGCACCAATGGCGATCAATGGCTCACATCGACTTTCGGCGGCGCGCGCGGCCCGCTCGGCGATATTTTTGTCGGCGGCCTCTATCGTGACAGCGGCAACTACACGTCAGGCGCCGGTACTCTCACATCAACCCAGTGCGTTTCAAACTGCGCCGGCTATCCATCAACGGTGATTCCCGGCAGCTCCGTTGTTCCCTACACCGGAAATCAAGCCGACTCCGGGATAATTAAGCTGACCGCGCGTCCCGGTGAGGGACAAGAGATCAAGCTCACAGCCATCACTTACAACACCAGTTACCAGTTCGGCGATACGACCGGCGCGGGAACGACAATCCCGGGCATCGGCGTCTACAATGAGAACATCGCAAATCAGACCGTCGCGGCCCAATACCGCTTCAAGAGTCCAGAGACCACGCTGTTCGACCTCAAGACCGACGTCTACTGGAATCAGACGGACGCCCGCGAGACTGTTCAAATCCCCTATATCCAGAGCGGGATCGACTTCTCCGGACCGCCCGGGACGACAACCAACTATCTGCTCAACACCGCGGGGTTTAGAACCAACAACACGTCTCGATTCGACACCGGGCCGTTCCGGCAGACGGTGACCTATGGCGGCGATTTCAACAATGACAGGATAAACGTCGGCACCAGTTGCGGCGCTGATCAGCTTATCAACGGCGCGTGCAACATCAACCTGACGCCAGGCGGCGAGCGCAATACCTATGGCGGTTTCATCGAGTGGAAGACCAATTATTCCACCTGGTTCGAGATGATAAACGCGTTGCGCTACGACGGTTTTAATCTCGACGGCGACGGCACCAACAAATCCGGTCAGCGATTGTCGCCAAAAACGACGATTGGCATTACCCCGATCCAGGGACTGACGCCCTATTTCACCTACGCGGAGGGCTATCGCGCGCCTTCGGTGACCGAAGCGTTCGTCTCCGGATTCCATCCCGGCGGATTTTTCTTTTTCGAGCCAAATCCGAACCTGCAACCCGAGATCGGCAAGACCAAGGAAATCGGCCTCAATATCAAGTACGACGATGTCTGGTCACCCGGCGACAAAATCCGCGCGAAGGTGAATGCGTTTCAAAACGATATCACCAACTATATCGACGTAGTGCCGGCGTTTGTCGATTTCTCCGGAATGCTGACGCCGCCGGCGCCATGTGTGCCGACGCCGCTCGGATATACCGACTGCTTTCAATATCAGAATATCGGCAATGCTCGAATCCGGGGGCTTGAGTTCGAATTTAATTACGACGCGGGTCTTTGGTTCGCCGGCCTCTCCGGCCAGCATCTGGTGGGCCAGAGTACATCGAGCAACCCGACCATCGCGGCCGGGTGTCCCGCTGCTCCGACGTCGGTAGGGTGCGTCGGCGCTCCGCTCGCGACCATTCCGCCGGATCAAATCAGTTTGCTTCTCGGCGCGCGTTTTCTCGATCGAAAATTGAACGTTGCATTGCGCTGGACGGCCGTCGCGGCAAAGCCGCTCAGCCAAATTCCGACAACGACCAGCGATACCGGCAGCATCGTTCCCATCTTCAATTCGACACCACCTTACAGTCTGGTCAATCTTTACGTCGGCTATCAGCCGATCCCGAACGTGACCGCAGGCTTCTCGGTCGAAAACCTGTTGAACGTGAACTACACCAAATACATGTGCTGCAGCACTGAGGCGGGTTACGTCATACCGAGCCAGGGGATCACGTTTAAGGCGTCGCTGACGGTCCATTACGGCGTGAAAGGTTAGCGTGGCAAATCCTGTTCACAATGAGGAGAGACAAAAATGTTTATCGCCATGAACCGCTTCCAGGTGAAGAAGGGATCTGAAGATGCGTTCGAAAAAGTCTGGTTGACGCGCGAGACCTATCTGAACCGCGTTCCAGGCTTCGTCGAGTTTCATCTGCTCAAGGGGCCCGAGGCGGAAGATCATACGCTCTATGCATCGCACACGATCTGGCAGAGCAAGGCGGCGTTCGAGGCATGGACCAAATCGGATGAGTTCCGCGCGGCGCACGCCCGCGCCGGCAACGAATCGAACTGGGCCGCTTTACCTGGGTCACCCGAAGTTCGAGGGTTTTGAAGTGCGGCAGACCCTGGTGCACAAGGCCGCGGTGGCCTGAACCGCGGCGGCCAGAACGACGCTCGACGATGACAGCATTTGAGCTGCTCACCCGTTTCGTCATCCGGCTAGTGCTCGCCGGCGCCGGAATGGGCGCTGCATGGCCGGCGCTGGCGCAAACACCTGCGGATTCGATCGCGCTCGGCGTCCACATGCAGCGCGACCTCTCGCCGTGGTCGATGTTCTTGGCCGCCGACATTGTCGTCAAAGCGGTGATGATCGCGCTTTGCTTCGCCTCGCTGGTCACGTGGACGATCTTTTTCGCGAAGACGGCGCAAATTGCCCGGGCGCGGGCGCGGCTCACGCGCATGCTCAAGCGCACGGGCGATCTGCGGACACTGGCCGAAGCGCAGTTGACGCTCGGCTCCGCCGACAACGTTGTGTCGTCCCTGATAAGGGCCGCGATTACGGAGATCAAACTATCCAGCGAGAGCATCGCCGAGGATGGCATTAAGGAGCGCGCAGCGTCGCGGTTTTCCGAGATCTCACGCTCCGAAGCGCGCTCTATCCGGCAAGGCTTGGCCATTCTTGCCACCATCGGCGCGACTTCGCCATTCGTTGGCTTGTTCGGCACGGTCTGGGGCATCATGAACAGTTTCATCGGCATCTCGAAAGCGCAGACCACGAATTTGGCCGTGGTGGCGCCGGGCATCGCCGAGGCACTGCTGGCGACCGCCATCGGACTTGTCGCCGCAATTCCAGCGGTCATCATCTACAATCACTTCGCACGCACGACGAAAAGTTATCTTGAACTCGTCGCCCGCGGCGCGGGCGCCGTGGGACGGCTCCTTTCGCGCGACGTCGACCGCATGCGCGGCGGCCTGGCATCGCGGGCGGCGGAGTGAAACCATGGCCGTGGCGCTTGGCGAGATCGACGACGATGACGATTTCGATGAGGCGCACGAGATCAATGTCACGCCGTTCATCGATGTGATGCTGGTGCTGCTGATCATCTTTATGATCGCTGCACCGCTGTCGACTGTCGATCTCCCGGTTGATCTGCCGTCATCGACGGCGGTGCCGCAGAAGCGGCCGGATAAGCCGACCTACGTCACCATCAAGGCCGATCTCGCCGTCGCCATCGGCGAGACGCCGGTCAAACGCGTCGAGCTGGCGCACTCGCTCGATGCGATGTCGGAGGAAGGCAAGGACCGGCGCATTTTCCTGCGCGCCGACCGTGGTGTCCCCTATGGCGAACTCATGGACGTGCTCGAGCGTCTTCGCGTCGGCGGCTACAACAGGATCGCGCTCGTCGCGCAGGAAGGTGCGCCGGATGACGCAGCGCAAGTCCCCGCGGCAGATGACGGAAAGTATCGGCATTGAGGACGCCGCGATGTTTGATCACGATCCGCCCCAGCACTCATCGCGTCCGCTTTGGATCGCGGCCGCTCTTGGCGCGGTCACCATTCACGCCGCCTGCGTCGTGCTCGCGCTGGCTTCCAGTCCGCCGGACGATTCCCCCGACTTAGGCGCGCGCGCCATCGAGATCGGCGTCGAGCTTGAGGCGCCACATCTTGAGAGAAACGAGCGGCCGGTCGGCCCCGATAGTGAAGCGGCTGCCCCCTCTCCTGCCCAGGTCGAGCAAAAGACGGTGGTTGAGCACGCCGATCTGCCCAAGGCTGTGCCGACCGAGACCGACGATCCCGACCGCGTCGTGACCCCGAGCGACACGCCGAAGCCAGTAGAGGAAGAGCCAAAGATCCCGACGGTCGAGACCGTCGCTTCGGTTCCGTCCGCCGCATCCGAAGACACCGCAACGCCGAGCTTCGAGAAAGCGCCCGAGGCGCCCCGTTCAGTCGCTCCCGCGCTCGGAACCGGCGAGAGCGTGCGGCGCGCCCGCGTCACGTGGCAGAAGGAACTGGCCGCGCATTTGGACAAGTACAAGCGCTATCCGGCCGACCGCTCGGCGCAAACCGGCGAAGTGGTGGTCAGCTTCATTCTCGATCGCAGCGGGCGTGTGCTGTCGACCCGCGTGGTGAAGGGATCCGGCGATTCATCTTTCGATGCGGCGGCGCTTGCCATGCTGCAACGCGCCGATCCGGTCCCTGCCCCGCCGCCGCTGGTCGCCGACGAGGGACTGACTTTCACGCTACCCGTTGTCTTTCACATCAAAGGCCGAGGCTGAAACCGCGGCTGACAGCGTTGCGGCGGGCCTTCATCAAAACGGGCTGATCGGAAAATAGCGCAGCCAAAGATCGGTGAAGCTGCCCTTTTCCCAGAGCTGAAACAGCGCCCAATTCAAGGTCTGGCGCAGCAGATCATTGCCGCGCCTGACCGCAATTCCGACACCCTCGCCGAAAAACCGGCTCTCCATAAACGGCCCGCCGCGGAAAGCGCAGCAGCCACCTGAGTTGGTGCCGTTGAGCCAGAACGCGAGTGCGATGCCGTCATCGAACAAAAGGTCCACTTCCTTTTGCCGCAAGGCCGCGCGCGCTGCCTCGGCCGTCGGATAAGACCGCACCTCCGCTTCGGTGAACATTGCTTTCAAATACGCCTCGTGTGCCGTTCCAGCGACGACCCCAACCTTTTTGCCTTCCAGCTTCTCCGGCACCACGTCGCCGACAGGGTAGTCGCGGCGGGCGACGAACCGCGCCGGCGTGCGGTAGTAAGGGTCGGTGAAGTCGGCGAGCCGCCGCGTTTCAGCGGTCGGAGCAATGGACGCGATCACCGCGTCGCCGCGATTATCGTTGAGCGCCTCCAACAGCGAGGCGAATGGCCGGGCCTGGATGGTGCAGGCGACCTTGATCTCGTCGCAAATCAGCCGCGCCAGGTCGACGTTGAACCCAGTCGGATTGCCGTCCGGGCCGGCATAGTCGAACGGTGGATAATCGAGATCGGTGAGAAAGCGGATGCTCTGCAAGCGTGACAGGTCGGGACGCTCCGGCCGGCGCCGCGGATCCCAGAAATCGGGAACCGCAATAGCCACCGGCGGCTCTGCGGTCGTCGGCGCATCAGCAGCTATCGCGCGAGATCCGCTTCCGCCCAGCATCATGACCGCGCAAGTGACAATCAGAAGAAGGGGCACCCGAGCCAAATGCGTGGCGTCGGTGCTTGCTGCTTTTTCTAGTGGCCCCATCGACCGCGTGTGCCGCAGTTGCATCGTGCGGCCCGCTTAGCCCGATCGCGGATAAAAGTCGAGGTGCGCCGTTGTGGCACTCCGCTGACGAACGCCGCGTTTGGCCACATGGCCGATGGCCGCCGACGGCGATATGATGCCCGCTCGCGGAAACAAACTCGGCATTTTGTCTCATATGAAGCTGCCGCCGTTCGAATATTCGTCTCCGGAAAAGCTCGCGGACGCTGTCGCGCTGCTGGCCGAACATGGCGGCGAGGCTAAAGCGCTGGCCGGCGGACAAAGCTTGGTTCCGATGCTGGCGTTTCGCGTCGCCTCGCCTTCGCTGATTGTCGATCTGCGCAAAATCGAGGAACTCAGACACGTCGTCATTTCCGGGCGCGGCGTCACGCTTGGCGCCATGGTGCGCTGGCGCGAGATTTTAGAAAATACGGCGCTGCGCGCGGCGCATCCGCTCCTCGCCGCTGCTATCGCCCACGTCGCCCATCATCAGATCCGCAATCGCGGCACCGCCGGCGGCAGTCTCGCTCACGCCGATCCGGCAGCCGAGATGCCGTGTATCGCCGTCACGTGTGAGGCCGAAATCACCGTAGTCGGCGCGGGCGCGCACGCGGACCATCGCAGCAGCCGATTTCTTTCAGGGTCCGCTCGTGACTGCGCTTCGTTCCGACGAACTCATCCGCGACATCCATCTGCCGCTTTGGCCGGCAAACCGGCGTTTCGGCTTCGCCGAGTTCGCGCGGCGAAGCGGCGACTTTGCGCTCGCCGGGGCGGCCGTGTTCTACGATCCGGACCCGGACGGCAAAATCTGTAACGCTCACGTAGGCGCCATCGGCGCGGCCGACCGGCCCATACGGCTGAAACCCGCCGAAGACGCACTCAATGGTCGCGTGGCCGCCGACGACATCATCGCAGCGGCCGCCGCTGCGGGAGCCGCAGCGGCCGATCCGCCCAGCGACATTCACGCCAGCAGCGCTTATCGGCGTGTCCTCGTCGGTACCATGATCGAACGCGCTCTGAAGAGCGCTGCCGCGCTGGACTGAAATCCGGCGACGTCCCCTGCCGCGGTGCGCGCATCAGCCGAGCCGCGCCCCAATGGCCTTGCCGTTCGCACTGGCACGGCACAACTACAACAGGGCACGCCGCGGCCTGGAGTAAAAATCATGGATCAGATAACGCCCAAAAGCGAGCCGAACGCCGCGGCGCGGGAGCGCCCGCGACTACCGGGTCAAGTCGTCCTGGTGTTCCAGGGCGGAGGCGCGCTCGGCGCGTACCAAGGCGGCGTCTATCAGGCGCTGCATGAGGCCGGCATTGAGCCAGACTGGGTCGTCGGCACGTCCATCGGCGCGCTCAACGGCGCGATCATTGTCGGTAACGACGTGGCGTCACGGCTCGAGCGGCTGCGGGAATTTTGGCGGCGGGTCGAGCAGAAGCCGTTCTGGGGCGAAACACCGTTCGGCCAGGTGCTCGAGCGCAGCACGGCTTACATGATGTCGCTGTTCAATGGAGTCACCGGATATTACGCCCCTAACCAAGCGCTGGCCTGGGGCGGACTCAACGCTCTGGTCGGTGTCGAGCGCGCGGCCTTCTACACCATCGACGGCGTGCGAGACACCGTCGGTAATCTGGTCGACTTTAATCGCGTCAACAGCAAACATCCTCGATTGACGGTCGGAGCGGTCAATGTGCGCACCGGCAAGATGCATTACTTCGACAGCCGCAGTATGCCCATCACGCTCGACCATATTCTCGCATCCGGCGCGCTGCCGCCGGGCTTTCCGGCGGTCCGCATTGACGGCGATCCATACTGGGATGGCGGCCTCTATTCCAACACGCCGATCGAGGTGGTGTTCGACGACAACCCGCGCCGCGATTCCGTGGTGTTCTCGGTACAAATATTTCCAATCGCCGGCCCTGAGCCGGAATCGATCATGCAAGTGATGAGCCGCCAGATCGACATTCAATATGCGAGCCGCGCCGACAGCCAAATTCCGCGGCAGGAGCATATTCACCAGCTACGCCACATGGTGCGCGAGCTGGTGCGGATGATGCCCGAAAATCTGCGCAACTCGCCCGAGGTCAAGGAGATGGCGGGATATGGCTGCGGGACGCTGATGCACATTGTGCGCATCAACGCCAATCCGGAAGGCAACGACGACTTGCTGCGTGAGATCGATTTCTCGTCGCAAGGCATCGCCGATCGCTGGCAAGCCGGTTACGCCGACACCGTGCGCACGCTGAAGCGGCGGCCTTGGGAAGCGCCGATCGATCCAATGGTCGGCGTCGCCGTGCACGATTCCGATGCACTCGAACCGCTGCCGAGCCTGGAAAAGGCGAGCTGAAACCTGGTACCGCGCAGCCAAACCGAGCTTGACTCGCGTTTTGGTCGAATTTGCCTGCTGAAAGGAGCCATGGAGCCGCACGGGATATTGGCGCGTTTTACCGCGAATTAACCCTCGCCGTTAATATTGCGGTTACTGTTCCTGGACCGGCCCGATGGCGGCTTTTGACTTTTCCATACGCACCAGGCTCGCGGTCTGGGCGGGCGTCGCCGTCATCCTGGTGACGGCCATGCTCGTTGAACAACAATACAGCGATCATTCCGTCGGCCTGCAGCGCGACGCCGCTGACAGCCGCCAGCTTGCCGCCTTTGAGGCACTGCGGGCCGCCGAAAATGTGCGCAGCATGCAGATCGAGACTCGCGAAATGCGGCTCGCCATCGCACCGAGCGAAGTCGACCGGGCCTTGAACCGGCTCCAAACCGACAGCACGGCAGCAGCCGGACATATCGAAGCGGCACTCGCCATCACGCGCGAGCCTGCCGACCAGGAACGGCTCGATAAGCTCGCGGTTTTGGTCAAAAATTATGCGGCCAATGCTGTCCAACTCGCAGGCGCGGCGAAAGAGTACGGCGATACTGTCGAAAAAGTGTCGCGCAGCGGCCAAATCGGCCAGCAAATCAATGCCCTCCTTGATGCGACAACGACGGCGCTCATCATCGCGGCCGACGAGCGGAAGGCGCAAGCTAGCGCTCAGACGACACGCGCCAGCCGCATCGATCTTGGCATCGGCCTATTCGTCATCGTGGTCCTTGCCGGCGTCGCGATGTTTGGCGCACTCGCCATCAGCCGGCCCATTCACCACATCGGCGATGTGCTGATGCAACTCGCCGCCGGCAACAAGAACGTCCCCGTGCCTTATCTTGAACGAGGCGATGAAGTTGGTGCCAACGCCCGTGCGGCACAAACCTTCAAGGAAAAGCTGGCCCGCATCGATCAACTGGAAGCGGCGGAACGGGAGAGTACGCGGCGCGCGGCTGAGCAGCGCAAAGCCGACATGCATGCGCTGGCCGCCGCATTCGAGACCACCGTAGCCAGCGTCGTTCGCTCTGTGACATCCTCATCGACCGAACTGGAAGCCGCGGCGGAAGCGCTGAGCAGTACCGCATCGGCAACGCGCGAATTGTCGGACAACGTACTCAACGCGTCGACGCAAGCCTCCGAGAACGTCACTTCAGTGTCAGGCGCCGCAGCGCGCCTTATCGGTTCAGTCGGTGAGATTCGCCGGCAGGTGGAAGAATCGACCCGGATTGCGCTGCAAGCCGTCGCGCAGGCAGAGAAGACCGACGCGCGGATAACGGAACTGGCGCGCGCGGCGGGCCGCATCGGCGACGTGGTCAAGCTGATCACCGACATTGCCGAACAGACCAATCTCCTGGCGCTCAACGCTACTATCGAGGCGGCGCGCGCCGGCGAGGCCGGGCGCGGCTTCGCCGTCGTCGCACAGGAAGTCAAAGCGCTTGCGGCACAGACTGGAAAGGCCACTCAGGAAATCGGCGTCCAGATCGCCGGCGTTCAAGCCGCCACGGAAGAACTCGGTCGTCATCATCAAGGAAATCGGCGCCACTATCGGGCGCATCTGGGAAATCGCCGGCGCAATCACCGCTGCGGTCACGCAGCAGGCCGAGACCACGCAAGAGATCGCCGAGGACGTGAACGCCGCCGCCGGCAGTGCGGCGCGCGTCAGAACCAACATTATCGAAGTCACCGAAAGCACCGCGGGCATCACCGCCGCCTCCTCGCAAGTGCTCGCCTCCGCGCAAACGCTGGCGCAAGACGGCAACCGGTTGTCGGCGGAAATGGAACGCTTCCTCAACGCCGTTTACGCGGCGTAGCGGCACCGCATCTTCTTCGCGCGCTCCGCCGTCGCGCTTTTACCAAGTTCAATTTCATTGCTAGGGTTCGGACTGCGAACGCGGCGGGAGGATTGATGGCGAACATCGTGCTTGCGCATGGGGCCTGGTCGGCGGCCTGGGCGTGGAAGAAAGTGCGACCGCTCATTGCGGCGGCCGGGCATTCCTTCTTCACTCCGACCTACACCGGACTGGGCGAGCGCGCTCACCTGGCCAGTCCAGATAACGATCTCGAAACTCATATTGCCGATGTGCTTGGCGTCATCACTTACGAAGATCTGCGCGACGTCGTGCTCGTCGGACACAGCTACGGGGGCATGGTGGCGAGCGGCGTTGCCGATCGCGCCCGCGACCGCGTCGTGCGCCTGATTTACCTCGATGCATTCGTGCCTGCCGATGGCCAGGCTTTGATCGATTTCGCACCGGAGCCGGAAAAAAGCCGCCTGCTCGGCAGCGTCAAAACCGAAAACGGCGGCGACGGCTGGCGGGTCACGCCCAACCCGACACCACCAGACACCTCGGCCGAAGATCTGGAATGGATCGGCAAATTCCGCATGCCGCAATCGGTCAAATGTTTCACGCAGCCGGTGCGCCTGAAGGCCCCGCTTACCCTGCCGCGTGTGTTCATCCACTGCACGCGCTATGCCGACAAGAAGCCGTTCGCCCAATTCGTCCCGGCGACGAAGGGCCAGCCCGGCTGGCGGTATTTCGATCTCGATGCCAGCCACAGCCCAAACGTCACGGCGCCGGAGGCACTGGCGGATGTGCTGCAGCGCAGCTTGAGGGCATAGGCGCGCCTCGCCGCACGCTGCGCGCGTCAGCCGCCGGCGGTGGTACTTTCGAACCGAATGGCTTTCCCAAGAGTAGGCGATCCATCCATAAAAATGCGATAACTATGTCAGTTGAGTACGGCTTACTGCATCAGGAGCAGGTTCTTGCCGGGGAATGTGCTCGCATCCGTGACGGATATTCTCGAGAAAGCTCTGCTCGGCGCACCTGATTCAGAAATCGCCGGCATGATCGAGACGGTGCGGTGTGGATTGCCATCACCTGCCACCGCGAATGACATTGAACGGCTGCAGGCGCACCTCCAAACCGTCACTCAAACGATCCGCGACCGCGGCGTCAGCGAACGCGGCCTCGGGCTCCTGATCGATACGACGCACGACCTCTCCGGCACCTTAGCGCTGCAGGACCTTCTGCGAACCATCGTCAGCCGCGCGCGGAGCCTCATCGGCGCCAACGTCGCCTACCTCACCATGCTCGATGACGATCATCGAATTTTGCGGACGGTCACCGCCGAAGGGCACATCCATCCGGCGACGTCGGAGATGAAAACGCGCGTCGGCTACGGGGCGGTAAGCCTGGCGATAAACTCCAAGACGTTTTTCGACACGCAGGATTATTTGCACGATCGGCGGTTCCGCCATTCGGAGGCCCTGGACCGGGTGTTCAAGACCGAAGGGATCGTCTCGCTCGCTGGCTTTCCGATCCTGTCGGAAGACAAGTTGCAGGGCGTCTTGTTCGTCGCCGACCGCTACCGGCGAAAGCTTTCCGAGCGGGAAATTTCAATATTGGGGTCGTTCGCGCTTTACGCCGGCGTCGCCATGCGAAATGCCCACGCCTTCACGAGATTGTCGGAGGCGCTGGCCGAAGCCGAACGGAACCGCACCGCGCTGGTCGAGCACATTCATCGCGTCGATGTATCGGCCGCGGCGCACGACGAAATGACCTCGCTGTTGGCCAAAGGCACCGAATGGCCGCTTTTCATTCAACGCATGGCCGACCAGATCGACGGCGCAATTATTTTGTGTGACGATTCGCTCGCGGCGAAGGGACAGTTCACGTCGGCGTCGTTTGACGGACGCCTCGTGGACCTTCATGACGGCAAGGTGCGCGCGCCGCTGCTCGCCGGCGCGATTTCCCACTCGCGCCGCAGCGGGCGATCCGTGGTGCTCGATGCCGGAGGCGGACACTACCGCGTCATGGCGCTGCCGGGAGGCACGGAGCGCGGCGAAAGTCTCGTCATCTGCCATCGGGGCGAACTCGATCCGATCGACATACGCAACCTCGAGCGCAGCACGGTCGCGCTTTCCATTGCCAAGCTTTGGAGCGAGAAACGCGAGACCGATCAGCTCATCGCGTCGTCAACCCTGCTCCGTCATCTCATCCTCGTCGATCCGCCGGATAGCTCCACAGTCGGCGCGATCAGAGAGCGCCTGAAAACCAAGGCGGATCAGCCGGTGACGCTGGCGCTCATCGCCATCGCGGGCCTCGACCGCGCCGCGCAAACCAGCATGATCCGCGCCGCCGCGGCTAACTCGAACTTGCTCGTCGATCTCATCGGCGACGCTTACCTGGCGGCGGGCTCCGAGAAGTCGATCCAGGCTTTTCTTCAAACGCTCATTCGGCGGCGGAAAGGTTGGGATATCGGCGGCGTTGTCTCGGATTCGTTCGCCGATCTCACGCAGGCCGCGGCTCACTATGGCCAGATCGAGTCGGCGCTTCGCGTGTTGCGCAAAATGAAGCGCCTTACCCGGTTCGTCGAATATTCGCAGGTCAATCTCTTTGCCAAGCTGTTCGAAGCGGGCGATGCTTCGCGTATTGTGCGCTACCTGGAACGGATTCTGTTGCCGATTGAAGAGCGCGATCGCCGGCAAAAGACGCAGCTAAAAAAGACGCTGCTCTGTTACCTGGACAACAAGCACAATATCGCGCGTACCGCGCAACTTCTCGGCATCCACATCAATACGGTGCGGCAACGGCTCGGCACCTTGCGCGAAATTACCGGAGGCTGGGACGATCCGGTTTCGGCACTGGAGTTACATGTGGCGTTGAGGCTCGATTCGATTACTTCCGCGCCGTGAGCCAGCCCGCTCAGGCTTAATGAATCGCGGCGTGAAGGATCTTCTCGGCGCTCGCTTCGGAACGCGCGAACTCCGCGACGATCGTGCCGCTTTTTGCCACCAGAATGCGATCGGAGAGATCGAGGATCTCGGGCAGATAGGATGAGATCAGCATTACGCCGGCGCCGCCATCGGCGAAGGCGCGGATGATCTGGCGAATTTCGGCAATGGCGCCGACGTCGACGCCGCGCGTCGGCTCGTCGAAAATCACGAGCTTGGGTTTCTGCGCCAAAGACTTGGCAATGACGACCTTCTGCTGATTGCCGCCGGAAAGATATAAGACCGATTGGTCATCGCTCGCGCGCCGGATCGAGAGGCGGTCCGCCCAATCGCGGGCAATGGCGCGCATTTTCGCCAACGGGGCGAGAAACATACCGCGGCCGAATTTTCCCAGCCATCCGAAGCCGATGTTCTGCGACACGCTCATCATTTCGAAGAAGCCGTCGAGCTTGCGGTCCTCGGAGACGTACGCGATGCCGGCCGCCACCGCCTGTGCGGGCACCACATAGCGGATCTCGCGTCCGTTCAGCCATATCTGGCCGCCGCCAAAATTACGCTTGGTGTGTCCCATGATTACTTTGGCGACTTCGCTGCGTCCGGAGCCGATCAGTCCAGCAATCCCGGTAATCTCGCCAGGAAAAATCGAGAATGACATGTTGTTGACGACGCTGCCCATGCGGATGTTCTCCACCCGCAATACCGGCAGCGCGGTGCGCACCGCGCGCGCCGCCCGCTGCGCCGGAACTTCCACATTGAGGTCGTCACCGATCATGTGGCGAATGAGCCGGTTGCGATCGAACTCGCCGGCCGGCCCGGTTCGTACCAGCCGGCCGTTGCGCAGCACCGTGATCCGATCCGCGTGGGTAAGGGCTTCTTCGAGTGCATGCGAGATGAAGATCATCGCCACGCCGCTTTTTTGCAGCGACGCCATCAGCTCGAACAGGTGGTC
The DNA here is from genome assembly GCA_963846055.1 of uncultured Alphaproteobacteria bacterium. Classification (GTDB taxonomy): domain Bacteria; phylum Pseudomonadota; class Alphaproteobacteria; order Rhizobiales; family Xanthobacteraceae; genus BOG-931. The sequence continues at coordinate 352,759 of CAWJUQ010000015.1, forward strand.
GGTCTCTTCCGGTGTCAACGCCGCGGTCGGTTCATCGAGAATGATGATCCGCGCGTCGTTGAGAACCGCGCGCGCGATCTCGACCATCTGGCGTTTGGCGGCTGAGAGCGAACCGGCGAGTTGAGACGGGTCGACGTTGAAGTTAAGCCGCTGCAGGACCTGCCGCGCGGCGTTGCGCACTTTTCGCACCGAGTTGAACGCGTGCTCGCGGCCGAGAACCATGTTCTGCGCCACGCTCAACTGCGGGACCAGGCTGGTTTCCTGGTAGACCATGGAAATGCCGTAACGGGCGGCATCCTTCGGCGTCGCCAAGTTCGCCACTTCACCGTCGATAAAGATGCGCCCGTCGGAGGGAATGGTGACTCCCGCAATTAACTTGCAAAGGGTGGATTTGCCGGCGCCGTTCTCGCCGACGAGCGCGTGAATTTCTCCGCGCAGCAAATCGAAATCGGCGCTTTGCAGCGCGGCAATCCCGCCATAGAGCTTGGTCACGCCTTCGAGCTTGACGATCGGATCAGCGTTCATCGGCGTTTCCGGTCGGGCGGAATCTCAAAATCTCTTCGCTCGCGCGGCTGACGGCAATGAGACTGCCGTTCCATGCGGTGACGTCGGATATCGCATGGCGAAATCCGTTCGCCCGCGAATGCGCCGAACCGACCGGGGTCATGTCGGAATCTGTTTCGATGACCAGGCCGTAAGAGAATGACGGCGCCCACGGTTTGATTTCCCCGAACAAGCGGGTCGCGCCAAGTTCGATAGGAAACTCATAGCTGAACTCAGGATTGGCGCGCGGCGATATCCAGTGCCGCGGATCGATGGTGGCTTTCATCCGCGCCACGAATTCGCGTTCCGTCTTGAGGAACTCAATCAATGGATCGCGTCGCGACAGGCAAGCGATAGCGTATCCGCTACCGACTTTGCGGATGCGCGCCAGATAAGCGGGGTACCCCGATTGCAGCACCTTGCCGGTAGCGTCGATGACCCGGGCGCGCTCGAGCTCGGTCAGCACCGGCGAACCATTCGGAGCTCGTGCCATGCCCATCGGACAATGGAGCCCCGCCGCGATAGTGCGCGTCGCGCCGTCACGGCTGATCGCAATTACTTGCCCACGCGCCGCATCGTCCCACGGCGCCAGCGAAAGGATAGGCTCATCGGGTCCGTAACCGTGATCGACCACCGCGACTTCGTCTTCGGACAGGAAGAGACAGTCAACAATCGCGCGCGGATGGGATGACGGCGTCCAACCTGGCGAGGCTTCGCCGGATGGACTGCGAACAACAAGGCGGCCGCCGGCGAGACCGATCGCGACCTGGCCGCCGCCGCTGACTGCAAGCGCCGATACCGGCGCATCGAAACTCGCCCAGCGTTCGGGCGTTTGGCCCCAATCTCGTATCAACAACACATCGGAGCCGGAAGACACCAGAAGATGGCCGTCTCGATTGACGCAGACGGCATCGGGCTTGGCGACGGCAACCGCGTCGGCGTCGTCGAGCCGGCTATTGGGGCCGAGCGCACCTTCCAGCGGCATCGCTGGCATTTCTCTTTCGCGTCTGCGGAAGAACATGCTCACGCTTTCTTCCAGTAGCTGCCGGGGCCGGTCCATGTGGCGTCGGCGCGATCGAGCACGAGACGACCGATTTTGTTGTTGGTTACGCCGCCGAGATAGAGCGCGCCTTTGTGCTCGCGCATGGAGGTGATCATATAAAGCGCGCCGTCCGGCTTATCCCACAGCGCGTCGCAAATTTTCCCTTGCCCGTCGATCTTGAGCACGCCGCCGATATTGAGGTTGCCAAACAGCCAGTTGGTCGGCGGCACGCGTTTGGCCATGCGGCGGCGCAATCGCGGCATGGTCATCGCTTCGTCCATCACCGGATTGCGCATGCCGGCAAGCGCGATCCAGTAACCGCCGTCGGACGCGCGATTGATGTTGTCGGGGTAGCCGGGCAGACCGTGAACGAAAATCCGCGGGCCGTCGGATAAATTCCGCAGATCGAAAATGAGGATCGAACAGGTCCAAGTGCTGGCAACAAGCAGATGCTGACTGTCATGGGTCAGACAGACACCGTTAGGAAAAATCAGATTGTCGCAGACCGTTTTCGTCGTCCGTGACTTCGGCTCAAAGCTGAGCAGCCGGCCATTGGGGCGTCCTTCCAGCAGATCGAGACCCCAATCGGCGATATCGTAGCGCTTGGTCGCGTCGGTGAAATAGATCGTGCCGTCCGCGGCAATATCGAGATCGTCCGCCATGCGGATGGTGGTGTCGTCCTGGATGCTGAAAAAGCTGCGCTCAGTCTGATCCGTCAGCAGCTCGACATCACCTTGCAACGTGACGCGCACCAGCCCCATGCCGGCGACGCACGTGACAATCCGTCCTTCCGCGTCAAACGCAAGCCCGAGCGGACGGCCGCCGATCTTGGCGACGACGACGGCTTCGGCATGGTCCGGCGCCGCGAAACGTACGATCCGTCCGTCACGCGTGCCGCAATAAAGATTGTCATCGCCGTCGAGAATGACATCTTCGGGCCCGTCAATCTTCCCCGATCCAATCAAGGCGGCGCCCGACAATCTCGCCGAAATGGCGTCGGGCATCAGCCCGGCCATGCCGCGTATTTTGTCGACCTCTAGTGCGACCGGATCGAGATAATTCGACGCCAGCAGACGGTGCCGGTTCTTGCGAAATCGGACGTCCAGTCCAAGGATCGCAATGATGATTACGCCGAGGACGAATTCGGTGAAATCGCCGCGAAAGCCCGAATTGATCAGCGCGTTTTCAAGAACGTAAATGGTGGCGAAACCCATCAGAACGGCGACGACCGCACCCCGCCCGGGCACGAAGCCGCCGAGGCCGACGACCAACGCCGTCAAAGCGAAGAACTCGAGGCCGATGCCGGTGTCGGAGCCAATGCTGTTTTGCCGCGCGGCAAACAGAAATCCGGCCAAACCGACAATCACCCCGGCCACGAGATAGGCGAAGAACACCGTCAGTTTGACGTTGATCCCGCCATGACGTGCGGCCTTTCTGTTGCCGCCAACAGCAAGAATGTGCCAGCCGAAACGCGACTGCCGGAACATGAAGAAAATCAACAGCGCGACGGCGATGAGAACAAGAAAGCCAACGGGCATCCCAAACGGCTTCTCGAACCCGATCCAATCCCATAAATCGCTGCTACGGGTACTGCTGGCGATGGCGACCAGCCGCGCCTGAGATGCCAGCGTGAACAACCCGCGCACAGTGATCGCCGTGCCGAGCGTCGTCAGCAACGCGCCGCAGCCCATCAATCCAGCCAGCGCGCCGTTGACCGCACCCACCAGCGCGCCGCAGGCGAGCGAGAAACCAAGGACCGCCCAAACCGGCAGGCCGAGAATGTGAAAGGCGTAGAGCGCGGCGAATGCCGACATGGCGAAATTGGAGCCGATCGACAAATCGATGCCGCCGACGGCGACGACAACCAGAAGCGCGAGAACCACCAGGCCGCCGTCGGCCGCGTACTGGGTGAGGTTGCCCAGATTGGACGCGGTCACGTAGCCCTTGGTGCCAAGGACTACGCCGATGACCATGATGATGAAGGCGATGAAGGGAACGGCGCTCTCAACCCAGCCCTTCGACAGGACGTCAGCGAAGACGCGGCGCGGCGAGAGCACAACGCGCGGCACGCGCTGACGAGGCAGGCGAGCGAAATCGATCTGCACTGACAACTTTAATGTCCGTCGCTATCGCGAACGCGGGGCCCGATGGGACCCCGCGCGCGAAGCACTTTTGGAGTTAGCCCGAGTGTCCGCTGCTGATTACAGCTTAAAGCAGAGGTTAGGGCTATAGGTCGCGCCGGTCTTGATGATCTTCATCGGCGACTCGATCTTGAGCATGGTGTGATCGGCCGCTACTCCACCCTGGAGCAGGATATCGATCACCGTGCCGGCATCGCGGCCCTGGCCATCGGCATCGTAGCTCCATACCCGATCGAGAATTTTGTCCTCTACCGCCTGACAGGTTTTGTCGTCGCCACCGCCGGTCGCATAGACGATGACCTTGTCTTCAAGGTGCGCATCCTTGACGGCCTTGCCGGCGCCCATGGTGTGCACGTCCCAGTGTCCGAAGATGGCGCAGAGGTTCGGGTGCTGTTGCAGCACCGTCGCGGTGATCTGGCGCGCCTTTTCCGGCTCCCAATCCGACGCCTGGTTCGACACCACCTTGATTTCGGGGTGAGCGGCAAAAACCTTGAAGGCGGCCTCATTCATAATGACGCTGTCCGCCGCAGTTAGTTGCCCCGGAATGATCGCGACTTCACCCGATTTTCCGCTGCCGCTGCCGCATTCCTTGACGATGTCCTCGGCGATTTCGCGGCCGATCCGCTCCCAGTTGGCACCGACGAAGGCGGTCGAGGGCTGGTTGGACTGAAGGTTGATCTGCAGCACTTTGATGCCCTCTGACTCAGCTTGCTTGATCTGCCGGGCCAGCAACTGAACGGTCGGATTGTGCACCACCAGCACGTCGGGCTTGTCGCTGATGGCCTTGGCCAGCAATTCCGACATCGCGCCGGTATTGAAATGCGCGTCGCGAACATCGACGTTGTAGCCGTAGATCGCCGCATGTTGCTTCATGCCGCGCACCCACGCTTCGGTCAGCGTGATCCCCATCGAAATCGGCACGAAGATGACCTTCTTGCCGGCGATATTGCTGTCGGCACGCGCGCTTCCGGCGCAGACCGCGAGCGAAGCGCCAAGTGCAAATGCCGTGATTAGTTTCGGCAGCGCGTTCTTCGTTCTTTTAGGCAGCATGTCTTCCTCCTTGGTTTTGCGACTTTGTTGTCAGAGATCGCCGACCGTATCGGTCTCCGTGTCTCTGGGATTGAAGTAGTTGTCGGTTGCGATGGCGATGACCAGCACAAGTCCCTTCAGGACGTCCTGGGTCTGAGTGGTGAGATCAACGAGCGTCATGCCGTTGCGCAGCACGGCGATCAGCGCCGCGCCGACGAATATGTTGCGCATGCCGCCGCGGCCGCCGCGCAGCGGTATGCCGCCGAGAACGACAACAAGAATGACTTCGAACAGCAGCGTGCCATTGGTGACGGTGCGGAAATCCACCGTGCCGCTCGACGCCGAGATCACAAGCCCCGCCAGCAACGCCATCACCGCGGCATAGATGTAGATCATCAAGGTCGTCGTGCGCACCGGCAGGCCAGTCAGCCGTGCGGCCTGGAAGTTGTCTCCCATCGCGTAGGTGATGCGGCCGAACGTGGTATAGCGAAGCAGGATTCCGGTGAGCACGAAGGCGACAATCATCAGCGCGACCGGCGCGGAGAGCCCCGGCACGATGTCGCCTGAAAAAAACAAAACCGCGGGATTGGTCTTTGGCAGCAGCAGCAGATATTCGCCGCCAAGAACGACGTACCGGAAAAACCCGGTCACCACCATCGCCGAGGCGAGCGTAGCCAACATGGCGGAGATTTCGACGTAGGCGATCAGCCAGCCGTTGATAAAGCCGATGGCGCCGACGGCCAGCAGCGCCAAGGCCAGCGCCAGCGGCCACGAGAAGCCTGCGCCACTCGTCAGCGCGAAAACAGTGGCGCCGGCCACCATGGTCGCGATCAGGGACAGATCGAGGCCGCGGGAAATGATGACCATTCCCATGCCGCAACTGAGAATAACCAGCGCCGCCGAATTCGACGCGATGACCCGCAGGTTGCCGAGCGTGGCGAATCCCGGGATGAAGATCGAGAACAGCAGGACGAGCGCGATGATGACGGCGATGACGACATACTCGAGCAGGCTGCCATTGCGCCGCACGCGACCGGCTTTCAACGCAACCGTGCTTGCACTCATGGCCTGACTGGACACGTGACCCCGAACCGCTATCGACCAAACTTCACAGCCGCCGCTCCGCGGATGCACACCGGATTTCCGGCAAAGGACAAGGAAGATCGTAGCTCCTCAAATGAACCCGCCTCGCTAGCCCAAGCGATTTTCCAACGCGGCCAAAGTGGCGGTCAAAAAGGCAACCTCCCCGAATCCAAACGGCTTGTTCTCTCTCGCGTTTGCCATCGATGATAGGCGGGCCGACAGGCCGAGTGAATGGCTTGTCTTGCTACAAGAATCGACGTTTTATGGCGTATAAGCACATACTGAGGCTCAGTTGGTCGCCAATTTGGTGACGCGCACGAGCTATTAGGAGATCCACTTCTCCGTGAACGGCCAGCGAGGGATGCGCAGCTGTGCACCAGGCAAACCTTGCGTTTTTACCCTCGCCCGCGAGATGTCGGACACCCGAAAGTGCAACGAAATTGGCGTGAATTCATGCTCGGCTTTGCGAGGTGTTGCGGCTCGGCTATTCTGCTCTCGGACGACAGGTGCGGGCGTAGTTCAGTGGTAGAACATCAGCTTCCCAAGCTGAGTGTCGAGGGTTCGATTCCCTTCGCCCGCTCCAACCAAACGTAAAACGCCTACAGGGAGGCGACCATGGCCGAGGGCAACGCGCGGGAAGACCGCTGGAGCTGGTGGTATCTGCTTTTCATTGTTCAGCTCATCGCCGTGGTCTGGCCGGCGTTCTACAATAAGCTTGAACCGACCTTCATCGGCATTCCGTTCTTCTACTGGTATCAGCTGCTCTGCGTGATCGTCGGCGCGGTGCTTACCGCTATCGTCTATTTCGCTGTCGCGCACGAGCCGCGACGCCGCTGACCGCGCTACTGCGTAACAAAAAAAATGCGTCGCGAAAATTGGGGGGACGTCGTGCAGGAGCTGAATTGGGTTGCGTTGATTGTTTTCGTTGTCCTGTTCGCCTTCATCACCTGGCTCGGATTTGCCGCCGCGCACTGGCGCAAAGGCGATCTCGACCAGCTGCATGAATGGGGGCTGGGCGGGCGGCGTTTCGGCACCTTGATCACGTGGTTTCTGGTCGGCGGAGACCTCTATACGGCTTACACCTTCATCGCTGTTCCGGCGCTCGCGTTCGGCGCCGGCGCTCTCGCGTTTTTCGCGGTGCCCTATACCATCCTGATTTATCCGATCTTGTTCCTGGTGTTCCCGCGGCTCTGGTACGTCTGCCACAAGCACAATTACATCACGCCGGCCGATTTCGTGCGCGGCCGGTTCGGCAATCGCTGGCTGGCGCTCGCCATCACCATAACGGGCCTGATCGCGACGCTGCCCTACATCGCGCTGCAACTCGTCGGCCTGCAGGTCGTGATCGGCGCGCTTGGGGTGACCAGCACCGGCTATGCCGGCGACATCCCGTTGATCATCGCCTTTATCATTCTTGCCGCTTTCACTTATTCGAGCGGCTTGCGGGCACCCGCTTCCATCGCGGTGGTCAAGGACACGCTGATCTACATCACCGCGTTCGCCGCCGTTATTGTCGCGCCGATTCAACTCGGCGGCTTCGGCAAGATCTTTTCGGCGATACCGGCGCAAAAGGTTTTGCTGGCGGTGCCGCCGGCCTCTTCGACTGGATCGTACAGCGTGTACGTGACGCTCGCGATCGGATCGGCGCTGGCGCTTTTCCTTTACCCGCATTCCATGACCGGCATCCTCAGTGCCAGCAGCGGCCACGCCATCCGCCGCAACGCGGCGATGTTGCCGGCCTACTCGTTCATGCTCGGACTTTTGGCGCTGCTCGGCTTCTTCGCCATTGCCGCCGGCGTCGGCGCGCTCCCCGAATTCGCCGGCGGCTTCAAGCAATTCGGCAACAGCTTCGCCGTGCCGGCGCTGATCCTGCACATCTTCCCGGCCTGGTTTGTCGGCGTCGCGTTCGCCGCCATCGGCATCGGCGCGCTGGTCCCCGCCGCGATCATGTCGATTGGCGCCGCCAATCTCTACACCCGCAACATCCACCGCGAGTTCATCAACAAGAACCCGACGGACAAAGAGGAAGCACAAATCGCCAAATGGGTGTCGCTGATCGTCAAGTTCGGCGCGCTGTTGTTCATCGTCTTCGCGCCGACCGCATACGCCATTCAGCTGCAACTGCTCGGCGGCATCTGGATCATCCAGACGCTGCCATCGGTCATGCTTGGCGTCTATACGCGGTGGTTCAATGATTGGGCGCTGTTGGTCGGCTGGGCGGTTGGGACGGCTGCCGGCACGGCGATGGCGTTTTCGGCGAATCTGTCGACCACCTATACGGTCGCGATCGGCGGCTACACTTTCCCGGGCTACACCGCGTTCTTCACCGTGATCCTCAATCTCGTCATCGCGGTCGTGTTGACGCCGGTGTTCAACGCCATGCGCAGCGGAGCCGCACCAAAGGACGTAACCGTCGCGGCCGATTACGTGGCTTAGGCGGAATGCACCGCGCCGGAGGCGTCCTACAAGTGCGTCACGTGCACATGTAGCAACGCCGCGCGGCCGCCTCGTACTGCCTTCGCGCAGCGCGCAATCGCCGCCGGCACGTCGGCCGGATCGGCGACCTTCTCGGCGTAGGCGCCGAACGCTTCCGCGACCTTGCCGAATTCAACCTTGGCGGCGAGTTCGGATTCAAACTCCTTGGCCGTGTTGGCCTCGCCGTCCGGAAAGACGCGCAGCGTCGAGGCTTTGACCGCCCCCCAGCCGGAATTGTCGAGCACGATCGACAAGATCGGCAAGCCATATTGTTGCGCAACGGCAAACACCGACGTCGGGTTGTTGAAATAGAACCCGCCGTCGCCGGAGACCTGCACCATCATTCGCGATGGCGCCGCGAGCTTGGCACCCAACGCCATGCCGCCGGACCAGCCGAGACCCGCCCCGTTGGTGTTGAACGCGGTATTCGGCAGGCGGCGAGGGATTTGCAGGAGCACCGCGCCGGTATTGGTCACGGCCTCGTTGAAGATGATGTCCTCGTCGTCCAGCACCTTGCCAAGCTCGGCCATGAAGTAATGCGGGTTGATCGCGCCGCGGGTTCCCTTGTCGGCGGCGAGCTTGGCGGCTTGCGCGCGGCGCTCTTCGCGGACCTTTGCCAATTTACCCAGCCGTTCGGCTACGGCCGTCTTGAAACGCGGTGTCGCTTTCGTCTTCAGCTCGGTCAGCAATTGATCGAGAATACCGGCGGTGTTGCCCTGCATGCGCAGGTGTCCCGGGAAGGTCCACATCGGCGAGCCGCTTTTGAGCACGTCAACGTCAATGTGCGCCCAAAAGGATTTTTCATTGGGCGCGACCTCGGCGGGGAACCACGGCACTTCGACATCCACCAGCAAGCCGACATCGGCGTCCGGCAGGTGCTCGTCCGGCGAGAAGCCGGCGAAGCAGGGACTTTCGTAGGAGACGTTGTTCTTTGAGTTAGCTTCGTAAATCGGGATCCCGGCGAATTGCGCGACCTCGTCGATCTTTTGCGCGGCAAGGGGGTCGGTTCCGCCATAGCCGGTGATCAGGATCGGGTTTTCCGCGGCAATCAGACGGTCGGCCAGCTTGGCAATCAGCCTCGGATCCGCTCCCGCCGGCGACAGCGCGCCGAACCGATCGCCGGGATAGCGGCGGACGTCATCCACGCCCCAATGCTCGGTCAGCGTTTCGCGCTGCATCATCAGATAGACCGGGCCGCGCGGCTCGCTTTGCATGATGGAGTAGGCGCGCTGTAGCGCCTCCTTGACCACTACGCCCGACGGCAGCGTCCACTGCCATTTGGTGTAGGGCCGCACCAGGCTCGCCTGGTCGAATGGCTCCTGCACGAAATGCACGTGGGTATCGCGGGTGCCGACCAGCTCTCCGTGCATGGTGTAGGGCGCCCGGCCGGCCATCAGCAGCACCGGCAGCCGGCTGCGATACATGTTGTGCATGGCATTTGCGGCGTTGGCGGTGCCAACATCAACGTGGACCAGCACGCCCTGGCCGCGGCCGGTCACCAGCGCATAGCCCGCCGCCATGTGGCCCGCGGTATTTTCGTGCGGACAGCGCACCACCTTGGGCATCGCTTCGCCGCGCTGGCGGCGGTGCGCCATCTCCTCGATGATCGGCGCGTGATCGGTGCCGAGATTACAAAACAAATATTCGATGCCGACCTCTTTGAGGCCCTCGAGCAAATAATAAGCGGTGGAGAAAGCGCCGACATTGCTTCCGCGCGCGACTGACGTGTCCATGGTGCGGCCGATCGTCCTGTTTGGTGAAGAGTTCAGGTTAATGGCGCGCAGCATAGCACGCCCGTTGCGGGACCGCGCGCCTCAGGAAGTCCCTGTGCCGCAGCGACTTGCCACCACGGTAAACTTTCACGCGGGCAATGTTGCGCGGCAGCGCGAGTTCCAAGTGCGCGAACAAACTTTCATCTTTCCCACCTGTCGCCACAATGGCAGAACATACAGTTCGGGCGGAACGGGGAAAGGACTCAAATATGAAATGGCAGGCAGTTTTGGCCGGCGCATTTGCGTCGGCCCTGATCACGTCTGTGGCTTGCGCAGAGATGCGCGTCACCAACGATCCGGGAGGCGAGATCACCTCCTACGTGACCAAGTTCGAAAATATGCGCGCGTCGGGGGAGCGGCTGGTTATCGACGGCCCGTGCCTGTCGGCCTGCACGTTGTTCACCGCCTTCCTGCCGCGCCGGCAGGTGTGCGTCACGCAGCGGGCGGTCCTCGGCTTCCATGCTGCGTCCTATTACGACGACGCGTCGCGCTCGCTGGTGCCGACCCGTGCCGGGACGCGGCTGGTGATGCGGCTTTATCCGCCGGCGATCCGGAGCTGGATCGCCCGGCACGGCGGCCTGACGCCGCGCATCATGGGCATGGGTGGCCGCGAGCTCGCCGCGCTCTACGACCCCTGCCAATAAGCGGCCTTTTGTCTGCGCGCGACTGTCGCACCGCGCCCCGATCTGCGGTGGCTGCGGCGCTCCCCCGCCGTTGATATATTGACGGCTTGCGGCGGCGATCCGGCTCTTAGCCGAGTGAGGCCTCACTAACCGAGCTTGCCGCGTGCCGGTGCCTGTCGGCTGCGGCAAGGAGGAATGCTTGAGTTCGGTCGGATCGTCGCGCGTATTGCCGGTCATAGCCGCCTTTGCTTGCGGGCTGGCGCTGGTCCTCGCCGTCATCGTCTATTTTGGCGTTAAATCTCCGATCGGGCCGGCGGCGGCCGCCGTTGGCGGACCGTTTCGCCTTGAAGACCAAAACGGCCAGCCGGTAACCGATCAGGACATGAAGGGCCGGCCGTTTCTCGTTTTCTTCGGCTACACCCACTGCCCGGATGTCTGCCCGACAACCTTGTTCGACATTTCCCAAGTGTTGCAGAAGTTAGGTCGCGACGCTGACCGCACCGGTGCGATCTTCATCACCGTCGATCCGGAACGCGATACACCGGCCGTGTTGAAAGATTATCTGTCGAATTTCGACCCGCATCTGCGCGGGCTGACCGGCGACCCGAACGCCGTCAATGCCACCCTTAAGGCCTATCGCGTCTATGCCAAGAAAGTCCCGCTCGAACACGGCGACTACACCATGGACCATACAGCGATGGTGTATCTGATGGATAAGGACGGCCGCTTCGTCGCGCCGTTCAACCTCAAACAAACTCCGGACGCCGCCGCGACCGAATTGCGCAAATATCTCTAGCGCCGCGGCACGCGTCAGTCGGCGATCCGCCCCAGCGCGTAAACGGCATCCAGCAGCAAACCGGGACGCGCACCGAAGAACCATCGCTCGAACAGCGCTTTGGTGCGCCCGCTGCGGTAAATCTGGGCGAGCCCGGTGTTAACGGCCAAGCGCAGAGCCCAATCACCGCGCGGCAGCACGATCGCATATTGCTCAATCGAGAAATCGTCCGGCAGGATGGTCAACGCGTCTTGATCCTTGAATTTGGCGCCGGCCAGAAGAAGCTTGTCACTGGCGAAAGCATCCACCTGGCCGCCTTCAAGTGCGGCCACGCCTTCATCGCGGTCTTTCACCGGCACGAGCGTCACCAGAATGCTTAATTGATGGACGATATTGCTGATGGCGCGCTCATTGCTCGTACCGCTGACAAGCGCGATCTTTTTGCCGGTCAGATCGGCCAAGCCACGAATGTTCGACGTTCGCGACACCAGGATGCCGGTCAATTCGACAAAAACCAAATTGGAAAAATCGACCTCTTTCATGCGCGAAAGTGTGACGGTCGATGAGCCGCACTCGATGTCGGCTTTGTTACCCGCGATGGCGGAGAAGCGCGTCTCCACCGTCACCGGCACCCATTCGATCTTGAGATCCGGGATCTTGAACTGCTCGGCGATGGAAGTGGTCACCTGCTTGCAGAGATCGATCGTATAGCCGAGCGGCTCCTTGGCATCGTTGAGGAACGAGAATGGCCGGGCATCGGCGCGATAGGCGATGCGAATGACCTTCTTGGCGATGATGGTTTTGAGCCGGCTGTCGGATGGCGTCGGGGATTCCGCCGCTGCCACCGCTGTCGAAACCGCGATGGCGCAGACAAGCGCCGCCAGACGCAATGAACAGCGAGCGCGCAGGCCGGCGAACGAATGAGCCCCCATTAATGCACCATTGGCTTGTTGCGGGAAAAACGAGATTGCGATCTTAGACTCTGTTGTGCGGCCGGGAAAGCTGCGCGTGTACACGTAAGGTCCTCGCTCAGCCGTGCTCAGCCTTTTCCCGACGCTGCGAAGCAAGACGTTAGCGAGCGAGCGAACGCAACGGCGCCGTCGATACGGCTACGGCGCGCCCCTCCGATGCGTTCATCATGCGGGCGCGCTGGGCACAAAAGACTTTATGAAACAATGCGAGGCGCGCGCTTCGCCTGGAAAGCGGCATTATAGCGGGCTACCGGCGCACCCGAGGAGATTCCTGTTAATTGTGGCCTAAAGGCCACAGCCCCCTACTGTCACTTGCGCTAACGTCAATGGAGAAGGTTGCGGTTGTTGCTTTCGGCGGCGTTATGAAAAAGACCCTCTTAGCGTTTTCTGTGCTCGCCGCGATGGCCGCGATTGCAATAAAACCCCAGCCGCCCCTTCCGGGGGCGTTAGACAGGTGCGGCTGCAGACGCTGAAGCTCGCCGGCCGCGCGGCGCCCGAGCGCCGCTTGCGCGTAGCGATCAACGAAACCCGATAAGCGTTCCGGCGAGGTCAGGCGAAACGAACGCGGCCACGACGACCCGGTGGATACGAGATTGACGAGGTTGCGCGCGGTTAGACACCGCGGCGCAATAATCCAGGAAAGCCGGTCGCCGTCGCGTAGTGGCAAGAGGCCGGCGGCAGCGGCTTCAATCAGTTGATCGTCGCTGAGGGGACAGTGGACGCGCGAGACATTCTCAAGCGGTTCGAAAGAGGTCCCGAGCGCGGTCGCCAGCGCGGTGAGATAGCCTTCTTCGGTAATGACGTCGGCGCAGATGAGCACGCGATCGGCGCCTAATCCGAGCGACAAAGCGCGCCTTTCGGCTGCCGCGATGACCCGAGCCGGCAACAGGTCGCGCACACAGTCGATTTCCGGACAGCGGCTACCTGTTTGCGCCGGCTGACGGCGGGTACGAGTGACCGCCGGCCGATGTACGGCAGACCCGCCCGGTGCCCTGGACCGCCGGGCAACTGCGACGCCAACGCCACCCAATGGTGCCCCCGCACCAAACGCAGCCGCGATGCGGCGCGCGATCGTCAAGCCCCTAGCGGCGCCGCGCGGCCATGGTGTTCCATTGGCCGGCCGATGGCAATACGCGCGAGCATGGCTCGGACGGCAACCGTAAGCGTTGACGCAAGCCGGTGACGCCCCTATAAGCCCGGCTTCGTTATTTTGTGTTCAAAGATCATGGCCAATACAAAGTCTGCCAAAAAGGCTGCACGGCAAAGCGCGCGGCGAACCACTATCAACCGGACGCGGCGGACGCGTTTGCGGAGCGTCGTGCGAAAAGTTGAAGAAGCGATTAGCGCCGGCGACAAGTCGCGCGCGCTCGCGGCCATGGCCGAAGCCGAACCGGTGATCATTCGCGCAGCGCGAAAGAACGTCGTGCACCGCAATGCGGCGCGACGGAAAGTTTCGCGCCTCGTTCACCGCATCGCCGAACTCGGCAAATCCTGATCACTTTCTGATAGACGCCTGCGCTGGACCGCGGCTTCACGGCCGTGGATTGCCATGTGTCTGTTGCAGAATTGTCACGTCACATTGTAAAATTAATCGATTGCCGGCCGTTTTCGCCTCTAAGCATCGCCTCAGGCAAATCTTTGTTTGCTCCGCAGGAGCGTGCGCGGGGCACCCCTTGAATCTTGATCAAAAGAATTGATGCACCATGAAAGGGTTATGGCGCATGCGCCATAACGGACTTTGAGTCCGCCATGAATCGGGCCGTTTGATTTTTATTTGCTCCACCGTCCAATTTTGTCGCCTTCGCGGCATCGCGAATTGTGCAGGAATTGTGAATTGACCCGTTGAGTCAACGCGTTGCTGAAAGCACCGCGTCTTACGGGGCTACGTTGAGCTGAGAAAGCCCAATGTTGCCGCGGCGCTTTTGCGGTTGCGGGCCGGAATCCGCGTGATAGCGTTTTTTCACTTCGGCTTCCGAAGGTCTTCAACAATCGGACCCGATCGAACTCATGGTGACATGGGTCGGGAGAGTCGTGCCGCAGTCGTGTGTCAGCTTTGAACTGGAACAGAACTAATCGGCGATGTTGCGATCTCGATCACCGACGGTACTGCGCTTCGAGATCGCGCAAAATGAATGCGCCGGGACAGCGGCAAGTGCCTTCGGGTCCGGGAGCGATGGAGGTGGGGGATGAAGGCGGCAATAAACCTTTCGCTGCAAGCGAAGCGGAGTTGGCCATCTGGCGCGTGTCCGCCAGGTGCGCACCTCGAACGTCCCAGCTGCGTCGCAGCGACGATTCCAAGCGGTTGATGCCGCGAGTTCGATCGGCGTTTGCGCTCCCGCACTGACCGCCGACCTTTTCCGTTCACGCGTATGTGGCGTTCGCCCGACCCCGGGCACGGTGAGCAAACATCTCTTGAGTTGCTCAGTCTTTCTTTCAGGCGAACAAGCAGGCCAATATGACGAGCACTGATCAAGAACGCTGGCAGCGGGTCAAAAACCGGCTGCGTATCGAACTCGGCGAAGACGTCTACTCGAGCTGGTTCGCGCGCATGGAACTTGAGGCGGTCGGCGACGGCAACGTGCGCATGTCGGTGCCGACGCGCTTTCTGCGCAACTGGATTCAGTCCCACTACAGCGAGAAAGTTCTTGGCAATTGGCAGTCGGAAGAACCGGCCATCACTCGCATGGAATTGACCGTCCGGTCGTCGGCCATTAGGCCGCTTCCCGTCAAGCCAAAGCACGTACCGGGCACGCCGTCCGGGCGCGAAACCCACGAGACAAATTTAAACGGGACTGACGTGCGCCCGAGCGTGCCGTTTATGAGCGTGCACGAAGCGCTCGGCGGATCGCCGCTCGATCCTCGCCTATCCTTCGACACCTTTCTTGTCGGTCGCTCGAACACCCTGGCGCACGCCGCAGCGAAACAGGTGGCGGCATGCCGCCGGGGCGACACCCTGATGTTCAATCCGCTCTACATCCACGCCGGGGTCGGGCTTGGCAAAACCCACCTGCTGCAGGCGATTGCCTGGGCGGGCAATGGCAGCGACCGCAAGGTGCTCTATCTGACTGCCGAACGCTTCATGTATGGGTTCGTCTCGGCACTACGCACCCAGACCACACTGGCCTTCAAGGAAGCGTTGCGCGCCATCGACGTTCTCATCATCGACGATCTGCAATTCCTTCAAGGCCGGTCGACGCAAGCCGAATTCTGCCACACGCTCAACGCCCTCATCGACGCCGGCCGCCAGGTGGTGATTGCCAGCGACCGGCCGCCGGCAGATCTGGAAAGTCTCGACGACCGGGTGCGGTCGCGGCTGGCTGGTGGTCTCGTGGTCGAGATCGGCTCGCTCGGAGAGGAACTGCGCCTTGAAATCCTCAAGAGCCGGATCGTCGCCGCCTGTGCCCATCATCCCGGGTTCGAGGTGCCGGCGCCGGTACTGGTGTTTATCGCCAAATCGGTGACGCACAACGGCCGCGACCTCGAAGGCGCGGTGAACCGCCTGTTGGCGCACAACAAGCTCACCGGCCAGCCGGTAACGCTGGAAATGGCCGAGCGCGAAATGCGCGATCTAATTCGGCCGGCCGAGCCGAAGCGCGTGCGCATTGAGGACATCCAGCGCATCGTGGCCCGCCAATACAACGTGAGCCGTGCCGACCTTTTGTCGTCGCGCCGCACCGCTAACGTGGTGCGGCCCCGCCAAGTCGCGATGTATCTCGCCAAAGTGCTGACGCTGCGTTCTTTGCCCGAGATCGGGCGGCGTTTTGGC
This sequence comes from uncultured Alphaproteobacteria bacterium, assembly GCA_963846055.1. Taxonomy (GTDB): domain Bacteria; phylum Pseudomonadota; class Alphaproteobacteria; order Rhizobiales; family Xanthobacteraceae; genus BOG-931. The sequence goes on from CAWJUQ010000015.1 coordinate 368,979, forward strand.
GGCCGCGACCACACCACCGTCCTGCATGCCGTGCGCAAGATCGAAAACCTCGCCAGCAACGACAGCTCGTTCGCCGAGGAAATAGAAGCGCTCAAGCGCCAATTGCAGGATTGACGGCGACGATCGACGCGCCGGGTGTGACGCGCCCTCGGCGCGCCTTTGTGGCCCGGCGTGAGGGTTTCCTGGCAGTTCCCGGCGTCCCTCATTACTGTGTGAAACGCCGGGAAAAGGCCCGTGCGGCCGGGGTCGACACTTGCCGAAAGGCCCCCGCCGCGCCACTTTTGTCATCCCCGCGTTATGAACGGATTTCGCGATGAAGGTCACAGTTGAGCGCGCCGAACTCTTGAAATCGCTCGGCCACGTGCATCGCGCCGTCGAGCGGCGCAATACCATCCCGATCCTCGCCAACGTGCTCATTCGCGCCGACCGCGCCAAGCTAAGCCTGAAGGCGACCGATCTCGATCTGGAGGTGACGGACACCATCGCCGCCGAAGTGGCGCCGGCCGGCTCAACGACCGTGCCCGCGCATATGTTTTACGACATTGTCCGCAAGCTTCCCGAGGGCGCGCAAATCGTCCTCGAATCGTCCGCCGACCGCGCCGCGCTGTCGATCCGCGCCGGGCGCTCGCGCTTTTCGCTGCAAACGTTGCCGGAGAGCGATTTTCCCGACCTCGCGCCCGGCGAAATGACGCACAAATTCTCGATCAAAGCCGCCGAGCTCAAGCGGCTGATCGACAAGACCCAGTTCGCCATCTCGACCGAGGAGACGCGCTACTACCTCAACGGCATCTACCTGCACGCGGCGAGCACCGCGCAACAACCGACCTTGCGCGCCGTCGCCACCGACGGCCATCGGCTGGCCCAAATGGAGCTGGACTTGCCGAAAGGCGCTACCGGCATGCCGGGCATTATCGTGCCGCGCAAAACGGTCGGCGAAGTTCAGCGCCTGCTCGAAGACGGCGAGACCGAGATCGCGGTCGAGCTCTCGCCGGGCAAAATCCGTTTCACCGTCGGCGACGTGGTTTTAACCTCAAAGCTGATCGACGGGACTTTCCCCGATTATGGCCGCGTGATCCCGCTCAACAACGATAAAGAGCTTGTGGTCGACAAGAAGGAATTCGAGGCAGCGGTCGACCGCGTGTCTACGGTCGCGAGCGAACGCGGGCGCGCCGTCAAATTGTCGCTGACCGGTGGCCGCCTGCTTCTCTCCGTCACTAATCCGGATTCCGGCAGCGCCACCGAAGAGCTTGAGGTCGAATATGAGGCCGACCCGATCGATATCGGGTTCAACTCGCGCTATTTGCTCGACATTGCGGCGCAGATCGAGAGCGAGGCCGCGGTTTTAAAGCTCGCCGATCCCGGCTCGCCGACGCTGATCCAGGACAAGGAATCTCGCGGCGCGCTTTACGTTCTCATGCCGATGAGGGTTTAGGGCCCGTCAGGCTCCGTAAGTTGCGGAGCAACAGTACCCGTCGGCGTCGACAGCCACTAGCTTAGTCTGCCGAATACTGGATCGTCCGCCTTCGCGGATGATGATACGTCATGCCTGCTTTAGTCCGCCGCCTGGCCCTGACCAACTTCCGCAATTACCGAGCGGCGACGCTCGAAGCCGCAACGCGGCCGATTGTGCTTTGCGGTCCTAACGGCGCCGGCAAGACCAACCTGATCGAGGCCATCTCGTTTCTTACGCCCGGCCGGGGACTGCGCCGCGCCACCCTTGAGGAAGTCGCCTACAACGAAGGCGACGGCTCGTGGGCAGTTTCCGCCGAAGTTGAAGGTGCCCTGGGGCTCGCTACGCTCGGCACCGGCATCGAGCGCGGCACCGACGACGGCACAACGTCGCAACGGAAGTACCGCATCGATCGCGAGCCGGTTGGAACGGCGGCGGCATTTGCCGACCACCTCCGGGTCATCTGGATGGTGCCGGCGATGGACTCGCTGTTCACCGGAGCGCCATCCGAACGCCGTCGTTTTCTTGACCGCCTGGCGACCGCAGTCGACGGCGAGCACGCAAGCCGCGTCAACGCCTTCGAGCGCGCGCTGCGCTCGCGTAACCGGCTCCTCGAAGACCCCCGGCCGGATTCGCATTGGCTCGACGCGGTCGAGCACGAGACGGCAGAGCTGGCGGTGGCGGTGGCTGGTTTGCGCGCCGAGACCGTAAGCCGCCTGAGTGCCGTGCTGTCGGCTCGCGCGCACTCTGCATTCCCACCGGCCGAAATTGCGCTTGACGGCTGGATGGAAAGTCAGCTCGCCAACGGGCGCGCGCTTGACGTCGAAGAACGTTATCGCGAGAGGCTGCGCGAGAGCCGCGTGCGCGATGCGGCGGCCGGCCGCACGCTCGACGGCCCGCACCTGACCGATCTCGCCGTCGTCTACGCGCAAAAGGGCACCGCCGCAGCCGGCGCCTCTACCGGCGAACAGAAGGCGCTACTGATCGGTCTGGTGCTGGCACACGCCCGATTGATTGCAGAGATGATCGGCACGGCGCCCGTCCTACTCCTCGACGAAGTAGTCGCTCATCTCGATCCGTCACGCCGAAGGGCGTTGTATAGCGAGCTTGGCGAGCTTGGCGCGCAAGTTTGGATGACGGGCGCCGATCCCGCGCTATTCGCCGAGATCAAGGGCAACGCAACCTTCGTAGAGGTCGAGGCCGGCCATCTGCACGTCAGCGATCGTTAGGCTTTACGAGAAGCTAAGTGGCTGCTGGTTCCGTTGCCGGCGAATATATCGTCCGGCCCAATTACGGAACTAGTGCACCGTCAACGCCTTACCTCTCAGCGACTGAAGATTTCGAATAGAGTGGTTATGCCGGACGCCGTGCCAGATACCGTTATGAAGAACCTCATCGAGGCGTTAAATCGTCTGCACGACGATCTCGATCGGGTGGAACTTTGGACTGCGGCGCTGAAAAGCTTTCAGGAGCCTGCCCCGGAGTACCGGCCGGAGGGCGATCACGTCCTGCCGCGACGCGACGACGTCCCACACTAGCCACAACTTTTGCGCCTTTTGCCGAGTAGGGACATCGCGCTCCGCGGTGCGCGATTGCCTCAGATTCCTTCACCAGCGACCCCCAGCCAGTCCCGCCAAATTACCCGCCTTCGCGGCCGTGTTTCGCGGCCTCCGCCAAGGCCAAATTCTGCATGCCAAAAACCTTGAAAAGTCACGATTCCGCAATATCTTAGGATTGGTCGATTTGACCTGTACGTGTCCGTGTTTTGGTGTACAAGAAACGGGCCGATTCTCTTACTCATCAAAGCTTTCTGAAAGCACCTCTGCATGGCTGAAGCCATCCGCAAAACGCCCCCTGATTCTGCCTCGGATTATGGGGCGGAATCGATCAAGGTTCTGAAAGGGCTCGACGCGGTCCGCAAACGGCCGGGCATGTACATCGGCGACACCGACGACGGCTCCGGCCTGCACCACATGGTGTACGAAGTCGTCGACAATGCCATTGACGAAGCCTTGGCGGGCTTTGCCAAGCAAGTTGAAGTCACCCTTAATCCCGACGGTTCCTGCACCGTGCGCGACGACGGCCGCGGCATCCCGACTGACATCCACAAAGGCGAGGGTGTGTCAGCGGCCGAAGTGATCATGACGCAGCTGCACGCCGGCGGGAAATTCGATCAGAACGTCTACAAGGTGTCAGGCGGCCTGCACGGGGTCGGCGTGTCCGTGGTGAACGCGCTATCGAGCTCGCTCAAGCTGACGATCTGGCGCGATGGCCACGAGCACTCCATGGAATTCCGCAACGGCGAAGCCGTCGCTCCGCTCGCCATTGTCGGCGCAGCCTTCGACCGGCGCGGAACCGAGGTCACTTTCCTGCCGTCGAAAAAAACCTTCACCATGACGGAGTTCGATTTCGCCACGCTCGAGCACCGGCTGCGAGAACTCGCCTTCCTCAATTCCGGCGTCACCATCGTGCTCTCCGACATGCGCCATGCGGAAGAAAAGCGCGAGACGCTGCGCTATGAGGGCGGTGTCGAAGCCTTCGTCAAATATCTCGACCGCAACAAGTCGCCGCTGGTGCCGGAGCCGATTGTCATGAAGGCGCAGCGCGACGGCATTGGCGTCGAGTGCGCGCTGTGGTGGAACGACGGCTATCACGAGACGGTGCTCTGCTTCACCAACAACATCCCGCAGCGTGACGGTGGCACGCACCTCGCGGGCTTCCGTGGTGCGCTCACGCGCCAGGTCACCGGCTACGCCGAATCCGGCGGCGGCGCGCGCAAGGAGAAAGTCTCCCTCACCGGCGACGATTGCCGCGAAGGGTTGACCGCCGTGCTTTCGGTCAAGGTGCCCGATCCGAAATTTTCGTCGCAGACCAAGGACAAGCTCGTTTCATCCGAAGTGCGCCCGGTGGTCGAGGGCGTGATCAATGACATGCTTAAAGCCTGGTTCGAGGAGCATCCGGGCGAAGCCAAAATCATTGTCGGCAAAGTCATCCAGGCCGCCGCGGCGCGCGAAGCCGCACGTAAAGCGCGGGAAATGACGCGCAAAAGCGCGCTCGGCGTCACCTCACTCCCCGGTAAGCTCGCCGATTGTCAGGAGCGCGATCCGGCGAAATCCGAACTGTTCATTGTCGAGGGCGATTCCGCCGGCGGCAGCGCCAAGCAGGGCCGCAACCGCGAATTCCAGGCCGTGTTGCCGCTGCGCGGCAAGATCCTCAACGTCGAACGCGCGCGCATGGACAAGATGCTGTCGTCCGAGCAAATCGGCACACTCATTACCGCGCTCGGCACCGGTATCGGCACCGACGAGTTCGCCGCCGATAAGCTGCGCTATCACAAGATCATCATCATGACGGACGCCGATGTCGACGGCGCCCATATTCGCACGCTCCTGCTCACGTTCTTCTACCGGCAAATGCGCGAGCTCATCGACCGCGGTCATCTCTTCATCGCCCAGCCGCCGCTTTACAAAGTCGCACGCGGCAAGTCCGAGCAGTATCTCAAGGATGAACGGGCGCTGGAGAACTACTTGATCGACACCGGCCTCGAGGACACCACGCTGGCGCTGTCGTCGGGCGAAATCCGCGCCGGCAACGATCTGCGCAAGCTGGTCGAGGACGCGCGCGTTATCCGCAACCTGCTGCGCGGCCTGCACAGCCGCTATAACCGCCAGGTCGTCGAACAAGCCGCTATCCTGAGCGTGCTCAATGCCGACATTTTCGGCGACGCCCAGAAGGCCGTCGCCGCGGTGCCCTATATCGCCCGCCGCCTTGATGCGCTCTCGGAAGAGACTGAGCGCGGCTGGGAGGGCGAATTCACCGAGGGCGAGGGTTTCAAGTTCGAGCGCACGCTTCGCGGCGTGAAGGAAGTCGCCGTCATCGACAAGGCGCTGCTCGGCTCGGCCGATGCGCGCAAGCTCGACGAATTCGCGCCGCTCCTGCAGAAAGTGTTCCCGCGTCCCACCCCCCCGGCGCTGCTGAAGCGCAAGGACGAAGAGACGCCGAATTCACGGTCCTGTCAGCCTGTTCGAAGCGGTGATTGAGGTGGGGAAGAAGGGCCTCAATCTGCAGCGCTACAAAGGCCTCGGCGAGATGAACCCCAGCCAGCTCTGGGAAACAACGCTCGACGTCAACGCCCGCTCGCTTTTGCAGGTCGGTGTCAAGGAGATCGACGAGGCCAATACGACCTTTGACGAGCTGATGGGCGACAAGGTCGAGCCGCGCCGCGTTTTCATCGAAGAGCACGCGCTCGCCGCCAGCGTCGACGTGTAGTGCAGCTGCACGCAGTGCTCGTGCTACTTTAGCAGCGCATAAGCGCCGGACCGCACGCGGCGCCGAGACGGTTCCGCTAAGACGGCACGATTGTCCTTTTGACTCCCCGTTACGGTCGCGGGATAAAATCGCTCTTCTTCTCCGGGGAAGGGAGCATCGCGTTATGAAGTTTTCGATCTATTCCGAGTTGCAAACCTGGCCGTGGAAAACCCAAGCGCAGGTCTACGCCGAGGCGCTCGAGCAGTGCGTCAATGCCGACCGGTTGGGTTACTCGACCTACTCGATCATCGAGCACTTCTTCTTTCCGAAATTCGGCGCCTCGCCGAACCCGTTCGCGTTCTTTGCCAAGGCGTCCGAGCGCACGCGCAATATTAATTTCCGCACGCTCGTGCACGTGCTGCCCTATCACAATCCGGCGGTGCTCGCGTCGCAGATCGCCCAGTTCGACATCCTCGCTGACGGCCGCTACGAGTTCGGCTTCGGGCGCGGCCACGCCTGGATACCGCTCAAGGGCGGCGTGCCGGTCGAGGAATCGCGCGAGCGCTATGAGGAGGCGCTGAAGATCGTCATTGACGCGTTGGACAAGGAGCGTTTCTCCGCCGACGGCAAATATTACAAGATCCACGACTCCCATATCGTGCCGCGGCCACCAGCGGGACGGAAATTCCGCATCTTCCTTGGCGGCACCAACGATTACACCTACGAACTCGCCGGCGAACGCGGTTACGCCATGGTCGTGCCGCCGCTATTGCCGTACGAGGCGCTGCGGCCGCAGCTCGATATCTACCGTGCGTCCTGCAAGAAGCACGGCAACACGCCGGACATCGTCTGGATTCACGCCTGTCATCTCGATTTCGACCGCGATACCGCCAAGCGCGAAGCCGAGAAGATGATGCGGGGCTTTCTCAAGGGCAACGCGTCCGTACTTCTGGAGAACAAGGACGAACTGCCGTCCAAGGAGGCGTTGGAGTCGTCGGGCTACGGCTTCTACGCCTCGGGCATCATGGAGAACTTCTCCGACATGCCCTACGACGAGATGATCAAGAACGACATCGTCTGGGTCGGCACGCCGGACGATGTCATCGAGCGCATCGAGGCAGTGATCAAGCTTTGCGAGGGGCTGACCGAAGTGGCGATCACGGTCAATCCGGGCGGCGTCGAGCATTGGAAGACCATCAAGACGCAGGAAATGTTCGCGCATCACGTGATGCCGCACTTCGCCGGGAAAAAACCGGCGGCGGGCATGTCACGGGCGGCTTAGCCGCGCGCCATTTTTCGGATGTGTGGATGCCCGCGCTCGTCGCGGGCATCCACGTCTTCGGAGACTAGATCCAAGACGCGGACGGCCGGAACAAGTTCAGCCATGAGGGAACGGCAGGCCTCGGCACCTAAAACAAATCGAAGTATTCGTTCTGCTCCCACGCGGTCACGTCGCTTCCCTCGACCGCGCCTCCGGCTTCGGATTTGAAGCGCGCCAGCTCTGCTTCTTTCAAATGGGCATAATAATCCACGAAGAACGCCCCCAAGGCCTTCTTGAACGTCTCGCTCGCGCGCAACGCTGAAAGCGCCTGCCCAAGGTCCGCCGGCAACATGGGGGCTTTGGTCTCGTATGGCGTGTCCGCCGACGGTCCGGGATCGCGGCGCTGCGCGATGCCGTCGAGGCCGGCGTAAATCTGCGAGGCGATGTAGAGATACGGGTTAGCCGCCGGCTCGCCGATGCGATTTTCCAAACGGGTGTCGTCCCGGCCGGGCTGGCCGAGCACGCGGATCATGCAGCCGCGATTATCGCGCGCCCAGATGGCGCGGTCGGGTGCGAGCGTATACGCCCGGTAACGCCGGTAGCCGTTGACCGTCGGCGTGGAAAAGGCGGCTCCCGCTTCGGCGTGGGCGAGAAGGCCCGCGAGGTAGTGGAGGCCGGTCGCCGAGAGCCCATCACGCGCGTTGCCGGCAAAGGCGTTGCCGCCTCGGCGTTTTTGCAGCGATTGATGCAGGTGCCAGCCGCTGGAGAAAAGGTGCGGCAACGCAGGCCGGCACATGAAGCTCGCCAGCATGCCGTTCCGGCGCGCGATTTGTTTGGTCGCGGCGCGGAACAAAATCATGGTGTCGGCGGCGGCAAGTGCTCCCTGCGGGCGGAAAGTGAATTCGCACTGGCTTGGTCCGAGTTCGACTTCCAGCGAGCGCAGCGGCAGACCGAGCGCTTCGACACCATGGCGGATCGGCGCAAGCGCCGCATCCAATTGGTCGAATCGGGATTCGGTCAAATACTGGTAGCCCTGGTTGAGAAGGCTCACATCGGGCGCGCGTGGCGGCCAGGTCGCATCGGCCGGCGTCAGCCGCGGATTTTCCAGCTTGAACAGATGAAATTCCACTTCAAGCCCGGCGAGAAACCCGAACCCTTCGGCGGCGAGACGCGACAGCGCGTCGCGTAAAATCCGTCGCGTCGAGAAGGGCACCGGCTTTCCGTTGCCGAAGTAGATATCGCAGAGAAACCAGCCGGTATTCGGCGCCCACGGCAGCACTTTGAATGTCGTTGGGTCGGCGACCATGACGAAATCGCCGCCGCCCTGCATTTCCGCCATGTCGAAGCCGCCGCCCGCCGTGAAGACCGGCCATGCCGTCTTGTGCGCCGTGTCCTTGGCCAGCAGCGTGGTCGTCATGGTCACGCCGCCGGCCATGGCGCCGGGCGCCTCGGCCGCGATCAACGTCTTGCCGCGTAGCACGCCGTGCTGATCGGCAAACGAGAACCGTACCAGCTCGAGCTTGTCCTTTTTGATCCGCTGCGCGACGGCCTTCGCCGCACGCGCTTGCTCTGGAGTCCAAAGACCGTGCCGCTCGACAAAGCTCACGGCAGCGGAGCTGCGCCGGCGCGGGGCCATGAGCTGACCGTCAGTGACCGTTGGACCAAGACTTGGTTTGCTGGCGTTCGTTGCTGGTCCGCTGCCAATAGCCCTGCCAGTCGCCCGCCGGGCCAATGCCGTCCACGCAAGCCGGCCCGGTGACTTTTTTCGCGCGGGGCGCGTCAAGCACCATCATCGGCTTGTCGCCTTTGCCCGATTGCTCAAGCGCGTGGCGCAACAGCCGCCGATAAGCGCTGATCGCTTTGTCCGACGTACCCAGATGCTCTTGCGTGCGATCCTGGATCGCGCCCATGGACTCGCAGGCCCATTGGTCGTGCACGTTGATGTCGGCGCCCATGCCGGTATAGGTCGTGTGCTCCTGCTCGTGGGCGTCGAAGCCGTAATCGTTGTTCTTGTTCTTGCGCGGAACGTAATCCGGCAATTCGTAAAGCTCGAGCCGCTGGCGCCGCATCTCGTCCTTGTTCACCGGCGCGCCGAACGACGTGAAAATCGCGTACCAATAGTGTTTGGCGTCGTCGATCGGCACATGCCACTGCGAGATTGTCATCTCGCGGCTCATCGGAATAATGAAGGCATTGGGAAATATCAGGTTGGTCACGCGCACATGCGCGTTGGCGTCGCTGATCTGGCGAAGCGTGATCAGCCGGAAACCGTAATCGGTCGGCTCAACCTCGATCCGCGGGCGCGGAAACTCGCGCATGATTTTGGTCATCGGCATGTCCGAGTCTTTGGTTTTGTCCCGGAACATCTTGCCATAGCCCTTGTCGGGATCTTCGTCCTCGAAGAAGCGATGCAGAAACGAAGTGTGCACCGGGTCGATGCCGACTTCGAGCGATTGCAGCCAGTTGCAATCGATCATGCCCTTGAAAGCGAAGGTGTGGGTTGATGGCGCGACGAAGCAGTCGAAATCGGGAAAGGCCGGCGGTTCGCCGCCGCCGAGATAGGCCCACAGGATGCCGCTCTTCTCCACGACCGGATAGGATTTTTGTTTGATATTGGCCGGCAGATTGCTGTTGTCCGGTTCGGCCGGCGTTTGCAGGCAGGCGCCTTTGACGTCGAACAGCCAGCCGTGAAACGCGCAGCGGAGCCCGCCGTCTTCCAGCCTCCCGTACGCAAGATCGGTGCCGCGATGCGGACAGTGCCGGCCGATAAGCCCGTAGCGCCCCTTGTCGTCCTTGAACGCGACGAGATCCTCGCCAAGCAGCCGCACCGGCTTTACCGGCCGGTTTCCCGATAACTCATCGACCAGCGCGGCCGGCTGCCAATAACGGCGCATCAGCGCGCCCGCGGCGGTCTTTGGGCCGGTCAGGGTAATAAGATCGTTTTGTTCGGCGCTGAGCATCGAAATCCTCGCTTTTCCCGCTCCATATTAGCGGTTAGGCACGGAGCCGGAAATACGCCGCTTAAAATCCCGGCAGCACCAAAATCTTCGGCGTTTTCGGCAGTGTGGTCTTGGAGACGACGAGCGACGGTGTGTCGGCGCGCTCGATCGGCCATTGCGCTTCGGCGCGTTTCAGAAAGCGATCGAGGGTGTACCAGCCAAAGAAATGCATCGGGATGATCAGCGGCGCCTTGAGCGCTGTGAGTACCTCCATCATGCCGTCGAGGTCGAGGGTGTAATTGCCGTCAACCGGCGCCATCACCACGTCGACGCGCCCGATCTCGTCGAGCTGCCGCTGCGTGAGCGTGTGATGAAGATGCCCGAGATGCGCGATGCACATATTCGCGATCTCGAAAATGAAGATCGAATTGCCGTAGCGCTCGGTGCCGCCACTCCAGTTGCGAATGTTGGTCGGCACATTGCGCACGCGCACATCGCCGTATTTCAAATCCCAGATCGCTGGTTCTTCGGCGCTCGGTCCCCAGCCGCGCAGCACGTGTTTGATCGCCGGGTCGGGATGGTCGGTGTAGTGGGTGTCGTGGGCGTGGTTCATGGTGGCGATATCGGGCACGACCGGCAGTTTCAAATAGTCGTTGTAATCGGTGGCGATGCGGACGCGTTGCGGGCTTTCGATCAGGAAGGTGGCATGACCGATGAAGGTGATCCGCACTTGATCGGCATTGAGCGCGGCGAGGCTGAAAGCGGCTGGCGTAACGAGCGGCCGATTGGCGGCGACGAGCCCGGGGCAATTCTCCCGCATTTGCGGCGTCGCCGGCTCACCCGGCTGAACCTCAGGCGTCTGCGCCGCGGCATTCCACGACGGCGTGCCGGCGGCGAGCGCGGCAGCAAGAATGAATCCAACAAATACAAAGACCGGAGCGCGTGACAGGCTCAATTGCCGTCTCCTCGCAACAGCGCCCGGCGCGCCAGAGCATGATCCCGAAAAGCGGAAACCGGCTTTCGGAAAAGATCATGCGTCACGAACAAGATAGAGCGTGATGACTGCTCGTAGAAGAATCATCGCGCTCAAAATGAGACGGCAAGCTCGCATGAAAGCCAGGGCCGGACTATGGCCGGCGCCCGGCGTTTTGCGCAGAGGAGCCTAGCGGTGGCGAACGCCAACTAGCGTTCGCTGATCATCCCTTTATCGGTGAGGACGATCCATTGTCCGTCCTGGCGCTTGATGGCCTGAACATGACCGAGGCCGGGCAACATACTTCCAGCCGTGACATCGAACACGCCGCCGAAGCGGCTTGCCACCAACGCATGTCCGCGGCGCACGTCTTGAACGATCCAGTCCTGCAGCAGCTTGTCCGCCTTGGCGCCGTCAGCATTCGCCGGGGCCGCGGCGATCGATCCGGTCGTCTCTGGAGCGGCCATAGGCGCGGCTGAGGCGACGCTCTTTTTTTCCAGGCGGTCGAGAGCTTCGGAGATGTGAGTGAGCTTGGCTGAGGGCTCCGCCTGGGCGTGCTCGACGCGATCGAGGCGATCGGCGAGCTTGGCGAACTGGCCGTTGGCGCCGCGCGTCGCGCCGTCCACGCTTGCTTTCAGCGTCGCGAGTTCGGCGAGCTCGGCTTTCATGGTCGAAAGCGCGCTCGCGTCAATCCTGCTGGAGCCGGACGAGCCGAACCAAAGGTATCCAAGCGATGCCCCGGACAGCGAGCCGAAGGCCGCGCCGCCGACGGCAGCCAAAACGACGGCAGCCGCGAGCGGAGTCCGCCACGATGGACGCGGAGCCACATTCGCGGCCGGAACCGGCATATTGAAGAACCTCCTGCGGGTTTCGTCCGCCGAGCGCGCAGCCGCCATCTCAATGGCGAGCCGCAACGTGTGATCGCCGAAATCGGTCTTGTGGGATTCCGCTTCGGGTGCAGCCGCTTTGGCCGGCTTGGGGGCTGCAGCGGCGGCCGGCTTGGCAGCGGCAGGCTTGGCGGCCTCGATGGCAGCAGCGGTGGCCGCTCGTATTTCAGACGAGGGCGGCGGATCCGCGGCCGCGGGGATGTCGATCGGCGATACCAGCGGCAGCTCGGCCTTTGGCTCAATCTTGGTTTCAGACTTGGCTTCGACGTTAACTTCGGCGTCGGTCTTGGCCTCGATTTCGGTGGCCATGCGGGATCTCCGGATTGGGTTATCTTCCGGTAATCCCGTTTGGTTAGTAATCAGTTAGCAGATCGCGAAATCGCCGGTGTCCCGGAGGATTCCGCGGCGAGTGGCGAACCGATCGGTCTGAGCTGGAAGATCGGGATAATCGGACTAGCCGAGCAAGCCGTTCTCGCTGGCAAGGTCCTTAAGCGACCTCTGCGGCCGCGCGCCGAGGTGCTGGATGACTTCCGCCGCCGCCATGGCGCCGAGCCGGCCGCAAGTACGGTCGTCGGCGCCGCGGGCAAGTCCGGAGAGAAATCCGGCGGCGAAAAGGTCGCCGGCGCCAGTCGTGTCGACGACGCGCTCGACCGGAAAGGCTTGCACCGCCTCGGTGCCCTCCGGGCTGATCACCACGCAGCCTTTCTCGCTCCGTGTGACCACGGCGGCGCTGACATCCGCACGCAATGCCTTCACCGCGGTGTCAAAGTCGGCGGTTTCGTAGAGGCTGCGCACTTCCGCTTCATTGGCGAAAATCAGATCGACGGTGTGCGAGCGCATCAGGTGCAAAAACTCCGCGCGCCAGCGGTCGACGCAAAACGCGTCCGACAAGCTGAGCGCCACTTTGCGTTCCGCTTCGTGCGCGATCTTGGCGGCCTTCACGAACGCGTCCTTGGCGTCCTTCGGATCCCACAAATAGCCTTCGAGATAGAGAATGGCGCTGGCCGCTACCGTGTCGGCGTCAATATCCGAAGGTGACAGATTTTGCGCAGCGCCCAGATAGGTGTTCATGGTGCGCTCGCCGTCTGGCGTCACCAGCACGTAGCAGCGCGCGGTCGAGGGGCCATTCGATGCCGGAGGCGTGGTGAACGCAACGCCCGCCGCGCGAATGTCATGCGCGAACGCTTTGCCGAGCGGGTCGTCCTTTACCTTCCCGATGAACGCCGTGCGCGCGCCAAGGCTGGCAAGCCCGACGATGGTGTTCGCGCCCGAGCCGCCAGAAGTCTCGACCGCCGGACCCATCGCGTCGTAAATCGCCGCAGCCCGAGGCTCATCGATCAGGGCCATCGTGCCCTTGTTCATGCCTTGCGTGAGCAAAAAGTCTTCTTCAGTGCGCGCAATCACGTCGACGATGGCATTGCCGATGCCGAGCACGTCGTAACGGGTGGAGGCCATGGGGATACTCTTTGAAAAAACTCGCGGCGGGGAGCGGCACTATAGCGGCCGGCCCTTGCGGGGCAAGGCACGGGCATGGCAATGGACGCTCGATCTCACGGAGAAGCGTCCATGGCGTTTCAGGAACTGGTTTTTTCCGGCGTGCAGCCGACCGGCAATCTGCATCTCGGCAATTATCTCGGCGCCATCAAGCGCTTCGTCGAGCTGCAGGATCGCTATAACTGCATCTATTGCGTGGTCGATCTGCACGCCATCACCGTGTGGCAGGATCCCACGGAACTGCCCAAGGCGATCCGCGAGGTTACCGCTGCCTTTATCGCGTGCGGCATCGATCCGAAGAAGCACATCGTGTTCAATCAAAGTCAGGTGGCCGAGCATGCCGAGCTTGCCTGGGTGCTCAATTGCGTCGCCCGGCTCGGCTGGCTCAATCGGATGACGCAATTCAAGGAAAAAGCCGGCAAGGATCGGGAAAACGCGTCCGTCGGACTCTACGTCTATCCGACGCTGATGGCCGCCGACATTCTGGTTTACCGCGCCACCCACGTGCCGGTCGGCGAGGACCAGAAGCAGCATCTCGAACTCGCGCGCGATATCGCGCAGAAGTTCAATAATGATTTCGGCGACTCCATCCGCACCCAGGGTTTTGGTGACGCGTTTTTTCCGTTGCCCGAGCCGCTGATCACCGGCGAAGCGACGCGCGTCATGTCGCTACGCGACGGCTCAAAAAAAATGTCGAAGTCGGACGCTTCGGATCAGTCGCGTATTAATCTCACCGACGACGCCGATGCGATTGCGCTCAAGATCAAGCGCGCCAAAACCGACCCTGAGCCGCTGCCGAGCGAAGAGAAGGGGCTCTCGGCGCGGCCTGAAGCCGACAACCTCGTCGGCATTTATGCGGCGCTCGCCGGGACGACCCGCGCCGGCATCCTGAAAGATTTCGGCGGCGCGCAATTTTCGACCTTCAAGGCGTCGCTTACCGACCTTGCCGTGACAAAACTCAGTCCGATCGCCGGTGAAATGAAACGGCTATTGCGCGACCCGGCTTCGATCGACGCGATCCTCGCCGACGGTTCGGACCGCGCGCGCAAACTCGCCGGTGAAACCATGAAATCCGTCAAGGATATTGTGGGCTTCGTGCACGCCTAGTTTTCGGCAGGTGCCGACGCTGGATTTTCGCTGGTGACGCAATCCCGATATGTTGACAGAGTTCTCCTCGGGGCGGGCTCGAATCATCGACACTCGGCAGCGCCGTAGCGAGTAGTTTCGTGGGTTTATTGCGGATGTTGTTGGCGCTGACGGTGCTGAATTGGCACTACCGGGTCACGCCTTTCAATTTCATTTTCAGCTTTTCGGCCGTGTTCATCTTCATGATGATCAGCGGATTTTACATGGCGATGGTGATCGACCAAAAATACGGGACCACCCCGCTGGGCATCATAACATTTTATGGCGCAAGACTTGTTCGGCTCTTGCCGGCTTATTGGGTCGTGCTTGGACTTTGCTATCTCTTTGCCCTCAATCCCGGTGCGCCGGCGCGTTCCATTTGGGAAATACTGAACGATGTTTTCATCGTGCCGAGGGCGTTTTGGGAAACGATCACCGGGACCGTTGGCGGCGGAGGCGGCCTGTATCTCGGCCAGATGTACACGGTGGCCCTCGAGATGATGTTCTACGCCATCGCGCCGTTTATTGTGCTGCGGAAGTGGCCGGTCATCGTTTTGTTTGTTCTTTCGGCGGCTTATACCCGCGTTGCATGGTGGTACGAATTGCCGCGAGACCCGTGGCAATACCAGTTTTTCCCGGCGACCCTGGCCTATTTTCTTGGCGGCGTTCTCGCATACCGGCTTTATTTGATTGTTGCGAAATGGAGAGTGGCGCCGTTCTTAGGCTACGCTGCTCTCCCCCTGGGTTATGTCGCCGCCATGCTTAGCCCGAGTCGCGATCAGATATGGACAGATAATGGCGCCGTATTCGCCTTCTATGCTTTCGCGGCGCTGGCGATTCCGTTTCTGTTTATCGCTTCAAAGAATTGCCGATGGGACCGGCTGGTCGGAGACCTCTCTTATCCCTTCTATATCGTGCACGTGCCCGCCATTTGGTTGGTCTGGGCCACGCCTTGGCTAGGCGGGAGCGAGCACGGCGGCCTCGCGGTGTTGGGTCTGTCGATAGTGTTCTCCGTGGCGCTTTACGCCCTTGTCGATCGCCCAGTGGATAAGTGGCGGCATTGGGCAACCAAGCGGATCAAAGAAACGGCGAAGCTTCAATTTAGATTCTCTTGATCTTCTTGCGACGCGGCGGCAACGTTAAAAGCCCGGCATATTATAGCGTCCTGAACGTCGCGAGGCTTTGGGCAACCGCCAAAGGGGCAAACCCAAGTGCCGGACGCACGTGTGAAAGCTTGTCACTGCCAGATTGCGCACCGCTTGTAGAACGACGGCCGGCCGTGGCAGCATGACGCTTCGTGGCGTTGTGTTGCTGCCGGGAGAAACCGCAATGTCGCGCCAGCGCCGCAGTTACGAAACCGGCCACAAGCCGAAACTTCTGGTCGTCATCGACAATACTGAGGAGTGCGACCGCGCGGTTTATTTTGCCAGCCGCCGCGCCGCCCGCATCGGCGGCAACGTGGTCATGCTGCGCGTGGTGGAGACCCTTGACCAAGGCCAGCAATGGCTCGGCGTCGCCGACATCATGCGCGCGGAAGCCCATGAGGAAGCCAGCTCCGAACTCGCCAAATACGCGGCGCGCGCCAAAAGCATAGGCGGCATTACCCCCGAGCAGGCGCTGCGCGAAGGCGACAAGGCCGAAGAAATCCTGAAGCTGATCGACGAGGACGAAGACATTTTCATTCTCGTCCTTGGCGCCTGCGCCAGTGCCGAAGGCCCGGGTCCGCTTGTGACTACCATCGGCCGCACCGCTGGCGATTATCCGATTCCGGTCGCCATCGTGCCCGGGCACCTCTCCGACCAGGAGATTGACGCTCTCTCCTGAGGCCTGAAGTACTTCTCATGCCTCGTTCACTGACCTACCGGTTGCTTGCCTAGTGGCAGGCCTCGGGCAGCACGTGGGAGGCCGCCTTGAACTTCCAAGCGAATTCGCCATGTAGTAGAGTGAATTAGAGATGTGTCCGGCCTTAATCGACGGCCGACGGAGAACCCCATGTTCATCCAGACGGAAGCGACGCCGAATCCCGCGACAATGAAATTCCTGCCCGAGCGAACTGTGCTCGAAACGGGAACTTTGGACATCCGCAATCGCGATGACGCCGCGCAATCGCCGCTGGCTCAGCGGCTGTTCGACATCGGCGGTGTCAGCGGCGTTTTCTTCGGTTCCGATTTCATTGCCGTGACCAAGGATGGCAGCGAGTGGCCGCAGCTTAAGCCCATGATCCTCGGCGCGATCATGGAACACTATATGTCCGGCGCGCCGCTTCTGAACGCCGCCGCCGGAGAGGATGAGAGCGGTGACGAGTTCTTCGATTCAGCCGACACGGAAACCGTCGCCACCATCAAGGAGCTGATCGAAACCCGGGTGCGGCCGGCGGTCGCCAACGACGGCGGCGACATCACGTTTCGCGGCTTTAAGGACGGCATCGTTTATCTCAACATGAAGGGCGCCTGCGCGGGCTGTCCTTCTTCCACGGCGACGCTCCGGCACGGCATTCAGAATTTGCTGCGCCACTTCATCCCGGACGTTGTCGAAGTGCGGCCGGTGTGAGCCGGCTGTTCACCGCGTAACCGCTCGTGCGCGTGCTGGCGATCGACACCGCCTTGGCGGCCTGCTCGGTGGCGGTCTTCGACAGCGACGCGAATCGCATGCTGGCGAACCAGAGCCTCGCGATGACGCGTGGCCATGCCGAAGCACTGATGCCGCTGGTGGAGCGGGTGATGGCGGAAGCCGGCGTCGCGTTCACCGCGATTGACCGCGTCGCCGTGACTACTGGACCAGGAAGCTTTACCGGCTTGCGGGTCGGCGTGGCGGCTGCGCGCGGCATCGCGATGGCTGCCGAAAAGCCGGCTATAGGCGTCACGACACTTTCAGCGTATGCGGCGCCGCATCAGGCCGAAGGCCATTTTCCCATCATTGCCGCGATCGATGCGCGGCACGATCACGTCTATTTTCAGGTTTTTGCTCCGGGCGGCCGAGCGCTCGGCGAACCACGATTGGCGCCATTGCGCGAGGCGGCCCAAGCCGCAGCCGCGGCGCCAGCGCGGCTTGTCGGCTCTGCCGCGCAAACTATCGCTTCGGCGTTGTCGGACAGCGATGCCGCTCCCGTGTCCGTCGAGTCACGCGCCGCGCCGGACGTCGCTTGGGTCGCCCGGCTCGGAGCGCTTTCGCCCGACAGCGCTTCGCCGCCAATCCCACAATATTTGCGCGCGCCCGATGCACAGCCGCAACATGCCGCTCAACTTCCGCGCCGATGATGGGATTTGTGAACCGGCTGCTGACGCGCGCCGCTCCGGTGGTCGCCGAGGCGCGGCCGGCCGATGCCGCCACTTTCGCGGTCCTGCATGCGCAATCGTTCCGGCGCGGGTGGGGCGAGCAGGAATTTCAGCGGCTTCTTGCCGAGCGCAATGTTGTCGCGCATCGCGCGAACTTCGGTCGGACGCTTGCCGGATTCATTTTGTCCTCGCTCGTTGCGGGCGAAGCCGAGATCCTGTCGGTCGCGATTGCGCCGGCCTATCGCGGACGCGGGTACGCACGGCCTCTGCTCGACACTCACCTTCGCCGAATGGCGGGGCTCGGCGCCCGCACCGTGTTCCTCGAGGTGGGTGAGCAAAATGCTCCGGCTTGCCGTCTTTACCGTCGCGCCGGATTTCGCGAAGTCGGCCGACGCCAGGGCTATTATGACAGCGGCATGACCGCGCTCGTGCTGCGCCGCGACCTCGGCTGACGCACGGGCGCAGAATCGATATATAGAAGAAGAGAAAGGTTCAGACGCGTCGGGATGAGAGGTTCGCGCAAGCTCTACGTCAAGTCTTTCGGCTGCCAGATGAACGTCTACGATTCACAGCGTATGGCGGACACCCTGGCGCCGCTGGATTATGCCGAAACCGCGAGCCCCGAAGACGCCGACCTGATTATCCTCAACACCTGCCACATTCGCGAAAAGGCCGCCGAAAAGGTCTATTCCGAACTCGGCCGTATGCGCCGCCTCAAAGAGGAAGCGGCCACCGGCGGCCGAAAAGTTCTGATCGGTGTCGCCGGCTGCGTTGCCCAAGCCGAAGGCGAGGAGATGATCCGGCGAGCACCGGTGATCGATCTCGTCGTCGGGCCGCAAAGCTATCATCGGTTGCCGGATCTCATCGCGCGCGCCGAGCGCGACGGCCATGCCGTCGATACCGAGTTTCCACCGGACGATAAATTCGATCACCTCGCCGCGCCGAGCGCTGCTGCGACGCGCGCCCGCGGCGTCACCGCATTCGTCACGGTGCAGGAGGGCTGCGACAAGTTCTGCACGTTCTGTGTCGTGCCATTTACCCGCGGAGCGGAAGTCTCACGGCCGGTCGACAAGATCGTCGGCGAGGTCGAACGGCTTATCGCGGCCGGCGTGCGTGAAGTCACGCTGATCGGACAAAACGTCAACGCCTATCACGGCGCCGGACCCGACGGCCGGCCGTGGCCGCTGGCGCGGCTGCTCGAATATCTCGCGCGGCTCTCCGGCGTCGAGCGCCTGCGTTACACGACAAGCCATCCTTGCGACATGGATGATGCATTGATCGAAGCGCACCGCGACCTGCCGCAACTGATGCCGCAACTGCATCTGCCGGTGCAGTCGGGCTCCGACAAGATGCTCGCCGCCATGAATCGCCGGCACACCCGCGCGGAGTATGTCGATGCCGTTGCGCGGCTGCTGCGGGCACAGCCTGCCATGGCGTTGACCTCGGATTTCATTGTCGGCTTTCCCGGCGAAACCGAAGAGGACTTCGTTGCTACGCTGAGCCTGGTCGACGAGATCGGTTATTCCGGCGCCTTCTCGTTCAAATACTCGCCACGGCCCGGCACGCGCGGCGCCGAGATGGATGATCAGATCGACGAAGCGACCAAATCGGAGCGGCTGTACCGTCTGCAAGACGCCATCGATCGCAACCAGGCCATGTTCAATCGCCGCTGCATCGGCCAAACGTTTTCCGTCTTGTTCGAACGACATGGACGCCACCCTGGCCAGATCGTCGGACGGTCGCCGTACTTGCAGCCCGTGAACACCGACGCGCCGGCATCGCTGATCGGCGAGATTGCGCCGGTCACTATCACCGACGTCGGTAGCAACAGTTTGTTTGGAACCCTGGCACGAGAGCCGAACATGGAGCCGATCTTGGCTGGCGTAGGAGCCTGAATGCGCACACCGGAAATCGAAGAGGCGCTGATCGCCGCACCGGAAAATGCGCAGATCGCCATGACCTTCGATGACAACCGCCTCGCCTCGGTCCTGTTCGGGCAATACGGACAAAACCTCGCGTTGATCGAACGGCGGCTCGGCGTCGCCGCCACCTCGCGCGGCAACCACGTCACCCTGGAAGGCCCGCGCGAGCCGACCGAACAAGCGCGGCGGGTGCTCGAGACACTCTACGAGCGGCTTAAAACCGGCGACGAAGTCGCTCACGGCGACGTCGATGGCGCGATCAGGTTGGCGCTGGCGCAAGGTTCGCTGTTCGACTTCGATCCGGCGACCGCGCGGGAGAATTTCGAAGAAATCAATTTGCGCAAGCGCCGGGTGCGCGCCCGCACGCCGGCGCAGGATGCCTATGTGCGCGCGCTCAAGCGCCATGCCCTTGTTTTTGCCACCGGTCCAGCCGGAACCGGCAAGACCTGGCTTGCTGTCGCCCAGGCCGTACAACTGTTCGAGCGCAAGGAGGTCGACCGCATTGTTCTTTCTCGCCCGGCGGTCGAAGCCGGCGAGCGGCTCGGTTTCCTGCCGGGCGACATGCGCGAGAAAGTCGACCCTTATCTGCGGCCGATCTACGACGCGCTCTACGACCTGATGGACCCGCGCATTGTCGAGCGGGCACTGCAATCGACCGAAATCGAGATAGCGCCGCTGGCGTTCATGCGCGGCCGCACGTTGTCGAACGCGGCCGTAATTCTCGACGAGGCGCAGAACACCACCGCGATGCAGATGAAAATGTTGCTGACCCGGCTCGGCGAAAACAGCCGCATGGTGGTGACCGGCGACCCCAGTCAGGTCGACTTGCCACCCGGTCAGACCTCAGGCCTTGCCGAAGCGGTAAAGCTGTTGGAAGGCGTCGAAGGGATTGCCCATGTCAACTTCACGGCCGCCGACGTCATTCGCCACGAACTCGTCGCGCGCATCGTCGCGGCTTACGACAAAGCGGCGGCAAAGCGCGAGCGGCCGTAAGCGCAGGCGATTGAAGAAGCGGTCCGCGCGGCGCGCACTGCCGGCATTGAAAATCGACGTGATCGTCAAATCCCGACGCTGGAATACCCATAAAGACGCTGGAGCGGTCATGCGGCGGGCGATTGCCGCAGCTGCGGCGACGCTCTCAACACCGGCCGTGGAGCTTGCTATCGTGCTGACCAACAACGCGGCAATGCGTTTACTCAACCGGGCATGGCGCGGCGTCGATGCGGCGACAAATGTGCTGTCGTTTCCGAATAGGCCGAGCGGCGGCGAACCGTTATTTATCGGCGATATTGTGCTCGCCCACGAAACCGTCGCGGCCGAGGCGCGTCGGGAAGGCAAACCTTTCGCGCATCACCTGGCGCACCTGGCCGTGCATGGCTTTCTCCATTTGCTGGGTCACGACCACGAACGAGAAAAAGACGCCGGCAGAATGGAAAGCCTCGAACGTCAGATCCTGCGGCGGCTGGCGATCCCCGATCCCTATCGGCAAATCGGCAACGCCTGAGCACACATCATGAGTCAGTCGCCAACACGCGGTGAGCCGACCGAGTCCGAACGGCGGGGCTTGCCGATGGTCGTGCCGCAGCCCGGCGAACTGCATGAAGGCTGGCTGTCGCGAGTCATGCGCATTCTTATTCGGCTGGAGGGCCGCGGCGACCCGCGCCGATCTCGAACTTGTGCTCACCGCCGAACGCGCCGAGTCCGGTTTCTCGCCGGCCGAGGCCGCCATGCTCAAGAATATTCTCGGCCTGCGCGAAACCCGCATCGAAAGCGTGATGGTGCAGCGCGCCGATATCGTGGCGGTGCAACAGGATATCACCATCGGCGAACTGGTGATGGTATTTGCCGGTGCCGGCCATTCGCGGCTCGTGGTCTATAACGACACGCTCGACGACCCGACCGGCATGGTGCACATCCGCGATCTTCTCGCCTTTATGGCGGCACGCGCCAAAATCGAGCCGACCGGCGAAGCCGCTCCGCTTGCCGCCGCGGATCTCGATCTTGCAAAAATCGATCTTTCCATGCCGCTGGTGGCGACCAAAATCGTACGCGAACTTCTTTACGCGCCGCCGTCCATGCCGGCGCTCGATCTGCTCGCCAAAATGCAGGCGACGCGGATTCATCTTGCTCTCATCATCGACGAATACGGCGGCAGCGATGGGCTGGTTTCCATCGAAGACCTGGTCGAGCTCATTGTCGGCGACATTGCCGACGAGCACGACGAAGCGGAAACGGCGGCCGTCACGCCGCAGAGCGACGGCTCATTCGTGGCAATCGGCCGCGCCAGCCTCGATGATGTGAAAGCGGTCATCGGCGACGAGTTCGACGTCGGCGAAGCCGCGCAAGACGTCGATACGCTGGGCGGCTATTTGGTGATGCGCGCCGGGCACGTTCCGGTGCGCGGTGAATTGGTACCCGGCCCGCCGCCGTTCGAAACACAAGTTCTCGACGCCGACCCGCGCCGGGTCAAACGCGTCAAGATCTACCGCAGCAAGAATAATCGGCCGGGCAAGGCGCGCGAGGCGCCGGTATTGCCTCGTCCTACAGCGGCACGTCCCGCACCGCCGAACGACGACGCCAAGGCCGCAAATACAAACTCTCAGCAACTGCCGTGAAGACTGCGGCGCTCATTGACATAATCTTATTATCTTCAGGCTGGCGGCGGTGGCTGATCGCTTTTGCCGCCGGCGCGCTGTCGGCGCTGGCGATGGCGCCTTTTAATGCGTGGCCGATTCTGTTTCTGACCTTTCCGGTGCTGGTTTGGCTGATTGACAGCGTCCGTGTCCGGCCGGCTGGAGGAACTGATCGGAGCCGCCGTTACAGGGTGGTGGTTCGGCTTCGGCTATTTCCTCGCCGGGCTTTATTGGGTGGGTTACGCCTTCCTGGTCGATGCGCCGACCTTTGGCTGGCTGCTTGCCGATCGCTGTCGTCGGCCTGCCGGCGGGGCTCGCCATCTTTACCGCCTTCGGTGTTGCGGTCGCTCGATTGCTCTGGACGCGAGGCGCCATGCGCATTCTCGCGCTGGCGGTGGCCCTTACCGCCGCCGAATGGCTGCGCGGCCACGTGCTGACGGGCTTTCCATGGAACGCCTACGGCTACGCGCTGACCGCGCCACTGGCGATGGCGCAAAGCGCCTCGTTGATCGGCATCTGGGGATTGACCTTCCTTGCCGTCGCGATATTTGCGAGCCCGGTCACACTCGCCGATCAACGCGGCGAAACGCGCTGGCCGTGGCTCCCGGTCACGCTTGCGGTCGCGGTACTGGTTGCGATGGCCGGATTCGGCGCCGTGCGGCTTGCGCTTACGCCCACACGGACTGTCGACGGCGTGCGTTTGCGCATTATGCAGCCCAATCTTCCGCAGGACGTCAGATTCAATTATGCGGCGAAACAGCAAATCGTCGACCGTTACATTGCTCTCTCAGATCGCATCACCAGTGCCCAGTCGCACGGGGTGCACGATGCGACCGTTCTGATCTGGCCGGAATCGGCATTCCCGTTCTTTCTGGCTCGCGAGCCCGATGAACTCGCCGAGATTGCGCAGCTTTTGCACGGCGGTACGGTTTTGGTCACTGGTGCGGTGCGGCTGGCCGAGCCGGTCAATCCGACCGATCCGATGGCCTATAACTCAATCTACGTCATCGACCACGATGGCTCGATCGTCTCGCTGTACGACAAAGTTCACCTCGTTCCGTTTGGCGAATATTTGCCGTTTCAGAGCTTTCTTGAGAGCCTCGGGCTGCAACAACTGACCAAACAACGCGGCGGATTTCTCGCGGGAGACCGGCACCGGCTCATTGCCGTACCGGGCGCACCGATGGCGCTGCCGCTTATTTGCTACGAGATTATTTTTCCCGGCGAGGTCACGCCAAAGGGCGATCGGGCGGGTTGGATCGTCAACGTGACCAATGATGGGTGGTTCGGCATTTCAACCGGGCCATACCAGCACTTCCATCAGGCGCGAGTGCGGGCGATCGAAGAGGGATTGCCGCTGGTGCGTGCGGCTAATACCGGCATCTCCGCCGTGGTTGATCCGCTTGGAAGAATCGTCAAGTCGCTTCCGCTTGGCAGTGAAGGCGTCATCGACGCGCCACTGCCGCAACCAGTCGAACCGCCGATTTACACGCGCGGCGGCGACATTCCGGCGGCGATCATCGTGTTTGCCGCGTTCATTTTGGTTTTTTATCGCCGCTCGCGCGGCTTTTTAAAAGTCTAAGCGCGCGGCAAAACCAAAGTACACTCTGAGAAAAGATAAAAGTCGCTCTGACGTAAGTTGATGCTGCGGACAGTTACCCGGCATTGTGGTAACGACCGTTAGATGAGCAAGATTCCGACACAACTATTTCGAGCGATTTTTAACAATGTATTCCGACAATTTGGAATGTTTTCAGGGTGATATCCGGCATACGTTTGATATTTAAAATAATTACGCTAAATGTGGCGCAACTGTATTTGATGTACCAGGAGAGCGTTCTCAGATGATGGCCAAAAAGGCACCGAATCCAATCGACAAGCACGTCGGCAGTCGCGTGCGCATGCGCCGTATGATGCTTTCGATGAGTCAGGAGAAGCTCGGCAACAGCCTTGGTCTGACTTTCCAACAAGTGCAAAAATACGAGAAGGGCACAAACCGGATCGGCGCCAGCCGCTTGCAGCAAATTTCGCACATCCTTCAAGTCCCCGTCGCGTTCTTCTTTGAAGGCGCGCCGAATGTCGGCGGTTCGCGGCGGCGACGGCTTAGGCGAGGCCCCGTCGCCGGCTTACGTTTCGGATTTCCTCGCTACCTCCGACGGTCTGGCGCTGACCAAAGCGTTCACGCGCATCAGCGACTCCAAGCTTCGCCGCCGTATCGTCGATCTCGTCGAGCAGATCGCAGCCGACAAGCGCTAAACCGGCTTTTCCGCGCCGGTTTGCCCCTCGTCCCGCCCACGTTTCGCCCACATCTTGACCGCGCGAAGGTACGCTGCAACAACCTGCTTGGGACGGTATGCAGCCGCGATCAAACAAACGCGCAGAGAGACGAGGGGAGTGCCACGCAGTGCAACGTTCTAACTACCTGTTCACCAGTGAATCGGTGTCGGAAGGACATCCGGACAAAGTTTGCGACCAGATTTCCGACGCCATCTTGGACGCCTTTCTCGAGAACGATCTCAAGCTCGGCATCGCCGACGAGAGCAAGGTGAATACCCGGCTCGGCTGCGAGACTTTGTGCACGACCAACAAGATCGTCATCGCCGGCGAAGGCCGCGGCCAGGCACCGCTGTTCCACAAGCATGGCGACAAGGCAGTGGTGAACCGCGAGCTGATCACCGAGACGGCGCGGCAGGTGGTCAAGGATATCGGCTACGACCAGGACGGATTTTCCTACTACGGCGCCGACGTCGAAGTTCTTCTGCACGGCCAGTCGCCGGATATCGCCATGGGCGTCGATGCGAAAGCAAAGAAAAGCGGTGAGGAAGAGGGCGCCGGCGATCAAGGCATGATGTTCGGCTATGCCTGCACCGAGAGCGAAGTCTACGAAAAGGGCTCGTTCATGCCCGCGCCGATCTACTTCGCTCACAAGATCCTGAAGGTGCTCTCGGAAAAGCGCCGCTCCGGCGCGCTGTTCGATCTGCAGCCCGACGCCAAGAGCCAGGTGACCGTGAAATATGTCGACGGCAAACCCGTCGGCGCCACCAAAGTGGTGGTGTCAACGCAACACAACGCGCAAAGCCGCAACGGGAAAAAGTACACGCCCGGGATGGTCAAGGAGATGATCGCGGACGCCGTGGAATCGGCGCTGCCCGAAGGCTGGATGCCGAAGAAGGCCAGCGATTTCCTCGTTAACCCGACCGGAAATTTCGTTGTCGGCGGCCCGGACGGCGATTGCGGCCTCACCGGCCGCAAGATCATTGTCGATACCTACGGCGGTTATGCGCCGCACGGCGGCGGCGCTTTCTCCGGCAAGGATCCGACCAAGGTGGATCGCTCGGCCGCCTATGCCGCGCGATACCTGGCGAAAAACGTGGTTGCGGCCGGTCTTGCCGAAAATTGCACCATCCAAATCGCCTACGCGATCGGGGTGGCAGACCCGATGTCGGTCTACGTTGACACGCACGGCACCGGCAAAGTCGACGAGGCGAAGCTGCAAAAGCTGCTCCCGGAGCTCTTTCCACTGCGTCCGACCAGCATTCGCCGGGCGCTGAAGCTGAACCGGCCGATTTATCGGCGCACCGCGGCTTACGGCCATTTCGGCCGTGCCCCCGACAAAGACGGCGGGTTTTCGTGGGAGCGCACTGACCTCGCCGACGCGCTTAAGCGAAGTATCCGCTAAGCCAAACGGCGCCGGCTGCTACAAACTTAAAAGCCGGAGCTTCATGCTCTGGCTTATGATTGACCGCATCACTACTTGCAGGCGATGAAACGCAGAACCGGCGTTGCCGTCCTGCGCGAGTCTGCGTGAGAGAGGTCGTCGCAACATGAAAGCAATTTTTGCAACCGCGCTATTGGTGCCCGCACTCGCGCTTGCATCAATTCCGGCAAACGCCAAGGGGTGCATCAAGGGCGCCATTGTTGGCGGCATTGCCGGACATTACGCCCATCATCACGGCTTGATCGGCGCGGCAACCGGCTGCCTCGTCGGCCGCCACCTGGCCAAGAAGCATCAGCAAGAGCTGCAAGAGCAACAACAGCACCAGCCAGACCAACACGACGACCAAGGCCAACACGACGACGGACAGACCCAAGACCAATCTCACTGAGATGGTCTGCCCCGTCAGGCCGTAACGCCGCGACGGCTGCGATGGACACCGGACTTCATCAGGCGCGCAGTTTCTTCGGCCGCCGCAAAGGCCACAAGCTCCGCGACCGGCAGGCGACGCTTCTGACGACGCTGCTGCCACGTCTTGCACTCGACCTCACGCGGCCGGCTCCCGCGGGACTGGCCGAATTATTTCCTTCACCGGTTTCGGAAATTCAACTCGAGATCGGCTTTGGCGGCGGCGAGAATTTGATCGCGCAAGCAACAGCGCAGCCGATGCGAGGCTTCATTGGTGTCGAACCTTTTGTAAACGGGATGGCCAAAGCGCTGGCCGCCATCGACAGCACGGCTTTGAAAAACATCCGCCTGCACTTCGACGACGCCGGCAATCTTATGAAATGGCTGCCCGAAGGATCGCTCGCGCGCATCGAGCTCCTCCATCCCGACCCTTGGCCGAAGCGCCGGCACTGGAAACGTCGCTTTGTTCAGGATGAGACCATCGCGCAATTCGCTCGCCTGCTTGCGGCGCGGCGGCGAAATTCGCTTCGTCACGGATGTGTCCGACTATGCCGCATGGACGCTGCAGCGTTTTCTGCGCTCGGCGGATTTCGAGTGGACCGCGCAATGCGCCGACGACTGGCGACAGCCATGGCCGTCGTTCGGCGGCACCCGCTATCACAGCAAGGCGGCGCGGCAAGAGCGCGCGCCCTCTTTTTTGATCTTTCGGCGGCGTTAGGTCTGGACCGCCAGGCGGCGGCCGCCCCTTGCAACCGCCCGGGAAACCGCTATATTTCGTGCATCCATTTTGGATACCTCATAGCGTTCGGTTGATCTGAACGATTTTGAGAGTGGGCCCCCCGGGACCCGCTCTTTTTTATTACCTGAGCGCCGGGAAATTCCGCGCCGGGTTTTAGAGTGCACAACGGATCGTAGCGAACCAGATGGACGAGAGTCTGACAGGCTTTGCTGAAGAGCCGCGACTCATTGCCGAGCCCGGCCGAGCGGCTCGTGTCGCTGCCGTTGCCGAACCCGTGCTCGCCGAGCTTGGCTATCGGCTGGTACGCGTGCGCGTTTCCGGTTCGGCCGGTTGCACGGTTCAGATCATGGCCGAGCGTCCGGACGGAACCATGGCTATCGAGGATTGCGAAGCGACGTCACGCGCATTGTCGCCGGTGCTCGACGTCGCCGACCTGATCGATGGTCCCTATCGGCTGGAAATTTCATCGCCTGGAATCGACCGACCGCTGGTGCGCCGTTCCGACTTCGAGCGTTACGCGGGTCATCTGGCGCATGTGGAGATGCTTGCACCTATCGACGGCCGCAAGCGCTTTCGCGGCGAGCTGCTCGGCACCGACGGCGACTTTGCACGGCTTCGCTATAACGACAGCGCCGGAGAGAACCGGGAAGTCTCGTTGCGGATCGACGATATGAGCGAGGCGCGGCTTGTGCTCACCGACGCGCTCATTTCGGAATCGCTACGGCGAAGCAAGCACGGCGAGGCTGACAAGCCGGAAGAGCGCAACGTGCGCGCAAAGACCAATAAGGGCGGGGCGAGTCACAGAGCGACGAACCAACGTGGCGCCGAGGCGGCGCCTCAATCACACAACGGAGACTGACTATGGCGACGGTAAGCGCCAATAAGCTCGAACTATTGCAGATCGCGGACGCGGTCGCCCGGGAAAAGGCGATTGACCGCAAAATCGTGCTCGGTGCCATGGAGGACGCAATCGCCAAAGCGGCGCGATCACGCTACGGCAGCGAAACCGAAGTTCGCGCCGAGATCGATCCGAAAAGCGGCGAACTGCATCTGTCGCGGCACATGCTGGTGGTGGACGCGGTAGAAAATCCCGCGTTTCAGATCAGTCTCGAGGATGCGCGCCGGCGCCATCCCGCCGCACAGCTTGGCGACACTATTGCCGATCCGCTGCCGCCGCTCGAATACGGGCGCATCGCCGCGCAATCGGCCAAGCAGGTGATTGTCCAAAAAGTGCGCGAAGCCGAACGCGACCGGCAGTACGAGGAATACAAGGACCGCATCGGCGATATCGTCAACGGCATCGTCAAGCGCGTCGAGTACGGCAACGTGGTGGTCGATCTCGGCCGCGGCGAGGCGATCGTACGGCGCGACGAGATGTTGCCCCGCGAAGTTTTCCGCAACGGCGACCGCATCCGCGCCTACATCTACGACGTGCGCCGCGAACAGCGCGGTCCGCAGATTTTCCTCTCCCGCACCCATCCGCAATTCATGGCGAAATTGTTCGCCCAGGAAGTGCCGGAAATCTACGACGGCATTGTCGAGGTGAAAGCGGTCGCTCGCGATCCGGGTTCGCGCGCCAAAATCGCCGTCCAATCGCGGGATTCCTCGGTCGATCCGGTCGGTGCTTGCGTCGGCATGCGCGGCTCGCGCGTGCAGGCCGTGGTGAACGAGTTGCAGGGCGAGAAGATCGACATCATCCCCTGGTCGCAGGACATCGCGACTTTCGTCGTCAACGCGCTGGCCCCGGCCGAAGTCGCCAAAGTCGTGCTCGACGAGGAGCGCGAACGCATTGAAGTGGTGGTGCCGGATCAGCAGCTTTCGCTTGCCATCGGCCGCCGCGGGCAAAATGTGCGGCTCGCGTCGCAGCTCACCGGCTGGGACATCGACATTCTCACCGAGCAGGAAGAATCCGAGCGGCGGCATGCCGAGTTCGAGAACCGAACCCGCATGTTCATCGACTCGCTCAATGTCGACGAGGTGATCGGCCAGTTGCTGGCGTCGGAGGGTTTCACTTCGGTCGAAGAGCTTGCACTCGTTGACGCCAAGGAAATCGCGGGCATCGAAGGGTTTGACGAGGACACTGCGTCCGAGCTGCAAACCCGGGCGAGCGAATATCTGGCGAAGATCGAAGCCGAACTCGACGCCAAACGCCGTGAACTCGGCGTCGAAGACGCGCTCAGGGAAATTCCCGGAATCAACACCGCAATGATGGTTCGCTTCGGCGAAAACGGCGTCAAGACCGTGGAAGATTTGGCCGGATGCGCGACCGACGACCTTGCCGGCTGGACCGAACGCAAGGACGGCGAGAACGTGCGCGAAGCCGGCATTCTCGACGGCTTTGATTTTTCGCGCGAGGAGGCTGAAACACTCGTCATGCAGGCGCGGCTCAAAGCAGGGTGGGTCACCGAGGCCGATCTCGCTCCGCCACCGGCCGCCGAAGAAGTCGCAATGCCGGAAGTGCAGGCGTGAGGGAGCGATCGCACCATGATCGCGCCGATCGGCGATGACCCGTTAGCCGTCGATCTCGACCGCGGATTGGACCGGCGACAGCTCTCGCGGCTGTGCGCCGCGACCCACACCGTGCGGCCGGTCGCCGATCTTGTGCGCTTCGTGGTTGGCCCCGCCGGAGAGGCGGTTCCCGACGTCAAAAACAAGCTTCCCGGACGGGGTATCTGGATTACGGGCACGCGCGACGCGCTGGACGAGGCCATCAGGCGCAAGGTGTTCGGGCGCGGGTTCAAGCGGGATGTTCGCCTGCCTCCCGACCTGGTCTCGCGGACCGAAAACTTGCTTGAACGTGCCGCGCTCGACGCCCTGGCGATTGCCGGTAAAGCCGGCGCGGCGCTGACTGGCTTCGTCAAGGTCGAGACAGCGCTGGAAAAGGGCGACGTTGTCGCCTTATTGCACGCCGCGGAAGCCTCCGCGGACGGTAAAAGGAAGCTTGAGGCGGCTTGGCGCCGCCAACCGCCGGATCAGCGGCCGCCGGTCATTACATTCTTTACCGCGGCGCAATTGGATTTGGCATTACACCGCCCAAATGTGGTACATGCAGCCCTGCTCGCCGGCCCAGCGAGCGAAACCTTTTTGGCGCGCTGTCAGCGGCTTGAACGGTTTCGGACCGGCGATCAGAACAATCAGGGCCAAGGGGCGGCGCGAACTCAACCGGCCGAGAATGCCGGTGCGTACGGAAACGAGCGTGTATGACTGAGACGAACAAGAATAGCGGCGAAAAGCTGAGCGTCAGCTCGACCAAGACGCTGACCTTAAAGCGGGGCGGCGTTGAGCAGGGCGTCGTGCGCCAAAGCTTCAGCCATGGCCGCAGCAAGGCCGTTGTCGTTGAGAAGGTCAAACGCCGTGTCGCCGGCCCCGGTGAAGTCAGGGCCGAGCCTGTTGCGGCTCCCGACCGCAGTGCCGCAACGGCAAAACGCGCTCCCAGTCCCGCCCCGGCAAAACCGGCGCCCGCCGCTCCTGCAACCGCACCGTCCGCGCCGGCCGCTGCTCCCGCCAGACCGTCCGGAGTCGTTCTTCGCACCCTGACCGAAGAGGAGCGCAGCGCCCGCGCGCATGCGCTCGCCGATGCGCGGTTGCGCGAGGCGGAAGAGCGCAA
The DNA here is from genome assembly GCA_963846055.1 of uncultured Alphaproteobacteria bacterium. Taxonomy (GTDB): domain Bacteria; phylum Pseudomonadota; class Alphaproteobacteria; order Rhizobiales; family Xanthobacteraceae; genus BOG-931. The sequence continues at coordinate 399,655 of CAWJUQ010000015.1, forward strand.
GATCGCCGAAGAAGAGGCGCGGATTCGCCAGAGCCGCGAAGAAATCGAACGCGCCGAACGCGTTGCCGCTGAAACGCGCAAGCGCGACGAAGAGGAACGGCGCAAGCACGACGAAGAAACCAAGCGCAAGGCCGACGAGGTGGCCAAGCGCCGCTTTGGCGCGGAGCTGACGCTCAAGCCCGGCGCCCCACGTGCGGCGCAGGAAGCCGAGGAAGACGAGGCGCCGCGCAGCGCGCGCCGCGGCCTGCCCGCTCGTCCGGCGCCCGCGCCCAAAGCGCCGCGCGGCGGCGAAAAACGCCGTGGCCGTCTGACCGTCGTGACGGCGCTTTCGGCCGACGATATTCGCGAGCGCTCGGTCGCCTCATTCCGCCGGCGCGTCCAGCGCATGACCGGCCATCGCGATGAGCCGAAGGAAAAAATCGCCCGCGAAGTAACTATTCCTGAAACCATTACGATCCAGGAACTGGCCAACCGCATGGCGGAGCGCGGCGTTGATGTGATCCGCATCCTCATGCAGCAGGGTCATATGGCGAAGATCACCGACACGATCGACGCCGATACCGCCCAACTGATCGCCGAGGAACTCGGCCACACCGTGCGTCGCGTCGCCGAGTCCGACGTGGAAGAGGGCATGTTCGATGCCCCCGACGCTCCGGAAAATCTGCTGCCGCGCGCGCCGGTGGTCACCATCATGGGCCACGTCGACCACGGCAAGACGTCGCTCCTTGACGCCATTCGCTCGACCGAAGTCGCGGCCGGCGAGGCCGGCGGCATTACGCAGCACATCGGCGCCTATCAGGTGACGTCGCCGTCCGGAGGACGCATCACCTTCATCGATACGCCGGGTCACGCCGCGTTCACGGCAATGCGGGCGCGCGGCGCCAAAATTACCGACATCGTCGTTCTGGTCGTTGCCGCCGACGACGGCGTGATGCCGCAAACGGTCGAAGCGATCCATCACGCCAAGGCCGCGAAGGTTCCGATCATTGTTGCGATCAATAAGATCGACAAAGCGGATGCCAAACCCGAGCGCGTGCGCACCGAGTTGCTTCAGCACGAGATCCAGGTCGAATCGCTCGGCGGCGACACTCTCGAAGTCGAAGTCTCGGCGAAAGAGAAGCGCAATCTCGACAAGCTGCTCGATGTCATCGCGCTTCAGTCCGAAGTGCTCGAACTCAAGGCCAACCCAAACCGGGCGGCCGAAGGCACGGTGATCGAAGCGCGGCTCGATCGCGGCCGCGGCCCGGTGGCCACGGTCCTGGTTCAGCGCGGCACGTTGAAACCCGGTGACATCGTCGTCGCCGGCTCGGAATGGGGACGCGTGCGGGCGCTCGTTTCCGACACCGGGCATGCGGTGGTCGGTGCCGGCCCGTCGATGCCGGTGGAAGTGCTCGGCTTCAATGGCACGCCCGAGGCGAGCGATCGCTTGGCCGCGGTTGAAACCGAAGCCCGGGCCCGCGAAATCGCCGATTACCGCGCCAGGCAGAAGCGCGAAATCATGGCGGCCCGGCAGACCGGCATGCGCGGTTCGCTTGAGCAGATGATGAGTCAGCTCAAGACAAGCGGGCGCAAGGAATTCCCGCTAGTTGTCAAAGGCGACGTGCAGGGCTCGATCGAAGCGATCGTCGGAGCGCTGGAAAAACTTTCGACCGATGAAGTCGCGGCGCGTGTGATTTTTTCCGGCGCCGGCGGAATCACCGAATCGGACGTGACGTTGGCGCAAGCATCCAATGCCGCACTGATCGGCTTTAACGTTCGCGCCCACAAGGAAGCGCGGGAAGCCGCGGAGCAGGCGGGAGTCGAAATCCGCTACTACAACATCATTTACGATCTGGTCGACGACGTGAAGAAAGCGATGTCGGGGCTTCTGGCGCCGACACTGCGGGAGACGATGCTGGGCAATGCCGCCATCCTCGAAGTCTTCAAGGTCTCCAAGGTCGGCAACGTCGCCGGTTGCCGGGTGACCGACGGCGTGGTCGAGCGCGGCGCCAACGTGCGTCTTATCCGCGACAGCGTCGTTGTCCATCAGGGCAAGCTGTCGCAGCTCAAGCGCTTCAAGGACGATGCGCGCGAGGTGGTCGCCGGGCAGGAATGCGGAATGGCATTCGAGAACTACCAGGATATGAAAGTCGGCGACGTGATCGAATGCTATCGCGTGGAAAGCGTGCAGCGAACTCTGTAAGTCCAATACTCACGTTCGCTTGCTAACGTGTCGTGCCCCGCGGAGACGGGGCATCCGGTAGTCACCGAGCCAATGAGGTCACCGGATCGTCCGCATTGGCGGACGATGACAAGCTTAGAATGAAGAATTGATCATGCCTCGGCATCACCAGCAAAATCACTCGGCGGGCGGGTCACAGCGGCAACTCCGTGTCGGCGAACTGATCCGCCATGAACTCGCCGCCATGCTGTCGCGCGGCGACGTCCACGATCCGGTGATCGAAGAGCACATGATTACCATTCCCGAAGTGCACATGAGCCCCGATCTGCGGCTCGCGACGATTTACGTCATGCCGCTTGGCGGCCGTGACGAACAGGCGGTGATCGCGGCGCTCGACCGGAACAAGCGCTACGTGCGGGGCGAGATCGCCCGGCGCGTCAACCTGAAATTCGCGCCGGACATCCGTTTTCGCCTCGACGAGAGATTCGACGAGGCGGAGCGCATCGCCAAGCTTTTGCAAACGCCCGAAGTCAAACGCGACCTTGGCGACGGGAAAGACGAGTGATGGCCGGCGACCCGCAGCGCATCGCTGACAACGACTCGTCCTCCCGTGAAGCGGAGGTCGTTCAGCTTAGCCAACCCCCTCAACCCGTGGCGCCGCAGAAGAAGCGGCAAAAGCGCGACGTGCACGGCTGGATCGTGCTCGATAAGCCGATCGGCATGACGTCAACTCACGCCGTCGCTGTCGCCAAGCGCCTGTTCGGCGCCAAGCGTGCCGGTCATGCTGGCACACTCGACCCGCTCGCGTCGGGGATATTGCCAATTGCGCTCGGTGAAGCGACGAAAACGGTGCCGTTCGTCGTCGACGGCCGCAAAACCTACGCGTTTACCGTGCGCTGGGGCGAAGAACGCGACACCGACGATGCCGAAGGCCGCGTGGTGGCGACGAGCGAAAATCGCCCGGATGCGGATGCAATCACCGCTGCCTTGCCGCGATTCACCGGCATGATTGAGCAGATTCCGCCGCGTTTTTCCGCGATAAAGATCGAGGGGGCGCGCGCCTACGATCTCGCGCGCGAGGGCGAAACCGTTGAAATCGCGCCGCGCACCGTCACCGTCCATCGCCTCGACTTGGTGGAAATGCCCGATCGCGACCACGCGGTGCTGACCGCCGAATGCGGAAAGGGCACTTATGTTCGCGCCCTCGCCCGCGACCTGGGCCGCGTATTAAGCACGCTGGGCCATGTTTGCGCGCTTCGCCGCAACCGCGTCGGCCCGTTTGGCGAAACTGCCATGATTTCGCTGGAACACCTTGAATCTTTGTGCCATAGAGCGGCCGCCGGTGAGGGAAACCTCGCCGACTTGCTACTGCCGGTCGAGACCGCGCTGGACGACATCCCGGCGCTGGCCGTTAGCCCGGCAGATGCGGCAAGGCTCCAAAGGGGTCAAGCCGTCCTCATGCGAGGGCGCGACGCCGCCGTCGTTACCGGCCTGGTACAAGTCGCTTCGGGCGGTCAGCTCGTTGCCATTGCCGAGGTCGAGCGCGGAGAAATCGTTCCCAAGCGGGTTTTTAATCTGGCCGGCATAACAGGCCGCGCCCGTAGGTAAACGAAAGGTTTAGTAGACGATGTCGATTACGACCGCACGCAAGGCGGAGGTTATCAAGACGTATTCCGTAAAGTCCGGCGATACTGGCTCACCCGAAGTTCAGGTCGCGCTGTTGTCGGAGCGGATCAATAACCTCACCGAACACTTCAAGACGCACACCAAAGACAACCACTCGCGGCGCGGGCTATTGAAGCTTGTGTCGCAGCGGCGTCAAATTCTCGATTACCTTCGGCGCACCAACGAAGGACGTTACAAGGAGTTGATCGAGCGGCTGGGTATCCGCCGCTGATTCAAAGTTTGCGCGCGGGCTTTTCCGCGCGCGTGTCGGCGGGGCGCAAAGACGTTTCCGCCATTTGCCCGGCAGATTTAAGCTCTGCCGATTTTGAGACGGGCAGAGGCCCGTCAATGTCGCGGAACAGGCCCGATGGCCATGGCAGGATCGCCGGATGCTGTTTGGATTCGCAACGTCGTTGCGAACGACAGCCTCTCGCCGTCTTGCTCATGGCTTTCGCGCCGACGCGAAAACCATGAGAGAAAATCGCAATGTTCAATATTCATCGTGTACAACTTGACTGGGGTGGACGCACACTCACGCTAGAGACTGGAAAGGTCGCGCGCCAGGCTGATGGCGCCGTCATGGCCACCTACGGCGAGACCACCGTGCTCGCCGCCGTTGTCGCCGCCAAGCAGCCGAAAGAAGGAATCGATTTCCTTCCGCTGACGGTCAACTACACCGAAAAATACTACGCCGCCGGCCGGATTCCAGGCGGCTACTTCAAGCGTGAGCGCGGTCCGACCGAAAAGGACACGCTGACGTCGCGCCTGATCGATCGGCCGATCCGTCCACTGTTTGCCGACGGCTGGCGCTGCGACACGCAGGTGACCGTTACGGTCTTGTCGCACGACCAGGAGAACGATCCGGATATCGTGGCGATGGTCGCGGCTTCCGCGGCACTTACACTGTCCGGCGCGCCGTTCATGGGCCCGATCGGCGCCGCGCGCGTCGGCTTCATCAACAATGAATACGTGCTCAATCCGGCCATGGACGAAATGCCGGAAACCCAACTCGACCTCGTCGTCGCCGGCACGCAGGACGCGGTGATGATGGTGGAATCGGAAGCGAAAGAGCTGTCCGAAGACATCATGCTCGGCGCGGTGATGTTCGGACACCGGCATTTCCAGCCGGTGATCGAGGCCATCATCCGGCTCGCGGAAAAGGCGGCGAAAGAACCGCGCGACCTTGTCGTTTCGGATCACAGCGCGCTGGAAAAGCAAATTCTCGGCCTGGCCGAAAAGGATCTGCGCGCGGCCTATTCGATCGTCCGCAAGCAAGACCGCCAGGACGCAGTCGCCGCGGTGAAACAGAAGGTGATGGAGCACTTTTTCCCGGAAGGTGGCGAACCAAAGCACGACAAGCTCGAGATTGCCGCCGTGTTCAAGGAGCTCGAAGCCAAGATCGTTCGCTGGAATATCCTCGACACCGGCAAGCGCATCGACGGCCGCGACGTGCAAACCGTTCGGCAGATCGTTTGCGAGGTTGGCGTGTTGCCGCGCACCCACGGTTCGGCGTTGTTCACCCGCGGTGAGACCCAGGCTTTAGTGGTCGCGACGCTCGGCACGGGCGAGGACGAACAGTTCATCGATGCGCTGCAGGGCACCTACAAAGAAACCTTCCTGCTGCACTACAATTTCCCGCCTTTCTCGGTTGGAGAAACCGGCCGCATCGGTGCACCGGGCCGGCGCGAGATCGGCCACGGCAAACTCGCCTGGCGCGCGATTCATCCGATGCTGCCGTCGAGGGAAGAATTTCCGTACACTATCCGCCTGGTGTCCGAGATCACCGAGTCGAACGGCTCGTCCTCGATGGCGACGGTGTGCGGCTCTTCGCTGGCGCTGATGGACGCGGGCGTGCCGCTGAAGCGGCCGACTGCCGGCATCGCCATGGGCTTGATCAAAGAGGCGGAACGCTTCGCCGTGCTCTCCGACATTCTCGGCGACGAGGACCATCTCGGCGACATGGATTTCAAGGTGGCCGGCACCCAAGACGGTGTCACGTCGCTGCAGATGGACATTAAAATCGCCGGCATCACCGAAGAGATCATGCGCATTGCGCTCGCCCAGGCGAAGGACGGCCGCTTGCATATCCTCGGTGAGATGGGCAAGGCGATCACGCAGGCCCGCGCCGAACTCGGCGAGCATGCGCCGCGAATCGAGTCCTTCAAGATCCCGGTCGACAAGATCCGCGAAGTAATCGGGTCCGGCGGCAAGGTGATCCGCGAAATCGTGGAAAAGACCGGCGCCAAGATCGACATTTCCGACGACGGCTCCGTGAAGGTCGCCTCCGCCAGCGGTAAATCGATCAACGCGGCGATCAACTGGATCAAGTCGATCGCGTCCGAGCCGGAAGTCGGTCACATCTACGACGGCACCGTGGTCAAGGTGATGGACTTCGGCGCCTTCGTGAATTTCTTCGGCGCCAAGGATGGCCTCGTGCACATCAGCCAGCTTGCGGCGCGGCGGGTGCAGAAGACCTCCGACGTTGTCAAAGAAGGCGACAAGGTCAAAGTCAAGCTTCTCGGCTTCGACGACCGCGGCAAGGTCAGGCTATCGATGAAGGTGGTCGATCAGGCAAACCGGCGAAGATCTCGAAGCCAAGCAAAAGGCCGAGGGCGCCGAACAGCCGCGCGAAGCCGCTGCCGGCGAGTAATGTTGTCATCATCCGCTTACGCGGATGATCCAGTAGGTACTAAAATGAGCGGCGGGCTTTACTGGCCCGCCGCTTGTGCATTCGGGCGGGCCTCTAACACTTAATCGTGGATGACGACCGGTGCCGCGCCTGGACGCGTCGACCGCTTGAACACCAAGAGGATCGGCATCACCACCAGCGTTGCAATCATCAGCATTTTGTAATCGTCGATATAGGCGATGATCTGCGCCTGGCGCGTGATCACTGCGTCAAGCGCCGCGCGGCCGGCTGCCGTCAGCGGATTCCAGGCGTGCGCAATAAGCGGATTTTCGAAGCCGCGGTTCACTGCGTTGACGCTCGGCGCGATGGCGGCGTGATTGGCCATGGTGTTCTGCACCAGCATGGTGTTCACCACCGAAATACCGACGCTCGAGCCGATGTTGCGCGACAAACTGAACAGGCCGGCGCCTTCGGCGCGCTCCGACATCGGCAGCGTCGATAGTGTCGCCGCGCTCAGCGGGACGAACAGGAAGCCGAGGCCAAATCCCTGGACCATGGTGATGCCGATGATCGTTCCCTGCGAAACGTCCGGCGTCCATCCGGTCATTTGATAGAACGACCAAGCGGTGAGCGAGAGCCCGACAATGAGCAGATAACGCGTGTCGACACGGCCCACGAGACGTCCGACGAACAGCATCGACACCATGGTGCCGACCCCGCGCGGGCCCATGACCAGGCCGGCGGTGACGACGGGATAGTTCATCAATTCCTGCAAGTAAGGCGGCTGCAGCGCCATCGACGCGTAGTAAGTGAGGCCGACCACGGAGATGAACAGCATGCCGGCCGCGAAATTGCGGTCGCGGAACAGGCCAGGGCGCACGAATGGCTTGTCTGCGGTGAAGGTGTGGACGATGAACAAATAGAACGCGGAAGCGGCGACGATCGCTTCAATCATAATTTCGCCGGAACTGAACCAGTCCAGTTGCTCGCCGCGGTCGAGCATGATTTGCAGCGCGCCAAGCGACAGGCTCAGCGTGCCGAACCCGAACCAATCGAGCTTGTCTTTCGAGTTCGCCGGAAACTCGGGCAGGAAGATCATAATGCCGATGAGATCGATGATGCCGATCGGCAGATTGATGTAAAACACCCAGCGCCAGCTGTAATTCTCGGTCAGCCAGCCACCGAGTACCGGCCCGAGCACCGGGCCGATCATCACGCCAATGCCGAACAGCGCCATGGCGAAGCCCTGGCGCTCTCGCGGATAAGAGCCGAGCAGAACGGTCTGCGACAGCGGAACGAGCGACGCGCCGAAAGCGCCTTGCAGCACCCGAAACAACACGATCTGGTTCAAGCTCTGCGCCATCCCGCAAAGCATCGAAGCCACGGTGAAGCCGGCGATAGCGACCATGAAAAGACGTTTCAGTCCGAACCGGCTGGCGAGGAAGCCGGTCGGCGGCGTCATGATAGCGGCGGCGACAATGTAGGACGTCAGCACCCAGGCGATCTGGTCCTGGCTCGCCGATACGCTGCCCTGCATGTAGGGCAGCGCCACATTGGCGATGGTGGTGTCGAGCGCCTGCATCAGCGTCGCGAGAATGACGCAGCAGGTCAGCGCCCCCCGATTGCCGCCCTCGGCTACGAGCTCGCCGCCCATTACTACGGCCCACTATGCCGACGGCCGAACCATCCGGTCAGGAAATGCGGCAAGCCGCGCGCGTGGCCGGTGTCGACGTCGACAATGACGCTCATTCCGGCGCGCAGCGGCGGCAAATTCGGATCGCTGGTGTCGATGCGGATGCGCATCGGCACGCGCTGCACGACTTTCACCCAGTTGCCGCTGGTGTTCTGCGCCGGCAACAGCGCAAATTCCTGCGCCGCCGCCGGGCTGACGCTTTCGACAACGCCGCGCCACTCGGCATCGGGATAGGTGTCAACGGTCACCGTCGCCGTTTGCCCGGGGCGTACATAGGTCAGCTCGGTCTCTTTCGGCGTCGCGTCGACCCAGACGTGATCGGTGTCGACCAGGAAGAACGCGGTCGTCGAAGCGGCCAAATATTTTCCCGGCGCGATCGCCGGCACGTCGGTCACGGTGCCGCTGAACGGTGCGGTGATGACGGTATGATCGAGTTGCCGCTGGGCTTCGGCGACTTGCGCCTGCGCCTGCAAATATTGCGGAAGCTCGGGCGTCGGTGTGTCGATGTTGCCGCCGAGCCGCGCCAGTTGCACCTTTGTCTGTTCCTGTAGCGCTTTCAGCTTGCCGGTATCGTTTTGCAGCGTGTAGTTCGCCTGGTCGAACGTCGCCTGTGTAGCGGTGCCGCTGCGCAACAGCATTTGCGCGCGGTTGAAATTGGTCTGATCGAGATCGACTTGGGCTTGTTGAGCGGCAACGTCGCTCACCATGCGCTTATAGTCTTCTTTCATGGAGTCGAGCGTTTGCCCGACTTGCGCCAGATTGGCCTTGGCGTTGTCGAGCGCAATCTGGAACTGACGCGGATCGAGCCGATAGAGCACTTGGCCCGTCGAAACGTGCTCGTTGTCGTGCACCAAAACTTCCTGAACGATGCCGGAAACGTCGGTCGAGATCCCGACCTTTTGCGCATTGACGTACGCGTCGTCGGTGGACATGACGGCGCCGCCGGTGACGTACCAATAGGCGCCGGCGATCAGCGCGATCGGCAACAGCGCAAACAATACCCAGCGCACCCGCTTACGGCGGCCGATCTTGCGCACCTTATCCGGCGCTTTGTTTCGTTCCTTGCCGCGCTTTTCGACAGGAGCAACTGGGGCGACCGGCGCGGTTCGCGGCGCCTCCGCGATCTCATCGCGGACCGGAGAGACGGTTTTGCGAGCGGGCTCAGCCATAGTGGCGCGCTCCCGCGGCGACATTCGTGTGCCGTTGCTGAATCAAGCGGCGAAGGTTGTCCTTTACCGTCGCAAGCTCCGACACCATGCGTTCGATCTCATCTTGCGACAGGCCTTCGGTGGCGCCGCTCATGGTTTCCTCGCCGAGACCGGAAAGCTGCTTCAGCAGAGGCCGCGCCGCCGGCGTGAGAAACAGACGTTTCGCCCGGCGATCGTCAGGATCCGGGCGCCGCTCGATCAGGCCGCTGTCGCACAGTTTGTCGAGGAGCCGAGTGAGCGTGATGGGTTGCAAATCGAGGGTTTCGGCAAGCTCGGACTGGTTGAGTCCCTCGGATCGGTCAAGACGGGCGAGGACCGCCCATTGTGCCCGGGTGGTCCCGAATTGCGCCGCGCGATGGTCTGCGTAGGTGCGCAGCAACCGAGCTACGTCGTGGAGCATAAAGGCGAATTCTCGCCGGGACGATGCCGGGGGCATTAGCTTCAACCTCGTTTCATGGGAGCTTAATATAAGCTAGCTTATATTTTATCTAGCGCGGCGGTCACAGGGCAGGGTTGCGAAAGGCTCAAGCCTGCATCGGCGCTAAGCCAGGCCGATGCCGGTTAGAGCGTCGATGTGATGCCCGGCCGCATCGGCCGAAAAGCAGCAAAAAACCACGCGGAAAATGCCACGTGGCGCCGCTGCCAATTCCGAGGCGACGGTGCCGACTGCAACCCGGGCGGCGCGCTCGGGCGGAAAACGATAGACGCCTGTTGAGATCGCCGGGAAGGCGAGCGAGCCCAGACGATGGGCGGCGGCAAGTTCAAGCGCGGTCCGATAGCAAGAGGCGAGGTGTTCATCTTCGCCTTTTTGACCGCCACTCCACACCGGGCCCACCGCATGGATCACGTGCCTCGCCTTCAGCCGATGGCCGCGGGTGATTTTTGCGCCGCCGGTTTCGCAGCCACCAAGCGTACGACATTCGGCCAGGAGGTCAGGTCCGGCGGCGCGATGGATGGCGCCGTCAACGCCGCCGCCGCCCAGCAAGGCGCGGTTCGCCGCATTGACGATGGCATCGAGCTCCAGCGTCGTGATGTCGGCCACGCAGACATCGAGCCGCGCGGCGCCCACTTCGGCGGACAAAAGCGGCGTCACGCCGGCCATCCGTCAAATCGCATCATGCCCACTCGGCACGCGCTTCCGCGGCGAGGTCAACGGTACCTTTGACCCCGATATCGTCGAAGTGATCGTCGAGGAAACGGCGGGCGGCGCGTTTGCCGGCGACATGCAGCGCCTCGAACAGCGTGTAATCCGTGGAGACTTTGCTCGCGGCGTCAAGCGCCGTGCCCTGGTGGTCGAGCACAATGCGATGCACGTTGATCCGGCGGTATTGTCCGCGCCCGATGCCGCGTGGCAACCGGCCTTGATCGATCAAGCGCGCAACGAACTCGATCGCGCGATATTCTGACAGCAGCGACGAGTTGAACGTGATTTCGTTGATGCGATTCATGATCTCGTTGGCCGACGTCGGCGTCGCCTGGCGGACCAGCGGATTGATTTGCACAACCAAAACGTCTTCGGTCTTGGTGCTCCCGTAGAACGGAAAGATCACCGGGTTAGCGAGATAGCCGCCATCCCAGTAGGGCACGCCATCAATCTCGACCGCGCGGAAGAGAAGTGGCAGGCAGGCCGAAGCCATCAGCGCTTCGGCGGTGATTTTCTCACGCGAGAAGATGCGGACCCGCCCGGTCTGTACGTTGGTTGCTGAGATAAAAATCTGCAGGTCTCGCGCCGCGCGCAACGCTTCGAAATCGACGAAGCGCTCGAACAGATCCTTCAGCGGATTGATGTTGAGCGGATTGAAATCGTACGGAGAGAAATAGCGCGCCCACGTCTCGAGCCATGCCTGCATCGGCGTGCCCTCAAGCGGAATGAACGACAGCATCCGCTCGACTACGGCGCGCTGCATGGCCGGCAGATTTCCGTTGTTGCTGACCGCGCGCCAAAAATCGGCGAGCCGCTTCTGCGCTTCCTCGGGACCGCCGCGGATCAGGCCGTCGGCCAACATGACGGCGTTTACCGCACCGGCTGACGTGCCGGAAATACCTTCGAAGTAAAGTCGCCCATCCGCCAGCAGATGTTCGAGCACGCCCCACGTGAATGCGCCATGCGCGCCACCGCCCTGCAGCGCCAGATTGATGCGCTTCGTGATCAGCGGTGGCGCGCTATTCGCCGCTCGTCCCGGCAACAGCGCGGTGAGAGGGTTCTTCATGGCGGTGTTCGAACCGAGCCGTCGAATCGGAAAATTTCGGCTCGTCCCGAACTTCAGGCCGCGGTCCAGCCGCCATCAATGGACAGGTTGGCGCCGGTGATCGCTTTGGCTGCATCGGAACACAAATAGACGGCGAGCGCGGCGACTTCATCGATGGTGACGAATTCCTTGGTCGGTTGCGCCGCCAGCAATACGTCCCGCTTGACCTGCTCTGCGGTCATGCCGCGCGCCTTCATGGTGTCGGGAATTTGCGCCTCGACCAGCGGCGTCCACACGTAACCGGGACTGATGCAATTGGCGGTGATGCCGAAGGTCGCGACTTCGAGCGCAACCGTCTTGGTCAGGCCGGCGAGGCCGTGCTTCGCGGACACGTATGCGGCCTTGAACGGAGACGCGACCAGCGAATGCGCCGACGCGGTATTGATGATGCGGCCCCATTTGCGGGATTTCATGCCTGGAACGGCGGCGCGGATAGTGTGGAAGGCCGAGGAAAGATTGATGGCGATGATTTGATTCCATTTCTCGATCGGGAAATCTTCGATTGGGGACACGTACTGAACGCCGGCGTTATTGATCAGGATGTCGAGGGTGCCGAAGGTCTTCTCCGTGGCGCGCACCATGTCGGCGATTTCGTCGGGCTTGGTCATGTCGGCCGGCGAATAGAACGCCCGCACGCCAAACTCCTTCTCGAGCCCGACGCGCAATTGCTCGATCGCATCCTTGTCGCCGAACCCGTTCAAAGTGAGATTGGCGCCTTGCGCGGCAAGCGCCCGCGCGTAGCCTAAGCCAATGCCCGAAGTGGAGCCGGTGACCAGCGCGGTCTTTCCTTTCAGCATAGCGACCCTCAATTATGAAAGTGCCGCCCCCGGCCGCATTGTCGTCAGCGGCTTTGCGGCATCACATCTCGCCGAGATCGCGGGAATGTGGGACGGTTCTTGCTGCGGTGCAACATCAAAATTCCAGCCCGCCTCACGTTTTCGCGATAGCACCGGACCATTATCTAGATTGCAATGAAAATCCCAAATCTAGATTGCAGTGAAAATCCCAAGGCGGCATGACCTCAAAAGCCCAAACCGTATTTCCACCGCCGGACCACGATCACGGCAGCTGCACGAGCACGGCGCTGGCGCATGCCGAGCGTCTATGTGTGGCGCGAGCGCAGCGCCTGACACAAACGCGCCGCCAAGTGCTCGAGGCGTTGCTGACCAGCCATAAGCCGCTTGGCGCTTATGAGATCATGGATCGGCTCGGCGCCAAGCGGCGGCCCGCGCCGATCACCATTTATCGCGCGCTCGATTTTTTGCGCGAAAACGGACTGGTCCATCGCATTGAAAGCCGCAACTCGTTCGTCGCCTGCGTGCACAGCCACGCCGGCAACGATCCGGTGATTTTCCTGATTTGCGAGCAGTGCGGCGCGGTGGGCGAAGCGCCAGGCGGCGCGGCGACGGATTCGCTGAAGGCGTCGTGTCGTGCCGCGGGCTTTATCCCTAAAAGTCCGGTGATCGAAGTCACCGGTATTTGCTCGCATTGCCGGCAGCACTAAAAGACGCGCGGCATTCTTGAACGCGACTTCGGTGCATCCTTCCGCAAACTCCCGTCCGCTTGACGCGATCGCCATCGCAACGGTGGTCGGGCTGTCGCTGTGCTGGGGCTTCAATCAGGTCGCGATCAAAGTCGCCATTCACGACATCCCGCCATTCCTGCAATCGGCGGCGCGCTCGGTCATAGCCGCCGTGCTTGTCACTGCCTGGACGCGTTGGCGTGGGATCGCGCTGTTCGAACGCGACGGCACGCTGCTCGCCGGCGTAGCCGCTGGCGCGCTGTTCGCGCTTGAGTTCCTGCTCATTTATCCCGGCCTCCTTTGGACCACCGCGACGCGAGCGGTTTTGTTTCTCTATTTGGCGCCGTTCTTTGTGGTGATCGGATCACGCTGGTTCGTTCCCGGCGATCATTTCCATTCCTCGCAATGGTTCGGGCTGTCGCTGTCGTTCGTCGGCATTGTGATCGCGTTCGGTTTGCCGACGCCCGCTGCCGATCCGCGCCAAACGCTCGGCGATATCATGATGGTCGGCGCGGCGTTGGCGTGGGCGGCAACCACGCTTGTCATCAAGGCCAGCGCGCTCAAGAACATCAGCGCCGAGAAGACAATGCTATATCAACTTGTCGTCTCGGCGCCGGTTCTCGGCGCTGCGGCGCTGGTGTTCGGCGAACGCATCAACGCCATGCCCTCCCCGGCCGCGCTTGGGGCATTCGCCTACCAGGCCGTTTGGGTGGTGAGCGTTACCTTTGTCGTCTGGTTTGCGCTGATCGTGCGCTACTCGGCCACCCGCCTATCGGCTTTTACCTTTTTGACCCCCCTGTTCGGCGTTGCCGCCGGCCATCTTGTCCTTGGAGAGCCGATGACCCCGCCATTTGCGTTAGCCGTGGCGCTGGTTGCGGGCGGTCTGGTGCTCGTAAACCGGCCCCGATAAGGCTATATCCATGCCAGTTCGCGGCCCCCAGCACCGGGCCGGCAACGCGTAATAGGGACTGTCCATGATCGAGTTTTCCGGCATTGCCGAACGGCACCAGACGGTCGCCGTGAAGGTCGGCAACGTCACTGTCGGCGGTGGCGCACCCGTGGTGGTGCAGTCCATGACCAATACCGACACCGCCGATGTCGAGGCGACGACAAAGCAAGTGGCGGCGTTGGCCCGTACCGGTTCGGAACTCGTGCGCATCACGGTCGACCGCGACGAGGCGGCGGCCGCGGTGCCGCATATCAAGGAACGGCTCCTGAAAATGAATGTCGACGTGCCGATCGTCGGCGACTTTCATTACATCGGTCATAAGTTGCTCGCCGATCACCCGGCCTGCGCCGAGGCACTCGACAAATATCGCATCAATCCCGGCAATGTCGGCTTCAAGGAAAAGAAAGACCGGCAGTTCGGCGCCATTGTCGAAACCGCCATCCGTCACGACAAGCCGGTGCGCATCGGCGCCAATTGGGGCTCGCTCGATCAGGAGCTGCTGACGCACCTGATGGACGAGAATTCGCGTTCGAATAGTCCGGTGGATGCGCGCGACGTCACACGAGAAGCGATGGTGCAGTCGGCGTTGCTGTCGGCCGCGCGCGCAGAGGAAATCGGCCTGCCCCGCTCCAAGATCATTATTTCCGGCAAGGTGTCGGCCGTGCAGGACTTGATCGCGGTGTATCGTGAACTGGCGCGGCGCTCGGACTATGCCCTGCACCTCGGCTTGACCGAGGCCGGCATGGGATCGAAAGGCATTGTCGCCTCCTCCGCCGCTTTGGGCGTTCTGCTGCAACAAGGCATTGGCGACACCATCCGCATCTCGCTCACGCCCGAGCCGAACGGCGACCGCACGCTCGAAGTGAAAGTCGCCCAGGAATTGTTGCAGACGGTTGGGCTGCGCACCTTCGTCCCGCTGGTTGCCGCCTGCCCTGGCTGCGGCCGCACCACCTCCACCACCTTCCAGGAGCTCGCGGCCAAAATCCAAAACTTCATTCGCGACTCGATGCCGGAGTGGAAGACGCGTTATCCGGGCGTCGAAGGGCTCAACGTCGCGGTGATGGGCTGCATCGTCAACGGACCGGGCGAGTCAAAGCACGCCGATATCGGCATCTCGCTTCCCGGCACCGGCGAAGCACCCGCTGCTCCGGTTTTCATTGACGGCAAGAAGGCGATCACGTTGCGCGGCCCGACCGTGGCGCAGGACTTTGAGAAGCTCGTCATCGATTATATCGAGCGTCGGTTCGGCGCCGGCAGCGCCGGACAAACTGCTGCGGAGTAGCTCGCGCGAACCGTTATGCGGCGCATCTCCTCGAGGATGACGTTTTTCTACAAGCGCATCTTCCCGGCATTCTGGTTTGGCTTCCTGATCCTGTTCGTCGCCGTTGCGCTGGTTTTTGTCGGAGCGCCCGACGGCCCTCCGCCATTTCCATTCCTCGTCGTTCCCCTGATTATGCTGGGCTTCGGCTATTTCGTCATGAAGAAGCTCGTCTTCGATCTCGTCGATGAGGTTTGGGACGACGGCGAGACTTTGTTGATCAAAACCCGGGGTCAGGAAGAACGAGTCGCGCTTCGCGACATCAAGAACATCAGTTATTCCACGGTGATAAATCCGCCGCGCGTTACCTTGTCGGTGCGACAACCGACCACCTTCGGCGACCAGATCGCCTTCATGGCGCCGGTGCGTTTCGTGCCGTTTACAACCAGCCCCATCATTAACGAACTGATCGATCGCATCGATCAGGCGCGGCAAAGCCGCGCCTGAGGCTCACTGCCCCCGCGCTAGCCGCTGGACCAGATCGTCGAGCTGTTCGAGATTGCCGTAGCGAATTGTCAGCGTGCCACGATCCCCTCGATGATCGATGCTGACGACGAGGCCGGTGGCGTCGGAGACCCGCTTTTCGAATGCCAGCACGTCGGCATCTTTCGCGGCCGCGCCGCGCCCGCCGCGCTTTGTTTGTTTGTCGCTCTTCCCCGCCCGCTCGCGTGCCATCGCCTCGACTTGGCGAACATTGAGTTCGCGCGCGATAATTTCTTCCGCCAGTTCGTCGGCATTCGGCTCGCCGATCAGCATGCGGGCATGGCCGGCGGTAAGCTTGCCGCTATGAATGTAGGCCTTCACGGTGTCGGAGAGCTTGAGCAGCCGCAGTGTGTTGGCGACATAGCTGCGGCTTTTGCCGACGATCTTGGCGATGTCTTCCTGGCTGTTGCCGAATTCGTCGATCAGCGCGCGATAGCCGTGCGCTTCTTCCAGCGCGTTGAGATCGGCCCGCTGCACGTTCTCGATGATTGCCAGTTGCAGCGCTTCGGCGTCGGTGGCCTCAACAAGAACAACCGGCACTTCATGCAGGCCGGCGCGCTGCGCCGCGCGCCAGCGCCGTTCGCCGGCGATAATTTCATAATCGCCGGTGGCACCGCGCGGTTGCCGCACCACTATGGGCTGAATAATACCGCGCTCGCGCAGGGACGCGGCGAGTTCATCTAGCTCGGCGTCGGAAAACGTGCGTCGCGGATTGTGAGGATTCGGCCGCAGCGAACCGGTCGGCAGCCGGCGCCCATTGCGCGGACGTTCAGCCGTCGGTTCCTCGGCGACGTCGCCGATCAGCGCGGCTAAACCGCGCCCTAACCGTCTCCGTGCTCCCTCCTCCGCCATCGCCGAATTCCCCGCACCATCGGTCATTGCCGCTCCATCTGCCGGTTCGTCCGCACCTTTATTTGTTCCGCTCGCGCCAATGCGCGACCAAACAAAGTCAGGCGCATATTTCTCGTTCGCGCTGAATGACCTCGGTCGCGAGCCGCATATACGCTTCGCTACCACTGCACTTGAGGTCGTACATCAGCACGGGCTTGCCGTAAGACGGCGCTTCCGACACCCGCACGTTGCGGGGAATGATGGTCTCGTAAACTTTGGCACCCATGAACTCTCGCACATCGGCAACGACCTGGCCGGAGAGCGTGTTGCGCGAGTCGTACATCGTGAGCACGACACCGTGGATGGTGAGTTCGGGATTGAGCTGGTCGCGAACTGAATCGACGGTCTTGAGAAGTTGCGACAGTCCTTCGAGCGCGAAGAACTCGCATTGCAGCGGAACGAGAATGGCGTGCGCCGCCGCCATGGCGTTGACGGTCAGCAAATTCAGCGACGGCGGGCAATCGACCAGCACATAGTTGTACGCCGGTTCGCTCAAGGTAGGCGCAGTGAGCGGCGAGAGTGCGTTGCGCAAGCGGAACGCGCGATCGCGGGCCTGACCGATTTCAAGTTCGAGCCCGGTGAGATCAAGCGTCGACGGCGCTAGATAAAGCCTCGGAACGATGGTCGGCACGATGGCGTCGTGCAACGCCGTGCGTCCCGCAAGTACGTCATAGGTGGAAATGCGTCGGCTGCGCTGGTCGATCCCGAGCCCGGTCGAGGCATTGCCTTGCGGGTCGAGGTCGATGATCAACACATGTTCGCCGATGGCGGCGAGCGCAGTGCCGAGATTAATGGCGGTCGTGGTTTTTCCAACACCGCCTTTTTGATTGGCCACCGCCAGGATGCGGGTGTGCCTCGCCGGCTCCGTCCGAACTTCGCTGCCGGGCAGGGCGTCGGCTTCGGGATGGGACCGGGCCACAGCATCGGGGTCCGCAGCAGACGGGTCTTCCGTCAGAGCAGATTCAACGTGTATTCCCAATAACTTAGATAGAATCATGGGCCCCGCGCGGTCGACAGCCTCGGCTCGAGCTCACGCACGACAACAATCTGAGCCATCGGATCAGTCAGGCTCGGCACTAAACTGGCTTGGACATTCCAACTTTTGGATGCCTCGGTCAATTCTGACGCCACGTCTTGTCCCTTCGGAAACAGTCCGACCGCACCGCTTTTCAACAGCGGGAGGGCGAGGCCAAGAAGTTTTGGCAGCGGAGCCAGCGCGCGGGCGACCACCGCATCCATGCCCTCTGGCGGCGCCGCGGCGAAGTCTTCGATCCTTGCCGGATGCACGATGGCGGGAACGCCGGTGGCGCGAACTGCCTCACGCAAAAAGGCAATTTTTTTGCTGTTGGTTTCCACCAGGTGAATTCGCGCGCCCGGCGTGCCTGCCAGCGCGCATCCGATCACGACGCCCGGGAAGCCGCCGCCCGTTCCCAAGTCCGCCCAAACGCGAGCTTCTGGGGCTAAACGGAGAAGCTGGAGCGAGTCGGCAACGTGTCGGGTCCAAAGTTTTCCCTCCGTGGACGGCGCGATCAGATTGATCCGCTGCTGCCAACGAAGGAGAACTTCAACAAACCGATCCAGTCGTCCCGCTGTTTCACGTGAAACAGGCGTGAGCGCCAGTGCGTGCGTCCGATCGGCGGCGAAATCCCGGTAGGGACTCACGCGGCGCCGCGATCGCGCCGGGCCCGACCGCGATCCTGCCGCCGCAAATGCACCGCCAAAAGCGTCAACGCCGCCGGCGTTATGCCGTCGATGCGGCCGGCGTGACCGATTGTCCGGGGCTGATGAGACTTGAGCTTGGCGCGAACTTCGTTCGATAGGCCGGGAAGGGCGTCGTAATCGAGCTCCTCGGGCAGGGCGAGGCTTTCATCGCGCCGATACGACTGGACGTCGGCGGCTTGCCGGCGGAGGTAAACGGCGTACTTGGCGTCGATCTCAAGCTGCTCCGCGATCTTCGCCTCGATTTCGCCAAACCGCGGCCAAACCTTTTTCAAGTCGACGACGCCGATCGAGGGATGAGCCAAAAGCTCAAACGCCGACCGCCGTTGTCCATCCTGGCGCAACGCCAACCCGTGCTTGGCGGCTTCATTAGGCGTCAGGGTATGCGATTCCGCCATGTGGCGGGCCTGTTGCAGGGCTGCGAGCTTGGCTGCGGTAGGCAAGGGCGCGCTCAGCAACCGACGCAGCCGATGGCGATGCCCCTTTCAGTGAGCCGCTGATCGGCATTGTCCGCCCGCAGCGTCAGCCGGTATTCCGCACGTGACGTGAACATCCGATAGGGCTCGGTTACGCCGCGGGTCACCAGGTCGTCGACCATGACGCCGAGATAGCCTTCGGCCCGATCGAACACGATCGCCCCTGCCCCGCCGGCGCGCGCCGCTGCATTGAGGCCCGCCACCAGGCCCTGAGCGCCCGCCTCCTCGTAGCCGGTCGTGCCGTTGATTTGTCCGGCCAGGAACAAGCCCTGCACCCGCTTGGTCTCTAGTGATGGCGTTAGCTCGCGCGGGTCGACGTGGTCGTATTCAATGGCGTAACCCGGCCGGACCAGGCGCGCACGTTCCAACCCGGGAATGGACGCGACAATCGCGGTCTGAATGTCCTCCGGCAGCGATGTCGAAATGCCGTTGGGATAAACGGTGGTGTCGTCTAGGCCCTCCGGCTCGAGGAAAATCTGGTGCCCTTCCCGATCGCCGAAGCGCATGATCTTGTCTTCGATCGACGGGCAGTAGCGCGGACCGCGGCTCTGGATTTGGCCGGAATACATCGGCGAACGGTGAACGTTTTCGCGGATAATCGCGTGCGTCTCCGCGACGGTACGGGTGATCGCGCATTGGATTTGCCGATTAGAAATCCGCTCCGTCAGGGTTGAAAACGGCTCTGGCGGGTCATCGCCCGGCTGCATTTCCAGCGCCGTCCAGTCGATAGTCGTGCCGTCCAGCCGCGGCGGCGTACCGGTCTTCAAGCGGCCGAGGGCAAAACCGGCGCGCTCAAGGGTCCGGGAGAGACCCATCGCCGGCGCTTCGCCAACTCTGCCCGCCGGGATTTGCCGGTCGCCGATGTGGATCAGGCCGCGCAAAAACGTACCGGTGGTCAGCACCACAGACGGCGCCGCAAATGATCGCCCATCTGTCAGTCGAACGCCCGCCACGCACCCGTCGCGAAGTGAGAGGTCGTCCGCCTCCCCTTCGATCACCGTCAGGTTCGGCGTCTGCAAGATGGCCTGCTGCATGGCGGCGGCATAAAGCTTGCGGTCGGCTTGCGCGCGTGGGCCGCGCACCGCCGGTCCTTTGCGGCGATTGAGCAAGCGAAACTGAATACCGGCTGCATCTGCGACGCGGCCCATGAGCCCATCGAGCGCATCGATTTCGCGGACCAAGTGGCCTTTGCCGAGCCCTCCGATGGAGGGATTACAAGACATCGCGCCGACGCTGGCGAAGCGCTGGGTAACCAGTGCGGTCCGTGCGCCCATGCGGGCGGAAGCCGCCGCGGCTTCGCAGCCGGCATGCCCGCCGCCGACGACAATGACGTCAAACATTTCGCTCATGGAAAACCCCGCAATGGCGGTCGTTCTATCCGCCGCGGAATTTCCGGTCAAAGACCGCCGGGTCTCCGTGTTTCACGTGAAACAAACACCGAAGCCGGCGGAGCGCGCTTTATTCGCTATTCAATTGTTAACGTTAACGAGACGTTGCCAGTCCGCTCATTTGCCGATGCAGAAGTCACGAAAGATCACGTCCAAAAGATCCTCAACGTCGACCCGCCCAGTGAGCCGCCCGAGCGCCGTTGCCGCCGACCGCAAGTCCTCGGCGATGAGCTCTTCGCCTCCGCTTGTGCCCTGCGCCAAGGCCCGATCGAGGCCGGCAATAGTTTCTTCCAGCGCCCGGCGATGACGCGCCCGCGTAACTACCGGTGCGTCCGTTGCCGAAAAGAACCGCTGAACGCAGCTTGAAAGCTCGGCCACCAAGGTCTCCACGCCCTCGCCCGTGAGCGCCGAAAGTAAAAAATTCCTTACCGGTTCATTTGTGGATTCCAGTTCACTTCTTGAGGGCAGTCTATCGGCGATCAAGTCGGCCTTGTTGCGCAGTAGCCAGACTTCGCCCGCCGAGAGATTTGCCTCCTCGCCGCCCTCCCCGTTCGCTGCATCGGCCGATGCGTCACTGAGCCAGAGAACGAGGTCGGCCATTGCCATACGCTGGCGCGCGCGTCGGACACCCTCCTGCTCTATCGGGTCAGTGCTGGCGCGAATGCCCGCGGTGTCGATCAACGTCACCGGATAGCCCCCGAGACTAAGGTGCACCTCGATGACATCCCGCGTGGTGCCGGGATGCGCCGACACAATGGCCGCGTCGCGCTGTGCCAGCCTGTTGAGCAAGGTCGACTTCCCGGCGTTCGGCGGCCCCGCGATAGCAACGACGAAGCCGTCGCGCAGGCGCTCCCCTCGCCCCGACTTGGCGAGCGCGCCGGCAATCTCATTGCGCAATTCCTTGGCCACACGAAGCGCCGGCCCGACCAGTTCTTCTGGGACGTCGGCCTCGTCGGAAAAATCGATCCGCGCTTCGACCAGCGCCAGCGCGGAGATGATCTGCTCGCGCCACGCGTCGGCGCGATCGCCGATCAAACCCTTAAGCTGGCTGAAACGCCTGGCGGCGCTGCGCGGGCGTCTCCGCTGCAATCAGATCCGCCAAGCCTTCGATAGCGGTGAGATCCAGCCGGCCGTTGTCGAAGGCGCGGCGCGTAAACTCTCCAGCCTCGGCCGGACGGCAGCCTTCGATGCTCTTGAGCGCATCGAACACCGCTGCGATGACAGCGTGACTGCCGTGGAGTTGCAGCTCGGCCATGTCGTCGCCGGTTTCGCTGTGCGGACCCGGAAACCACAGCGCCAGGGCCTCGTCGATCACTTCGCCAGTTGCCGGATCGCGTACGCTGCGCAAGCGCCGCCTGCCGCGGTTTCGGTACACGGCCGATGAGCTTCTCCAGCGCCGCCCCGGCACGGGGCCCGCACACGCGCACTACGCCAATCGCCGCCGGCGGACGGCCGGAGGAGAGGGCGTAGATGGTGGGGCGATCGTCTTTCACGTTCGTCCTCGAGAAGTCAGCGATGGCGCCTGGATCGCCGTTTCGCTATCACTAGTCGCCTGCAAGGCCGAGGTCGATATGACGGCGTCCAAGCAACTGCTCGCGACTTGGAAGCTCGTTTCATTTCAGGTCGCGACCGAGGACGGCGACGAACGCCACAACGTTTACGACGCGCATCCTCGCGGCTTCCTCATTATCAGCGAGCGGCGGTTCACCGCACTGTTGACGGCAGGCGATCAACCGCGTGACGCGGATCGTGCAGCGTTATTCGACTGCCTGATGGCTTACTCGGGCGGCTATCGCGTCGAAGCGGACAAGATCATTGTCACCGTCGACGTCGCCTGGCATCCATCGTGGCTCGGCACGGAACAAACCCGATTTTTCAAGCTTGACGGCGATAGGCTGTCGATCAGTTCGGCGCCGACGCAGCATCCGAAATTTCCGAACAAACTCGTTCGCGGCATCGTGGCGTGGCAGAGAGATTAGTTTCAGTGGCGGCACCAGAGTACACAGCAGAAAATCGTCTCGCCCGCGAAACGAGCCCGTATCTGCTCCAGCACAAACACAATCCGGTGGCGTGGTGGCCATGGGGGCCGGAAGCGCTCGGTGAAGCCAAGCGAACCAACAAACCGATCTTGCTCTCGGTCGGCTACGCGGCGTGCCATTGGTGCCACGTGATGGCGCACGAAAGTTTCGAGGACGCCGCGACCGCCGCGGTGATGAACGATCTGTTCGTCAACATCAAAGTCGATCGCGAAGAACGGCCGGACATCGATCAGATCTACATGGCGGCGCTGCATCATCTGGGCGAGCAGGGCGGTTGGCCGCTGACCATGTTTCTGACGCCCGACGGCGAACCGATCTGGGGCGGCACCTATTTTCCCAATACCGCGCGCTACGGCAGGGCGGCGTTTGTCGATGTGCTGCGCGAAATCGCGCGGCTGTTTCGCGAAGAGCCGCAGAAGATCGAGCAGAACCGCGCGGCCTTGATGGAGCGGCTCGCCGGCGCTGCGCGAAAAGGCGGCGCCGTCGTTATCGGTGAAGCTGAACTCGACAACGCCGCGCGCCAGCTTGGCGGCATCATCGATCCGGTCAACGGCGGCACCCGCGGCGCGCCGAAATTCCCGCAAGCGTCATTGTTCGAACTTTTGTGGCGCGGCGGATTGCGCACCGGCGAGGCGCGCTACTTCGCGGCCGTCGACATCACGCTGCACCACATCTGCGAGGGCGGCATCTACGATCATCTTGGCGGCGGTTTTTCGCGCTACTCGGTCGATGAGCGCTGGCTCGTCCCGCACTTCGAGAAAATGCTTTACGACAACGCGCAGCTTCTCGAACTCCTCGCCATCGCGCATCTGCATTTCGGCAAGAAGCTTTATCGCGAGCGTGCCGAGGAAACCGTCGACTGGCTGGCGCGCGAGATGACGAATGCGGGCGGCGCGTTCTGCGCATCGCTCGATGCAGACTCTGGAAGGTGAGGAGGGCAAGTTTTACGTCTGGTCCTACGACGAGGTGATGCGAGAACTTGGCCCTGAAGACGGTGAATTCTTCGCACGGCATTACGACGTCACCCCGCAAGGCAATTTCGAAGGCCACAATATTCTTAATCGGCTCAAGTCCCATGAGCGGAGCGAAGCCGACGAAGTGTTGCTCACTGCGTTGCGTGAAAAGCTGCTCGCAGCACGCGAAAGGCGCGTTCGTCCTGGCCTCGACGACAAGATCCTCGCCGACTGGAATGGATTGATGATCGCCGCGCTCGCTAATGCGAGCCAAATGCTCGGCGAGCCGTCCTGGCTCGAGATGGCAGAGCGCGCCTTCGAGTTCGTCACGCGCGAAATGACCCGCGGCGACCGGCTCGGTCACTCGTGGCGCGAGGGTCAGCTCAAATTTCCGGGAATGGCATCGGATTTCGCCGCCATGATTCGCGCCGCGCTGGCGCTTTTTGAGGCCACGGGAGTGCCGCGCTATCTCGACCAGGCGCTGATCTGGCAACGGGCGCTCGATCGCGATTACGCCAACAACGCGACTAACACCTACTATCTCACGGCAGCAGACGCCGAGGGGCTCGTCATCCGTCCAGCTTCAACGGCGGACGAGGCAACGCCAAACCACAACGCGGTCGCGGCGCAAAATCTGATCCGGCTCGCGCTATTGGCCGGTGACGATACGTGGCGCGAAAAAGCCGATCGCCTGATCGCTGGCGTCGCGCCGGATGCGATCGAAAATCTCTACATGCACATGGCGCTGTTCAATGCCGTCGATCTGCGGCTGCGCGCCGCCGAAATTGTTGTGACCGGGGAGGGCGCCGGCGCCGATGCTTTGCTGGCGGCCGCCCGCAAAATGCCGCCACTCGACCGCGTCATTCTCCGAGCGCGCTCGGCTGAGCCGCTATCATCCACGCACCCGGCCCGCGCGCAGATCGAAGCGGCAAAAGGGCAGGCGCAAGCTTTCGTCTGCATCGGCGAAACGTGTTCGCTGCCGGTGACGGATGAAGCCGGCCTTCTCGGCGCGCTGAAAAGCGTGCGACATAATTGACGCCGTCCTCCGCGCGGCCGCAATTCGTGCTTAAAAACTTCCGGGGGCGCAGCGTGGAGATCGGGCAATGCGCGGTGCGATTATTCTGGCGGGCGGCATTTTTCTAATGGCCATTCCTGCGGCGCAAGCGGAAGACTGGTGCGGTTATGCAGCGCGCGAAAAATCGCTGATCGAGTGCGGCTATTCGTCAATCAGCGAGTGCCAAAGCGCGCTCGGTAAAGGCGGCATGTGCTTCGTCGATCCGGAGACCGCACTCAACCGTAAAAGCCAAACGCCGGCGCTGGCTGTTTCTCTTAGGCCGACACCGGCGGCGCTGGTGCTGGAGAAATAGCTTAATCCCAGCGCTTCATCAGCAATCGCTCGGCACCGCGGCGCCTTTAAAGCGTTCCGCCATCCAATCGGCGGCGGCATTCGCGCTGTCGTAACCGATAAATCCGTGGCTCACGCCCGGCATCACCAGCATTTTCACTTTGCTGCCGGCCTTGCAGAGCTGCTCCTTGTAGGCTTGCGTGACGCGCGGAAGCACCAGACCGTCGGCTGATCCCTGCGACAAAAACACGGGAATGCCGGGCGGCAGGTCGCCCGCGGTATTTTGTGCAAGCAGCGACTTCCATGGCTCTATGGTCGCCAGATTCTTCACAGACAAAAATATCTTTGCCAGCGGCGCGGACATTTTCTCCCGAACGTAAAGATCAAACGCGCCTTCGATGCATTGATTGGCAAGTGCGTCGACAACCGGCACAGCCGCGGGTTCGACCACGTTCCGCATTGGCGCGCCGAACACTCTGGCCCAGGACCAGATCGTCATCGCCGTCAAATTGCGGCCGCCCGCGGTATCCAGATCGGCCGTCATCAGCGCGGCGAGCTCCGTCGCCGGCGCTGCGGCAGCGACGCCGACGAGTTGAAGCTCCGGCGCATAAGTTCTTGCGATCATTCCGGTGAACAAAGCGGCCTGGCCGCCCTGCGAATGACCCCACACCGCGAAGCGGTTGGAATTCTCCAGTCCCGGAAACGATCGCGCGGCTCGCACGGAATCGATTACCGCGCGCGCTTCGCTGGCGCCGACGAGATAGGGGTGCGGACCGGGCGTGCCGAGGCCGGGATAGTCGGTCGCTGCAATTGCGTAACCGTTCTCAAGAAGCCGTCGGCTTCCCGCCATTTGCTGAAACACAAACAGCGCAAGTGAGGGCGCGCAATGCGGGACCACTCCGGTGGTCGGGTGCGCCCAGGCGACAATCGGCCAACCGCCGGGCGGCGGCGTTCCTGCCGGAATGATGACAATGCCGGAGACGGCAATCGGCGTGCCGTCGGGTTTAGTCGAGCGATAGAGAACCTTGTAGGCGGTGGCGCCGGCAGCAGCTCCGACTCGAGGCTCCTTGCGGATCAGGCTGCCAACCGGTCCGGCGATTTCACTGTCCGTCGCCCGATAAAAGGCGCCCTGAGCGGCGACCGGTGAGGAAGTGAGCGCCGCGCAACAGACGCTCGCAAAAGCGACGGCGCAAATCCAAAATTTCGTCGTTAGGAAATGCATGACACGCTGCGCTCTCGATTTACTCACCCATCGCAAATTACTTCACGGCGTGTAGACGACACGCAATGTGCCGGTCGCGCGGGCAATAATCTCGATGCCGTCCTTAAGCAGGACCACTTTCTCGATGTTCGCCGAAGTAAAGCTGCCCTGCGAACGAAAGCCATTGCCGAGGTCGCGGGTGAGCTTGGCGTTGGCTTGCGAAAGCACCGCATCATATTGCGGCTTGTAGTCCGAGAGCACCTTCTGTCGCGCCGCGTCGAAGATTTTCGAAATATCGAGCGAGCTGCCGTTCGGCACACCGCCGAGAAGCTGGCCGCCGTCCAGTGTCAATGCGTTGCCGCCCGCGTCGGCTTTAAGTTGCGCGGTCATGTAAATCCAGCCATCCGGCGTGGCATCCACGCCAGATGGGGGACTGTCGAATTGCAAACCGATGACGAGCTTGCCGTTTGACGGGTAGACATCGACGTCTTTGACGATCGCGTTGAACGCTTGCGATGCGACCGGCTGAATCACTTCGCGCAAGACCTGGTAGCTGAGTTTGAGCGGCACCAGGAATTCAAAGTGTCCGGGGTCGGTAACGTCCGAGCCAAGCTCCGGCAGCGGAGTAGGGCTCGCCGCCGGCGCCGTGCCGCCGAAATCCGTCTCGACCGGACCTGAGAATTCGATCGCGCCCGCAAGCTCGTCGCTTGTCGTGTGCACGCCGGCAAACGCAACGCTTTGCGGCGTCATCCGCAGCCAAACGTTGTCGGCGATCTGCACGGGCGTGAACGCGTGCCGCCATGCGGTTTCCGCTTTGCGCCTCACGTCGATCGCGCGCATTCTCGCGGCGACCATGCCTTCGATCCGGCGGCTCTGCGCCCTAATCTGCGGCTCGACGCGCTGCTCGATCGGGATGTCTCTGCCGAAAATGCGGAGCATCGGCGGTTCGGTCCACCGATAGCTCTGCGCCATGTTCAGATCGATCATCCAGTCGCGCGTCAGGCGCGGCCTGGCTTCGACGAAGACATTCATCGCGCCCTGCGCGACACCGTGAATGAGTCGAGCCAGGCCGCGCGCGCCTTGGGCGTAAACCGAGCCTTCGAGCTTGACCTCGGCGATCACCCGATCGCCTTCGGCGCGCAGGTAGATGGGTGCGGTGCGCTCGATATAGCCAGTGACGAAACACTGAATATCCACCTGCCGGCGAAAAAAGCCGCGGCGATGCCCGCACGTGGTCAGTTGTTCGTCGAAAGATGCAAGGCGGCGCGGCACCGCGCGATCGAGTTCTTCGGCAAGCGCATGCGCGCTGAAGCTCAAGACCGCCGAAACTCTCGACTGCACGACGAGAGGCTGCATCCTGATCGGGAGCAAGCGGCGGCTTTTCGGCGGCAAAGGCTGGGTTGACCAGCGCCATCGCGGCCAATGAAGCAAAAGGCAGCGGCTGCTGAAGGAACGCATAAACGGACCCTCAATGAACTTCGCGTGCGGTAGGAGGCGGGAACCGCCCCCGCGCGGTCTAGCGAAATATCCAAAGAGGGACCATCACCCCCACGGCATGGCTGGTGCCACGCCGATAGCGGAGGCGGTCCGACGTTTACGTGTTCATCGAGTCGAAGAATTCGCCGTTGTTCTTGGTGTTGCGCAGCTTGTCGAGCAGGAAGTCGATCGCATCCATGGTGCCCATCGGATTGAGGATGCGGCGCAGCACGTACATTTTCTTGAGCTGATCCGCCGGTACCAGGAGCTCTTCCTTGCGCGTGCCGGAGCGGGTGATGTCCATGGCCGGGAAGGTGCGCTTGTCGGCGACCTTGCGGTCGAGGATCAGTTCCGAGTTACCGGTGCCCTTGAACTCTTCGAAAATCACTTCGTCCATGCGGCTGCCGGTATCGATCAGCGCGGTGGCGATAATGGTCAGCGAGCCGCCTTCCTCGATGTTGCGCGCGGCGCCGAAGAAACGTTTCGGCCGCTGCAAGGCGTTGGCGTCGACACCGCCGGTGAGCACTTTGCCCGACGAAGGCACCACGGTGTTGTAGGCGCGGCCGAGCCGGGTGATGGAATTGAGCAGGATGACCACGTCGCGGCCGTGCTCGACCAGGCGCTTGGCCTTCTCGATCACCATCTCGGCCACCTGAACGTGGCGCACGGCGGGTTCGTCAAAGGTCGAGGAAATGACCTCGCCCTTCACCGAACGCTGCATGTCGGTGACTTCTTCCGGCCGCTCATCGATCAACAGCACGATGAGATAGCATTCCGGATGATTATGCGTGATCGAGTGGGCGATGTTCTGCAGCAGCACGGTCTTGCCGGTGCGCGGCGGCGATACGATCAGTGCGCGCTGGCCCTTGCCGACCGGCGCGACGATGTCGATGACGCGTGCGGAAAGATCCTTTTTGGTCGGATCCTCGTATTCCATCTTCAGCCACTCATCGGGATAGAGCGGCGTCAGGTTATCGAAGTTGACTTTGTGTCGCGCCTTTTCCGGGTCCTCGAAATTGAGCGAGTTGACCTTGAGCAGCGCGAAGTAGCGCTCGCCTTCCTTGGGGCTGCGGATGTGGCCATCGATGGTATCGCCGGTGCGAAGCCCGAAGCGGCGAATCTGCGACGGCGAAACGTAAATGTCGTCGGGACCGGGCAGGTAGTTGGCTTCCGGTGAGCGCAGAAAGCCGAAACCGTCCGGCAGCACCTCGACGACACCTTCGCCGACAATGTCGGTTTCGCGCGCGGAGAGTTGTTTGAGAATGCCGAACATCAGCTCCTGCTTGCGCATGGTCGAGGCGTTCTCGACTTCGAGCTCTTCAGCAAAAGAAACGAGTTCGGCTGGAGTCTTGGTTTTAAGTTCTTGGAGTTTCATTTCCCGCATGGGGATGTCCTACGGAAACTAGGCCAGCGGTTCGGTGGGAAAAAAAGCGTCGCTGGCGAGGGAGAGAGAAGGTCGCAGGTCCACGGGCTCTGGGGCTTTACGACCCCGGTCCCGATGCATCAGAAGGCTCCGATTCTATGGAGCCAAAACTCGATTGCATCCGCCTACGTTCGGTGGGATGCCGCAAACATAAGAAAAGACTGCACTTCAGGCAAGAGGCGAAACGGAGTTTGCTTAAAAAACGCCGAGAAGTCAGAACGGTTTCAGCACGACCAGGAGCACGATCAGGATCATGATCGCGGTCGGTACCTCGTTGATAATTCTATAGAATCGCTGTGAATGCCGGTTGTTGTCGGCGGCGAAATCCTTGACCCAGCGGGCGAAGAGGCCATGAACGGCCGACAGCAGCAAAACCAGCACGATCTTGGCATCGAGCCAGCCCGCATTGAACCAGCCGAATCGCGAATCTGGCCCGAGCCAGGCGAGCGACAGACCGAAAACCCACGTCGCGATCATCGCCGGATTGATGATCGCGCGGAGTAACCGCCGCTCCATCACCTTGAAGGTTTCCGACTGGACCGAGCCTTTCTCGGCCGCGCAGTGATAGACGAACAGGCGCGGCAGATAGAGCATGCCCGCCATCCAGGCGATCACGGCGATGATGTGGAAGGCCTTCAGCCACCCATAGATATCCACCGGTCGTCTCCGCCTGCCGCCCGATTAAACCGCTTCAATTGCGCGCCACTCCGCGAACTCGGGCGAGAAGCCGCTCGACGTGCGCGATCGGCGTATCCGGCAAGATGCCGTGACCGAGATTAAAAATAAAAGGTCCGGACGCAAACGCCTCCAGGATTGCATCGATCGACCGATCGAGCGCCACGCCACCGGCCATCAGCACCAAGGGATCGAGATTGCCTTGAATCGGACGTAGCGGCTGAATGCGCTCGCGGACAAAACCAAGTTCGGCCATCCAATCGATACCAACAGCGTTGACAGCGACGCTGTTGAGGAAGTGCGGCAAGCCCGATGCCGCTCCGCGCGGAAAGCCAATGATCTTCGCGTCGGGTATTTCTTTGCGCACCCGCTCGATAATTCGCGCGCAAGGATTGATGCACCAGCGCTCAAACTCGCCGGTCGGCAAAATTCCGGCCCACGTATCGAAAATCTGCACGGCTTCAACACCGGCCGCGAACTGCCGGATCAAATAGCTTGCCGAAGCCGCCACCAAAATATCCACTAGCTCGGCAAAAGCTTCCGGAAAACGATATGCAAACAAGCGGGCAGGGGCCTGGTCCGAAGTCCCGGCACCGGCGATCATGTAGGTCGCAACCGTCCAGGGCGCGCCACAAAATCCGATAAACGCGACACTTGGCGGCAGCTCGCCTTTGACGCGCGAAATCGTCTCGTAGATCGGCTCCAAACATTTCTGGTCGAGATCTCGCCGCAGACGGCCAAGCGCCGCCGGATCTTCCATCGCCTCAAGACGCGGTCCTTCGCCCTCTGCAAAGCTGACGCGCTGGCCAAGCGCGTGCGGAATAACCAGAATGTCGGAGAACAAAATCGCCGCGTCGAATCCGAAGCGGCGGATTGGTTGCAACGTAACCTCGGCCGCGAGCTTCGGATCAAAACACAGTTCAAGAAAGCTGCCGGCCTGAGCACGCAGCTTGCGATATTCGGGCAAATATCTTCCGGCTTGCCGCATCAGCCAGATGGGCGGAACTCTCTCGCGATGACCCGTAAGAACACGAAGAAGCGGTTTGTTCATTAGCGCCGTATAAGCCAGTCCTTAAACAAATAAAATCTATAAAGACTCTGTTGTAGTTTCTTGGTGCGTGGATTGCGGTCACACATCGCTACCCACATCTCGTTCTATCGCCACCCACATATTCACCACTTGGTTTTAGAGCGGCTGCGATGGCGAGAGAAAAGCCTAGAGCTTGCGTTTCTGCTCGCTCGCTCGTGCAATTGTCCTCCGGCTGTCCACATCTTCTTGCTGCCAACGTCTGCAAGTCGTTTTGTATCCCGCCGGCGAGAATGTGGATGAACTTGGAGGTTATAGGCCGAAGGTTCTTGCGCCCGGGCTAAACCCGTGGCCTTCTCCCGTTCCATTAACAGGTTATACCGTCCGATGACGCCGGCGCCCGGTCATTTCAATCTGCATTTGGTTTCAGATTCGACCGGCGAAACGCTGATCACCGTGTCTCGCGCCGCTGCGGCCCAATACACAAAAATCGTGCTGGTCGAGCACGTGCATCCGCTTATTCGCAACCAGAAGCAGCTCGACCGGGTGTTGGCCGATATCGAGGAATCGCCGGGTATCGTGCTTTACACCTTGTTGCAGGAGAACCTGGTGGCCCGGCTCGAAGAGAAGTGCCGGGCGATCGGCGTGCCATCCCTGTCAATCCTCGGCCCGGTCTTGCACCTGTTTCAAGCCTATCTGGGAGCTGAATTGACCCACAAGGTTGGCGCTCAGCACACCCTGAACGCCGAATACTTCCGCCGCATCGACGCTCTCAACTACACCATGATGCACGATGACGGGCAGCACGCCGGCGACCTCGAAGAGGCCGATGTGCTGTTGATCGGCGTGTCGCGGACTTCGAAAACGCCGACCTCGATCTATCTGGCTAACCGCGGAGTAAAGACCGCGAATATCCCCCTGGTGCCGGGCATTCCGCTGCCACCCGGAATCGAAGGCCTCAAGAAACCGTTGGTGGTCGGCCTCTTCGCGTCAGCGGAACGCATTGTGCAAATCCGCCAAAACCGCTTGCTCGGGCTGAAGGCGCATCGCGATGGCGACAAATACATTGATCAGCAGGCGGTGTCCGAAGAAGTCGCCGCTTCACGCCGTTTGTGTGCCAAGCATAACTGGCCGTTGATCGACGTGACCCGGCGTTCCATCGAAGAGACCGCGGCGGCGGTACTTGCGCATTTGGCCGATCGGCGCCGGCATCTGGCGTCGTAAGGATTTTGGCCGTGTGGCTTTCCGGGCAACCGCTCGTGCTGGCGTCAGGCAGCGCGGTCCGGCGCACATTGCTCGAAGCAGCCGGCATTCCGGTCGTCGCGCATACAGCCGATATCGATGAGCGGCGCCTGGAAACGGAGGCTGCATCGCTGCAAACGGCGGAGATCGCCGCGCTTCTGGCGCGCGCGAAGGCTTTATCGGTCGCGAAATCTTTCCCTGGACGGCTGGTGCTTGGCGCCGATCAGATATTGACGTTCGAAGGTCAGCGGTTCGCCAAGCCGGTTAACCGGGTTGCCGCCCGGGCGCAACTTCGCGCTTTTGCCGGCCGCACGCACGAGCTTCACTCGGCGGTCGCGGTGGTGCAGGACGAGGCCACCTTGTTCCAGCGTGCCGACACGGCGCGTCTGACCATGCGTTCGTTCTCGGATGAGTTTCTCGACAGTTATCTCGATGCGGCCGGCGATGCGGTGACCGCAAGCGTTGGCGCCTATCAACTCGAAGGGCCCGGCATCCAGCTGTTCGAGCGGATTGAAGGCGATTACTTCACCGTCCTTGGATTGCCGCTACTGCCGACGCTTGATTTTCTGCGCCGACACGGTTGCCTGATGACATGAGCAACGAACGTCCCTTCATATTGTGCCTCACCGGTTCGCTCGGCATGGGCAAATCGCGAACCGCGCAATTTTTCGCGGAACAGGGCGTTCCGGTTTATGACGCTGACGCAGTAGTTCACGAGCTTTATGCCGGCGAGGCGGTGCCGATTATCGCCGAAGCCTTTCCCGGAGCGGTCGAGGACAGCAAGGTCGATCGGGTAAAACTCGCGGCCCTGGTGCTCGGGGACAACACCGCGCTGGCCCGGCTCGAATCCATAGTGCATCCGTTGGTCGCCGCGCGAAGGGAGAAGTTCCTGGCCGAGGCGCGAGCGAGCAACGCGGATGTCGTGCTGCTCGACATACCGCTGCTGTTTGAGACCCGCGGCGAGCGGGTTTGCGACGCGGTGGTCGTCGCATCGGCGCCCGCCGACATGCAGCGCCAGCGCGCATTCGAGCGGCCCGGCATGACCGAGGAAAAATTTACCGCCTTGCTTGCCAAGCAGCTGCCGGACGCCGAGAAGCGGCAGCGCGCCGATTTTATCGTGGACACTTCGCAGTCCTTCGATCACGCCCGCGCCCAGGTGCGCGACATTTTGCGCCGTGTCGCTACTATGCAAAAAAGCGCCCGTGATTCGTAAAGCCGGCGCTTCCGCCGACGGGTTGAAACTTTATGCGCGAAATCGTTCTCGACACGGAAACGACAGGCCTCGATCCACTCGATGGCCACCGCCTGGTCGAGGTTGGCTGCATCGAGCTGATCAATGGCATCCCGTCGGGTCAGACATTCCATACCTATTTCAATCCGGAGCGCGGGATGCCGGCGGAAGCTTTCGCCGTGCATGGACTGAGCGAGGACTTCCTCAAGGACAAACTGTTTTTCGCCGAAGTTGCGGACGATCTCGTCGCGTTTCTCGGCGACGCCCCGCTTGTCATCCACAACGCCACCTTCGATCTCGGGTTTTTGAACGCCGAGCTCGAGAGGGCCGGGCGATCGCCGATTGCCCGTGAGCGCTTGGTCGATACTTTGCTGATCGCGCGCCGCAAGCATCCAGGCGGGTCGAACCGGCTGGACGATCTTTGCCTCCGCTATGGCATCGATAATTCCCGCCGCACCAAGCACGGCGCGCTGCTCGACGCCGAGTTGCTCGCCGAGGTTTATGTCGAGCTGACGGGCATGCGCCAGGCGCAACTGGTGTTGGCGCAAGCTTCCGGTAGCGGCCGGATCGCCGGCGAGCCCATTATCATCCGCGCGCGGCCGATGCCGCTGGCGCCGGCATTAACGGCGGAAGAACGGGCCGCTCACCGCGCCTTCCTCGCCGAGCTCGGCGAGAGCGCGATCTGGCTCGAGTATGTCAGTTTGGGTTAACGGGCTGTGATGGCGGCGGCGCCGCCGCGGCAAGCCGCTGGCGGTACAGCGCGACAAAATCGACCGGGTCGAGGAGAAGCGGCGGGAAGCCGCCGTTGCGCGTCGCGGTGGCGATGATCTCGCGGGCGAAGGGAAACAACAGGCGCGGACATTCGATCAACACGATTGGCTGGGTACTCTCGGCTGGCACATTTTGAATTCGGAACAGTCCGCCAAAAATCAGTTCAAAGCTGAACAGCAACATCGGCGTCTGCCCGGGCAATTCCGCCTTGCCCTCGAGCCGCAGCGTAACTTCGAAATCGGTGGTGCTTACCGGCGCGGCGTCAACGTTGACGTGGATGTTAATGGCCGGTTGCTGGCCGGTCGGCGCCATCGAGCGCGGCGCATTCGGATTCTCAAAGGAGAAATCCTTGACGTATTGGGCAAGCACGCCGATGTGGGGCATCGCCTGTGGTTGAGGACCGCCGTTTGTGGCCGACATGCTCGTCTCCCGCGCAGGCTTAAGGTCTGGCTAACATAGCCGTCTGGGGCCGACAATGGCGGGGGTGCGGCTCGCAATTTGCGTCGGCGGCTTGGTTTTACCGACCGCGATCATGTCATCTCCGTGGCAACCACCGCCGTAGTAGTGGAGTTATTAAAGGTGATCGGTGAAGTTGCTTCCGATGTTGGCGCGGCAGCCCCGATCGTCTAAACTTCGCAGCCGGCACGCCAATATCCGGACAGCGGCCACTGGATGGTTCCCCTTGCGTGCCTACATGAACTGGGGACCGTGCCCTGCGGATTTGCTACTAAGATCGCTACCGGGGCTCGCCGTGCCGTCTTGAGACGCCGAGAGAGTTGAGACTTGTTCGACATCTACACCATCATCTTCCTGGCGCTGGCGGTTTTCATTTTCCTGCGCCTTCGGAGCGTCTTGGGCCAGCGCACCGGCCGCGAGCGGCCGCCCTACGACCCGTATTCAGCCCGCGAGGTGCGCACCCCGGCGACCGACAAGGTCGTGACTTTGCCGCCGCGTCCGGCGGCGGATGCGACGCCGACCCGATCGATCGAGGTTCCTTCTGCGCCGCCGGCGGACCGCTGGAAAGGCGTGGCCGACACCGGATCGACGGCGGCCGCCGGCCTCGACGCTATCGCCTCTGCCGACGCCAACTTTGACGTACAGCATTTCATCACCGGGGCGCGTGCCGCCTACGAGATGGTGGTCACCGCATTTGCCGAGGGCGACCGGCGTCAATTGCGCAGTTTGCTGTCACGTGAGGTCTTTGACGGTTTCGATGCCGCGATCAGCGAGCGCGAGCGCCGCGGCGAAACCGCGGAAACACGTTTTGTCTCGATCGACGGCGCCACCGTGACCGCCGCCGAATTGCGCGCCCGCACCGCGCAGATCACCATTCGCTTCGTCTCCAAGCTGATCACGGCGACGCGCGACAAGTCGGGCGCGGTGATCGAAGGCAATGCCGAGAAGGTGACGGATGTCACCGACGTCTGGACATTTGCGCGCGACGTATCTTCGCGCGATCCCAACTGGAAGGTTATCGCTACCGAAGCCGGACAGTGAGGGGCGATGTCCGTTCATCGTTTCGCGCTTGTCGTCGCGGCTGCGATGGCTGTTGCGGCGCTCTCGGCAGTTGGTCACGCCGGCGGCCGCGAGCCGATCAAATTTCCTGACACCCAATATCAGCCAGTGAGCTGGTCAAGCCTTGACGGCTGGGCCAACGACGATCACGCCACTGCCTTTGCCGCCTTTCTCGAAAGCTGCCGCGCCATCAAGTCCGCCACACCTGGCCCGATTGTCGACGCGCTGAAACTCGTCTGTGCGCGCGGCTTTGCCGCCGTTCCACTCGAGGAGGACGGCGCGCGCAAGTTTTTCGAGGACAATTTCCGGCCGCTGCGCATCAGCAAACTCGGCGAGACCGAGGGCTTGCTGACCGGATATTACGAGCCGATCATCGAGGGTTCGCGGGTGCCGACCGGCGAATTCCAGGCGCCGCTGTACCGGCGGCCGCCAAATCTTGTCGTTTCCGGGCGGCGCAAGCTTGGCGATGCGTTTCCGAGCAAGGGCGTCAAAGTGGGCCGGCGCGTCGGCCGGCGGAAGATCGTGCCCTACTACGACCGCGGCGAGATCGAGGAGGGGGCGCTCGACGGCTGGCATCTGGAAATCTGTTATTTGCGCAGTCAGCTCGATGTTTTGTTCGCGCAAATCCAGGGATCGGCGCGTATCAAGCTCGAGGACGGCGCCATTTTGCGCGTCAATTACAATTCACATAACGGCTGGCCCTACACGCCCGTCGGCCGTCCGCTGATCGAGCGCAAGATTTTCACGAAAGACGAAGTCTCCATGCAGCGCATTCGCGATTGGATGGAAGCCAATCCCGATCAGGCCAAGGAAGTGCGGCGGCTGAACAAAGCTTACGTGTTCTTCCGGATCACCGATCTCTCAAACCAGGATGAAGCGGTCGGGGGCCAAGGTGTGCCGCTGATGCCCGGCCGCTCCATCGCGGTCGATCGGTCGCTGCACGCCTACGGTACGCCGTTCTTCATCGCCGCCGACCTGCCCATCACCAACGACAGGGCGGGCACCAAATTTCGCCGGCTGGTTTTCGCGCAGGACACCGGCTCGGCCATTGTCGGACCGGCGCGGGCGGATATTTATTTCGGCGCCGGCGACGAGGCCGGTCGCATGGCCGGCCGCATCCGTAACGCCGGACAATTCGTGATGCTGATCCCGCGTGAAATCGATCCCGTTGTGGCCGCGCAAAATATTCCGCTGCCGCACGCGCGTCCGGCTGGCGAGATCGCTCAAGTGGGCGTCAATGCGATGGTCGATACGGCGGCTGACGACGTGCCGGTGCATGCGGCAAAGCCGGCCGCATTGCCCAGTCCCAAGCCCAAGCCCAAAGCGACGGCGAAGTGGCAGCGGAAATGGTGAGCCGCCGCCGTCGACTAAGCGACGAGGAAGAGGCGCTGTGGTCTGGCGTTGCGCGCTCGATCAAGCCGTTGCGGCAGACAAAGGCGCGTGCGAAACCGCCGGATCACCCGGGCCCAGCCGTCAAATCCACCTCCATTCCCGATCCTCACCCTGCGCGGCGCGCCACGCCCGTAGCGGAAAGGCCGGAAAAACCGCCGCCGCTCGCGCCGCCTGATCGCCGCTTCAAACAACGCGTCGCGAGCGGCCGAACACCGATCGATGGGCGGCTTGATCTTCACGGGTTCACGCAAAAGGACGCCCATGCGGCGCTTTTGCGTTTCTTGCAGGGCGCGCAGGCGGCAGGCGCCAAAGTCGTTCTCGTCGTTACCGGAAAGGGCACGCTCCGACGGCCGCCGGCTCGTGGAAATTATTCCGAGACTTCGGAGCCCGGTGTGCTCAGGCGCCGAGTGCCTATGTGGTTGTCGCTCCCGGAGTTTCGGCCGTTCGTCGTCAGTGTGGAAGATGCTCATATCGCGCACGGCGGCCAGGGGGCGCTTTACGTGCGGCTGCGGCGCATCCGGTAATCGTTCATTAACCCTACCAACCGGAAAACCGAAACTGGCGCCGTTTTACCGGCGAAAAAAGGTCTTTTTTGGTGGCAATAATTGCCGCCATGTCTGAGACGCGTTCGAGTGCTACCCCGCGCATCAACCCGCGGCGTTACTCCGGACCGGCAAGCGCTGGCCCAAGTCGAAAGGTGGATGACCATCATCCGCGAACTGGCCCACGAGCGGCCGGCGCCGACTATCGTTCCTTCAGACAATCCATCGCCTAAAGAATAAACCGGCTCAGATCCGCGTTTTTGGCCAGATCGCCGATATGCTGCTGCACATAGGCGGCGTCGATCTTTACCGTCTCGCCTGAACGGTCCGGCGCGGCGAACGACACGTCGTCGAGCACGCGCTCCATCACGGTTTGCAGCCGACGCGCGCCGATATTCTCGACACTGGAATTCACCGCGGCCGCCGTGTCGGCGACGGCATCGATGGCATCTTCGGAGAATTCGAGGATCACCCCTTCGGTTTGCATCAGCGCGATATATTGTTTGATCAATGACGCTTCCGGCTCGGTGAGAATGCGGCGGAAATCGTCCCGCGTCAGCGGCTTGAGCTCGACTCGGATCGGCAAGCGGCCTTGCAGTTCGGGCAACAGGTCTGACGGCTTGGCGGTGTGGAATGCGCCCGACGCAATAAACAGAATATGATCGGTGCGCACGGTGCCATGTTTGGTGGCGACGCTGGTGCCTTCGATCAGTGGCAATAGATCGCGCTGCACGCCTTCGCGGGAAACGTCGCCGCCGACCCGGCTGTCGCGCGCGCAAATCTTGTCGATCTCGTCGAGAAAGACGATGCCGTTATTCTCGACGGCCTTGATCGCCTCCTGGGTCAGTTGCTCGGTGTCGAGCAACTTGTCGGACTCTTCGTTGATCAGAATGTCATGGGAATCGGCGACGGTGACGCGCCGGGTTTTGGTGCGCCCGCCGCCGAGCTTGCCGAAAATATCGCCGATCGAAACCGCGCCGACTTGCGCGCCCGGCATTCCCGGAATCTCGAACAGCGGCATGCCGCCGGAGGCCTGCACCTCGATTTCGATTTCCTTGTCGTTGAGCTCGCCGGCGCGCAGCTTCTTTCGGAACGCTTCTTTGGTGGCGGCGCTGGCGCTCGCGCCCACCAGCGCATCGATCACGCGGCTTTCGGCCGCCTGCTGCGCGCGCGCGTTGACATCTTTTCGTTTGCGGTCGCGCGTCAGCGTGATGGCGATCTCGACCAGATCGCGCACGATTTGCTCCACGTCGCGGCCGACGTAGCCGACTTCGGTGAACTTGGTGGCTTCAACTTTGAGGAAGGGAGCGCCGGCAAGTTTGGCAAGCCGGCGCGCGATTTCCGTTTTGCCGACGCCGGTCGGCCCGATCATCAGGATATTCTTCGGCAGCACTTCCTCGCGCAACCGCTCTTCCAATTTCAGCCGCCGCCAGCGATTGCGCAGCGCGATCGCGACCGCGCGCTTCGCTTCGGCCTGACCCACAATGAAGCGATCGAGTTCGGAAACAATTTCACGGGGAGAAAAATCACTCATTTACCGCATACCATCAGCATTGCGCGTCCGTCGGGAGTTTCGACGAGACGGTCTTCGCGAAATCCGGCCTTTTTGTAGGCTCGAATTGCGCGCGCATTCTCCGGATTTGGATCGGTAATGACCCGCGGCGCGCCTTCGCGGAGCACGCCGGCGACAAACGCCCGGATCAGCGCCGATCCGTGACCTTGGCCGATCATGTCAGGCTCGCCGATGAATTGGTCGATGCCGCGCACACCGTCCGGCTGCGAGCCGAGACCGTTATCGGGCCATGCCGCCGGTTCGTAGCATTGCAGGTAAGCAAATGGGCGGCCGTTCGAGCTGACGATGAATTGCTGCATGGATGGGTGGTTCAAATCCTCGCTCACCAAGCCAAACTGCTGCTCCGGATCGCCCCACCATTGCCGAACGTGCGGCATGGCGAGCCAGCTCTTGATCAGCGGCAAATCGGCAACCGTCATCGGGCGAAACGCGTAACCGTCAGACACCATGCGTCAGGCGCCCTTGAGTGTTTCGACCGTGACATTGCGATTTGTGTAAACGCAAATGTCCGCCGCAATGTCGAGCGAACGGCGCACGATGGCTTCCGCATCGAGCGGGCCGTCGATCAGCGCGCGCGCCGCGGCGAGCGCGTAATTGCCGCCCGATCCGATGCCGACAATTCCCGCCTCCGGCTCGAGCACGTCGCCGGTGCCGGTGAGCACCAGCGAGGTATCCTTGTCGGCGACGATCATCATGGCTTCGAGACGGCGAAGAAAGCGGTCGGTGCGCCAGTCCTTGGCCAACTCCACGGCGGCTCGCATGAGCTGACCGCGATATTGCTCGAGTTTCGCCTCCAGCCGCTCGAACAGCGTAAAGGCGTCGGCAGTGGCGCCGGCGAAACCGCCGATCACCTCGCCGCCGCTCAAACGGCGAACTTTCCGGGCATTGGCTTTGACAATGGTCTGGCCGATGGAAACCTGGCCATCGCCCCCGACGCTGACCATGCCGCCTTTGCGGACGGTCAGGATGGTGGTGCCATGCCAAAGGCCGGAGGGGCCGGGATCGGGAGATTGCATGTGTCGGGGAGCCTTCGCTTAAGCATGATCTAGGGGTTGACCCCAAGCATTGCAATTGCGCGTCGCGGCGATGGCGAAGCGCCTAAAGCCCTGTTAAAAGGCGCGGCGTTGCGGAGAAGACGATGCGCACGGCATCCGTAAAACGGACCACCAAAGAAACCGCGGTCGAGGTTGCGGTCAACCTCGACGGCGAGGGCAAAGCCGCCATTGCCACCGGCATTGGCTTTCTCGATCACATGCTGGAATTGCTGGCGCGGCATTCGCGCATCGATCTTGAAATCAAGGCCAAGGGCGATCTGCATATCGATCAGCACCACACCACCGAGGACGTGGGCATTGCGCTCGGCCAGGCGGTGAAGAAGGCGCTCGGCGACCTGAAGGGAATAACCCGCTACGCCGACGTGCACGTGCCGATGGACGAAGCGCTCACCCGCGTCGCCATCGATATTTCCGGCCGGCCATTTTTGGTCTTCAAGTCGGAATTCGTGCGCGACAAGGTGGGACCGTTCGACACCGAATTGGTGCAGGAATGGTTTCAGGCCTTCGCCATCAACGCAGCGGTGACGCTGCACGTTGCGACGCTTTATGGCACCAACGATCACCATATTGCAGAATCATGTTTCAAGGGCTTGGCGCGCGCGCTGCGGGCGGCGGTTGCCATCGATCCGCGCGCCGCGCATGAAGTGCCCTCGACCAAGGGCACGCTCAGCGGCTGAGCCAAAGTCGGCTCTTAATGCCTTGATACGAGCACTGGTAGAAAGTCATGCCTGTTTTCACGGTTCATGAACCGCCGCTGCGGGCAACCGCGGCCTTGCCGGACCCGGAGCGCTTCGTCTTCGTGCGCGACGGCGTCTATGTCTGGGCGTTTTTGCTGACGCCGCTGTGGTTGTTGTGGCGCGGGCTCTGGCTGGTGTTCATTATCTACGCCGTGGTTGCCATCGCGATCGAGAGCGCGATGCACTACGCCGGTTTCGGCACCGGCAGCATTATTCTGGTGCAGCTTTTGATTTCGCTCCTGGTTGCGGTTGAGGCGGCGTCGCTGCGGCGATTTTCGCTGGCCCGCCGCGGCTGGAAAAATATCGGCATTGTCAGCGGTGACGATCTCGAAGACGCCGAGCGGCGTTTTTACGACGCGTGGATAAACGCCTCCCCGAGCGGACGCGCAGAACCGCCGCCGCCTCTTCCGTCCGCTGCGCCGCACCCCAACCCGTCGCACGACATTATCGGGCTCTTTCCCGAACCCGGGGGCGGCAGCCGGTGAGTGTCGCTATCGTCGACTACGGCTCGGGCAACCTGCATTCGGCCGCGAAAGCTTTTGAACGCGCCGCGCGCGACGCCGGTATCGGTGAAACGATCGTCGTGACGCGTGATCCGGCGGCGGTCGCCACGGCGGATCGGGTGGTGTTGCCCGGCGTCGGCGCTTTTGCCGACTGCCGGCGCGGCCTCGATGCCGTCGACGGCATGGTGGCGGCGCTTGAAGAAGCAGTGCGCAAGCGAGGGCGGCCGTTTTTCGGCATCTGCGTCGGCATGCAGCTCCTGGCCGAGCGCGGCCGCGAGTACGAGGTCACCGAGGGATTAGGCTGGATAGCGGGCGAGGTCGACCGCATCACCCCGTCGGATCCGAAGCTGAAAATTCCACACATGGGCTGGAATACGCTCGAACTTTCCCGCGAGCACGAATTAGTCAAAGGCTTGCCGCTCGGTGCCGATGGCCTCAACGCCTACTTCGTGCACTCCTACGAATTCAAAGTTGCGAACCGCGCCGATCTCGTCGCGCAGGCAGATTACGGCGGTGCGGTCACGGCCATTGTCGCGCGCGACAACATTGTCGGAACTCAATTCCATCCCGAGAAGAGCCAAAAGCTTGGCTTGGCGCTGATCGCGAATTTTCTGAAGTGGACGCCGTGATTCTATTTCCCGCCATCGATCTGAAAAACGGCGAGGCCGTGCGCCTGGAGCAGGGCGACATGGCGCGGTCGACGACGTTTCATCGCGATCCCGCGGAACAGGCGCGGCTGTTCGCGGCGCAGGGTTTTCAGTACCTGCACATGGTCGATCTCGACGGCGCTTTTGCCGGACGGCCTATGAACGCAGCCGCGGTCGAATGCATCCTCGCCGCAGTAAAAATCCCGGTGCAGCTCGGCGGCGGCATCCGCGATCGCGCGACCATTGAAGCGTGGCTTGGCAAAGGTGTCGCGCGGGTGATCATTGGCACGGCCGCCGTGCGCGATCCGGCGCTGGTGAAAGAAGCGGCGAAAAGCTTTCCCGGCCGCGTCGCGGTCGGGCTTGACGCGCGCGACGGCAAGGTCGCGGTCGAAGGCTGGGCCAAGACATCCGAGCTTTCCGCGCTCGAGATTGCGCGCCGCTTCGAAGACGCCGGCGTCGCCGCCATTGTCTATACCGACATTGCGCGCGACGGCATGCTCAAGGGGCTTAACCTCGACGCGACCGTCGCGCTTGCCGACGCGCTGACGATTCCGGTTATCGCCTCCGGCGGCTTTGCTTCGCTTGACGACGTGCGCGCGCTGCTGGCACCACGGGCGGAAAAGCTCGCCGGCGCCATTGTCGGGCGTGCGCTTTACGACGGCCGGCTTGATGCCGCCGAGGCGCTCAAGCTGATCGGCGCGGCGCAGGCGGCCTGAATAATGTTCAAAGTCCGCGTCATCCCTTGCCTCGACGTGAAAGACGGCCGGGTCGTCAAAGGCGTCAATTTCGTGAATTTGCGCGATGCGGGCGATCCGGTCGAAGCGGCCATCGCATACGACGCCGCGGGTGCCGACGAACTCACGTTTCTCGACATCACGGCGAGCCACGAAGATCGCGACATCATGCTTGACGTGGTGCAGCGCACCGCCGAAGCCTGCTTCATGCCGCTGACAGTCGGAGGCGGGGTGCGCACCGTCGAAGACATTCGCGTGCTGCTCGCTTCCGGCGCAGACAAAGTATCCATCAATACCGCAGCCGTTGCGCGGCGTGCGTTCGTCAAAGAAGCGGCGGAAAAATTCGGCGATCAGTGCATTGTCGTCGCCATCGATGCGAAGAAAGTTTCGCAAAGTCCCGCGCCCGACCGCTGGGAGATTTTCACCCATGGCGGCCGGCATCCGACCGGTCTCGATGCCATCGACTATGCGCGCGAAGTCACGGCGCTCGGCGCCGGCGAAATACTTCTGACCTCCATGGATCGCGACGGCACGCGAAAAGGTTTTGATATTGCGCTGACCCGCGCGATCGCGGATGCCATCTCGATCCCGGTCGTCGCCTCGGGCGGGGTCGGTACGCTCGAGCATTTTGTCGAGGGCGTGCGCGATGGCCATGCCAGCGCCGTGCTCGCCGCCTCGATCTTTCATTTCGGCGAACACTCGGTGCGCGAGGCTAAGGAATTCATGGCGCGCGCCGGGTTGCCGATGCGGCTAGATCCCTGAGCTGACCTTTCTTTGGAATCGTCATCCCGCTCCAGCTTGTTCTTGGAGCATGATCTTTTCCGAAAACCGGATTCCACTTTTCGGGATCATGCTCTAGCCGGCGCGTTTCGCCCAGGCGAGTGCCGCTTC
Source organism: uncultured Alphaproteobacteria bacterium (assembly GCA_963846055.1). Taxonomy (GTDB): domain Bacteria; phylum Pseudomonadota; class Alphaproteobacteria; order Rhizobiales; family Xanthobacteraceae; genus BOG-931. The sequence continues at coordinate 442,978 of CAWJUQ010000015.1, forward strand.
CAGCCGATCGTTGCCCCAGAACAGTTCGCCGTCCGCGGTGCGAAAGCTGGGTGCGCCGAACAGGTCGAGCTCCTGCGCCTTTGCCGTTTCCGCGCGCAGCCGGTCCTTGATGGCGATCGTCTGAGCTTCCTCAAGCACGGCCGCGGCATCGACGGACAAGCTGGAAAGAATGTCGCGCATGGTTTCCGGCTCGGCGATCTGGCGCCCTTCGGCAAACTCGGCATGAAACACCGCCCCGCAAAAATCGTCTCCCCAGTTCTTGCCGAGGCCGACCAGCGCGACCCGCGCGGCAAGCAGGCTCGATTGCGGGAACGGCTCTGGGCGCCGGAACTCAAGGCCGAGCCCGGCACAGGTTCGTTCCAAGTCACGCCACATGTGGCGTCCTTTGGCGGCGAACAGGTTGAAGGGGGAAGTGCTCCAGCCCTGCACCTTGAAAATCGGCCCGAGCAAGAACGGCCGAAAATTAACCGAAACCGCTTCCCGCCGCGCCAGCGCTCCGACGCGCATGATGGCGGGGTATGAGTAGGTGGAGGCGAAATCGAACCAGAAATCGAGATAAGGCGCAGCCATCGAGACCCCGAGCTAAAAGCCCTGAATAAATGTCGTTGCCGGTGCTACATACCGCCTCTCCCCGGTTGCAGGGAGAGGTGCTAAGGAGGCGGGCTTGGGAAGCACTTCATGAGCACGTTTACCTTGCATGATCTGGAAAAGCGCGTCCGGGACCGGGCCCAGGCGAGCGCGGACAAATCGTACACGCGCAAGCTCCTCGACCGCGGCATCGATCATTGCGCCAAGAAATTCGGCGAGGAGGCGATCGAAGCCGCCATTGCCGCAGTCGCCGAAAATCGCGACCGGATGATCGCGGAGGCCGCCGACGTGCTCTACCATCTTTTGTGGTGCTCCACGCCCGCGGCGTTTCACTTGCCGAAGTCGAAGCCGCGCTGGCGGAACGCACGGCCCAATCCGGGCTCGACGAAAAAGCGGCGCGTAAAGGCGGCTAAGGCAGTTCGCAATGGAGCAACGCACCGAGCCGGATGTCTCGCCGTATCGCGTATTTTCGCGCGCCGAATGGGCGAAGCTGCGCGAAGACACGCCGATGACGCTGGAGACCGAAGAAATCGTCCGGCTGCGCTCGCTGCACGACAGGCTCGATATGTCGGAAGTCGAGGAAATTTATTTGCCGTTGTCGCGGTTGCTGTCGCTGTATGTCGCCGCGACGCAACGGCTGTTTCGCGCGCAACAAGGGTTCCTCGGCACCGAGGATGCCAAGATGCCGTACATCATCGGCGTTGGCGGCTCGGTTGCGGTCGGCAAGTCGACCACGGCGCGCGTGCTGCAAGCGCTGCTGGCGCGATGGCCCAACGTTCCAAAGGTCGACCTGATCACGACCGACGGCTTTCTGTATCCCAACGCGGTGCTCGAGCGCGAAGGGCTCATGGAGAAAAAGGGTTTTCCGGAGAGCTACGACCTGCCGACGCTGCTGCATTTTCTCTCCGATATTAAAGCCGGCCGTCGGCCGGCACGCGCGCCGGTCTACTCCCACCTGGTCTACGACGTGATCCCGAACCAGTGGATCGAGATCGACCGTCCGGAAATTCTCATTGTCGAAGGCCTCAATGTGCTCCAGGCCGGCCGCCTGCCAAAGGACGGCAAAGCCGTTCCGTTCGTTTCCGACTTCTTCGATTTTTCGGTGTATCTCGACGCTGACGAGGTCGTGCTGCTGGCGTGGTACGTCAAACGATTTTTAGCTCTGCGCGGCACCGCGTTTGCCGATCCGAAATCTTACTTTCATCGCTATGCAAAGCTTTCCGACGAACAAGCGATCGAAACCGCGACCTCGATCTGGAACCGCATCAATCTCGTGAACCTGCGCGAGAATATTTTGCCGACCCGGCCACGCGCCGATCTCATTCTCAAAAAGGGCGAAAGTCACGAAGTCGAGGAAGTGGCGCTGCGCCGATTGTGATCCGGCGAGCGAAGGGGCTTACGCCGCCAGCGCCGCCGCGCCTGAGACAAGCGCCGCCGCCAAACTCTCGCGGTCGAGCGGCTTGACCAAAAACCCATCCATGCCCGCGGCGTCGCAGGCATCGCGATCCTCAGCAAAGGCATTGGCGGTAAGCGCGAGAATGGGTGTCCGTGCGGCGCCGGTTTCCGCCTCAAGCGCGCGGATCCGCCGCGTGGCTTCCAGGCCGTCCACGCTCGGCATGTGGACGTCCATCAGCACGCGATCGAACGGCGTGCCGGCGGCTTGCGCGGCGCGCCAGAATTCGATTGCCTCGACGCCGTTCGCGGCGACGGTCGGCTGGTGACCCATTTTCTGCAACAAAGCTCGCGCCAACAGCGCGTTGATCTCGTTATCCTCGGCGACAAGGATGGCGAGGCCGCCCGCGGATGGCGCGATGCCCGGCGCCGACACGGCCTCGGCCGCGGCGAGATCGAACGCATCGTCATCCGACATGCGCGCAGCGAGTGAGGTGGCACGCACCGGCTTGATCAGGTAGCCGGTAAAGCCCGCCTCTTTGAGGCCGGTGAGCTCGCTGCGCATCGCCGGGGTGACCAGTACGAGCCGGCGCGGGATCGCGGTCGCGGCGCGGGCAAACGCCGTGCACGCTTGCAGTTCCCAGCGTGTGGTCGATGAGCACGCTGGTCCACATTTGCTCTGGCAACAGCGTCGCGGCCACTTTTTCGTCGGGAACGATTTTGGTGCGAGCGCCCCAGCGCGCGAGCCTCCGCGCGATCAGCGAGGCTTCGAGCGCGCCCGGCGCCACGATCATCACGTGCTCGTTGGCAAGCTCGGGGACGACAAAGGATAGCTCTGCGGAATCGCCGGCGCTCGGCAGCGGCAGATGGACACGGAACGTCGCGCCCGGCTCGGCCCCGCTTTCGACCGCGATTGCACCGCCCATGGCTTCGACGATCTTTTTGGAAATGGTGAGGCCAAGGCCGCTGCCGCCGAAGCGGCGCGCCGGCCCGCTTTCACCCTGCTCGAATTCGAGAAAAATCCGCGCCTGATCGGCCGCCGAAATTCCTATCCCGGTATCGTGCACCGAAATCAGGACCTCGTCGGGCTCCTCGCCAGGCTCAGCGACAATCGACAAGCCGCCGTGTTCGGTAAATTTGATCGCGTTGCCAGCAAGGTTGAACAATACCTGGCGAAGCCGGGACGCATCGCCAATGACGCGCGCCGGCAAGCGCTCGTCGACATAGCCACAAATCTCAAGCCCCTTGGCCTGGGCGCGCGGGCCGAGAAGCTCGACCACTTCTTCAATCATCGCGCCGAGCGGAAACGGCTCCGCCGCAAGCGCAAACCGGCCGGATTCGATTCTGGAAAAATCGAGAATCTCCTCGATCAGCGACAACAGGCTCGCGCCCGGAGGTCTTCACCGCTTTCAGATAGGTTGTTTGCTCCGGCGTCAGCGGCGTCTCGGAAAGGAGATCGGCCATACCAAGAATGCCGTTCAGCGGGGTGCGAATTTCGTGTGAAACCATGGCGAGGAAGCCGGACTTGGCGCGGTTCGCCGCTTCGGCCTGATCGCGCGCATCCGCCAGCGCATGCTCGGCGCGCACGCGATCGGTCACATCACGGCCGACGCTCTGCACCTCACTGCGGGTGCCCCGGCGCATCGTGACTTCGCGCCACGCAATCCAGCGCGCCTCGTCGGCACTTTTGATTTTTTGGTCGTACCCGCGGGTGCCGTCGGCGAGCAGGGTGCTCTCGCCCTGCTCCAGCACCGGCGGCGCAAACCCCGAACCGGCGAGTTCTTCCCGCGTCCGTCCGGCCAGCCGGCAGAACGCGTCGTTGGCGTAGGTAATTTTTCCATCAACATCGCGGCGCACGATCACGTCGTCCTGCGCATCGAGAAAGCTTTCAGCCCGTTGCTGGTCTTCGCTCATTTCCCAGTTGCGGTCGGCGGCGTCATCGAGCCGCGTCTCGAGGTCGCGCAAGTCCTGCTTCATTTGGCGGATACGGGAGACCAGAATGCCCAATGCGCCGCAGGCGCCGCCGAACAGCCAGGCTACTCCGATCGCGAACAAGTGAGGATCGTAGTGGGCCGCCCGCGATGTCGCGCCGACCAGGAAGCCGAACCCGATCGCAAATGACATCGAGCCGAGAACTGCGGCGCGCACGACGAACAGCAGGACGCGGCGGGTGAAAATGGCGGGTTTTCCGAGCGTCGTGCGCGGGCGCATGGGTCCTTTCGCCTGGCACGCTCGGCCGCGGCACTGGCTATGCCGCGTCGGCGCCCTTAGCTTATGGCATCCACTGTGGGCCTATGAATCTTGCGCATCCCTTGCACGCGGCTGTAGCGGTTGGAGCCACGGTTGATGCTTTGTTAACATTGGGGCCAATGAGAAGCCGCCGACGGACGGCATGCCGGAGAACGAAATGGATACTGTGGTGAATGCGAAGCGTTCGCGCGCAAAAGCAGCGGATGCGGCGGCGGACAAACCGAGCCGCGAAGAGGCGGAAGCCGCCGTGCGCACGTTGATCCGCTGGGCCGGCGACGATCCCGACCGCGAAGGGCTTCGCGCTACCCCCAGCCGCGTGGTCCGCGCCTACGAGGAATGGTTCTCGGGCTACAAGGACGATCCGAACGCCTATCTCAAGCGCACCTTCGAGGAAACCGGCGGTTACGACGAAGTCGTGGTGCTGCGCGACATCCGCTTCGAGTCGCATTGCGAGCATCACATGGCGCCGGTCATCGGCCGCGTGCACATCGGCTATCTGCCGCGCAATCGCGTGGTCGGAATCTCGAAGCTGGCTCGGCTGGTCGAAGTCTATGCGCGGCGGCTGCAAATCCAGGAGAAGATGACGGCCGAGATCGCGTCTTGTCTCGATGCCGTGCTGAAGCCCCACGGCGTTGCCGTCGTCACCGAGGGCACGCATCAATGCATGACGACGCGGGGCATCCACAAACCCGGCGTCACCATGGTGACGAGCCGCATGATCGGCGTTTTCCGCGACAATGCCGAAACCCGGCAAGAATTTCTGGCGGCGATCGGCATGCGCGGAGCGATCGTCTCCCACAGCAACTGAGCGCGTTACGCCGCGCGCCGCACCTCATCGGCAGCGCGCGGTACGATAAGGCTTCCGCAATGTGGACGCGGCCGACTTTGTCGGCGCCGTCGAGATCGGCAAGCGTGCGCGCCACCCGCAGCACGCGGTGATAGCCGCGCGCCGAAAGCCGCATGGCATCGGCGGCTTCACGCAGCAACGAAAGTCCGCTCGCCTCCGGCCGCGCGACATCTTCAAGAATGGCGCCCGAAACTGCGGCATTGCTGCGAATGTGAGGCAAACCGGCCGCGGTGTAGCGCGCCGCCTGCCGCTCGCGTGCGCGCGCAACCCGCTCGGCGACGTCGCGGCTGCCTTCGGTTGGCGGCGGCAGGATCAGATCGGCGGCGGTGACCGCCGGCACTTCGATGTGCAGGTCGATGCGGTCGAGCAGCGGACCGGATATTCGCGCCTGGTAATCTGCCGAGCAGCGCGCGTTGCTGCCGCGGCGGCAGGCAAAGCCCGGTTCGTCGGCGCGGCCGCAGCGGCACGGGTTCATGGCGGCGACCAGCATGAAACGCGCCGGGTAGGTTGCGCGATGATTGGCGCGTACGATCGAGACCTCTCCGGTCTCGAGCGGCTGGCGCAACGAGTCGAGCGCTTGCGCCGAAAATTCGGGCAGCTCGTCGAGGAACAACACGCCGTGATGCGCGAGCGAGATTTCACCAGGCCGTGCGTGCAGCCCGCCGCCGACCAGCGCCGGCATGCTGGCGGAATGATGCGGCGCCCGGAACGGCCGCCGGTTGGTCAGCGCGCCGCCTTCGATTTCGCCGGCGACGGAAGCAACCATCGAGACTTCCAGAAGCTCGGCGGGTGCGAGCGGCGGCAGGATCGAAGGCAGCCGCGCCGCCAGCATCGATTTGCCGGCGCCCGGTGGCCCGACCATGAGCAGGTTATGGCCGCCCGCGGCGGCGACTTCGAGCGCCCGCTTGGCGCTTTCCTGGCCCTTGATGTCGGCGAGATCGAGCGCAACGCCTTCAATCTCGAGGATTTTGGGCTGCGGCCGCGACAGCACCTGCGTGCCTTTGAAATGATTGGCGAGCTGAATGAGCGAGGAAGCGGCAACGATCTCGATTTCCGGGCTGGCCCACGCGGCTTCGGGCCCGCAGCGCGCCGGGCAGATCAAGCCTTCGCCGCGCGCATTGGCGCCGATCGCGGCGGGCAAGACGCCGGCAACAGGTGCGATCGATCCATCAAGGCCGAGTTCGCCCAGAACGGCAAAGCCCGCCAACGCGTCGTGCGGAATGGCGCCGATCGCCGCCATGAGCCCAAGCGCAATCGGCAAGTCGTAGTGGCTGCCTTCTTTCGGAAGATCTGCCGGGGCGAGGTTGATGGTGATGCGCCGCGCGGGCAGCGCGAGCCCCGAAGCAATCAAAGCGGATCGCACGCGCTCGCGGGCTTCCGAAACCGCCTTGTCGGGAAGGCCTACAATGGTGAAGGCCGGCATGCCGGGTGCGACTTGCACCTGGACGTCGACCGGCTGAACCTCGATGCCCTCGAATGCGACCGTGGAGACGCGTTGGACCATGTCCCGCCCCTAGCACGCCTCAGAGTAGCGGAACTCAGCGTTTCAAGGCGTTTGTGGATTTCACAAACCAAACACTTAGGACGGAACTACAAATCGCTTAGGTTGCGGGAAGCGGGCGCTTGCAACCAAGGAGATTCCTCGTGGCTAGGTATCAGGACAACAAGTACCTCACGCACCAGTCCAGCGATGCGTTCGATAAAGAGCATAGACCGAGCGATTCCGCCCATTTGCGGGGATTTATAGGTGTATGGGCTGCGGCAGAGAAATCGGGATTGCGTATAACCACGTCCTTCCCCCTCAGAATCACCATGAGCACACCCCTCAGCAGGGCGCTATTCGCTGGCGTCTGATCGTATTCGCGGATCACGACCCGAAATGATGGCCGGGGACTGATCGGCGAGCAGCCAATAGGCAAAATGATCCATGGCCCGGATAAGCCGGGCGGTCAGCCAAGCGCGCATGTCGGGGATTCCTACTTCTTTCGGCGGGAGGCGTTTGGGGGAAGGCCGTCCGCGATATCGGCCAGCAACTTGTCGTCGATTGTCTTGGGGTCGCGCTTCGTATTGGCCAGCTCTTTCAGAGCCGCGTTGAAGCGCTCTTCGGACTCATCGGTCCCGGCTTCGCGGGCCGCGTCACGAAACTTTTGAATTTGGGACTTTTTCGCCATGTCCGACTACAAGCAAAAGCTAAAGTACATCCAGCCCCCGGTCATTCCCAAGTGCGTGTTTTGCGGTGAGCCGCCGCCGTTAACCGGCGAACACATATTTCCGCGCTGGTCCCACCAATATCTGCCGCCCGACACGACAGCAAACTATGAATCGCTGCGCGGTACTCGCAACCCCTATAGCGGGGAACACTACGAGGTAATCCGGCCGGGAGACATCAGGCATTGGAAAGTGCCCTGCGTTTGTTATACGCGATGCAATAACGGCTGGATGCACAAAAAGATCGAAAACCCAGCAAAACCGGTGCTTATTCCCCTCAAAAGGGGGGAGTCATGTCGTGTTTACCCGCCAGATCAAACGAAAATCGCCGCTTGGGCGGTTCTAAAAGCAATGGTCGGCGAATGGATGGTGCACGGCCATGCCACCACCAATCATATGCACCGTAAATACATGATGCGGCACCAAATCCCGCCCAAGAATGGCTGGGGCGTCTGGATCGGCCATTTTCAAAGCGACCGAAGCAAACCGGAAACGGAGCGGTTCAATCCGCTCTGGGAATCCCACCCGTTCCTGCTACTTCCGGATGGTGTAGCCGCCAGGTACCCAGATAAGCGCGCCACCTATTACAACAGTCAGGCGACCACGCAGGTCATCGGCCAGCTCTTGATTCACACGTTCCGTTCGCCGATGCCAAATCTCATCCCGAGGTGGAAGTTTACGCTTCCGAACCGTGGCTCGCTTTTTAGAATTTGGCCGCCGACGCAGACCAGCATCCAGTGGCCCGCTAAAGCCCTGACTGACTTCGACGCCATCGTCCTCGCAAACGCCTTCATGAATTTCATGCTCCGACTCCAGCGCGGCAACAGATAGCTGCTTCCTTATGGCTTTCTCGCCCTGAAACGCGGATGCAGCCATGGCTCGCTAGAAGGGGATTTCGACTTCGGGTGAACGAGGTCCCCGATAAGTTAGCCGCTTGCCAGCGGCACCTTTGAGCGCGCGTTCGGCGCGGGCTTCGTCGTCAATGCCAAGCGCGATCCGGTTCGAATAGCGGAAGTCGAATTCGGCGAGATAACGGTGAAGGTGCTTTTCCTTGCAGTGCTGATAGACGCCCTTCATGCCGCGCTTGAATATCGAATAGTAGTTTTCGACCGTGTTGCTGTGAACGTCGCCGCGAACGTATTCGCCTTTGCTGTGCTCGACTCGGCCATGTTCGGCAAATTCCCGGCCAAGAGCGCGGTAGTGTAGCGCCTGATCGGTCATAAGGCGGCTTTCCCGCCTGATGTTCTGCCGCACGATTGGAACGATACTGGCGATGGAGTGGCCGTCGGTATGGAATGACCGGGCAACGCCGCCGCGCTCCACTAGCGTGAGCACCATGTTCTTGTTGGCACCGCCAAAGCGGCTTTCACGGTACCCCTCGACCTGACCAATGTAGGTCTCGTCCACCTCAACGGCCTTGTCCCTGCCGCCCATGGGGGCGAGCACGCCGTCCCTCATGGCTTCGCGAATGCGGTGCGCCAGAAACCACGCGCTTTTGTAATCGCATTCCAGAATCCGCGAGAGCTGGTGCGCGCTATGGCCCTTCTTGGAGGCGCAAAGCAGGTGTGCCGCCTGTAGGCACTTAAACAGCGGCAGGTGCGCATCCTCGAAAACCGTGCCGATTTTGACGGTGAATTGCGCCCGGCATTCCTTGGAATAGCACTTCCAAAGGCCGTGTCGGATGACGCCTTCCGGGTTCTTCTTGCTGGGCTTGGTACGGACGCCCCTTAGCTGGCCAGCGTTGTCGATGGTGCCGCAACGGGGGCAAACAGGGCCATTTGGCCACAAAAGGCTTTCCAAATGACGGAAAGCCGCCGCTTCGTCCCGGAAGTATTTTTTGGCGAGAATTGACATGACAGAATACCTAGAATTTGGAGTCCTATCAATAGGATACCAAACTATCGGGGTTTGTCAACTCCATAATCCCCCGTTTCAATCAAGAACATTTAGTGAACAAGGAGCGGGTGGCCGCTCTCGTCTCTCAGCGATAAGCGGCGGTGCGCAATTCCTGCCGGGCCGCGTCGAGAATTTCTTCTGACAGCACCGGATCGTCGACCGCGCGCGCTAGCGTCACGGCGCCGACCATGGTCGCCATTGCAGCAATGGCCTTGCGCCGTTTTGCCGGCTTGGAGAATCCGGGAAGCGCGTCGGTGAGAATATCGACGAGGCGCTGCAGGCCCTCGGCGAACGCCGCGCGCAGGCTGGCGTTTCCCCGCGCCGCGTCGGTGCCGAGCGCTGATAAGGCGCAGCCCGATGCGGGGTCGTTGCAATGCCGCGCGGAAAGGTAGTTCTCGATCAGCGCCGGGTAGGGCTTGTCGCGGGCTTCTGCGACAATGCGCTGCCAGCGCGTGGCGGAGGCCGCCAGCGCCCGGCGGCTCGCTTCCACGGCGAGATCGTCCTTGGAGCCAAAATGGCCGTAGAAACCACCATGAGTGAGTTCGGCGCCCTTCATGATATCGGCGACACCGACCCCGCCGAATCCCTTGGCACGAAACAATGCGCTCGCTACCCCAATGATACGGTCGCGCGTCTGGGCGGCTTGTTCGCGGCTGACCCTCATGAAGCACCTCAGCGTTGGCTTTCGAAAACAACGATTGACAATTTATATGATGGTCGTCATGAATAAGCAAGCGAAAGATGATAGTCATCATCTAAGCTGGATTGGCCAGTAAACCCCGAGGCTTCCATGCTTTCAACCGCTTTCGCCGCCGCTCTAACCCGCCGCCACGTCTACTACGGATGGGTCGTCGTCGCGGTGACGTTCCTGACCATGCTGGTGACCGCGGCGGCGATGAGCGCGCCTGGGGTGATGATCGTCCCGCTGCAGCGTGAGTTCGGCTGGAGCAACGAGGCGATTTCCACGGCGCTGGCGATACGAATTCTGTTGTTCGGATTGTTCGGCCCGTTCGCGGCGGCGTTCATGAACCGCTTCGGCTTGCGCCGGGTCATGATCGTCGCGCTGGCGCTCGTTGCCGCCGGCCTGCTCGCCTCGCTGGCCATGACCCAGCTGTGGCAGCTGATACTGTTTTGGGGAGTCGTGCTCGGGATCGGCACTGGACTGACCGCCATCGTGCTCGCGGCGACGGTCGCCTCGCGCTGGTTTACGGAGCGCCGCGGCCTCGTGATTGGACTTCTTTCCGCGAGCTCGGCGACCGGTCAGTTGCTGTTCCTGCCGCTGATCGCGGGACTGACCGAACATTTGGGATGGCGCGCGGCGCTGATCCTCGTCTGCGCATTTTTGGCCCTGGCCGCGCTCGTGGTGCTGATGCTGATGCGCGACCGGCCGGCCGATCTCAATTTGCCGCCCTATGGTGAGACTGCCGTCGTGCCGACGCCTCCCGCCGGACAGGGGCTCGTGTCATTGCTGGCTTCACCGCTGACGGTGCTCGGCCAGGCGGCGCGCGTTCCCCAGTTCTGGGTGCTGTTCGCAACGTTCTTCATCTGTGGCCTGAGCACCAATGGCTTGATCCAGACCCACTTCATCACGTTGTGCGCCGACTATGGGCTCGCGGCGGTGACGGCCGCGAGCGTGCTGGCCACCATGGGGGTGTTCGATTTCATCGGCACCATCGGCTCCGGCTGGCTGTCGGACCGCTTCGACAATCGCTGGCTGCTGTTTTGGTATTACGGCTTGCGCGGATTGTCGCTGCTCTACCTGCCGTTCACCGATTTCACCTTCTACGGTCTGTCGCTGTTCGCCGTGTTCTATGGCCTCGACTGGATCGCGACCGTACCGCCCACGGTCAAGCTGACGGCGGATCGTTTCGGCCGCGAGCGTGCCGGCATTGTCTTCGGCTGGATATTCGCCGGCCACATGATCGGCGCGGCCTGCGCGGCGTTCGGCGCCGGCTTTTCGCGCACCGAGTTTGCGACCTACCTGCCGGCCTTCTTCGTCGCCGGCGCGATGTGCCTGATCGCGGCAGGCCTGGTGCTTGTCATCGCCAAACCGTCGGCGACCGGGTTTGGCGCCCCGAGTCCGGCGCCCGCGCCCGGCTAAGATCGTCGGCGGTTGCGCGCATGCGTGAGCCGCCACTACGCGGCGTCGCGTGAAATGTCCTACAAGGTATCGCGCCCAGGCGGGCGCGGATGCATCGATGACGATCTTGCTCGAGCGAACCCGTGGCGCGGCGGCATTGCTCGCCGCAATCGCGGCGCTGGCGCTGCTGTCGGCGCAGGGTCACGCTCAAAGCGCGAAGCCGCCGGCTGGCTCGATCTGGACCGTGCCCGAGGTCGGTGCGCTGCCTGATAACGATTACGGCCGGCAAGTGCGGCGCGGCCGCGACCTCATCACCGCAACCTACGCGCATATCGGACCAGAGGTGAGCGATCCGGCGAAGCGCTACGCCGGCAACAACCTCGCCTGCGGCAATTGTCACCTTCAGGCCGGAACAAAAAAATTCGGTCTGCCGGTCTTCGGTCTCTACGGCGACTTCCCGAAATACAGCGCGCGAGCCGGCGCCGAGATCAGCATCGAAGATCGGGTGAATTCCTGTATGACCCGCAGCATGAATGGCCGTGCCCTGCCGGCGGACGCACCGGAGCTGCAAGCCTTCGTCGCTTACATCAAATTTCTGTCTACCGGCGTGCCGCCCGATCAGCGCATTCCGGGACTGGGCGCGGGCAAAATTCCCGAGTTGGATCGCGCCGCCGATCCGGTGCGCGGCCGCGCGATCTATGTGGCGAAATGCCAGAGTTGCCATAACACCGATGGATCCGGCATCCGCCGCAGCCTGCCGACGACCGATCTCGGCTACATGGTGCCACCGTTGTGGGGTTCGGACTCGTTCAATAACGGCGCCGGCATGGACCGTCTGATCACCGCCGCGAATTTTGTCCACTCCAACATGCCGCAGGGAGCGGACTATTTGAATCCGGTCCTTTCAACGCGCGATGCCTGGGACGTCGCGGCATTCGTGGTATCGCAACCGCGGCCGGTGAAACCGGAACTCGAAAATGATTTTCCCGATCTCGCGCTAAAGCCCGTCGATACGCCGTATGGTCCGTATCTCGACGGCTTTAGCGAGCAACAGCACAAATACGGACCCTTTGCGCCGATCCGGGCAGCGCTGGCGCGCTTGAAAAGCGAGGCTAAACCCGCCGCGCCCGCGCGCCGCTAGCGGCGCGCTTTTCCTCGATCTTGTCCCAGACCAGCGCCGCGACGTCGGGGCCGCCAAGATTCTTGATCGCGCGGATGCCGGTAGGCGAGGTGACGTTGATCTCGGTGAGAAAGCCGTCGATCACGTCGATGCCGACAAAGAGCAGGCCCTTCTCGCGCAGCGACGGCCCGAGCCGCGCGCAAATCTCGCGCTCGCGCTCGCTCAAGTCGGTGGCTTTGGGCACGCCACCGCGCACCATGTTGGAGCGCAGATCGTCCGGCGCCGGCACGCGGTTGACGGCGCCGGCGAATTCGCCGTCCACGAGGATGATGCGCTTATCGCCGTGCTTCACCGCCGGCAGGAATTTCTGCACCACCCACGGCTCGCGGAACATGGTGGCGAACAGGTCGTACAGCGAGCCGAAATTGAGGTCCTCACGCGCCAAGCGGAAAACGGCTTCGCCGCCCTTGCCGTAGAGCGGCTTCATGACAATGTCGCCTTGCTCGGCGCGAAACGCCTTGATCGCTTCCAGATCCCGGGTGATCAGCGTCGGCGGCATCAAGTCGGGAAATTCGGTGACAAAAATCTTCTCGGGTGCATTGCGCACCTGCGCGGGATCGTTGACCACAAGCGTGCGGGGGTGGACCCGGTCGAGAATGTGCGTCGTCGAAATGTAGGCGAGATCGAACGGCGGGTCCTGGCGCAGCAAAATCACGTCGAAGGCCGAAAGGTCCGTAAGCCGCGGCTCGCCGAGCGTGAAATGATCGCCGGCGTTGTCGCGCACCCCGAGCGGCCGGACAGAAGCGAAGACTTTTCCGTCGCGCAGCGACAGCCGGTCCGGCGTGTAATAGCAAAGCGAATGCGCGCGGCGCTGCGCCTCCAGCAATAGCGCGAATGTGGAATCGCCGCGGATGTTGATCCGCTCGATCGGGTCCATTTGCACTGCCACGTTCAAGGGCATGGAAGTTTCGCCGCCGCTGACACCATGCACGCTCTTACGCAATTTTGGCTTCGGCGGCTATGGGAGCCAGCCAAGCGCGCTCAACGGCTCGCGTCGAACGCGTTGGGCAGGTGGCGCGGCATTTTGCCGGGCGTCACCAGAATGACGTCAAAGCGAATCAGCCGCTGTGTGTCGGCCGGATGATGGGCAAGCCACAGCTCGGCGGGTTGGGCGTCATCGGCGGTGTCGCGCGCCTTTACTTCGACGAAGATGAGCGCGTTTCTCCGCCGCGCCACAATATCGATTTCGCCAAAGGGCGTTTTGAAGCGCCGCGCCGCGATCCGGTACCCTTTGGCCATGAGCAGCATGGCGGCGCGACTCTCGGCGGACAGGCCAAGCCGGAATGCCGCGATACGGTGCCGCTGTGGATCGGCAGGTCGCGCCCGGGGCTTGGCCGGCCGTATCATTTTTCCGACTCGTCTTTCGCCAGCGCCAGCGCCCGCTGATACACCTCGCGGCGCGGCAGGCCGGTCGCCTGCGCGACTTCGCTGACCGCGTCTTTCAACGAAGTCCGCGTCAACGCCGCGCGCAACAGCGGATCGGCGTCGCCGATATCAGCCGGCGGAGCGGCGGCAGGCGGCCCAATGACGAGCACGATCTCGCCGCGTGTATCGGCTTCAGCGAAACTTTGCGCCAACGTCGCCAGGTCGCCGCGGCGCACTTCCTCATGCAATTTGGTGAGTTCGCGGCAAACCGCCGCGTCGCGGGGGCCAAGAACTTCCGCAAGATCGCCAAGCGCTGCCGCAATACGCGGCGCGGTCTCAAACAAAATCAGAGTCGCCGGGATGGCGGCAAACTCCGCGATCCGCGCCCGCCGCGCCGCTTGTTTTGGCGGCAGGAAGCCCGCGAACAGAAACTCATCGGTCGGCAAGCCGGCGAGGACGAGCGCGGCGAGCGGCGCCGAGGCGCCGGGAAGCACCGTCACGTTGTGGCCGGCTTCCTGCGCGGCGCGCACCAGCTTGAAGCCTGGATCGGACAAAAGCGGCGTGCCGGCGTCGGAGACGAGGGCGATCGCGGCCCCATCGGCCAGACGCTGCAGCAATTTCGGCCGTGCCGCCGCCGCGTTGTGGTCGTGATACGCTGTGAGCGGGGCGGCGATGACGTAGCGATCGATGAGCTTGCGGGTGACGCGGGTGTCTTCGCAAGCGATCAGGTCGGCCGCCGCCAGCGTCGAAAGCGCGCGCAGCGTGATGTCGGCGAGGTTACCGATAGGGGTCGAGACAACATGAAGGCCGGGAGCGATCCTGCCGGCCGCAAAACTATGACCTTCGAGTGTATAGGTTGCTTGCGCCCGCCCGGATTGGCGGGAGCGGCTGGAGGTCGTGTGGTCCATGGCAAATACCCTACCGCCGGGCTGTTCCGCCGTCATGTTAACCAAGAGTTCTGCGGCCTTCTGGCTTGGTTAACAATTTGCCTCCAGAATGACAGATTGCCGCTACCCTAGTGATCCGGCATCCGAGCCGGCCGTGAGGAGATCCGTTTTGTCCGGGGAAATACGGGATAGGGGGCAAGTCGCGACGCGGCGGGCATCGCTGGCGGCGTTGGTGGCTGGCGCGACTGCCGTGCTGGCGGCCTGTTCGTCGAACTCGACCTATTTCTCGTCATTTCCTACTACGCCAACGCCAAGTGCACAGCCGGCGGCGACGCTCGGCACCGGCCAGGTCAAGGCGGCGCTGATTCTTCCGATATCGGCTCCCGGTAACGCCGGGATAGCCGGCCAGGCGATGCGCAACGCGGCCGACATGGCGCTCGCCGAGTTCAACGCGCCCAATGTCCAGCTTCTGGTGAAAGACGATGCCGGCAGTCCGGACGGCGCGCGGCAAGCCGCACAACAGGCACTCGCCGAGGGTGCCGAGATCATCCTCGGCCCGCTGTTCGCTCAATCGGTGACGCTGGTCGCACAGGTTGCCCGACCGCGCAATATTCCGGTCATCGCCTTTTCGACCGACGCCAACGTGGCCTCGCCCGGCGTTTATTTGCTGAGCTTCCTTCCGGAAACCGACGTTGCCCGCATCGTGCAATATTCCTACTCGGTCGGAAAACGCTCTTACGCAGCGCTCATCCCCGATAATCCCTACGGAACGGTGGTCGAAGCAGCGTTTCGCCAGGACATCGGGCGCCGCGGTGGCCGAATTGTAGCGCTGGAACGCTATCCGCACGACAAAGCCGGCATGGCCGGGCCGATCAAAAACGTGGCCGGCGCGGCGGCCCATGCCGACGCCTTGTTCATTCCGGACGGCAGCGACGCAGTGCCGGATGTGGTGCAGCAACTGGTCGGCGATGGCGTGAACGTCAAAAGAATTCAGCTTCTCGGCACCGGGCTCTGGGGTGACGATCCTCGGATCAACGCCACGCCCGCGCTCGACGGCGGCTGGTATGCGGCGCCCGACGCCGCAGGCTATCGCAATTTCGCCAACCGTTACGCGGCGCGTTTCAAGCAACAACCGGTTCGTACGGCAACGCTCGCTTACGACGCCGTTGCACTCATCGCCGCTTTGGTGAAGACGCAAGGCCCGCAGCGGTTTTCGCCGGAAGTCTTGACCAATCCGTCGGGCTTCTCCGGGATCGACGGGTTGTTTCGTTTCAGGGCCGACGGGACCAATGAGCGCGGATTGGCCGTGCTTCGGGTGACGCCGACCGGGCCGCAGGTTGTCGCGGCTTCACCGCGCAGTTTCGGTGCTTCCGGGATTTAGAGCATGATCCCGAAAAGTGGATGCCGATTTTCGGAAAAGGATCATCCTCCAACAATGCTGAATTTACGCCGCGAGATCGGCGACCACGGCGTCGAGTATCGGAAAGCCCGGCAGGGTGACGCGCAGCCGATCGGGCGACACGTTCTCGATCAAACCCGCCTCACGCAGCGCAGCGAGCCGCTCCGGGTCGAGCGGCCGGCCGGACAGCGCAACGTAGCGCCCGACATCGATGCCCTCGGTCAGTCTCAAGCCCATCAGCAAAAATTCGTCGGACGCTTCCTCGCGTGTGAGCACTTCGTCGGTCACGAGCCCGTGGCCGCTGCGCTCGACTTGCTCGAGCCACGCCTCGGGACGCTTTTCCGTCGCGGTCGCATGACGGTCGCCGTCGATGTCGAGCCGGCCGTGGGCGCCGGGACCGATGCCGGCATATTCATGCATGCGCCAGTAAACGAGATTATGCCGGCATTCGCCGCCTGAGCGGGCGTGGTTGGAAATTTCGTAGGCCGGAAGCCCGTGCGCGGCACAAACTTCCTGGGTCGTGTCGTATAGCGCGCGTGCGGTGTCGTCGTCGGGAGTTTTCAGCTTGCCGGCAGCGTGCAAGGCGGCGAACGGCGTCTCCGGCTCGATCGTAAGCTGATAGAGCGAAAGATGATCGCCCGCTTCCGCCAGCGCGAGCTTTAGTTCCTCCGCCCAGTCCTGCGGCGTTTGTTGCGGGCGCGCGTAGATGAGATCGAACGAATAGCGCGCAAATGTTTGTCTCGCGACGGCGACGGCGGCGAGAGCCTCCTTCGCCGTGTGCAGCCGTCCAAGTTCAGCGAGCACACGGTCATCGAGCGCCTGGACGCCAAGTGAAACGCGATTGACGCCGGCGCTGCGGTAGCCGCGAAAACGCTCCGCCTCGACGCTGGTCGGATTTGCTTCAAGGCTGATTTCGGCGTCCGGCGTGATGCGCCAATGTTGTGCGATCGCGTCGAGCACGGCTTCAACGGTTTTGGGCTGCATGAGCGACGGCGTGCCGCCGCCAAAGAAGATCGAGGAAACAGTGCGGCCCGGCGCGCGCGCCGCAGTCGCGGCTATTTCCGCGGCGAACGCCCGCACGAAGCGCGGCTCATCAATGGCGGCCCGGCGCACATGGCTGTTGAAATCGCAATAGGGACATTTCGACAGGCAAAATGGCCAGTGCACATAGACGCCGAACGCGGCAGGCTCATCGCTCAAGGCAGGCCTCCGCGAGTTTTACGAACGCGCGCGCTCGATGCGAAAGTCCCAAGCCGCGAGGGGGCAGGCCATGTTTCTCTTCGCTGGTCATTTCGCCGAAGGTGCGTGAATAGCCGTCGGGAAGAAACATCGGATCGTAGCCGAAACCTTTGTCGCCGCGTGGCGGCCAAACCAGTGTGCCGTCGACACGGCCTTCGAAATCTTCCAAGCGGCCGTCGGGCCACGCAACACAAAGTGCCGAAATGAAATGCGCAGCCCGCGTGTCAGGCGTCCTCGCGCCCTGTGCCTGGAGCTTCTGCTCGACCGTTTCCATGGCGTGGGCGAAACTCTTTTCCGGTCCGGCCCAGCGCGCCGAATAAATTCCCGGCGCGCCTTCAAGCGCATCGACAACGAGCCCGGAATCGTCGGCAAAGGCGGGCAAGCCGGATGCAAGCGCCGCCGCGCGCGCCTTGATGCGCGCGTTATCGCGAAACGTCGTGCCGGTTTCCTCAGGCTCGTCGAGGCCCATGTCGCCGGCTGATATGGCGTCTATTCCGAACGGCGCCAACAGGTCGCGCATTTCCGCAAGCTTGCCGGGGTTATGTGTCGCGATAACGAGACGACCCGTGAGCAGACGACTCACATCACCGCCATTTTCTGCAAATCGACGAGCTTAGTCACGCCCTTACGGGCGAGCGCGAGTAGCGTGGTGAGTTGCTCTTCGGAGAACGGCGTCTTTTCCGCGGTGGCCTGCACCTCGACAATATTGCCCGAGCCGGTGAGCACGAAATTGGCGTCAGTCTCGGCTTGCGAATCTTCGGCGTAATCCAGATCAAGCACCGCCACTCCCGAGCAAACGCCGCAGGAGATTGCTGCGATATGGTCGCGCAGCACCTCCTGTTCGACCATCTGCCGTGTCTTCATCCAGGCGATGCAATCGTAGAGCGCGATCCAGGCGCCGGTGATGGACGCGGTGCGCGTTCCGCCGTCGGCCTGGATGACATCGCAGTCGATGGTGATCTGACGCTCACCGAGTGCCTTGAGGTCGACCACCGAACGCAAGCTTCGCCCGATCAGGCGCTGAATTTCCACCGTGCGGCCGTTCTGCTTTCCGGCCGAGGCCTCTCGCCGCGTGCGTTCCAGCGTGGCCCGCGGCAGCATGCCGTATTCGGCGGTGATCCAGCCGCGGGCCTGGCCTTTGAGCCAGGGCGGCAACCGATCCTCGAGCGTGGCGGTGACCAGCACATGGGTGTCGCCGAAGCGGACAAAACACGAGCCTTCGGCATATTTGACTACGCCGCGTTCCAGCGAAACGGGCCGCAATTCATCGGGCTGTCGGCGGCTCGGCCGCATCTTTTCGTGCTCCTTGTCCGTGGGCCGCCAGCGTAACGGCGGTCAGTCTTTTAGTAGGGGAGGCCTACGCCTCACAAGTGCAATGACGTGCCAGGGTGGCGCGATTGCCAGGCGGCGCGCGTTGCCGCTACGGTCGGGTATGCAAGGGCTCGCTGCGAAAACCGTAGAAAGAGCCGGCTTGCCGCCGGTGCGGACGCGGGGGATTTGGTTTTTCGGCGCTCTAGCCGTTGCTTTTTCGGCCTTCTCGCCGGCTTCGATTTCCTTCGCTTTCCGATCCGCGCCGACGAATTGCATTTTTGGCCGGCGTCGGTTGGGCTGTTTCAAAACGGTCTTCCGACGCTCGAACAACTGCGAACCTACAACGAACTGAGCACGCCGCTGCCTTTTCTGGTTTTCGGCGGACTTGAGTACGTCTTTCACGGCGGCATCATTGTCGGCCGCGCCGTCAACCTGGTTAGCTCCTTCGCGATCCTTGTCATCATCGGCGCCGCCGGCAAATTTTCATTGCGGGCATTTCTTTGCGCGGCGGGACTTCTGCTGTTCCCGTACTTCGCGCTGGTCGGCACTCACCTCTACACCGATCCGCTGGCGGTGTTGGGCACGGTCGCAGGTGTCGTGCTTTATCTTCGCGCGCGGCCGTGGGGTTCCGGTGTTTGCTTCATCCTCGGCATCGCCTGCCGGCAATATATCGTCGCGTTTCCGCTTGCGCTGTTGGCGCGTGGATTGTTACTGCAAGCGCGGATCAAACAAATCGCGGTGCGCGGCGATTTGGCCGCGGCAGCGGTCGCGACGCTTTCACTTGCCGCCTGGTATGCTTTGTTTGGCGGGTTCGCGCCGCGGACGGCGCTGCAAGCCCAGAACCTGGCGGTTCATTTCTTTCCGGAGCACGGCCTCTATTTCCTGAGTTGCATCGGGCTTTATTTCGTCGTCCTGGAATGCATTTTGTTTCGGTCCGTTGCTGCCTCACTCGCGCCGGGTCCGGCAGCCATCGCGATTGCCGCCGCGATCTCCGTCTGTTTTTTGTTTTTTCCGCCCATCGAAAATGTCAATCCGCCGGTGCCGACCATGGGCTATCTGGATATCGCCGTGCGATCCGTGTTGCCGACTCCGGCGCGGATCATTCTGTTTTGGGCGTTAGCCATGCTCGCGGTCTTAAGGTTCCGGCCGCTCTCCATCGGCGGCTTGATGTTTTATGCTAACGCGGCGTTATTGGATTGCGCACACGTGGCTTGGGACAAATATGCCCTTCCCATGCTGGCAACACTGTGGTTGTTGAAATCGGCAGGTCGGCTCGATGAAGCCGAACCGGCGCCAGCGCCGGCACAGCTGCGCGCGTGAAGAGGTCGTCTTGGCCGCTCATGATCATCCGCTAGCATCGAGTTCAGCTCAGCGTCGCGCAGCTGAACGAGCGCTCGCGCGAAATCTTTCGCCTGATCGTCGAGAGCTATCTGGCGACCGGCGAGCCGGTCGGCTCGCGCAATCTCGCCCGCATCCTGCCGATGACGTTGTCGCCGGCTTCGGTGCGCAACGTCATGTCGGATCTCGAACAACTCGGTCTGGTTTACGCGCCGCATATCTCGGCCGGGCGGCTGCCGACCGAGGTGGGGCTACGCTTCTTCGTCGATGCGCTGATGCAGATCGGAGATCTGTCCGAGACCGACCGCAAGACCATCGAGGCGCAGGTGGCCGGGCAGTCGAAGTCGTTCGAGGAGGTGTTGACCGAAGCCTCCGGACTGCTCTCCGGACTTAGCCGCGCCGCCGGCGTGGTGCTGACGGCGAAGTCGAACCAGCGCCTCAAGCACATCGAATTCGTGCGGCTCGAGCCGGAGCGCGCGCTGGTGGTTCTCGTTGCCGAGGACGGCCAGGTCGAAAATCGCGTGCTCAACATTCCGGCGGGATTGCCGACGTCGGCGTTGGTCGAGGCGGCGAACTTTCTGAATGCGCGCGTCCGCGGCCGGACGCTGGCCGAGGTCAGAGCCGAGATCGAACGGCGGCTGCAGGAAGGCCAGGCCGAACTCGACGAGCTGACGCAAAAGATCGTTGCCGCCGGGCTTGCCAGCTGGTCGGGCGGCGAGCGCGACGAGCGCAAGCTGATTGTCCGCGGGCAGGCGCATCTGCTCGAAGACTTGAAAGCGCTCGACGATCTGGAGCGGGTGCGGCTGTTGTTCGATGATCTGGAGACGCGCCGCGAGGTCGTCGATCTTCTGGGCCGCGCCGAGCAAGCTGAAGGCGTGCGCATCTTTATCGGCTCGGAAAACAACCTGTTCTCGCTCTCAGGCTCATCGACGATCGTCGCGCCATACCACGACGCGTCGGGTCAGATTGTCGGGGTGCTCGGTGTGATTGGGCCAACCCGTCTCAACTATGCGCGCATCGTTCCGATGGTGGACTACACGGCCAAAGTGGTGAGCAAGTTGCTAGGTGGGTGAGCGGACCCGCGCAGACTAGAATTTGAATAATTCTAAGCTATTGATCTGACACACGCTTTTCGTTGACGGCTGGCCCATTTGGGATCAAGTCTGCGGCAATCATTTTGCCGCGGGAAACTTCATGCCATCGCAATTCACGTTGCTGACGAAAGCGCGCGTTGCCGTAGCGCACGCAGCGCTGCTCGGGCTCATGTGTGCCGGGCTTGCCGCTACGAGCGCGCACGCCGTCGAGACGGTCGCTGCCGGCGCCAAGAACTACAAGCCGTATGCCGTCGAACAGATCGGTGACGCGCTGGCGGGCGGCAAAAGCCTGCAAGCTGCGGTAAAGGCCGGCGACGCAAAAGCCGCGCAGGAAGCGTGGATCAAATCGCGGCACAGTTGGGAAGCCGCCGAGCCGATCACGGGCGAATTTTTCCCGAAACTCGATGAGGCGATCGACGCCTGGCCCGACGCCAAGCAAGGCTATCACGCCATCGAAGCGGCGCTGTTCGCGGGCAAGCTCGATGCGATCAAGGCGCCGGTCGACAAGCTCGTCGCCGATCTGGCGGCGTTCAATACCAGGCTTTCCGCGCCTGGCTTTCAGTTCGAGCCGCAAGGGCTGCTGAACGGTGCGACCAAGCTCGCCTACGAAGTCGGCGAGAATAAATCCAAGGGCGGCGAGTTGCCTTATTCCGGCACCTCGCTGAACGACATCCAGCAAAACGTCGAGGGCATCGAAGCCGTCTACAAACTGACTTTTGCTCCCAGCTTGCAGGCGCGGGATCCGAAGCTCGCCGCGCGCATCACCGACAAAATCGAAGACGTCGAAAAGCTCGTCAAAGTGACCGACATGAAGAGTGTCGATCAGCCCGCGCTTAAAAACGCCGGCGAGGAATTCGCGGTATTGCTGCAAAGCGCGGCTCCGAAGCTGAAGCTAAAGAAGCCGTCTCTCAAAGAGTGATGCGCGCCGTCCCCCACGCAATCGCCTGCTGCGTGGCTGTCGCGCTGACAATGGCTGGCGCGAAGTCGGCGCCTATCACCAGCCGGGAAAGCGTTTTGCCGCCGGGCACCGAGCTCAACGAAGATCAGCTCGATCAACCGACCGAATTGTTTGCTTCCGAGCTTGCCGGCGGCAAGCGTTCTTATCAGGTCAATCTCGGTGACCTGTTGTTTTCCTCGCCGATCATTTTGGGCGGCGTTGCCCGGCAAGCCGGCATTAGCTGCGGGACGTGTCATCAGCAGGGCCACAACAATCCGAAATTATTTGTGCCCGGACTGTCCAGCCGGCCCGGCACGTTCGACACCACGGGAGCGTTGTTCGAGCCCAAGTCGGATAATCATGTTTTCGATCCGGTGACGCCGCCGAGCTTGCGCGGCGCCAAGCATCTTGCTCCCTACGGACACGATGGGCGTTTCGCCACGCTGCGAGACTTCGTGCACAATGTCGTCGTCAACGAATTTGCCGGCGCCGAGCCGTCGGACGAAATTCTCGACGCACTCGTTGCCTACGTTGAAGACGTATCGTTCCTACCCAATCCGAAACTTGGACCGGACGGACGCCTGACCGGCGCGGCGTCCGCTGCCGCGCATCGCGGCGAAGCGGTGTTCAACAGGCCGTTCCCGCACGACGCGGCCATGAGCTGCGCGTCCTGTCATCAGCCGTCCGCCGACTTCGTCGACCACAAAGTGCACGACGTCGGCACCGGCGGCGCGCTTCAAAACCGCGACGTTGCGCAACGCCGACTTCAGTTCGCCTTATTTTCACGACGGCCGCTACGACGCTTACGGGCAAGTGATCGAACATTTCGACCGCCATTTCGATTTGGGACTTACGGCCGACGACAAGCGCGATCTTCTCGCTTATCTCGACGCGGTCGGCGATGCCGCAAAGCCGATAAGCCGCAACAGCGTTCAAGCCGCGCTTGACGAGATCGCGCACCTTGGTTCCGTTCTCGACACCGCGATCCCGGCGCACAACAAGGCGATCATCGCGCTGACCGTCGACGTGGTCGGCAATGAATGGCGCGAGCTCGGCGAGTTCTTTCCCGGGCGAGGCGATACCAGTGTGGCTGGCGGCTTGACCGAACGCCTGCGGGCGCGCGACGCGACACGCGGCATGGCGTTAAGCTTGCGAGAAATCGCGATGGCGGCGGCGACCGGCGATTATGATACCGCCACAAAAGCCTACGCTGACTACAAGGCGCAGGGGCTCGTCGCCGCTGCGACGTTGAAGGCTGCCGAATCCTGGTCGTTATTTAATCCGCAGATCCGCGAAGCGCACTTTACCGCGCTCAAGAGCCTCGCCAGGCTCGCGCGGTAACTCCCGCCGCCTGTTTTCCGGGGTCGGGCCGCGAAGGCAGCTGCCTACCATTCGTCCAGTTATCGGTGCCGGTGATCCGATCCAGCCAAAGCGGTGTGACAGCATTCCTTAACGTCTAAGGCCATTAAAATGACGTTCGGGAGGCCTAAGGCTGAACGCGAAGGGAGCCCGCATGAACAAATCCCTCTCCGTCCAAGTCAACATCATCTGCCTGTTGCTGTTTCTGATTGGCTGGGCTGCGATCGTCGAACATTCCGAATGGTTTCAATAAGCGCTCTTGGCTGATGAGCCAGGCCCCCGTCCTGGGCTGGGCCGGCTGATGCGCTTGATTTTTGGCAGTGGAGCCCTGATATGCCGCACAGTAAACGGATGGATACCAAGATGACGGAACAGACCGCGCGTGCTGAGGACGCGGCGGCTCCGCAACAGGACGCCTCAACCGCACCCGAGCAGGCCGGCGGCGATCCGGCGACGCTCGCCGCCGAGCTCAAGGACCGGCTGCTGCGCACGCTTGCCGAGATGGAAAACCTGCGCAAGCGCACCGCCCGTGAAGTGACCGATGCGCGCGTTTACGGCGTGACGTCGTTGGCGCGCGATCTTCTCGGCGTGGCCGATAACATGCGGCGCGCGCTCGAAGCGGTGACGCCGGCCATGCGCGCGAGCGCTGAGCCGGGTGTCAAAGCCTTCATTGAAGGCGTCGAGCTGACCGAGCGGGAGCTGGAAAAGGCGCTGGAGAAGAACGGCGTGCAGCAGTTCAATCCGCGCGGCGAGAAATTCGACCCCAACTTTCATCAGGCGATGTTTGAAGTGCCGAATGCCTCGGTGCCGGCCGGCAGCGTCGTCGAGGTCATGCAGCCGGGCTACAAGATCGGCGAGCGCGTGCTGCGGCCAGCTTTGGTCGGGGTGTCAAAAGGCGGCCAGAAGCAGGCCCCCGGGGCATCGTCGGCGAACGACAACGCCACCGCTTCAAACGGCAATTCTTAAGCCGCCGCTCGTTACTTGAGTTCGATGCTGTCGCGGACCGTCCGCAGCCGCGCCAGAACCGCGGCCCACGAATCGGCCGGGGCGATCCCGATCATCTGCAGAAAGCCGCCGCCGCCGAAGCGCAGCCATTGCACCACTTTGACGTCCGTTCCGTTGCGGGCGTCCTGGGCGTCCGCCATGGTCTGATAGCCGGACTGTCCGCCGACGCGCAGCGGCTCGGACATGGTGAGGCGGACGTTCCTGATCCCGGAAATCTCGTCGAAGGAAAGCTTGGCAAAATTCCCGCGGTCGGCCGGGTCGGTCGGACCGCCCGGCACGGCGGCGATGAGGAAATGCGCGCGCACATTGTTGTCGGCGTGGTCCTTCCCGGCGTCATTGGAGCCAGCCGGCTGGGCGTCGCTGAGTAGGAGCGCGCGGCCACGCAACACGCCATCGATCTGGAATCCGGCGAGGTCGCCGACCTCAAACGGCAACAGCGTCAGTTCTTCGCTTTCCGGCACTTTGGCGCGCACCGCCAATGTCGCGAGCGCCGCACGCACGGCCTTGTCGGGATAGGTCGCGTCCTGATCGGGAACCTGGATGGTGACGAGCACCGTCAGATCCTCGGCCGCAAGCAGCAAAAGGTACTTCCGGAAGCGAGAACCTTCGGCCATCTGCCAGCCGCTCAGCAGAATACCTTTGCCGGCGTTCAGGGTGATCGGCTCGCGCTTGTCGATATGCACGCCCTGTTTTTTCGCCGCGTCCGGGTCCACGGTCTTTTCGATTTGCGAATAAGCCGCCCCCGGCAGCACGTTGATGAGAATGGCGGCTTCCTCGTTGGGGTCGGCGAAGCCATCGAACTTGTCGCTTTTCACCATGCCCGCCGGGGGGACGAGCCCGACGCGCGAGCCGGTTGGGTAAATCGGATCTGCGGCCAGCGCCGGCGCCGCGACGAAGGCGAGCCCCAAGCAAAGCCCGCAGCCCGCGATGAACGCGATAAGAAGCGCAGCCGATTTGCGTTTGTTACTAGCCATGATGCCGAGCCTTTGCTTCCGCTGGCGCGGAAATGGAGTTGGCGCGCTGCCGCGTTACCCGGCGCAGCGTCAAATTGATCCGTCCGCCATCCGCGAGCAAGCTCGAGGTGCCGGGATAGATCCGATCGACGCCGTGGAAAGCAAGACGGGCGTCGCCACCAAGCACAAGCACATCTCCTGACCTTAAGCGAACGGATTTGGTGGGATTACGGCGCTCCTGGCCGCCGATCCGGAACAGGCAATCGTCGCCGAGCGAAATCGAGATGACCGGCGCGTCGAAATCCGCCTCGTCCCGGTCCTGGTGCAAGCCCATTTTGGCGGTCCCACCGTAGAAGTTGATGAGGCAAGCCTCGGGCAGGCCGCCGTATTGGCCGACGTTGCGCCAGAGCGCGACGAGCCGCTCAGGCATTGGTGGCCAGGGTTGTCCCGTTTCAGGATGGTTCGGCCGATAGCGGTAACCGCTTTCGTCCGAAGTCCAACCGAACGATCCGCAATTCGACATGCGGACGCTGAACGGCCGGCCCGATTTCGGCATGCGCGGCGTGTATAGGGGCGCCGCGGCCAACACGTTATGTATCTCGCCCAGTAATTCGGTCTGCGCGTCGCGGTCAAGGTATCCGGGATAGATGCGAAGCCCGGCTAACTTCGCGGTGAGGTTCATGGTCGGGCGCTCTCAAGGTTTGTCAGCATCGGCAGCGGCTTATCGAGCCCGTCACGGCGCCGCCTGTCTTGCAGGCCGATAGCGCCCTCCTATATGAGCCAAGGGAAATCGCCGGCCAAATAGTGCCGGCCGATAGTGATACTCAAGGGGGTCGGACAAAGGCGCCATTAGGGCCAGCCTGACCTGCCGAACAAGAGAGGATTACCAACCATGGCCAAGGTCATCGGTATTGATCTCGGGACCACCAATTCGTGCGTCGCCGTTATGGAAGGCAAGACGCCGAAGGTCATCGAGAACGCGGAGGGAATGCGCACGACCCCGTCGATCGTCGCTTTTACGGACGACGGCGAGCGGCTCGTCGGCCAGCCGGCCAAGCGCCAGGCGGTCACCAATCCCGAGCGGACAATTTTTGCAGTGAAGCGCCTGATCGGCCGTCGTTACGACGACCCGATGGTGGAGAAGGACAAGAAGCTCGTTCCCTACAAGATCGTGCGCGCCTCGAATGGCGACGCCTGGGTCGAGATCGAGGGCAAGACCTATTCGCCTTCGCAGATTTCCGCTTTCATCCTGCAGAAGATGAAAGAGACTGCCGAAGCGTATCTCGGCAGCAAAGTCGAGCAGGCCGTCATCACCGTTCCGGCCTACTTCAATGACGCTCAGCGTCAAGCCACCAAGGACGCCGGCAAAATCGCCGGCCTTGAGGTGCTGCGTATCATCAACGAGCCGACCGCGGCGGCGCTCGCGTATGGGCTCGACAAGAACAAGACCGGGACCATCGCGGTTTACGACCTCGGCGGCGGTACGTTCGATATCTCCATTCTCGAAATCGGCGACGGCGTGTTCGAGGTGAAGTCGACCAACGGCGACACCTTCCTCGGCGGCGAAGACTTCGACATGCGGCTGGTCAATTATCTGGCCGACGAATTCCAGAAGGAGCAGGGCATCGATCTGCGCCGCGACAAGCTCGCGCTGCAACGGCTCAAGGAAGCAGCGGAGAAGGCCAAGATCGAGCTGTCGTCGACGACGCAGACTGAAATCAACCTGCCGTTCATCACCGCGGATGCTTCCGGTCCGAAGCACCTGACCATGAAGCTCACGCGCGCCAAGTTCGAGGCGCTGGTGGACGATCTGGTGCAGAAGACCATTGACCCGTGCCGCCAGGCGCTCAAGGACGCGGGCTTGACCCCGGCCGACATCAACGAGGTTGTTCTGGTCGGCGGCATGACGCGCATGCCGAAAGTCCAGGAAGTCGTTAAGCAGCTGTTCGGCAAGGAACCGCACAAGGGCGTCAATCCCGACGAAGTGGTCGCGGTCGGCGCGGCGATTCAGGCCGGCGTGCTGCAAGGCGACGTCAAGGACGTGCTGTTGCTCGACGTGACGCCGTTGTCACTCGGCATCGAGACGCTGGGCGGCGTGTTTACCCGGCTGATCGATCGCAACACCACGATCCCGACCAAAAAGAGCCAGGTGTTCTCGACCGCCGAAGACGGACAGACCGCGGTGACCATCCGCGTGTTCCAGGGCGAGCGCGAGATGGCGGCCGACAACAAGATGCTCGGTCAGTTTGATCTGATCGGCCTTCCGGCCGCGCCGCGTGGCGTGCCGCAAATCGAGGTAACGTTCGACATCGACGCCAACGGCATTGTCAACGTTTCGGCCAAGGACAAGGGCACCGGCAAAGAACAGCAAATCCGGATCCAGGCATCGGGCGGTTTGTCCGACGCCGATATCCAGAAAATGGTGAAGGACGCCGAAACCCACGCCGAGGAAGACAAGAAGCGCAAAGCCGCCGTCGAGGCCAAGAACCACGCCGAGGCTTTGGTCCATCAGACCGAGAAGACGCTCGCGGAGCACGGCTCCAAGGTAGGCGAGGCGGATCGCCGTGCGATCGAGAACGCCATGGCCGACCTCAAGGAGGCGCTCAAGGGCAACGATGCCGAGGCTATTTCGGCCAAGACCAACGCCTTGGCGCAAGCGTCGATGAAGCTCGGCGAGGCGATGTACAAGCAATCGGCCGAGCAGCAACCGGGCGGCGGTCCGGAAGGCGGAGCCGAAGCCAAGAAGGATGATGTCGTCGACGCTGAATTTACCGAAGTCGACGACGACAAGAAGAACAAAAAGTCCGCTTGATCCGGCAGGGCGTTTCCATGCCGCAGCGATCCGAGACAATTGCACCCCCGCAGGCAAAACGGGGGTGCACGTTTTTCCGGATGTTTTTGACTTGGCAGCTTGCTCCCTGCACTACTGAGACCAACCGGTCGCAATCGGGTGGGGAGTGATGTCGAAGCGCTGCTACTACGAAACCCTTTCAGTCGAGCGCACCGCAAGCGAAGTCGAGATCAAATCCGCATTTCGCAAGCATGCGATGCAGCATCATCCCGATCGTAACCCCGGCAATTCCGACGCCGAACATCGGTTCAAAGAAATCAACGAAGCTTACGAGATCCTCAAGGATCCCGACAAGCGCGCGGCCTATGACCGCTTCGGCCATGCGGCGTTCGAGCAGGGCAACGGTGCGGCGCACGGTTTCGGCGCTGATTTCGCCACCACCTTCTCCGACATTTTCGACGATCTGTTCGGCATGAGCGGCCGCCGCGGCCGCGGCTCGGGACGCGAGCGCGGTGCCGATTTGCGCTACAACATGGAAATCTCGTTGCAGGAAGCGTTCGCCGGCAAGAACGCGCAAGTGCGCATTCCGACGTCGGTCACGTGCGAGGCATGCTCCGGCACCGGCGCGAAGCCCGGCACCAAACCCAAGGCCTGCCCGAGTTGCGGCGGCTTCGGCAAAGTGCGCCACGCTCAAGGCTTCTTTACACTCGAGCGCACCTGCCTGACGTGTCAGGGCCGCGGGCAGGTGATCGAAAGCCCTTGTGCATCGTGCGTCGGCTCGGGCCGGGTCACACGCGAGCGCACGCTGTCAGTGAATATTCCGCCCGGCGTCGAAGACGGCACGCGCATCCGGCTCGCTGGCGAAGGCGAGGCCGGCGTGCGCGGTGGTCCTGCCGGCGACCTCTATATTTTCCTGTCGATGGCAGCGCATCCGTTCTTTCAGCGCGACGGCGCGGACCTCCATTGCCGCATGCCGGTTTCAATGGTCGCTGCGGCGCTTGGCGCCGACTTCGAGGTCCCGACCATCGACGGCGGTAAGACCCGCGTCAAAGTGCCGGAGGGCACACAATCAGGCCGGCGCTTGCGCCTGCAAGGCAAAGGCATGCCGGTTCTGCGCACGCGCCAGACCGGCGACATGTATGTTCAGGTGATGGTCGAAACGCCGCAGAAACTCACCAGGAAACAGCGCGACCTTTTGGCCGAATTCGATCGGCTGTCGTCGGCGGAAACGCAGCCGGAATCGACGGGATTTTTCGGCAAAGTCAAAGAGTTCATCGACGGGCTCGGCAGCAAGAGCACGACCTCGGCATAACCCCGTTACTCCCTGCGCCTTGCTGGCCTTTGCCGGCCGGATATTATAACTTGTGCAGTCAGTTAATATAAAAAGCAGCAATTTCGTCGCGCGTGATTGGCCATGTCGCTTCCCGCTCTGCGCAAATTCGAAGACGAGATCGAGCGGCAATTGCGGCTGCTGGAGCTCAAGAAAACCGTATTCGAGCGCAATATCGGACGCAGCATCCGTTTGTTTGAAGAGAAGCGCGACGGGCTCGGCAAAAAGATCGAGCAGCAGATCCGTCAATTCGAGCGCAAGCGCGGCATTCGCCTCGACGACGAGGTGCGTTTCCTTCGTTCATGGATCGAACGGCCGCTGAGCATCGGCGCGGTGACGCCTTCGGGCAAGATGCTGGCCCGCGCGATGGCGCGTCACGTCGATCCGGACAGTAACGGGCCGGTGGTCGAACTGGGGCCGGGGACCGGGCCGGTGACGGAGGCGCTGGTTCAGGCCGGAGTGGCGCCGTCGCGCCTCGTTCTGGTGGAGTTTAACCCGGGCTTCTGCCGCATTCTCAAAGCCCGCTATCCCGACGCAACTTTGGTGCAGGGTGATGCTTATAGCCTGCGCCGGCTTTTGGAGACGTTGCTCATCCAACCGGCGGCGGCCGTGGTCTCGGGCCTGCCGCTCGTCACCAAGCCGATCCGCATGCGGCTCCGGCTTCTGCGCGACGCTTTCGACCTGATGCTGCCGGGCGCGCCATTTGTGCAGTTCAGCTATTCGGTCGCTTCGCCACTGCCGCGCCGCTTCGGCGGATTCTCGGTGGAGGCGTCGGAGCGAATTTGGATGAACATTCCGCCTGCCCGGGTGTGGGTGTATCGCAAGTCCTGATGCTGTCGTCGTCGGCGCATGCCGGTGATCGGCAATCCTCAAATCAGGTATCGTTCTGCAATAACTAAGAGTCACCTGTCGTTCCGCAGCTTTTTGAATATTGGACGCCCGCCTTCGCGGGCATGACATCATGGCAACTCCGAAAATCCTGATCATGGCCGGCTCGTTGCGCGCCGGCTCGCACAACGCGCGGCTTGCGGCACTTGCCGCCAAAGAGTTCGCGCTTGCCGATGCGGAAGTGACGCGCATTTCATTTGGCGATTATCCGCTGCCGCTGATGGACGCCGACTTTCTCGCCGCGTCTGGAATGCCGAGGCAAGCGATCGAGCTCAAGGCGATGCTCACGGCACATCAAGGCGTGTTCATCGCCAGTCCGGAATACAGTGCCTCGATTTCTCCGCTTCTGAAAAACGCTATCGACTGGATGTCGCGCCCAGCCGAACGCGGCGAGCCCTCTTACGCTTCGTTCAAGGGCCGGGCGTTTGCGGTCGGTGCTGCCGCCAACGGCGCGGCCGGCGGCGTGCGCGGGCTGATGGCGCTTCGCCAGGTCCTTGAGCTTGGCTGTGGTGCGCTGGTGATTCCCGAGCAGATCAACGTCGGCCGCGCCGCGGAAGCTTTTGACGAAATGGACAATCTGAAGGACGAAAACCTGGCGACGGCACTGAAAACACTGGTCCGCCGCCTCGTCGAACTCGCGAGCTTGATGCCGCGGGCTTGAGCGATGTAAGGAACGCGTGCATGCGAATAGCACCGCGCGATCGCCTGATTGTCGCCCTCGATGTTTCATCGGTCGAGGCCGCAGAGGCCATGGTGAAGCAACTCGGCGACGCGGTGACCTTCTACAAGATCGGCTACCAGCTTGCCTACGCCGGAGGACTGCCGTACGCGCGCACGCTGACTGACGCCGGCAAGCAAGTTTTTCTTGATCTGAAATTGCACGACATCGGCAATACTGTCGGCGAAGGCGTCAAGAGCATCTCGCGGCTTGGCGCGACCTTTCTCACCGTGCACGCGTACCCGCAGACCATGAAGGCTGCCGTACAGGCACGCGAGCGAAGCCTTCGGATCCTCGCGGTCACCGTGCTGACCTCATATGACGACCGCGATCTCGCCGCGGCCGGTTATGGCGCAGGTGTCCGCGCTACCGCCGCCGAGCGGGCGAAAAATGCGCTGGAGATCGGTGTCGATGGACTGATCTGCTCGCCCGAGGAAGCGGCAAACTTGCGCGCAATTGTCGGCCCCGACATGTTGCTGGTCACGCCGGGCATTCGGCCCGCGGGCGCCGCGATAGGGGATCAGAAGCGCGTGTCTACGCCTGGGGCAGCGATCGCCGCCGGCGCCGACTATCTGGTGGTTGGACGTCCCGTTATCGCCGCCGACGAGCCGAAACGGGCGGCCGAAGCCATCATTGCCGAAATCGCCCAACAGCAAGCGAAGGAGTAACGACATGGCCAAGGGCTATTGGATTGGACGCGTCGATGTGCGCGACGACGAAGGCTACAAACCCTATGCGGCCGCGAATCCCGATATTTTCAAGAAATACGGCGCGAAGTTCGTTGTGCGCGCGGGCAAGTACGAATGCCTGGAAGGTTCAAGCCGTTCCCGCAACGTGGTGATCGAGTTTCCCGATTACGCGACGGCCATCGCCTGCTACCGCTCCCCCGAATACCAGGAAAACATCAAGCGGCGGCTGCCTTACGCGACCGCCGACGTTGTCATTGTCGAAGGTTACGACGGCCCGCAGCCTTAGAATTCGAGAACTCTTTCCCCCTTCCAGGGGGAGCAAAATCCGCTATACCCGCCGCGACCGGAGACAAGACTGATGGCCGCGGCAAATTCCGACATGCGATTGGTGATCGCCGGCGCCGGCGGGCGCATGGGCCGCACGCTGATCCATGCCATTGCGGCCACCAAGGGCGTGACGCTAGCGGGCGCGATCGAAGCCGCCGACTCGGCGGTGATCGGCCGAGACGCCGGCGAACTCGCTGGTCTCGGCGCCAACGGGATCAAAGTTGTCAGCGATCCCGCGCCGCTTCTGAAAGGCGCCGATGGCCTTATCGAGTTCACCATTCCGGCGGCGACGCTGGCGCTGGCCGAACTGACGGCCGCCACCGGTATTGTTCACGTCATCGGCACCACCGGGCACTCGGCCGAGGAGGAAACGCTGATCGCGAAGGCCGCGACCCGCGCGCCGACTGTCAAATCCGGCAATATGAGTCTCGGCGTCAATCTGCTTGCGGCGCTCACCAAGCGCGTCGCGCAGACTTTGGGCGCGGAGTACGACATCGAAATTCTGGAAATGCATCACAACAAAAAAATCGACGCGCCTTCGGGCACCGCGCTCATGCTCGGCCGCGCCGCGGCCGCGGGCCGCGCGATTGAGCTCGCGCAGCATTCGGCGCGCGGTCGTGATGGCATGACCGGAGCGCGCCGTGGCGGCGACATCGGTTTTGCCGCATTGCGCGGCGGGACCGTGGTCGGCGATCACACCGTCATTTTTGCGGGGCCGGCAGAGCGCATCGAACTCACCCACCGCGCCGAGGACCGCATGATCTTTGCGCGCGGCGCGCTGCACGCAGCGCTGTGGGCGCGTGGCAAGAAGCCCGGACTCTATTCAATGGCCGACGTGCTCGGGCTCAAAGACATCTAGCGCTCGCGGGCTTCCGCGTCTTTCACCGCGCATTAACAACGTTGTTTCCCGCCAGCGACTCGCATAAGATTCCATTTAATTCTTCGTCATTATTGTTGTGAGGAGTGCGGACGAGTGCGCGCCGTGCGGCGAAGCGTTTTCGCATCAGCCGGCGCCACTGGGGGTTCTCACAACGGGGAGGTCTAAGACCATGCTAACACGTATCCTGTCTTTGACGATCGGAACCTTGGCGCTAAGCGCATCGGCGGTTTATGCCGCCGACATGGCGCCGCCAATGTACAAAGCGCCGCCGCCTTTACCGCCGCCCTATACCTGGACCGGCTTCTATCTCGGCGCCAACGGTGGCTTCGGCGGCAACAACGTCAATTATTCGGCCACGGTCGCAGGCATTCCGGCGAGCGCGTCGCTCAACTCGAGCGGGGGCTTCGGCGGTGCACAGGCCGGCTTCAATTGGCAGGTCGCGCCGCTCTGGGTAATTGGCGTGGAAACCGATTTTGAAGGCGCCGACATTGCGAGCAACGCCAGCGCGACAACGCCGCTTGCCACCGCAAGTGCCGGAACCAAAGTGGATTGGTTCGGCACGGTTCGCGGCCGCGCCGGCTTCCTTGTTACGCCTAACGCGCTGCTCTACGGCACCGGCGGCTGGGCCTACGGCCATACCACGTCGTCGGCTTCGGCTGCGGCTCTCGGTGCGGCAGCTAGCATTTCGAGCGCCAACTCGCAAAACGGCTGGACTGCCGGCGCTGGTCTCGAATACGCCTTCAATCCCTGGCTCTCGTTCAAGACCGAGTATCTTTACGTCGATCTCGGCAATGCGACTATCGCCAGCGGCGCGGTCGGTCCCGTGGCATTTTCGGTCAGCGAGAAAACCACGTTTCATACCGTCAAGGCCGGTCTGAATTTCAAGTTTGGCGCCTTGGGTCTCTAACGGCGGTCCCCAAGAGCCTTAAGGCTATCGGCGTTCGCCCAGCTTAAGGCGCGGACGCCAGCGAGCAGATGGCGGCCAGCTCGACTGGCCGCCATTTCGTTTTAGCAAAGCGCGGCGCCACTATTCGATGGCGGGCGGACTGGAATAAAAGACCTAACGGTTGAGCGACACGGCGCTGGGGGCGGCGCATGGATCAAGTCGACATCACGGCATCGCCGAAGCTGCGCGGCGTCTTCGTCGCCGCGGGCGTACTCATGCTGGCGCTGTGGGGCTTGAGTTTGGTGCCGCCGATCCAGAACTGGCACAACCCCAATGAAGACGGCTTCTCCTATGTCGCGCTGTTCTGGGCGACGATCACCTGTTTGCCCGTCGGACTTTTTCTGTTGGGCGGAGCCGTCGCCGGCCGCGGCCGGCACGTTGCGCGCGCCCGCGTCGCGCTGTTGCTCGCCTGCGCGCTGCTGTTTCTGGTCGTGGCGTTTCTGATCTTCCAATATTTCGCCAATTCAATGGGCGGTTCGTAAGCCTATGGACGGCTTTCTGGACATCGTGTTGGCCTTGGTGTGTGCCGCGGTCGGTGTGGCCTTTGCGATCCCGCTCTTGGCGCTTACGCTGTCCTTATTCTATGCCGTGCCATTGCCTGCATTCGCGGCGATCGTGGCGGCGGTTGTCGTCGCCGCCGGCTTGGCCTATCGCTTGTGGCGGCGGCGACGCCAAAATATTTAGGGCGCAAGGCCTATTCGAGCGCTAGGGAGGCGAAAATGACAACGGTAACCAAGGCGCACGACGGCAAAGTGGCG
Source organism: uncultured Alphaproteobacteria bacterium (assembly GCA_963846055.1). Lineage (GTDB taxonomy): Bacteria > Pseudomonadota > Alphaproteobacteria > Rhizobiales > Xanthobacteraceae > BOG-931. The sequence continues at coordinate 477,633 of CAWJUQ010000015.1, forward strand.
CTACGCAAGGCGCAAATGCTGATCGGGGGCAAATGGGTCGACAGCGCCGCCGGCGAAGTATTTCGGGTCGAAGATCCCGCCCATCGCGCGCCGATTGCCGAAGTCCCGCGCGGCCGCGCCGAAGACGTCGATCGCGCCATGAAGGCCGCGGCTGAAGCTTTCCCGGCGTGGTCGCGCACCCCGCCGCGCGAACGTGGCCGCCTTCTGGCGCGCATCGCCGATGCGCTCGAGGCGCGCGTCGAGGAACTGGCCCGCACCATTGCGCTCGAAACCGGTAACGCCATCCGCACCCAATCGCGGCCGGAGGCGAAAACCACCATCGACATCCTGCGCTATTTCAGCGGCCTTGGCAGCGAGCTCAAGGGCGACACCATTCCGCTCGGCGAGAGCGTGCTCTGCTATACGCGGCGCGAGCCACTCGGCGTCGTCGGCGCCATCGTGCCGTGGAACGCGCCGGTGCTGCTGTCCGCGGTCAAGATCGGGCCCGCGCTCTGCGCCGGCAACACCATGGTGCTCAAGGCGGCGGAGGATGCGCCGCTCGGCGTTTTGTTGCTCGCCGAAGTGTGCCAGCAATTTTTGCCGCCCGGCGTGCTCAACGTGCTGACCGGATTCGGCGAAGAGTGTGGTGCGCCGCTTGCCAAACATCCAACCCCGCGCAAGCTGTCGTTCACCGGCTCGACTGCGGTCGGCAAAAGCGTCATGCACGCGGCTGCGGATCGCATCGTGCCGATTTCGCTCGAGCTTGGCGGCAAGAGCCCGTCAATTGTTTTTCCGGATGCCAACGAGGACTGGGTGCTCGACGGCATGGTCGCCGCCATGCGTTTTTCCCGTCAGAGCCAGTCCTGCACCGCGGGCTCCCGGCTGTTCCTGCATCGCGACATTTTCGACAGCTTTCTTGAAGGACTCGGCCGCAAGGTCAAAGCGCTCAAGATCGGCGATCCGCTCGACGAGGCGAGCGACATCGGCACCATCATCAACGAGAAGCAGTTCAAGAAAGTCTGCGGCTATGTGGAAGAGGGGCTCAAGCAGCGTGACGCACGCGTCGTGATCGGCGGCCTACCGCCTAAAGACGGACCGCTCAGCGAAGGCTACTACGCTATCCCCACCATCTTCGCCAACGCCGCCAACGACTGGCGGCTGGCGCGCGAGGAAATTTTCGGCCCGGTGCTGGTGGCGATACCGTGGACCGACGAGGCCGACGCCATTCGCATGGCCAACGACAGCCACTACGGCCTTGCCGCTTACGTCTGGACGCACGACATCGGCAAAGCGCTGCGCACGGCGCACGCCATCGAGTCCGGCTGGGTGCAAGTCAATCAGGGCCTCGGCCAGAGCCCCGGCCACTCTTACGGCGGCTACAAGGAAAGCGGCATCGGCCGCGAGTTCTCGCTCGAAGGCATGCTTGACAGCTACACCCAGGGCAAGAACGTCACCGTCAATCTCACGCATTAGTGCATGATCCGGAAAAGTGGAAACCGGTTTTCCGAAAAGATCATGCATCAACGATAAACAAACTGACACCCTCCCCTGGAGGGGGGGTGAACGTTAGACGGAGAAGGAATGGGTCAGCGGCTGCTTGTGCTCGTGCGCCACGGCGAAAGCGAGTGGAACAAGAAAAATCTGTTCACCGGCTGGCGCGACGTCGATCTGACCGAGAAGGGGATCGTGGAAGCGCAGAACGCCGGCCGCGCGCTCAAGGCGCAAGGCGCGCGCTTCGACATCGCCTTCACCTCGGCGCTTAAACGCGCCCAGCGTTCGCTCGACTTGATGCTCGAAGAGCTCGGGCAGAAAAACGTCACCGTCGTCAAGGACCAGGCGCTGAACGAGCGCGACTACGGCGATCTGTCCGGATTGAATAAAGACGACGCACGAAAAAAATGGGGCGAGGATCAGGTGCACATCTGGCGGCGCTCATATGACGTCGCGCCGCCCGGCGGCGAAAGCCTGAAGGATACCGCCGCGCGCGTGCTGCCCTACTACATTCAGGACATCCTCCCGCGCGTCCTCAATGGCGATAACGTGCTTATCTCCGCGCACGGCAACTCGCTGCGCGCGCTGATCATGGTGCTGGAGCGCCTGTCGCCGGAGAAAATCGTCGCGCGCGAGATCGCGACCGGCGTGCCGCTGATCTACCGGCTCAACGCCGATTCCACAGTGGCGGAGAAGCGCGACCTCGCCGCGTAATCGTCTTCTCCGCCAGCGCGGAAGAGCCGTCGAATTATTTTGGCGCGTCGTAGAGCGGCGCGCCTTTATCGACAATGTGCACGGTCAAGAGCTTGAGCGGCGTGTCGCCGACGACCTTGAAGCCGGCATGCGGCACGTCGCGCAGGTTGATGTTGCCGCCCCCGGTGGGAAGCTGAATCTGTTTGCCGTCCGGCGTTTCCACGGTAGCGCCTTGCACGACGTAGAACGCTTCGGCGCCGTGGTGTATGTGGCGCGGAATGTTTTCGCCAGGCTTGTATTCGGCAGTCGAGAGGATGACCTCCATATTGGTCGTCCCGCCCAAATCAGCGCGCTTGATCTCCTTGCGCTGCGGCGAATCCTGCGCGTCGGCCTGCGCCAGGCCGAACAGCGCGACAGCGGCAAAGGCGGTGACGATCCATTTGGCTGCGATAGTCATTCATGCTCCTCCCTCGTTATCGGGGAGGATCATAGACAGAAATATATCGGAAGCGGCCGTGTTTGCCGGGTCGTCGCATCGCTCGCAACGCTGCGCGTCGGTTTCTCGTCACTGCGGCGCGGGCGCGGAGAAGAATTACGCCGCCGCGCCGACCCGTCCCGCTTCCCAGCCGAGCATGGCGCGCTTGCGGGTGATGCCCCAGTGATAGCCGGTGAGATCGCCGGATTTGCCGACCACGCGATGGCACGGCACCACGAACGACACCGGGTTTTTGCCGACCGCGGCGCCGACGGCGCGCGAGGCTTTCGGCTTGGCGAGCTTGGCGGCGATGCCGGAATAGGTCGTGAGCCGGCCCATCGGGATTTGCAGCAGCGCGTCCCACACCCGCACTTCGAAATCGGTGCCGATCAGCACGACGCGAAGCGGCTGCTGCGCGTTCCATTGCGCCGGATCGAAAATCCGTCTGGCGATCGCGGCGGTGCGGGCGCTGTCCTCGACGTAGGTTGCGCGCGGCCAGCGGCCCTTCATGTCGGCGAGTGTCGCGCGTTCCTTGCCGGGATCGGCGAAGGCGAGACCGGCCAGTCCGCGCTCGGTCGCCATCACCAGCGCGCTGCCGAACGGCGAGGGGTGAAAGCCGTAATGGATGGTGGTGCCTTCGCCGCCCGCCTTCCATTCGCCGGGCGACATCGCTTCGTGGGTGACGAACAGATCGTGCAGCCGGCCGGGGCCGGACAGTCCTACTTCATAGGTGGCGTCGAGCACGCTCGCCGAGTCGCGCAGCAACTGGCGTGCGCCGTCGAGCGTCAGCGCCTGCAAGAACGCCTTCGGCGTCAGTCCGGCCCAGCGGCGGAACAGGTGATGCAGCTCGGTCGGGGTGACGCCGGCGGCCTCGGCGATAGCTTCGATCTCGGGCTGCTCGCGCCAGTGGCCGCGGATGTGGCCGATCGCCTTGCGCACCACGTCATAGTCGGCGGCGGCGCCGGCGAGCGGCATCGGGTTGGAAATGCGGTCGGGTGACAACATGGGAGTCTCCATCATTTGTCTCCCATTTGGCTCGTTGTTCTCAGCCAAACCACCCGATTTCTGGCCCTGTCATGCCCGGCTATGAGCCGGGCATCCACGTCTTTACGGCTCGGAGTCAAGTTAAAGCCGTGGATGGCCGGGACAAGCCCAGCCATGACGATCACTCCAGTACCGCGCGCGTCGGGCCGCGCTTGGCTTCGCCGAGCGCCGACGACAGCGCCTTGGCGAAGTCTCGCTTTCTCGTCGGGCGAGAGACACGACGCGATCGACAGCCGGCGGCCGCGCGACACCAGAAACAGCCGCTCGATGCCGAATTCGTCGTGCACAATGCGCTCGAGCCGGACCCACAGCGGATTGAGCGTCCATTGCCGCACGCGGCCTCTCGGGTTGACCTTGCGCAATGTCAGCTCCGACGAGGTGACAATGACCTCTTCATAAGCGCGCGCGGCGCGGTAATTGGCGCGGAACGCGACATAGATCAGCAGCACGTCGAGGCCAAGGAAGCCGAACACCGGCCAGGCGCCCATGAGCAAAAAAACCATGCCGGAAACGAAGCTCACCGCCCCAATGGCGAGCATGAGAATGAGAAAGCCACGCGAGCCCAGCGAGCGATGCGGCGTGATTACCGCCGAGAAGATCGCCGGTTCGTCGGACGGAACGATGCTGTGGCTCGTGTTGTCGGAAGTCATGTTGTCGGACGTCCTGGCGCCAACTATACGGGAAAGATGGCGCGCAAAACTACCCAGCGGAAGACCGTTCAACAAAGCCTGAAGGCCGCCCGTAAGGGCCGGGCGGCACATCTCAAAGGCGGCAAGGCGCAGGCAAAGGCCGACCAGGAAGCCGCCCACGGTGAGCTGCCGCAATGGACCGCCGCCGAAATCGAAGAGGCGTTCCGCCGTTTCCAGGCCGCCAATCCGGCGCCGAAAGGCGAATTGCAGCACATCAATCCATTCACGTTGCTGGTCGCCGTCGTGCTCTCGGCGCAGGCGACCGACGCCGGCGTCAACAAGGCGACGCCGCCGCTGTTCAAGCTCGCCGATACGCCGGAGAAAATGGCCAAGCTCGGCGAAGCGCGCGTGCGCTCCCTGATCAAGACCATCGGGCTCTATCGCACCAAGGCGAAGAACGTCATCGCGCTGTCGAAGCGGCTCGTCGCCGAGCATGGCGGCCAAGTCCCGCATGATCGCGAGGCGCTCGAAGCATTGCCCGGCGTCGGGCGAAAGACCGCCAACGTCGTCCTCAATATCGCGTTCGGCGAGCCGACCATTGCGGTCGACACCCACATCTTCCGCGTCGGCAACCGCACCGGTCTTGCCGTCGGCAAGACGCCGCTCGACGTCGAGTTGAAGCTCAACGAAGTCGTGCCGGAAAAATACCGCCTGCACGCCCATCATTGGCTGATTTTGCACGGCCGCTACACCTGCATCGCGCGGCGGCCGTTGTGCGAGAAATGCATCATCGCCGATCTGTGCAAGTGGCCGGGGAAGACGGTGAATGCGGCGCCGGCTGCGGCTTCTTCGTGATGTTCGCTACCGACCTCGCACCAGGCCTCGCCGCGGCCTGCGCCATTGCGCCGGCGTTGCTGCTTCTCTGGCTGGTCATTGCCGCCGACAGCCGTCCCGAGCCGCCGCGCGTGGTGTGGATGTGCGTCGCGCTCGGCGCAGTGAGCGTGGTGCCGGTGGCGTGGGTCGAGCTGTGGCTGCTGCATCACCTCTTGTTCTCCATCAATCCGCTGGTCGAGGCCGGCCAGAACGCGCTGTGGGTCGCGGCAGTGCCTGAGGAGATTGCCAAGGTCGGAATCATCGCCGCGGTGGCGCTGCGCGCGCGCGAGTTCGACGAGCCGATGGACGGCGTCGTCTACGGCGCCGCGGTGGGCCTCGGTTTTGCCGCGGTGGAGAATTTTCTCTACGTCACGCAAAACGCCAACGTCTTCGCCGTGGCGGTCATTCGCGGCGTCATGAGCGTGCCGTTTCACGGCGCGCTTGGCGCCATCGCCGGAGCCTATCTTGCCGGCGCGCGGTTCGGCGGCGCGCTCGGCGCGCACCAGCACGGCGGCTGGTGGCGCGCGCGCCGGTTCGCCCTGGCGTGGCTGATACCGGTCGTGCTGCATGCGCTGTTCGATTGGTGCGTGTTCTCGCTCGGCGTGCTCGGCAAGCAGAACGCGGTCGCGCCTTCCGCCGCTGCCGGCGGCCTGATTTTCTTGATTATCGTCATCTGGATCGTGGTCGGATTTGGCAGCATGGTGTTCGCCGTGCTTCTGGCGCGGCGGATCGCGCATCGGCAAAAGGCTTACCTCGACACCAAGCGGGTGCCGCCGATGCATTGGCGCGCCATCTGGGCGCGCTCCTTGTGCGGGCTGGGCTTCAGCGTCGTCGCCGTCGTGCTGCTGGTCCGGAGGCGACCTGACCGGGAAACTCTGCGGGCTGGTGATCGGCGCCATCGCCATCGCGATCTCCGCGCACTGCGCCAAATATCTCAACGCCGTCGCGCAGGCCACGCAGCGGGGTATTGCCGCGGCGGCGCGGGCGCGAGCGACGGGCTAGCCGCATACTATGGCGCGACCCCCACAAGCTTTTGTTGGCTCTCCCAAAATAAGAGAAGCCCCGGCCATGGAGGGTGGCCAAGGCTTCCTATCCCCGTTGGGAATGTCGCCCCCGCTGGGAGCGAAGGCATCGTAGCAGCTAATTTGGAATGCCGGAAATCCGAAGCGGTCCGACGCTGAAACGCAAGCGGGCTGACTAAGCGTGGGAGGGCCAGTGGCGCTCGCGGAACCAGTTGCGGTAACCGATCATCTTGGCGCGCTGCGACTCCGGCGCATGCCGCTTGCAGGTCGACGCTTCTTCGCTGCCGGCGGGCGCGGCCCAGCGCAGCTCGACACAGTCGTTCGGGTTGTAGGCCATTTCCAGACTGGGCTCGCGTTCGACGACGTCCTTGAGCGTCAACGTCCAAGCCGAGCCGTCGCTGCGCGTATACGAGAACTTGCGCGACGCAAGTTCCGAAGCGAGCGCGCTCTGCAATTCGGCCTTCACTTCGGCGGGGCTTTTGCCGAACGGGATGGCGTAGCGCTCGGGGTGCCGCTCGACGCGGTCGGGAAATCCGCGCACCACGTCGATGGCGATCAGCAGCCGGAAATCGCGCGCCGGCGTCGAGAAATCTTCCCAGGCGCCGGTGGTTTCGAAAATCGCCGCGCCGTTGGGCATTTCGGCTTCGCCCTTGCCGCTGTTCTGATACTTGCGGCCGTTTTCGACGGCGACCACGCGCGTCTGCACTTGTTCTTGCAGCGACGTGATGGCGTCGGTCATGGCGCGCAACGGATCGAGCGGCTGCGGCGACATCACTTCATCCATGCGATCGTAAAACGCTTCGCCGTCGAGCTTCGATTGCTCCAGCGAAAAATCGCCGTACTGCGGGTTCTTGGCGATTTCGGCGTTGGTCAGCCGCCGCAAGCCGCCGTTCGCCTCGCGCACAATCGGCCGGAAGCGCTTGAAGCCGGGGCTGCCCAGCGCGGGCTCGTGCACGAACAGGAAATTGCCGCGCCAAAAGCGCTTGCGCGTCACGGTGCCGTCGGGCTCGGCGTCGACGGCGAGGAAAACGCCGGGCGCGCCGTTGGCTTCCGGCACCAGCCGCACCAGCATCAGCACGTGACCGTACGGATCGGCGTAGACCGTGCCGGGGCGCAGGGCTTCTTGCGTGAGCGGCACGGTGTAAAAATCGGTGTTGTCATCGGTCGCCGCTACGCGCACTGCACCGGATTGGACGACGTCGCCGACATCGCGCAAATAAGCGCTGAACGAGGACGGCGGCCCGGACCGCTTCGGCGCCGGCGTGGCTGCAACTGCCGGGGCGGGTGCGGGCTCAGGCGCGGCGGCTTGCTGCCCCAACATCTGCTGCAATAGATTGGATGGCGGCGGCGGGGGTGCGGCGGGGCCGCGCTGGTTGTTTCGGCCTTCTGTTCCGGCGGCGCGGGACGCGTTCGCCCCGGATGGTCGATGTCGAACCACTGATAGCACTTCGGCGGCGCGCCACCGAAGCCGCGCGAGCAATTCGAATAGCCGAATGGCAATCCCATCTTGTAGGCAAAATAGGCGCGCAGGAAATAGACAAAGTCGGCGCAGTCGGGCCGCACCCGCGCCATGACGCCATCTTCGCCGGCGCCGAGATAATCGAACAGGAAATTGCGCGACCGGTCGTGCAGCACTTCGTGCCACGCTTTCCACGACGCTTCGGCGTCGAGCGGCACATCGAACAGCTTTTCGATCCAGGCCGAATAAAGGTTCTCGGTCGCGCGATCCCAGGCGGCATGAATCGGCCAAACACTGCCGGCCGCGCCATGTGGTGGCGGCGGCTTCACGTCGCTCACCATGATGTCGCGAGTGATAGTGGCGCATTCTCCCATCGCGCCCTCGCGAGAAAGCCGCGCGTGCCAAGTGCCGGCAACCGGCGCCGCGACTTCCGCGAACCAGAAATAGGGCGGGCCGCCCTGCCGGTTGCGGGTCGTGGCGGCAACGCGGCCGTCCGGCGCGATCAATGACAGCTCACCGGCAAACGGCTTTTCCGCGGCGAACAGAACACGCAGGGGCGCGCCTTTCCACGGCGCCAGCGGCGAGGGCAGGACCGCGACCTCGGCGCTTTCCTCGCACGACGCTGCCGCGCGCGCTGGAACAACCCCGAGCAAACAAACAATGCCGAGCAGCGCGATCGGCAAAGTTTGCGCACGCGCGAATTTCAAGATCGGCAACAAACCAGGCCCCTCCGTGTGCGCCGCTGGCCAAACACCATTAAACCATATTGCGAGCCGTTTGGCGCAATCATGGCGAAAGGCCGCACCCCAGCGGGGCGAGCCGAGCCGCCCGCCCGGCTAGCGGACTTTTCAGTTCACATTTACGGGATTTGGGAGCCCAAGCCGACCCCTCGGGCGCTCCCGCGGTTACCTGCGCGAACGTGAGATTGGCCTGTCGGTGGTCGCAATGACGAGAGGATTAAAACAAGAAATACCTTTGCGCCATCGGCAGCACTTCGGCCGGCGCGCAGGTGAGAAGCTCACCGTCGGCGCGCACTTCGTAGGTCTCCGGATCGACTTCGATCTCCGGCGTGGCGTCGTTGTGGATCATACTTTTCTTCGAGATCTTGCCGCGCGTGTTTTCGACCGCGTAAAGCTCCTTCTGAATGCCGAGCTTTCTGCCGAGCCCGGCTTTGACCGCCGCTTTCGAGGAGAAAACCACCGACGACGCGGTGCGGGCGCGGCCGAACGCGCCGAACATCGGCCGGTAATGAACCGGCTGCGGGGTCGGGATCGAGGCGTTGGGATCGCCCATTTGCGCGGCGACGATGGTGCCGCCTTTGATGATGCAGTCGGGTTTGACGCCAAAGAACGCCGGCGACCACAGGACCAGATCGGCCAGCTTGCCCTTCTCCACCGAGCCGATCAGCTTCGACACGCCATGCGCGATGGCCGGGTTGATGGTGTATTTGGCGACGTAACGCTTCACCCGCGCGTTGTCGTTATCGCCTTTCTCTTGTTTCAGCCGCCCGCGCTGCTTCTTCATTTTGTCCGCGGTCTGCCAGGTGCGGATAATGACCTCGCCGAGCCGCCCCATGGCTTGGGAGTCCGACGACATCATCGAGAGCGCGCCGATGTCGTGCAGAATATCCTCGGCGGCGATCGTCTCCTTGCGGATGCGGCTTTCGGCGAACGCGAGATCCTCGGCAATCGACGGATCGAGATGGTGGCACACCATCAGCATGTCGAGATGCTCGTCGATGGTGTTCCTGGTGTAGGGCCGCGTCGGATTGGTCGAGGACGGCAGCACGTTCTTCAGCCCGGCGACTTTGATGATGTCGGGCGCGTGCCCGCCGCCGGCGCCTTCGGTATGGAAGGCGTGAATGGTCCGGCCCTTGAACGCCTTGATGGTGTCCTCGACAAAGCCCGACTCGTTGAGCGTGTCGGTGTGGATCATCACCTGGATGTCGTAATCGTCGGCGACCGACAGACAGCAATCGATCGCCGCCGGTGTCGTGCCCCAGTCCTCATGAAGCTTCAGCGCACAGGCGCCGGCTTTGATCATCTCCTCAAGTGCCGCGGGTCGCGATGCATTGCCCTTGCCGGAAATACCGAGATTGACCGGGAAGGCATCGAACGACTGGATCATGCGGCCGATGTGCCACGGGCCTGGCGTGCAGGTGGTCGCGAACGTGCCGTGCGAAGGACCGGTGCCGCCGCCGAGCAGCGATGTGACGCCCGACATCAAAGCGTCGTCGATCTGCTGCGGGCAAATGAAGTGGATGTGACTGTCAAACCCGCCGGCGGTGAGAATCTTGCCTTCGCCGGCGATGACGTCGGTGCCAGGCCCGATAACAATGGTGACACCGGGCTGAATGTCGGGGTTGCCGGCTTTGCCAATGGCGGCGATCTTTCCGTCGGTGATGCCGACGTCAGCTTTGACTATGCCCCAATGATCGAGGATCAGCGCGTTGGTGATGACGGTGTCGACAGCGCCTTGTTTGTTGGTGACCTGGCTTTGTCCCATGCCATCGCGGATGACTTTGCCGCCGCCGAATTTCACTTCTTCGCCGTAAGTGGTGAAGTCTTTCTCGACCTCCACAATGAGATCGGTATCGGCGAGCCGCACGCGGTCGCCCGTCGTCGGGCCGAACATGTCGGCGTAGACCGAACGCGAAATTCTTGCGGGCATCTGGCAACTCCTGATTCAGGCGGCGAGTGTTGCAGGGAAATATTGGGTCAGCGCGGCGCGGGCGGCATCATAACCGCGCGCCCGGCGGTGTTCGATGCCTTGCTGTGTGAAGTCGCGAAAGGCCGCAGGCTCGGCGTAAACGCCGTCCTGCGATAGCTTTACTTCGACGGTGTCGACTTTCTTGAGACGGTCGAGGAGTGCCAACGGCGCTGCCTGCTGCTCCGGCGGCGCGTAGCGCACGAGGTTTTCAATGATCGCCAACAGCTCGTTGATGCGGTTGGCGTTGCTGGCGTCCTGGCTCAGCCGATTGCCAAAGCGGAGCTGGTTGATGCGGTCATCGACCTGCACGTACGATTTCGGCAGGTTGGCCCGCTGCGGGAACAGATTCATCACCGCGAGGATGCGCGCGACGCCGGCATCGTTGGTGAATGCGTCGATGGCGGCGCCGAGCGGCGTGTTGTCGATCAGGCCGCCGTCCCAATAGTAGTGAATATCCGCGCCGTCGCCGATCGATGTCCAGGGAAACTGCGGCGGCAGGCTGCCGCTTGCCAGTATGTGCTTCGGCTCGATCGCGGTCCGCGCGATCCGGCCGACAGGCCGATTGGCGAACCACTTCAGCTCGCCAGTGTTCACGTCGACCGCGGTAACGACAAGAGCCGTTTCGTTGCTGTTGAGCACCACGAAGTCTACGTGCTTGCCGAGCGTGTCGAGAAGTCCCGTTGTTTGATAGAGATACGTCCAGCTCCAATCCGGAGCGAATTTGTAGAAGTTCGGTACCTCGTACAACGCGAAATTCTCGACGATCGCTTCCGGCACGAAGGCCGGCGCCTTGATCATAAAATCGTTCCACAAGCCAATGAGGCGCGTCCGCGCGTCACTGCGATTTGCGGACCCGACAATGCAAGCCGCATTGATGGCGCCGATGGACACACCAGTGACGACGCGCAAGTCGATCTTTCTTCCGGCTTTCTCGGTTTCGTCCATCAGATCGAACAGCGCTTCAATGGCGCCCCATTCGTAAGCGCCGAGCGCGCCGCCACCCTGCAAGACAAGTCCGACTTCAATAACTCCGCTTTCGTTGATTGCACCGGCCATGGTCCATCCTCCGGCTTCAACAAATCCCCAACGTTATCCCCACTGCATTGCACTGGTGCGACCCGACACACTTTTGCTTGCATCCAAACGCGCCGGCGATATTCTCACTTTCAGATCACTCGCGTTTGGTTCGCCAGATGAGAGAGGTCGCCAAGATCGGGTCGGACCGGGGCGCCGAAGCGGCTACCAGCGTCGCGCCAAGCTGCCGATAGATTTTGGTCCCAGCCGCGGTAGCAGCGCTGAGAACGTGACGGGCGGGCTTGCGCAAGCCGGCCCGTCATGATTTTTGCGTCCGCTTTTTCGATAATGATTTCTTTGATGACGGCTTGACGGCTGTCTTGTCGAGCTTTCCCATCACGTCTTGCCGGAAGCCGTATACCGTGCGCGTGCCGGCAAGCTCCACCAATTTGACCTCGCGGGTTTGCCCGGGCTCGAAGCGCACCGCCGTGCCGGCGGCGATATCGAGCCGCATGCCGCGCGCTTTGGCGCGATCGAATTTCAGTGCCGGGTTGGTTTCGAAGAAATGATAGTGCGAGCCGACCTGGATCGGCCGGTCGCCGGAATTGGCGACGGTCAGCGTCAGGCTGTTGCGGCCCTTGTTGAGCTCGATCTCGCCGTCTTTGATGAAGAGTTCGCCGGGGATCATGGGTGGCCTTTCTGACCAAACCGGAATTATCGGATCGGCTCGTGCACGGTGACGAGTTTGGTGCCGTCGGGAAACGTCGCTTCGACCTGAATTTCCGGGATCATCTCGGCGATGCCGTCCATCACTTGCGCGCGGGAAAGGACGTGAGCGCCGCGCTCCATCAGTTCCGCGACGGTCTTGCCGTCGCGCGCACCTTCAAGAATGAAATCGGAAATAAGCGCGACCGCTTCCGGGTGATTGAGCTTGACGCCGCGCTCAAGGCGCCGGCGCGCTACAATCGCCGCCATGGCGATCAAGAGTTTGTCTTTTTCGCGCGGAGTGAGGTTCATCAATGAAGCCCTTAGCTTAACCACGACCGCGGCATCGGCAAACCACCCAACGCCGTCAATACACCAATAACATCACGGCGGAGCGCGGCGCCGTCGGCGGCGACGAACCGGGCAAGCGCCATCCCATTAAATGCCGAGATGCCGACCTCGCCGGCGAAGCCGTTCTTCCTTTCGCGAACCGCAGCAACGTCAGTCTCGGCCGCGGGGAATTTCAAGATACTGGCGACGGCGCAGCCGCCGCTCGCGACCGCTCGCCGGGCGAGATTTTCGGCAATAGCGCTGTCAAGCCGCAGCCCCTCAGCGAAAACCAGCGCGCCGCCGGCGCGAACGCGCCAGCGGTCGAACAGATGACCCGATGCCACTGTCTCGCCCATGGCGGAGCGGCCGAACACAAGCATCTCCGCAATAATGAGCTGCGCGTCGCGGGCAACATCCGCCTCGATGGTGCGGCGAAGCCGCGTCCGGTCGAACAGGATGGTTTCCTGCGGCAGCCAGGACAATGCAGCACCAGCGCCGGCCGAGAGCCGGACATTGACCGCCGTATCCGGGCCGAGCGAGCGATAGATCTTTTCCGCTGCTGCCGTGGTGACGGTCAGGCGCGCGCCGGCGCGGGCTTCAAAATCGAGATCGAACCGGTCGCCGCCGGTCATGCCGCCTGCGGTGTTGACGATCACCGCTTCGAGGGCAGCACCGGACGCGACGTTAGGAAAGCGGACCCGCAGCGAGCCCTCTTCGCGCACCCGGTGGCGGCGCGTCCCGCGTGCACCGGCGGCGACCGAAAGCTCAATTCGCCCGACCGCTCGGTTGCCGGCAAAGGTCGCGTCGTCGGCCGGCATCTTGGCAAGCACGTTCGCGCCCCGTGGCTTAGTTCATTGCAGCGCTAAATCGACATCGCCCGCAGCAGCGCGCCTTCATCGAGCGTATCGCGGTCACAGGAATAGACAATGGCGCCGCGCTCCATGACCGCGAAATGGTCGCCGAGTTCACGGGCAAAGTCGAGATACTGCTCGACCAGCACAATGGCGATTTTGCCGAGCGACCGCAAATAACTGATGGCGCGGCCGATGTCCTTGATGATGGACGGCTGGATGCCTTCGGTCGGCTCGTCGAGCAGCAACAAGCGGGGCCGCATCACCAGCGCCCGCCCGATAGCGAGCTGCTGCTGCTGGCCGCCCGACAGATCGCCGCCGCGCCGGCGCAGCATGTCCTTGAGCACTGGAAAGAGCTGAAACACATCCGGCGGAATGTTGCGTTCGTCGCGTTTGAGCGGCGCAAAGCCGGTCCGCAGGTTTTCTTCTACGGACAGAAGCGGAAAGATTTCACGGCCTTGCGGCACATAGGACACCCCGCGCCGCGCGCGCTCCGGCGGCCGCAACGCGGTGATGTCTTTTCCTTCCCAGACGATAGAACCGCGCGTGACGGTGTGTTGGCCTGCCAGCGCATCAAGCAAGCTCGTCTTGCCGACGCCGTTGCGGCCGAGCACGCAGGTCACCTTGCCGGGCTCGGCCTTGAGCGAAACCGCACGCAGTGCCTGTGCCGCGCCGTAATGCAAATCGATGGCGTTGACCTCGAGCATGGCCGTTATCTTCCCAAATAGACTTCGACGACACGCGTATTCGACGAAACTTGCTCGATGCTGCCCTCGGCAAGCACCGACCCTTCGTGCAGGCACGTCACTTTGACACCGAGTTCGCGCACAAAGGCCATGTCGTGCTCGACGACGACAACGGTGCGATCGAGATTGATGTGTTTAAGGAGCTCCGCGGTCTGCTGCGTTTCGACGTCGGTCATGCCGGCGACGGGCTCGTCGACCAGGAGAAGCTTCGGTTCCTGGGCGAGCAGCATGCCGATCTCCAGCCATTGCCGCTGTCCATGGGAAAGGCTTCCGGCCAAGCGATGGCGCACAGCGGTCAACCGGACGATGCCGAGCAGTTCGTCGATCCGGTGGCGTTCTTCCGGGCCTTCGCGCCACCACAAGGCGGCGCGAGCGCGGCGGTCGGACTTGAGCGCGAGTTCGAGATTGTCGTTGACGGTCTGGCTCTGAAATACCGTAGGCTTCTGAAACTTGCGGCCGATGCCGAGTTCGGCGATTTCGGCCTCGTCGAGCCGGGTGAGGTCGTATGATCCGTCGAACATGACGTCGCCGGTGTCCGGGCGGGTTTTGCCGGTCACCACATCCATCATCGTGGTCTTGCCGGCGCCGTTCGGACCGATGATGGCGCGCATCTCGCCCGGCTCAATGGCCAGCGAGAGATTGTTGAGCGCCTTGAAGCCGTCGAACGAGACGCTGACGCCGTTCAGATAAAGCAGTGCCGAAGTGAGCGCTTCCATGATGCGGTCCTTCGCCGTTCCTTATTCCGCCGGCAACGGCTCGGTTACGCCATCCTCGGCCGCCGCCGATGCGCGGTCGCGCCGCAAGCCGCTCCAGTGATAGAGCGTGCCGATAATGCCGCGCGGCAGCAGAAGAGTGACGGCGATGAACAATCCGCCGAGCATGAACAGCCAGTACGGAGCGAGGAATCCCGAGGTGAAGTAGGTCTTGGCGTAATTGACTAGTACGGCGCCGACCACCGCGCCGGTCAGCGTGCCGCGACCGCCGACTGCGACCCAGATCACCGCCTCGATTGAATTGCCCGGCGCGAATTCGCTGGGGTTGATAATGCCGACCTGCGGAACGTAAAGCGCACCGGCGACGCCGGCGATACACGCCGACAGCGTGAAAACGAACAATTTGTAGGATTCCACGCGGTAGCCGAGAAACCGTGTGCGTGCCTCCGCGTCGCGAATCGCGATCAAGACCTTGCCGAACTTCGACGTCACGATCGCGCGGCAGATCAGAAACGCCACAATCAGCGCCACGCACGAAATCGAGAACAGCGCGTTGCGGGTCGTTTCTGCTTGCACGTTGAAGCCGAGGATGTCCTTGAAATCGGTCAGGCCGTTATTGCCGCCGAACCCGAAATTATTGCGGAAGAAACCGAGCATCAGTGCGAAAGTCAGCGCCTGCGTGATGATGGAGAGATAGACGCCGGTGACCCGGCTGCGAAATGCGAACCAGCCGAACACAAACGCGAGCGCGCCCGGCACCAGCACCACCATCAACAGCGCGTAAGGAAAGAACTGGAAGCCGTACCAGTAGACCGGCAGCTCCTTCCAGTTCAGGAACACCATAAAATCGGGCAGCTCCGGATTGGCGTAGACGCCGCGCGTGCCGATCTGGCGCATCAGATACATGCCCATGGCGTAACCGCCGAGCGCAAAGAACGCGCCGTGGCCGAGCGAGAGAATGCCGGCAAAACCCCAGATCAAATCGATCGACAGCGCCAGCAGCGCGTAGCAGGCATATTTTCCGAACAGCGCGACCAGATAAGTCGGAATGTAAAAGCTGGATGACGCCGGTACCGCAAGATTGAGCACCGGCACCAAAATTGCGATCAGCACGACCGCGATCAAAAAGATGATCGCGCCGCGATCGATGGTGCGGATAAGGATGTGCCCCGTCATGCTTCGACCGCGCGGCCCTTGAGCGCGAACAAGCCGCGCGGGCGCTTCTGGATGAACAGAATGATCAGAACGAGTATCGCGATTTTGCCGAGCACGGCGCCGGCATAAGGCTCGAGGAACTTATTAGCGATGCCCAGCACAAACGAGCCGACGAGCGTACCCCAAAGATTGCCGACGCCGCCGAACACCACGACCATGAAGCTGTCGATGATGTAGCCCTGACCGAGATTCGGACTGACGTTATCGATCTGGGAAAGCGCAACGCCCGCCATGCCGGCGATGCCGGAGCCGAGCCCGAAAGTGAGCGCGTCAACGCGGCTGGTGCGGATGCCCATCGATGCCGCCATGGGGCGGTTCTGGGTCACCGCGCGCATTTCCAGCCCGAACCGCGTAAAGCGCAAGAGCGCCAGCAACGCGACAAAAACCGCAAGCGCGAAGCAGATGATCCAAAGCCGGTTGTAAGTGATGGTGATGCCGCCAAGGTCGAAAGCGCCGCTCATCCATGACGGATTGCCGACCTCGCGATTATTCGGGCCAAACGCCGTGCGCACTGCCTGTTGAAGAATCAACGACAGGCCCCACGTGGCCAGCAAAGTTTCGAGCGGCCGCCCGTAAAGGAAGCGGATGATGGTTCGTTCGATGACGATGCCGATGCAGCCCGCGACGACAAATGACAAGGGCACCGCGATCACCAGGGAGTAATCAAACAATGCCGGATTGTTGTTGCGGATGATCTCCTGCACGACAAACGTGACATAGGCGCCGAGCATCACCATCTCGCCGTGCGCCATGTTGATGACGCCCATCACGCCGAAGGTAATGGCGAGACCGATCGCCGCGAGCAGCAGGACCGAGCCAAGTGATAGGCCATACCAGGCGTTCTGAACCGCTTCCCACAATGCCAGGCGATTTTTGATTGCGGCCATGGCCGCCGTGGCGCTTTTCATGACCGGCGCCGAGGTGGTCGGAGGAAGACTTGCGAGCAGCCCGAGCGCCTCCTGGTCGGCGCGGTCGCGGATCACATCGACAGCCGCGAGCTTTTCTTCATCGCTGGCTTTATCGCCCGAGAGGATGATAGCGGCCCGCGCTTCCGTCATCGCGCGGCGCACCGAAGCGTCCTGCTCCTTGGCAAGCGCGCTGTCGAGGGTGGCGAGCACGCTCGCCTTGCGCGACTTGAACACCGCTTGAGCGGCTTCGTAACGCGCGCCGGGATTCTTGGAAAGGAGCGTTAGTCCGCCCAGTGCTGCATCAACTGCGCCGCGCACCCTGTTGTTGACGCGCACGGTGTCAACGTCGGCCGGTACCTCGCCCGATATCGGCGCTCCGGTAGCGGCATCGGTCAGCTTTCCGGCTTCGTCCTTGACATAAACCGTCTTTCGCTCGGCGCTGTAAGCGAGCCTGCCGTCTTGCAACGCGCGAATAATGATTTCGGCGCGCGGACTGCCACTTGCGATGACGTCGTTGATGCCTGTGCTGGTTTCGCTGAAATCGTCGGCGGTGAAATGGGTAAGCGCTTCGTCGAGGCCGGCGGCATATGCCGCAGCGTGCCCGAGCGCCAAGAAACTCAGGGCCAATAGCAACGCGACGAGGCAAGCTCGGCTGATACGCATGGCAAGGTTCCCGGCCTTGATGTTGCGGGAAGGCGATAGATCGCCTTCCCGCATGGTCACAGTCACGACGCCGTCGTTATTAGGCGCCGCCGCACTTCTTGGTCACGGTGTTGTAGTTGCCGCACTTCATCTTCACCCAATCGCCGATCAGGTCCTTGGAGGTCGCGATGTACGGCGACCACGCGGCGCCGGGCACGAGCTCCTTGGTCTTCCAGACGACGTCGAACTGGCCGTCCGGTCGGATTTCGCCGATGAACACCGGCTTGGTGATGTGGTGGTTCGGCAGCAACGTGGAGATACCGCCCGTTAGGTTGGGCGCTTGCGTGCCCGGCAACGCTTCGATCACCTTGTCAGGATCGGTGCTGCCTACCTTCTCGACCGCCTTCACCCACATGGCAAAGCCGATGACATGCGCTTCCATCGGATCGTTGGTGGTGCGTTTCGGGTTCTTGGTGAACTCGTGCCACGCCTTGATGAAGGCTTCGTTCTTCGGATCTTTGATCAACTCGAAGTAATTCCAAGCGGCGAGATGGCCGACCAGCGGCTTGGTGTCGAGACCGGCGAGTTCTTCTTCGCCGACCGAGAACGCAACGACCGGAATGTCGGTCGCCTTGATGCCCTGGTTGCCGAGCTCCTTATAGAACGGAACGTTGGCGTCGCCGTTGATCGTCGATACCACCGCCGTCTTCTTGCCAGCCGAACCGAAGGCCTTGATCTTCGACACTTCGGTCTGCCAGTCGGAGAAGCCGAACGGCGTGTAGTTGATCATAATGTCTTCGGGCGCCACCTTCAGAACGTCCTTGAGGTAGGCCTCGAGAATTTTGTTGGTGGTGCGCGGATAGACGTAGTCGGTGCCTTCCAGCACCCAGCGCTTCACGTTGCCGCCTTCGGGGCCAGCGAGATAGTCGACCGCCGGAATGGCTTGCTGGTTCGGCGCGGCGCCCGTGTAGATCACGTTGCGCTCGCTTTCCTCGCCCTCGTACTGCACCGGATAGAACAGTAGGTTGTTCAGCTCTTTGAACACGGGCAGGACCGATTTTCGCGACACTGATGTCCAGCAGCCGAACACGACCGAGACCTTGTCCTTGCTGATCAGTTCGCGGGCTTTCTCGGCGAACAGCGGCCAGTTCGACGCCGGATCCACCACGACGGCTTCGAGTTTTTTGCCGAGCAGACCGCCCTTCTTGTTCTGCTCATCGATGAGCATCAGAACGACGTCTTTGAGCGTCGTCTCGCTGATGGCCATGGTGCCTGAAAGGGAATGAAGAACACCGACCTTGATTGTGTCCTCGGCCCTGGCGGGTAGCGCCGCCATGAGGCCAAGAGAAAGACCGGCCGCGGCGGCGAGCCAGCGGCGGCCTCGCGACCGCTTGGCGGCCGCGTCTATCGGGTTGAGCATCGCGTTTTCCTCTGTTAGACGCGCGCAATCGGCACGTCGCCGTCGCGCACAGAAGAAATCGCAAGGAGCGTGCCAATCGGTGGGGAAGGTTAAGTCGCTGGCTTCATTCGCGGAATCCGCGAGGTGCGAGTCACAGGCGACATCGTAACGCCCAATTTGACTCCGCCCAGGTTTTGTTCATTGCACATATTTTAGGCAGGCAACGGGGAGCGTTATGACCGAGAAGAAAATCCAGCAGGACCTCGCCACGTAAACATGGCCAGTTTCGTCAGCCGACGGCGGTTTTCTCTCGAGTGGGGACACTGTGACCCCGCCGGCATCGCATTCAATGGCCGGTTCTTTGAATTTTTCGATTGGGGAACTTGGGGACTGTTTGAGGCGGCTTTAGGCGTAAAACCGGCGGAGATGGCCGCCGCCTACGGTCTGCCTTCTCAACCCATCATTCCGCTGGTCGACGTCAATGCTCAATTTCTCAATGCGGTGCGCTTCGGCGAAGTGATGGAAATGACGTCGCAGGTTCGCGAATTCCGCCGCTCAAGCTTTGACGTCGAACATCGCATCAGCGTGGGTGCGCAGCTTGCTGTCACTGGAATTGAGAAACGAGTCTGGGTCGTTCGCGACCCCGCCGGTTCTTCGACCATCAAGGCGCGACCGATCCCCGCCGAGATCATCAAGCGGTTTGGGACTGAATAAAAACGGCGGGGCGGCTTGCAGCCCTTTGTGCAGACAATGCGCGCGTCAGCCGCTACCTAGCGTTTTGACCGTGGCGATTTCGCCTCAACGCCGAAATCTTTCGACCGTTGCCCCGTCGGGGCGAGCGAAAATCCTTCCGCCGCGAGCCCCCGCTGAAACAACTCCCGCACCGTCGCTGCCCGCGACGGCATCCGCTTGGCAAAACGAAAATCGTCAATCAGCGCCAACTCTTCCGGCGACAGCATGATTTGCAAGCGCTCACCGCGCAAACGATCGGCCATGATGCCTCTCCCTTGCTCTGAATTATGTTAGTATAATTAGTGATCAGCGTTTTAACAGTCAAGATGGCCAATAACGATATTACAGCGAATTACACCCTTTCACGCCAAAATGCAAAAAACATCAATTAAGTCAAAATGTTAAACCACAGAAGAAATTGACAATTGGGCTCGGCGCGGCCTATCAATGTCGGAACATTGGCTTTTAGCCGCCTGATGGGGACCGGATGGGCACCATTGTTCCATTTCTGAGAGGCCAGCCCGTGTTCGATCCGGAGGCCCTGCACGCGATGTCGAGTGCCCTCGATCAGGCGTGTCACGCTCTCAAGCTTCCAGAGAATGCGGCCCGCGAACGCGAAACCGTCGCCGTTAGAATCATCGAACTTGCGCGTCGCGGCGAGCGCGATGCGACGCGACTTTGCGAGCGAGTACTGCTCGAGGCTGGCGCGCGCTAGCTGCTGAACTCTTCGCCACGGCCAAGAAACAGCAAACTGGTCGCACATAAAAAAGGGCGCCGATTTCGTCGGCGCCCTTCTGACTGGATGTCGACAGCGCGTGTTAGCCAAACAGCGTCGAGAAGAACCAGTAGAGAACGCCGGAAATCGCCATTGCCGCAGGCAACGTCAGTATCCAGGCGAGTGCAATGTTGCGTACCGTCGAAAGTTGAAGGCCTGAGCCGTTCGCCGCCATTGTGCCGGCGATGCCTGACGACAGGACGTGAGTGGTCGATACCGGCAATCCGTAGACGTCGGCGGCGGCAATCGTGCACGCCGCCGTGATCTCGGCGCAGGCGCCTTGGGCATAGGTCAAGTGCGTCTTGCCGATTTTCTCGCCGACGGTGACGACGATCCGTTTCCATCCGATCATGGTCCCGAGCCCAAGCGCGATCGCCACCGCGACTTTGACCCAGGTCGGAATGAACTTGGTCGCGCCGTCGAGCGAAGCTTTGTACGCGTTGAGCGCTTTGGTTTCGTCGGTCGAAAGATCGGCCGCCTTATCCTTCATCAGAAAGCGAATAGCCTCCGACGCCAGGTACATATCGTTTCGCGTGTTGCCGATCGTTTCCGAGGGCATGCGGGCCAGCGAGCCGTATTTTGTCACCTGGCTCGAAATATCGCGGACCAGCACAGCTAATGAAGGATAAGTTCCTTCGTTGATCTCGTGGCTGGCCACAAAGGCGGTGACCGCCGGACGCGGGTTACCCAACACGTTGAAGCCCGACGCTTTGTGGTCAATGACTGCGCTCGCCGCTTGCGACCGTTCGGCGAACACTTGCAGCTGGTTTTCCGGCAACGCGCGATTGAGCGCGTAGGCGGTGGGCACGGTGCCGATCAGGATAAGCATGATCAGGCCCATCCCCTTCTGGCCGTCATTCGAACCGTGGAAAAAGCTGACCAGCGTGCACGTCAGTATAAGAATGCCGCGGATCCACCACGGCGGCGGCTGGTCGCCTTTCGGTTCGGCGTAGAGCGCGGGAATGCGAACCACCGATTTCAACAGCAGCAGCAGGACTGCGGCCAGAGCAAACCCGAACAGTGGCGAAAGCAGCAGCGCTTCGCCGACTTCCTTGGCCTTGCTCCAATCAACGCCCGAAGTGCCGCTGCGGCCGTGCAACAGCGCATTGGTGATGCCGACGCCGATGATCGAGCCGACGAGGGTATGTGAGCTCGACGCCGGCAAACCGAACGCCCAGGTGCCGAGATTCCAGATGATCGCGGCGATCAATAGCGCAAAGACCATCGCGAACCCGGCGCTACTACCCACCTGGAGGATTAGTTCAACCGGCAGCAGCGAAATAATGCCGAAGGCGACCGCGCCGCTGGACGCCAGCACGCCCAAAAGGTTGAACATTCCCGACCAGATGACGGCAAAGTTCGCCGGCAGCGAACGGGTGTAAATGACAGTAGCTACCGCGTTGGCGGTGTCATGGAAGCCGTTGACGAATTCGAAGCCGAGCGCGATCAACAGCGCGACAAACAGCAGAAGAAAGGGCGCGTAACTCGTAACTTTGCTGCCCGCATCGCCGATATCGGAGTAAATGCTGTAGGCGACGAATAAAATCACCGCCGCGATCACGCCGCCGAAAATAATGCCGGTCAGCGGGTTGATGGTGCCCGTAAGGTCCGGTCCTTTACGGGCTGCCGGTTCGATAGAACCGGGCAGAGCCAAGTCACTCATGGGGGTCCCTCGCATTCGGAATGAGGGGCGCACCTTGCGCGTGCTGTGTGACACTTCGATGAAAAACGCGTGCGACTATTGTGAGAGCGTGCGAGTCGCGTCCGACTGCCCGATCGGCCCTAGGCGTCGACCGAAACCTTCGGTTTGGCGAGAAGTTTCAGCCCCATACCGATTTTATCGGTCAGATTTTTCTGCGAGAGGCACGTAAACAGGCACAGCGTTTCGCAAGCCACCGTTTCCTTGCGCCGCTCGGCACCCTCTTTGCCGTGCCAGATTTCTCTTGCTGTCTGGGTTCGCACATTCCCGATGGGAGGGAAATTCCAGCAGACTTCGACCCGGCCGTCGGAGCGGATGAAGAAATTCCGCAGGCCGATACGGCACGGCATCGCCTCCCGCGGCGCTTTTTCCCGCCGGAAATGGTTTGGCCACAGATTGAGCAACAGCTCTGAATTGAGGATCGGCGCCCCGGCGCGCTTCATTTCCAGGAGCCGGTCTCTTACGGCAATCAGATCGTCGAGCTCGTCGGGACCGATCCAGAATTCGTCTTTCGCTTCAGCCGTGTGCTGTTCGAGCGGTTGGAAGTTGATGGCGGTCGCGCCGATATCGCGTGCCCACGCGATCATGTCGGGCAGGAGGCGGAAGTTCAGCTTGTGCACGACCGGCTTGACGATGATCGGAAAGTCGGCGCCGTGCCGCTTCCTGGCGCGGATCACATTGCCGATGCCGGCGACGATGTCAGCGAGCGAGTCGTCAATGCCGCGCGAATAGTTATGGATCTTCGCGTCGTGCGAATCGATCGAGATGTTGATGTTGAACGGGCCGGCGGCGACGGTCCGCTCGACCACCTTCTCATTGCCAAAGGCGCCGCCGTTGGTGGTGACGCCCCACTTGATTCCGGCCTCGCCGCAAAATTCGATGAGATCGAGAAAACCCTTTTTGATGTATGGCTCGCCGCCGGAAAATTCGATGTGATAGTGCCCGATGAATTGTTTCAGATCGCGCAGCGCCTTTTTCCATTCGTCGATCGACATCTCGTCGCGATAGTGCGCGAACCGCCAATACTCGCAGTAGCGGCACTTGTAGTTGCAGCGCTCGATCACTTCGCCATAGATCGACACTGGCACGGTCACGTCGCGACCGGTGCGCAGATAAATCTCTTCGGCCACGGCGTTGCGGGCGTGGTGGGCACCGAGGCGCGCCAGCTCCAAAACGTTCACAAATGACCTCTTGCGCGGACGGGGGGAAGCCGCGCGGTGAACGTCCCACATACGGCGCGCCGCTAGAAGCGATTGAGGGCGTAAAGGTTAATTCGACGGAGTTTTGCGGTGGGCCTGCGCCTTGGCGAGTGCAAGCCCATAATGGGAGTGGGGCGTTGAAAAAAGTTCCGCGCAAATTCGCAAACGCAACAACAATGCTCTCACGCCGACAGACATTAGCAAGTGGCGCTAGCCTGTTCGCAGCGCTGGCGACCGCCTCCGGCGACGCTGCCGCGGCTTCGCGTCAGGAGCGGCGCGTGCCTTACGGTGCGTGCGTCAACATCGCGCCGTTACAGGATGAGCCCGTATACCGCTCCGCGCTCGAGACCTATTGCCAGCAGCTCACGCCGGAATATGGCCTGTATTGGGATTATTTGCGCCCTACACGCGACCAATTCAATTTCGATTACGGCGACAAGGTGCTCGCCTTCGCCGAAGCAAACGAAATGTCGATGCGCGGTCACACGCTGGTCTGGTACGCGGCGATGCCGGAGTGGACCAAGCAAATCAGCGGCCCCGCGGAGGCTGAGCGAGAGCTCGCGAACCACATCGAGCGCGTGGTCTCCCGTTATCGCGGCAAGATCAAGACCTGGCACGTCGTTAACGAACCCATCGCGGAGACGAAGACGAATGTTGCGGGGCTGCGCTCCTCGATCTGGCTGCGGTACCTCGGCGATCGTTATATCGACACGGCCTTTCGGTTAGCGCACCAAGCCGATCCTTCCGCGCATCTGGTTATCAACGACTACGACATCGAATGTGTCGGCGATAATTTTGCGGTGCGGCGGCGGGCGCTCGCAACGCTGGTGCACGACCTGCTCGACCGCGGTGTGCCGATTCACGGTGTGGGGCTGCAAGGCCACATTCAGGGCAAATATCAGATCGACAGCGACGGTGTGACCGGCTTCGTAGCCGAAATGAAATCGCTCGGCCTGGCCGTGCATGTGACCGAGCTTGATGTCATTGACGAGGACCTGCCGCCGGAGATTTCGCTGCGCGACGCCATGGTGGCGGCGCGCGCCCATGATTTCCTCGCCGCGGTATTTGCAGCAGCGCGCCCGGAGATCGTCGCCACCTGGGGAATTACCGACCGCTACACCTGGGTGCCGACGTGGTTCAAACGCCGCGATGGGTTGCCCAATCGGCCGCTCCCGCTTGACCGGGACTATCAGCCCAAGCCGCTTTGGACCGTCATCGATTATTTTTGTCAGAAGGATTAGGCGGCGGCTCGCTGTCGAGCCCGACCGTCAGAAAGGCCTGCTCAAGGCTGCTCGTGCGGCTGAGCAAATTTGCGCGGCAACGGCAATAAATTCGCTTCGCCCGGCTGCGACCGAAGAAATGAAATCAGCAAGGAGCGAAATCCGGCTACGTCGAAGGCAAGCGCCGCGACCGCGTAAGCCATTCCGCTGATAAGCACGAAGCCGACAAGTTGCAGCAATCCGTGATCGGTCGGCGTCATCTTCAGCGCCAACGTTGTCGCTGCCATCACTCCGGTCGCCGCGACGACGCGGACGATCCCCCGGATATTGAGCGGCAATCGGAAGGCGCGGCGTGAGAGGACAATGCCGATGACAATGCCGAGGGCCTCGGCCAATAGCACCGAGGCGGCCGTACCGCGCAACCCGAACATCAGCGTCAGAGGAAAGAGCAGGGCCATGTTCAGCACGAGGATGAGGACGTCGTGGGTGACTTGCAGCAGCGGCTTTTCCGCAAGCTGGAAACTGGCTTGCAGGTAGTATTGGTTGATCGCGCCGCACATCCGTCCGAACGCCAGCAGCGGCAGCAAGGCAACGACGCTGTCGCGAAATTCCCGGCCGAGCAGCGCGCCGGCGACCACGTCAGAGGACAGCGCCAGCCAGACGACGACCGGCGCGAGCAACGCCAGCAAGATTTCGAAGCCTTCGCTCAGGCGTTTGCGCGTCTCGGCGGCGCCTTTTTCGGCAAAGCTGCGAAACGCAATCGGAAACATGGCTGATGCAACGCTGGCGGCCAGAACAGCGACCAGCTGCCGCGTCAGGTCGGCGGCAAGACCATAGTGACCGGCGCCGCTTTCGCCGAGCAAATAAGCAACGCCGAGGCGGTCGAGTGCGGCATGAAGCGAGAAGGCGAATGCGCCGAGCGTGAATGGCAAACCATAGCGCAGGAACTGGATCAGATTTTCAATCTTGAATACTGGCAGCGTCCGCACGCCGCTATTTCGAAGATTAATCAGATTAACGGTCAGGTGGCTCAAGCCGACGGCGACGATGAGGCCCAGTCCGCCCGCTCCGAGCCGGATGGCGATATAACCCAGCGTCAGCCCGGTCAGACTGCGGATCATCGCGATTGTCATAAAGCGCACCGGGTTGAAGCGTGCGCGCTTGAACTCCTGACTGATCTCGAATGCCGCGGATGACAGCGAAAGGAACAGGCTCGCAGCTATGAACCCTAAACCGACATCCGGCCGGATGATCAGAATGACCAGCGGCGTCAGGCAGCCGATAATCAGAACTGTCCCGCCATAGCCGACCGCAGCTTCGCCGCGCAGATTGAGATCGGGCGACCGTGCCTGATACCGCGACACCGATAGCCGTACCCAGGTGAAGAACAGCGCCGAGACAATGCCAGCGATGCTCACGCCGACGACATAGACGCCATATTCGGCCGGCGACAAAAGGTGCGTGTAGAGGATCAGCGCCAGGAAGCCGATGGCCGCGGGCACCATGTAGGCCGCGAGATAGATCACCGCGTACGGGTTGATCATTGTCCGGCACCGGGAACTGTGAAGGATCGTGCGGTCATCCGCCCGTCCGGCTGGAGCTGAGCGCCGCCGCAGCCTGAGGCGTCGACCGGCGCAGGCCGCGCAGAAAGAGGTAGACCAGGCCCGGCCGAAAAATGCTGTCCGGGTAGCGGAACGCACCGACGAACAGGTAAGTAAGAAACTCGATGGTTCGCCCCTGAACGTAAGCGTTACGTGCGGCGGTCCAGAAAGCATCGATGCACGCGAGCCGCTTGCGATGCTTTAGTTCAGCGACGGGCAGCCGCCGTTGAATGTCGGCGTTCGAGTACACCGCCTCGATAGCCTTATAATCAGGCCGGATCGGCGAGTTGCGCCAGCGAAAGTTCGCACTGCCGCCGTGCTGCCGATACATGAGAACGACATCGTCCGGCATGGCGGCGAAGTCGGCCAGCACGGCGAGACGGCACCAGAACTCCCAGTCTTCGCCCCACTTCAGCTCGGGGTTAAAGCCACGCACGCGGCGCGCCGCCTCCGTCCTGATACAGATTGCACCGCAAACAATGAAATTTTTGGCGACAAGGTTACGCAGCGTGTCCGCCGCGGGAAACATTTTCAGCGGCAGGTCGGTCCGCCGCGATAGCTCGGCGCCGTCTTCGGTGATCCTGATGTGATGAGCAAAGCACGCGACGCGATCCGGATTGTCTTCGAGCGTGGCGACCATGTGTTGCAGCGCGTCGGGAACGAGAACGTCGTCGGCATCGAGAAAGAAAATGTAAGGGGCGCGCGCCAGCGCCAGCCCGGCATTTCTCGCCGCGCTGACGCCGCCGTTGGCCTGACGCAGCACGCTGAGACGCCGGTCATCGATCGCGCGCAGGATGGCGGCGGTGCCGTCGGTCGAGCCGTCATCGACGACAATCAACTCGACCTCGCGCAGCGTCTGCGCAAGCACGCTGTCCAGCGTCTCCCGGATGAATCGCTCGGCGTTATAGGCTGCGATCACCACGGTGACTTTCGGTGTGGGCGCATCGGCGGCTGAAAGCTTGATAGCTAATGTTTCCATGTTACGGCCCCGCCTGCGCGAGATGTCCGTCCTGCGCGGCTCTGACAAATTTCAGCGTTTCGGCAATGTTGGTCAGAACGCATCCAGCCCGTTTTGCAGTGCTCGCCGCCAATTCGAGCAGATCGGGCGAGACGCCAAACCTGCCGTGGTGTTCGGCGACTTCATGGCTGTAGAAGATGAGCCATCCACGTCGGTGCACCGTTTCTGCTATGAGCCGGACGATCTTGTCGTGGTCGACCGCGGCATTCTGCAACGGCCAGGCGTTCAGCGCGCCAAGATCGGCGAGGCCGGTGTTGATGCCGGCGTGGCTCGATCGGCACGAATCGAAACGGGATTCCAGATAGCGCTTGGTGCGAACCGAAAGGTCGCCATAGGGATAGGCGAAATTGCGCAAGACGATGTTGCCGTTGATCTCGGCAAGCGCCGCCTGGTTGCTATCGAGCTCGGATTTCAACTGCTCGATCGGCATTTGGCGAACGGCAGGATGCGAGTAGGTGTGGCACCCGATCTCGTGCCCGTTCGCCCAAATCGGCCGCAACTGGTCGATTGAAGCACATGCCGGACCGTCCGGACTGGTCCTGCCGCATCCTCTGGCGGCGACGTAAAAGGTGCCGCGGGCGCCAAAGACTCTCGAGGATGCCGGCTCCCAGCTCGCACGCTGACACAGGCACATCGTCGAAAGTGAAAGTCACCATCGGCGGTGCGCTCCGCAAATCGAGCAGCTTGCTGCGGCTGTTGCGCGCGACGAAACGCGCCGCCATGCCGCTGACACGCATCGACAGCGAGGTGGCATTCGGATCCGGGAGAGGTTCGCCGAGCATGCTACCGGTATTCCTCGTAAGAAATTCCAAATTCGGCCGCGATGCGGCCTGCACCGCGGGCCGTCCACATCAGGCTGCGCATCATTCCGGTTCGGCCGGCGAGCGCGGTGAACGGCAGCGACAATGCTCCGGTGCCGATCAGGCCGAGCGCCTTGCACCAGCGGCGCAGCGGGCCGTCCATCGTCCCCGCAAGTTTGCGGTCGATGCGGGTCGCCTCAGCGCCGGTGCGGAAGCGCCGCCGCAGCAAATAGCTGATGGTGGTGCGGGAGCGCGGCGTAGTTTCAAACACGTGCGCTTCGTCGGCCCAGGCAAATGACCGGCCGTCCTTTCGGCAGCGCCAGAAGAAATCGTAATCGCTGCCGCCAGTGAAGGCGAAGGCGTGGTCGAACGGCTCCTCGAGGTAATGTTCGAGCATGCCGCGCCGGATCAGCATGTTTCCGGCGCCATAGATCATTTTTACGGTTCCAGTCTTGTATCGCGTCGGCGCAAGAAGGCCACTGCGCGCCAGCCAATGCTCGGGAGCATCGAACACCGGGAATACCGGGCCGCCGATGACATCGGCTTCGGTACTTCTCGCGACCCCGATCATTTCGCTGAGCCACTCCGGATGCGGGTATTCGTCGTCATCGAGTACTGCGACGTAATCCGGCGCTGGCGTCGCGCGGCAAGCGGTAACGAAGGCGCGATTGTACGCGTAAGTTTGACCGCGGCGCGGCTCAATGAGGCAGCGCAGGGGAAACCGGTAGGCCGAAGCCAATTGATCGACGACCACGTTGCCGCTGCGGGTCACGGCGTCGTTGTCGACGACGACAACTTCGATCATCCCGCCATAGGTCGATTGCTGGAGATGCGTGAGCAGTTTGCGCAAGCCTTCGGGACGACGGAACGTCGGCACGCAGATGTACACGTGAGGTAGCGAGCGCCCGGTCATGACGTGCAAACAGTGCCGATCATCGCACTGCTCTCAATTCGTCGGATGGCGGGTTGCCTTGCGTGCTCACCGCCGTGCGCGTGAGCAACAAAAACAAGGCGTGAGGATTTGTCGCCAGATAGCGGCCGGCGAGCCGCCGCGGCTCGAGGTAGGTGCGAAAAGCCCATTCCAGGCCGGCGTGCTGCATCCAGGCCGGCGCGCGGGCGTTCTTGCCGGAAATGTAGTCGAACAAACCACCCGAGGTTTTGATCAGTCCGACGCGCAGGCGATTGCGGTTCCGTACGGCAAAAGCTTGCTCGGCAGGTATGCCAAGCCCAAGCCACAGAATGTCGGGCTGGGCGGCGTTAATGAGCTCAATAGTTCGTTCTTCATCCTCTTGGCGGCGCATGTAGCCGCTGGCGTGGCCTGCGAGATCGAGTTCGGGATAGAGCCGGCGGATGCGACGCGCCGCCTCGTCAATCACTTCCTTGGTGGCGCCGAGGAGGAACATGCGCGCTCCGCGTGACGGCGCCACCCGCGCGACGTCGTGGAACAGGTCAGTGGTGCAGACGCGTTCCGGCAGCGGCTGTTTGTGAAACAGCCGCGAGACCATGACCAGCGGCATGCCGTCGGCGTGAATGAGATCGGCGGCCAGGAACAAATCGCGGACCGGTTTGTGTCGCGCGCTCATCGAGAGGACTTGGCCGTTCGCGGAAGTGAAGATGAGCGGCGGTAATGTGCTGCCCCGGCGGCGCAGCGCGGCATCGAGCATCAGCTCTGCCGAGTTGGCGCGATTGATTAATGCAATCGGCAGGCCGCCGATTCGCGCCGCCTGAACGGACCATCGGCGATCGGCCGTTCCGTCGAAATAAAGACAGCCGATCCGTCCGGTCATCATCCGGCTCCTTTCGCCAAGCTGTAGGCGGCGGGAGCAGGCAAACAAAGTTAATGCAGGTATTAGTGTTAAGAGCAGAGCGATATGAACGTCGCGTGTCGCGCGGCGGCCATTTCACGAGCGGCGTGTTGCGTAAACCATAAAATTTCGGATGCGCGTGGAGTTCGTGCGGCGCTTACGTCTTGATCCGCGCCATCGAAAGAAACCGCAAGCCAAAGGCGGCGGTGAAAAGAAACAGACCGCCTTCCTGCAAGAGCAGGCTCTCGAAGCATGAAGCACACGCCGCGTACATACAGGTGCGCAAGAACAGAAGCTTGAGCGGTGAGGCCGCCGGATCGGACGGCCCCCGGTAGAAATCGATCAGCGGCAGCACAACAAGCCACGCGGTAACCAGGAGTGATCCCGGAATGCCGACGGTCAGCGCGAGGTTCAGATAGGCGTTGTGGGCGTGCGCAACGGCGTTGGCCCAAATCGTGGCGCCGCTCATCCCGTAGACCACCTCGTGGGTGCCCCAAAATGCTCCAAAGCCGTATCCGGTGATCGGACGCTGTGCGATGTGATCGAGGGCGAATTGCCAAATGTCCGTTCGCCCGGTGAAAGACGCATCAGGCAAAATCAAATCGAGCAGGTCGCGCACCTGCTCCGAGAAAAGCGAGCCAATCGACAGAACAAGAAAAGCGCCGATCACGAGCAAGCCAAATCCGATGCCGATGGCGGGCGTGCGGATGCGGTTGATCAACGGCGACAACGATCAACGTGATGGGCAGCATGGCGATTGCGGTCTTTGACTGAGTCAAAATCAGGAACACCAGCGCCGACGCAACGATCAGGCCGCCCAGGACAAAATTGCGAACACGGGCGACGAACATCCCGATAAAGACAAAGAGGACCATTGCGACGCTGGCTTCGTTCTTGTGCGAGAAAACGCCGCGCCAATCACCGGCGAGCTCCGGCTCTGCAAGGTCGCTGGTTTGGTGAATGGTAAGCGTCGGGGCCAGAAGCACGCCGAGATAACAGGCGGCAAGGACGATCAACACCACCGCGGCCATTACGCCGGCGAATTGCCGCTGGCTCGCCGGCAGCAACAGCACCATGGCGGCCAGACTCATGGTGATGAGCGTGAATATCAGGCGGCGGACAGAGAGCGCAGGTTCCCATGAGGTCGCGACGGAGAGGACGAACCAGAGCAGCATCGCGACAAAAACCGGCCGCAGTAGGACAAGCAGCCGGCTCGGGTCGTGGGTAAAACACCACCCCGCAAGCAAGATCAGCAGCAGCGAATAGGCGATTTGATTGGCGACGCTTCCGGTCTCGGTCAGTTCGTCGGGATCGCCGAGACTGACGAACGGGTGAAGCGAAATCCACAGCAGCAAAAAAACGGCTGCGAGCAAGACGCCCCGCAGCAGCGTGTCAGCTTCGCCGCTGGCGACAACGGTCCGACTTTCCCTGCGGAGTCGTGCGAGCGGCGTCACTGCTGCTCTCTCTGGTACGTGTTCGTGCGATCTGCGGGCCGGGATCCTGCCGCGGCGAGCGCTCACGCCGCCCCGACGCCGGTCAGCACCGCGCCACGCACTTTGCGGGCGTCGCGGCCGAGATCGGCCATCAGGCGTTCGATGGCCTCGGTGTTTTGTTCGTCGGCTCTAGCAACCAGGATGATGTGGTCGACAAGGTTCGCGAACATGCGCGTGCAAGGTTCACCGTTCAGGCGAATGGCGGCGACGATCACCATGTCGAAGGCTTTGGTTTGCTCGAATGCTTTTTTGACGTCGGCTTCGCGCAGCGAGCCGTTGCGGCGGCTGCCGGGGGCGACAAATGGCAACAGATTGATGTTGGTATCAACATCACGGACGACGACGTCCGCGAGGCTACGGCGTCCCGTCGCCACGTCGATCAGGCCGGCATTGGTGTGGTCGGCGTCGAGCGCCGAAAGTGTCCGCCGCTCCACGTCCGCGTCGATCAACAACACGTTGTGCTTTACAGTCGCCGCCGCGGCGAGCATGAGGGCGACCGCGATGGTGTCGTCCTCATCGGTGGAGGTGATGACGAGGACGCTCGGATTGCCGCGGCCCGTATGGCTCTCGCTCACCGCGTCTTGGATTTTCTGGATTTCCGAGGCGAAGCGCGATTTCGGGTCCTCCGCCGCGCTCAATCCGTAGCTGACGTCGACATTAGGCAACGTTGCAAGAATCGGCAGCGCACTTGTGTCGCGAGCGGCCGGCCGCAGCTTGTTGGTTGCTGCGGCGAGTCCGCCGAACCATGCGCTCAGCCGGCCTTGGCGCGGCTTGGTTTCGGCGGGCCCCGATCCCGGTCCCCTCAGTACGATGCCGACCCCTGAAGCGACGCCGATCAGCAGGGCACCGACCGCAATAAAGAAATTCGACGGCGGAAAGCTCCGGCGCAACGGTGTATCCGCGGGCGAAATCACCCGGATGTTCTTGGTGTCGATCCGTTCCTGCTCGCTGGTTTCTCGAGCGCGGACCAAAAACGCCTCATAGACCGCCCGGCTTGCCAGCACGTCGCGTTCGAGTTCGCGTAGCGATACCATGGCTTCGTTGGTCGCGACCGCATTGCGCTTAAGCTTTTCCAGGTTGGCGGCCAACGCGTCCTCGTTAGCGCGCGAGCTGTCGTAGTCCGTCCGTGACGAAAGTGCGATACGCCGGATTTCATCCTCGATATTTCGGTGCAGCCGGTCAGCTTCGGCCTTGATCTCGATGACCGCCGGATGCCGCGGTCCGAGCGTGGTCATCTGTTCGGCCTGGCGACGCATCACCTCGGCGTATTGGGTTCGCAGCATGGCGATAGTCTGCGATTGCACGGCTTCAGGAAAAGCGCCGGTTTCGATGCCGGACGCCTGCAACCGTTCGACCTGGTCGAGCCGCGCTTTTGCCGCGGCGGTCCGCGCCCGCGCAGTGACCAACTGATTGTTGAGCTCGGCGAGTTGTTGCTCGCTAATGAGTTGTCCGCCGGCGCTGAAGATATTGTTGTTGACCTTGAAGCTTTCGACCCGGTTTTCGGCCTCGTGCACCCGCTCCTTGAGCTCGCTGAGATGCGAGGACAGCGACTGCGATACCTGACGCGCGGCTTCCGACCGCACGTAGGTTTGCTCGGCGAGGTAGGCGCGCGTCACCGCGTTGGCGAGCCGTGCCGCTTTCGCCGGATCGCGGCTGGTAACGCTGACGTCGACGACGTAAGTGCGTTCGGCGCGTTTGGCCTGCACGGCACGCTTGAGCGCGTTCAACGCCGCGGTCGCGGTGTCGATGTGAGGGCCTCGTCCGAACCACGACGTAGAGCCGGTAAATTCCGGATCGTGATCGAGACCTTCGGCGCTGACGACGCGGCGCAGCACGGTGTCGGATGTGAGCACCCGGACCTGACTTTCCACCTGCAACGCCGCGGCGTCATTTGCCGGGTTGGCGGGCGTGAGGTCGCTTCCGACCGCGTGCAAATCTGTCGGGTCGATCAGGATTTGGGTGACCGCGGTGTACTTGTGCGGCACCACCACGACGAAAAGCACGGCCAGCAGCAGAGCTATCGCCGTCGTGATCAGGATGGTGGTCTTGCCGCGCCAGATTTGGCGCATCGCTTTTTGCAGATCGAATCCGGACGGAGGCGCGGAGACAAGGGAGTGACTCCGCCGGCCGGCGAACGCGGGTTGAAATTGGCGCGGCGTTTCAAACATTACCGACAATCTTCTTCGCCCCGACGCCGCTGTGCTGATGGTTTTCAACAGCGTCTTTTTTCAGGCGCTCAGGCTCCAAATCATGCGCTCGGTTACGAGCCCGCGCGAGCAGGCCATATGCCGAGCCCAAACGGCGCGTCATGGTTAAGAATTGTTAAAGAGCCAGGGTTAACGTCAGGTATACGGGCCTTCGCCGTCAGGCGACCCATGACCCGGCGTATTCAGCGGCGCAGCATCCGAATGACTGCGCCGGCGAGCACCGCCCCGATCAATAAAGGTATCCAGATCAGGACCGCCCCCACCAGCGCGAGCAGCAAAAGGGCGACCAGCACACCCAATATGAGAAAGATCAGGGCAATGCCAACCGGTCCCAGCGGGCCGACATAGATCCGGTGCGATGCATAAATGCGGTCACGCGGCCATTCAAACGACCGCGCACGTCCAGGCGGAATGATTTCCGGCTCAACCGCCGGCCGCCGCGGGCGGTCGATATCCTCGCTCATGCTGCGGTCACCAGACTTGCCATCCACAGAATATGTAAACTCGAAGCGCGTCCACAAGCGGGCTCACCGCGACCTGTCGTCACCGCGCGATCATGACGGCATTCAGTCGGCATGCTAGCGTTGCCCAATGGTACGGCAGGTCAGAAGCGCCAAACTCGGCATTGCATTGGTCCTCTTGGCCGCAATGAGTCTTTTCTCCGGCGGTTGGATGATGGCTTTTGCCGAGGACGTCGCGGCGCCGAACGATCCGGCGAGTGCCGTGATCGGCGGCTGGGAATTTTCCAACGCCGACCACGATAAAATCTGCCGTTTCATTTTCCGGCCCGAGCGTGTCGCCAACGGCTACAAGCTCGACATCGACAAAAACTGTCCCGCGGTTTTTCCGGTGACGCGAGATCTCGTTGCCTGGATGGTCGATAATTATGGCGGTTTGCAGTTGCTCGACGCAGCGGGCAAGGCGGTGATTGAACTCGCCAAGGCGGAAGATGGTATTTACGACGGGTTTGATCCGGTGCAAGGCCGCTTCGTATTGCAAAGCGCGGCCGCCGCGCCGGTTCGCTCCGCGGACGACATGATTGGCGATTGGGAGATTGCGCGCGGCACCGGCAAGCCGATCTGCGTGCTGACGTTGACGCGGGGGCCCGCCGGCACTGACGCTATGACGATCAAGATCAAGCCCGGTTGTGACGCCGGCGTCATGCGCTTTGCTCCAACGTCCTGGCGCATGGACCAGGGCGAACTGATCGTGCTCTCGGCGCGCGGACAGAATTGGCGCTTCGAAGAGGATGATGCCAACACCTGGCAGCGTGTTCCGGAGGGTACAGATCCGATGCTGCTGGTCCGGCAACAATGACGGCTTCAACATTCGGGACTAGGTATGGACGACGCACCGGCAATCTTCCGCGCGAAGCAAAGCGGATTTCTGCCTGACATTCTTGGCCTGGATTGGATTGAGCTGCGGCACGGTTTCGCGCGCGGCCGTTTCGACGTAAGCAAACAACATCTGGCGCCGAACGGCTATTTGCACGCGGCGACCGTCGTCGCTCTGGCCGACACGGCGTGCGGTTACGGCTGCATCATCTCTCTGCCCGAAGGTGCCACCGGTTTCACCACTATCGAGCTCAAGGCGAACTTTCTCGGTACGGCGCTTTCCGGCGGCGTGGGCTGCGAGGCGCGCCTGCTACACGGCGGGCGAACCACGCAAGTCTGGGACGCCGAGGTCAAGAGCGAACAGACCGGGAAAACCATCGCGCTGTTTCGATGCACCCAAATGCTTCTTTCCAAACCACGGGGCACGCAATAGCGGCCGTCTTTACCGGTCGTCCCTTTCGAGGATGCGGAGCTTGCGGACGGTCAGTTCGTCGACTTCGATGGCGCCGAACCGCGCCCGGCCGATCGCCAGGCGTCCAACGGCCATGCGCCCGATGGCAAGCGCACCCACGGCCATCGCGCCAACCGCGGCTGCGCCGATGGCCAGCGCCAGCAGTCTCACCGCGGGAGGAGTTTGGCGACGCCTCGCAATTTCTCGCGCCATGACTACTTTCCTTTCATTCGGGGTTGGTCGTTTGATGCTTCCGTGCCGCTTCTAACCGCTAGCCATACTAACAGTGCGCATCCATGAAAAAGATCGGCTTTCTTTCATTTGGTCACTGGACACCTTCGCGGCAATCGCAAACGCGATCGGCCTCCGATGCGCTGTTGCAATCGATCGACCTGGCCGTTGCCGCCGAAGAACTCGGCGCGGATGGCGCCTACTTTCGCGTTCACCATTTCGCCCGTCAGCTCGGCTCGCCATTTCCACTGCTGGCGGCGGTCGGCGCCAAAACCAAGCGGATCGAGATCGGCACGGCCGTCATCGACATGCGTTACGAGAACCCGCTTTACATGGTCGAAGACGCCGGCGCCGCCGACATCATCGCCGGCGGCCGGCTGCAACTTGGCATCAGCCGCGGCTCACCGGAGCAGGTGATCGACGGCTGGCGCTATTTCGGATATGCGCCGCCCGAAGGGATGAATGATGCCGAGATGGCGCGGCACCACACCGAGGTTTTCCTCGAGGTGCTGCGCGGCAACGGATTTGCTCAACCGAACCCGCAGCCGATGTTTCCAAATCCTCCGGGTCTGCTGCGTCTCGAGCCATATTCGGAGGGTTTGCGGGATCGCATCTGGTGGGGCGCCGCCACGGACGGCACCGCAGAGTGGGCCGCAAAGCTCGGCATGAACCTGCAGAGTTCGACGCTCAAAATCGACGAGAGCGGCCGGCCGTTTCATGTCCAACAGGCCGAGCAGATCAGGAAATTCCGCGAGGCATGGAAAGCGGCGGGCCATGTGCGCTCGCCGCGGATTTCGGTAAGCCGCAGCATCTTCGCGCTGGTCGATGATCGCGATCGCGCCTATTTCGGGCGCGGCGAGGAAGAGAGTGATACCATCGGCTATCTCGGCAGCAATGAACGCGCCATCTTCGGCCGGAGCTACGCCGCGGAGCCGGACGCGCTCATCGAGCAGCTCAAGAAAGACGAAGCTATCGCCGAGGCCGACACGCTGTTGCTGACTGTCCCCAATCAGCTCGGCGTCGAATACAACGCCCACGTCATCGAGGCGATCCTCAAAAACGTGGCCCCAGGTCTCGGCTGGCGCTGATCAGTGCGCCATCCGTCCGAAGCTTCGCCGTGCGGTCAACGGTGCGGTATGCCGCTGGGTTTGGGCGAATCTCTCGCGCCACCGACCAAAGCGACCGTGCTGTTGGCTTTGCCGTCAAAGGCGGCACGTGGTCTCCCGCGCCACTGCTCAAGGCGATTTTGTCGCTGATGATATGCGTGTCGGCGGCGACGTAATCCGCGCCTGTAAGCCGCGTTGAAGGCGTTCGCGACAGCCGTCGAAATCGTGTCGAGAAAGATCGCCTGTTTTCCGCTGCCGTAGAATGCATTGCTCCAAATATTACCGCTGGCCGCACCGTCCGAGATATCGGCGCCGGCCGTTACGATGCCGGTGAAGGTGCTTTTGATAAACTTGACGTTCGCTGACGCTGCATACGCGTTGATGGCGCGGTTTACGTGCGCGAGCGCAAACCCCGTTCCCTCAAAGTTATTACCTTTGATCGTCAGGTTTTCGGCACCCGGTTCGGTATTTTCCCTCTCACCGTTGGTTACCGCGCCGGTTGTGATCGTGGCTTCGCCCGGTTCACAAGAGGTCTTGCCGGAGATGATCGTCTGCGGACCATAAATTCTAGGCGAAAACGTGGGTGTTGGCGTAACCACGGCCCCTCCCTCCTGCGCCAGTTTGCACTGCGCAGCCCCAAGTGCCGCCCCCTGAAAAGGTCTTATACAACCCTAGGTAATTGAGCCAATTTACCGGCTTCGAGTCAAGCCACTCGCCGACGAGCGGTCAGCTTCCATCTTGATGATGAATTTCATGCGACGGGAAAAAAGGCGACAGGCCATTTTGAGCGCCTCGACGATACTCGCGTCGTTATGAAGCGCGGCGTGTGTGACTTATCCGAATGTCGCCGACTGCTTTTAGTGTTGCGCCGGCTTGCCTCGACAGACGCAGTACAGCCGTGAAATGATCGCGCAACGACAGCGGCGTTAGTGACCCGCCGTTGAAGGGGAGGGGATGGCGGACGCCAAACAATCGGATGGTGCGAAGCTTGTCCGGTTCTGGACAAGCGCGCGCGGATTTTGGGGTGGCAAGTCCGCGATGATTGCGTGGCCGTTGACTGTCGGCTTGGTGGTGATTGCCGTTTTGCAGCTCGCTGTGCAGTACCGGCTCAATTACTGGAATCGCGATTTCTTCAACGCGCTCGCGCGGCGCGACGGCCACACCTTGTGGCATCAAGTCGGCGTGTTCGCGCCGCTCGCGATTATCAGTGTCGGCTTGGCGGTCGTGTCGGTCTGGGGTCGGATGACGACACAACGCAAGTGGCGTCAATGGCTGGCCACCTTCGTTCTGACCGACTGGCTCACCGACGAGCGCTATCGCAAGATCGAGGGGATAGGTGGAGAATACAAGAACGCCGAATACCGCCTCTCCTATGACGTTAAATCGTCGACCGATTCGCCGGTGGATCTGACGCTCGGGTTGGTCAATTCGGTGATGACGGGCTGCGTGTTTATCGGCGTGCTCTGGTCAGTCGGCGGCTCGCTTACGGTTGCCACCGCCGGTGTCGTCGTGACCATTCCCGGGTATCTTGTTATCGGCGCAATCATCTACGCGCTGGTGTGCACGGGGGGCATGCTGGTCATCGGCCGCAACCTGCCCTCCGTTATTCAGTTACAGAGCCAGTCCGAGGCGGAATTTCTGGCAGCGGCCAACGATATCCGCGAGTCCGCAAATCGTCCCGCGGACGGCCAGCACTCAAAGCGACAAAACGCGGTGTGGGATGCGCTGGCGCAAGTATTGCTGCGCTGGCGCCAACTGCTCTGGCAGTTGATGGGGACCACGTTTGTCTCGCAGACCGACGTTTTGTTCGCGCCGGTATTTGGCTGGTTTTTGTGTGTGCCGAAATATCTGGCCGGCAGCATGACGCTCGGCGATTTAACGCAAGCGTCCGCCGCCTTTGTCACGGTTCAGGTGGCGTTCAACTGGTTGGTCGACAACTATCAACGCTTATCGGAGTGGCGCTCCGCCGCCGCCCGTGTCGCCGTGCTGCTGTTCGCGCTCGATCAGGTCAAACAGTCGGAGCCGCCGGCGCCGAATGCGCCTTCGCCTGATCGGCAAACCAGCGAAACGAATCCTTCGGCAGCCGGCGCTGTGTAGGGTAATCGATATAGACCAGCCCGAAGCGCTCACTGTAGCCCGAACTCCATTCGAAATTATCCAACAGCGCCCAGACGAAATACCCGCGCACGTCTACGCCGGCCGCGATCGCTTCATACATCGCAGCGGTATAGGACTTGAGATAAGCGATCCGCGGCTCGTCGTGCACCTTGCCGTCCGGCGTCGGCTTGTCCGCATAGGCAGTGCCGTTTTCGGTCACGTAGATGGGCAAGCCGTAGCGCTTGTGCATCCTCGTCAGAATTTCACCGAATGCAGCCGGCTCGACCGGCCAGCCCATGGTGGAGCGCGGCACATTCGCCGGTGCATCGCCAAACCACAATCCGAGTGGCGTTGAGTCGCTCGCGACGACGTAATTCGGCGAGTAGTGGTTCAGGCCGAACCAATCGACCGGGCGATTGATGTGTTTTAGATCATCGGATTTCAGATAAGGCGTCATCAATTCGTCAATCGGCGGCGGATAGACGCCCCGTAATTGCGGGTCGGGAAAAGCCAGATTCCAGTAGGCATCCAGCGTTTCCGCGGCGATGCGATTCTCCGGCGTGTCGATCGCCGGTCGGCAGGGCTGGCAATTGTGAATGGCGCCGAGCGATGCATCCTTCACGCTGGCGCGCAGCCGGTCGATCGCGGCGCCATGACCGAGATTGACGTGATGAATGGCCCGCAACAGCATGCCGCGGTCGACAATGCCCGGCGCCTGGCCGCCAAGCGCGAAGCCGAACAGCGTGAACACGCTGGGTTCATTGACGGTCGCGAAGCGCTTCACTCGGTCGCCGTAATGGTGGGCGACCACGTTGCTGTAGTCGGCAAACCATTGCGCGCAATCGCGATTGGTCCAGCCGCCTTTGTCGCCCAGCGCCTGCGGCAGGTCCCAGTGATAAAGGCAAAGCCACGGTTCGATGCCTGCGGCGAGGACGGCATCGATAAGGCGATCGTAGAAGGCGAGTCCGGCTTTGTTGATCGTCCCGCGACCCTCCGGCATGATCCGCGGCCACGCCACCGAAAAGCGGTAAGCCTGGACGCCAAACTCCTGCATCAGCGCCACGTCTTCGCGATAGCGGTGATAGTGGTCGCAGGCGACGTCGCCGGTATCGTTGTTTTTGATTTTGCCAGGGATGTGCGAATAGGTGTCCCAGATGCTCAAGCCTCGTCCGTCCTCGTGGGCGGCGCCTTCAATCTGATAACTTGAGGTGGAGACACCCCAAAGGAAGCCGGGGGGAGCTTTCGCGGGAGCGGGGCGGGTGGCCATGGCGCGACCTGTGGTGGGCAAAGGATTGCGATGCGGCGAATGCGGCATCGTTAGAACAAACAAAAACTATTAAAACGGGCGCACGCCCCGTGCGCGGTTGCGCAAGATCTGCCGTTCCATTTCCGCCGCGCGCTCATCTACGCTGACATCCAGCGTCGGCGCCAAGGCGGCATTTTCGGCCGAAGTGGCGACGGCGCGCACCAAGTCGGCGCGCGCGATCATGCCAACGAGCTTACTGCCTTCGAGCACCGGCAATCGGCGCAGACGATGGTCATGCAACAGGCGGCATGCATCGGCGATCGATGCGTCCGGCGTAATGGCGATGAGCTGGCGCGTCATGAGCTCCGCAACTTTGCGCGTTGCGAGCTGGGGCAAAGCGGCGGGCTTCCCATCCTCTCCGACCATAATGTCCAGCCACGGCGAGCCCTTCTCGCCCTCCTCGCGCAGCAGATCGCTCTCGCTGAAAACCCCGATAATGCGGCCTGTTGCGTCCACCACCGGGAAGCCACCGACCCGATGCTGCAGCATCAGCTTGGCGGCAGCGAGCAACGTCGTATCGGGCGTGATCGTAATCACGCCGCGTGTCATGAAGTCTTCAACCCGCATGCCAGAACTCCAAATCCATGCGGCACCCTTGGTGCACCAATATAGGGAATCTCGGAGGCGGCGGCCATATCGCTCCGAAATCGGCCGTCGGCCAACCTGACGGGCTCAGATCAGCTTGAGCCCTTTCAAGCTCGCGTGGCCTTCCTTGCCGACAATAATGTGGTCGTGCACGGAGATCCCCAACGGATTCGCCACCGTAATGATTTGCTGGGTCATCTGAATGTCGGCGCGCGACGGCGTCGGATCCCCGGAGGGGTGATTGTGCACCAAAATAATCGCGGTTGCCGAGAGTTCGAGCGCCCGTTTGACCACCTCGCGCGGATAAACCGGCGTGTGGTCGACCGTGCCGATTTGTTGGGTTTCGTCAGCGATGAGCTGATTGCGCTTGTCGAGGAAGAGAACGCGAAACTCCTCGCGGTCGGCAAACGCCTGCGCGGTGCGGCAATAATCGAGCACCGCCGACCAGGATGACAGCACCGGCCGTTTTTTGACTTCCCCCCGCAGGAGCCGGCTCGCTGCGGCCTGCACGAGTTTCAGTTCGGTGATGGTGGCTTCTCCGAGGCCTTTGACCTGGCGGAGGCGGGCGACCGGCGCGGAAATAACTTCCGCGAAAGAGCCGAACGTCGCAATCAGCGTCTTGGCCAGCGGTTTTACGTCGCGCCGGGGCTGGGCGCGGAACAGTACCGCTTCCAGCAGTTCGTAATCCGAAAGCGCATCGGGGCCGGCCTCGCGAAAGCGCTCACGCAGGCGCTCCCGGTGGCCGTAATAATGCGGCGAGCCCTCGGCCAACTCGCCCTCGCGCTCGCGCTTTTTCAACATTGAAGGTCCAACCAGGCCAGCCGGCGGTGAGCCCCATCCGCGGTTTGGCGGCCCCAAGGATGACGCGATTGCGGTATTTTGCAAATGGGGCGGCAGGAAATTCCGGCCGCGCGGCTTCAGCCGCAGCGCGGAGCAGGGGAGGACGAGAAGTGCTTCAGGCCGGCAGCTACGCTTATCTTCCGCTGGAACGCGTTGTTTTTGGCCGTCCGGCCGCGGATGCGGTGGTCGACGAAATGATGCGCGTCGGAGCGACGAAAGTCTTCATTGTCGCGGCCAAAAGCGTGGCGCGGAATACGCCTGTCGTGTCGGCCATCGTCGACGTGCTCGGTCCCAGCCGCTATGCCGGGCTGTTCGATGGCTGTGTCCAGCATTCGCCGCGGGAAAGCGTTATCGCTGCGGCGCGCGCGGTCCGCGCCGCCGCGCCGGACCTCATCTTGACCGTCGGCGGCGGCACCGCAATCGATACGGTCAAGGTCCTGCAAATTTGCCTCGCGTATAACGTGGACTCCGCGGAAGGGCTCGATGGCCTGCACGCGACTGTCGGCGCTGACGGCAAACGCCACGTCCCCGATATTCGGCCTTCACCGGTCCGTCAGATCGTCGTGCCGACGACCTTGTCCGGGGCTGAATTTTCCAACCTTGCCGGCATTACCGACGAGCGCATCCGCCAGAAGCACTCTTTCATCGGCCCCGACATTGGCGCGCGTGCCGTTATTCTCGATCCGGAAGCGACGCTCTATACGCCGGAATGGTTGTGGCTTTCGACCGGCGTGCGCGGCGTCGACCACGCAGTAGAAGCACTTTGCTCGACGGAGGCACATCCGTATTGCGACGGTCTGGCGTTGCACGCGCTGCGGCTATTTGGGCAAGCGCTGCGGCGGTCGGACGACCTGGTCGCGCGACTGCAGTGCCAGCAAGCGTCGTGGCTGGCCGCATCTTCGATTGCGCGGGTCAACTATGGGGCAAGCCATGGCATTGGCCATGTTCTCGGCGCCTTCGCCGATGTTCCGCATGGCCACACCTCGTGCGTGATGCTGCCGCACGTGATGCGGTTCAACGAGAGGGCAACGGCGGAGAAGCAGCGCCTGATCGCGGAAGCGCTCGGCCGTCCAGGCATCCCGGCTGCCGATGCTGTTGCGGAGTTGATTGCGGCGCTAAAACAGCCAACGACGCTGCGCGAGGTCGGCGTCAAACGCGAGCAGTTTCCTCAAATCGCCGAGGCGGCGATGCGTAATCTCTGGGTCAGGACCAATCCGCAGCCGATCCGCTCGCCCGATGACGTCATGCAAATTCTCGAGGCCGCGTGGTGAGCGGCGCTTGAACATCCAGTCTACTTTTTCCGCCTCCATTCTGTGACCGGCGCAAGCGGGTTGGTTTTAAAATAGTCGCGCGCCGCTTTGACAAAAACCGCGACATTGGCCGACGGGATTCGCCGCAACGGATAAATCGCGTTGACCGGCGACGGTGGTGGCGCGAACTGCTGGAGAATTGGCGTCAGGCGGCCGGCACGTACGGAAGCTTCGACCTGATACGAGAGTGGCCGCGTGATGCCGACGCCGGCTTCCGCCGCGGCGATTGCAGTGTCGGCGCTATTGACGGTCAGGCGCGGTTCCAGCTTCACCGGCTTGCGGTTCGCCTCGAAACGCCAGTCGTCAACGATGCCCACGCCCTCGAACGCGATGATATCGTGATCGGCAAGTTCGTCGGGCGATTTCGGAGTGCCGTGCTTCTTCAGGTATGCGGGGCTTGCGACCATAACACGGCTGACCTCCGCTAACTTTAAGGCGATCAAGCTTGAAATCCGCCAGCGCGCCGATGCGAATGGCGGCATCGATGCCTTCATCCACAAGATGGACGTTGCGGTCTGAAAGGCTCAATCGGATCGATAAACTGCGATAAGTCTGCAATAGCGATCTTATCACCGGCAGGACATGCAGCCGGCCGAATACGATCGGAGCTGCGATCTTCACCTGGCCGCGCGGTTCGGCGTCTTCGCCGCGTGCCCGGCGTTCGGCACTGTCGACGTCCGCCAAAATCTGCTGGCAGTTGTCCAGGTAGACCTCGCCGCCTTCGGTTAGCCGAAGCGAACGCGTAGTTCGCAGCAGCAACGTAAGGCCAAGCTCGTCTTCGAGCTGTGCAATGGCTCGGGTCACTACTGAGGGCGAACGCCGCAATTTGCGGGCGGCTTCGGCAAAGCCGCCGAGCTTGGCCACGGCGACGAACGTGCGCATCGCTTCGAGACGGTCCATGTATTATTGCTGAAACAGCAATAATAACTTGTCAACAGCGCGGATTATCCACCACCCCGCAGGCTCCTAAATTGGGACCAGAGG
This sequence comes from uncultured Alphaproteobacteria bacterium, assembly GCA_963846055.1. GTDB lineage: Bacteria > Pseudomonadota > Alphaproteobacteria > Rhizobiales > Xanthobacteraceae > BOG-931. The sequence goes on from CAWJUQ010000015.1 coordinate 521,323, forward strand.
GAAGGTTTCGCCATGAGTTACAAATTTCTCGACATCGCTTCAACGCCAAGCGTGCGGGCCGCTCAAGCGGCGAACGGCAGCCGCGAAATGTGGGAGAAGTTCAAGGGCCATCGGACGTTCGATCGTTTCACGGAGGACGAGGCGGCGTTCATAGCGGAGCGCGACAGCTTCTACATGGCGACCGTTTCGGAAAGCGGATGGCCTTACGTGCAGCATCGCGGTGGCCCCGCCGGTTTCCTCAAAGTGCTCGACGAGAAGACGCTCGGCTTCGCCGACTTCCGCGGCAATCTGCAATACATCAGTGTCGGCAACGTCGCCGCGGACGATCGCGCGGCGCTGATCCTCGTGGACTATCCAAACCAGGCGCGTCTGAAGATTCTCGCCCATGTCGAGATGCGCAATATTGACGCCGATTCCGAACTCGCGGAGCGACTCAGCCTGCCCGGCTACAAGGCCAAGCTGGAGCGTGCTTGTTTACTGCACCTTGAGACGTTCGACTGGAATTGCCCGCAGCACATCACGCCGCGATACACGATGGATGTGGTCCAGGCGGCGGTTGCCAAGTTGCAGGCGCGCATTACGGAGCTTGAGGCGGAAAACCAGGCGCTACGTGCGCAAGCGGTCGCCTAAACCGGGTAAGGCGGCTTGGTGTGGCCCTTCGGGGAAAGCGTGAAGACTTCGACGCCGGTATCGGTGACGCCGACCGAGTGCTCAAATTGCGCCGACAGCGAGCGGTCGCGGGTCACCGCGGTCCAGCCATCGGACAGCACCTTCACATGCGGGCGGCCGAGATTGATCATCGGCTCGACGGTGAAAAACATCCCAGGCTTGAGCACGAGGCCTTCGCCCGGCCGGCCGACGTGCACAATGTTGGGTTCATCGTGGAACAGCTTGCCAAGACCGTGGCCGCAGAAATCGCGCACCACGCTCATGTGCTGCGCCTCGACGTAGGTCTGGATCGCATGCCCGATGTCGCCGGTCGCGGCGCCCGGCCGGATCGCCGCAATGCCGCGCATCATCGCTTCATAGGTGACTTCGATAAGGCGCTCGGCGCGCCGCGGAATTTCCCCGACCGCATACATGCGGCTGGAATCGCCGTGCCAGCCGTCGAGGATCAACGTGACATCGACGTTGACAATGTCGCCCTCGCGCAGCGGCTTTTCCGACGGAATGCCGTGACAGACAACGTGATTGACCGACGTACAGGTGGCTTTGCGGTAACCCCGATACATCAGCGTCGCCGGGGCGGCGCCGTGATCGTGGCCGAATTCGTAAACCAGGCGGTCGATGTGGTCAGTCGTGACGCCCGGATTGATTTCGCTTGCCAGCAGGTCGAGGCAGGTCGCGGCCAGGCGGCCCGCCTTGCGCATGCCCTCGAAGGCCGCGGGGCCGTGGATCTTGATCTGTCCGGTCTTACGCAGCGGCGCGATGGCCGCGTCGACATAGGTCATGGTGTGGAGTGTTAGCCGCATTTAGAGCGGCCACACGCCGCTCGCCGGGCTAGAATGTAAGCATACGCGCGTGGGGTGCAAGCGATCTGGCGATGGTGGGGATCACTAGACGGGCGCGATAGGCACCCGGGCTGCGATAGTGACGCCGTCGACTTCGACATCGCAACGCCACGCCAACATCTCGACCCCTTGTTCACGCGCCTGCCGGAACCCTTCGGCGTAAACCTTGTCAATATCGCGGGCGACCGCGAAGCTGTCGGCCGAGCCGATCTGGATGACAAAGAGCAGCACGGTGCGCGCACCGGTGATGCGCATGGCGATGAGTTCACGCAAATGCTTGGCGCCGCGTTCGGTCACACTGTCCGGAAATTCGGCAAGCCGCGGCTGACGCATGAGATGGACGTTTTTAATTTCCAGGTAGCATGGCGGCCGCTGTGGTGCGGTCAGCAGAAAATCGATCCGAGAGGAGACGCCGTATCTGACCTCACGGCGCACCGACGAATAATCGCGCAGTTCCGGGATCAGTTGCCGCTCGAGGGCTTCGGCGACTAATTGATGCGGCAAGCTGGTGTTTACGCCGACGATCTCCGGTCCGCTGCCCAAGTCCGTCTCAACCAGCTCCCACGTATAGCGGAGCTTGCGCAGCGGATTGGCGGAATCGGAAACCCAGATGCGCGAAAATGGGCGGTCGAGGCCGGTCATGGCGCCCGGGTTGGCGACATGCACAGTGGTCACCTCGCCGGTCTCAAGCACTACATCGGCGAGGAAGCGCTTGTAACGGCGCGCCAGTGTTCCCGCGATGAGAGGCGAAGCAAACTGCATAAGCCGCAGTTAAACGAGCGGCGGGATTCGGAAAAGGATTTTATGCGCGACGCATCCAATTCCGCGCGGCGTGGTTTACAGCGCCATGCCGCCGTCGACGAGATGCGCCTGTCCCGTGATGTAACTTAACTCGTCGCTGGCGAGAAAGAGTGCGAGATACGCGACTTCCTCCGCGGTTCCGAGCCGGCCCATGGGCTGGCGGCCGATAAAATCCTGCCGCACGGCTTCGATCGAGCGTTTGGTGTCGCGCGACACCGCCGCGATGCGTTCTTCAAGCGACGGCGATTCGATCGTGCCCGGGCAGATGGCGTTGCAGCGGATGCCCTGCTTTATGAAATCGGCGGCTACGGCCTTGGTCAGACCGATCACGGCCGCTTTGGTAGCGCCATAAACGTAGCGGTTGGGCACGCCGCGGATCGACGACACCGCCGATGCGATGTTGACGATCGAACCGGATTTCTTCTCCAGCATCGGCGGCAGAAATGTCTTGATGGTGCGATGCATGGATTTGACGTTGAGGTCGAAGGAAAAATCCCAATCGCGGTCGGAGCAATCGAACACCGTGCCCTGGTGCACGTAGCCTGCGCAATTGACCAGGATGTCGAGCGGGCCAAATTGGCGGGCGACCTCGGCGCCGAACGCCTCGATATCCTTCTCAGCGCGCACGTCGAGTTTGTGCAGACTGCCGCGCAGGCCTTGCAGTTTGCCAGGGTCGAGGTCCGTCGCGATCAGTTTCGCGCCCTCGGCGGCGAATTTCTCGGCAATGGCGCGGCCGATCCCCTGGGCCGCGGCGGTGACGAGGGCGACTTTGCCCTTGAGTCTGTCTGTCATGCTGGCCTCACGCTTCTTCCAGTGCTTTGTGCGCGTTCAACGCGGCCAGGCTGATCTTTTGCCGGCCATCCTTGTCGAAATTCTCCGGCGCGAGCCAGCGCTCGAAGCTTTTGCGGCGCTCCGGCCACTCGCTGTCGATCATCGAGTACCAGGCGTTGTCGCGGTTGCGACCTTTGACGATCATGTATTGCCGAAAGATGCCTTCGTAGACAAAACCGTAACGCAACGCCGCGCGCCGCGAGGCGGCGTTGAGTGCATCGCACTTCCATTCGTAGCGCCGGTAACCAAGCTCTTCGAAAACATAGCGCGCCAACAGATATTGCGCTTCGGTGCCGAGCGGCGTGCGCTGCAGTGCGGGCGAATAAAGAACGTGGCCGACCTCGATGACGCGCATCTCCGGCACAATGCGCAGCAGCGTGAAAAGCCCGACGGGACGGTCGGCTGGGTCGATGATGGCGTAAGCATAAGGATCGTCCGCCGCCGCACGCATCGCAATATACGAGGTGAAGTCGGCGGCGTTCGCGAACGGCCCGTTCGCGCCAATGTAAGTCCAGAGCTGGTCGTGGCCCTCAAATACCCGCCACAAATCGCCGGCGTGTTCAGGGCGCAGCTTTTCAATGCGGCCGTAGCGGCCTTTTAGCGTTACCGGGCCGGGGCGCGGGGCGGGCGTCGCTCTCTCGACCGGCAAGCCTACCGGCTGGCCGGTCTTCGGGTGCGGCACGGAAGCGGTCATGACGACAGCTTCTCGCGATCTTCGCTGAAGAACTTATTTAGCTCCTGATTCGTCATCAGGCCGGCAAAGCCGGTAAACTTGCCTTCTTTGGCGATCTCGGTCGCGGTTTTGACAAAGGCCTGCATGGCGACGCGCGCCAGAGAACCGCCGACGCTGATCCGGCGCACGCCCATGGCGGCGAGATCGCCGACCGTAAAACCAAAGTCGCCGCTGCCGAGGAAGTTTATCGGCTTCGGCGCCACCGCCTTCACCACGGCCTCGATTTGATCGCGCGTCTTGATGCCCGGCGCGTACAGGCAATCGGCGCCGGCCGCCGCATAGGCTTTGAGTCTGCGGATGACGTCGTCGAGGTCGGGCACGCCGCGGATGAAGTTTTCGGCGCGGGCGGTAAATACGACGTCGCCGCCGGCGCGATCGATCGCCGCGCGCGCGGCTTGGACTCGCGCGACTGATAAATCGAAATCATAAAGCGGGGTGTCGGACTTCGGCGAGTCCTCAACCGAAAGACCGGCGACACCGCTGGCGATGCAACGCGTCACGTTCACGGCCACGCCGTCCGGATCGTCGGCGAAGGCATTCTCGAAGTCGGCGTTGAGCGGCACGTCGGTCGCCTGCACGAGTTCCCAGTAGTGCGCCAGCACGGCGTCCAGACTTTGCGCACCGTCGGGATAACCGAGCGCGTGCGCATGGCCGGCGCTCGTCGTTGCCAGCGCCTTAAACCCCAAGCCCTGAAGATAGCGGGCGGTTCCTACGTTCCATGGGTTGGGGATGACGAAGCAGCCGCTCTCGTGCAGCTTGCGGAAGGTCTTGCGCTTATCGGCGACGGTCGGACGTGCTGGCATTGCTGGCCCCGGTTTCGGCTTAGCGGGCAAGGACGGATTAGTGATTGTCGCGCGGAATGAATTTTTGCGCCACCCGCTGATATTTGACCGCCGGCTCGAGCACCATGCCATTGGCCAGCTGGTCCACGATGGCGCGCTGGATTTCCTGCCACGGCGTCTGGCTGGGTGGATAGCGGTAGCCGCCGTTGCGTTTCAGCGCCGCGAACCGTTCCGCCAGCTCCGCGGGCGAAATCAGCATGTCGGCCGTGCCGCTGTTGAGGTCGATGCGCACCCGGTCGCCGGTTTTCAGTACCGCGAGGCCGCCGCCATCGGCCGCTTCGGGCGAAGCATTGAGGATCGACGGCGAGCCCGACGTTCCCGATTGCCGGCCATCACCGACGCACGGCAGCGAAGTTATTCCGCGTTTGATCAGCGCCGCCGGCGGCTGCATGTTGACGACCTCGGCCGAGCCCGGATAGCCGATCGGTCCTACACCGCGAATGAAAAGGATGGTGTTTTCGTCGATCGCAAGCGAAGGATCGTCGATACGATGGTGATAATCTTCAGGGCCGTCGAACACCACGGCGCGTCCTTCGAAGGCGTTGAGATCGCCAGCGCGGCTCAGGTAGCGGTTGCGGAAATCGTCCGAAATGACGCTTGTCTTCATGATCGCGGAGTCGAACAAATTTCCGCGCAGCACCTTGAATCCGGCCTGCGCTTTCAGCGGATTGTCGTAAGCGCGGATGACAGCTGGGTTGGTCGTTCGGGACGACGCCACATTGTCCGCCACGGTCTTGCCGTTGATGGTGAGCGCGTTGCCGCGAAGGCGTTTAGCCGCGAGCAGTTCATGCATCACGGCAGGCAAACCGCCGGCGCGATAATAATCTTCGCCGAGATATTCTCCCGCCGGCTGCATGTTGACCAGCAACGGCACGTCAAGACCGACGCGTTCCCAGTCCTCGACCGATAGTTCGACGCCGATGTGACGGGCGATAGCATTCAGGTGGATCGGCGCGTTGGTAGAGCCGCCGATAGCCGAGCAGGCGACGATGGCGTTCTCAAAGGCGGCGCGCGTGAGAATATCCGAAGGTTTCAGATCTTCGCGCACGATCTCGACGGCGCGCACGCCCGTCTCGTAAGCAATTTGCCCGCGCTCGCGATAAGGCGCCGGGATTGCGCCGCAGCCGGGAAGCGACATGCCGAGCGCTTCCGCCATCGCGTTCATGGTCGATGCCGTGCCCATGGTGTTGCAGTGGCCGATCGAGGGCGCAGAGGCGGCAACGATGTCGAGAAATTGTTTGTAGTCGATTTTGCCGGCGGCGATGTCTTCCCGTGCCTGCCACAGCACGGTGCCGGAGCCGGCAAGCTTGCCGTTATAGTACCCGTCCAGCATCGGTCCACCGGAGAGAACAATCGCCGGGGTGTTGACGGTCGCCGCCGCCATCAAAGCCGCGGGCACCGTCTTGTCACAGCCGGTGGTGAGCACGACGCCATCGAGCGGATACCCGAACAGGACTTCGACGAGTCCGAGGTAGGCGAGGTTGCGATCCAGCGCCGCCGTCGGGCGCTTCCCGGTTTCCTGAATCGGATGCATCGGGAACTCGAACGCGATGCCGCCGGCATCACGAATGCCGTCGCGCACGCGCTTGGCGAGTTCCAGATGATGGCGGTTACAGGGGCTCAGGTCGGAGCCGGTCTGCGCGATGCCAATGATCGGCTTTCCGCTGGTGAGTTCGGCGCGGGTTAGCCCGTAATTGAGGTAGCGTTCCAGGTAAAGCGCCGTCATTCCCGGATTGTCGGGATTATCGAACCACAGTTGCGAGCGCAGGCGCGGCGAATGCTGCGAGCCGTTCCCCTTGGTCATGGCTTGGCTCCAAAGGCTCTTCAGTAGGCTTAAATAGGTCGGATGGGGCGCGGGTGCGACACCCCGCGCTGCCAGGATTTTAGCGTTCGATCAGAAGTCGCCGCGCCGGCGCTTCACCACGAGCCGGGTTGGCCTGGATAGTAAGACTGGCCGCGGCGCTGGCGCGGAGCGCTATCCTGGGAGGCTTGGGAGTTCCAATCGCGCCAGCGATTGAAGCTGCTGAAGAAGCCGTTGTCGAAGCTGTTACCAAACGCAGGCTCGGCCTCGGGCGGCGGCTTTCGCATCGCCAAGCCGCCTTGCGGCTGGTTGTTCAGCACCACGACGAACTCCGTGCGATAGTTTGTTTCGCGGTTCGGCGGTTCGTCAGAGATAATGATCGAGGACCGTGGCAATACGGTCGGTGCGATACGATCGAGCACTTCCTGCGGGAAGGTGATGCGGTCCAGCGCGTCTTTGGCGCTGTCGCCGTTATCGATGGTGACCGCGGTCCAGCGCAGGCCGTCTTTGGTGCGCGCTACCGCCGTGAAGACGTGCGTGCCTATCGGCTTGCCGGGATTGTCGATCGTGACCGGGATTTCGATGGTCGTGTCGAATCTTTCGCCGCCGTCCGGCTCCTGCTTGTGCGTGTCGCGCCGGACATAAAGCTTATGCGTCGCGCGGCTGATGAAAATCGAAACCGGCTCGAGCGCGAGCTTCGCGTCCTTTGCGGCTTTCGCGGCCTCGATCTGTTTGGCCTGTGTTGTTTTGACAAGGGCTGCGGCGTCGGCGACGGCGTCCTGCTTCGTCTTTTGTGCAGACTTGGCGGCATCAAATTGGGTGCGCAGCTCCTCGGCTTTCGCCGTGGCCTTCTGCTCCGCTTCCTCGGCCTTGGCTTCGTTCGCCTTGGCTGCCTCGATCGCGCGCTCGGCGTAGGCGAGCTCGGCGTCAGCGCGGCTGTTGGCGTACCCGGGCTGTTGCGTGCGCAGTTCCTCGACTTTTGCGGCAACCTTCTCCTTCATATCCTCCGCCCTGGCTTCGTTCGCTTTGGCGGCGGCGAGCGCCCGGTTGGCGTAGGCAAGCTCAGCCTCCGCGCGGCTCTTGAGGTATTCAAGCTTGCGGATTTCGATCGGCGCCGCCGCCGCGTCGCGCTTTGCAGTCGCGAGAGCGGTCTTCGCGGCGGCGGCCGCCTTGGTCGCTTCGTCTGCGGCGCTGGCAAGCGCGTCGGCCCGCGCCGGCGCAGCGTCGATGGCCTCCTGCTTCGGCACGAACAGCAACGGATCGGAAAAGTCGACCGGCTCGGCATCCTGCGGCGAAATAATCACCCGCATACCGATCCGCGTCTTGTCGAACAGCTTCTCGGCAAAGTCATAGGGCATGCGGACGCAGCCATGCGAGGCCGCGTAGCCGGGCAGCGGTCCGCCGTGCAGCGCGACGCCGCTCCAGGTGATGCGCTGCATGTTCGGCATCCAGGCATCGTCATAAAGGCTTGAGTGGTGGTCCTTGTCCTTCTCCACCACGGCGAAGACGCCAGCCGGCGTTTCGCGCCCCGTTGTCCCCGTCGATACCGGTGCGCGCATGATCCAGCCGTCGGCGTCGTAAAAGGTGACGTGCTGACTCTTGATCGACACGATGGCCATGATCGGCGCGCCGGCCTCACGCGGGGCGGTGGCCTCGGCGGTGGGTGCGGGCCGCGCCTGCCGGGCCGCCGCGGCGTTGGCGGCCGGCGCCGCAGTCAGCACCGTCAGCCCGACCGTAAGCGCCGCAATGGCGGCAGTAGGCAGCGGCTGCCGGGAGTAGTGCGACTGTTTCGAATAATTTCTCATGCCCCGTTGAACCGTGTTTTCCCTGGATAAGTCCAATTCGCGGCCGATGGTAATCGGGTTCGCGGCTTGCCGAAAGCACTAGTCTGCAGGTTTGCCTTTCCCGGGCAATTAGGTTCAATTTGCTACATGCTCAAGACAATTTCCGCTTTCGACCGTATTGGCGAAGAGAATGCTTTTGCCGTGCTGGCGCGGGCGACCGAACTCGCGGGCCAAGGCCGCGATGTGATCAATCTCGGGATCGGGCAGCCGGACTTCCGGACGCCGGATTTCATTGTCGAGGCGGCGATTAAAGCTTTGCGCGACGGACATCACGGTTACACGCCGGCCGTCGGCATTCTGCCGTTGCGCGAAGCGGTGGCGGCCGACCTCGACAAGCGATTTAGGGTCAGCGTCTCCCCCAACTCGGTGATGATTTTTCCCGGTGGTAAGCCGACCATGTTCATGTCGATCCTGATGTTCGGCGAGCCTGGCGCCGACATTCTTTACCCGGATCCGGGTTTTCCCATTTACCGCTCGATGATCGAATTCACCGGCGCGCGTCCGGTCCCAATCCCGATCCGCGAAGAAAACAATTTCGCGTTTTCGGCCGATGAAACACTTTCGCTGATTACTCCGCAGACCCGGCTCATCATCGTCAATTCTCCGGCAAATCCGACCGGAGGCGTTACCCCGAAACCGGAAGTCGATAAACTCATCGCCGGGCTGGAGCGCTATCCCGACATTGCGGTCATGTCGGACGAAATCTATGACCACATGCTCTACGACGGCGAAAAGCATGTGTGCCTGCTGCAATATCCTTCAATCCGCGACCGGCTGATTTTGCTCAACGGCTGGTCCAAGACTTACGCCATGACCGGTTGGCGGCTCGGTTACGCGGTCTGGCCGGGGAAGCTTTACGATCAGGCGCGCAAGCTCGCGGTGAACTTGCATTCGTGCGTCAACGCCGCCGCGCAATATGCCGGGCTCGCGGCGCTGACCGGCCCACAGGACGCGGTCGGCGAGATGGTCGCTGAGTTCGACCGGCGCCGGCGGATCGTCGTCGACGGGCTTAATCGACTGCCGGGCATTTCGTGCGCGACACCCAAGGGCGCGTTCTACGCGTTCCCCAACGTCAAGCGCACCGGCTGGAAGGCAAAACCACTCGCTTCGGCGCTTCTGGAAGACTCAGGCGTCGCGCTCATCGGCGGTCCCGACTTCGGGATACTTGGCGAAGGCTATGTGCGGGTGTCGTACGCCAATTCGACGCAAAACATTTTGCGCGCGCTCGACCGCGTCGGCGAGTTTTTAGCGAGCCGTAAGGCGGCTTAGGCCGCCTCAGCCCTGTTGGGTCAGTCGGAAGCCGACGACGACGACCGCCAATCCCGCAAGCTGATAAACGCTCGGCACGATGCCGAGCGCCAGAAACCCGATCAATAATGTGAAGGGCGGCACCAGCGCCGGAAATACCGCCGCGCGGGAGGCGCCGAGCAGCACGACAGCGCGGGTGAACAAATAGATCGCGCCCGCACCGGCAAACACACCTTGAATGATCGCTTGCAGCAGATTCTCGCCGAGGCTCGTGTCCGAAGGGTTACCGATGGCTATCAGCAGAATCGGTAGCCCGAGCAGCGACAGGATTCCGGTGACGGCAACTGCCGGCATCGGTTCGAGACGCCAACGGCGGAGCAGCATTCCAAAGGTTGCGAACGAGCACCCCGCGGCCACGTACATCAAATCGCCGATCAATCCGTGAGCGCCGATGGTACGCAGGGCCTCGGTACCGATAATGATAAGTCCAAGAACCATCGCCACAGCGCCGGCGATGCGGCGCGGTGGCAGCGGCTCATGCAGTACGAACGACGCCAGCAGCAATCCGCCAAGCGACGCACAGGAGGGCTGAATGACGCCGCCGTGGCCCAGCGGAACGAGGAGAAACCCGGCGTAGCTAAGGATCGCCAGCGGCAAACCGCCGAATAGCGTTAGCGTGAGCGCGCGAGGCCAACCCAATCGCCGGATATCGCCAAAGCCGTCGCGCGCGGCGAGCGGCAGTAGCACCAACCCCGGCCAGAGAAAGCGGTGCACCGCTATAATCAGCGGCGACATGCCGACATCGACGCCTTGGCGGGCGGCGACAAACCCTACGGCCCAAAAAAGCGCCGCGCCCGCGCCGCACGCCACTCCAAGCGCAGTCGAATGCCGTTGTGGCAGCGAAGAAGCGAGTTCCATTCAGGTTCGGCCCAGGACAATCGGCGCGCACATTAACGGCTGGCGGACGGCGCGCACAGTATCCGGAATGGCAAGGCTCGCTTCGCCAAACGCAAAGCTTCGGCTGCTTTTAAGCAAAAGCGTCGGCGTCTTTCAGAAGCTCAAGGCCCCCGATCGCCGTTACCTGGCCGCCTTCAACCCGTACGGCGTTGGTGGCGATCAGGCGCAGTTCGGCGGCCGTGTGGCTCACATAGACCATGGGCACGTTCGAAACGTCGCGAAGGCGAATGAGATGGGGGAGGATCTCGCGCTTGTGTCCGGCATCGAGCGAGGCCAGCGGCTCGTCGAGCAGCAAAAGCCGCGGGCGCATGAGGAGTGCGCGGCCGATGGCAACACGTTGGCGCTCGCCGCCGGATAGGAGCCGCGGCCGGCGATCAAGCAGCGGGCCGATGTCGAGGAGCGCGACAATGCGGGCGAATTCATCTGCGTCGCGCGGGCGGCCGCTCATCCGGCGGCCGTAATCGAGATTTTGGCGCACGCTCAAATGCGGGAACAGCCGGCCTTCCTGAAAGACATAGCCAATGCCGCGGCGATAGGGCGGCACGTTTATGTCAGCTGCGGCATCGAACATCACCGTTTCGTCGAGGATGATCGAGCCTTTGTCGGGCTTAAGTAGGCCGGCGATCATGTTGACGATGGTCGTTTTCCCGGAGCCTGACGGCCCGAACAGCGCGGTCACGCCGGAGGACGCCTGAAAACGCGCGGCGACCGAAAAATTGCCGAGTCTTTTCTCGACGTCCACGTCGAGCACGGCTATTCCCCCTGAAAGCGCATGCCGGCGCGCCGTGCGAACCACTCGGAGGCGATCAGAGCTGCGAGCGCGATGACAATAGCGATAATTACAAGTCGTCCCGCTGCCGCCTCCCCGTCGGGCACCTGCAAAAGCGAATAGATCGCGGCCGAGATAGTTTGCGTCTCACCGGGAATATTCGAAACGAACGTAATAGTGGCGCCGAATTCCCCGAGCGCCCGCGCGAAGCACAACACCGCGCCAGCGATGATGCCGGGCAAAGCCAGCGGGAAGGTAATGGTCAGAAATACCATCAGCGGACTCGCGCCGAGTGTGGCGCCTGCATCTTCCAGTCGCCGGTCGATCGCTTCAAGCGCAAGCCTGATCGGCCGGACCATGAGCGGAAAACCCATGATGCCGCACGACAGCGCCGCCCCGGTCCAGCGAAACGAAAAGACGATGCCAAGATAATCGGCTAGGAAAGCGCCAATCGGGCCCCGCCGTCCGAACGATATCAGCAACAGATAGCCCGTGACGACCGGCGGCAACACCAACGGCAAATACACGATGCCGTCGAGCAAGGCCTTGCCCCAGAATTCCTTGCGCGCCAAAACCCAGCCGACAGCGATGCCGAATGGCAGCGCCACCGCGGTCGCGACAATGGCGATGCGAAGCGACAGCTCAACGGCAGTCCATTCCGCTGGCGAGAGATCAAACACGGCAATCGACTTTTAGTTCGTCGGCTTTACCAGAACGTTGAAGCCGTAGCGTTCAAAAATCGCTCTCGCCTGCTGGGTGCGAAGAAACATCAGATAGCTCGCCGCATCCGGTTTCGCACCTATTGTCAGCGCCACAGGATAGACGATCGGCGGGTGGGAATCGGGGGGAAACATACCGACGATTTTTACCGCCGGATCGATCTTGGCATCGGTTTCGTAGACGATCCCAAGCGGCGCTTCGCCGCGAGACACGAGAACAAGCGCGGCGCGCACGCTTTCGGCCATCGCGAGTTTTGGCTCAACCGCAGCCCACGCGCCAAGTTTCTCCAGGGCCGCTTTGGCATAGAGGCCCGCTGGTACGGCGCGCACGTCGCCGACGGCGATGCGGCCGCTGCCGGCGAGAGCGGCAAGATTGAAACCCGGACCGATGTTGACCTGGCCGATCGTGGAGTCCTTCGGCGCAATAAGCACCAGCTGGTTGCCGAGCAGGTCAAACCGCGTATCGTTCTTGATGAGGCCGTGTTTGGCGCCGTAATCCATCCAGTCGATATCGGCTGACAAAAAGACATCCGCCGGAGCGCCTTGTTCGATCTGTTTCATCAGCGCCGAACTCGCGGCGTAACTGGCGACGACCTTGGGGCCGCCTTGTTTGGTAAACGCGCCGTTGGCTTCGTCGAGCGAATTCTTCATCGACGCCGCGGCGAACACCAGGATCGATTGTTGTTGGGCCACCGTCTGACTCGCGGTGGCAGCAATCATTAGAAGTGCGGCAAAAGCCGCGAAGAGGCGTTTTCCTGCAGGCACGACCGGTTTCTCCCCGAGAGCAATCGCCGGCGTAACCGGAGTTGCGCCGCCACATCGACCGCCTTGGGAACCGTCGTTCCAGGCTTCTGCGCCGCGCGCCCAGCGCGGTGCATCAGAGGCGCGACCATACGCGCTCGTCGACGCTGCGACAACCGCGCGGCGGAGGAGCATTCGGAGTTCAGTGTCGGCGGTCGCGGCTGGATGGTCGTCGGCAAAAGGCGCGCTGTGCTATGATTCCGCCGGAATGAGGAGGCCTTGATGGATCATGTCGCCATCTCCGTTTTAGGAATTGTCGCCACCATCCTGTCGACCGTTTCGCTGATGCCGCAGGTCATCCGGACGTGGCGCACGCGTTCTACCGACGACATTTCGGCGGCGTGGCTCCTGGTGGCGCTTCTCGCCATGGCGGTATGGATCGCCTACGGCAGCCTGATCGATGCGCCCGCCGTCATTCTTGTGAACGTCTTGTCGGTATTTCAGTGCGGCTCCATTCTGTTCATCAAGGTGCAGAACATGCGTGCGGCGACTGCCGAGCCACGCTGAGTCGACGCGGGGATGCAGTGGCGATGAGTGAAGCGGTAACCGGAGCGGAAGAGTACGATTACATCATCGTCGGCGCCGGCTCGGCTGGCTGTCTGCTGGCCAATCGCCTTTCGGCGGATGCCGACAAACGCGTGCTGCTGCTCGAAGCCGGCGGCCGCGACAACTGGATATGGTTTCACATTCCGGTTGGATACTTGTTTGCAATCGGCAATCCGCGTTCGGACTGGTGCTTCAAGACGGAAGCCGAAGAAGGCCTCAACGGGCGCAGCCTGGGTTATCCGCGCGGCAAAGTGATCGGCGGCTCTTCGGCGATCAACGCCATGGTGTATATGCGCGGCCAAGCCGCCGACTACGACCATTGGCGTCAGCTCGGGCTCACCGGTTGGGGTTGGGACGACGTGCTTCCTTATTTCAAGAAGCACGAAAATCATTTCCTCGGCGAAAGTGAGCTGCACGGCGCCGGCGGCGAATTGCGCATCGAAGAACCGCGCGTGCAGTGGGATCTGCTTGAGGCCTTCCGCGCCGCTGCCGAGCAAGCCGATATCAAGTCAGTGCCCGACTTCAACACCGGCGATAACGAGGGCTGTTGCGCCTTTCACGTGAATCAGAAGCGCGGCCGCCGCTGGTCGGCGGCCACCGCCTTCTTGAAGCCGATTCTGGCCCGCTGCAATTTACGCCTCGAGACCGGTTGCTTGGTGGAAGCGGTGTTGTTTGAAGGCAAGCGGGCGGCGGGCGTGCGATGGCGGCAAAACGGTCAAACCCGTAGCGCGGGCTGTCGCGGTGAGGTCGTGTTGTCGGCGGGCTCAATCGGCTCGGCGCAAATCCTGATGCTGTCGGGCGTGGGACCGGGAGGCGAACTGCAAAAGCACGACATTCCAGTCGTGGCGGATCGGCCCGGCGTCGGCGCCAATCTGCAAGATCACTTGCAGCTTCGTCTTATTTACAAGGTGAGCGGCATCAAAACCCTCAACGAGCGCTACCACTCGTTGCTCGGGCCGGCATCCATGCTTGTTGAATACGCGCTGTTCCGCCGTGGCCCGCTGACCATGGCGCCGTCGCAGCTCGGCCTGTTCGCCCGCTCCGATCGCGATCAAGCACGCGCCAATTTGCAATATCACATCCAGCCGTTGTCGCTCGACCGCTTCGGCGAGCCGTTGCACAAATTCCCGGCCTTCACCGCGAGCGTCGCCAACCTGCAACCAACCAGCCGTGGCGACGTGCGGCTGCGCTCGCGCGATCCTGCCGCCGCGCCGATGATCAAGCCGAATTACTTGTCGACGGACGCTGACCGCCGCGTCGCCGCCAAATCCATTCAGCTGACCCGGCGCATCGTTGCGCAGCCGGCGCTGGCGCCATATACGCCTTCCGAATATTTGCCCGGCGACGTTGTGCGCAACGACGACGAAGCGGCGCTGGTGAAGGCGGCAGGCGACATCGGCACCACCATTTTTCACCCGGTCGGGACGGCGAAAATGGGTCTTGCCAGCGATCCCTTCATGGTTGTTGACGGCGACTTGCGCGTAGCTGGAGTCGAGCGGCTGCGTGTCATCGACGCTTCGGTGATGCCGACGATTACGTCGGGCAATACTAACGCGCCGACCATGATGATCGCGGAAAAGGGCGCGGCCGCCATTCGTGCCGCCGCCAAGACGCAGCGCGCATGAACACGTTACGGCGGATTTTCGCGATCCTTGCCGATCCCGCTACCGAATGGGCTGCGATCGCGAAGGAGCCCGGCGATGCGGCGTATCTATTGACGCGGTACGTGGCGCCATTGGCGCTCATTCCCGCCGTGTTCGGCCTGATCGGTGCGTGTGTTGTCGGCGCAATTGTGCCCGGGGCCGGCTTGGTGCGGTTGCCGCCCGCAGCCGGTCTGTTAGGTGCGGTATATGCCTACATCATGTCGTGCGCCACCGTCGTTTGCCTGGGGATATTGGCCCGGCTGTTGGCGCCGCCGTTTGGTGGGGCGCGCGATTTCAACACCGCCTTCAAACTCGCAGCGTACTCGTACACGCCGGTCTGGCTTACCGGAGTTTTTCTGCTGGCGCCGGGACTGCGATTTCTCGAGCTCACCGGCTTTTACGGCGCATATATTTTATGGGTCGGTGCGTCGCCTTTGGCCAAGGTGCCTGCGGAAAAAGTCCCGACTTTCACCGCGATCCTGGTTGTTTGTGCGGGCGTGCTGGTTTTAGTCACTGGCGCTTTGCAACATACGCTGTTCGGCGCATTGGGACGATAATACCGGCTCGCTAGGGGGCCATGACGACCCGGCTGCACGCATGCGGCAACTTCGCCAACGTCAAACTCGGCTTGGGTTTCGCCGGCTCCTCCGGCTTCGTCTCGGGATGAAGCACGGCATCTGAAAACCAGTAATCGAGATCGTGGCCGCAGCCGTCGCCCGCTTCAGTTGGCGGCTGCGGTTTGCACTCTGGGCTATCGGGCGGGCAATTCAGGCGTACGTGAAAGTGCTCGGCGTGACCGAACCATGGCCGTACCTTCGCGAGCCAGCCGTGGTCCGATCCCGCTTCCCTGCACACCTGCTTTTTGATGGCGGCGTTGACGAAAATGCGCGCCACCGCCGGATCCTCAGCTGCGACATGCAGGAGCGCGGTGCGGGCGGGCGTCCACACGGTGGGATCAACTCCGAGGCGGTCGGGCGCAACCATGTTGACCGCCGAGTCGAACTCGCGCTCTTCACGTGAGAGCACGTGACCGGGCATCGGCTTGAACCAGATGTCGGCATCGAGCCCGATTTGATGGCTGGCGTGACCGGTCAGCATCGGACCGCCGCGCGGTTGCGACATGTCGCCGACCAGAAGGCCGTTCCACACCGGCTTGGCCCTGTTTGCAAAACTCTCGAGGAAAGCGACGAGCCGCGGATGCCCCCAATTGCGGTTGCGCGACAATCGCATCACTTGCCACGCCGGCCCGCTGATCGGCAGCTCGATGCCGCCTTCGAGGCAACCGTCGGCGTAGCCGCCGATGGCGTGGGCCGGTCCGGCAAGCGGTTTGGTCTTGCGTCCGAACAATTCCTTTGCCGGTAACGAGGGATCATCTGGATTGGCAAGTGGCGGCAGCGGCGTCGCCTCCAGGGTGCCGGGCGGCGTCGGATCGGGCGAACTCAGGTCCTCAGCGCGCGCGGCGCCGCCGCTGATGATCAGCGCGAGGAGGAGCCAGGGTAAGCAAACGATCTTCATCTGCGCTCTGCTGCGAAAGCTCGCGTGGGTTTATTCGGTGGACGCCGATACGCCGCCGCGTGCGCGCGATGACGGTACGCTGCCGCAAGTCGCTCATCGTGTCCAGACGCGAACAGGTCGCGGCCCTCGCCGGCAAGCGGGAGAAGCCGGCGCTCGATCTCGGTCTGCGGCAAGATAGTGCCGTCGTGCAAAATGTGGCCAACGGTGAGGCCGCGTTCGGCGAGGCTGCGCGCAACCAGAAGGCAACGATGGCAATCGAGCGGCTCGCGCTCCGCGCACATCAGACAAAGGCGCGAACGCGCGGCTTCGGCAATCACTCGGGCAACGCCGTCCAGGTACTGCGGTTCTTTCGCCATCGCTTCATAGTCGGCCAGGCCGTCGCGATAAAGGCGTTCGTGGCGCGGCCGGCCGCCGAGCGCATCGCCTTCGAAGGTGTACGACATGCCGGCGGCAGCAAGGCGCGGCGCTAACTTCTTTTGCGAGAACCATGGGCACCATCGCGAATGCGGTACCGAACGAACGTCGACGATGGCGCTCACGCTGGCTTGCTGAAGCAGCGCGACGAAGTGCTCGATCGGACTATTCGAATGGCCGATAGTGAACAGGTCGAATGCCGGCGCAGCCTGCATCCACTCCTCCCGATAGTTCAACCGCACCATGCTCAACGACGACGGCGCGGTCGGGAAAGTTCCGCGCGCGACTTGACAAGCCGTCGGCGAGATTAAGCACGCTCTGAATCCGGCAGCCGATAAATTCGCAATGCATTATCGCGCAGCAATTTGCGCTTCGGCTCCGGCCTAAGCCCAAGTGCCTCGATCTCGGCGCGCGTGCGCTCGAATTGCAGCACCGGAAAATCAGTGCCGAAGATCACCTTGTCCTGGCCATACGTGTTGATGAAATTGACGAACTGCGGTGGCCAGAATTTCGGACTATGCGCATCGCAACCGATGAAAACATTAGGATGCTTCCAGGCCATGGCTATCATCTCGTCGGTCCATGGGATGCCGACATGGATGCCGATGAGCCTCAGTTCCGGAAAATCGCACGCCACCGCGTCGAGCGCTATCGGCCGGCCGACGCTGCGGCGCGGATAGGCTGGATCGTAGATCATCGATTGCCCGACCTGGAGCTGGACCGGAATGTCGAGCTCGCAGCATTTCGCGTAAAACGGATACCAGCGGGCGTGGTCGGGCGGCAATTCGAACCAGTGCGGATAAAAATGCGCGCCTATGAAGCCATATTGGCGGACGGCTTGTTCGAGCGCGCGTACGCCGGCCATGCCTTCAGTCGGATCGAGCCCCGCCAAGCCATGAAAACGGTCGGGATACTGCTGCACCGCGTCGGCGACTAGCCGATACGGCACGTGATAGCAGGCAGGATTGCCAAGCCGCCCGACCTTGGCGGCTATGAGGAAGGCCCGGTCGATGCCGCTTTCGTCCATGCGCTTGAGCATGGCGCTGAGCGAAATGCCTTCGAACGTTTCAGCATCAACGTGCATCTTGTCGACAAAAAATTCACGGCGGTCTGGACGGCCTTTGAGTGCTTCCGGGGTCCAAATATTTACGACCGCGTCGATGGCTTTCACGTCATACATGCAGCGAGACTACGACGACGGCGGCTGTAATCAAAAGTCTGTCTCCACGCTTGCCGTGACGGGAAACGACTTTCACACATCGACCTTCAACGCGGCGATAAACGCTTCCTGCGGGATATCGACTTTGCCGAACTGGCGCATACGCTTCTTGCCCTCTTTTTGTTTGTCGAGGAGCTTGCGCTTGCGGGACACGTCGCCGCCGTAGCACTTGGCGGTCACGTCCTTGCGGAAGGCGCGCACGGTTTCGCGCGCGATGACCTTGCCGCCGATTGCCGCCTGGATCGGCACCTGAAACATGTGCGGCGGGATGAGCTCTTTGAGCTTTTCCGCCATGGCGCGGCCTCTGCTCTCGGCGCGCGTTCGGTGGACCAGCATGGCGAGTGCGTCGACCGGTTCCGCATTGACCAGCATTTGCAGCTTGACCAGGTCGGCCGGCCGATAATCGGTGAGGTGATAGTCGAAGGAAGCGTAACCGCGCGAGACCGACTTGAGCCGGTCGTAGAAATCGAACACCACCTCGTTGAGCGGCAAATTGTATTTCAACATCGCGCGGTTGCCGACATAGGTCAGCTCTTTCTGCTCGCCGCGGCGGTCTTGGCACAGTTTGAGAACCGCGCCGAGATATTCGTCGGGTGTGAGGATCGTCGCCTCGATCCACGGCTCGCGCATTTCCTCGATGTGGTTCGGATCCGGCATGTCCACCGGATTGTGGATTTCCAGTTCCTGGCCGTTGCGCAACTTGATTTTGTAGATGACCGACGGTGCGGTGGCGATCAGGTCGAGATTGAATTCGCGGTGCAGCCGCTCCTGGATAATTTCGAGATGGAGCAGGCCGAGGAAACCGCAGCGGAAACCAAAGCCGAGCGCCGCCGAGGTCTCCATCTCGAAGGTGAAGCTCGCGTCATTGAGCCGGAGCTTGCCCATGGCCGCGCGCAGCGCTTCGAAATCGGCGGCGTCGACGGGAAACAGCCCGCAGAAGACCACCGGAATCGCCGGCCGGAAGCCGGGCAGGGGCGCCGCGACCGGTTTCTTTTCATCGGTGATGGTATCGCCAACGCGCGTGTCGGCGACTTCCTTGATGGAAGCCGTCAAAAACCCGATCTCGCCGGGCCCGAGTTCTTCGAGTTCAACGCGCTTGGGCGTGAACACGCCGACGCGATCCACTTCGTAGGTGGCGTCGGTGCCCATCATGTGGATGCGCTGGCCTTTTTTCAGCACACCATCGACGACGCGGAAAAGGACGACCACGCCGAGGTAGGCGTCGTACCAGGAGTCGACCAGCAGCGCCTTCAGCGGCGCCGATGCATCGCCCTTGGGCGGCGGCAGGCGATGGACGATGGCTTCGAGCACCTCCGGGACATTGTCGCCGGTCTTTGCCGAAATCAGCACCGCGTCGGAGGCATCAAGGCCGATGACATCCTCGATCTGCTGCTTAACCTTGTCCGGTTCCGCGGCAGGCAGATCGACCTTGTTGAGCACCGGCACGATCTCATGGTTGTTGTCGATCGCCTGATAGACGTTGGCGAGCGTTTGCGCCTCGACACCCTGGCTCGCGTCAACGACCAGGAGCGAACCCTCGCACGCGGCCAGGCTTCTGTTGACCTCGTAGGCAAAATCGACGTGGCCGGGGGTATCTATGAGGTTGAGCACGTAATCCTTGCCATCGCGGGCACGATAATTAAGCCGCACCGTCTGTGCCTTGATGGTAATTCCCCGCTCGCGCTCGATGTCCATCGAATTCGAGGACCTGATCGACCATCTCGCGCTGGGTCAGTCCGCCGGTGAGCTGAATGAGGCGGTCGGCCAGCGTGGACTTGCCATGGTCGATATGAGCTATAATCGCGAAGTTGCGTATGCTGTCGATCGGCGTCGCGGACATGCGCCGCAGATAACATCGGCCTTGAGGAGCGGCAAGCGCCGCGCGCGGATTCCCGTTGGTTTCATTGCCTAACCCATCGCGTAGACTGTCGACTGCAGTTCACAAGCCTTACACAGCGCATATCCGGTGGCCGTGCTTGCGCCGGTCGGCGCTTCGTGTCCAGGCGGTGACGAGGACGCGATGAAGATCGATACCATGCGCCGCATCGACCGGCGGGCGGGTGTTCCGCTCTGTGCCGCGGCCACAGCGCTCGTGCGGCTGGGCGCATGGGTCCGACCTAAGCCCGCGCGTCCGCTGCGCCGGATATTGTTCATCGAACTGTCGGAAATGGGCAGCACGGTGCTCGCCGAGCCGGCCATGCGCAAAGCGCGCGAGCAGCTGAATGCCGAACTATTCTTTGTCGTGTTTGCCCGCAACGTGGGCTCGGTCGATCTGCTGGGCACGTTTCCGCGCGACCACGTCTACACCATCTCCGATCAATCCATGTTCGAGCTCACGCGCGACACGCTGGGCTTTTTGCAATGGGTGCGGCGGATGAACATCGACACGGTCGTCGATCTGGAGCTGTTCTCGCGGTTCACCGCGTTATTGGCCGGATTGTGCGGCGCGGACCGACGAGTGGGTTTTTATCGCTTTCACGGCGAAGGCCTGTACCGCGGTGAAATGCTCACCCATCGCGTCGCCTACAATGCGCACATCCACATCGCGAAAAATTTCATTGCGCTGATCGATGCGCTGATCGCGAAATCTCCGACGGTCCCCTACAGCAAGACTTTTATCGGGGACGACCAGGTCAACGCGCGGATCAGGCCGGCGCTCCCTGAAGAGCGCGAACGCGTACTCGCTAGCGTCCGATCGCTCACCCCCTTCGACCCGGACAAGAACCGGCTGGTGCTGATTAATCCGAACGCGAGCGAATTGCTGCCGCACCGGCGGTGGATGGCGAGCCGGTACGCGGAACTGATCGCCCGAATTCTCGAGGCGTTCGACGACGTCATTGTGTTGATCACCGGCGGTCCGGAAGAGCGCGCCGGCGCCGAGCGGCTTGCCGCCGCAAATCCGCGCTCGATCTCCTTTGCCGGCCATTCGGCGCTGGCCGATTTGCCTGCTCTCTACGCGCAATCCGCGCTCATGGTGAGCAACGATTCTGGTCCGGCGCATTTCGCCGCCGCCGCCGGCCTCCCGACCATTGTGCTGTTCGGGCCGGAGACGCCGAAGCTTTACCAGCCGCTTGGCCCGTCGCGCGCCATTTACGCTGGCCTCGCCTGCTCGCCGTGCGTCAGCGCTCACAATCACCGGCAGACGGCGTGCACGGATAACGTTTGCATGCGGGCTATTTCCGTGGACGAGGTTTTCGCGGCGGTCGCGGAGTTGCTCCGAGCCTCGCGTCCGGCGGCGCTCACGGCGCGCGCGCAAGCTAACCCCTAGCGCTGGGCGGGCCGCCACACAAAGGCGGATGTGACGGCGTAATTCCACACCGCTCCAATAACCACGCCGGCGAGGCCAGCCAGCCACCAAATGTGCGTGCTGCCGTAGATAAAGATCGCCAGTCCGACATTGGCGACCGCGCCGATGGCGCAAATCAGCTGAAAGCGGAGCAAGCCGGTCAGGAACCGCCAGCCGGAAAGCCTCTGGTCGCGATAAGTGAAAACGTTGTTGAGTATAAAATTCCACGTCATTGCGCCGATCGCCGCAACGGACTGAGCGACGGCAAATGACGCGCCGGTTAGCATGACAAGCGACAAAATCGCCATGTGTATGCCGACGCCGCTCAGGCCAACGAGGCTGAACATCAAGAAGCGGACGGATACCGCGTCGTTGGTCAGCTTCGCTACCAGCAGTGCGGCGAAATCCAGCGCGATTTTCGAATCGAGTTTGCTTTCGCCGTGCCGGCGTTCGCCAAAGATGGTCGGTAGCTCGATGACCCGCAGGTTGCCGCGCCCCGTCGCCACGATATCGAGCAGGATCTTGAAGCCTTGCGAGGAGAGCGATGGCGCAAGGGCTTCGAAAGTGTCGCGCCGCAGCATAAAATAACCGCTCATCGGATCGGTGAGATCGATTCCGAGGAGCAATCGCACCAGCCCGTTCGACCAGCGGCTCACGCGCGAGCGCTGCTTGGATAGTCCAGCCGCCGATCCTCCTTCAAGATAGCGGCTGGCGACGATGAGATCGGCGCTTGCTGTGCGCAAAATTTGCAGCATCTCGAGAAGCAGGCTTTCGTCGTGCTGCAAGTCTGCGTCCATCACCGCGACGTAACGCGCCTGACTCGCAAGCATGCCCTCCAGGCATGCGCCGGCGAGGCCTCGCCTGCCGATGCGGCGGATGCAGCGCACGCGGCTGTCACCTTCGCCGATGGCTCGCGCCGCCGCTGCTGTGCCGTCGGGAGAGTTGTCGTCGACGAACACCACTTCCCAGTCGCATGCGGTCAGCAGGCGTCCCAACCGCTCGACCAGGAGCGGCACGTTGGTGCGCTCGTTGAAAGTCGGCACGATGATGCTGAGTTCCGGCGCCGGCCGCGCGGTGGCCATCGGCCCTGCCGGCGTTACGGAAGTGGTCAGCGGCTGGAGGTCGGTCATGCCCGCCTGCAATAGCGCCATGACACCGGCTAACGCAATGCGCGCTTGCTTGTGACGCCGCGCGAATATCGGCAAAATACCACGTGACCATTTCTCATCCCGATCCCGCCGACGGTCTGCGTCCACATCGGGCGAATGTCGGCTCTCAGTTCATCCGTTCGGGTGCGCAATTTGTTACCGCGAGCTCCGAGGGGCGCCTCGTTGCCTGGGCGATTGTAGGCTTCATCACGGTTTGGACGGTTTACGACACGGTTTCGCTTTGGCCGGTCCCTCTGCATTGGGACGCAAGCGAGGCGGCGCTGTGGGCGCAGCATTTTGCGTTCGGCTATAAGCATCCACCGATGACCGCGTGGCTGTTTGCCGCGTGGTTTGCTGTCCTTCCGCGTGCCGATTGGGCCGCGCATCTCCTCGCCGTCGTCATCTGCGCCGTCACGCTCGCCATAAGCTGGCGGCTGACACGCGATCATCTCGACAAAAACAAGGCCCTGTTTGGACTGGCGGCGCTCTCGCTGATCCCGCTCTTCACTTTCAAGGCGACCGAGTTGAATGCCGGCACGGTGATGATGCCGTTCTGGGCGGCGGCTCTGCTGTTCTATCTGAGAGCTCGCCGCGGACTCGGGGTCTGGAATGCGCTCCTTGCTGGGGCCTTCGCCAGCCTCACCATGTTGGGCAAGTACTGGGCGATCTATCTTTTCGCCGGCATGGCGGTTGCGGCGATTGTCGGCCCTGATGCGCGACGGTTTTGGCGTTCGGCGGCGCCTTATTTGATGGCCGCCGGGGCAGCCGTTGTAATTGCGCCGCATATCTATTGGTATGTCACGCAAAACGGCGGCGATAATTACGCTTTCATGCGCGAAAGCGTCATGAGCAAGTCGACCTTCGGCGCGACCTTTTTCGGTTCGCTGCGCTATCTTGGTGGCGTAGTCGCTTACGCTGCGGGCCCGCTTGTGCTGCTCGCAGCGCTACGACCAAGTCCCGCGGCATTGCGCGACATCGTCTGGCCGGCCGAAGCGGAACGTCGGCAAGCCTTGATCTTGCTGATTGTGCCCCTGGTGTTGCCGGCGCTGGTCAATCTGGTGTTGCCACATCGGCTGACGGCGACCTGGACGTATCCGAACTGGGCGTTGTTGCCGGTGGTACTCTACGGCTCGCGCCAACTGGCTATCGATGCGACCGCCACCGCAGCGGCAGGACTGGCCGCGATCGGAATGGCGCTCATCGCGCTCGTCGCTTCGCCCGTGGTCGCTCATCAGAAGCTTAAGGCCGGTCTCGATCCCAACCGGCCGGATGCACGGCAAGTGGCGGCGGTGGCCAAGCGTCTTGCCGGTGGTGCGCAAATTGGCCTGTTCTGGGGCTCGGACGCATTAGCGAGCGGTCTGCCGTTTTACTTGCCCGGCATACGTCCACTCGATGGAGATCCGTTCTCAACAAAAGGCCGCGCCGCGAGTAAAACGGCCGGCCTTTTGATTGTTTGCCTGGAGAGTGACGTGCAGTGCCGACGTACCGACGACGTTTTAGCCGTCGGCGACGCCGAACAACGCTCGGACGACATTGTCATCCGGCACACTTTTTTGGGTTTCACCGGACCGGCGACCGTGGCGCACGTCACGGTCATTCCGGCTGCCGGTCAGTAGCGGTACTGGTCCGTCTTGAACGGCCCCTCGATGGGGATGCCGATATAGGTCGACTGCTTCTGAGAAAGCTTGCTCAGCTTCACGCCGATTTTGTCCAGGTGCAGGCGCGCGACCTTCTCGTCGAGCTGTTTTGGCAGCGTGTAGACCTTCTTCTGATATTTGCCGGGGTTGGTCCACAGCTCGATTTGCGCCAGCGTCTGGTTGGTGAACGATGACGACATCACGAAGCTCGGGTGGCCCATGGCATTGCCGAGATTGACCAGCCGTCCCTCCGACAAGAGGATGATCCGCTTGCCGTCGGGGAATTCGATTTCATCGACCTGCGGCTTGACGTTCGACCACTTCAGATTTTTCAGCGCTGCAACCTGAATCTCGCTGTCGAAATGCCCGATGTTGCAGACGATCGCGCGGTGCTTCATCTGGCGCATGTGCTCGATGGTAATGACATCGACATTGCCCGTCGCCGTGCAGAAGATGTCAGCACGCGGCGCGGCCTCTTCCATGGTAACGACTTCGTAGCCTTCCATTGCCGCTTGCAGGGCACAGATCGGGTCGATCTCGGAGACCAGCACGCGGCAACCGGCCTGGCGCAGCGAAGCTGCGGAACCTTTGCCGACGTCGCCGAAGCCCGCGACCATCGCTACCTTGCCGGCCATCATCACGTCGGTGCCGCGGCGAATACCGTCGACCAGCGATTCACGACAGCCGTAGAGGTTGTCGAATTTCGACTTGGTGACGCTGTCGTTGACGTTGATCGCCGGGAACAGAAGCTTACCCTCCCTCTCCATCTGATACAGGCGGTGCACGCCGGTTGTCGTCTCCTCGGTGACGCCGCGGATTTCGTTCGCGGTCTTGGTGTACCAACCGGGCTTTTTCACCATCCGCTCTTTAATGGCGGCAAACAGCACCTCTTCTTCCTCGTTGTTAGGGTGATGCAGCACTGTCGGCGTGCGTTCCGCTTGCGAGCCGAGGTGCATGAGGAGCGTGGCATCGCCGCCGTCATCGAGAATCATGTTGGGAGCGCCGCCATCGGACCACTCGAAAATCCGATGGGTGTATTCCCAGTAGTCCTTGAGTGACTCGCCCTTGACGGCAAAGACCGGCACACCGCCGGCAGCAACCGCGGCGGCGGCGTGGTCTTGCGTCGAGTAGATGTTGCAAGATGCCCAGCGGACATCGGCGCCTAGCGCGGTGAGGGTTTCGATCAGCACCCCGGTCTGAATGGTCATGTGCAGCGAACCGGCAATACGCGCGCCGCGTAGCGGTTGCTCCGGCCCGTATTCTTCGCGGGTCGCCATCAGTCCGGGCATTTCGGTCTCGGCGATATCAAGTTCTTTCCGGCCCCATTCCGCTAACGCGATGTCCTTGACGACGTAATCGTGCGCGGGCGCGGGTTTAGCCTTGGTCGACGTGCTCATGACAAATCCTTCCGGCCTGATGGTCTTTAAAGCTTACAAGTCGCAGGGTGTGAGTGGGTGCGCCGCCGATGGTCGTTTGGCTCACCGGCACGGTCGGCGCGGCGGCACTAAAGACATAAAGATCCCTTTATGTCCATGGTTGAACCGCCACTGTCTCGTTTGCATTCTTCCCCCTATGGCCTCCGATCGGGAACCGGCAGTCAAATCGTTGCGCCAGCTCGCCCTGGCGGAGCAGGCCTGCACACGCTGCCCGCTCTATAAGGACGCTACCCAAGCCGTGCCAGGGGAGGGCCCAAACCGCGCGACCTTCATGCTGGTCGGGGAGCAGCCGGGCGACAAAGAAGATCTCGCCGGCAAGCCTTTTGTCGGGCCTGCCGGCCGAATGCTGGATCAGGCTCTCCACGACGCGGGCATCGCGCGGGAGGAGACCTTCGTCACCAACGCGGTCAAACATTTCAAACACGAAATGCGCGGCAAGCGGCGGCTGCACAAGCGGCCCAACAATTACGAGGTTGAGCGCTGCAAAATCTGGCTCGATTGGGAGCGCAACCTCGTCAAACCTTCGACGATCGTCGCGCTTGGCGTGACCGCGGCGCGCAGCCTGACCGGCCGGACAGTCACCATTGGCAAGGTACGCGGGAAAAGGCTGGCCTTGGCCGACGGAACGCTTCTGGTCGTTACCATCCATCCTTCGGCGCTATTGCGGATCGAGGATGCCGACCAGCGCCGCGCCGCGTACCGCAGTTTTGTCGCCGACCTCAAGGCGGCCGCAGTTGCTGGGCGAAGCGCAGAGAAAAAGGCGAGCTGAATTCTACCCACCCGGCGTTTGTGCGGTTGCGCGCGGCGCATTTCGCGTGGCCAGACCGGCTTGCGTCAGTGCTTCTCCGATCTGTTGCATGCGATTGATCAAATCGGCGGCCGCCGCCGGCGGCAACACCAGCCGGCACGCCGGGTACCGGCGCCCGGTGATTGGTGCATTCGGTTTGATCTCATCGAGGCGCGTGACCGCAAAATCAATCCGCAGTGTTTGCCCGTCGAACACAAGCCCGCTGACCGAATCCACAAACGTCTCAGCGAGGTCCGGCCGATCAACAAGACGAATGGTTGCCTGCTGCCGGTCGCGCTGCGCCGGCGATGCCGCTGCTGGTGCCTGCTCCACGGTCATGATTTTCCTCCGCATTGTGACGACGTCAGTCGTCTTCGCCGAAACGCGAATTGATCAGTTCGCTTAGAGCGTCGATGACCTGAGCCGCTTCTTTGCCGGTCGCTTCGATGGTAATCGCGCAACCTGACGCGGCCGCAAGCATCATGAGGCCCATGATGGACGTGCCGCCGACGGTTTCACTGCCTCGCGTGACGCGCACGTCAGCATCGAATTTTTCCACTGTCTGCACAAACTTGGCTGAGGCCCGCGCGTGCAAGCCCTTGCGATTGCAGATCATGAGCTGGCGGACTACTGCGCCTTCAGGTGAAGGTCGACCTTCCGGCACGGATTCGCTGCCGCGCTCCTCGGCCACGCTTATTTTCCGCCCAGCACGCGGCTCGCAATTGTCACGTATTTGCGTCCGGCATCTTGGGCTGCGGTGACGGCTTCTGCTAGCGGACAATCGCCGCGGACCTTCGCCAGTTTGACCAGCATCGGCAAATTTATACCGGCGACAACTTCGACCTTGGGACGGCTCATCACCGATATCGCCAGATTCGACGGCGTGCCTCCGAACATATCGGTCAGGATCGCGACGCCGTCGCCGGTATCGACGCGCTTGACGGCTTCGATGATGTCTCTGCGGCGGATCTCGACGTCATCGTCCGGACCGATCGTAACGGCTTCGATCTGGTTCTGAGGCCCCACGACATGTTCGAGGGCCGCGCGGAACTCAACAGCCAGCCGCCCGTGGGTCACAAGCACAAGGCCAATCATGGAACTCCTCGCCGGCGCGTCCCGGTTGCACCGCACGAAAGGGCGCTCATCATGACTATCCGAAGCCCCAGCGCAAGAGGCATTTTCGGCAAAATCCGAGTTCTGCTGCATTGCAATAGGACAAGCGAAAATCCGCAGACTAGGGCCGGTTTGCGCGGGCTATGCCTCGCCGAAAGTCTATAAGCCGCATGGTTAAGCAATCGCCAAATTGGGGATCGGGAGGCGGTCAACGCCAGCCATCCGTTGGGGAATTGAGAAGCGAAATAACGGCTGGCAAGGGTGCGGCGGCCGATGCGACGGCAAGTCGCGGTAGCGAAATACCTTCAATGATCGTCCGGCGCATTTCTGGATCGGGGAGGCGGCTCGCATCCGCGGCGGCCAGATCGACCACAAAACCGACCACGGCACGGGGCTCGTAAGGAAGCCGCAACAGCCCTATTCCGCGAACCTCGAGCAAGCCTGCCAGTTGATCGGCCGGGCGCGCCAACAGGCGTCCACCAGCGGATGCGAGGTGAACGCGATCGTCGGCTACCAAATACGCAAAGCGCAGCCCGCCGCTCTTGGCCGCCTGGATGAGCTCGAGCGCGAGCCGTGACTTGCCGGCGCCGGACGGACCACGGATGAGTACGGCGCGCGCGCCAACGAGCACACAGGACGCGTGCACCGTCGCCGGTTCTGTCGCCATCACGATGCGGGGAAACGAACGACGAAGCGGGCGCCGGCCACGGTCGATAAACCGTCTTCGTCAAGCGGACCCGGGCGATTCTCTACCCAAATGGCCCCGCCATGCGCCTCGACGATTTGCTTTGAGATGGACAACCCTAGTCCGGAATTCTGGCCAAATCCCTGGTGCGGGCGGTCAGTGTAGAAGCGCTCGAATACTTTATCGAGTGCGTCAGGCCGCACGCCTGGTCCGTCATCATCGACGATGATCTCGACAATGTTCTTTAGGCGGCGGCACACCACCCGCACCGTACCCCCCTGCGGCGAGAATGAACGCGCGTTCTCGATCAGATTATCGACCACTTGGCCGAGACGGGAATCGTGCCCTGGCACCTGGAACGCGCGGACCCCGACACCTTCAAAGCGAAGTTTGACGCTGACGCCGTCGTCGCGTTTCACTTCGTTGGCGACGGTAACGAGCGTGCTGAGAAGCTTGGTGAGATCGACGGGCGCGGCTTCCTGCCGCTGCAACTCTGCGTCCAAACGGCTGGCGTCGGAAATATCGGAAATCAGCCGATCGAGCCGTTTGACATCGTGCTGGATAATGCTGAGAAGCCGCCCGCGGCTGTCGTCATTTCTCGCAAGCGGCAATGTCTCTACCGCCGAGCGCAGCGACGTCAGCGGATTCTTCAGTTCGTGCGCGACGTCAGCGGCGAAGCTCTCGATGGCTTCGATCCGGCTGTACATCGCATTGGTCATATCGCGCAGCGCTCCCGACAAATGTCCGATTTCGTCACGGCGGCGGGTAAAATCGGGGATTTCCACGCGCGAGCGGATGCGGCGCCGTACGCTTTCAGCTGCGTCCGCGAGCCGGCGCACGGGTTCGGCGATGGTGCCGGCCAACAGAATCGAGAGCACGACCATGACACCGGCGGCGACCAAAAAGACCTTCAGGATCGCGAGCCGTTCGGCTTCGACCATGTCATCGATGTCGGCGCCCTGCGTCGAAAGCATCAGCGCGCCGCGCACCGCCCGAAAACGCTGCACCGGCACTGCGACAGAAACGATCACGTCGCCTCGATCGTCGATACGCACCATGCTGGCGTTCTGACCGTTCAGCGCCTGGGTTACCTCCTGGTAGCCGCGCCCGTTAGCCGGACCGAGTTCGCGGTAGAGGGGGAGATCGCCACGCCCAAGCCAGCGGCGCACGGCGATAAATACGCGTTCAAGAAAACCGGGCTTTTCAGCGTTGGGCGCCGGCAAATCGAAGCGCAAGACATCGCCGCGGCCGAACAGACTGCGGCTATCGACCAAAAGCACGCCATCTCGATCGTAGATGCGCGCACGTGTCTTGGTCGGGGAAACCAATCGGCGCAGTACGGGCGCGACGCGCTCCGGATTGATCGGAAAATCAAATCCGTAAAGTGCATCCTCGGAAGGCCCATAACTTTCGCCGGGATGCAGTTCGAGCAACTTGTCTGGATCGATGGTGATCGAGGAGTCGGTCTCTACCGTCGCCGAGGCGGCGATCGCGCCGGCAATAATCTGGCCCTGTACTAAAAGGCTTTGTACCCGCGCGTCGATCAGGCCGGCGCGGAACTGAGAAAGAAAGGTGATGCCGATCGAGAGAGCGAGCAGGCCGGCGACATTGAGAAAAACAATCCGCCGGGTGAGGCTCGAAAAGCTCTGGACGATAAAGAATTGCCAGACCCGCAGCAGCCACCCGCTGATCCGCGCGAGTCCACGCGCCCCGCCCTTGGCGTCGCGCTCCTCGAGCGCCGCCTCTGTTTGGGCCTCCGCCGGGGTCGGTGCGTTGGTGTCGTTACCGGCCCCTGCGCTTTCTGCGGTTCGATCGAGCACGTGTCTGCCGGGGTTCGATCAGCCTGCATCCCGCCAATCGGCGGGTGCGCAAACGCCATTATTACCGCACGTCGGGGGCCTGCGTCAGGCCATTCGGGGCCAAAATTCGGCCGCTTCAGCAGCGGCGGTCCGGCGCGCCCGCGGCGTTAATCTTCCTTAAAGCGATAGCCGACGCCGTAAAGTGTCTCGATCATATCGAATTCGTTGTCGCTCGCCTTGAACTTCTTGCGCAAGCGCTTGATGTGGCTGTCGATGGTGCGGTCATCGACGTAGACTTGATCGTCGTAAGCCGCATCCATTAGCGCGTTGCGGCTTTTGACCACGCCTGGTCGGCTCGCCAACGCCTGCAAGATGAGAAACTCGGTGACCGTAAGCGTGACTGGCTCATTCTTCCAGGTGCAGGTGTGGCGCTCGGGATCCATGCGGAGGAGCCCGCGCTCCAACACTTTGCTGTCGGCTTCTTTGACGATGGTGCCGTCTTTCGGGGAGACCCGGCGCAGCACCGCCTTGACGCGCTCGACCAGAAGCCGCTGCGAGAACGGCTTACGGATGAAATCGTCGGCCCCCATTTTCAAGCCGAACAGTTCGTCGATCTCTTCGTCCTTGGAGGTAAGGAAGATCACCGGCACGTCGGACTTCTGACGCAGCCGGCGCAGTGTCTCCATGCCGTCCATGCGCGGCATTTTAATATCAAGGATGGCGAGGTCCGGCGGCGCGGACTTGAAACCGTCCAATGCCGAAGCGCCATCGGTGTAAGTGGTGATCCGGTATCCCTCGGCCTCCAGTGCGATCGACACCGAGGTCAGGATGTTGCGGTCGTCATCGACGAGAGCGATGGTCGGCATGGCGGCCTTCTGCAATAACTTGGCCGCAAGCATTAACAGCCCCGGCCCCGTAAGCCTTTGAAGACTCATGTAGGGGCGGAAGTGTGACGAGACAAGGCAAAATCGGGGCAATTGCAGGGGCGGTCGGGGAGCCGGAGGGCATGGCCAAATCGTCTGAAGTTCAATCGTCAAAGCCCGCAGCTTTACCGGGCTCTATGCCTGATCGTTTGCCGGAAGGCGCTCCTGCTGCTGATTTCGATGCAAAAGCCTTGGCCAAAACGCTAATGCGCGCGACACGGGCGGGCACGCTCGCGACAATCGACCGCAATACCGGTCATCCCTTCGCGTCGTTGGTTAACGTGGCGACTGACATTGACGGCTCCCCGTTAATTCTGGTCTCGCGGCTCGCGACCCATACAGCCAATCTTGAATGCGACGAACGTGCTTCGCTGTTGCTGATTACCGGCGGCCGTGGCGATCCACTCGCGCATCCACGCCTGACCGTGCTCGGGACGTTCGCGCCGGTTCCCCGCGCCGCGGAAGCGGAGCCGCGAATTCGCAGGCGATTTCTCGCAAGGCATCCCAAGTCCGAACTCTACGCGGGATTTGGCGATTTTTCGTTCTGGAGACTTTCGGTTGCTTCGGCTCACCTGAATGCGGGTTTCGCTCGCGCTGCGGATCTCAAAGGAGAAGAGATTACGACCGATCTTTCCGGCGCAGAGAACTTGCTCGCGGCCGAAGAGGGGGCGGTTGCGCATATGAACAACGATCATGCCGATGCCGTGCGACTATATGCGACCAAGCTGCTCGGTGCTGAAGATGGCCCGTGGCGGCTGACTGGCGTCGATCCCGACGGCCTAGACCTTGCACTCGGCGACGCGACTTTGCGCTTGCCGTTTGCTGAGCGTGTCACCAGCGCGGAGGCCTTGCGGAAAACGGTAGTCGCATTGGCGGCCGCGGCACGATCGACATTACGCTAAGCCCAACGGCGCCCTGGCGGCCCAAAGTCTTTTTGCGTTGCAGCGCGGAACGCGATGCGTAAATCGCCAGTTAGGGTTGCGATGGGGTCTGCCTTGGCACATGCTAAAATGATGTTATAGAACGCACGGCGGGCTCCGGAGAAATACGTAGTTTCCGGCACGGCTGGACGCATTAGTTTCCGCAGAGCTGGACGGATTGCGGAGGTGAGGGTGAAGGAATTCGGTCTGCGCAATCGCGCCCACGGCGTCGAAAAATTCGGTCTTAAGGACGTCGCGGCCGTTCATTGGAATTTACCCGACACGGCTCTCGTCGAACATGCAATCGCCAACCGCGAGGGCTCGCTGGTTGAAGGCGGCGCATTTTGCGCCGAAACGGGAGTCCACACCGGGCGCAGTCCGAAAGACAAGTTCGTCGTCGCCGACGCCCAGACCGAGAAGTCGGTATGGTGGGAAAAGAATGGCCGGCTATCGGCCGAGAAATTTCAGCTATTATTTGACGACTTCATTGCCCACGCCAAAGGCAAGACGCTATTTGCTCAGGACCTCTACGGCGGCGCCGACCCGCGTTATCGGATCAAGACGCGCGTCTATAACGAGCTTGCCTGGCATTCGATGTTTATTCGGGCGCTACTGATCAGGCCGGAGCGCTCCGATCTGTCGCACTACGTCCCCGATTTCACCATTCTGTCGCTGCCGTCGTTCAAAGCCGATCCCAAGCGTCACGGGGTGCGAAGCGAAACCATCATCGCTCTCGATTTCACCAGACGCATAATCCTGATCGGCGGCACGTCCTATGCCGGCGAAATGAAAAAATCGGTGTTTACGACCCTCAACTATTATTTGCCGGCCGAGAGCGTGATGCCAATGCACTGCTCCGCCAATG
Organism: uncultured Alphaproteobacteria bacterium; assembly: GCA_963846055.1. GTDB lineage: Bacteria > Pseudomonadota > Alphaproteobacteria > Rhizobiales > Xanthobacteraceae > BOG-931. The sequence goes on from CAWJUQ010000015.1 coordinate 554,116, forward strand.
TAGGATCTGGTGGCGATGTCGCCCTGTTCTTCGGCCTCTCCGGCACCGGCAAGACGACGCTATCGGCAGATCCCAACCGCACCCTGATCGGTGATGACGAACACGGTTGGGGTCCGCAGGGCGTGTTCAATTTCGAGGGCGGCTGCTACGCCAAATGCATCCGGCTTTCCGCGGAAGCCGAGCCGGAAATCTACGCCACCACCAAACGCTTCGGCACCGTTCTGGAAAACGTGGTGTTCGATCCGGACACTCGCGTCTGCGACTTCGACGACGAATCTGAAAACTGAAAACACCCGCGCCGCGTATCCACTCGACTTCATCCCCAATGCTTCGCGCACCGGTCGAGCCGGCATGCCGAAGAACATTGTGCTCCTGACTGCGGACGCCTTCGGCGTCATGCCGCCAATCGCAAAATTGACGCCCGCCCAGGCGATGTATCACTTCCTTTCCGGCTATACCGCGAAGGTCGCCGGCACCGAAAAGGGCCTGGTCGGCGTGCAGCCCGAATTTTCCACCTGCTTCGGCGCGCCATTCCTGCCGCGGCACCCCTCGGTTTACGGCAATCTGTTGCGCGAACTCATCAGCGCCCACGATGTCGATTGTTGGCTGGTCAACACCGGCTGGACCGGCGGCATTTATGGCGTTGGGCGGCGCATGCCCATCAAGGTAACGCGAACGCTGTTGACGGCCGCACTCGACGGCTCGCTGAAGAACGTGAAATTCCGCACCGATCCGTATTTTGGATTTTCGGTACCGACCCAGCTTCCCGGCGTCGAGCCGCATCTGCTCTATCCGCAAAAGACCTGGCAGAACAAACTGGAATTCGATCAAACCGCCCGAAAACTGGTCGGCATGTTCCAGAAGAACTTCGTCCAGTTCGAGGATTACGTCGAGGCTGACGTGCGCGCGGCGGCGCCGGAAGTGCGCATCGCGGCGGAGTGAAAAACTAGCGCCACTCCCGCCATGGCGTTTCCGGCACCGGGGTCAGCGGCGGTTTGCCGCGCGACCAGGCGAGCAAATTGTCGACCAGCAGCTGGTCCATTTTTTCGCGGGTAAACACCGATGCCGAGCCGAGGTGCGGCAACAGCACCACATTGTCGAGCTCAAGCAATTCCGCCGGCACGTCGGGCTCGTTGACGAACACGTCGAGGCCCGCGGCGAAGATCTGGCGGTGTTTGAGCGCGTCGATCAAAGCGTCTTCGTCAATCACCGAGCCGCGCGCGACGTTGATGACAATGCCGTTTGGTCCGAGCGCTTCAAGTACTGTGGCGTCGATCATGTGACGGGTCGCCGCGCCGCCGGGCACGATGGCGATCAGCGTATCGACGTCCGTCGCCATCTCGAGCAGCCGCGAATAATGGCGGTAGGGCAGGTCGGTGCGCGGTTCGCGGGTGTGATAGGCGATCGGCATACCGAAAGCCTCGAGCCGCCGCGCAATGGCGCGGCCGATGCGTCCCATGCCCACCAGACCTACGGTGCGATTGCGCAACGTCGCGCGGCTCAAAGGATAATGGCCCTTCGGCCATTTTCCGGCGCGCAAATATCGCTCCGCCTGCGGAAGTTCGCGCACGGTGGAAATGAGAAGCCCCACCGCGGTATCGGCGACCTCCTCCGTCAGCACGTCAGGTGTGTGGGTGACGATAATGCCGCGCTTGGCCGCCGCGGCGGCATCGATGTGGTCGTAGCCGACGCCGAAACTGGCGACGATTTCGAGCATCGGTAATCGCGCATATATGGATTCGTTGACCGGTTCGATCGGGGCACTGACGGCCATCGCGCCTGCGTCCTGTGCCGACCGCCAGAACTGTTCGCGCTCGGCCGCCGCAAGCTTATGGATCGTGAAATCCGCCAGTCCCTTTTCAAGGACGGGGCGCAACGGCCCAATAAGCACGATCTCATTGCGATGCTCGGCCAAGGCATTTCTCCGGCGCGTTTCAGAAATTCAAACGATGAACGGAATTAACGCGGGCACTTCGGCCCGATAGCGGACGTATTGCTCGCCAAATGTTTCGCTCATGAATTTTTCTTCAATCCGCAGCTTCACCACAAATCCCGCGGTAATGAAAACGAAGGCGATAAGACCGCGCCATTCGCCGATGGCGACCGCGGTGCCGAGGATCGCGAGCAGCAAGCCGGTGTAAATCGGGTGCCGTACCAGCGCGTAAGGGCCGGTGCGGATGAGTTCATGATCCTGCTTGACCGTAACAATGCCGCTCCAGTTGCGGCCGAGATGGCGGCGTGCCCAAACGGCGAAGCCAAGCCCGGCCGCGAGCATGACAAGGCCGATCCCGTAAAATGCCATCGACCGCGGCAGGAAGCGCGCGGAAAGCCAGGACAATGGTTGGCGCTCAAACGCCAGCAGAAATGCGCCGATGACGAGCGGAGCGCGGTTGAGAAGAAGTGACCCGAAGCGCTCCCGGCGTTCCGTTCGTTTGACGTTGAGCGCCGCGACAAACCAATAAGCCAGCCACGCCAGCCACAGAATCGCGAATGGCACGCCGTAAAGCGAAGAGAGCACGCTAGCTCCGAACTACACCAGGATGGTGACCGGCGTTTCCAATAGCGCCTTGACCGCCGCCAACAGCTCGGCGCCGAGTGCGCCGTCGACGACCCGGTGATCGCAGGACAGCGTTGCCGTCAGCATGCTGGCGAATCCAGCGCTGCCATCCGGGCGCTCGACCGCCTGTCGGCGCGACGCGCCGACGGCGAGGATGGTCGCCTGCGGCGGATTGATGATCGCGGCAAACTCGCGCACGCCGTACATGCCGAGATTGGAAATCGCCGATGACCCGCCTTGGTATTCCGCGGGCTTGAGCTTTTTCTCTTTGGCGCGCGCGGCCAAATCTTTCATTTCCGCGGACAGCGCCGACAGCGATTTAGTCTCCGCATTGCGGATGACCGGAGCGATCAGTCCGCCCTCGATCGCCACTGCCACACCAATGTCCGAATGCTTGAAGCGCAAGATACGGTCGCTCGCCCAAGCCGCATTCGCCGCGGGCACTTGCTGTAGCGCCAGCGCCAGCGCGCGGATTATGAAATCGTTGAGCGAGAGCTTGAACAAAGCTTTGCCGTCGCGATCTTTCGGAGCGGCGGCGTTGGCTTCTTCGCGCAGTGCGATAAGGCGATCAATCGTGATGTCGGTCGTGAGATAGAAATGCGGAATAGTTTGTTTGGCCTGCTGCAACCGCGCCGCGATGGTCTTGCGCATGCTGTCGAGTGGCACTTCTTCGTAGCCCGCCGGATCGAACAATGCTTTGACCTGATCGGCGGTTAAGCCTTCCGCGAGCGGTGCACGTCCGGCCGGCCGCGGCGCATCCTCGATGTCGCGCGCAACAATGCGGCCATGGGGTCCGGAGCCGCGCAGGCGCGCGAGATCGATGCCGGCTTCGCTCGCGAGCCGCCGCGCCAGTGGCGTGACCGATGCGCCTCCGGGGAGCTTAGCCGGCCCGAAGTTGCGAGCGGGTGTGCGCACTTCGAAGAACGGATCGAGTTTGATGGGCTCCGCCGCTTTGGCAGACGGCGTCGCCGGCGCCTCGCTCTCGTAACCACTCGGGGGAGAAGCTGCGGCCTTCGCCGGCGCGGCTGCCGTCGCTTTCGGCGCCGCAACAGATGCCGGTGCGGGTTTGGTCGGCGTGCTCGCGACCGCGCCTCCAGGCGCGCCAATGACGCCGACCACGGCGCCGACCGGCGCAACTTCACCTTCAACGACACGGATTTCGCTGAGCACGCCGGCTTCCGTCGCCGGCACTTCCATCGAGACCTTATCGGTCTCGATCTCGAACAGATTGTCACCCGGCTTGACCGCGTCGCCGGCCGATTTGAACCATTTTGTGATTTTGCCCTCGGCGACGGTCTCGCCGAGTTGCGGCATCAGAATGTCCATTGCATCAACTCGCGCAGCGGGCTCATTTGATCCGTTCCCACGTCACTTCGAGCGGCGCGTCGAGCCCCCGCAGGATTAGTCGGTCGCCGTTGAACTCATAGCGGCGCACCAAATCTCCGGTGTCACCCGGTTGAATCGTGTCCTGGCGATGATGTGTCACAGTGCCGGCCGCTTCGTCGACCGTATAGGTGCCGAAGTAGGCGATGTAATCGGTCAAAGCGATCTTGGCTTCATCAGGCGTCATTACCGTTCCGGCCCGCTGGCGTTTGACATCAGGCGCAACCTGCACCGACATTTCACCGTGCGGGCCGTAATAGATCATGCCCTTCGGTTTCGGACCCCGATTGAATTTCTCGCCATTGACCCGCGTGCCGGCATAACGCCATGCGCCGACCAGCCGCTTCGCCACTTCACCGCCCGCCATGGCTCTCGGCGTCACCAGGCAACCGAGACGTATTGCGTCTCCAGGAACTCCATCAGCCCCTCGTGAGCGCCTTCGCGGCCCAATCCCGACTGCTTCATACCGCCGAACGGCGCCGCCGGATCGGAGACGATGCCGCGGTTCAATCCGACCATGCCGAAATCGAGCTTCTCCGAAACCCGCAACCCGCGTTTCAAATCGTTGGTGTAGAGATAGGCAACGAGCCCGTATTCGGTGTCATTGGCGCGCGTGACCACCTCGTCTTCGGATTTGAATGTTTGCAGCGACGCGACCGGGCCAAAAATTTCCTCGCTGAGCATTTTTGCATCGTTGGAGACGTTCGACAGCACGGTGGCCGGGTAGAAAAATCCCGGGCCGCCGGGCGCTTTGCCGCCGGTCAACACCTTGGCGCCTTTCTGCACGGCGTCGTCGACCAGCTCGACAACTTTGTCGAGGCCTTCCTTGTTGACGAGCGGGCCGAGCGCGACGCCGTCATCGAGACCATTGCCCATTTTCAGGCCGGACATCTTGGCCGTAAGCTTCTTGGCAAATTCGTCGTGCACCTTCTCGTGCACGTAGAAGCGGTTCGCCGCCGTGCAGGCCTCGCCCATATTGCGCATCTTGGCGATCATCGCGCCGTCGATCGCCGCGTCGATGTCGGCGTCGTCGAACACGATGAACGGTGCGTTGCCGCCAAGCTCCATCGCCGGACGGATGATGTTATCGGCGGCTTCGTGCAGGAGTTTCCGGCCGACTTCGGTCGAGCCGGTAAACGACACCACCCGCACGCGCGGGTCGTGAAGCATGGCGCCGACCACTTTGCCCGACGAGCGCGAGGGAATGACGTTGACGACGCCGGCCGGCACGCCGGCTTCTTCGAGTATCGGCATCAGCGCCAGCATGGTGAGCGGTGTATCAGACGCGGGCTTGAGCACGACCGTGCAGCCGGCCGCGAGCGCCGGACCGATCTTGCGCGTCGCCATCGCGGCCGGGAAATTCCACGGCGTCACCAGCACGGCAATGCCGGCCGGCTTGTGATGGACGAGAATGCGCGCGCCGGTCGCCGGCGCCACTGAATTCTGCCCGACATTGCGCACCGCTTCCTCGGCGAACCAGCGGAAGAACTCCGCGGCGTAGGCGACCTCGCCGCGTGAATCCGACAGCGCCTTGCCGTTCTCGATGGTGATCAGTTTCGCCAGCCGCTCGGCGTCGCGCATGATCAGTTCGAACGCCTTGCGCAAAATCTCGCCACGCTCGCGCGGCTTCTTCGCGGCCCAGCCGGGAAACGCGGCGTCCGCGGCGTCGAGCGCCGCCTTCGCGTCCTCAACGGTCGCGCTGGCGACCGAGGCGACTTTGTTCTCGGTCGCCGGATCGGTCACGTCGAAGCGCGCGCCGTCAGAGGATTTGCGCCATTGGCCTCCGATCCAAAGGTCGGTCGGGACGTTGGCCAGGAGGTTGTCGTATCGGGCAGTCATGGTTGAACGCTCACTTGACGTTGTTTTTGCCGTTCTTCAGCTCGACCAGGATGTTCTGATAGAGCCCGCCCGAGAGATTGCGCAGCTCGTGTTTCTGACCGGCATCGTTCCAGATCACGCCAGCGACCTTGTCGTCGGCAATGATGGTCTTGCCATCGACATTCTCGAGCTCGATCCGGCCGCCGGTGATGTTGATGATCACGTAATCCATGGTGTGATGGTGCCAGGCTTTCTTGCCGCCGGCCGCCACCTTCATGTCCCAGACGCGGACCTGGTCGTTCTCAAAAATAACCTCGGTGCCGATGGGGCCACTAGGATTTTCGCGCGTGGGTTCGGTTGTCGTCTTGGTGCGCTCTTTAACGTCTTGTTCGGCCATGATCAGTCTCCATCAGGAATTGAGGCTGCGCTGCACGCGCTCGGCGATGCGGTCGACGCTTGGCAGCGCCAGGTCTTCGAGAATATCGGCGGAAGGCAGCGGGATGTGCGGTGTTGTGATCCGAACCGGTGGTCCGTCGAGATCGTAGAACGCTTCGTCGGCGGCGATCGAAACCAGCTCCGCACCCCAGCCGCACAGCCGCGGATTTTCTTCGACCGTGAACAGGCGGTGCGTACGCGCGACCGAACTCAAGATCGTCTGGGTGTCGAGCGGTACCAGTGAGCGCACATCGATCACTTCGCAGTCGATGCCGTGTTCGCTCTTGAGCTTTTCCGCGGCCGCAAGCGCCCGCGGCACCATCAAGGCCAGTGCGAGGATTGTCGCGTCCTTGCCCGGACGCACGATCTTCGCGGTGCCTAGCGTGTCGACAATTTCGCCGTCGCGCACTTCACCTTTGGTTGCGTAGAGTGACTTGTGCTCGAGGAAGATCACCGGATCGGGGTCGCGTACCGAGGCCGCCAACAGTCCGATCACGTCGGTCGGCGACGATGGCGCCACAACCTTCAAACCGGGAATCATCATGCACCAGTTCTCGACGCTCTGCGAATGCTGAGCGCCGAAGCGAGCGCCGCCGCCGTTGCCGGTGCGCACCACCAGGGGGATTTTCACCTGGCCATTGGTCATGTACCGGCTCTTGGAGAATTCATTGGCGATGTAGTCGAAACACACCGCGATGAAGTCCGAGAACATGATTTCGGCGATCGGCTTTAGCCCGGTCATTGCCGCGCCCATGGCGGCGCCCAGGATCGCCTGTTCGGAAATCGGCGTGTCGCGCACGCGCAGCGGCCCGAACTGGTCGTAAAGCCCGACGGTCGCCTTGAACACGCCGCCGGCCTTGCCGATGTCTTCGCCGAGAAACACCACGTCGGGATCGCGCGTCATCTCCTGCGCAATGCCGCGGATGACGGCATCGCGGTAGGTCAGTTCCGCCATGCGAAACCTCCGTCGGCGTAAACGTCGGTGGTCAGGAGGTCGAGCGCCGGCGGTGGCGCCGCCTTGCAGATTTCGGTCGCCTCGTCCACTTCGCGTTTCACGTCGTTCTCGATGTGCGCGATCGCTTCGTCGCTGACGCCGAATTGTTTGAGCCGCTCTCGGTAGAGCTTAATCGGATCGCGTTCTTTCCATTTTTCCAGCTCGCCCTCGGGCCGATATTTCGCCGGGTCGGCGCGCGAATGCCCGCTGTAACGATACGTCATGCATTCGATCAGCGACGGGCCCTCGCCGGCGCGGGCTTTGTCGTAAGCCGTCAAAGCGGCGCGGTAGACCGCGTCAGCGTCGTTGCCATCGACGATGATGCGCGGCAGCCCGTAGGCCGCGGCGCGATCGGCCGCCGGGTGTTCCACCGCGGTGACGTCGCCGATTGGCGTGTATTCCATGTAAAGATTGTTTTCACAGACAAAGACGACCGGAAGCTTCCACACCACGGCGAAGTTCAGCGCCTCGTGAAACGCGCCGATGTTGGTGGTGCCGTCGCCAAAAAAGCAGACCGACACGTCCTTCTCGCCTTTATACTGGGCGCGCCACGCCGCCCCGCAAGCGATCGGCAGATGCGCACCGATGATGGCGTACGAACCCATGACGCCGTGATCGACCGAGGTCAGATGCATCGATCCGCCCTTGCCGCGCATCAGGCCGTTGTCGCGTCCCATCAGCTCGCCAAGCACCTTGGCGATTGGAACGCCGCGGGCGAGCGTGTGCGCGTGGCCGCGGTAAGTACAAAACGAAAGGTCGCCTTTGCGCATCGCTACGGCAAATCCGGCCGCGACCGCTTCCTGGCCGAGTGAAAGATGGCTGGTGCCCTTAACCAGGTTCTGGAGAAAGAGATCGTGGGCGCGCTGCTCGGCTTCGCGGATAACGACTTGGGTGCGGTACATCGCGAGGCGATTTTCCTCACCGATGTCGTCGTTGAGGTTTGCCTTGGCGGCGGGCGCGCGGTCCTCGATCGTGGACATGCAAAATCCTTTTGAAGGCCCGGATAATCGCGGGCGCGGCGCAACTTAACGCCAGTTGCGAAGCCGAGGCAACGGTCATCCGCGCATGCCCGAGTGGGCTGCGTCGGGCATGTCCAGAACCGGAGGATCTCCCGGAAAATTAAGGTTGGCTGCCGCCCAATCTAGCTCGACGATCAGTCGTCGTTCTGGTGCGAACCCGACGGTGTATCGCCGCCTTCGCCGCCCATGGAATGGTCGCGCGGTCCGCCGCCGCGGTGACGCCGCCGGCGTCGGTGCAACGGAAAGCGGTCGGGCGAACCATCGTAGCCATTCTGACCGTTGGAATTGTTTGGTCCATGCCCCTGCTGCGGAGGAGCAGCCTGCGGCTGGCCGCCGCCGGTGATGAATGACGGCAGCCGGTCGACGTCGTCTTCGTTACCGTTCGCGGAATTATTTCCGGATTGGAACTGCGGCCGCTGCTGCGACTGTTGCGGCTGGCCTTGCTGGTGATGCTGGTCGCGGGGATAGAACTGCTGTTGTGTGTCGCGCGGCGCGAACGGCTCGCCCTCGGCTGGGCCTTGCTCGCTGTCGCCGTCTTCGTAACCCTCTTCGGCAGCATTGACGCGCGGGTCGCCGCCGGGCTGTTGCTGATAATAGGGCTGGCTCTGACGAAATTGCTCCTGCGCGGCTGCGATCAGACGAAAATAATGCTCCGCGTGTTGAAAGTAGTTTTCCGCCGCAACCGGATCGCCTGAACTCTGCGCATCGCGGGCGAGCTGAAGATATTTCTCCGCGACATGCGCCGCCGGCCCGCGAATTTTCACGTCTGGTCCGTTCGACTCATAGACCCGGGACAGGGGATTCTGATGATGGTGGTGGCCGCCGCCTTTGCGATTACGACCGCGCATGCGCTTGTTCTGACCGTTTCTCATGGTTTGCTGTTCGCCAACCCCCTCGTTTGCAACGGCAACTGCGCCGCCATCTTACTCAACATTATTACGCCCTGCCGGGCGCATCTCTGCGGACAAGTTGCTCTTTGTTTCATTGCACTCGTCGCCGCATCAACGGCAAATGGGCCCTGCCAACGTCACGCACGTGCGCAGCCCCAGCGATCGACTGCGGCGTTGCGAACTTCTAAGAACGCGCGACATTTCGCAAATGCGCGCCGAACCGACTGAGCTTCTCGGTCTGAATCTTGGCGATCCCGTTTGCCGTCCGATCCGGCTTCGCTATTCCAGCTTTCGTTTCAACTGGCCTGCGCGGCCAAGCCTCTAAAAAGCGATGCTCTGAGCATTTGAGGCGGCGCGGCACTTTATCTGGGGCCGATTCCGTTGGCGCAAACTAGTAGGTTCAGAGCGATATTCCAAGCGCTTTTTTGCCGACTTTTTGCCGGAGGTCAATGCACTTTGGTCATGGCCCGCGGTTTGCTTTTCTCGCCAGCACCGCCCGCGGCAAGCCGTTAAGATCGGGGTGCGGCAAGGCCACTGCAAGCCCTGCGGCGGAGAACAATCGGGTGACGGCGTCCCCTTGGCCTGCGCCGATTTCGACGACGAGCGCGCCGCCGAACGTTAACAGCGGCGGCACCGAGAGGCTCAGTACGCGATAGTAATCAAGTCCGTCCAGTCCGCCGTCGAGCGCGGATCGCGGGTCGAAAGCACGTACTTCGGGATCGAGCGTGTCGAACTCCGTGGCGGCGATGTAAGGCGGATTTGAAACAATCAGATCGAACGGCCCCACCAGCAGAGACGTCATGTCACCGGCGGCGAACGCGGCTCTTGTTATGCCGAGCCGTTGGGCGTTCGCCCGTGCCGTTGTCAATGCTTCGACGCTAATGTCGGTGCCGACGCCGTGGGCGTTCGGCAATTCGCTGAGCAACGCAAGGAGAAGCGCGCCCGATCCGGTTCCGATATCCGCAATGCGGAGCGCTCGCGTTCGCCCGCCAATTGCATCGACGGCCGCGAGCGCAACTTCGACGATGGTTTCTGTTTCCGGCCGTGGCACCAGCGTCGATGAATTAATGGCGAGCGGCAGACTCCAGAATTCTTTAATGCCGATAATGCGCGCCACCGGTTCGCGCGTGAGCCGCCGCTGCGCGAGCGCGGCAATAACCTCGCGTTCCTTTGCACTGACGGAACGGTTGCCGGCAGCTGCCAATCCCGTGTGATCGAGGCCGAGCGCGTGACCAACGAGAATGCGTGCGTCGGCACTCGGTGAATCGAGGCCGGCTGCAAGAAAGAGTTGCACCAGCGATTGCCGCATGCCGCTCACGGTGAGCTCCGGCGCACCACGCGTAGCGGACATAATCATTTTGGCGGCCACCATCACGCGTCCTCAGACGCGAGTTGAGCGGCCTGGTGCTCGGCGACGAGGGCATCGACGATTTCACCCAAGGCCTCGCCTTCCAAGATCTGGGGCAGCTTATATAGCGTCAGATTGATGCGATGATCCGACACGCGGCCTTGCGGATAGTTATAGGTGCGGATGCGTTCGGATCGATCGCCGGTCCCGACCTGGCCGCGGCGTTCGGCGGCTCTCGCGGCATCCAATTTCTGGCGCTCGAAATCGTAGAGGCGCGTGCGCAGCACGGCCATCGCCTTGGAGCGATTGCGGTGCTGGGAACGGTCCTCCTGCATCATCACGACAATCCCCGTAGGGATGTGGGTGACACGGACGGCGGATTCCGTCTTGTTGACGTGTTGTCCGCCGGCCCCTCCGGAGCGCAACGTGTCAATTCTCAAATCTTGCTCGTTGATGGCGATGTCGAGATCCTGCGCTTCCGGCAGCACGGCGACTGTCGCGGTCGAGGTGTGGATGCGGCCGGAGCCTTCGGTGTCGGGCACGCGCTGGACGCGATGCACGCCGGATTCGAATTTCAGTTTGGCGAAGGCGCCGCGGCCGCGGATTTCAGCGATGATTTCCTTGTAGCCGCCCATGGAGCCTTCACTCGCGTCCATGATCTCGACCTTCCATCCCTGGTTGGCCGCGTAGCGTTCGTACATGCGGAATAGATTGCCGGCGAACAGCGATGCTTCGTCTCCGCCGGTGCCGGCGCGAATTTCGAGAATGACGTTGCGCTCATCCATCGCATCCTTGGGAATGAGCGCGAGCCGCAACTGGTGTTCCAGCGACGCGCGCCGAGCTTCAAGCTCCGGCCGTTCCGCCGACGCTATGGCGCGCATTTCTGCGTCGGTCGAAGGGTCGTCGATCATGCTCTCGACACCTTCGAGCTCGTGCTGGGCCGCCCGATAGGATTTCACCGCCTCGACGACCGGTGCCAGCTCGGCGAATTCGCGCGACAGCTTGACGAAAGCTTCGGCCGGCATAGCGGCCGAAAGGTCGCGTTCAAGCGCTGCGTGGCGGGCGATCAGCGCGTCGAGTTTTTGTTCCGGCAGCATGGTGTTTGGTTAAGTAGAGGACGCCGATGGCAGCGACAAGCCCGGCTCGTCGCCGCAGTCCAAATGACAACGCTAAATCTGCAACAACTCGGCCGCGGCGAATTTTTCCAGTTGTTCGCGAACCGGTGTCGCGCCGGTCGATTTCTCGATCAGCGGCGACAGAAATCCGGCCGCCTTGCTGCTGTCGAGTTCGAGCAGCATCGCCTTGACCGGCCCGATGGCCGAGGGCGTGAGCGACAGTGAGCGATACCCGATGGCGACGAGCGCCAGCGCGCCCAGCGGCTGCGAAGCCAGTTCGCCGCAGACCGTCACCGGCTTCACATGTTCCTGGCATTTGTCGGCGATATCTTTGAGCGCGCGCAAAACGGGCTTCGACAGCGGATCGAAGCGGCCAGCGACCCGGGGATTGCCGCGATCTACGGCATAAAGGAATTGGACGAGATCGTTGGAGCCGACTGAAAGGAAATCCACGCGGCTCAGTAGTTCGTCCAGCTGATAGAGGAGTGAGGGAACCTCGACCATGCTGCCGACCTCGACCTCGTCGGGCAGCTTGTGACCGTGACGGCGCAAATGCGTGAGTTCGAGCTCGACGAGCGCCCTGGCCTGGTCGAATTCAGCAACCGTCGCGATCATCGGGAACATGATTTTCAGGGCGCGTCCGCCGCCGGCGCGCAACAGCGCCCGCAATTGCGTGCGCAGCAATGCCGGCCGGTCGAGCCCGAGCCGGATCGCGCGCCAGCCAAGCGCCGGGTTCTCTTCCTCGACGTTGCGCATATAAGGCAGCACTTTGTCGCCGCCGATGTCGAGCGTGCGGAAAGTCACCGGCCGTTCGCCGGCGGCGTCGAGCACGGCCCGGTAAAGCGTGTACTGCTCGCTGGCGCGCGGGAAGTTCGGCGCCACCATGAACTGCAATTCGGTGCGGAACAGGCCGATGCCGGCGGCGCCGGTATCGGCGATGTGCGGCAGGTCGACATTCAGGCCGGCATTGATCAGCAGCGCTATGTGCTGGCCGTCTTTGGTGACGCACGGTTGATCGCGTAACGCTTGATATTGCTGCTGACGCCGCGCCCGCAGGCGTACTCGCTCGGCATAGGCAGCCTCCATGTCGGGCAGGGGACGCAATTGCACATCGCCCGACGCGCCATCGACAATGATGGCGTCGCCGGGGTCGGCAATGCCGGTAGCGTTGTCGACGTCGCCGACGGCCGCAATACCGAGAGCGCGCGCGACAATGGCGACGTGCGAATGCGGTCCGCCTTCTTCGAGCACCAGCCCGCGCAATCGCTTGCGATCGTAATCGAGCAGCGCCGCTGGCCCCATGGACCGCGCGACAAGAATGGCGTTCTCCGGCAGGTTCTCTCGCGACGGCGCATGATCGCGGCCGGTGAGCTGCCGCATCAAACGATTGGCAAGATCGTCGAGATCGTGCAGCCGCTCGCGCAGATAGGGATCAGTCTGGCGCAGCATGCGCGCGCGGGTATCGGACTGGACGCGCTCGACCGCCGCTTCCGCAGTGAGCCCGGTCATTACCGCTTCCTCGAGCTTGTGCACCCAGCCGCGGTCGTGGGCGAACATCCGATAAGCCTCGAGCACATCGCGATGTTCGCCGCCGTCGACGACGTCGCCGTGCTCAAGAAGCTCGTCGAGTTGGGTGCGTAGCGCCTCCACCGCCGCCTCGAGATGTTTCAATTCCTTCGGGATGTCGTCGGCAATGTAGTTGGTGACGACAACGCGCGGCTCATGCAGCACGACATGCCCGAGCGCGATGCCGTCCGCGAGCGCTCGGCCGGACAGATGCACTGAGCGGCGGGCGGCGGGCTCCGCGCCGGGAGGCGCCAGCGCCGAAAGCTCGCCGGAGGCGATCATTTCGGCGAGCACCATCGCCGTCGTTTGCAACGCCTCGACTTCTTCTTCGGAATAAGTGCGGCGCGCGCGGTTCTGTACGACCAGCACGCCCAGCGTATTGCCGGCCCGCAGCACCGGCACGCCGAGGAACGCGTGATAGCTTTCTTCGCCGGTTTCCGGCCGATAGGAGAACGCCGGGTGGGCTTGCGCGTTCGAGAGGTTTATGGCGCTTGCCTGACTCGCGACCAGGCCGACCAGGCCTTCGTCCGCGCGCAGCACCGTATGGTGCACGGCATCGCGGTTGAGACCTTCGGTGGCGTAGAGTTCGAGGGTGGCGTCGACGCGTAGCACATAGACGGAGCAGACCTCCGCCACCATGTTGGCGGCGATCAGCACCACGATCTTGTCAAGGCGTTCCTGCGCGCTGACCGGCTCCGCCATTACCTCGCGGAGACGGCGTAACAGCACACGCGGCCCGCCGAGCGCGCCACGCATAGCGTGAACTCCTCGGACGTCTTAATTGGACCGGACGCGAAGTCTGCGCCGCGCCGGTCGGCGGCAAATGGAATCGCCCAGGCCCGGGCCGTGGCGAGCACCCCAGCCTATATCGAATGCCCCATGCAAACCGCAAGCCAAAGACATTCGCGTGACGGCGAATTGTGCGCCGCAGCGACGCCTGGATCTGTTGCTAAACCCAAAATGCCTGAGGCGATCAGGCTCAGGCCTGATCAAGACCATAGAGTGAGTGCAGCGTGCGCACGGCAAGCTCGGTAAAGGCGGCGTCGATCAAAAGCGAAAACTTGATCTCCGAGGTGGTGATGGCGCGGATGTTGACGGCGCGTTCGGCCAGCGCGCGAAACGCCTCGGCCGCCACGCCGGCATGGCTGCGCATGCCGATGCCGATCACCGAAATCTTCGCCACGTCGGTGGCGCCATCGAGGCGCTTAAAGCCGATGGCCTTCTTCGCTTTGGTAATAACGTCCAGCGCGCGCTGATAATCCGCCGCCGGCACCGTGAAAGTCAGATCGGTGGTTTTCCCGTCAGCGGAAACGTTTTGCACAATCATGTCGACGTTGATGTTCGATTCCGCCAATGGAATGAAAATCGCAGCGGCGACTCCCGGCTTGTCGGCGACTTCGCGGACGGAAATTTGCGCCTCGTCGCGTGAGAAGGCGATGCCGGTGACCACTTGCTGTTCCATGATCTCCTCCTCGTCGCAAATCAGCGTTCCCGGCGGCGTACCGTGGGGATCGATATCCTCGGGCCGGTCAAAGCTTGAGCGGACAAAAATGCGCACGTTGTGCACCATGCCGAGCTCGACCGAACGCACCTGCATTACCTTGGCGCCGAGCGAAGCGAGCTCCAGCATTTCTTCGAATGCGATCTTTGCGAGCCGCCGAGCGCGCGGCACGACGCGCGGATCGGAAGTATAGACGCCGTCGACATCGGTATAGATGTCACAGCGTTCGGCCCCGATCGCCGCGGCAATCGCTACCGCGGAGGTGTCAGAGCCGCCGCGTCCCAGCGTGGTGATGCGCCCGGTTTCCTTGTGGACGCCCTGGAAGCCGGCGATGACCGCGACTTCCTTGCGTTCGCTGAAACGTCGGATCAATTCACTGCCGTCGATATCGAGAATGCGCGCCGAAGCGTGCACGTTGGACGTCACGATCGGAAGCTGCCAGCCGAGCCAGGACCGCGCGTTGATGTCCATGTCCTGGAGTGTGATGGCGAGCAGGCCGGCGGTTACTTGCTCTCCGCTGGCCACCACGGCGTCGTATTCGCGGGCATCGAAGATTTTACGCTGCGCCAGAGCTTCTTCGCACCAGCCGACCAGTTGATCCGTCGTTCCAGACATGGCGGAAACCACGACGGCAACTTCGTGTCCGGCGTCGACCTCGCGCTTGACGTGGCGCGCAACGTTGCGGATGCGCTCGATGTTGGCGACCGAGGTCCCGCCGAATTTCATGACAAGACGAGCCATGGCCGTCGTCTGCGCTTTTCAGGCGATCGCGCCAACCAATATCAGCCGGCGCTTAAAGGGCCGTATTGATACCGGCGTGATACGCTTCCTGCAACCTGACGCGAATTGGCGCGGCTTCCCGTTGCGATCGTGCTTAACCGGGGCTGCTATGAGCGGGTTTTTGGTTGAGCTCCGGCGCAAAAACGTTAAACGCGCCGGCTTATGCGGCGCGCTTTACGTTTATTGCACTACAGATAAGAAACTAATGCGGCTAGCGATCGCGGCGGTCTTTGGTCCCAACGCGCACGGGCAGCATGGTCTCCTGCCAGCCGTTCGCCACCCCCAGCAAACCCGACCATAACGCGATCCACATCAGCAACGGCATGGCATGCTCCTTCGCAGATCGAATTTCGTATTGATAACGTTTGGAGGATCGCCGGGTTCCCTTTCTGGTCTGCCGGTGACGCTACGAACCAAATATGGCGCCTGCGTTCGCGCACCGTGGCTAGTAAGGCAGCCCGACGTAGTTCTCGGCGAATACGGTGGCTGCAGCCTTTGAGCGGAAGAGGTAGTCCAGCTCGGCAAGCTGGAGCTTATGGTCGAACGGATTTTCGGAAATCCTGTGAAGCATCGTGGTCATCCACCACGAGAAACGCTCGGCCTTCCAGACCCGCGCCAGTGCGCGGCTGGAATAATGCTCAAGTCCAGCATGCGAGTTTTCCTCGTAATGCTCAACCAGCCCCTGCGCCAAGTAGCGAACGTCGCTCGCGGCGAGATTCAGCCCCTTGGCGCCGGTTGGCGGCACGATATGCGAGGCGTCGCCGGCGAGGAACAAACGGCCAAATCGCATCGGCTCGGCGACGAAGCTGCGTAGCGGCGCAATGCTCTTTTCGATCGAGGGGCCCGTCACCAGCCGCGCGCGCGCCTCGTCATCTAACCTCGGTTTAAGCGCTTCCCAGAAGCGCTCGTCCGGCCACTCTTCGATGGTGTCCGTGAGATCGCATTGCAGGTAGTAGCGGCTGCGCGTCGGCGAGCGCATGGAGCAAAGCGCAAAACCCAAAGGGTGGCGGACATAGATCAACTCGTCAGATACCGGCGGCGTCTCCGAGAGAACCCCGAGCCAGCCGAACGGATAGAGGCGTTCGTACGTTGTGATCGCGCTTGGCGCGACGCTCATACGGCAAACGCCGTGAAAGCCGTCACAGCCGGCGACGAAGTCACACTCAATCTCGTGCGTCTTGCCTCCGGCTTGATAGGAGACGCGCGGTTTGCTGCCCGATATCTCGTGCAAACTCACGTCGTGCGCGGAATAGATAGTCGGGGCGCCGACCGCCTCGCGGCCGTCCATCAGATCTTTGGTTATCTCGGTCTGCCCGTACACCATCACCACTTTGCCGGTCATTTCCTTGAACGAAATGCGGTGACGTGCGCCATCGACACAGATTTGCACGCCTTCGTGCACAAGTCCGTCGGCATGCATGCGGCCGCCGACGCCGGCTTCGTCCAGCAAGTCCATTGTGACTTTTTCAATGACGCCGGCGCGGACGCGCCCCGCCACATATTCCGCGGTCTGGCGTTCAAGAATGATGTTGTCGATGCCGTGCTTTTGAAGCAGCTGACCGAGCAATAGTCCTGCCGGACCGGCGCCGATAATGGCGACTTGAGTGCGCATGGTCTTTCATAGCATCGTCGGCAAAGATCGAAAGCTTTTGCATCCGAGTGCTTGTGAGCAGCCCTGTTTTTGTTACGGCGCTTACGCGGGCTTTCCCCTTTTTGTGCCGGGATGTGCGCGGAAATCCGCCCTTTAACTGCAACGGGGCCGCCCAAAGCGCCGCGCCGGCATCGCCTTCCGATTGGTCGTATTTGGCTGGCGAGGGGATAATCCCGCCTCGCACGGTCGTGTGGCGTCGCCGCCATAGAATACGGTTTATTCACGGACGTTCTGGAAACCCGTTTCCACTTTTCCGGATGATGCTTTAGGGTGCGGCGTGAAAGAGGCCCACGCAGAACCCAGGGAATAAATTATGCTGCGTATTCTGTATCTTGCTGGCTGGCTGGTGCTGCCCGCCGGTCTTTTGTTAGCCGGGGCAGGAAGTGCCAGCGCGCAATCCGACGAAGTTCGCCAGGCGTGCACGGGCGACGCGATGCGGCTTTGCTCTGATTTCGTGCCCGATGTCCCGAAGATTACGGTGTGCATGAAACGCAACTATCGAAGCCTGAGTGTGGAATGCCGCCAGGCCATGGCGCACCAACACGCAACCTATCACCGCCGTTATTACAAGCATCATTAACGCACCGATTTTCGCTCCTGTCGTTCTTGGAGAGAAGCGGGTAGCCCGCGGTTTGAACAACCGCGGATGCGTGCCCGTTTGGCCGGCTTGTCGCGCGCGCCACAGCCGACGAGCGTGCTTCGACGGCGTCGCGGAATAAGATTTGCGGCTAGCTTTCGAGGCCGGTCGGCACGTTCTGGTTCTCGCTTTCAAGCTTCATCCCGGCGGCGAGCGCCATGGTTTCGGCGAGCGCGGAAAAATCCTTTTGCAAATATTCCTGCGGATTCTTTTGCAGCATAGCTGCGCCGAAATGAGTTTGTAGAACTTCGCGCGCGGCCGCCGTCACCGGCATTGGCACATCAATTTCCCGGCCAAGTTCGAGACCGAGATCCAAGTCCTTGCGCAACAGCTCCGGCGTAAATGTCGTAGCCCAATCCAGATTGACCAGCGCCGGCGACTTGTAGCGCGTGAACATCGAGCCCATGGCGCTGTTGTTGAGGAAGGCAAGCCAGGCGTGGCGCGGCACGCCCATCTTGTTGGTCAGAAGCGTCATCTCGATCAGATTTTCGATGATGACCCCGAGCATCACGTTGTGGGCGATCTTGCACACGCGCGCCAATTCACCTTCGCCGACATAGGACACGCCACGCGGCGCAAACACCTCAATCAGCGGCATCACGGCTTTGCAGGCCGTCTCATCGCCGGAAACGACAGCGGACAGCTTTCCAGCTTTGATGACTTTGGCGTTGCCGCTCACCGGCGCGGCCACGAACTCGGCGCCTAGTTGTTTGAGCCGTTCGCGGACCGCGGCCGACTCCTCAACTGCGATGGTCGAGCAATCAACCACCGTGGGCGGTATTTTGCCGCCCTGGCTGCAAACACCGTTCTTTCCGTACAAAACCTCCTGCACATCCTTGCCGGTGGCGACGATGGAGAACAGCACATCGACGCCTTTCAGGTCGGACAGGTGGTCGACCACCTTGCCGCCGATCTTTTGCAGGGGTTCGGCCTTGGCGCGGGTGCGATTCCAGATGCTTACGTCATAGCCGGCCTTGATCAGCCGCTCGGCCATGGGAATGCCCATCCGGCCGGCACCGATCCAGCCGATCTTTATGCTTTTTCCGTTCGTTGCCATGAGCTACCTTCCTGTTATGGCGCCTGTCTTAGCACACCGGAGCAAAGACCGTTCGCGCGGCAGCTTTGCGTTTCTTGACAGGGATTTATCGCCCCGTCATAAGGACGCGGGCGATGCTCGGGCGAGCCTGTCCCGCGCGCCTTAACCAGCAGAATTGACTGCAAAGAAGCCGGTCCGGAAGAACCTTCCGAGCACCGGAAATGAACACGAGGACAAAGATGTTCGCGGTCTTCAAGACAGGTGGCAAGCAATACCGGGTTGCCGCCGAGGACGTACTTCAGGTCGCCAAGGTCAAGGGCGACCCCGGTGACATCGTCGAGTTCGGCGAGGTTCTAGTCGTGGGCGGCGACAGCGTGACGCTCGGCGCCCCTACTGTTTCCGGCGCGACGGTCGCGGCCGAGGTGCTTGATCAGGCCCGCAGCCCAAAGGTGATCGCGTTTAAGAAGCGGCGCCGGAAAAACTCGCGGCGCAAGCGCGGCCACCGTCAGGAATTTACGCTGATCCGCATCACCGAGATCCTGACCGAGGGGCGCAAGGCCAACAAAACGCCGCCGCCGCGTCCGCGGCGCGCGCCGGCTAAGGCCTCCGCGGAATCGGCGGATTCGTCGGCGCAGGCAACTGAAGCCGCCGAAGCGGCGGGCGAAACCCGAGCGAAGGCAAAAGCGTCGGCGACTAAGGGCAAGAAACCCGCGGCTAAAAGTAAGGCCAAAACTTCGCCGTCGAAGAAGAAGAAATAGGCGACGGTGGTGATGCTTTTGTCATGAATCGGGTATAGGTAGCGGATCAGAGAGGTTTGAGCGATGGCTCACAAGAAAGCAGGCGGCTCGTCGCGTAACGGCCGCGATTCCGCCGGTCAACGGCTCGGAATCAAGATTTTTGGTGGTGAAGAAGTCACTGCCGGCAAGATTATTGCGCGCCAGCGCGGCACCAAATGGCATCCCGGCCGCAATGTGGGTGTCGGCCGCGACCACACGCTGTTTGCGCTGGTTAACGGCCGGGTCGAGTTTCGTACCAAAACCAAGGGCCGCGTGTTCGTATCGGTACTTCCGGCAACGGAGGCCGCGGCCCAGTAGATACGGTGGAACATCGGAGTCCGCCGGCATTCAGTCGAACCGGCGGGCCCAAATGGGCTTCGAAAAGGGGGAGACCGGATTGCCGGCTCCCCCTTTCGGTTTCTTGCAGGAGCCCGCGATGACATTCGCGCCAGAAATAGTCGCTCACATCCGTCAAGGTGTGCGTGTTCCAGTCCTCGAGACGGCGCGGCTGAAGTTGCGTGCGCCGCGCCGCGAGGACGCCAAAGCTATCGGCTCGCTCGCTAGCGAGTTTCGTGTGGCCGCGAACACCGCGCGCATTCCGCATCCCTATCGCGTCACCGACGCCGAGGAATTCATTGCCGCGGCCAACTCTCGCGAAGGAGAAGCATGTTTTGTCGTTATCCGCGACGGCCGGCTGATCGGCGCCTGTGGCATCGATCCGCGCGAAGAAGGGCCGGAGCTCGGATATTGGCTCGGCGTACCTTTTTGGGGCCGCGGTTATGCGACGGAAGCTGCACGGGCCGTGGTGGATTACGCTTTCGGCGACCTCGGCAGTGAGACACTGCTCTCCGGCGCCCGGGTGACCAATCCTGCGTCGCGTCGCGTGCTGGAGAAATGTGCGTTTCAATGGACCGGGGTGCGGCTCACGCGCATCCGCTCCATCAACTCCGCGGCTCCGGTGGATCGGTTTCGCCTCGATCGCGGACTCTGGGCTTCGCTCAAGTCGTGGGGCCAAGTCAGGTCGGTGGCTTGAGCGCCGACCTCTAGTGCTCCGCGCCGGCGTCCGGCCGGAAGAACGGCTCCAGCTTGGCGACTAAAGCCGGCCCAAAATGCGCTTGCGGATTGGATGGCTTTGCCCGGTCCATCATCTCCCAGCCACTGATGAGAAGGCGCGCGTTCTCGAATGTGTGCTGCAGGTCGCGGCCGCGACGTATGCTTTGCCGGAAAAAAGCGTCGCCGAAATAGGTCCAGTCACGCTCCGGTGCGCATCCGAAAGAAGTGTTTACGGCGTCCGCCGCCGTAAGCACGATGGTATCGTCGTTCGCCAGCGGCGGGACAAACACGCCGGAAAAGCAAGCCGAGACGATGACGATGCGGTTCTTGATTCCTTCGTTGTTGAGCGTGGCCGCAACGAATTGCGGCGTCAGCTCGCTCGCGGTCTCGTTGGGAAATTTCAACGCGAAACCCGTGTGCTCACCGTGCGAGGTCATCAACAACAGGAGCACGTCGTCGGATTTGTTCATCACCTTACCGATGGCCTGAACGGCGGCGATAAAATTGCGGTCGGTCGCCAACGGAATATGCTCAGCGGTGGTGCGATCGTTGATAAGGCGCAGCGTTCGCCCGCGAATGGGGAAGATGTCGCCCATCGCCGCCAATCCACCGTCGAGTTCTTTGACAAACACGTCTTGATCGGACCAGCCGGCGATGCCCAGCGCGTAAACGTTGGTGGCGCCCTTTACGGTGGGGGCGAGATCGGCGATCTCGGCCGCGAGAAGCGGCTCTAGAACCTGTGCGCCCCGTGCCGTCTGACCTTTGGCGCCTGCCGGGGTCGCGAGGCGGGTCGCGAGCATCTCCCACCAATTGGCGTCGCGGATGTCGAAATTGGGCGGGACAAAAATCGGTGCGTGCGGTACCAAAATGGTAACGGCGACGAGGGCGAGCCACAGCCCGGCCATTCGGCCGAACGCGACAAGCCTCGGCTGTGGCGAAAAGCTTCGCAGTATTGCCGCAGTGGCGCCAATCCACCACACCGATAAAGAGCCAAACAGCGCCAAGGGCACGACGCGTTCGCGCAAGACGGGATCTGGGATCAGCGAAGCTGGAATAAGAGGCGAGCCAAACTTGACCGCCTCGAAGACCACTTCGCCCACAAACGTCAGCGCAAACATGGCGGATAGCGCGGTGCTGCGTGCCGCGGGTGGCACGAACAGGGCCGCGACGGCGGCTTGGAGCGCGAGCCAGGCAACGATAGCGTTCAGTCCGTAAGGATTAAATCCGGCGCCTGATCCGGCTTCCGCCAGCTGAAAGAGCGTGCGAAGAACCCCGAGACCCGCCAGCCAGCCGAGCAAGCTTCCCAAGCCCACCAGCCGCGAAAGGCGCGTCGTTCGCCAAATCCCCGCGCGGGAGGCTACCTTAAGGACCAGCAGAAAACTGCTCATCGGCCACTCGACTGCGCCGAAACCCAGCGACGTTAAATCCACGTACCGTCAAATATTCGTACTATATCAATCGGCTTGAAAGAGCGTTCATCTCAATCGACGCGCCCTCCGCGCGGCTCGATTGGATGTCGCTATTGGCCGGATTTGGATTTGCAGCATGAAATTCCTCGATGAGGCCAAGGTCTATATCCGCTCTGGCGACGGCGGAAACGGCTGTGTGTCGTTCCGCCGCGAAAAGTTCATCGAATTTGGCGGGCCGAACGGCGGCGATGGCGGAAAGGGGGGCGGCGTCATTGCCGAAACCGTTCCGGGCCTCAATACGCTGATCGATTACCGCTATCAGCAGCATTTTTTCGCAAAGAACGGCGGCGGCGGAATGGGCAAGGACCGCCACGGCGCCAATGGGGCTGACGCCGTGCTCAAGGTGCCGGTTGGTACGCAGATCTACGAAGAGGACGGCGAAACGCTCCTTGCCGACTTGACCGAAACCGGCGAGCGCATCGTGCTCGCCCATGGTGGCAATGGCGGTTTCGGCAATGCGCATTTCAAGTCTGCCACCAACCGTGCCCCGCGGCGGGCCAATAGCGGCCAGCCGGGAGAAGAACGCACCATCAGGCTCAGGCTAAAGCTTATTGCGGATGCCGGTATCGTCGGGTTGCCGAATGCCGGCAAGTCGACGTTTCTTGCCGCCGTCACCGCCGCGAAACCGAAGATCGCCGATTATCCTTTTACGACGCTCCAGCCGCAGCTCGGTGTGGTCCGCGTCGATGGCCGCGAATTTGTCCTTGCCGACATTCCCGGCCTCATTGAAGGGGCGCATGAAGGAAGCGGCCTTGGCGATCGCTTCCTTGGCCATATCGAGCGTTGCCGCGTGCTGTTGCATCTCGTGGACGGAACGGCGGGTGATGCCGGTCAAGCCTACAAGACCATAAGGGCGGAGCTATCGGCCTATGGCCAAGGTCTCGCAGAAAAGCCGGAACTGGTCGCGCTCAACAAAGCCGATGCGATGACCGCCGACGACGTGAAGCTCCAAACAGCGCGGCTCAAGCGCGCCGCGAAAAAGTCGCCGCTGCTGCTTTCGGGCGTCAGCGGCGAGGGGGTCACGGAAGTCCTCCGTGCGCTCTTTGAGATCATCGAACAGGCGCGCGGCGGAGCTTTGCCAGAAGTGCAGCCCGTCGCTTGGCAGCCGTAACGCTTGCAACCGAAGCCTTAGCTGGGAAGCGTCGCGCGGTTTATTTGGATTAGCTGTCGCCAGTCGCTACATTAGTTTGATGTTCGAGCTGCCCCAGTCCCATCATCGGCCGCGGAATGTGCGCCTCGATACACTGGTGCGGTTGCGCTGGCTTGCCGTGTTTGGTCAGGCGGTCGCCGTCCTCGTCGTCCACTTCGGTTTGGAATTCGACGTTCCGATCTGGCCGTGTCTTGCCGTCATCGCGTTATCCGCCCTGCTCAATGTGGCACTGCAACTTGGGTTTAAGCGCCCGCAATGGCTTGAGCCTGACCGCGCCGCTTATCTGTTGGGCTTCGATCTGGCGGAGCTTACGGCGTTGCTGTTCCTTACCGGCGGCGTTGAAAACCCTTTCTCATTTTTGTTGGTCGGCCCGGTATTGATTTCAGCTACCGCGCTGCCGCCGCGCATGACATTGCTGCTCGGCATTTTTGCTGTCGTCTGCGCCACCGCGCTTATTTTCGTGCATTATCAGCTACCGTGGGAAAGCGAGGAGCCGTTTGAGCTGCCGGAGACCTACATAGTTGGTGTCTGGCTCTCGATCTTGCTGGCGATCGGCTACATCGGCGTTCACACTTGGCAGGTCGCGGAGGAAGCGCGTCAGCTTTCGCAAGCGCTGGCGGCGACAGAACTGGTGCTGGCGCGTGAGCAGCATCTTTCACAGCTCGACGGCCTTGCCGCCGCAGCCGCCCACGAGCTCGGCACGCCGCTCGCCACCATCACCGTCGTTGCGCGTGAGCTCGAGCGCGCGCTGGAGGCGGGTTCGCCTTATTCCGACGACGTTAAATTGCTCCGTGAGCAGGCGCGCCGCTGCCGCGAGATCCTGGCGAAGATCACGGAGTTGCCGACCACCGATCCTTTCGATCGGGTGCCGTTGTCGGTCCTGATCGACGAGGCGATGGCGCCGCATCGCAATTTTGGCGTTGCGCTGGTTTTGAATAACGCGGCCAAGAACGGAGCAGAGCCGGTCGGCGCTCGCAATGCCGCGGTCCGCTATGGTCTCGGCAACCTGATCGAAAACGCGGTCGATTTCGCCAACACACGCGCCGAAATCTCGCCGGAATGGACGGCCGACGAGGTGCGAATAACGATCGCCGACGACGGGCCGGGCTTCGCGCCGGAAGTATTGGATCGGCTTGGCGCGCCCTATGTCACCCACCGCCAGCCGGGGCCGGCGCGCGATGACGAGGAGGCGGCCTTTGGCCTTGGCTTGGGCTTGTTCATCGCCAAGACGCTGCTCGAGCGCAGCGGGGCCAAATTGTCTTTCAAGAATCAGGCGCCGCCGCTCCAAGGGGCAGTGGTCACAGTCACTTGGAGTCGCTCGGACTTCGAGCGGCCGCTCGTGGCGCCGCCTCTTGAGCCCATCGCTGCTGCATCTTAATTATTGGGATACGAGGGCGATCGGTAGATGGAGTATTTGTTATGACCAGCTCGATGACCGGCGCCCTGCCCAGCATGGTTCCTGCCACAGCCTTGAAAGAACGATCGCTCCTGATTGTTGAAGACGACAAATCGTTCTTGCAACGCTTGGCGCGCGCCATGGAAACACGGGGTTTCGCCGTGAGCACGGCGGAATCGGTTGCGGACGGCTTGCTGCAAGTCGAGAAATCACCGCCCGCCTTTGCCGTCGTTGACATGCGTCTCGCCGACGGCAACGGGCTCGATGTGATCTCGGCGATGAAGAAGCGCAGGCCGGATGCGCGCGCTATCATCCTTACCGGTTATGGCAACATCGCCACCGCAGTGAATGCCGTGAAGCTTGGCGCCGTCGATTATCTCGCCAAGCCGGTCGATGCCGACGACGTCGTCGCTGCGCTGCTGGCGGTCGAGAACAAGAAGATCGAGCCCCCGGAAAATCCGATGTCGGCAGATCGCGTGCGCTGGGAGCATATTCAGCGCATCTACGAATTGTGCGGCCGCAACGTTTCGGAAACGGCTCGCCGCCTCAACATGCACCGGCGGACGCTGCAGCGGATCCTCGCTAAACGGGCGCCGAAATAGCGCTCGCCATACCGCGCGCCTGCCCGCGCTACGCAATCGCGCAATTTTTAACGAAATTTCTTACGGCAACTATACCGCATTCCATGCGATTGCCGAAAAACGCCGAATTCGGTGCCCACGTTAATGCAACTTTCGACGCCTTCACCGATTATTCGCCGCGATTGTCATCACTGGAATATCGGGCGGTTCGCATGGGTGGACAGGTGCTTGCGGGGGATGGACATCCCGACGTTACGAATGACGCGTCGCGCGCGCCGCGGCTGCTCGTCATAGACGACGATAATCTTCATCGCATGATCATCTGTCGAGCCGCGGCCAAGTCCGGCTACGTTCCGGTCGGCGCGGCGAACCATCGCGAAGCGGTGAAGCTCTCGCAAGAGGGCACGTTCGATTGCGTCACGCTCGATATCACGCTCGGTGACCGCGGCGGCGCTGTAACGCTGCTCCGCCATCTTGCCTCGGTCGGGTGCAAGGCGCCGATCATTGTGGTCAGCGGCTGCGATGACGATACCTTGCGCGAAATCGTGCGCCTTGCCCGGTCACTCAAGCTCAACGTCGCCAAGCCGGTACCCAAACCGGTCGATCTCTCCATCCTGCGGCGCATGCTGGATGGGTTTAGCGCGCGGCCTTCAGGCACCGAAAACGCGGCGTAGCGTTTTCGCTCGCGCCGCCCGCTACTTCGTCTCCGCTTCGTAGACCCCGTTCCAATCGGGCGGCGGCGGATCGCTCTGATAGGCTTCGATCCGTTCGAGATACATATCGTATAAGCCGTCGGCGCCGAAGCCGCTGGCGAGCTTGCGGCACCGCTCGATCAGCGTCTTCGTCGCATCCCATTGCTGCTTGCGATAGCCTGCGAGCATCCGGGCGTTGAGTTCGAGCAATTCTTTGCAGCGCGGGTCATCGTCGATTTCTGCGCGTCCGAGCACCGTGAAAACCGCCTCCGGCTGCTTCTTGCCCTTTACCTGAATGAGGTCGATTTCCATGGTGGCGAACTTTTCGCGGGCTCCTTCCGCTGTGCGCGAACCGATCACCATGGAAAGCCGATAGTCCTTCGTTCGCGATTCCAGGCGGGAGGCCACATTGACGGTGTCGCCGAGCACGGAATAGTTGAAGCGGAAATCCGATCCCATGTTGCCGACGACGCAGGGGCCGGTGTTGAGCCCGATCCCGACGCGCAGCGGCATGTAAAGACCGCCGCTGGCTTCGGCTTCGCGCTTGAGTTCGACGTTGAGCGCTTCGGCCCGCGCCAGCATTTCCAGCGCGGCCTCACAGGCGTTGGCTTCGTGCTGTGCATCATCGACCGGCGCATTCCAAAACGCCATGATGGCGTCGCCGATATATTTGTCGATTGTTCCCTTGCGCTCGATAATGGCGTTGGTTAGCGGCGTGAGGAAGCGGTTCATCAGGTGGGTGAGGCCCTGGGGATCGTCCTTATAGTGCTCCGAGATGGTGGTGAAGCCACGGACGTCCGAGAACAGGATGGTCATCCGCCGCTCCTCGCCGCCCAGCACCAGCTTCTCCGGCGACCTGGCAAGCTGCTCGACCAGTTGCGGCGAGAGATAAAACCCGAAGGCGGAACGAATTTGATGGCGCTGCTGCTGCTCGCGGAAATAATTGAAGAATGTAAGCACGAGATAGATGAGCCAGCAGGACATCAGCGGATAGGTGAAATCGATAAGCAGGTTGTGCGCGACAAAGAAGTACCAGGACATGCCGACGAGTCCGGCAATCAAGATCGCGCCCAATGCGACCACGATCGAGGCCGGCAGCAGCGGCGCAGCGATGATGATCGCAAGGCCGATCACGATTGCCACCGCCAGCTCTGCCGCAATACTCCAGTTCGGCGAAGACAACAGCTGGCCGCCCAGGATGTTTTCGAGAATCTGTGCGTGAATCTCGACTCCCGGAATTACCGGATCGAGCGGTGTAGTCTTGGTGTCGAGCAGGCCGATCGCTGAGGTGCCGATCAATACCAGCCGCCGACCCACTCGATCGGCGGTCACACGTCCTTCCAGCACGTCCTTGGCGGACACCGAGCGCGCCGGATCGCGATGGTTGAAGTAGATCCATAGCCGTCCCTTGCCGTCGGTCGGTAGGACGAAGCCGTTCATCACGACGTTCTCCACGCCCGCGGCATCGGTGCGGATCAGCGCTGAATCGGAATTGGCGGCAACGCGCAACATATCAAGCGTCAATGCCGGAACGATTCGACCAGCGGCTTGCATAATCACCGGCGCGCGGCGCACGGTGCCGTCGCGTTCCTCCGCCGTTGTGAACACCCCGCGCCCGGCGGCAGCGCTTTCGATCACCGGAATATTTCGAAGCAGGGTCGGATAGTGGTCGAGAAAGCGGCAGGGATCGGGGCCTAGGACGGCATAGCCAGACTCGGGTGTGCTATTTGGTGCGACAGGGGCGGCCGTCGTTAATACCGATTGGCCGACAACAACATGCGAATTCTTGATTGCGTCGGCGAAAATCTCGTCGTTGCTTGGCAGGCTTTCCAGTTTGGTGCGAGTCGCACTGTCGAGGTCGCGTAGCGACGAAGCAACGCTGGCCGGGGACATGCGGTCGGGCTCGGGAAAAACGATATCGAAGCCGATTACTGCCGCGCCGAGCTGCGTCAGGCGTGTCACCAGATCGGCCATGACTGTGCGCGGCCAGGGCCATTGCCCGATTTGCTTGAGGCTTGCTTCGTCGATATCGACGATGACGACCGGTCGGATCGTCTGCTGTCGCGGTCGCAAAACTTGAAAGAGGTCGAAAGTGCGCAGCCGCGCTTCTTCCAGCGGCCGCGGGTCGGCGACCCGCAGCGGCACCAGCGCGATCAACAGCAACGTGCACACGGCCCGCGCCAGACCGAATTGCCGCGCCCAGCGAGCGATCAGCCTCATGTCAATCGGTTCCGGGTTGGCAGGTTTCGGTTATAGCAGTCCGAGCGGCCGCGGCGAAACTGACGTTCCATCTGCGCGCAGGCGTTCTGGTAGGGCCGTTTTGCCCGGAGCACCGAGCCGCCGCTATCTTTCGCGGAAAGCACGCATGAACTGATCGTGCAGCGGCTTTATCAGATAGGACAGCATGGTACGCTGTCCGGTCTGAATGAACGCCTCGACCGGCATGCCCGGCGTCAGCCTGACGGCCCCGAGCCGGGCAACCTGGTCCGGTGTCATGGCAATGCGCACAACGTAATAGGTCTGGCCAGTACGCTGGTCGGTGCTGGTATCGGCGGCAACGCGGGATACGGTGCCGTTGATCTCCGGCGTGGTGCGGATGTCGAAGGCGGAAAACCGAAGCAGAACCGGCTGGCCGAACTGCACTTTGTCGATATCTTTGAGGTCGACCTTCGCCTCAACCAGCAACGTGTCGGTTTCGGGAACAATGAGCATGATCGGATCGCCGGCGGCGACGCCGCCGCCGACGGTGTTGGCGGTCGATTGAAAGACGACGCCGTCTTGCGGTGCGCGGATATCGGTGCGCTTGAGCTGGTCTTCGGCGGCAACCTTGCGCTCGACATATTCGCCGATCTTGCCATCGGTCTCGCGCAACTCCTTGGCGACGTCGCTGGATAACTCCTGATCGACTTGGAGCACTTGCAACTCTGTTTCGGCGATTTTGCCCTTGGTTTGGGCGGCGGAAGCAATGAGCTGCCCGCGTTCGCCCTGCAGCCGCGCCGTTTCACGTTCCAGTGCCGTCAGCTTGTCGATTGGGATAAGGTTCTTTTTCCACAATTCACGCATGCCGACGAGCTCTTGCTCGATCAGCTCCGCTTCCTTGGTTTTGGCGCCTTGTTGCGCCTCTAGTCCGCGGATCTCTTCTTGTAATTGGGCGATCCGCTGCCGCAATTGCTGCTTTTGTCCAAGCCGCGCAGTCCGCCGTAGTTCAAAGAGTTTGCGTTCGCTCGCCAAAGCCTCCTGGACGTCGGCATCGCCAGCGCTGCCCGCCAGCTCCTTCGGCGTGCCGACAGCCTCCGCGCCGTCACGTTCCGCCGCCAACCGCGCCTTGCGCGCGTAGAGTTCAATCAGTCCCTTGTGGACGATCGCCAGGTTGGCGCGGGTGACGGTTTCATCGAGACGCACAAGACTGTCGCCGGCTTTGACATGATCGCCGTCGCGCACCAGCACTTCCCCGACCACGCCTCCGGTCGGGTGCTGCACCTTCTTGACGTTGGAATCGACGACCACGAACCCCGGCGCAATCAGCGCGCCAAAAATCTCCGCGGTTGACGCCCAGCCACCGAGGCCAATGGCGAGAAACGCGACGACCACCGTGCCGACCATCACATGCCGGCGTATGGAAGAGCGGGCGCTGGATGTCGCGGCGCTCACGCCGCGCCCTCCTGATCCGGCACAACTTTCAAGGCGCGCGGTGCCGGGCTCGCGGGGATAACACGGCTAAGCACTTCTTCTTTTGGTCCAAACTGCTGCTGCCGGCCTTTGCCCATGACCAGGATATAGTCAACGCCGGCGATGGCGCTCGGGCGATGCGCGACAACAATGACGATGCCGCCGCGCTCCCGAACACTCATGATCGCGCGCGTCAGCGCTTCATCGCCCTCGGCGTCCAGGTTGGAATTCGGCTCGTCGAGCACGATCAGGAACGGATCGCGGTAAAGCGCTCGTGCAAGTGCAATGCGCTGCGCCTGCCCGGCGGAAAGGCCGCTGTTGTTGTCGCCGACATGGGTTTCGTAGCCGTCGGGCAGGTTGACGATCATGTCGTGAACCCCGGCGGCTTGTGCGGCGGCAAGCACGGCCTCGGCGTTCGGTGGATCCTCAAACCGCGCGATGTTTTGCGCCACGTTGCCGGGGAACAATTCGACGTCCTGGGGCAAATACCCGATATGACGGCCCAGCGCTTCAGGCGGCCACTGATCGAGGCTGGCGCCATCAAGGCGCACGCTACCGCGCAACGGGGTCCATACGCCCACCAGCATGCGCGCCAGTGATGATTTTCCTGACCCGGTCGGGCCAATCACGCCAACCGCTTTGCCGGCATCGAGCGAAAAGTTCACGTCCTGGCAGACGACCTTCGGTTCGCCGGGCGGAGTGACCGCCGCATTTTGCACTTGCAGCATCTTCTCCGGCGGTTGCAGCGCCATCGGCTGGGAACGCGGTGGCAGGTTGCCGAGCAGACGCGACAGCCGGTGCCAACTTTGCCGCGCGGCGACAAAGCCTCGCCAGTTGGCGATAGCCAGATCGACCGGAGCCAGCGCACGGCCGCCGAGGATGGAGCCGGCGATGATGATGCCGGCTGTCGATTCCTGGTGGATCACGAGCCAGGCACCCACCGCGAGGATGGCGGATTGCAACAGCAGTCGCAAAATCTTCGAAAGCGAGCCGAGTCCGCCGACCACGTCGCTGGCGTGTCCGCTCGAAGCGACATAGTTCCGATTAATCTCGCTCCAGCGATCACCGATGCGGCCGACCATGCCCATGGCGGTGATGGCTTCGGCGTTGCGTCGGCTCGAATCCATCAGGGCATTGCGGGCGGCGGCAAGGTGGGTGGCTCGGCCGGTAGGCCGCCGCGTTCGCAACTCTGTCACGATCGTAATCGCAACAAGGATGACCGCACCGGTCAGAGCAGTAAGGCCGATATACGGGTGGAATAGGAAGCAGATGGCGAGATAAACCGGCATCCACGGCAAATCGAACAGGGCAACAGGTCCGATACCGGAAAGAAAGCCTCGCACCGTATCCAGATCGCGGATTGGCTGGGTGCCGCCGCTCTTGCTGCCGAGTTTCAAAGGCAGCCGGACGATGACCTCATAGACCCGCGCGCTCATTGCCTCGTCGAGGCTGTGGCCAACGCGCACCAGGATCCGGCTGCGGATCGCGTCGATAAATCCCTGAGCCGCATAAAGGCCCCCCGCAAGGATCAACAACGCCACGAGTGTCGGGACCGAGCGGCTCGGCAGCACGCGGTCATAAATTTCAAGCATGAACAACGCGCCCGTAAGCATGAGCAAGTTGCTCATTCCGCTAAAGAGCGCGACGGCGAGAAACGCCCGGCGGCAGGCGGCGAGCGCACCGCCTAATTCTGAAGCTGCAAAAACTTGCCCCGGCGGGCGTGAGAGCTGCGTCATCGCGAACTGCCTGGCACCAAACCGGGTAATATCATGACCCGGTTTGCCAATGGTTATCCATCGGCCGGGTCATCATACCTTGGTTTACGGCCAAGCGGCATCCAGGCCGGGCGCGAATTTGCCCCGGACGTAGAACGGGTGGTCCAGCCGGCTTGAGATCAAACAGGAACGGAAAGCGCCCTATAAACAGGCTAAATCATTAAGCTAAGTCATTAAAGAAGAAGCCACGCCCACGCCAGGCATGCCCGCGTTCCTGTCGCGAAAACAAGCTTGCGCACCAGCCCTTCACGGGCTGGCGCTCATCGCAATCTTGTAAAGCTTGGAGGATGGAATTTCAGGAACGAGAGTTCGAGCGAAAGCCCGATGCTGAACGCCTTTTGCCGCGTCGCGCCTTCAGTCCTTCGCAACTTTTTGGCAATCCTTGCCGCGGTCGTTTTCTTTTTCGCCATGCTCTTCAATTCACGCACTTCGGTCGCTGTCCACGCGCGCCGTTTCTTTGACTTCTTAGCCATAAATCCTCCCTTTCAGGAAAGGCACTACATCATCTCTTTAACAGACGCGAAAGAAATTCAACAGATCGGTTGAGGTTCATCAGTAGCGCAGTGTTTGATCGGAAACAACACTCGCAGATGCACGACCGGGGCTACAATCAAAATTGTTAGATTGTTCTTAGCAACCTCTTGGCCGCTAGGCAATCGAACTTTCGCGCCGCGGTATCTTGTTGATAGTGCGACGGCTGGTCGCGAAAGTCAGCAAACTGAAAAAGTTTCGCGGTGAGTCTTGTTCGTCGGCGTACGCCGACGCGGAACAAAGACGCAGAACCGCCGGCGGGTGAGACAGGCAGAAAATCTAATCGAACAAGAACACTGGACGGTTTCCCCGCGGGAGATTCCGACGTGCATTCCGGGTCTTGCAGCGCTGTTCCGGTCTTCCTAAGTCTCGTCTTACGAAGAGCGTTTGAAGTGGGGACGTCTGATGGAGGAACTCAAACTTGTCGCCCTCGATAAGGACGACATCGAAGTCGTTTCGGCTCACGTTCAGGATGCTCTCGTCAGAATCGCCGACATCCTCTGGAAACCGCGCGAGCAGCGGTTCTTGGTGGCGTTCGATCGCTTCGACTGGATGAATGCGATTGAAGTCAACGGCAACAAAGGCATCAGCCCCGACCATCGCCGCTGCAGAACGGCCTTGCGTTTTGAGCGGGTCAAAGCCTGCAGGTGCCGGGGGCTGGATCAGGCGAACAAAGATGCAACACTCAATCTCTTGGCGGTCGAGTTCGTCGAGAACGACGCTCCCGCCGGTACCGTGCTGCTGACGTTCTCCGGAGGCGGCGCCATTCGCCTCGAGGTCGAGTGTCTAGAGGCTGAGCTTGCCGACCTCGGTGAGGCCTATGCGGCCGTCATCTGTCCCGATCACTTTGCCGGCACAACAACAGCGTAGCGCTAAGTCAGGCTGTCACCGGCCGCGGCACGTGCGGCACCGCAAACGCCTTCATTAAACCGGCCATGACGGCCAGCGTCGCCACATAGACAATGACCTGCATGGCGGTCGGCTGGTCGACGTAGCCGATCAGCGTATGTAGCGCCCGCCCGAGCCAGCTGTCGTCCCGCAAAATCCATGAGGTGTCCCACACCGGCTGATCGAACGCCGTGAGGATATTCGCCTGCTGCAGGAAAGCGACCGCTTGCGCCGCGAGACCGGCAGCGAGCAAGGCGATCAAGGTGCTGGTAACGCCGAACAGGTAGCGGGTCGGGATCGCCACAAGACCGAAATAGGTGAGTAAGCAGACAAAAGTCCCGAGAAGAAGCCCGATCGCACTTCCGACCAGCATGCTGCTACCGCCGCCGCCGGCGGCGGCCACACCGTAGAGGAACAGGACGACTTCCGAACCTTCGCGTAACACGGCGATGGCCACGACCAGCGCCAAGGCCGCGAGCGACTTTGAGCCTGCGACCACGGCTTGCCCGGCAGCGCGTATCTCCGCCGCAAGCTCGCGGCCATGGCGCGCCATCCAAACATTGTGCCAGGTGAGCATCAGCACCGCGAAGCTGAGGATACTGGCGTTAAATATCTCCTGGCCGCTTCCGCCGAATAGAGCCGACAGCCGGCTGGTGAAGAGCGCAACGGCGCATGCGCCCAGCACGCCCGCTGCAACACCACCGGAAATCCAAAGCGCCCGGCCGGCAACACCCGAGGTAACCGCCATGACGATGCCGACGATCAAGCCGGCCTCGAAAACTTCGCGAAAAACAATCACAAGCGAAGCGAACACAAATACCTCGTAAAATCGGTCACGACGTCGGCACCGACATAAACCCAACATCCGAGAAATTGGTGAACAGCGCGGTTTTGTCAATCGAAGAAGCCGATATTAGAATTGTTATAAGATGAAAGACCTGATACTGCGCTGCCGTTCGAACAAACACCGGTCGCCGCTCATTTGCTGGCAGCGATGATGAGAAATTCGTTATGGCCATCCGCCTCGACACGCGCGCTGCCGATTTCGCGCAAAAATTTCGCCGCTTTCTCGACAGCAAGCGCGAAGTTGCGACGGATGTTGAAGCGTCCGTGCGTGCCATTGTCGCCGACGTGGCCGCGCGTGGAGATGCCGCGCTTTACGATTACACGGCGAAGTTCGATGGGTTCGATCTCGCCGCCACGGGGCTACGGGTAGGGGAACACGAGTTAACCGCCGCGGTCGCCGCATGCGATCGCTCACTGCTCGACGCCCTCGAGTTTGCACGAGGCCGCATAGAGGCGTTTCACCGCCGACAGACGCCGAAGGACGATGGCTTTACGGATACGGTCGGCGTTGAGCTCGGTTGGCGCTGGACCGCGATCGAGGCAGTTGGACTTTATGTGCCTGGCGGTTCGGCCGCCTATCCGTCATCGGTTCTGATGAATGCCGTGCCGGCAAAGGTTGCCGGCGTACCGCGCGTGGTCATGGTGGCACCCGCACCGGGCGGCGTTGTGCCGGCGGCGGTACTGGCGGCGGCAAAGCTTTGCGGCATTGACGAGATTTATCGAGTTGGCGGGGCGCAGGCGATCGCGGCGCTTGCCTACGGCACCGCTACCATCGCTCCGGTCGCGAAAATTATCGGACCCGGCAACGCCTATGTGGCTGCCGCCAAGCGCGCCGTGTTCGGCAAGGTCGGTATCGACTTGGTTGCCGGCCCGTCCGAGGTCCTGATCCTCGCGGACCACTCCGCTAACGCCGACTGGATCGCGGCGGATTTGTTGGCGCAAGCCGAGCACGACGAAAGCGCTCAGGCGATACTCTGCACCGACGATGAAAGGCTTGCTGCGGCGGTCGAGCACGCGGTCGAGGGGCAGCTCGCGCTGTTGACGCGCCGCAAGATTGCCGGCGCGTCGTGGCGCGATTTCGGCGCCATCGTTCTGGTCCGCGACCTCGACGATGCGCTGCCGCTCGTCGACGCCATAGCGCCGGAGCATCTTGAGATCGCGGCAACCAACGGCGACGCGCTGGCGCGCCGCATTCGCAATGCCGGTGCTATTTTCATCGGTTCGCACACTCCGGAAGCGATCGGCGATTATGTCGCCGGGTCCAACCACGTGCTGCCGACGGCGCGGTCGGCGCGATTCTCGTCCGGACTTGGGGTGCTCGACTTCATGAAGCGGACGTCGTTGCTCAAATGCGGCCCGGAGCAAATGCGCGCGCTGGCCGATGCCGCCATCACCCTCGCCACCGCGGAGGGACTAGATGCGCATGCCCGCTCGATCGCCATCCGGCTCAATCGCTGATGGCGCGCTCTGGCCGCGATGAAAAACCAACCGGCCGTCTCATAGCGGTTACACTCGACGAGTCATCTATCGGACGCGCCAACCCGGACGTCGAGCACGAGCGGGCGATCGCGATTTACGACCTTATCGAAGAGAATTCGTTCCGGCCGTCGGGCCACGACGGCGGCCCGTTCGAGCTGAACTTGAAAATCGACGGCAACCGGCTGGTATTCGATATTCGATTAGTTGACGGTCGACCGGTGATCGCACACTTGCTTTCGCTCGCGCCGTTCCGGCGCATTGTGAAGGATTATTTCACGGTATGCGACAGCTACTATGCGGCGATCCGCGGGGCCACGCCCGACCGCATCGAAGCCCTCGATATGGCCCGCCGCGCGCTCCACGACGAGGGTTCGCAAATCCTGATGGAGCGCCTGAAGCGAAAGGTCGAGCTCGATTTCGATACGGCGCGCCGGCTCTTTACGTTGATCACTGTGCTGCATTGGAAGGGGTCATGAGCCGCGATGCCGGACTCTTCCAACCGGTCCTCCGCGCAGCCGCTGGCCGTGTTATTTGCCTGCGGTCTTAATGCTATCCGTTCGCCGATGGCCGCGGCCATGCTCCGCCAAATGTTGGGGGCGTCGATATACGTCGGCTCCGCCGGCGTGCGCAAAGGCGAACCCGATCCATTCGCCGTTGCCGTTATGGCGGAAATCGGTCTCGATATCTCACGTCACAAGCCGCTGACCTTCGAGGAGCTCGATGATTTGGAGGGCCTCAATTTCGATCTGATCGTGACGCTCGCGCCCGAGGCGCATCATCGGGCGCTCGAGATCACGCGCACTAACGCGGTCGACGTTGAATATTGGCCGACGCCCGATCCAAGCATCACTGAAGGCAGCCGCGAGCAACGGCTCGAAGCTTACCGCGCGGTGCGCGACCAGCTTTTGGCGCACATCAGTGAACGGTTCGCCGGTAAGCGTCCGGGCAACGAGTAGCAACGACGTGGTCAGTTTCCCGGCGCGGCAGTTGTGGAATGGCGCATCATCCGCTAGGTTCCGCGCCGATTTCGGCCGCATGTTTGCAAGGAGCGGGGGCGGTCGCAGGTCAGCAATCCAGGTAGCGAATGGCGAAGGAAGAGCTTTTGGAATTTCCAGGTGTCGTGACGGAATTGCTTCCGAACGCCACTTTCCGGGTCAAACTCGAGAACGAACACGAAATCATCGCCCACACCGCCGGCCGCATGCGCAAGAACCGCATTCGCGTGCTCGCCGGTGATAAGGTGCTCGTTGAAATGACGCCGTACGATCTCACCAAGGGCCGGATCACCTACCGGTTCAAATGATTGGTCGCCCAAAATTCGTGCTTGCTTCCGGTTCGCCGCGCCGGCTCGCGCTTGTCAATCAGGCCGGCATCGAACCGGATGCGCTGCGGCCGGCCGATGTCGATGAAACTCCGAAAAAAGGCGAGCTGCCGCGGGCCTGCGCCACGCGACTTGCACGCAACAAGGCCGAGACCGCATTGGCGATGGTGCGCGCCGACGAAGAGCTCAAAGGCGCTTTCATTCTCGCTGCCGATACCGTTGTCGCCGTCGGGCGGCGCATTCTGCCGAAAGCGGAATTACTCGACGAGGCGGCGCAGTGCTTGCGCCTGCTGTCCGGCCGCAATCATCGCGTTCATACCGCTGT
Organism: uncultured Alphaproteobacteria bacterium; assembly: GCA_963846055.1. Lineage (GTDB taxonomy): Bacteria > Pseudomonadota > Alphaproteobacteria > Rhizobiales > Xanthobacteraceae > BOG-931. Next base: position 590,797 of record CAWJUQ010000015.1, read on the forward strand.
TTGTTTGGTCACGCCGAAGGAGAAGTTTCGGCAGCGGCATGTGGAGACGCGGGTTCGCTTCAAGCGGCTCTCTGACGAGGATATCGAAGCGTATCTCGCGTCCGGAGAATGGCGCGGCAAAGCCGGCGGCTATGCGGCGCAAGGCATTGCCGGCACGTTCATTGTCAAGATCGTCGGCTCTTACTCCAACGTGGTCGGTTTGCCGCTGTACGACACCATGGCGTTGCTCGGCGGCGAGGGTTACCCCATTCACTTCGGCTGGCTGAACGCTTTGTAAGCACGCGGAACCGCTGGCGTCTTCGGCCTTGCGTCCCATATCCCTTGCATGAAGGAAACGCGGCGTCCCGCCTGTCCGATTTGCGGCAAACCTGTCGTCGCGGAGTTCCGCCCGTTTTGCTCGCGACGTTGTGCCGATGTCGACCTTAATCGCTGGCTGTCCGGCGTGTATGCCGTGCCGGTAACCGAAGACGAGGAGGAAGACGAGAAGCGGAGCGAAGACGGCGAAACGGCAAACTGAATGGGTTATCGCCTATTCTGGACAGCCGAGAACCGAGCCTCTATAACGCGCCGCGCTCGCGTACTTCCGCGGGGGCGTTCGACGAACGCCCTCGCTGTGGGCCCAGGTAGCTCAGTTGGTAGAGCACTGCACTGAAAATGCAGGTGTCGGTGGTTCAATTCCGCCCCTGGGCACCACTACTTCTCCTCCACCGTAGTCGACGCTTTTTGCGGCTTTTCGCTAGGGATGCTTGGCGTGCGCCGCGTGATCGTGTCCGTGCCCGGACCGGTCGCGCCATCGCTTCATGGCGGCGAATAGCGGCATACGCTCGAGCGGCTTCTGCTCGCCGGAGAATTCCCGATAGAGCGATGCGACGTTGATGATCATCCGCTCCGGATCAAGCCACGAGGCGAAACGATCGAGACTGATTTTCTGCGCCGCCACTTCGGACGGCACCCCGTTGTCGAAATGCCGGCGCGCTTCTTTCGCGATGTACTCGAAATAGGATTTCAATTCGCGGACGGCGGGTTTCTCCGAAATCGGTCCATGGCCGGGCACGATCACGTCGACATCAAGACCCAAAATGTAGTCGCAGGCCTTTATCCAGTTGCCGATCGGACCTTCCCAGATGACCGGATGACCGCCGACGAACAAAAGGTCGCCGGTGTAGAGAACGCGGTCGGCGGGCACGTGGACCAGCACGTCGCCGCGGGTATGCGCTGGACCGAGATGCGTCAGGACCAGTTTTTTGTCGCCGACCGTCAGCTCCATCGTCTGGTCGAACACGGTTGTGGGGGGCGTATCAACCAGTCCGCGCCAGTCGAACTTGCTGCCCATCGCTTCATAGAAGAAGGCGCCGCCATCGCCGCTGTTTTTCCAGTCAGCGGCAATCTTCAGGAAGTGCGACGGCGACCATTCGGCGTATTCATCGGCACAGGCGCGACACGCGATGATATCGGCGCCTTCGACGAGCTGATTGCCGAAAGTATGGTCGCCGTTGGCATGCGTGTTGACGAGCTTCTCGATCCGCCGCGCGGCCGGGACGGCGTCGCGCATGGTCGCTAGCATTTCTGCCGTCAGCGGCAGATCGAACAGGGTATCGACCAGCAACGTCTGATCGCCGCTTACGATCAGGCCGGCGTTACTCCAGCCCCACGATCCATCCGGCTGCAAATAGGCAAAGCAGCCGCGGCCGAGATCGTGCAGTCCCTTGGTGTATTGCCACTTGCTCATATGGTTTAGGCCGCCTGTTCGCGGCTTACTGCCGACAGCAGTTGAATAACTTCGTCGGTGCTGGCGACGTCGCCGAACACGCGCAAAATAGAACCTAGCGTCGCGTTGTGCTCGTCATCGGTCAATGCCGCGTTGGCGTCGGATACAAACACAAGCTTGTAGTTGAGCATCATGGCGTCGCGCGCCGAGGATTCGCAGCAAACATTCGTCAGGGTGCCGACGATGATGACGGTATCGATACCCGCTTCGCGCAAACGGCGGTCGATGTCGGAGGATCCTTGGATAAAGGCACTGTAGCGCCGCTTGACGACAATTTCGTCCTCGGGCCGCACATCAAGCTCGGCATGGAGCTCGAAGCCGTGTGCGCCGGGGGTGAGCTCGGCCAGCGTCGCCCGCCGTGGGTCGCCATCGAAAAACACCCGCCAGGCTTCGGTCTGGCCCTCTAGGCACATTTTGACCCAAACGACCTTGCCGCCGGCGGCACGGGTTGCTGCCGCGAGTTTGTTCACATTGGGCACGATCTCGCGCGCTGCGGGCACTTCGACCGGCATGCCCGGGAGCATGAATACGTTTTGCAGATCGATCACCACCAGCGCTGTCTTCGGGCCGAGGAGGCGGTCGTAACGGTTAAGCTTGCCGCGCTGCGCCTTGACCTGGGCGACGATGCTCTCGGGGATGGACACTTTGTGCACGGGCTTCCTCCTCGTCGATCGCGGCACGGCTGGCCGCTTGGGCTTCAACTGATAGCATCGGTGTGGCGCCAACTCCACGTCCGCTTCGCCGGCGGCCCGCCGCGATCGCATCGGCGGGTTGCGTGAATTTCAATGCACTGTGCTAGGTATCGCGGCGCGGGAGGACGCGATGACGAAACAAATGCAGGACAAAGTGTGTGTGGTCACGGGCGGCGCGGGCAGTATCGGCGTTGCCTCCGCCAAGCTTCTCGTCGCCGAGGGCGCCAAGGTGCTGCTGGTCGACTTGCAGGAGGCCGCGCTGAAGAACGCCGCCGCTGCCATCGGTGGCGGCGATGCGGTCGCGTGGTGTACGGCCGACGTCACCAAGTCGGATCAAGTCAAGAACGCCATCGCTACAGCGGTGAGCCGCTTCGGCAAGATCGATCTGCTCTTCAGCAATGCCGGCAATTTCGGCGTGGTCGCGCCGATCGCCGACTATCCGGAAGACATTTTCGATTCAGTGATCGCGGTACATGTCAAAGGCGCGTTCCTGTTCGCCAAGCATGCTTTGCCGCAGATGAACGACGGCGGTGCGATTATCATCACCTCAAGCGTCGCCGGCGTTAGAGGCGATCCGGGCGTTTGCGCGTACATCACAGCCAAGCACGCGCAAATCGGTCTGATGCGGGTTTTGGCCAAAGAGGCCGCGGCGCGAAATATTCGCGTCAACACGCTGCATCCCGGGCCGGTCGATAACGACTTCCAGTTGAATGTGGAAAAGCGGCTCGGCGCGGCAATCGGGCGCGACGGTACGGAGTTTTTCAACGAGATCATTCCGCTGCATCGCCACGTCCGCGCCGAGGAAGTCGCGCGTTCCGTGCTGTTTCTTGCCTCGCCGGCTTCGAGCTTTACCACCGGCAGTTTGTTGATGGTGGATGGCGGCCTGAGTGCGTGAGGTGTTAACGAGTTGTAAACGCAGACGCGCTTAGCTAGCGGCGGGAAATGTCCGGCCGGGAACGCCAGCATTATGGTCCGCGTCTTTAGCCGACTGTCGCGATTATTCAGAAATCGCGGATTGGGCGGCGGCAGCCTTTTGGCGCTGACGCTCAATAACATGAACTCAAGGCGTGGTGCTGTTCGAGCTTGGCGGCCGTCTTGTCGTTTGCAACGACCAGTACCTGCGGATGTACGGACTCTCCCCGGATTTCGTCGGCCCGGGCTCGCACCTGAAGGACATTGTCGCGGAGCGGGTCAAAACCGGAAGCTTGCAGCGCGATCCCGCGGAGTATTGTGCCGAATTGATGCACGCCATGGCCGCCGGCCGGATCGTGCGCTTCGTCTCGGAAACTTCCGACGGCCGCGCCGTCTCGGTCGTTAATCGGGCGATCCCGGGTTCCAACTACTGGGTTGGAACACACGACGATATTACCGAGTGGCGCGCCGCCGAAAGACAGAGCGCTCTCCTCGACGAGCAGGAAGTGCGGCGGGCGACCATCGAGCAGGCAATTGCCTGGTTTCGCGAAAGCGTCGAAGGAGCGTTGCAGACTGTCGCTGAGAGTGTAGCCGCGATGCGGTCGACGGCGGAAATACTGTCGGCAAACTCCCACCAGACCAACACGCACACCACCGGCGCGGTCAAAATCTCCAACGAAGCGTTCGCCAGCGTCGAGGTGGCGGCGACCGCGGCCGACGAATTGACCAAATCGATTGCCGAAATCGATCGCCAACTGGCGCGCGCCTCGGACGTGGTGCGCGGCGTCGCCACCGAGGCGCAGTCGACCAACGAGGAAATCGCCGCGCTCGCGCGGGCGACGCAAAAAATCGACGACGTGGTCAAGCTTATTCAGAGCGTCGCCGGTCAGACCAACTTGCTTGCGCTCAACGCGACAATTGAAGCGGCGCGGGCCGGCGCGGCGGGAAGAGGGTTCGCGGTCGTAGCCTCGGAGGTCAAGGCGCTGGCGGTTCAGACAGCCAAGGCAACCGAAGACATCGCCGGGCAAATTGCGTCGGTTCAGTCGTCAACGCAGGGCGCGGTCGGTGCCATCGGCAACATTGCCGAACGTACGCAAGACATCAAACAATTCACCGCCGCTATTGCCACATCCGTGGAACAACAGAGCGCGGCGACGCACGAAATTTCGCAAAACGTCGAGCAGGCGGCATCGAGGACCAAATCCGTAGTCGCCGTGCTGCAGCGCGTCTCGGCAGCGTTTGCCGAGATGCAGACCTCCGCCGATACGGTCTTGAAAGCCTCGCAAGCCGTCGAAAAGGCTTCTCAGTCCCTGCGCGGCAGCGTTGATGCGTTTCTCAGGAAGGTCGCGGTTTAAAAAGTCTCGCGCAGGCCGGCCTGGCCTTATGATGGCCGGCGTGGCGGCTACTGCGCAGAGGCGGTCGGCGAACCGGAAGCAGTCGCCAGCACAATGACTTTCGTGCCGACCGGCGTGCGATTGTAAAGATCGGTTACGTCTTCATTGGTCAGGCGTATGCAGCCCGAGGAAACGTTTGTGCCGATAGTGGTCGGGTCGTTGGTGCCGTGGATACGATAAAGCGTATCCTTATTGCCCTGCCATAAGTACATGGCGCGCGCGCCAATGGGGTTATCCGGGCCGCCGTGCATCCCCAGCCCGCTCTGCAATTGCACCATGTGTGCCTTGAGCTCGGGTTTGCGTTCCAGCATGTCGGCCGGCGGGTACCAGTCGGGCCATTCCTGTTTGCTGTGGATGGTGGCCATGCCCGACCAGAGAAACCCTTCCGCGCCGACGCCCACCCCGTAGCGGATGGCCTGTCCCCCCGGTTGCACCAGATAAAGAAAATGGGCCCCCGGATCGACGATGATGGTGCCGGGCGGCTCGGGGCTGGGGTAAGCCACCACCTTGCGGGCCCATCCCGGATCGGCTTGCAGGGCCGGCGGTGGCGTAGTCGTGCAGCCCATCAGGCTGGCGAAGGCGCCGATGGCGAGTGCGACGGAAAGCGCTGCGCGACAGGGGGAATTCATCGGTTGTCTCAGGTCTCCAAAATAGACCATCGGCGTTTAATACGTCGTCTATATACCCCCTTAGCCGGACAAAACGGATTTTTGACGACCATCAAACCCGCCTGGCACCGGGCCGGCCCCAAGGGGTCAGAGCGCACTGGCTTCGGCATAACCCTTGGCTATTTGAAGGGCGTAAAGGCTGGCGCGGGCTTGGTCGCGGCCGCCGGTCAGCTTATCGACACGCGGCCGGCTCAAGCGGTTTCACATCAGTTATTGAAATGGAAAACGCGGGAAGAGAAAAATTCATTCGGCCGACATCGCCCCGCAACCATCTGGAAAGCGGACAGTGCAGTAGGGTCTTCTCGGCGGCGTGAGCTCGCAGTATCTTGGCGTTCGCGCGGCTGCGGGTATTTTTTGGAGCACATCGTGCGCGGATCGAATGTTCCGTTTCTGATAGTTGCCGTGCTTGCGGCTGGCACGGTGAATGCCCAAGCGGGTCCATGCACAACGCAGATCGCGGCGCTCGAACGCTCCATTCGGAACTCTGCTCCCGGTCCGGATTCCGGCGCGAGCGCTCCGCAATCGGTCGGCGCTCAACTTCATCATCAGCCGACACCGGGTTCAGTCGAAGGTGCGGAGAATAGAGCGCGGGCCGATGGACTGGCAGCGATTGATCGCGCGCGCAAAGCCGACGCCGCGGGAGACGCCGCCGCCTGCGCGAAGGCGATCGAAGACGCCAAACTGATCTACGGATTGGACTAGCCGCAGGGCGCGACTGCCGGACGGTCAGCCGACCCCGCGTGCGACGGCCCTAATAGGCCTCTTCGTCGTAGATCGGCTCGACCGAACCGCCCCAAGGTCCGCGGAATTTTTCCAATAGCTCCTCCGCCGGCGTCATGCCGCGCGCGAGGCGATCTTGCAGAGGTTCGAGGTAGTGCGTTTCGTCGTGACCGGCGACATCGAACCGTTTGCGCCGCGCTAAGCCCGCATGAGCAAGCCGCAAGGCGTCGTTGGCAATTTCGAAGACCGTGCGACCGCGCACCGTCGCGGCGAGGCCCGCTTTCGGCACCTCGTCGCGAAGCTTTTGGCGTTCCTCGGCAGTCCAGCCTTTGACCAGATCCCATGCGGCATCGAGGCTCGCATCGTCATAAAGAATGCCGGCCCAAAACGCCGGCAGCGCCAGCAAACTCGGGAGCGGCCCCGAATCGGCGCCGCGCATTTCCAGATAACGCTTGAGCCGCACTTCCGGGAACGTCGTGCTGAGATGATTGGCCCAATCGGAAATGGTCGCGCTCGCTCCCGGCATGCCGGGAAGCTTTCCCGCAATCAGGTCGCGGAACGACTGGCCGGCCACGTCGACATATTCGTCGCCGTGTTTGACGAAATACATGGGTACGTCGAGCGCGTAGTCGACCCAGCGCTCGAATCCCATGCCGTCCTCAAAAACCCACGGCAACATGCCGGTACGGTCGGGATCGGTATGGCGCCAAATTTCCGCGCGGAACGACAAAAAGCCGTTGGGCTTGCCCTCGGTGAAGGGCGAGTTGGCGAATAGCGCGGTCGCTACCGGCTGCAGCGCGATCGACACGCGCAGCTTCTTGACCATGTCAGCTTCGGAGGAGAAATCGAGATTGGTCTGTACCGTGCACGTCCGATACATCATGTCGAGGCCGAGCGTGCCGACCTTCGGCATGTATGCGGTCATGATCCGGTAGCGGCCCTTCGGCATTTTCGGGATTTCGGCGCGCGTCCAGTTTGGCGTCATGCCGATGCCGAGAAAGCCGATGTGCAGGGGCGCCGCCACTTCGCGCACTTGCGCCAAGTGTGCCATCAGTTCGCTCGACGTCTGATGCACCGTCTCGACTTGCGCGCCGGACAACTCGAACTGCCCGCCGGGCTCCAGCGAGATCGCGCCGCCACCGGTCACGTCGGAGAGCCCGATGATGTGCTCTCCCTCCATGATCGGCTGCCACCCGAGCAAATGCTGCATGCCTTCGAGCAGCGCGCGAATCCCGCGGCGGCTTTCGTAGGGCACCGGCCGATGATCTTCGCGGGTGAACACGAACTTCTCGTGTTCGGTGCCGATGCGGAACGCCGACTTCGGCTTGGCGCCTTGCGCAAGCCAATCGACGAGTTCATCGCGCCGCTCGATCGGCGTCAGGTCGACTTGATCACGCGCCATGGAATCGCAGGGAAATGGGTCGCCGCATCAATCGAGGCAAGGCGGTTACGCGGCCGCCTTGCGCCTTTCCGGTGGAAAGCGGCCATAGAAGGTTTCGCCAGTGCTTGCCAAGTCCCGCAACAGCCTGCCGGGCTTAAACCGCGCGCCGTAACGCTTGGTCAAGCCTTTGCACAGTTCGACAAAGGCCGTGGTGCCCATGCCATCGATATAAGAGATCGTACCGCCAGTGAATGGCGCGTAACCGAAGCCGAGAATGGACCCGACGTCGGCTTCCCGCATATCGGTGACGACGCCTTCCTCAACGCAGCGCGCCGATTCGAGAGCCTGAATCGCGAGCAGACGCGTCTTCAGTTCTTCGACGTCGAGCGAATCGGGATCGAGCTTGGTGGTTTGCAGTTCAGCAAGGCCGGGCCACAGCCGTTTCGGCCCGCTTTGCGGATAGTCGTAAAAGCCTTTGCCGTTCTTGCGTCCATAACGGCCGCGCTTTTCAACCATCTCCTCCAGCAGGGCCTTTTGCCGGACGTCAATGGCGTCCGGCCCGAGGTCCGCTTCAGTTGCTTTGAGAATTTTCCAGGCGAGGTCGACCGCTACCTCGTCGTTCAGCGACAGCGGCCCGACCGGCATTCCAGCCATGCGGCCGACGTTTTCGATCATGGCGGCTGGTATGCCCTCCGCCAGCATCAAATGACCTTCGCGAATATACGTGCCGACCACGCGCGACGTGTAGAAACCGCGCGAATCGTTGACCACGATCGGGGTCTTGCGAATGGCGCGTACGTAATCGAGCGCCGTCGCCAGCGCCGCATCGCCGGTCTTTTTGCCGAGAATGACTTCAACCAGCATCATGCGATCGACCGGCGAGAAGAAATGAATGCCGACAAAGCGCGCCGGATCCTTGAAGCTTTTCGCCAGCGAGCTGATCGGCAGCGTTGAAGTATTGGAGCCGAATATCGGTGTCCTTGCCGATCGCGGCTTGCGCTTTGGCGATGACTTCTTCCTTGATGGCGCGGTCCTCAAACACCGCTTCAATGATGAGATCGCAACCGGCAAGCGCCGCGTAGTCCGGCGTCGCCGTGATGTGCGCGAGCAGGGCGTCGCGATCGGCGCTGGTGGCGCGGCCGCGATTGATCTGGTCCGAAATCAGCTTTTGCGAATGCGCTTTGCCCTTGTCGGCGGTTTCCTGGTCGCGGTCGATCAAGACGACGTCGATGCCGGCTTGAGCGCTCACATAGGCGATGCCGGCTCCCATGAAACCTGCGCCAAGCACGCCAATTTTCTTGATCGGCCTAGCGGGCACTTCTGACGGACGGCGCGCGCCCTTGTTGAGCTCCTGCATGGAAACAAACAGCGACCGGATCATCGCCGCGGCTTCGGGCGAGCGCAGAATTTTCGCGAAGTAACGCGATTCGACGCGCAGCGCCTGATCCATCGGCAGCTGCAGCCCTTCGTAGACGACCTGCAGGATGGCGCGCGCAGCGGGATAATTGTCGTACGTTTCCCGACGATAGAGCGCGTTCGCCGGCGGGAACACCATCATGCCGGCCTTCGAATAGACCGGCCCGCCAGGCAGTTTGAAGCCGTCAACGTCCCACGGCGCTTTCGCCGACCCGCCGGCTTTGATCCAGTCCTTGGCCTTCTGCGTCAGCTCGGCGGCAGGTACCACTTCGTCGACAAGCTTCATGGCCTTTGCGCGGTTCAGCCGAAGCTGATCGCCCTTGAGCAGAAACTGCAATGCGTCTGCCGGCTGCATCATGCGCGCAATGCGCTGGGTGCCGCCGCCGCCCGGAAACAGACCGACCTTGATTTCCGGCAGGCCGAGGCGGGTCTTGTCGTTCTCGGCGGCAACGCGGTGATGGCAGGCGAGCGCCAGCTCAAAGCCGCCACCCATGGCGGTGCCGTTGAGTGCGGCGACCCACGGCTTGCCGCAGGTCTCAATCCGGCGCGCAATCAACGAGAGCTTGCGGCCCTCCTCAAACAGGCGCTTGTTGGCGGCCTCTTCGCCCTGTGACTTGAGCAAGTCGGCGAAAGTGCGGCTCTGCGCTTCCAGCATGGTGAGATCGGCGCCGGCGCAGAAAGCCTCTTTGCCGGAGGTCAACACCGCGCCCTTGATGCCGGCTTCACTTGCCACGCGCTCAACGATCGCGGTGAGCTCTTCCATCACCTTGACGTCGATCACGTTCATCGAGCGGCCCGGCATGTTCCAAGTCACGAGCGCAATACCGTCGGCGTCAACGTCAAAGGAAAAATTCTGGAATGTCATTTGGGTCTCCCGTCACACCTTTTACGCCTCGCCCCAGCGGGAGAGGGAGAGATTACTTCGGATAAGGCTTGCCGTCCTTGTGCGTATAACGACCGCCCGTTTCATCGCGAACTACCACGAGATCAACATCCGGATAGTCGGCGCGCTCGATCTTCGAGCGCGTGCCAATTTCCAGATAGAGTGCATTGCGGGTTGATTTGTTGACGAGGTGATGACCGTTCGCGACGCTGGCCTTGAAGCCAGCCGCGTCGCCCGCTTTCAGCAGCGTTTCGCCCTCATCCTCGATTAACGTCAATTCGCCTTCCAGTACGTAGACGAGTTCGTCTTCCTTATGGTGCCAGTGACGCAGCGCCGACGCCGCGCCGGGCGTGAGCGTTGTCAGATTGACGCCGAACTGATCGAGCCCGGCGGCCACGCCCAGCCGCTTGCGCGAACGGCCGGCGACAACATGAGTGAACGGCTCCGGATAGGTCGAGCGGGCGTCAATCGGCAATCTCGCAATGTCGATCTTCGGCATTCAACCTTCCTAATACGCTCCCCTCGCAGCGGGAAGGAGAATGGTCTTCAAAGCCGCTCGATAATCGTGGCCGTGCCCATCCCGGCGCCGATGCACAACGTGACCAGCGCGGTCGAGAGATTACGCCGCTCCAATTCGTCGAGCACCGTGCCGAGAATCATCGCGCCGGTGGCGCCGAGCGGATGGCCCATCGCAATGGCGCCGCCGTTCACGTTGATCTTTTCCGGATTGATGTTGAAGGCCTGGATATAGCGCAACACGACCGAGGCGAACGCCTCGTTGAGTTCAAACAGGTCGATGTCATCAAGGGTCATGCCCGATTTTTTCAGCACCTTCTTGGTCACGTCGACCGGGCCGGTAAGCATGATCGCGGGCTCCGAACCGATGTTGGCGAAAGCCCGCACGCGCGCCCTTGGTTTCAGACCGGCTTTTTTCCCGGCCTTGCTGCTGCCGAGCAGCACCGCGGCGGCGCCGTCGACAATGCCGGACGAATTGCCGGCATGGTGGACGTGATTGACGAATTCGATCTCCGGATGTTTCTGCACGGCAACCGCGTCGAAGCCGCCCATTTCTCCCATCTGCACGAACGAAGGCTTCAGCGATCCGAGCGACTGCATGGTCGTGTCGGGCCGCATGTGTTCGTCTTTGTCGAGGATGGTGAGACCGTTGACGTCCTTTATTTTGATGACGGATTTGCTGAACCGGCCGTCGGCCCACGCGGCTGCGGCGCGCTTCTGGCTTTCGACAGCGTAGGCGTCGACGTCGTCGCGCGAGAACCCGTATTTGGTGGCAATCAGGTCGGCGGAAATTCCCTGCGGCATGAAATATTCGACGACCGCGCTGCTCGGATCGACCGCCCATGCGCCGCCCGATGCACCGATGCCGACGCGGCTCATCGAACTCGACACCGCCGCCGATGGCCATGTCTTGTTGCCCCGACATGATCTGGGCTGCGGCGAAATTGACGGCATCGAGGCCGGAGGCACAGAAACGGTTGATCTGCACACCGGCGACGGTTTCGCCGTAGCCGGCATGAAGCGCCGCAATGCGCGCGATGTCGCCGCCGGCTTCGCCGACCGGATCGACAACGCCCATAACCACGTCATCGACCAGCACCGGATCAAGTTCGTTGCGCTCCTTGATGGCGCCGAGCGCCTGGCTCGCAAGATTAAGTGCGGTAACTTCGTGCAGCGAGCCGTCCACCTTGCCGCGGCCGCGCGGCGTGCGAACGTGGTCATAGATCAATGCATCGGGCATGGATTCCCTCCTGGCAGGCGGGCGCGTCGCGATCGGGTCTTGGGGCCCGGCTGTTCATATAGTCCAAGTTCCGGAAAATTGCAGCCCGACGCTGCCTGTCGAATCCGGCAGGAATGCAGACGGAAAGCGGACGACTGTGTGGGGCGGTCAGAACGCCTCGGCCGGCAGCGCCATCATGGAGGCGGCGCCCGACTTGATTCGCGCCAGATGTGTCGCGGCCGCCGGTAGCATGCGCTCGGCGAAAAACCGGCCGGTGGCGAGCTTCGCCGCCATGCGCTCGCCGGACCCGTTTCCTCCGTCGGCCATTTTGGCTTTCGCGGCTTGCGCGATCAGACACCACATATAACCGAGTGCGACCAGACCGAAGAGGTTCATGTAATCGGTCGAGCCGGCGCCGGCGTTGTCGGGATTGCCGAGTGCGTTTTGAACGAACCACATGGTCGCTTGCTGCAACTCACCAAGCGCCTGCGAGAGCGGTTTGACGAACGGCGCAAGCTCGGCGTCAGCGCCGTGATCTTTGATGTAGGCCGAAACCTCGGCAAAAAAGGCCTGCAACGCGCGGCCGCCGTCGCGCGGCAGCTTACGGCCGACGAGGTCCAGCGCCTGGATGCCGTTGGCGCCCTCGTAAATCATGGCGATGCGAGCGTCGCGCACGAATTGCTCCATGCCGTGCTCGGCGATGTAGCCGTGTCCGCCGAAGATTTGTTGCGCCAGGACCGTATTGGCGAAGCCCTGGTCGGTGAGTACGCCTTTGATCACGGGGGTCATCAAACCCATGTGATCGTCGGCGGCCTGACGCTCCTTCGCGTCGCCGGAGCGATGGGCGACGTCACTTCGCAACGACGTCCACAGGACTAGCGCCCGCGCCGCCTCGTTGAATGCACGCATGGTCATCAACATGCGCCGCACATCCGGCTGGACGATGATCGGATCGGCCGGCTTGTCCTTGAACTTCGGCCCGGTCAGCGCCCGGCCGGCGAGTCTTTCCTTGGCATATGCAGCGGCGTTCTGATACGCGACTTCGGACAGAGCCAGTCCCTGCACGCCGACGCCAAGCCGCGCTTCGTTCATCATCACGAACATCGCGTTCAGGCCGCGGTTCGCCTCGCCGACCAGCCAGCCCGTCGCGCCATCGTAATTCATCACGCATGTCGAGTTGCCGTGAATGCCCATTTTTTCTTCGATCGAACCGCACGACACGGCATTGCGCGGACCGAGCCCGCCATCTTTGCTCGGGAGGAATTTGGGCACGATAAAGAGCGAAATTCCCTTGGTGCCCTCCGGCGCTCCCTCGATGCGCGCGAGCACGAGGTGGACGATGTTGTCGGCAAGGTCGTGCTCACCGGCGGAGATGAAGATTTTTGTGCCGGTGATTTTGTAGCTGCCATCGGGCTGCGCTGCCGCGCGGCTGCGCACCAGGCCGAGATCGGTGCCGCACTGCGGCTCGGTCAGGTTCATGGTGCCGGTCCACTCGCCACTGATGAGCTTGGGCAAATAAAGCGCCTTTTGCTCGTCCGAGCCGTGGACGTTTATCGCGGCGGCGGCCCCTTGAGTGAGGCCCGGATACATGGCGAAAGCCATATTCGCCGAGCAGAGAAATTCGCCGATCGACTGGGTCAAAACCATGGGCAGGCCCTGACCGCCGAAGTCGGCGGGGGCCGACGCGCCGATCCAGCCGCCTTCAATCAGCCGTTTGTAAGCGTCTTTGAATCCGGTGGGTGTGGTCACGCTGCCGTCTTCGCGGCGATGACAGCCCTCCTTGTCGCCGACGCGATTGAGCGGTGTCAGCACGCCTTCGCAGAATTTTGCAGCTTCGCCGAGCACGGCTTCAAGGAGGTCCGGCGGGGCGTCGGCAAAACCGGGCAGATTGTTGTAGCGCTCGATGTGAAAGACGTCGTTCAACAGGAACATGACGTCGTCGACAGGAGCCTTATAGGTCGGCATGACTGCGTGTCCTCCCCGGCCGCAACCCCCGGCCTGAAGTTCAAAGGGTATAATGTTGCCGTTTCGCGTCAACGGCCCGTCGAGCCGCGACTTTTGCGTGGTGCGGGAAGCCAGCCTGACGAAGGCGCGGCGCGCTCGCGACCGTAGGTTACCGCAAAGTTAACGGTGTGCGGCCGCCAGCGGCGCGGACAGCCCATAGCTGGTGAACGAGCGGTGACCGGCCGCGCGGTTTCTTAACGGGTTATTTACCGTAATCCTGAAAAGTCCCGTTTCGGAACAGTAAGGATTCACTTCCGCATTGCTGTTCCGCGAGCTTCGGCTCAGGGGGCACATCAATTTCTCAGGCATCAATTTGGGCGCGAGAATGAAATCGGGCGGTCCATGGAATCTCAGAGGTCTCCGTCCTGAAGCCCGCGCGGCGGCGCGAGACGCCGCGCGCCGCTCCGGAATGTCCGTAGGGGAATGGCTTAACGCGGTGATTCGCCCTGCCGACGAGCGCGAAGCACAATCTCGACGCTCTGAACGCTCCGACCATATGGAATCTGGCCGGGAGCCCGTGCGGCATCGCGAGCCGCTGGAGAGCGACTACGACCGCGACCGAGAGCGGGAACGTTATTCAGGGCGGCGGGAGTTCCAACGCAGCGAATCACATCGGCGCTCGTCGTCCGAGCGGCCAGGGCCCCGGGAGCGGGGCTTCGGCGATGATGACACGAATCGTTCGCCGGATCGCGAACAACGTTACGATCGGCCCAAAGCGCCGCGTGAACGCCCCCGAAATGAGTCTCGGCGGCGCGACCCCCGTGACGACGCGCGCGAAAGCATTCATAGCGACCGCCCGGATCGCGACAGCCGACGCTACCGCGAATCACTCAGGTCAACCAAGACGCGCGACGACGATGAGCGGTCGCAGGACGCTTATTGGCGCGAAGAATCGCCTGGGGATGAGTCCAACGACAAGCGCCAGCGCGAAAAGAACAGGATCCTCTCGAATCGAGAACCTGATGAAGATCGATTTGAGCCCCGGAATACCCCTGAGAGCGACCGCTATCCGGAGTGGGATCGCAGCCCACCGCGGTTAGCGTCGAAACGTCAGCCGGAGGATTCGTGGCAAGGCTTTGCCGGCGAAGAAGCGGACAGCCATTTCGGCAAATCGCCGCGGCCTGGCGATACCGAGAGAGCCGACGTCGAACGATCGAATTTCGATCATGAGCGGGGTCGGGCAGCGCGCCGCCGGGCTTCGTTCGAGTCGGAAGAGCCTTTTGAAACCACCCCTCGTGAAAGTCGTCACCCCCACGAGCGCGATTCCGCGCCCGGCCGATACGCTTTCGACTCAGACTATCGAGCGGATGCCGAGCCAGGCGACGAAGACTCACTGAGGACGGGCCGGGACAAAGCCGGTCGCTATTCAGGCGGCCGACACACGGCAGATCAATGGGGCGAACAATTCTCCGCTGACGCCGACGAGCCTATGCCACGACGTGATGCCGGCGCGTGGACACGCACCGGTGATCCCGACGATTTGCCGCCGCAACGCGTGCGGTTGAGTAATCGCGAAGACCATCGCCGGCGCCGTGACGCCGGCCCGCAACGGCCTAGCGACGCGGACGACGAAGCTTGGCCACCTGAACAAGATGCGTTTCGCGGCGAAAACAGCGGCCTTGGCGGGCCCTATCGCGACCTTGGGGCGGCCGCAAGAATCCCGTCGCCAAATCATGACCGCGAGGACCGCGATGAGGCGGTCGACAAAGCGATCGCCGAGATCACCGTGCGGCAGCGCGCGCTCGAGGAGGCCGCGGCCGCGGAAACTGCGGCGCGACTCCGCCGCGCGGAAGTTCGGGCTGCACAGCAGCAGGCTGCGTCGGATTTCGCCGCGAATACGCGGCAACCCTCCTTCGATACTCCAGCGCCACCGCGCCCTCACACCGCGAAAGCACCGGCGCCGCACAAAGTAACTGATGATTTGGTCGCCGAGATAACGGCGAGAATGCGGGCGCTCGATAGCGAGGCCGCCGCGGAACGCCAGACCGGGGCCGGAAAGTCTGCGGCGCAACGGTCGTTCGTCGACGATATGGCGGACGACGCGTCGGCGGAAAGACCAGAACGCGATAGCGGCGGCTCATTCAGCCTTGGTCCGGTTTCACCCGATCGGCCGGCCGAACGGGGTTCCTCCGCTGGATCCGATGGCAGGAAAAATGCGCCGGCGCTGGGCGTGGAAATCGCCACCATCGAGCGGCAGCTACGCCAGCTCACCGGACGAATCGAAGGGATGCGGCCGGGCGGCGGCGGCGACCTCAAGACCTCGATCGACGGTCTTCGCCGCGAGCTTTCCGACATGGGCAAGACGTTCACCGAAGCGCTGCCGCGGCGCGCTTTGGAGTCGCTCGAGTTCGAGATCAAGAAACTGGGGCGCCGGCTCGATGATAGTCGTCAAACCGGCGGCGATCTTTCGGCGCTCGCCGTTATCGAAGGCGGCCTGGCGGAAGTGCGCGATGGGCTGCGCGGCCTTACGCCGGCTGAAGAACTGGTCGGCTTCGGTGACGCAGTCGCGGAGCTCACGCAAAAAGTCGACGCGATTGTTGCCAGGAACGATGGTGGCGCGATCGAACAGTTGCGGATCACCATGGGCGATCTGCGCCAAGCGGTTTCCCACGTTGCTTCCGATGATTCCTTGAAGTCGGTTGCCGACGAGGTGCGCCTGCTTTCGGGCAGGATCGACGGTCTCGGCGACCTCGCCAAAGACGAACTCGGTGGCGCTGGAACAACTTCACGACGCGATCGGTGGTCTGCGCCATGCCGTGGCCGGTGTGGCTTCCGGCGACGCTTTGAGCGCCGTCGCCGACGAGGTGCGGCTGCTTTCAGGAAAGGTCGACGGCCTCGGCGAGTTCGCCCAGGGCGATGCGGCGGCGTTGCAACAACTTAATAGCGCCATCGGCGATTTGCGCCATGCCGTCGCCGGCGTTGCTACCGGCGAGGGCTTGAGCACTGTCGGCGACGAGGTGCGGCTACTTTCGGCAAAGGTCGATAGCCTCAGCGAAATCGCCAAAGGCGATCCGGGAGCGATGGAGCAGCTGCACATCGCAATCAGCAATCTCCGCCACGCCGTTTCGCGGGTTGCTTCCGACGACGCAGTCAGCAGGCTTGGCGAGGAGGTGCGCCTGCTTTCGGCGAAGATGGACGATCTCTCGCAAAACGCCGCCAACAACCGCACGCTTGTTACAATCGAGAGCCGCATCGACGCGCTGACGACTGCGATTCATGCTTCGACGAAAAACGGCCAGCCCATGCCTCGCGAACTCGAGAAGCTTCTCGCCGCGCTCATTGACAAGCTTGAATTATCGCAGCTCACGCAAACCGACCACACGGCACTGACACATCTTGAAGATCGCATCACCATGCTGATGCAACGGCTCGACGCGTCCGACGCGCGGTTGGGTTTGCTCGAAGGTGTGGAACGCGGATTGGCCGACCTGCTGGTTTATGTCGAACAAATGCGGGGCGGTGCGGGTGGTCACCCGGCATCGGGCAAGGTCGTCAGCCCAAGTTCAATCGATCACCAATTTACGGGTTTCAAGGACAGCGAACGCCGCACCCAGGATTCGATCGAGGCGGTCCAGGGCACGGTAGACCATGTCGTCGATCGCCTGGCGCGCCTCGAAAGCGACATGCGCATCAACCGCTCATGGAGCGACACAGACGACCCGTTGGGCGCCCACGAACTGGATCTGGCGCCCTCCTTGTCGCCGATCGATGAACACGAAGCGCCGGCCGACGCACGCCACCCCGCGGAGAACGAACTCGGCGCCAAGGGCAGCATCGCCCGTACGCCCATTGATCCAGATCTACCACCCGACCATCCGCTTGAGCCGGGTCTCACGCGCCGCCCGATGACACCGGTCGAGCGGCTCAGTGCGCTGGATTCGGCGGTGCCGGGGAGACCTCCAATCATTCCCGATCCGCCCGGCGGCAAGGCGGATTTCATCGCCGCCGCACGCCGCGCCGCGCAAGCCGCGTCATCTTCGTCGAACGATAAATCGAGCGTCAAAACCAGCGCCGCTGCTCCGAGCGGTTCAAAGAAACTGTCCGAGCGGTTGCGCACGTTGTTCGTCGCAGCCGCCGTCGTCGCGATTGTCGTCGGCGGCTTCCGTGTCGTGTCGCAAATGCTCGATCATGGTAGTCCGTCGCCGCAGGCGCCGACGGACACGCCGCGAGTCTTGACCGAACCATCGCCAGGTTCGCCGATGCCGTTGACGCCCTCGGAGCCCGGAAAGCAACCGTCCGCGCCCGGGAGGTCGTCAGACGCAAATACGACGAACATGCCGAAAACGGTTATGGTCCCGGGTTCGGGTGCCGATGCGGAGCAGAATCCTGCGGCGGCCCAAGCGTCGGCTCCGGCAGTCCGGCAGACGCTCGTCAGTCCGCCCGGCAACTTCGCCATTAACTCCGGCACACTTCCGGACATATCCGACGCCGCCAGCAAGAATGCGTCGGGAGTTTTATCAGGCCCCGATGTCACCGGCTCGCTGCCGCCGCCCGCGTCGGCAAATTCGGGCCCGCTCTCGGCTGACAAACTGCCGATCGCCATCGGCGGCCCGGGCCTGCGCGCCGCGGCCTTGGCGGGCGATCCGGCCGCCTCTTACGAGGTGGGCGTACGGTTCGCGGAAGGCCGCAACATTCCGCAAAACAACGAGGAAGCCGCCCATTGGCTGGAAGCCGCGGCCAAGAAAGGCTTCGTGCCTGCACAGTTCCGCCTCGGAACCCTGTACGAAAAAGGCGTCGGGGTGAAAAAGGATCTGCCGCAAGCGCTTTCGTTCTATCGCGCTGCCGCGGACAAAGGTCATGGCAAAGCCATGCACAACCTCGCTGTCCTTTACGCCGAGGGTGCGACTGGCGCGCCGGATTATCGCAGCGCCTCGCAATGGTTCCGCAAAGCAGCCGAGCTTGGCGTGACCGACAGTCAGTTCAATCTGGCCATCCTCTACGCACGGGGGGTCGGTGTCGAACAGAGCTTCTCCGAGTCCTACAAATGGTTCTCGCTCGCCGCCAAGCAGGGGGACAAGGACGCGGCGCAGAAGCGCGACGAGGTTGCGGGCCGTCTCGACGCGCCGACGCTTGCAGCAGCCAAGTCGGCAGCGGACCAGTGGACCGCCCAGCCGCAATCCGCCGAGGCCATCGCGGTCAAGGCGTCTGAGGCCTGGGATCCGCCGGCCAAACCTACCTCTGCTCTCAAGTCGAAATCACATTCGGCCGAGAAGGTGCCGGCGCCCGACGTGATGAAGATCAATTGATCTTAATCGCAGCGGCGCTGGCCGCCGGTCCGTCGCGACCACCGATGACGCACATCCGCTTACGCAGAGGGAAAATTTGCCCTGCGCTCGACCGCGCCTGACCGCGATCTTAAGAATGCGATCAACTTTGCGGGCCGGGCGCGGATAAACGGTATGCCGGTTGCTGTCGCGCGAGTAGAAGGAGGCTGATCGGAGAAGATCCGTGGACATCTACCTTCCCATCGCCGATATCCCGGTCAACATTTTCCTCGTGCTGGCGATGGGGCTGGCGGTCGGTTTTATTTCCGGCATGTTCGGTGTCGGCGGCGGATTTCTGATGACGCCGCTGCTGATTTTCATCGGTGTACAGCCCGCAGTCGCGGTGGCGAGTGTCACCACACACGTGGCAGCATCGTCCTTTTCCGGCGCCATCACCTATTGGCGGCGCGACGCCATCGACGTCATCTTGGCGCTGACATTATTGGCCGGCGGCATCCTCGGCAGCTGCGGAGGCGTCGCGCTGTTCACCTGGCTGCGCACGCTCGATCAGCTCGATCTGGTGATCGGGCTTTCCTATGTGATCTTGCTCGGCGTCGTCGGCGCATTGATGGTCGGCGAAAGCGCACGTGCGATCATCCGCAGTCGGCGAGGCAAGCGAATCGAGTTGCGTCGGCCGGGCAGCCATACCTGGATACATGGGTTGCCACTGAAGCTGCGGTTCAAACGCTCGAAAATCTACGTGTCCGCCATTCCGGTTCTGGCGATCGGTTTCATCATCGGCTTCATCGGCGCGGTTATGGGAATTGGCGGCGGCTTCTTGCTTGTGCCGATGCTCATTTATCTGCTGCGCGTTCCGACCGCGACGGTCATCGGCACCTCCATGGTGCTCACATTCCTGACCATGATCTCGGCGACGGTATTGCACGCGGCGACCAACCATTTGGTCGATGCCGTGCTGGCGCTGATTTTGATGGCCGGCGGCGTTGTCGGAGCGCAGTTCGGCGCGCATGCGGGCCAGCGTATCCGAGGCGAGTGGCTTCGCTTGCTGCTTGGTCTCCTGGTGCTCGCCGTCGGCTTGCGGTTTGCCTCGCAACTGGTGTTGCGGCCTGACGATCCGTATTCCATCCGCTTTCTCGGCGGCGCGCCGTGACGCGCTTTTCGCTGGCCGCGTTCGTTGTCGCCGCCCTTTTCAGCGGAGGCAGCGAGGCGATTTGCGCGGAACGTCTTGTCGTTTCGCTCACCAATCATCGGGTGATGATCACGTCGAACTACACCGGTGTCGACCTGGTTTTGTTCGGCTCGGTCGAACGTGACGCCGCGGCCGCGCGCGCCACGCCGTACGATATTGTCGCTACCATTATCGGGCCGCGCGAGTCGCTGCGCACGCGCCGCAAGGAGCGCGTGCTGGGCATTTGGGTGAACACCGAGTCACGAACGTTTGTCGATGCTCCGTCATATCTCGCGGTATTGGCGAGCCGGCCGCTCGACGCCATTGTCAGCCCCGAAACTCAGCGTCGGCTTCAGCTCGGCATCGCCAATACGCCGTTGCCGGAGCTCGTGCACAACGACATCGGCGAGGTCAGCAACGATCCGTTTCGGGCGGCGCTGGTGCGGCTGATGCGCGACCGGACTCTGTATAGCGAAAAGTCGAACGCCGTGACTTTCTTGACTCCGACACTGTTCCGCGCCTCGCTTTCGCTGCCGGCGGGGGTTCCGACCGGCAGTTATGCGATCGATGTGAAGCTGTTTTCCGACGGCGCCTTCATCGCGCAAACGGATTCAGCGTTCGAGATCGTCAAGGTGGGTTTCGAGCAGTTCGTGGTCAGCGAAAGCCGCGAGCACGGCCTCCTCTATGGCATGGCGACGGCAGCCATGGCGCTTTTGACCGGATGGATCGCGAGTGTCGTCTTCAGGCGCGACTAGCGCCTAATCCGGAAAACATCGCGCTGCCGAAAGCGCGTAAATCCGTTGGTCGCCGAGCATCAGCGCCGAGTAGGCGAGTGTGCCGAACAAGCCGAAAAACGCATCGTCACGTATGTTCAGCCCGCCCGCATAGGCGCCGAACGCCGGCATGACGAGGCGGCGGCCATCGCTGGTGAAACAGCGCCGGCTGACCGAGCGGCCGCGCTGGGCGACGCGCGCCACCGGATGCAGATGGCCCGCAACTTCGCCATCAGCGGTGCCTGCTGAAGGCAAGTGACGAAAAATTAGCGGACCCGCCGCCAGCGACGCGGCGAAACCGCCGCCGATGTCTCGCGGCAGTTCGGCGTCGTGATTACCCGCCACCCAAATCCAGTCGCGTCCGCTTTGCAGCGCGCGCAGCGCACTCGCGTCGGCGGACGACATGCGGCGCGGGCCGTCGCCATCGTGAAAGCTGTCGCCGAGAGCGATAACCAGACGCGGCGCGTAGCGGTTAAGCACGTCCGTGAGCCGCAGCAGTGCCGCCGCCGTATCGTAGGGCGGCAGCAGCACGCCGCGTTTGGCAAAGGCGGAACCCTTTTCCAGGTGAAGATCGGCGACGACAATCATCCGCTCGTCGGGCCAGTACAACGCACCCGAAGGGTCGGCGAGAATCTCAGCGCCGGCCAGCGCGAAGGCGTGCTCGTCGTCTCTTTGCGCAGTCTGGCTCCCGGACCTCACTGCGTCGCTTCCTTCACCAATTCCGCCTCCGCCTCGGCGAGCAGGGATTCCGTCGCCTCGCCGTAAACCGCTTCGCGCCCAATCTCCAACATAACCGGCACGGCAAGCGGCGACACGTGATCGAGCGCTTTATGAACAATTCGCCCCCTTATACGCGAGAGCATGTCGGCCAGACGGCGTACGTCAAGCAGTCCGGTCGCGGCATCGGCACGGGCCGCGCGCAGGAGAATGTGATCCGGCTGATGACTGCGAAGAACGTCGTAAACCAGGTCGGTCGAGATGGTGACTTGGCGGCGGGTCTTTTCCTGGCCGGGGAAACGCCGCTCGATCAAGCCGGCGATGATGGCGCAGCTGCGAAATGTCCGCTTCATCAAAGCCGATTCGGCAAGCCAGGCCTCGAGGTCATCGCCGAGCATGTCTTCGTCGAATAATTCAGCCAGCGAGAATTCGCCACGCTCAATACGCTGTGCCACATCGCCAAGCCCCCAGACCGCCAGCGCATATTCGTTGGCGACGAAGCCGAGCGGGCGCAGCCGCGCCCGTTCAAGCCGGCGTGTCAGCAGCATGCCCAAGGTCTGGTGCGCCAGCCGTCCCTCAAATGGATAACAGATCAGATAGTGCTTATTGGCCCGCGGAAATGTTTCGACCAAAAGTTCCGCCGAGCCCGGCATCTGCGAGCGCCACGCCTGGATTTCGAGCCATTCGCGAACCTGCTGCGGCAGCTCCCGCCACTCTTGCGGATGGGCAACGAGGCTTCGCACCCGCGCGGCGAGATACGTCGACAGCGGAAATTTGCCACCCTCGTAAGCCGGCACTTTTGGATCCTCTGCCGTGGAGCGCGACACGTAGACCGAGTCCTCCACGATCGCCTCGTATTTGAGGATCTCACCGGCGAACACGAAAGTGTCGCCGGGCACCATGGTCTCGACGAAATATTCCTCGACCTGACCAAGCAGCCGGCCGCCGCGCGGGACCACTTTGGACGTGCGGGAGCGCACCAGGCGGACTTTCAGCATGTCGGCCTCGACGATGGTGCCGACATTGAGGCGATAGCGCTGCGCGACGTTCTGGTTGGCGATACGCCAGCGGCCGTCTTTGTCCTGGCGGATCCGGGCGAAGCGGTCGTAAGCCTTGAGCGCGTAGCCGCCGGTGGCGACGAAATCGACTACCGCGTCGAAATCCTCGCGCGTCAATCCGGAGTAGGGCGCGGCTGTCGTCACCTCGGCAAACAGCTCGCGACCCGTGAACGGCCCGCTGCACGCGCAGCCGAGCACGTGCTGCGCCAACACGTCGAGCGCGCCGATCCGCAGCGGCGGCGTGTCCTGTGCGTCCTCGGCAATCGCGTCGAGCGCGGCGCGGCATTCGAGCACCTCGAAGCGATTGGCCGGCACCAGCACGCCCTTCGAGGGCTCGTCCATGCGGTGGTTGGCGCGGCCGATGCGCTGGAGAATGCGCGAGGCGCCTTTCGGCGCTCCGACATTGATGACGAGATCGACGTCGCCCCAGTCGACGCCGAGATCGAGCGATGAGGTGCAGACGACCGCCCGCAACTGCCCGGCCGCCATGGCGCCTTCCACTTTGCGCCGCTGCGCCACGTCGAGCGAGCCGTGATGCAGAGCAATGGCCAGATTATCTTCGTTGATCCGCCACAGCTGCTGGAAAACCGCCTCGGCCTGGCTGCGGGTGTTGACGAAAATGAGCGCCGTGCGATGCGCCTGGATCAGACGGTATATTTCGTCGAGCGCATGCCGCGCCGAATGCCCGGCCCAGGGCAACCGTTCGCGCGTGTCGAGCATGGTGACGTCAGGCGGTGCGCCGGCCGCCGCGAAAATGATGTCGGCGCGCGCCACGCTGCCGGGCCCGGTTTGCGGCACCATAAAGCGCGCGAGCTCTTCGGGCTCAGCTACCGTAGCGGACAGGCCAACGCTGGCAAGATTTGGCGCAAGACGAAAAAGACGCGCGAGACCGAGTGAGAGCAGGTCGCCGCGCTTTGAGGTCACCAGCGCGTGCAGTTCGTCGAGAATGACGCGCTTGAGCGAGCCGAACAAATATGGAGCATCCGCGGATGCGAGCAACAATGCCAGTTGCTCCGGCGTGGTCAGCAGGATCTCGGGCGGGTCGCGGCGCTGGCGCTGGCGTTTCGACACCGGCGTATCGCCGGTCCGCGTCTCGATGCGGATCGGCAACTCCATTTCGGCGACCGGCCGCTCCAGATTGCGGGCGATGTCCACGGCCAGCGCCTTGAGCGGCGAGATATAGAGAGTATGGAGGCCACCTTCGCGGCGCACGTTACGGCCGGTCGAGACAAGCCTCGAACTTCCTCCCAAGCCTGTGGAGACGCTATGGCCGCTCAATTCCACCAACGTCGGCAGAAAGCCCGCGAGCGTCTTGCCGCCGCCGGTTGGCGCGATCAGAAGAACCGAGCGGCCGGCCTTGGCCTTGGCAAGAAGTTCGAGCTGATGCGCGCGCGGTGTCCAGCCGCGACCGGCAAACCAGCGCGCGAAGCGTTCGGGAAGAAGACTGGTGCGCTCCAGAACGGTCATGCCCGCGATCCGGAGGATGCCGGCTCGACCAGCTTTTGCGCTACGACGACGAGACTCTCGACCGGCCGGCCCTTTTCGCTGCGCACCGACGTTTCTTTAAGGTGTAAAACCGAGAATCCAGCCGCGCCGAGCAAGGCCCGTAGGTGAGACTCCGCGTGGGCGTAACGCAACGTCGGCAGCAGCTTTACGCCCGACCCGGCGTGGGTTTCGGCGGTGAAAGCAAACAGGCCGCCGGATGGAGTTACACGCGCTACTGCGGCGAAAACGGGCGCCAGCTCGTTCACGTAAACGAAGACGTCCGCGGCAATGACGAGATCGTATCTCTCCTCGCGAGCCGCTTCCTGCTGAAGAAAGTCGGCAAGGTCAGCGCTTACAAGACGGTCGTAAAGGTTCTTTGCCTTAGCTTTCGCGACCATCGCTTCTGAAAGATCGACGCCGGTGAGCCGAACGCAAACGCTGCGAAACGCCGTCCCGGCAAGCCCGGTGCCGCAGCCGAGGTCGAGCAGCGCGTCGAAGTGAAAAGGCCGGGCGGCCGCCTTTGTCGCGCGCTCGACCGCTTCGTGCAAAATGGCCGGTCCGCGATAGGCGAGGTTCGCCGTGAGCGAAGTGTCGTAGCGGACGGCGTATTGGTCGAACAGCCGCCTGACGTAAGCGGGCGTCATGGCCGGTGTGGCTTCGCCGGCGCCAAGGCGCGCGAGCTGCAGCCGTGCGCCATGGTAATCGTCCGGATCGAGTTCTCGCGTCCGCTCGAACGCCAGCGCCGCGCCGGCATGATCGCCCAAACGATCACGGATGGCGCCGAGCGCAAACCACGCGGTGGCAAAAGCCGGCGCCAATTCGACGGTCTGCGTCAAGATTTCCGCCGCACCGGCGAAATCGCCTTCCGAAGCGTGATCGAGCGCCCATTTGTAACGCCGGTCGGCGACGAGATCGCCGGAAGAGACAAACAGCGGGCCAGTCTGGGTCATCGCTCGCGTCCGACCAGGAAGTGCTTATTTATCACTGGTGATGCGTCCTGAAGACATCCTGACACCGACCCCGGTCGGCACGTTCTGCAAGCTCGGTTCCTTTCACATCGATCCGACGCGCCCGGTGGAACGGGCGCTGATCACGCATGCGCATTCCGACCACGCACGGGCGGGTCACAGCGCGGTGCTGGCGACGCAGGAAACGCTCGACCTGATGCGTTTGCGCTACGGCGACAATTTCGCGGCTACGATGCAGGCCGCGCACTATGGCGAAAGCGTGAACGTCGGCGAGGTGAAAGTAACGCTGCATCCCGCCGGTCACGTGCTGGGCTCCGCACAAGCGCTTGTCGAGGCCAATGGGCTGCGCGTGGTGGCGTCCGGCGACTACAAGAACGTGGCCGATCCAACCTGCGCGCCATTCGAGCTCGTGCCGTGCGATCTTTTCATTACCGAGGCGACATTTGCGCTGCCGGTGTTCCGTCATGGCGACCCGCGTCTGGAAATTGCCAAACTGCTCCACTCGCTGGCGCTGTTCCCCGAGCGCGCCCATCTCATCGGCGCTTACTCGCTCGGCAAAGCGCAGCGTGTGATCGCGCTTTTACGCCAGCAAGGCTACCAGGCGCCGATTTATCTGCACGGCGCCATGGAGCGGATCACGCAATATTATGCAAGCCGCGGCATTGAGCTTGGCGAATTGCGCGTCGTCCGCGGCGCCACAAAGTCCGAACTGGCTGGAACGATCACGCTCTGCCCGCCTTCGGCATTGAGTGACCTTTGGGCGCGCCGGTTTCCCGACCCGCTCACCGCCATGGCATCCGGGTGGATGCGCATCCGCGCTCGCGCCCGGCAATACGGTGTCGCGTTGCCGCTGGTGATTTCCGATCACGCCGATTGGCATGGCCTTACCGCAACGGTTGCGGCAACGGGCGCTAGCGAGATTTGGGTGACGCACGGTCAGGAGGACGCGCTGGTTCACTGGTGCGGGACGCGCGGTCTGAAAGCGCGGCCGCTGGATATCGTCGGCTATGGCGATGAAGATGAGGATGAGGAAGGTCTCAGCACCGAAGCGGGCGAAGGGCAAAGCGGAAAAACTACGAGCCTTGACGTCGCCGGCGCGGCGCAATCGGACGAGGCACAATCAGCGCCGAATAACGACGGCGATCGGACATGAACCGTTTCGCCGAGCTTCTTGACCGTCTCACCTACGAGCCGGCGCGTAACGCCAAGCTTCGCTTGATGACGGATTATTTCCGCTCGACGCCGGACCCCGAGCGCGGCTGGGCGCTTGCGGCGCTTACGGGCGAACTAACTTTTCCCTATGCCAAGTCCGGGCTGATCCGCAATTTGATCACCGAGCGCACCGATCCGCTGTTGTTCGAAATCTCTTACGACTATGTCGGCGACCTTTCGGAAACCGTGGCGCTGATGTGGCCGTCGCCGGACGCCGCAACATCCGTGGAACGGGGTCGCGAAGAGATATCGCTCACCACCGTTATCGAGACGCTGGCGACGCTCGGCAAGGCCGAACTGCCGTCGCGGTTAGCGCGCTGGCTGGATGCGCTCGATGAAACCGGACGCTGGGCGTTGATCAAGCTGGTTACCGGCGCATTGCGGATCGGCGTGTCGGCGCGCTTGGCGAAATCCGCGCTGGCGGCGATCAACGGCACCGACCCGCAGGACATCGAAATCCTTTGGCCCGGATTGGCGCCGCCTTACGTCGATCTGTTCGCGTGGCTGGAAGGCCGCGGTGAAAAGCCCGCAAGCGAGGAGCCGGCGCCATTCCGGCCGCCGATGCTCGCGCACGCCATCGACGAGCCGGATTTTGCCGCGCTCGACCCGGCCGCTTTCATGGCCGAGTGGAAATGGGACGGCATTCGCGTCCAGGCGGTTGCCGCCGAGCGTGACGGCGAATTAGTTGCGCGACTCTATTCCCGGACCGGCGAAGACATTTCCAGGAGTTTTCCCGATCTGGTCGAAGCGATGCGGCTTCCGGGCGCGATCGATGGCGAACTGCTGATCAGGCGCGACGGACGCGTGCAGTCGTTCAACGTGTTGCAGCAGCGGCTCAATCGCAAAAGCGTCACGGAAAAACTGATGGCCGAGTTTCCGGCGCATTTGCGCGCGTATGACCTTCTTGCCGACGGCGACGAAGATTTGCGGACGTTTCCGTTCGAGAAACGGCGTGCACGCCTCGAACAATTTATCTCCCGGCTCAATGAGCCGCGGATCGATCTCTCGCCGCTGGTGCCGTTTACGCACCTGGGCCGATTTGGCGCGGGCGAGGGCCGATCCGGCCGCCGCCGGAGTCGGCGTCGATGCCGATGCCGTCGAAGGTGTCATGCTTAAGCAGCGCGAAGCGCCTTACGTGCCCGGCCGGCCGAAGGGACCGTGGTGGAAATGGAAGCGCGATCCATTCACCATCGACGCGGTTCTGATGTACGCGCAGCGCGGACATGGCAAGCGATCGTCGTACTATTCGGACTATACGTTTGGCGTCTGGACGCGCGCCGGCGAAGGCGACGAGCTGGTTCCGGTCGGCAAAGCGTATTTCGGCTTCACCGACGAAGAGTTGCTGCAGATTGATCGCTTCGTGCGAAGGAATACCACCGATCGTTTTGGGCCGGTGCGCGAAGTCGTCCATGAACAGGACAAGGGCTTGGTGCTCGAAGTCGCGTTCGAGGGACTGCAACGTTCGACGCGGCATAAGTCCGGCTTGGCGATGCGCTTTCCACGCGTCAGCCGCTTGCGCTGGGACAAGCCGCCGGCAGAAGCGGACCGGCTGGAACGGCTTGAGGCTATCTTGGCGCAGATCGAGCCGGCGGCCGCACGGTAGCTAAGACGATTTCGATTCGGAGCCCGGCGCTTTTGTCACTTCCTCAAGCGGCCAGCGGGGTCGCGGCGCAAAGCTCAACGAATCGGCCAACCCGGCTGCGAGCCGCTCGGCTCCTGCCCAGGCGATCATCGCGCCATTGTCGGTGCATAAAGCGGGCGGTGGCGCCACGAGCGACACGCCGATCTCAAAGGCGGCGCGATGCAAGACTTTGCGGATCGCCTGGTTGGCGGCAACCCCGCCGGCGCAAACCAGCGCGGTCGGCGTGCCGACGCGCGCAACAAACATCTGAAGGCCGATGCGCAGCCGATCCAGCACCACGTCGCTGACCGCTTGCTGAAACGATGCGCAAAGATCGGCAACGTCGGTGTCGCTGAGCGGCGCGATTTTTTCCGCTTCCAGCCGCAGCGCCGTCTTCAAGCCGGACAGCGAGAAGTTGGCATCGCGGCGTCCGGTCATGGGGCGTGGCAATGCAAACCGCTGAGGGTCGCCATTGGCCGCTTCTTTTTCGACCAGCGGTCCGCCCGGAAATCCGAGGCCCAGCAGCTTTGCTGTTTTGTCGAACGCTTCGCCGATGGCGTCGTCGACCGTGCCGCCAAGCCGCAGGTAATGCCCGACGCCAAGCACGGCGAGGATTTGGGTGTGACCGCCGGACGCGAGAAAAAGGCAATAGGGGAAAGGCGTGTTGTCGGTCAGCCGCGCGGTCAGCGCGTGCGCTTCCAGATGATTGACCGCGATCAGCGGTTTTTGGTGTACCAGCGCGATCGCCTTGGCCGTGGTCAGTCCGACGATCAGTCCGCCGATGAGCCCGGGACCGGCGGCCGCCGCAATGCCATCGAGGGCGCGAAATTCGCGACCCGTTTCGCGCATTGCTCTGGAAATGATGGAATCGAGCGCCTCGACATGGGCGCGCGCGGCGATTTCCGGGACCACTCCGCCAAAGGCGGCGTGTTCGGTAATCTGCGACAGCACGATGTTCGACAGGATGCGGCCGCGGCCGTCGACCAGACGCTCAACTACCGCCGCGCTGGTTTCGTCGCAGGTGGTTTCGATCCCGAGAATGAACATCGGTGTATTATAACTGTGCCATGGCCAAGTCTTCGACAGAAACCTCTATTTTGCGTATCGGGACGCGCGGCTCGCCGCTGGCGCTGGCGCAGGCGGAGCAGGTTCGGAGCCGGCTGGCGTCGGCGTCGGGCCTCGAGCCTGATCGCATCGAGATCAAAGTCTTCCGTACGACGGGAGACATTGTTTTGGACCGGCCGCTCGCCGATGCGGGCGGCAAAGGCTTGTTCACCAAGGAAATCGAAGCCGCGCTGCTGGCGGGCACAATCGATGTCGCCGTTCACTCCGCCAAGGATTTGCCGACGTTTCTGCCGGACGGTTTGGCCATTGCAGGATTTTTGCCGCGCGAGGATGCGCGCGATGTGTTCATCAGCCGAACGGCCAAAACGCTGCGCGACCTGCCTGTAGCGGCGCGGGTCGGCACCGCTTCGCCGCGGCGCACGGCCATGGTCAAACGGCTGCGACCCGATGTTGCGGTGACCCTGCTCCGGGGAAACGTCGAAACCCGCCTGCGCAAAGTCGACGACGGCGAGATGGATGCCACCGTGCTCGCCGCCGCGGGCTTAAAGCGGCTCGGCCTCATGTCGGCCGCCACCGCAATTTTCGATGCGGACGAATTTTTACCGGCCGTCGGTCAGGGCGCGATTGCCATCGAGACGCGGACAGATGACACCAAAATCCGCACTCTGGTCGCTATGGTCGACGATGCCGATACCACGACGGCGCTTGCGGTCGAGCGCGCGTTCCTCGCCATACTTGATGGGTCTTGCCGTACCCCCATCGGCGGGCACGCTCAGGTCTTCGGCGACCGCATCCGGTTTCGCGGCATGATCCTCAAGCCGGACGGCAGCGATGCACTTGAGGTTGCGCGCGAAGGGCCGTGCGTCTCAGCCGCCGAACTTGGCGCTGACGCCGGCCGCGAATTGCGCGATCGCGGCGGCGCCGATTTCTTTGAGAAAGCGTGACGTGAGGCTTCTGCTGACGCGGCCGCAACCCGACGCCGAGCGCACCGCCGCGGCGTTACGCAGCCTCGGTCATTCGGTATTTGTGGCGCCGCTGTTGCGCATCGAAACGCTCGCCAATGCCGAAATCGGCCAGGGACCATGGGCCGGAATTCTGGTGACCAGCGCCAACGCCGCGCGCGCCGTTGCGCAGCATCGGGCTTTACCTAGGCTCTTGGGATTGCCGGTGATCGCAGCCGGGAACAGCAGTTCGGAAGCGATGCGCGCTGCAGGCTTCCGCGACGTCGTCTCCGCCGCCGGCGGAGAGAACGAAGTCGTGACCTCGGCGACGCAACGGTTCAAAGCCGGCGCGTCGCTTCTTTATCTCGCAGGCGCCGACCGGTTCGGCGACTTGGCCGGCGACCTGAAATCTCACGGAATCGCGGTAGATACCGTGGTGGTCTATCGCGCGGTGCCGGCCGTCTCGCTTCCGGCTCCGGGCGCAGAGGCGTTCGCCCGCGGCATCGACGGTGTCCTGCATTTTTCCCGGCGCAGCGCCGCGACCTACGTTGATGTCACGCTCGCAGCGCAGCTTCGCCAACAGGCGCTGGAAACGCCGCTGCATTTTTGCCTGTCCCGGCAGGTCGCGGAGCCGCTGGCTGAGGCCGGAGCGCGGCAAATACAGATTGCACCGGAGCCGACCGAAGCCGCGCTGATTGCGCTCATCCGCGGCATTTGAGCGCCGTAGATTGTTTATTTAGCGCGCCCGAGCATCGTGTTGCCGCCATTCGTCCTGCGTACTATGCCGGATGCGCGGAGCCGACGTCACGATACCGGTCCTGACCGTGGAGAGGCCATGAGCGACCCCGACAGCGCCCAGCGCCGCCGGCCGCCGACCATCGATTTGACCGCGCAGGAAGTCGCGACCGAACGGCCGGCGGACGCGCAGGACTCGGCCGCCGCCTCGGGCGCGACTGCGGACAGCTCTGGAACAGGCGGCGCGAGCGAATCCCCGTCCGGTCGCATGCCGCGACGGACGACGGCTTACATCTTCGCCGGACTCATTGGAGCCGCCGTAGTGGCTGTGGCCGCCGCGGCCGTGTGGTTCTCTGGCCTAGCCCCGCAGCGGATGAATGAAAGCCTGCAAAGCGCCAATGCGACCACCGGCCTCGACGGCGCCGGATACGGCGCGATTAAGCGAAATCGAGGCTCAACTCGGAAAACTCCAGGAAGCCGCGCAAGCCAAGCCGCCCGATCCGGCATCGACATCGCGGATAACCGGCATCGAGACCCAGACGAAAGCATTGGGCGATGCGGTCGCGGCGCTAACCCGCCGGGTCGACGAGATCGCGGCGTCAACGCGCGATCTCGCCACGGAGGGCAAGGCCGCAGCAGCGGCCGCCGCCGCGGCGGCCGAGGCAGCCAAGACTGCGGGCGAAAGCAAAGCTCCATCCGGCGATCTCGATCAGATCACCCGGCGCGTTGAAGCGCTCGAGAATGCCGTCAAATCGCTGACTGCCGATGCGGCGCGCGCCTCGTCGAGCGCAGACGATCATGTGGCGCGCGCTGCCGCCGCCGCGGCGGCGCTTGCCGCCGTGGTGGAGCGTGGCGCTCCGTTCAACGCCGAGCTCGCCAGCGTGGCCGCGCTCGGTGCCGATCAAAACGCGATCGCGGCGCTGACGCCGTTTGCCGCCGAGGGCTTGCCGAGCAATGCGGCACTGAGCCGTGAGTTGATTCAGCTTTTGCCGGCGCGTCCGTAACGCATCAATGGCGGCGCCGAAGGAAGGTTCGCTGATCGCGCGGCTTGAGCTCAACGCGCAAAAGCTCGTCCGCATCACCCGAGCCGACTCCGCGTCGACGGGCGACGATCCCTCCTCGATTATTTCCCGCATCGACATCGATGCGCGCAATGGCGACATAGCTGGCGCGCTCGCCGATATCGCCCGTTTGCCGCCGGCCGCGCGCGCGGTGACCGACGAGTGGGTGAAGAAAGCGCAAGCGCGCGAAGCGGCTGTCGCGGCAAGCCGCCGCATCGCCGCCGAAGCGGCTACCGCACTCGGCAAGCCGGCGCCGCAATGATCCGGATCGTTATCTTTCTCATTATTGTCGGCGCGCTCGCGCTCGGCGCCGCGTGGCTCGCCGACCGTCCCGGCGACGTGGTCGTCACGTGGCAGGGCTGGCGTATCGAGACGTCGCTGATGGTGCTTGGCGCCGCGGTGCTGGCGGCGGTTGCCGTGCTCTTGTTCGTATGGACCTTGTTGCGCGCCATCTTTCGCTCGCCGTTCGCGTTCGGCCGGCATCTGCGCCGCCGCCGTGGTGAGCGCGCCTATCAGGCGATTTCCCAGGGCCTCATCGCCGTTGGTGCCGGCGATCTCGAAGCGGCGCGCAAGCACGTCGCTGAAGCCAAGCGCATCGCGCCGACCGAACCGCTGGCGCTGTTGCTGAGCGCCCAGTCGGCGCAGCTCGCGGGTGATCGCGACGACGGCCGCCGGCGTGTTCCGCGATATGGCGAACCGCCCCGATACCAAAACGCTCGGCTTGCACGGCTTGTTCGTCGAGGCGCGCCGCAGCCGGGACTACGACAACGCCCGGGCGATTGCCGAGGAAGCGGCACGCGAGAATCCGGCGTTGACATGGGCCGGCAAGGCGGTTCTCGAAGCGCGCTCGCTGGCGGGCGATTGGGCGGGCGCGCTGGCGCATCTCGAAGCCAACAAGAAGACGCTCGACAAGGATGTTTATCGCCGCCAGCGCGCGGTGATGCTGACCGCTCGCGCGCAAGCGCTCGAAGAAACCGATCGCGACGCCGCCAAATCATTCGCGCTTGAGGCGGCAAAACTCACGCCGACTTTTGTGCCGGCGGCCACGCTCGCCGGCCGCATGCTCGCGGAAGTCTGGCGAGCTTCGCAAAGCCGCTCGGATGATCACCCGGGCGTGGCAGGCCGGTCCGCATCCCGATCTAGCGCAGGTATTTTCAAATTTGCGCTTCGGCGATGCCGCGCGCGATCGGCTCAAGCGGGTCGAGGCTTTGGCCAAGGCCGTGCCGGGTCATATCGAAGGAGCGCTCGCCGTCGCGCGCGCTGCGATCGACGCCGGCGATTTCGGCAAAGCGCGCGCCGCGCTCGCGTCCTATCTCGCGGCACCGACCAAAAGAGTGGCGTTACTGATGGCCGAGCTCGAACGCGCGGCATCGAACGACGAAGGCCGCGCGCGCGAATGGCTTGCGCGCGCGCTCACGGCCGCGGCGGATCCGGCCTGGACGGCGGAAGGCTATGTTTCCGACCGGTGGCTCCCGGTTTCGCCGAGCGGCCGGATCGACGGCTTTGAGTGGCGCGTTCCGCTGGTCGGCATCGCCAGTGCAGCGCCGCTGATCGAGCCGGATTCCGCGGATTCCGTTCCGAAGGCGATCGCTAATGAGCAGCCCGAATTCCCCTGATCGTCCACCTCGTGTGGCGGCCGATAATGGAAAGACTGAGCAGACTCCCGCCGCGACGGTTACGCGGCATTGCGCCCGCATTCAGCTCGCGGCCCACAGAAGGAGCCGAACCGCCGATCGTCGCGCCGGTCATTCCGCTTATTCATGCGCCCGACGATCCCGGCCCGGACGAGAACGAAGAAGAAGCCGAACCGCGGGCCGAACCACAAAGCGGTACGTGGCGGAAAATGTTCGAGTGAACACGGCCTTGATAATTCGGCGCGCGTGCATGCACTATGACGCATGAATTATAATGCATGCGGATTTTGATCTGTGGCGACCTCTAAGCCAGAGGCAACAGCTTCCGAACCGACTACCGGCAGCCAAGACCATCCCGCCGATACTTCCGCATTCCTCGCCGCCATCGGCGCCGAACTGCGCAAACACCGCGCCAAGCGCGGGCTGACGCGCCGGCAATTGGCGGAAAGCTCCGCCACCTCGGAGCGATACCTCGCGCAAATCGAGAGCGGGACCGGCAATCCTTCGGTGAGCGTGCTGCGCGCCATTGCGCGTGCGCTCGAACTTCCCACCGCGGCGTTGCTGCCGGAGACGGGTGTCCGCGATCCGGCGTTCGCCGCCGTCATCGATCTCGTCGGGCAAGTGCCGGACGCGGACCTGCCGGCGCTCGCGAAAGACATCGAGCTACGGCTGGCGCGGCAAAGCAGCGCCGATCGCGGACGCCGTATCGCGTTGGTGGGTCTGCGGGGTGCGGGCAAATCGACGCTCGGCCGGCATGCTCGCTCAACACTTCGGCTGGCCGTTCATCGAGCTCGATCGCCGGGTTGAAGAGGAATATGGCGCCAGCGTTCCGGACCTGATCGAAATGGCCGGCATGGCGACCTTCCGCCGCCAGGAGCGCGGCGCGCTCGAGCGCGTCGTCGCCGAGCAGGAGTCCGCGGTCATCACGACGGCGGGCGGCATTGTCTCCAATGCCGAAACTTACGCGCTGCTGCTGCGCCGGACCCACACCATCTGGATCAAGGCGCGGCCGGATGAACACATGAGCCGCGTCATGGCGCAGGGCGATTTCCGCCCGATGGCGCAGAACCGCGCCGCCATGGCGGACCTTGTCGCGATCCTCGAAGCGCGGCGCGCCGATTACGCGCGCGCGGAAGCGGAAATCGACACGTCGGCAGAGTCGATCGAGCAAAGCTTTGCCAAGCTTTTGCGCACGGTGAACGACGTGCTCGGCATAACGTTATCCGGCAGGGCGCAGTCGTGACCCTCGCCGACGCGGGTCTTCTCGATCTTCCTGGCATGCGGCTGGAATATCGGATGATCGGGCCGCGGCCCGATGCGGCGCCGACCATCGTGATGCTGCACGAAGGGTTGGGCTCAGTCGGCTTGTGGGGTTCGTTTCCCGATGAGGTCGCCGCGGCGACCGGCGCCGGCGTGTTTGTTTACTCACGCGCCGGATACGGCAAGTCGAGTCCGGCAACGCTGCCGCGCAGCGTCGACTTCATGCAGGAGGAATCGCTTACCACGTTGCCACGCGTGCTCGCGGGCATTGGGTTTCAGCGCGGCATTCTTCTCGGCCATAGTGACGGCGCTTCGATCGCCACGATCTATACCGGGAGCGTGCAGGATCATCGCGTGCGCGGGCTCGTTCTGATCGC
This sequence comes from uncultured Alphaproteobacteria bacterium, assembly GCA_963846055.1. Classification (GTDB taxonomy): domain Bacteria; phylum Pseudomonadota; class Alphaproteobacteria; order Rhizobiales; family Xanthobacteraceae; genus BOG-931. Next base: position 625,670 of record CAWJUQ010000015.1, read on the forward strand.
GCCGCACTTCTTCACCGAGCAAATGGGTCTCGACCAGATCCGCCGCACGCAGGACGAATTCGCCAACGGCGATTTGCGCAAAAAACTCCAGCGCTGGCACGCCAACGTCGACGGCGCGTTCCGGTCGTGGTCCGAACCATGGCTCGATCCACGATTCCAGCATTGGGATATTACCGAAACGCTCGGTTACATCCGCGTGCCAATCCTCATTGTGCAAGGCAGGGATGATCAGTACGGCACGCTGAAGCAGCTCGAGGTGGCGCGCGACGAGTGCTTCTGTCCGGTAGAAACAATGGTGCTCGATGGCGCGCGACACTCGCCGCAGCGCGACCAGCCCGAAGAGACGCTTGCCGCGACGGCGGGTTTCATCAACCGCCTTCTGCGCGATCATCACGAAGCCGAAAGAGGAGCGGCGTAGGGGCTTGCGGGCTCATGCATTATAGTGCATATTAACAAGATCAGTGATGCATTATAATACATTCTGAGGCTCGCCGTATGGCTGACCCCCGCCAACCGGAACGCGCGCTCGCCAACGGCAAAGGCCGCGTCGACTTTCAAACCGAGCCGGGCCGCTACCGTCACTGGAAACTCAGCGTGGACGGCGAGATCGCGACGCTCCTCATGGACGTCGACGAGAAGGCGCCGCTGTTCGAGGGCTACGAACTCAAGCTGAATTCCTACGATCTCGGCGTCGATATCGAACTGGCCGACGCGCTGGAGCGGCTGCGGTTCGAGCATCCGCAGGTGCGCGTCCTGGTGCTGCGTTCAGGCAAGCCGCGCGTGTTTTGCGCCGGCGCCAATATCCGCATGCTCGCCGGTGCGAGCCACGCCCACAAAGTCAACTTCTGCAAATTCACCAACGAGACACGCAACGGCATCGAGGATTTGAGCGAGTATTCCGGGCTGCCGACGATTTGCGCAATCAACGGCACCGCGGCCGGCGGCGGCTATGAACTCGCGCTCGCCGCTGACCACATCATGCTGGTCGACGATGGCTCGTCGTCGGTGGCGTTGCCCGAGCTGCCGCTGCTCGCAGTGTTGCCCGGCACCGGCGGACTCACCCGCGTGGCCGACAAGCGCAAGGTACGCCGCGACCACGCCGATGTGTTCTGCACCACCGAAGAAGGCGTCAAAGGAAAGCGCGCGGTGGAGTGGCGGCTGGTCGACGAAGTCGCGCCCGGCTCGAAATTCGACGACACCGTTCTCGCGCGCGGCAAGGAATTCGCGGCGAAGTCGCGCCGCAACGGAGCAGGGCAGGGCATCAAGCTGACGCCGCTTTCCCGCGAGTTCAGCGCCGACGGTGTCGAGTACGGTTCGCTGGGCGTTTCATTCGATCGCGGCACGCGGATTGCGACCATCAACGTGCGCGGTCCTGTTGTACCGCCTCCGCCGTCGGCGGACGGTATCGCTGCGCAGGGTGCAGCATTCTGGCCGCTCCAGCTCGCGCGCGAGCTCGATGATGCGATCCTGCACATCCGCCTCAACGAACTCGATATCGCGGCCATCGTCTTCAAGTCATCGGGCGATGCCGCCGAGGTGATGGCTTACGAAAAGCTGCTCGACGCCAACAACGATCATTGGCTGGTGCGCGAAATCCGCCTGCTCTGGAAACGCGTGCTCAAGCGCATCGATGTGACCTCGCGCTCGCTGGTGACGCTGATCGAGCCGGGCTCGTGTTTTGCCGGCACGCTCGCGGAAATCGCCTTCGCCAGCGACCGTTCCTACATGCTGCTCGGCCAGCGCGACGGTGACAACAAACCACCGGCGGCAATTGTACTGAGCGGAGCGAACTTCGGCCTCTACCCGATGGCCAACGGCTTGACGCGGCTCGCGAGCCGCTTCCTTGGCAATCCCGCGGCGATCGAAGCGGCGAGGTCCGAGATTGAAAAACCGCTCGACGCCGAGACCGCGCAAAAACTCGGACTCATCACGTTCGCCCTCGACGATATCGATTGGGACGACGAGGTGCGCGTGTTCCTGGAAGAGCGCGCGAGCTTTTCGCCTGACGGCTTGACCGGCATGGAAGCCAATCTGCGCTTTGCCGGACCGGAAACGATGGAATCGAAAATCTTCGCGCGTTTGACCGCCTGGCAGAACTGGATCTTCCAGCGGCCCAACGCCATCGGCGAAGAAGGCGCACTGAAGCGTTACGGCACCGGCCAACAGCCGGTGTTCGATACCAAGAGAGTTTGACGCACGGCGGAGCGTGAAAAGAGGCGAGCCATGGAAATCGAGAACGTCGATTACACCACCAAGATCCCTAACAACGTCAATCTCGCGCAAGACCGCCAGGTGCTGCGGGCGCTTGAAAGCTGGCACCCGGGCTACATCGATTGGTGGATGGACATGGGGCCGGAAGGCTTCCAACAATCGCTGGTCTATTTGCGTACCGCCGTGTCGGTCGATCCGAAAGGCTGGGCCAAATTCGACTATGTGAAAATGCCTGATTATCGCTGGGGCATTCTGCTCGCGCCGAAAGAGGAAGGCCGCACCATTCCGTTCGGCCACCACTATGGCGAACCGGCATGGCAGGACGTACCCGGCGAATACCGCGCCATGCTGCGTCGTCTGGTCGTCATTCAAGGCGACACCGAGCCGGCGTCGGTGGAGCAGCAGCGCCATCTCGGCAAGACTGCGCCGTCACTCTACGACATGCGCAACGTCTTCCAGGTCAATGTCGAGGAAGGCCGTCACCTGTGGGCGATGGTCTACATCCTGCAAAAATATTTCGGCCGCGACGGGCGCGAGGAGGCGGCCGAATTGCTGCAGCGGCGCTCCGGCGACGCCGACAAGCCGCGCATGCTCGGCGCCTTCAACGAGGCCACGCCGGACTGGCTCTCGTTCTACATGTTCACCTTCTTCACCGACCGCGACGGCAAGATGCAGCTTGAAAGTCTGGCTCAATCAGGCTTCGACCCGCTGTCGCGCACCTGTCGGTTCATGTTGACGGAGGAAGCGCACCACATGTTCGTCGGCGAGACCGGCGTCGGGCGCACTATCCAGCGCACTTGCGAGGCGATGCAGGCGGCGGGCATCGCCGACCCGAACGACATCGACAAAGTCCGCAGCCTTGGCGTCATCGACCTGCCGACCATCCAGAAAAAGCTCAACCTGCACTATTCGTTGTCGCTCGATCTGTTCGGCTCGGAAGTTTCCACCAACGCCGCGAATGCTTTCAACGCCGGCCTCAAGGGCCGCTTCCAGGAAAACAAGATCGACGACGACCACCGGCTCGAACACTCGACTTATCCGGTGCTCAAGATGGTCGACGGAGAAATCAAGCGCGTCGATGAACCCGCTCTTACGGCGGTGAACATGCGCTTGCGGGACGATTACACCGCGGACTGCCAACGCGGTCTCGATCGCTGGAACAAGGTCATCGGCAAGACCGGCGTCGCATTCCAGTTCCAACTGCCGCATGTCGGTTTCCATCGCAATATCGGCGAGTTCAAGGACGTGCAGGTTTCACCCGCCGGCGTGCTGATCGACGAGGCGGCCTGGAAGCGCGACATCGGCAAGTGGCTGCCGTCAAAAGACGACGGCGACTATATTGTCAGTCTGATGCACCGGGTCGTCGAGCCGGGCCAATTCGCCAACTGGATTGCTCCGCCGCGCATCGGCATCGACAATAAGCCCGGCGATTTCGAATACGTGAAGATCGCGGCGTAAGCCGCGAATCCGGGCCGCGGGAACTCTGACGGCGATTTAGCCTCGGCCGGCCGCTTCCAGAATGAGATTCGCAATCGTCTCGGGCTGCGAGATCAGCGAAAGGTGGCTCGCTTTGACCTCGATCGTTTTGGCGCCCATGCGTTTGGCCATGAAGCGTTCAAGGTCGGGGTTTATGGTCCTGTCCTCCGTCGATACCGCATACCAACTCGGCTTTGATCGCCACGCGGCATGGGTCGTCTTGCCAGTGAGCAGGGCTTTGTTGAACGGCCATTGCACCGCGTACAGCACCTTTGCCTTCGCTTCCGGCAGGTCGCCCGCAAAATCGCGCAAGAAAGCTTCCAGGCCGAGGCGTCCTTCATCGCCGTCGAACACGATGCCGGCGGTCGCCGGCGGCGTCGGAAAATTCTTGGCCAAGGCGGGATAGTCTTCGCCGGCGTCCGGCGCTCGGGCCGCAACGTAGACCAGCGCCGAGACGTTCGGATGCACCCCGGCGTCGGTGACGATCATTCCCGAAAACGAATGACCGACCAGGACCGTCGGGCCCTCCTGCCGAGCGAGCACGCGCAGTGCTGCATCGACGGCTTCTGGCAATGTCGTCAGCGGATTTTGGACCGCGGTTACGTTAAGCCCCGCTGCTTGCAATCGCGGGATGACTTCGGACCAGCACGATCCATCAGCAAAAAGACCATGTACCAGCACTACATTTTTTGCCTTGGGTGCTGGCTGGGCGTGAGCCGTTCCCGCAAGCAGCGAGGTTGCAGCGGCGGCGGCCGTAGCGCTAACGAAGGTGCGCCGATCCATCGCGATGGCTCCTCTTTGTTCGTGCGTCAGCGGTATTTGCTGCGACTTCCGCCTGGCGTTGCGTCAGGCTTTCAAAAACGCCAGCAGCTCGGCGTTGACGATTTCGGGGTGCGTCGTCGGCATGCCGTGCGGAAGGCCTTTGTAAGTCTTGAGGGTGCCGTTCTTCAGGAGCTTTGCCGACAGCGGACCTGAGTCGGCGTAGGGGACGATCTGGTCGTCTTCGCTGTGCATGACCAGCACCGGAACGGTGATCTTTTTCAGGTCCTCGGTCTGGTCGGTCTGCGAGAACGCGACGATGCCGTCGTAATGCGCCTTGGCGCCGCCCATCATGCCCTGCCGCCACCAGTTCTCGATGACCGCTTCGGAGGGCTTGCCGGTCTTGTTGTAGTTGTAGAATGGGCCCGCCGCGACGTCGCGATAGAATTGCGAGCGGTTCGCGGCAAGCGCCGCCTGGAAATCGTCGAATACCTTCTTCGGCAGGCCACCGGGATTGGCCGGTGTCTGCACCATCAACGGCGGTATCGCGCTGATGATCGCCGCCTTTGCCACATCGCGCTCGCCGCGTCGCGCCAGATAACGAATGACCTCGCCGCCGCCGGTCGAGTGGCCGACGTGGATGGCGTTCTTTAGATCGAGATGCGCCGTTACCGCCGCGAGATCGTCGGCGTAATGGTCCAGGTCGTGTCCATCGGCGACCTGGCTGGAGCGGCCGTGGCCGCGACGGTCATGTGCGATGACGCGATAGCCGTGATTAAGAAAGAACAACATCTGCGCGTCCCAGTCATCAGCCGACAACGGCCAGCCGTGGCTGAACACAATGGGCTGACCTTTGCCCCAGTCCTTGTAGAAAATCTCAACGCCGTCTTTGGTTTTAACAAACATGATGTCGCCTCCACTTCATTATAATCAACAAGGTAACTCAGGACCGCAGCGGTCCGTCTTTCAGCCGCGCCAGATCGAAGCGATCGACCTCTTGCAGCAACTCGACGAAAGCCCGGGCGCCGTAGTCGAGCGCAGCTTCGCCCTTGGCGGCGGTGGCGAGCGTGGCGTCGCCCACCGCGCCGGTCGCATGAAGATCCTGCGTCATCCAGGCAAATCCGGCTGGCCGGCTGGCGCTCAACCACTTGAATTCGTCCGCCATGTCGAGGCTGGCTGGCGCGGCGTGCGTCGCCTTGTTCATGCGCACCGTATCCGGCCGGGCTGCAAGCATCAGTGACGTTTCGATGTCACCGCCGTGAATGCCGTATTTTTGTTCTTCGCGGGAAAACGTCTCCGGCGGATAGCCGAAGCGATGCCAGCCGACGGTGACGGCGAGCATGCCGAAGCGCGCGCGCAAATCGCGGGCGACCAGCTCCATCGCTGCGACATTGCCGCCGTGACTGGTGACGAGAACGAGTTTTCGGAGACCCGCGCGGCAAAGACCTTCGCCGATCTCTGTCCAGGCGGCGACTGCAGTAGCCGCTGATATCGTCAGCGTACCCGGATAGTCCACATGTTCGACGGAGACGCCGATACGCTGCAGCGGCAGAAATGTCGCCGGCAGATCGGTGGGCAGCACTTCGAGCACCCGCGACAGGTAGGCCTCGCCAATGAAACTATCGACGCCAAGCGGCAAGTGCGGGCCGTGCTGCTCCACGGCGGCCAACGGCAAAACCGCGATCCACCGGCGCGCGGCCTCGCCGGCGCTGGCGATATCCTCCCAGGTCATGTCCGTCCAGGCGCGTTTTGGCAGCGTCATCGGCATTACTCTTTCGGGACCATGCGGTATTGTCGCGTTGCGGCACCAAAGGAGCAACCATGCAATTGGCCGTTACGCTGAAGGCACTATTAACCGGGCTTCGCAGTCTCGGCGGCAGTGCTTGCGGGGCCGGCGGCGGCACAGCCGCTCGACAAGGTGACATTCGGTTCCAATTGGGTCGCTGAAGCCGAGCATGGCGGCTTCTATCAGGCGCTTGCCGACGGCACCTACAAAAAATACGGGCTCGACGTGACCATTCTCCCCGGTGGTCCGAACGCCAACAACCGCATGCTGCTTCTGGTCAACAAAATCGATTTTTATCTCAGCGCCAACACGCTGCAAGGGTTTGACGCCGTCGCGCATAATGTGCCGACCATCCAGGTCGCCGCCCTGTTTCAGAAGGACCCGCAAGTCCTGATCGCGCACCCGGACGCGGGCGTCACAAAATTCGCCGATTTGAAAAAGCTGACTTTGTTTATCTCCAAGGAAGGAATGGCGACCTACTATCAATGGCTCAAGGCCGATTTCGGCTTCAAAGAAGATCAAGTCAAACCTTACACCTTCAATCCGCAGCCGTTTCTAGCCGACCCGCATAGCGCGATGCAGGGCTATGTGACGTCCGAGCCGTTCGCGGTCGAGCGTCAGGGGCATTTCACGCCGCAGGTCTTCCTGTTAGCCGATCAGGGCTTTTCGGCTTATTCGACGCTGATTGAAACCCGGCGCGATCTGGTCGAGAAGAAGCCGGATCTGGTACAGCGATTCGTCGATGCCTCGATCATCGGCTGGTACAATTACATCTACGGCGACAACAAAGCGGCGAATGCGCTGATCAAACAACAGAACCCGGAGATGACCGACGATCTTCTGAGCTATTCGGTCGCCAAGATGAAAGAATACGGCATCGTCGATTCCGGAGACGCCTTGACGCTGGGCGTCGGCGCCATGACTGACGCCCACATGAAAGATTTTTTCGACAAAATGGTGCGCGCCGGTGTCGCGCCGGCAGGGCTTGATTACCGCAAATCCTACACACTGCAATTCGTCAACAAGAAGATCGGGCTCGATCTGCGGCCGAAGCAATAAGCGAACCAATGCCGCCTGCGACCGCTACTGAGGATGCTCCGCTCGTCTCGCTGCGCGGTATCGGCAAGATCCTTTCCCAACGGCGTCCGCGCCCTGGCTGGACTTGACCTCGACAGTTCGTCCGCGGTGAGTTCGTCGCGCTGCTTGGGCCGTCGGGCTGCGGCAAGTCGACCGCGCTGCGCATCATCGCCGGACTGACCGAGCCGAACGAAGGGGTCGTCGAATGGGACAAAGCGGCCGCGAGGGCAGGGTGAAAGGCGGATCGGATACGTCTTTCAGGAGCCGACGCTCATGCCGTGGGCCTCGGTCTTCGAGAACGTGGAGCTGCCGCTGAAGCTCAACAGGACGCGCGCCGCCGGGAGGATGGACCGCGTCGAAGCCGCGCTTGACCGGGTCGGGCTCGGCGCATTCCGCAATGCTTATCCGCGCGAATTATCCGGCGGCATGCGGATGCGCGTTTCAATCGCCCGCGCACTCGTCACGGAGCCGCAGATTTTGCTGATGGACGAGCCGTTTGCTGCGCTCGACGAGATCACGCGCTTTAAGCTCAACGACGATCTCCTGCAGACATGGGACACCTTGCGCACCACCATCGTCTTCGTCACCCACTCGGTATTCGAGTCGGTCTACCTCGCTAATCGCGTGGTGGTGATGGCGTCGCGGCCGGGCCGCATTTCCGCGGAGGTCGCGATCGACGCGCCATACCCGCGCGGCCGCAGCTTTCGCACTTCCGCCGAATATGCGGCGTTGTGCCGGCGGGCGTCGGACGCGCTCGCGGTTGCGATGGCGGTCGGGGGCCCAGCATGAGGATGCGCGACCGGCGTGACGGTCCTCTGCGCGTGGTGATGCCGATTCTCGTCCTGGCGATCGGCATCGCCGTTTGGGAAGCCGCGGTGCGGTACAACAACATTCCGCCTTACGTACTGCCGGCGCCCGATCTGATCGCGCAGACTTTCGCTACTGATTGGCCATTGCTGCTGCGATCGTTGCTGGTGACGGTGATTACGACGTTCGAAGGTTTTTTGCTGGCGGCCTTTGGCGGCGTGTTCCTGGCAATCCTGTTCAATCAGTCGCGGTTCCTGGAATATTCGCTTTATCCTTACGCGGTGGTCCTGCAGGTGACGCCAATTGTCGCCGTGGCGCCGCTGTTGCTGATCTATCTGCCGCAACACGCCGCGGTCCTGGTATGCGCCTGGATCGTCGCGTTCTTCCCGGTTTTGGCCAACACCACGCTCGGACTGCGTTCGGTCGACCGCAACCTCGCCGATTTGTTCGCGCTTTACGGCGCGTCGCGCTGGCAGATTTTGCGCCGGCTGAAATTGCCGTCGGCGCTGCCTTACATTCTCGGCGGGTTGCGCATTGCCGGAGGGCTTGCGCTGATCGGCGCGGTCGTTGCCGAAATCGCCGCGGGCTCGGCCGGGGCCGGATCGGGCCTGGCGTACCGGATCGCCGAGTCGGGCTATCGCCTGAACATTCCGCGCATGTTCGCGGCGCTCATTCTGCTTTCGCTCGCCGGCATCGTGATTTTCTACCTGCTCTCGCTGATCAACTATCTGGCGCTCCGGCGCTGGCATGAGAGCGCACTGACCGCGGAGAGTTAACGGCCCACGGCCCTATGGGGCGTTTCCCAACTTTTAGCCCTGCGGCAGCAAAGAGACTTGACCGCAACGGCGCGTTCGGGGATCAAGGCCGCGCCGCAGCGCCTTCGGACCGGCGCAGCCGGGACTTTGCGCGCGCCTTCCGCACACACGGTGACGCTTTACCAAAGCCTATAGCCATTCGCGTCCAAAGGAATTTTGAGTCATGCCGCAAAATGCTTCGCGTCTTCCCGGGCGCCATTTCCTGCAAATTCCAGGACCGACCCCGGTGCCGGACCGGATCATGCGGGCAATCGACATGCCGCTCATCGACCAGCGCGGTCCCGAATTCGCAAAGCTCGGCAAGCGTGTGCTCGAAGGCATCAAGACCATCTTCAAGACCACGCAGCCGGTCATCATCTTCACCGCGACCGGGACGGGGGCCTGGGAGGCCGCGCTCGCTAATACGCTGTCGCCGGGAGATCGCGTGCTCATGGTCGAAACCGGCCAGTTCGCGACTTTGTGGAAGGTGATGGCGGAGCGGCTCGGGCTCAAGCCCGAATTCATCAAGACCGATTGGCGCGTCGGCGCCGATCCGAAGGTCATTGAGGAACATCTGCGCAAGGACAAAGCGCACGAGATCAAGGCGGTGTGCGTGCTGCACAACGAAACCGCGACCGGGTGCCTGTCGCCGATCGCCAGCATTCGCAAAGCCATCGACGCCGCCGGCCATCCGGCGCTGCTTCTGGTCGATACCATCTCATCGCTGGCGTCGACCGACTACCGTCACGACGAATGGGGCGTCGACGTTACCGTTGGCGGCGCGCAAAAGGGGCTGATGATGCCGCCCGGGATGTCGTTCAACGCCGTGAGCGAAAAGGCGTTGCGTGCCTCGAAGACGGCAAAGCTGCCGCGATCGTTCTTCCAATGGGACGATATGCTGAACATGTACAAGCAAGGCTTCTTCCCGTACACGCCGGCGACGCAAATGCTCTACGGCCTCGATACCGCAATCGAGATGCTGCACGAAGAGGGCCTCGACAACGTGTTCGCGCGTCACGACCGGCTCGCCGAAGCGACGCGTCGTGCCGTGCGCGCCTGGGGTCTGGAAACGCTTTGCCGCGATCCGCAATACTATTCGCCGACCGTCACCGCCGTGCTGCTGCCGGACGGCCACGACGCCGATCAATTCCGCGCGGTTGCGCTCAACACCTACAACATCGCCTATGGCGCGAGCTTCGGACCTTTCGCCAAGAAATATTTCCGCATCGGTCACCTCGGCGACATCAACGATGCCACGCTGATCGGCGCGCTCGGCGCCACCGAGATGGCGCTTACGCTTGCAGGCGTCCCGCACAAGAAGGGTGGAGTGCAGGCGGCGATGGATTACATCGTCTCGGCACAATCGGGCGGGTCGCGCGCCGCGGCGGAGTAGCGTTCCGGCGGGTTACCCGGAACGGCCCGTCGTCGGGCTATTGGCGCTGCCGGCGTCGATGATGTCGGCAGTCAGACTTGATGCTGTGCAATCGTTCCTGATCCTGGAGTATGCGGTCCAGCTTCACGCCGCAGGCCCGCTCGAGCTCCATTAAAAAAGCAAAGATGCTCAGCGAGTCAAGCCGAATGCTTCAAGAGCAATATCGCCGTCCGGTGGCAAGGAAAGTGAAGTGCCGGCTGCGCGATTAGCACACTGCAGCACCCGCTTTACCAATTCGTCGCGCGATTTTGTCATTTCGTTCGCTCGTCAGCCTGGAGGATCGCAGTCGTTTGCTCCCGAAACAGCTGCTTGCGGAAATCGGTGAAATGCGCCGCGATGTCGCGGCGGCGGATTTTTCCGCTGGGCGTCCGCGGAATTTCAGTGACGAACTCGACGACCTTCGGGACTGCCGCGTACGGGAGCACATTGCGACAATGTTTGAAGATTGCGTCACCCGTGACATCGGCACCGGGCTGCCGAACAACAAAGGCCGCTATTTCCTCGTCGACCCACTCATTGGCAAAGCAGGCAGCGCCGGCATCGGCGACGCCCGGCATTCTGGCCAAAAGTTCGTCGAGTTCGAGCAGGCTCACCATCGCGCCGCCGCGCTTTGAGATTTCGCGGATGCGGCCGGAAACATGAAAGTATCGGCGCCCCGAGGCATCTGGAAGGCAAAAGCCGAGATCGCCGGAATGCACCGACCCGCGCCGAAACATTTCTTCGGTCGCTGCGTCGTTGTGCAGATAGCCGCTCATGACGCAATGGCCGCGCATGAGGATCTCGCCCTCATCGCCTGGTCTTGCGGTGTCGTCGCCGACGCCGATGGTCACTTCCTGGTTCGGGAGAGAAGGACCAATGGACGTCCGGCGGCCCTCGAGCATCCAGCGATTGTGCTCAGTCCCGGAAAGTTCGGTCGGCATCAAGCAGGAAAAGTTGGTCACCTCCGACATGCCGTATCCTTGGACAATCCGCAGACCGAGCTGGGACGAAGTTTGTCGCGCGACCTCAATTGATAAGGGAGCGGCTGCGGAGACCGTGTACCGGAGAGAAGGTATTGGTTCCTTACCGCGCAATTCCGGACGAGCAGCGAGAAGCCGCAGCAGGTTCGGCACGAGACTTGCGATCTCGATTTCGTACTTGCGCACAGCTGGCCAAAACTTCAGCGCGTCGAAGCCGCGACTGATCACGGTGTGACCGCCGCCCAGCACTGCTCCGAGTATTGTGAACTCAAGTCCGTTGACGTGATGCATCGGAAGCCCGCAAAGGAGCCGCGTCCCCCGCTTTATTCGATGATGGTCGGTTAGCGACCAAACGTTCTGCGCCACGGCGAAATGGGATTGCACCACCGCTTTCGGTGTTCCCGTGGTCCCGGATGTGTAGAAGATCAGCGCAGCGTCGGTTGGTGCGGGTGGCGCGATGGCGATGGCATGTTGCTGGCGACCAGCTGTCGCCAACTGTTCGAAAGAAAGCGCTCTTGCCGTGCCGGCAGACGCGTGCGCGATGCTTTCATGTACTTGCTCGTAAATCAGGAAACGTACTTGAGAGAACTCGACCTGAGCCGCGATGCGCGCCGGTGGATCGAGGTAGCTCAACATCACCGCCACTCCGCTGGCCTCGATCACCGAGAGTGTGGCCAGTGCGAAGGAAACTGAATTTTGACTGATGAATCCGACCTGATCGCCGCGCTTCAATCCTGACGAGAGCAAGAACGCGGCCTGCTGCTGCACGATGCGAAACGCCTCGACATAAGTGACGGCCCGTGACGCATCTCCGATTTCGGTCAGGAATTGCGCGTCGGGGATTAGATCGGCATGCCTCGCCAGGGCTCCTACGACGGTGCACCGCTCCGGCGGCCCGGAGCCAAACGGCCGGTTCGCAAGATCGTGCACCGGGCGAAGCCAGTCCCGCCCCAGGATAAGATCAACCATGGGCACTCTCGCTACGAAGTGAGGCGTTTGCTGCAGACAGGATTGTTGCGGGCAATGACTAGTCCGCCGCGGCACGGTCCGTGAAACCCCTGTTCTCCAGGCAGCAGGTGGACTTCCTGAAATCCACAGCCGAGGAGCGCCGCCTTCCACTCGCTCGGCAGCATAAACCCGGGACGTAACCGCCACGGCGGATCAATCTCGACATCCCACCAATCGCGCAGAAAAGCGAACACGAGATCGAGCCGCCATCGTGTCACACGATCCGGCGGCGACCCTTCGCAAAGGATGAGATAGCCACCCGGTTTTAACAGCTTGAGTAACTCGCGCAGCGAAAACATTAGACGCCGCGCGACGTGAACAACATTGACGCCTAGTACAACGTCAAAACTTTGCGGTACCAGCGCCTGCCCATCAAATGGCGAATTAATATCCAGCCTCGCAAAGCTCAGGCGCTTGTCGCCGGCATATCTTTCTCGAGCAGCTTGCACAAACGTTTGGCCAACATCGGTAAAGAGATATTGACCGATTTCGTAGCGGTCAAAAAACGGGAAGCATCGCTGCAACACGGCTCCGACGCCGCCACCGACTTCGAGCACGCGCGCGCCCGGCTGCAAAATCGCGCCCAGCGCTGGCGAAACAAGATCCGCGTAGATTGACATGACCCGGTCCACGGAGTGCACGCGGTCCCACAATACGAAGTCGCCTCGCGCGAATACCGCTGCAATTCCGCTTTTCTTCCCGGACACGAAATCGAGAGAGTGTTCATGGCAACGCGCAATCAAATCGAAGATCGGGCTAGCGTCCGGACAGCAACGTCGTGCCTCAATCTGCAAAGGATCGCTTTCGTCGGACGGGCATCTGCGAACAACTTCAATACGATTCCCGGTGCGCCTCGCTATGCCGTCTTCACAAAGAATATCGAGGATTGCCTCAACCAGATAAATCGCTTCTGGGGTGATGCCCAGCGCCTGGCCAGTTGATCGATCGATTTAATCGGCACTGTTCAGGAGTTTGCACCCGCGGGTCACGTGATAACAAAAGTTCAGGCAAAGACGGTCGATGGTGGCGATACGCACGGTCGATATCGTTGGAGAAGACGCGGCTCGAGATTTGGCCGCAAGATCGGCCCGGAAGTCACAGGGCGTCAGCGCGGCGGTTTCGCTGCTCATCTCCAGCGCCATGCGTCGAAATTCCGCTCCATTCCCCAGACATTTGCAAGCTTGTGCGCAGCGCTCCGCTCGATTTCGCTGATCGCAACAGGCGACTGCTCGACGTCCACCTCAACCCCGCGAAGCTCCCGGCCGCTACCGTCGATTTCACTGATACGGTTTCGCACATGGGGTTCTGGCAGCTGGTCGATATGGACGTTCTCCAGCGTGAGGTAAGTGCCTGCGCCCGTGACAATGCTATCCTGAAGCCATTGCGAGCCGCAGGCGTATTTGTGCACAGACTTCCAAATTATCATCCAAGAGAATGACCTATGTGACCCAGCGTGTCTGATAGGAGAAAGCCGCCGGCACGGCGGTGGACGCCATGCGGTTTCGAAAGACCGTTTAAGAGGACTTTAGCCGCTGCGCTCGCCCGGTCGATCCCAATCAGCTCGCCCTGATGAAATAGCGTGGCGAGCACCGTATTGCCCGCCGCGCCGATTGCGGAAGTGACATGCATGGCATGCTCTGCCGTAGAGGTCCGCAGTCTGCTGTAATCGCCGGCGCGATCAAAAAATGCAGAACGCCCATCCGGGCATTGGCCGTAACCGTGTTCGGGACCGAACCAGTCCCAGATTACGTCGCCATTGAGCGTGAATTCGGCTATCAAGTCGCTGCCGGCACTGGCGAGCAGGATGCTTTCCGGGGAGCAAAAATCGATGCTGTGGAGATAGTTGAGCCAGCGGTGCGCAATGGTCGCAACTTCTTCGCCGTCATGAAAGACGCGAACCGCGGGCTCAATCGAGCTGGCGCAAACGATGGTACGGTCTCTGACAGCAAGCCCTGACGCTCCAAGTACCGGCTTGCTGGCGATAACCTCGCCCTTTCTCCAGTCGAGGACGACGAGCAAGCCGCCAAACGATGCCCGGATCTGCTGCACCATTTCAGAGCCGTCGCGTGCCACCGATGCATCGACCCGGAGACGCCTGTTGACCAGACGCATCATCATAATGCGTTGAAATACTTCGCTGGAGATTGAAACTAAAAAAAACATCTGCAGATAGCGGGGTTCGGTTACCTCGCTGACGGCCGCAAACGTCGCGGCCCGGAATATCTCACGTTCAGGAAGATATCATCTCCGCCGTTTTTCCGTTCGCCGAAACATCGGCATCTTTCGCGATGACCGTACGGTTGATCATCGGATGAACTTCGTCGGTCGGTCCGAAGTCGGAATCCGGATGGTAGACAACTATGCGCAATGGCTTTTCCGACGTGTGGAAACTGTGAAGTTCGTCGGCCGGGAGAATGAAGATCGTGCCGGGAAGTAAATCGATCGTTCGCCCTTCGACCCGGCAGAAGCCTGCGCCGCTTACGACGCAGCCGGCTCGTGCCGATGGATGAGTGTGCGGCGTCTGAGACACGCCGGGCGGTACATGCAAATAATTCAAACAGGGATCGCCTCTGACCGGCGGAGCAAGCAGCAGAGTGTCTGAACAGCCATCAATGTATTTAAGTCGGCCCGGTATCTCGAGGGGGCCGCCCCACATCGGCACGCCCCGATAGTTCTTGCGAATGCAAACAAAGCCGTGAAGGGCGATCACGGATGCGGGGCCAGGGATCGAGAAAAACATTTCAGTGTGTAGTTGTTGCCGCACGCCGAGGTGCTCGGTCCATGCGGCTCCTGAATAAACAAATCCAAAGGCGGTATCGCCTTCGCGTACTTCGATCACTTGTCCCTGAGAGGTTGTGACGCCCGTTGGAAAAGCCGGATCAATCTCGGGCCAACTGCATGCGGTCGAACACGACACAGTTTCCACGGACGCCCCCGTGACTTATCGCGATCAGCCCCCATGATTAGCGTAAGTCAGGCGCCGCGGTGAATCAACCGATCATTGCGGGTCGGGATCTGCCGGCGACTCCGAAAATCCCGCGTGCAAAATCAACCGACAAGCGTACTTTCTTCAGGAAACAGCTAGACGTAATCCTCGTGCGGCCCTCTGCGAGCTCGCGAAAATTTTATGACAGTTTTCCTCTCTGAGGGAATTATTCAACGGCGGAACAACGTCAGTTTCCGCGACGGGTATGTCAAGCTTACCGGACGGAAGCTGCACTACGTTGATTACGGCGGCGTCGGAGAACTGGTTGTCGCGCTTCACGGGTATGTTCAAAACGCTCACGCTTTCGACGGCATCGCTTCGGCGCTCGTTCCGCACGTGCGCTTGTTGGCGCTCGACGTACGAGGACGCGGCCGTAGCGATCGCGCGCCCGCTGATCGTTATCGAATGCTCTATTACCTCCGGGACTTGAGCGAGTTCGCGAACCAGCTCCGTTTGACGAATTTTGCTCTGATCGGGACGTCGATGGGTGGCACTTTGGCGGCACTGTACGCCATGGCCAATCCACGCAAAGTCACACGATTGGTTTTGAACGATATCGCAATGGACTCGAATCTGGCGGCGACTGCTCGCGCAGCCGGTCAATATGCGCGCGCGCCGGCACGGTTTGCCACGCTGCGAGACGCGATCGCCTGGTTTGTCGCTACGCGGGAGAACGTGGCAAGTCTCGATGAGCAGTCCAGGGAGGCGTGGGTTAGCCATTTTCTGACCCCCGCGGAGGATGGGGGCTTTCGTTTCAACTGCGATCCAGTCCTGTTCAAGCTCGCCGGCCGTGTCGGGCGTGATCCAGTGTCGACGCGCGAAGCCGAGACAGCGAATGGTGTGGAAAAACGCCGGCAATCTCAATATGCCGATACTGCTGTTGCGCGGCGCTCACAGTGATGTCGTTTCACCCGAGAGCGCCCACCGGATGGTGGCCGCATTCCCAAATGCGATCAGCGTCGAAGTGCCGGCGGTCGGCCACTCGCCGACTTTGTACGAGCCCGCTTCGAAGTCAGCGTTACGTGAGTTCTTTGGAATTGGCAGCGGATAATCGCCGGTCGGATTATGGATTTTGGGCTCGCGGGAGTGACAGCTACGCCAGCTTCACCGCCGCGACTTGGTCCCTAAACGCCGGCCGCGCGGCGATGGCCGCATACCAGCGTTCGAAATTCCGAAACGGCGGACGCTCGGGCACAAGCTGCCGGTAACGATTGGCCATCACCGCGGCAGGAATGTCGCCGTAGGAAAAATGCTCACCGGCGAGAAAGACTGTCTTGGAGAGTTCATCGTCGAGGATCGCAACCGCGACAGTCGTTTTGTTTTTCGAGTCCTCGATGATTTCGTGGTCGCGCTTTTCCGGCGGTGTGCGGATCAACCCGACGAAAGCGGGCGTAATCGCCGGGCCAAGCACGCTGAGCTGCCAATCCATCCAGGCGCTGGCGCGCGCGCGGGCGTGCAAATCGGCGGGTTCAAGCATCTCGGCGCGGTGCTTGGCGGCGAGATACCGGACGATCGAGTTCGACTCCCAAAGCAGAAAGCCGTCCTCTTCTTCAAGCGTCGGCACCAAACCGTTCGGGTTCATGGCCAGATAGGCCGGGTCGCGGTTTTGACCGAACGGACCGCCGATATCGATGCGCTCATACGGCAGGCCGATTTCGGCCACCGCCCACATCACCTTCTGCACATTAGAGGACGTGTTGCGGCCCCAGATTTTGATCAAGCTTGTTCTCCTAAATCTGGGGCATGACGATTGAGAAGCGCAGGATAGCTGCTAGTCGATCCGGCGCGCTTCTTCTGGCAGCATGATCGGGATGCCGTCGCGGATCGGATAAGCGAGCTTGGCCGAGCGCGAAATCAGTTCCTGGTTTGCCGCGTCGTATTCGAGCGGGCCCTTGGTCAATGGGCAGACCAGGATTTCCAGGAGTTTTGGATCGACGGTGTCGGCGGCGTGGTCAGGCGGCATGACGGGGCTCCGGGTGATCTATCGCTGATCTTTGGTATCCGAGGAATGAGCGTAGGCGGAACGGAAATCGAGCGGTGGTGAGGACACG